>DATGMH010000093.1:0-255917 GCA_035293725.1 Bryobacteraceae bacterium
GTATAGCCGAAGCGGAGCACCTGTGCCGTAAGAGCGGGCGAGTGTCCGAGCGGGCGAGACGCGACTCAGCGGAGCTATTGCGACTCGGCATAGACGCGCCGCACCGCGTTGGGAATCGCGGTAAGGCTTCCCCAATCGGGGTATTTTGCTTTGAACTCGGTCTCAACGCGCTGACCGGCCTCTTCCACCGGCACGCCCTGGCGCTTCAGATTCTGGGCGCGGGTTTGCAGGTTTTCAAGAAATGCGCGTTCTTGCGCGATCAGCGAGCCATCGCCTAACCCACCGTGATCCGGCACGATATACCGTGGATCCAAAGGGGCGATTTTGTCCAAAACGGCCAGCCAGCCTCTCGCGCTGGCGTCGGCGTTCGGCATGCTTGGAACGAGCTTATTCTCGACGATGTCACCCGCGAGGAGCGTGCGATCCGGTTCGACGAAGATCAACTCGTCACCCTGGGTATGAGCTGGTCCAAGCCAAATCAGCCGGGCCGTCACGCCACCCAGGTCGAGCTTGACCTCGCGGTCGAAGACGACATCGGGTGGCCGGTCATGAACGTCTTTGAGTTGCTCACGGAAGAGAGCCGACCGGGAGCGAAACATCTCGATAAACTCGGCACCGTGTTTTTCCAGTTCCTCCTGTTGGACTGCCGGACGGATCAGCACCGTTCGCGGAGGGAAAGCTTGGGCGCCTGCCGCATGCTCGGGATGAAAATGCGTCGTGGTCAGGTATAAATTGGGACTCTTGGCGAGCTTCTCGGCCTGACGCAGCACGATCGTTCCGTTGGGCGGTCCCATCCCGGTGTCCACCACCAGTGTGGCCCGTTCGCCAACGATGATGCCGATATTCGGGAAACCGAGAATCGCGTAGACGTGATCGGAGACGCGAGTCAGCGAGTTGTCTGGCACGCCTTGCGGCGCCGGCTGCTGCCCGAGACCAGAGGCGGCTGTGAGCAGCGTACCTGCGGCCGCCCAGAACATTCGAGTGAGACAAAGATGCTGCGGCATCGGAAGCCTCCAAACGCGGATTGCGGGGTTGCAGAATCCAGAATACCAGCGTCCTCGCGCGTACTTGCGATGCGATTTTCGTCAGAGCCGGCCCACTCATTCGGCATGAAAACAACTCTCTCTTGTATCCTGGCATTGTCCTTACTGTCGGGAGCCGCGGCATTCGCCGGTTCCAAGAATGGCTCAGACCGAAAACAGCATTCCACTTCCTCGAAGAAGAGTAGTACTGGTGGTAAACACCGCAGCTCTACGAACCGCACCGGAACGCGGAGGACGCACAGCAACGTACCTAGCAACTAGGCCGGGGGCGCTAAACCTGCGGGTGCAAGGCGGGCAGCAGCAGCGCGGTCGGATGCTGCGAGTAAGCTAGACTCGCGGTATGTTCTCTTCGCGCCTGAATTGGGGCGCACCCGAAAATCCTCTCGCCAAGCTGCTGCAGCGCAAGCGGAGTCTCGGCGACCCGATTTTGGACCTGACCGAGTCGAACCCGACAGCGGCGGGTTTCACCTATCCCGCTTCCTTGCTCGCGGCGCTTGCTGATCCGCGCTCTTTACGCTACGAACCGCATCCGGCCGGCTTGGCCTCTGCACGCGCCGCTGTTGCGAACTACTACGGAACGGTGTCGCCAGCCCGCGTTCTGCTCACGGCGAGTACCAGCGAAGGCTACGCATATCTGTTCAAACTATTGGCGGACCCAGGCGACGAAGTATTGGTGCCGCGCCCGTCGTACCCACTGTTTGAGTTTCTGGCCGAGCTTGACTCCGTCCGCGCTGTCCAGTATCCATTGACGTACGAGGGCCGGTGGTGGATTGATTTTGATGCGCTCCGGAACAGCATCACGCCGCGAACGCGAGCCCTCGTGCTGGTCAATCCGAACAATCCCACCGGTTCTTTTCTTAAACGATCCGAGCTGAACCAATTAATCGCGGTGTGCGCCGAACATCGGCTCGCGATCATCTCAGACGAGGTTTTCTCCGACTATGTGTTGAGCGGCGGCCAGTGCGTCAGGTCGCTATCCGAGATTCAGGACGTTTTGAGCTTTGTGCTGAGCGGCTTCTCGAAGGTTTTGGGTTTGCCGCAGTTGAAATTCGGGTGGATTCTCTGCGGCGGGCCGGATGCTGCTCGAAAACAGGCGCTGGAGCGGTTGGAACTGATCGCAGATACCTATCTGTCGGTGGGGACGCCAGTGCAGTGGGCAGCCGACCGGCTGCTGGGCTGGCGGAAGGATATCCAGAAGCACATTTTGGATCGTGTTCACGCAAATCGCGAGGTGTTGTCTCGAAAAATTGGATCGGCCTCACCTTGGCGGCTGCTCGAAACCGAGGGCGGTTGGTACGCAGTACTAGAAGCGCCCAAGATTCAGTCGGAGGAGGAATGGGCCCTCGGATTACTGCGTGACGATAACGTGCTGGTGCAGCCGGGTTTCTTTTTCGATTTTGAGAAGGAGGCCTATCTGGTTGTGAGCCTCCTTACCCGGCCTGAAGTGTTTTGCCACGGTGTGGAGCGCATACTCGCTCGAGCCGGTTGATTATTTTCGAACAGACTGAACGAACTGCGCGTACTTTCGCTCGGCGCCTATCCGCTCCGGCTGATCCTCCGAGAAACTGCGGCGGAAAATGGTCAACGCCTGGCGATAGTAGGTCTCGGCATCGGCCGTTCGATGGCAGCTTGCCTCAACGTTTGCGGCTACAATCAGCTGGCGGGCGTATTCGGAATGTTGATCGCCGAGAGCTTCGCGCTCGATGGTTAATGCATCGTGGATTAAAGTCCTGGCCTGCTCGACGTTGCGTTCTCCCAAGAAGGCTTCGGCCAGTGCGGCCTTCACCCGCCCGGCTAACAACCGGGTGCTGCCGGCGATTTTCTGATAAACGTCCAGGCTGCGATTTAGATACTGCTTGGCGACAGCAAACTTTTGCTCATCCAGCGCGAGCAGCCCTAGCTCGTTGAGCGCTCCGGCTTGATGTGGGTCATTACCGTTCTCGTAGATATCCAGAGCCTTTTTGAGCAGCGGTTCACCACGAGCGCAGTTGTGTTCAAGACGGTACAGCCGTCCCAGATCGATCAGAGTGTCGGCCAGAATGGGGCCAGAAATCCGATTGCTCGAGAGCAAATCCATAGACTCGCGCAGCAGAGGTTCGGCCGTCTCGAAGCGTGCTTCTGAAATCTGAAGGGTCGCAAAACTCGCCAGTGAGCTGGCTAGGAATTCGGCGGGCGGAGCAGGCATCTGACGCAGCGTGCGGATAAGGTCCTCGAAAACGCTTTCGGCATCAGCGAAAGAACCTCGCTCGATCATCAATTCGCCCAGGTGACGTTGGGCAGTAAGAGTACAGATATGATTCTTGCCATGAGTTTCAGTGCATATCGTAATCGCCTGCTGCTGCAATTTCTCAGATTCATTCCAGCTGCCTTGGTCGAAACGCAGTTCACCGAGGCTTTCCAAAACGAATCCGAGCAGAGGGCGGCCGCTATCTCCCATTGCCTCAACGGCGGCCTTGGCTTCGACATAGAGCGGCTCCGCCATTGTGGGCTGGCCGTGAAGTTGGTATACCAGGGCAAGCGTATACGCGCTTTGCACCAATGTAAAACCGGTTCGCGAAGTGGCGTGGGCCTTCTCTAACGCTGCCTTCAGTGGCGGGATTGCTTGGGTGTATTTGCCGGCATCGAACGCGGCGCGTCCGCGCTGATAGCTCGCGTCTCCGTTTGAATCGTCCGATGCCGTTAAGAGTGGCGTCAGCAGCAACACGAGAGCGGCAAAACTCCGGCTCGCGCTCATTTTAGGGCACATAACATCTCCTTGGTGGTGTTTCCTCATGGGCGGGAATTCTTCCGCCGCCTGCGAGGATCAATTTTGGAGAGGTTGTTCCGGTTTAGTACCGGAGCGGTAGGGCTAGCAGCGCCTTAACGCGACTGTCCCCAACGGGAACGTCGCTGCCGACCTTGTGAGCACTTCAGATGCCAACCGTTCCGGGGCGCAGCTACGCCCGCTGCGCATTCGAGCTAGCGCTAGCGGCTGAGGCGGACGGAGCTTGTGGAGCTGCGATGCGTGCGTTGGCGATTTCCATCAGTTTCGTGCAACAACCGCTCAGCGAGATGCTGATCTGTTGGAGCGAGCTGCCATTGAAGCGGAGCCGCGGGGGCCGGTGGTGATCCGGGCAGCGGACGTCGCGCAGTTTCGCTTGGGTGGCTTTCTTAAACCGGTCGACGCTCAACTTGTCGAAGTCGGTGAGCACCGAAAACATTTTAGCATGATTGTGTTACAAACAATAACGCAGCGGCTGGTTATTCGCGGGTTCATCAATCAAGGCAGTGAGCCGCGCCTGGGCGCGTGTGCTACCAGGCTCGCTCGTCGATCAGAATTTTTTTGCTGAGCGCCGCAAAGTTGAACTCTGTCGCGACCCGGTGCTGCAGGTAGCGTGAGACCTCGCGGCGTTTTCTGGCATTCGAGAGATAGTCATCCACCTGGGAGTTGAGTTGGTCCAGGCTGCGATACATCACCTGATTTCCCAGTTCGCCCATGTTCTCGTGGAAGTCACGTTTATAGTCGAACAGGACCAGGCCGCCGCAAGCGAAGCATCCCATGATTTTCGGCGAAACCCCGGTGTTGTAGCCCAAATTGACCACGTCTACGATCACGTCGCTGTTCATGAACAGCAGCGGAAGTTCGGTGAAGTACTCCAGGCACTTGCGAAACCGCATGCGATATTGGTCGCGCAGCGTGGACACTGCGTCCGGTTCGACGAAATTGCCGAAAAAGTCGAACTCGCGCTTAAGCGCCGTCAAAACGCCCAGACGCGCTTCGGTATTGCCGACCGTTTCGATTTCCTCGTGCAGGAATTGCCAGAAAAAGCTGAAGTTCGGCTCCAGCTTAAGGCGTTTGCGCGTGTGCCGGTCGAGCAAGTTGATTTCCGCGGTGATGAGATCCCAAAGACAATCGGTGAGCCTGGTTTTTTTGGCGGTAAGCGCGCGCGCCTCAATCTCGGCGAGTCCGGGTTCGTTGCGAAAAGGGAGGTTCTTGGCGCCTTTCACATAGACGTTTCCGGCGAACGCAATTCTGGTGCGATATGCGTTGGCGGGGGGCGTTCGATAGCCGTACCGGACGAAGTTGGGATAGGCGGGTTGAAGGAAAAAGCGAACCTTGCTGCGATCGATGACGCCCAGCCGATCGAACGCGTCGATGTGGCCGTGATCCGGAGAATAGTGGATCAATAAGGGGTGATTCAACGCGCGCTTGAGACGGCGGATGCAGCCGCCGGCCGCTTCAGCGGGACTGTTGGGTAGCGGCCCCAGGATCTGCTGGGGCAGTTGCAGCAGCCCATGGTCCCATAGCATGATGCTCGGAATCTGAAGAATATCCTTGAAAACGTTTTGCTGGTTCTTGTCCCGGCACAACAGCGCGTAAAGCGCATTGGGCAGCGCAAAAGAGACATCCGGCCGGAACGATTTCAGCGCCTGAATGGCGTTGCCGATGTAGATGTCATTGTTGGTGATGAAACTGCCGATATGGAGGTCAAACACGTCCGCGCCGAGCAGCCGCAATTCTTCGCTCATCTCGATGGCGAAGTTGTAATCGATTCCGCCAAACCAGGAGTGCGGGGGAATAGTGGTGACGATGCGCAGACCCTTGAGCGGGGTGGTCATCGCTCGTACCACCACTTCAATAGGCGGGCGGCGTGGTATCGCGCGAAGGCGGGCAGCCCGAGCGCCCGCTCGAACACGCGCCGAATGATATAGCCGCGCCGCCCGAAAGCCGGCATGGGGACCTCCGCGCTTCCGATCGAGATGAGAGCGAGGCGAAGCCCGAGCGGACGAGAATCGCCGCTCCAGCCCAGCGATTGCGGAGATCGTGGCGTGGGGATCTCGAACGTCAGTAGCAATTCGGTGCGCCCAGCGATGGCTTCGGCGGGAATGGCCAGGATTCGGCGATGCACACCCCGGCTCGAGTCCAGGCTCCATTGGCCGATCAGGACTCCATTTGCCTTCACCACGACGGGCAACGCCGGCGATTCCTTGGAAGCCACCCAGTCGGAAACGATAAACGAAACGGGGACCGGGCCCGGCGCGGCATCTTCCAACTCGATCTTGAGCACGGCTTCACGCCCCAAGGTCCAGGATCCGAATCGATCCGGCTGAGCCCATTGCGTACCCAAAGCATCGCCGACGAAGCCAGCGGAATTGCCTTGATCCGTCAAGTCAATAACATTCCCCAGCTTGTATTTCTGCGCTCCGACCCGTTCCAGCCTGAACCTCGTGAGGCGAAATCCGAGCGGGCGCAGGTCCCAACTCGACCAATTCAGCTCCTTCGGGGTGCGCGGTGCCCCGATACGGAACGATACCAGCACCGCGCCGGCGGAGGGAATGCCATCGGCCAAAAACACCCTGCGTTCATCCGTGATCCGATTCGGCCCAAGGGCCCATTCGGCCACCTTGTCGCCGTTGATCTCTACGTCCACGCCAAGCTTTGGATGTTCCGTGTTGACGGCTGCATCCGTGATGGTAAAGACGGCCCACAGCGGTTCCGGGAGCGGCTCGTTAACCAGCAGCACTAGATTCGGATCGGGGCCTAGTGTCCACTGCCCGTAATTATCCGGTTGGCTCCAGCATTCGTTGCAATGCGCCGCTCCGGTCCCGCCGTCCGTGAAATCGAGAACGCGTCCGATGGAATAGGCAAGCACATCCGTGGTGGTGAATCGCACGCTTTGCACTTTTACGCCGAGTTCACGAGGATCGCTGTTAACGATACGATCGCCGCGCGCCAGGGCCACCTGCTCGGGCGAGTGCGGGTTCTCGATGTGGAACTCCAGCCGACAGATATCTTTTCCAGCCATGAGCTCCGCCGGAAGCAGCGCCTTGCAATCGATCACTTCAAACCGCGAGTAGACATCCCAATGCGCTATAACTTGGCGCTCGAAAGATGCTCGGATGCGAATGCGATCGTCGTCCAAGCCGAGGAACGCTTCATTGATACGCACTTGCGCGATAAGGTCGCGTTGGAGCGATGCCGGCGGCGCGAACAGAAGGGCGGCGGTGTGGCCATCCGTCCAACTCCCCGTGTAATCCATGGCGCCCCAGTGTCCATCCTTGTGCCGCGCCGAACGTCCCTCGGTAGTGAAGTCGATTGCGCTATCGGCGGCGATCGCGGGAATCGAATGGTCCGTCTCGTCGTAAGCGATAAACGAGCACAGCAGGTCCCGTGTGTACTTCCAGTCAGCGCCACGATAATTCACCTCGTCGCCTACGCGCGGGCGGCCCTTCCGGACGTGTAGTGGGTAAGGGGTTTCGGTGGAGAGCAGGAGCTGATCGCTGAAACGCTGGAACAAATAATGGTTCGCGTTCAACACCAGGAAATCCGGAATACGCCCGCCCGTCTTTGGCGTGCGGCCGGCGGCCAGAGCGCTCGCCTCCATACATCGCGTTACCGCGCCCAGGCTGTAACGAAGATCCCGCGGCCAGTCCGTTACACGCGCGATACGGCTCAAGTCCACTCCGTTGCCATCCAGGCCGAAATCGAAGATGAAGCAATCGTAGCCGCCCGCAATCGCCTGCTCCGGACCTACCGCAACGGCTGGTTCCGGCGCGTCTCCTGCTGACAGCAAGTCCGACACGTAGTTCAGCGGCTCGCCGAAACCCATGTCGTTCAATGTTTGGGTAGTCAGTTCGAGCATGCGCGGACTATTTCCCGCATACAGAAAACGAGTCGAAGGCGGATACACGGTGAAATTCGCCGCCAAATACGGCAGAGCGCGTTCGGGAGGATAGTGGACGAAATTGCGGGCATCGTTGCAATCAGTGCAATACAATGTTTGCTGCGGAATACCTATGCTGCGCTCCACGGCCCAGGCGTAGCGCGCCGCAGCCCCATTGGCGAAGTCCACCTCCTCGATGTCTTCGTGCGGCGCGCCCCACGTCTCGGCCTGGTGGCGAGCCACGGGATCGGTAACATCCCAAACGAACTGCTGCAGGTTATTGTCGAGCTTCAGATCGGCCCGGTGCGCCAGCGTGGCGACTCGCGTATGGTCGCAGTGGTATCCGCGCACACGGTCGGCTAGGCTCTCTGTCCGGCCGCCGAAAAACAGATACAGGCGCTTGCACATATTGGAATCGACGTGCCAGCCGTGCGTCATCCGTTCGTCGAAACCGCATATGTCGAACAAAGCGTGACGCGGAGCGAGCTGAAAGTCGCCAGGCGAATCGAATCGCATGTACGGGACACGCGCGGGCACCTCGTAAAGGTGCAGCTTGGGTCCGAGCGACTCGCACAGCCGCATGGCGTCTCGCGGTTCGCTGCGCGGAAAGGACTCCCAGAGCGGCTCCGGAAGCTCAAAGCGGGGTGTTACGTAGAACCCGTCGGGAAGATCGCGAACCGCATCGGACAAGCTGGACCACCCGGTGTTCGGGACGAAAATCATATCGGTGTTGGTCGATAGCACCCAGCGGTTGCTCGGATTTGAGCGGCGCAGCGCGATATTCCGTGTGTGCGGCTCGGTTGCGAACAGGTGCGTCTGGCCGACGAGACGCGAGTACAGTTCGGGCCGGAGCCGGAAAACCCGCAGTATGCGCCGCGCTTTCTCCGTCAGCGTGTCGTAGATCGCTTCAATAAAGGTCGGAAGATCGTTCGACGTGTTGCAGTCCAGAAACAGGATCTCGTCGCCGGGATCGCTAAGGACTTCGCCAATACAATTCAGGCTGATGGCCGCGCGTTTGTGCAGATTATAGCCGTGCGAATCGTTCCGGCCATAGAGAATTACCGAGATCATTGTGCCTTAGCCGTGTGCTCGCTGTGACGGTCCGAAATGACGGTTTCCTTCAGTTCGTACTCTGCCAGGCCCCAGTTTTCGTGGTTGAAGATCATCGGCGCGTTGAGCCGGTTCATCTGCGAAGCCCAGACCAGCACTTCCTCGTTATCGACGAAGGACAGGCCGCGTGCGCGTATGCGGTCGAACAGCTTGGCTTGGCCTTCGGGGGTCCAGCCGGAACCGGTGGCGTGCTCGATGTGATAAATCCGCATCGGGTCGGGCAGAACTTCCTCTCGCGCGCCTCCATGGTGCGCGGCGATGCAAAAAATGGAATCCAGGTTCATGGAGAACAGATCGAACTCAGGATAGCCGCGCAGGTCAAACCAGTGTTCGCGCGCCAGCAGGGTGAAATCGCCGCATGCGTTGGTATGAATGAAGCTGGAACGGGCCCCCGGTGACTCGTTCCAATCGCATCCGTACGAGCGGACTGGCCCGGAAGCGGCAAATTCCAGTACGTGGGTGCGGCTCGGCTGCAGATTCACATCCAAGCTGTGCACGGCGCGGTGAGCGGCGCGCCCGCTGCAGAAGGTCTTTCCGTCTCGATCCCGAACTTGGAAATCCGCCGGCGGGCTGGCCTCGACGTCGATATAAAGGGTGGGCTGCGAACTGGAAGCAGGGCGGAGCACAAGCTCCGCCGAGCCCGAAGTCCTCATGGCATTGCTCTCGGGATCCCACTGCCAACCCGCGCCCCAGGGCTGCGCAAGAGTGAGCGCCGGCCCTGCGCTCTTAGTCTTTACCGGGCATCCGCACCAGAAGACCTTCAGTTCGCCACCTCCAGACACTGGGGCTGGGTTGGCCTGCGATAGCCGGAAGACTTGGGTTTTTCCGCTGACACTCTCGATCGGGAAGCGCACAAACGCCAGACCCTGAGCGCGCCCGGTACCGAGTGTCTTTCCGGCGGCATCCAGGAGACACAAATCGAACACCACGTTTTTCTCCAGCGGCTCGACTTGCAGCGCCAGTTCCCGTATTGGACTTGCAGAAGGTGCGACGATAAGTTCAGCGCCATCGCGCGCGCGCCGGAAAGTTTCGCCTCGATAATCCTCCAGCACCTCCCAGCCGGCGCCCGGAGACACGCCCGATCCGGGTTGAAAGATGTCCTCGCCGGGGTGGGCCGCGGCCTGGAATTTCATGCGCCGCTTCAGGTGCGAAACAGAATGACGGGCCATGCCGACGAAGCCCCGATAATCTACATACATTTTGAGGCGCCGCTGCATCCGGGGTGAGACTGGGACCGTAATGCGAACCAGGCGCCCGCCCTTAGCCAGGCGGTCGATGAGATGTTGCAACGCAAACCACGCGGCTGCGATGAAATTTCTGCCGCCAATCGGGCGGACGCTCGCCGCATCGCGGGTTGCGGTGTTCCACTCCACACGGAACGCCCGGAAATTCAGGATTCGAGGATCATGCTCGGCTGGCAATCCGCCCTGGTGGACGCGGAACCAGATTCGCGCAGGCAAGGGCGTGGGCAGAGGCAGGTGCAGCCTGCTCCGCCGGCCGACCTGGATGTGGGCCAGCACGCGTTGGTCTTCGGCGGTCACTTCCAGGTCGAGCGATGCGCTGCCCGTCCCCGGTCCCGGTTCCAACTCAATCGTCAGCCCGGCGGCGTTTTGCGGCGGGGCTTGCAGTAACAATTCCGCGTATTGTCCTGCCCAGCGAAACGGCTCGTTGGCGATATAGCGCTCCACCGGGAGCCACCCTTTTCCGAACAGCAGGCCAGAATCGACGCGCGCGATATCGTCACTGCTGAGGATCGGCTTTCCTTCCGGCGACACGCTGTATGTGCCCTCGCGCACATTGACGCGGATCAAGTGCGTCCTGCAATATTCGAGCTGCTGATCGATCGGCGCATCAACGGGGACGCCGTTCATGGCATCGTGCCGGTCGATACGATACATGCGCCCCTGTTGGAGGCGGCGAGCGGCGAAGTGGCACGCCAGCTCGTTGGAAAACAGAATATCGATGTTCGTGGCCAGAACATATGCGCCGCGCGCGCGCCGGATGCCGACGTTCTTGGCAATCATTTGGTATAGCGGGAGGGCGTCAGCGTGCGCGAAGCGGCGATGCAATTCCAGCGGCACTTCGATTAGGCGCACTTCGCATGGGCCGAGTTCCTGGGGCCAATGCAGCGCGTCTGCCAAACGTGGCCGGTCCGCCGGCGGATTCCATTCCACAATGATCAGCTCGGAAGCAATCGAATAGCGCTTGGCTTGGCTGATCCAACCGCTGACGAATGCTTGCATGCGTTGCAGCAGATTACCGCCGTGATCGTCGTTGCGCGCGGTTACGACTAGGGAAAGATAAGGAGCCTCTTGCGCGGCCATTACTTCGGTGTTGCCGTGAGGCACAGATGCCATCCGAAGGCGCGTTCCAGCGCCCGAAACAGCGGTTTCGGCATCCAGCGGAAATACCAGACCTTGCGATAGCGATATTCCTTGTACTCGGGAATGCAGTAGGGGAAGATGTGATCCACGCGTGCGTCGACCACCCGGAACCCGTGATCTTCCAGCCAGCGGCGGCCCGCGGCCCGCGAATAGCTATACGTTACGGGGCAGCCGGTCTGGGCCTCGGAGTAATCCGCGATCAACCGGTTTAGCTTCCAGAATTGACCTTTGCCGTAAACGAACAGAATCCAGAACACCTTCCAGGACCAGCGGTTGTAGACCATGATCTTGACGGTGCTCTCGGGCGTAACATACTTACGGATTTGTTCGAGCACGCGGTCCGGGTGCGGCGTGTGGTGAATGACGCCGAACGAGTACACCAGATCGTATCGCTCGACGGGGACGTAATCGGTCAACTGCTCGGCATTGGCTTGTAGGAAAGTGATGCGATCCTCCAGCCCGAATACCCGTGCTCTCTGGCGCGCCACTTCAAGTGATTTTTCGGTGAGGTCGACAGCGGTGACCTGTGCGCCGTGGCGGGCGAAATTGATGGTGTCGGTTCCGATGCCGCAGCCAATTTCAAGAACCCGCTTTCCGTTCCAGCGTTCGAAATCGGCGAACTCCGGGATATGGTATTCGACGAAATACTTGCGGGCCTCCACCTCGTCAAAATACTCGCGCGTGCCGACAGGTTTAGGGGAATGGCGGATATTGCACGGACGCGCGTTCCAGTACTCGCGAACCTTGGCGAGAGGGGTGTCGTCAAACGAGGCGGCGGTCTTCATGCTTGGTGCAATCGTTTTGGAGCTGAAGAAAATTAATTATACCCGGCGGAGGCATTGTGTCGTTTGCCTATCCAAGTCTGGTGGGCGGTCGGGACGAACGGGCGCGGTTGCTCAATGCGACCGTACGTGGGCACGCCAGACGTCCTCAACGGATGAGAATCGGTATGCACTTGCAACGCATAGTGCGGTTGGGTAGTGTCCTAGTTTTAGGACACTCCTGCGGTTGATTGGTTGGAATGTTTCGTGAGATATTGGGGAAAACGCGTGAAATTTTTCAGTGTTCGGCTTGCCCCAAGCACCCTCCCATGTTGAATGCCGCGCAACCGCACCAGGCACGAAAGCAAGCGACCGCCGGCTAGGGCCGGCGCCGCCGTGTCCGGGCGAGCGGAATGCCTGCCTGCCCAGTCCGATGAATCGTATCATTTCGAACGTCTTCGAAAAGCTGGTTGGTACGGTACCTCGCTATTGATTTTTGTCTTTTTCCTCTGGACAGCGACATCCAGTAACCGCGCATTTCACCCACGCGACACTGCGCGCGATTTTTATAATCAGCTCACAGTCAGCCTTCTACAGGGTCATCTTTACTTACCCGAGAAGCCATCGCGCCAAATGCTGGCGCTGCAGGACCCTTACGATCCTGACACGAACGAAAAGCTACGGTTGCACGATGCATCGTTATATCACGGTAAATACTATCTGTACTTCGGAATTGGACCAGCAGTTACACTGTATCTGCCGTGGCACGTTCTTACCGGTTGGAGCGTCTCCGATGATGTCGCCGTGACGATTTTCACGATGGCCGGTTACGTCTTCTCGTGCCTTATGCTGTTTCTGCTGCTGGAGGGGGCGCGTCTACGGCCACCCTGGTTCCTCCAAGCCGCTGCCGTGCTCGTTCTGGGCATCGGGCAAAGCGCTCCGATGGTCCTCCGGCGGCCGCGAGTGTACGAAGTAGCCGTATCGGCGGGGTATTGCTTCCTGCTGGGCGGTTTGTACTTTTTTGCGCGTCGTATCGTGAGGCCGCAAACGGACCGATGGTCGTTTGTATTAGGGGGTGTTTGCTTGGGATTGGCTGTCGCGTCGCGTCCGCACAGCGTTCTTGTCGTCCTGGTGGTTCTCGTTTTTTACGTTTTTCACGTATGGCGGTCAGGTGGAATCGGGGGCAAGGCTGCGGTCAAGGATTTTGCCGCTTTATTAACTCCGCTCGCGATTGCCGGCGTGTTGATTGCCTGGTACAACTACGCCCGTTTCGAAAATCCGTTTGAGTTCGGAGCCCATTATCAAGTGGGGGTGACTAATTATTTGAAAGAGTATAAACTCGGCACACCACTCGCACTCCGACTGCACGACACACTGGCAACTCTGTACTATTTCATGATTTGCGCGCCAGATTTCATTCGGCGGTTCCCGTTCTTTGAAATGAGTGCGGCGGCGCAACCGTTCGGCGACCCAAATCTTGTCCCGAAAAATTATTTCCAAGAGCCGGTGGCGAGCGTGTTTATTGTTTCGCCGCTCTGTGTTGCTGCTCTATTGCTTCCATTTCTCTCATCAAAACAGAAGCCCTGCGTGCGCACGGTTTTGCACATTGTCCTGTTGTGTGGATTCGTGATGTTCGCGGGAGTGTGTGTCTGGCCTTCCGCATCATCGCGATACGAATTGGATTTTGTTCCAGCGATCTTAATAGTGGGGCTCTACTGCTGCCTCTGGTTGTACACGCATTTGCAGACACGGCCAACGCGCATAGCCGCTTCGGCGATTACGGTGGCAGGTTGCGTCTGGGCCGTGTTGCTCAATATGGCTCTCAGCGTGAACAGCTACGGATATCCTCTTGAACAACCGCGTTCCGCCACGTTCGCATCGCTGGCCAGCTTATTTGGCGCTGGGCCTGAAGCCCTCATGAATGACGTGAAAACGCTTCACTTCAAGGCAAACCTGGTATTTTCACGCGCCAAACCAGGCGTACGCGAGACGCTTCTGTCCACCGGCATATACGAACGGTGGGATTTACTATTCGTGCAGTACCAATCGGACAATAGCGCCATATTCTGTTATGTACACAGTGGCGTGAGCTACACGCTAAGCCAGGATGTGCCGATCCAGTTCGGCGTGCCGCAGCACCTGCAAGTGGACTATTCGGTGACCTCCGGGAGCATCGTTGTACGGTTGAACGAACGCACGGTCATCGATTTTCCCACCACGTGGTATCCCACCTCGCGCGATCGGCTGAGCATCGGCAAGATGCGCGCCGGCAAATTCTCGCTGCGCGACTTTTCTGGAGAGATTCACGTAACTCCCGGAGGGCTCGCGTTGGACTTGGGGCATGCGGTGCGGCCAAGAATATTGACCTCGTCCCCAGTGCCGGACAGCATTATGCCTGGTGCCGAACTGATGCACTACGATTTCCCCGCGCTTCTTTCCCATACCCAGCACAGCTTTTACGGTAAGCCGCCCAGAACCGCACCCGTCCTTCCCTCCGGAATTTTTCTAGCGACTACGAATCGAGATCATTTCGCGACGGCTTTCGAATCCACGGCGATTGAGGGGACTTCTTCTGCAGCGGCAGTCGAGGTTGCGGTTCTTGCGCAGACGAACGATCAGCGGTTCGGCAGCATCAACATGACTCTTCAGGATCAAGATTACAGGACCCTGTACTCGTCGGGAACATTGCCCGCGGGTGAGGACCACGCGGTGTTGACCTTACCGCCTGGAACACGCGCTGTTCGCCTGGCATTGCTCGCCAATGAAGAGGGGTACATCGTCTTCCCAAAGACCGTACAGGTTCGGGCATTCACAAATAAGAAGCAGCCCTAGTTCGTGGGCGCCAGAAACGCCATCGTAGCTTCAATGGTGAACAATGACGGCCGATCATACCAGTTATCGTTCGCAACGCGAAGGATGATTGTATCGCCTTGGCGCAGGTTCAGCGAGAATACCATGTCGGCGTGTCTGGCGAGGTTGGCACGTGATTTAACGACGGCCAGCCAGCGGGACTCGTCAGCGGGGAATCCGCCGAAGGCCAGGTGGCCCGCTTGCAACGAATAACGCACCACAAAATAATAACGGCCCGTGACTGGCACATTCAGTGCCGGATATGCCATGGCGTAGGCATATTTGTATGCTGGGGTGCGCACATCTAGGCCCACTGTCGTGGGGGATTGAACGGTGCCCGGCGCGGCCTTCCAAAGTTCTAGCGGGAGCCAGCGGTCCTGCTCCGCTACTTGCAGCGCTCCCTTTCCCGGCGAGCCTGAGAAAGTGGCGCTCAAGGGGCGCAGCCAGGAATAGTCGGACCTCACATTCAATAGGCTGACGGTATACCTGGTGGGACCATCACGCACCGGAAAAACGTCCCCTACATCTACCTTGAGCCCCAGGGTACACCGGCTCAGGGCAGATCGCGCGGTGCTGGCCGCATCAGTACGAGCGGAGATGACGGCGATCATAGTGCCTGCATCCCAGTGCTCCGGACAACCTGCTGGAAAATGGTCACTGACGCGCGCCATCTCGGCCATATACGTCGAGTTCAGGGCAAAATACTCATGAAACGCAGGTTCTTGCTTGTCGTACCAGAACAGAATCGGTGTGCCGTTGCGGCGTTGTTCAATATGCTGCCGCGCGCCCATAACTCGCAAATATTGGTCGGCGGTGGCATGCAACCGGTCGGACTGATCGCGTCCATCATAGGTTCCGTACGTCAGAATTGCGAATCCCGTAGCAGCGATGAAGACGCTCGCCGATTGTTTACGCAGCGCCACGGATGCAGCGATGATTACGAAGGCAGCGATCAGCCAGTCTGTTCCTCCGGGGAGCGGGTGTTGATATGGGTCGTACCAAAGCGCCGCCGCCAGAATCAGGGAACCAGCGCAAGCGATGAGATACGCAACACGGCCGAGTTGTTCTGCTGCCTGGAAAAAGCTGTGGCCATACACTAAGAAAGCGAACGGAAATAAATAACAGGCGTAGTAGCTATGCCCCAGCCAGGTAAATCCCAGCGCCTGCATAACAGCCATAAACGCGAAGAGCAGAACGAAGGTTAGCGACGTGAGCAACCTGCTAAGGTCGCGCCGCCGTACCGCATCGGACCATCGAAAGAGAGAGAGCAGGCCCAAGGCCGCTGCCAGGAGGAAAAACCAAAGCCAGGGAGTCAGCCTGCCGCGCGCCCATATGCTTTCCACCCACGTGTAATTCTGTATCACCCGGCCGGCAGTTTTAAATGACGGCGACCAAAACCAAAAATTACCGTCGATTAGTAGCCCATTGATAAGGCACAGCGGTACAGTGGCCGCTAAAGCACCTACCGTGAGGCTGGCGGCTGCGTGCGGTAATATTGTCCGAAGTGGGTATTTTCGCGCCCAAGCTATGCCGACGTAGTAGAGAACACCCATGGCCAAAAAAATCCCCATGAAGAGTTGCGCAAACATCGAGGCTGCCAGGAAGGCGCCGGCGAAGATTAGCCGGCTTCGATAGTGGGACGTCTCCGTCGCCGATGTAAGGCATGCAATGCCCAGCAGCAAATAAGCGATGGCGCCGCCAGCGGGATAGTCCCAACCGCTCGCGGTCCAAACCCATGGATTGACGGAGTAAAACAGCGTAGTCAGGAAGGCTGCGCGAGGACCAGTACTGGAAACGAGGATCCGAAAGAGTGATACCGAGGCGGCTACATGCGCCGCAAGGTGCAAAATAATATTAGCGATCAATGGTCGAAATAACCAATGAATCAGGTACCCAGGCAAAATCCAGGAGAGTCGGCTTCCGTAGTAAAAATCGGGGTACAACGCTCGTTTGAAATTCACGAGATTGTGGAAATAACCGAGATAAAACCAGCTATCCGCGTACCAGAGCGGGCTGAACAGCGCATCGCTGCGATGCCACAACACGGCGGCCGGCACCAGCAGAATGGCGGCGTAATAAACGACCCTGGACCCAGCGCGGAAAGACATCAAGAAATTAGGAGTATAGCAACGAATCAATTTCGCCTGAACGTGTTCGATGCTAACATATAGGTTCGCTGAATGCAGGACATCACAGGCGAGCGGCGAGGACCGGTGTGCTTATCTCTGGTAGTGCCCCTTTTCAACGAAGAAGAGACCGTCCCGTATCTTCGCCGCCGGCTCACCGAGGTGATTGTTCGTATCCCTGCCGCCGTGGAGATTGTTCTCGTCAATGACGGAAGCCGAGACGGAACTGGCACCGAATTGTTGCACTGGGCGGCCGAGGACAGCAGGGTCAGGGTAGTTTCGCTCTCCAGGAATTTCGGACACCAAGCCGCGGCTACAGCCGGCCTGGACTACGCGATAGGCGAGGCGGTAGTCTTGATGGACGGAGATCTGCAGGACCCACCCGAACTGATCCTCGAGATGATCTCTGAATATCGCCGCGGGTTCGATGTCGTATACGCGCAACGCGATAGGCGGCTGAACGAGAACTGGTTCAAACGTTTCACGGCTTGGGCGTTCTACCGTTTGATGAAGTTCGCGATTTATCGCGATTTGCCTCCCGATACAGGTGACTTTCGCCTCATTTCCAGGCCGTGTTTAGATGCTCTTCGTGCAATGCGAGAGACGCACCGCTTCTTAAGAGGAATGGTGGCGTGGGTCGGCTTTCCGCAAACCGCAGTGCGTTTCACACGCCCTCCGCGTGTCGCCGGCCAAACCAAGTATCCGGTGCGAAAAATGATGCGCTTCGCCTGGGACGCTATTATCTCCTTTTCTCCTCTGCCACTGCGCCTAAGTTTTGCTTCGGCATTGGTGGTAGCGGCCGTTGGATTTGGCGCTGGCATTTATGCTTTGAGCGCGAAAGAGTTTGGATTCTTCGTCGTTCCAGGCTGGACATCGATTATGCTGACGCTCTGCCTGATCGGTAGCTTTATTCTTATCGGACTAGGCGTGGTCAGCGAGTACTTAGCTAAGATTTACGAGGAAGTAAAGTCGCGTCCATTGTACATCGTCGATACGTGCCGCAGCCACGGCCTGGATGTAGTGCCAAACGAGTTGCGGCAGATGTCCGGCAACAAATTAGGCTGACGAGAAAAGGATCGCTAAATGTCGGAAATACGCGATACAGCAGGCGTACGCGTGTGAACAGCGCATTGCGTGCCGGCAAAAAAAGTAGTACGAGACACCATCGCGCCGGCTTAGGCTCGTCGATCGCTTGGTTGATCGTCCCCTTCATGCACACCGGCCTTACCATTCCGGATGCACACATCACAAAGATGAAGGACGGACGCACGCACCTGGCGCACGAGCGTGCAATTGACGTGTCTAGTGGCGCGCTGCTGGCGATAACGCTGCAGCGGGCCAGCGGCGGCGAAAAAGGTTTAACGGCGATGACTTCAAGCGGTCGTCTGGCTCCGACTCGCTGTCTTCAAAAAGATTTACTACTGCCGCGCGCTGATAGATCAAGGTTAAGTGGGACCGCTGTGATAAGTTAGGTCTAAGCGCTTCGAAATAGCGCGTCGCTGCGTGCCGGTCAAGAGAATCACCAAACAGCCCCCAACCGCTCCCCGGCCCACCGTCGCAACCCCTCCGGTTTTTCGGCAGACGAAAGATAGCGATTCAAGAGACGCCGTGACTGCGCTGGCTTATTGTCTGCTGGTTCTACTTATGTGGGGCGTATATAATTTTTTCAGCGGTTTGCCCTACGAAACCGCGTTCCCGTATTTGAGTGAAACGCACAGCTGGCGAGAGGTTTTTTTACGTCGCCGATCGTCTCAGGAAGCAAGAAAACGTCTTCTATCACCTATCTTATTTGCTGGGCGAAGTGCTGCACATTGCCGGAAGTTATGTCCCTTACCAGGTGGTGTATGCATTTTTGTGGTGGGCGCGAGGGTTCCTGACCTTCTTGTTGGTACGCAGGTTCTTGCCAAAGAACTTGCTTATCGCCTATACAGCCGGCGCTCTGGTACTGGTCCACTCCGCCGATGGTGCGACCCAGTGGGTTGGGCAAATGAATCAATACGGCGTCATCTTTTGGATGCTTATGGCGTTCCTGTTTTTGACGATCGCCTTGGACACGCGCTGGTATTTTTCAATTCCGCTCGCTGCACTCGCCGCAGGATTTGAATACATGTCCCTATGGAGTTATGAGAGCGAGATTCTGTTGATTGTGGTCTTTCCACTGATACTTGTGCTCCACCCTGGGCGGAGATGGCGGAAACTGATTCCGTTATCCATCGCGTGGTTCGTGGTCCCGTATATCTACATTCGCCTTACGATCGAGCGGTATTCCGCTTCAGGCCAGCACACATACCAGCAGACCGTCGCACGAAAGACCTGGGACGTCGCCAGCATTCTAAGCGATTGGGTTTTTAATGTCAGCTTTAGTCTCGAATTTTGGAAATGGATTCGCGGGCCTTGGCGCTATTCGGTCTTTGCTGCCGTTGCTCTCGCAGTCCTCGCCGCCGCAGTTTTCGTCGGCGGTGCATTGCGAGTATCGCGCACGCGATCTGTCGTGGCAAAGCTAGCTTCCGCACAGAGCTGGCACCAGGCAGCATGGCTGCTCAGTTGCGGGATGGGGCTGCTAATCCTCAGTTTTCCGGTGTTTCTCGTTTTGGACTCCGCTCGCGGTCTATGGCGTACTCAATTCCTTTCTGGTATCGGAGCGGCTGTGGTATTCGCTGCGCTGATTTGGCTTATTGCGGCAGCAGTGCCACAGCGTTGGAAATCGCCGGTCTTCTTGTTTCTTGGCGCGACGGTCGTTTTTGTGGGAAGCCTCTCGGCGATTCAGAAAGGTGGCGAACATCGTTGGATCTGGGAACGACACAGGGCCGCAATTCGGCAGGTGCTGCACGTCGCTCCTAACGTCGATCCCTACACCGTGATTGTTCTAACCAACGTTCCTGCCGGTCCGAACGATCCTTTTGGTGACGATATGTGGTTCGACATGGCGCTTCGGCTGGTTTATCCCGGCATCCGGGTCTCGGGCATATACTTTCATACAGACGGAAGCCGGCCTCCCGGGGACAATTTCGTCGTAAAGGGCGATCAATGGGTTTCGGATGGAACGGGTTTTCCACCCCTTATTCAGAGCACCCCCATCTCCGACACCGTCGTGATTCGCTACGACCCCTCCGGGCACGGCGTACTTGAAAAAACCATGCCTCATTACGTTTGCGCGCCGGATTGCTCGCGGGCGGAACTGTACCACCCCGAGGAAGTGATTTTTGGGCCGATATCACCGCGGGCGGTGCGCCGTTACAACCTCCCGCCGGAAGACCGCTAAGGTATCGCCGGGCGGGACAGGCATTTTCGATCAAACTTCAACCGGTTTGCCTCGCCGTCTCAACTCGCGCGCTCCCTTGCCGAACCACTCACCGAAAAAGCGCAGCGGCTTGCGCCGGTTGTACCACAACCCCACGGGTAGACTTGCCAGGTATTTCCAAGCCGAGTATTGCATCGGCTGGAAAAACTGATCCCGGTGGTCCATGCGATAGGTAGTATAGCCGACGATCCAGGAAAGCGGCACGTATCCGTAGTGCCGCCTCAACAGCTGCATCGACGCTTGAAACACTTCTTCGCGCTCATAGATCGTCTTGGCGCCGCGATGCATGCGCGAATTGGCCAGATATTCGGGAATCGAATCGAAACGGCAGCCGGCTTTCGCCATGCGAATCCAAAGATCGTAATCGAAGGACCGCTCCACTTTGGGATCGAGCGGCGTGCGGCGGTACGCCGCGGCTCGCACGAATGCCGCGGGTTGGCAAATGAAACAGTCGCGCTCCAGCACCTTGGCATCGAAAGACAGCGTTGGATAGCGGCTGATCACCGCGCCGTCTTCGTCGATCCACCAGCCCTCGCCATATACCACATCCGTTTCCGGATGCGTTCGCAAGTAATCGACGGCTGTTCGAACCGCGCCGGGAAGCAGGCTATCATCCGCGTTCAGCCATGTGAGAATCTCGCCGCGCGCGCGCTGCAAGCCTTGAAACGCGGCGTCGCTCGGGCCGGCGTCCGGACCCGACGTGTATTTCAATCGGTCTTTGTAGCGCTCCAGAATTTCTAGCGTCGCATCGGTCGAGCCACCGTCCACCACGATGTATTCGATTCGTGGATAATCCTGCGAAAGCACGCTCTCGATCGCCTCGGTGAGATACCCGGCCATGTTGTAACACGGCGTGACAATGCTCACCAGCGGCAGATCGTTTGGATTTTCGTTCAAATCTCAATATACAGCGGCGCAGGAATCACTACGGCTGCGCAGAGCCATTGATCTCGGCCGCGATCGCGCTCATCAGCGAAGCTACCAGCTTGGGCGAGCCTTCGAATACGCTCGCGGGCGGCCGGACATGGCTCATCATGTCCCGATACAGTTCCGCTTGAAGCTGCGAATTGATGCCCCAACCCGCCAGATACTGCAGCCGCAGATCTCTGTCGCGATTCAATTGCGCGCCTCGATACCACGGGCCGAGGTCCGATTTCTGCCCCGCATAAGTCGCCAGCAAATCGATCGGCGAGTAGACCCCGATGTCGCGCAGCGACTCGACCACGCGCGCATATTCGGGCCGCGCGAAACGCCGCTGCACATCGTCCAGGTTGATCTTCAAAGGCTCCGCTTGCCCCATGAAAACCATGTCATACCCTTCGCCCATGCGGGTGTTCGCCCACAGCGTGCCATAAGGGAACACTTCCATGAACGTCGCTACCTCGCTTTTGATGGTTGGCAGGTCCGTCTCATAGAGCGGAACGTAGAGCGTGAACATGCCACCGGGGTTCAGGTGTTGTTTGACGGCCTCGAAATACTCCTTCGAATACAGCGCGGCGGTTCCCTTGACGAACACGTCCAGCGGATCGGAAGCAATAATGTCGAATTTTTCTGTGGTCGTGCGGACGAAGTGACGGGCGTCGTCGTAAACGATCCGCGTGCGGGGATCGAGCATGACTTCGTAGTTCTCTTTCCCAAAGTACTTAGTGGTTGTAGGCGGTATCGCGGGCTCGATTTCGCAAACCGTGATCTTCTCAATTCCCGGATAGCGCGTGAACGTGCCCGCCGAAACGCCCGCCCCGAACCCGATGCCGAGTACCGATTTGGGATCCGGATGCAGCAGCCCCGGAAGATGCCCTACCATACGCTGCAATTTCATGTCGAAGGGCTCGTTGGTGGCTTCGACATGTCCATTAACGTCGATTTCAAGCGAACCGTCTTGATCGATGGAAACCGCGAGCGAAGAGTTGCGCCCCTCCGCGGTGTAGATGATATTCGACAGTCCGAACGTGGTCGCTACCCGGCGGCCGTAGGCGATCACTTCTCCGGGAATCCTGGGCACACGCCAGGAGAGCACGCCCGCGATCACCAGTGAGACAGCGAGGCCCAGAGCGACCAGTTTCGATCGGTAGCGCATCGCATAGGGAGCGAGCACTACCGCAGCGCCAGCACAGGAGAGCAGGATCAGCACACGCTGCGTTTGCTGCGTCCCGATGGATGGGATGAGCGCTAGGCTCACGATCAGCGCGCCGCAAATCGCCCCCAGCGTATTCGCCGCGTAAACGCCACCCACCAGGCGTCCGGGTTCCCGGCCGGCCGGCGCGGCCGCGGCGAAGGCGAACGGAAAACTAGCGCCCCACAAAAGCGTCGGCGGCAAAATCGCGTACAGACAGCGGACCATGTCGAACGCCATCGTCTTCCACGGCCCGGTGTCGAGCAACGCTGGCCAGTGAGGCAATGAGCGCGCCACCGCGTAAGCAGTCCAGGCCATGGCGAACGCCAGCAACACCTGGCACCAGCCCAAAGCCAGGCGAGGGCGCAACCAGCGCAAGAGCACCGATCCCGCCGCGCTGCCCAGCGCGAGCCCAATCAGAAAAACCGCCAGGATGACGGAAAAGACGTACACCGTGGCGCCCAGCAGCATGCCCATTAGCCGAGTCCAAACCACCTCGGCACCCAGCGCGCACATTCCTGAGATCGCGATGGCGGCATAGATGGACCACTGAGAGTCCGAGGACTCGGGTGCGCCGGCAGATGCTGTTTCCTCTTGCGCCACCGCCGTTTCGGCTGGTTGTCGTCCTAGCCCGTAACTGATGGCGGCCACCACGAAATTGATTCCGGCGGCGACAAAGGTGGCTACCGCGACATTGTAGAGCCGCAGCAAATAAAATCCTGCCGCCAGGCATCCAATCACCGCCCCCACGGTGTTTCCGCCGTATAGCAAGCCCCACCATGCAATCCCGCGCGGTGTTCGTTCCACCCACCGCACGATCGCCGGCAGCGATGCGCCCATTAAGATCGTCGCGGGCAGCATGCAAACGGCGGCGATCAGCGCGCGCAGAAGCATACCCGGCAACCCATAGCCCACCGCCGTGACGTACACGCGGTCTATCAGCGGGAACACCAGCAGAACGAGCAGTCCGAAGCCGCCAATTCCCAGTTCGAGCGCGGCATACACTCGCAGTGGATGCTTGCTAGCCAGCCGCAGGCGAGGGAGCGCAATGCTTCCCAGGAACAAACCGCCCATGAAGGTCGCCAGCAACACTCCCAGCGACACCGCCGTCGAGCCGATGGCTAGCTGCAGCAGGTGATACCAGACAATCTCGTACATCAGGGCGGAGCAGCCGCTGGCCGAGAACAGCAATAAGACCAAGGCGAGATAACGCGAACTCTTCATGACGTGGAACCGTAACCCGGTTCAATCATACTCGCACATTTTTGATTTTCGAGCGTCAGCCCGCGGACCTACTTCGCGGGCTTTTCCCGTTGTTCCTGAGCGCGCGCGCCTTTCAGAATGTCCGCCAGAGCGTAGTTCCCCTCGTGGCAAGCATATTCATAGATCGGGCCGGACGTAGCTACGAACGGAAGCTCCGCGGTCCAGGGCCGGGTGAAGGTAGTCGGATCGTCGATCGTAAAGCGGTAATCGATGGTGTCTGGGCCAACGCGAGTTAAACGCTCGATAATATGCAAATTCTCGTCTGACCCGCGGAAGCGTGTTTTTTCGTTGAAATTGGTTGTGTCGATCACGAGCGTATCGCCGTCCCAGTGGCCCACTGAGTCGCCGGTCCACTTTCGCACGTTAGCCGGCAGATGCCCGCGTCCATCCAGCGGAATAATGCGCGATTCGTGAATCATCTCGCTGAAGATTGTGACGTATCCGGGTGTTTGATAGATCTGATAGGTGTTGTTGTAGGGACCCGGCAGCATCGGCGGCCCGGTGGTTGCCCAAAACAGACAGCGTTCTGCCAAGGAACGGTCCTCCGGCCCATCCGCCGGATGCTGGCGTGCTTGCTGTCGCGCCGTCTCCAGACGCCTCTGCGCCTCTGGAGTAAGCGCCGGCACGCGCCCGTCGGGAGGGTCGACGATCATCGAAGTGCGAATGCTCCCATCCAGGCGAGCAAGTTTGTCGCCGTGTTCGAAGAACAGCTCGTTGTAAGCGCGCCCGACGTCTGCCTCCGCGCCTCCATCGCGCCGGTCGCGGTTGCCTTGCACGAGGGTTTCCCTCTCGTAAGCGGTCGCCTCTGCCTCGGATAATACCGACTTGTTCGCAAACAGGGAAGGACGTTCCAGCGGCGTAAGAGTGGAGTTCGTCCAGATCCCTTGTAAATCGGGATGCCCGTCCTGAGTCCGGGGGACCTTCCAGCCCTGTCCCGATGCTGTTTTGGATGCGGCCGTTTGGCCAAGAAGGCGCGCCTGCGGCATGAGCGGCGCTACGACGCAAACGACAAATTGTGCGATGAGCCGGCGATTGCTCATGAAAACCAGGCCTCCCCAGACCCGTAGTCGTCGAACACGATCCTACAAACAAGGTACACCAGTGTCAATCCCGCGATGCAGCTTTTCGAGTAGGCGACGCTTGACAACTCGCGGTCGGCCCCGAAAGGGCGAGCTCATTTCGATGTTTCACCGGTAAGAGATCCTCTACTCCAGACAATCGGCGGTCTGAGTTTGTTGTGTTTCAGCGGCTGCTGGCAATGATTTTAAGAAAATCCTGAAATCTGGGATCGCTCCGCAGCCCGTCCACCGAAGGTTCGGTGCGCAGATAGATCATATAATCCGATCGCTCCTCGAAAGCTTTCTCGATCCACCGGATACTCGGATCACTTTCGCCGAGAGCGGCATAAACTGCCGCGACATACATCGCCGGAACGTATTGTTGCCGAGCGGACCGCTCGAGATCGCGTAGGACCTTTCTGGCCTCCGCGGGTTTGCCGGAGAGAGCATACGTGCGTGCGATGTTTGCCAGCGCGAATGAGTGGCTTCCTGGGAGAGCCAAAGCCTTGTTGAATTCTGCTAGAGCTTCATCATATGAATGCTTCTGCACGAGCGCCATGCCCAGCGTGGCATGGGCCAGCGAGAAGTTTGGATCTATCGCGAGCGTCGAACGGTATTGTTGGATGGCCTCGTCGTAGCGATGTGCATGATAGAGACACCAGCCCAAACCAACGTTGATGCTCAATGAAAGTGGGTCTAAGACCTGGGCGCGCCGTATTTCCGCCAACGCCCGTTCCGGTTGCGCGGTGGCTAGAAAATAATGCGCGTACCAATGGTGAGCGGTGGCGTAGCCAGGGTTAAGATCGATTGCGCGTTTGAAATCACGTTCAGCGCCCGCAAGGTCCCAGTCATAGGAAAGCTTCACGTAAGCCAGTGACGTGTGGCCCTCGGCTAAGTTGTCATCTAGCTTCACAGCTTGGAGCGCCGCGTTCCTTGCTTTCGGCATGACCTCGCTGGGCGGCAGAACATCTGAACCAATCGAACCCAACAGTGAATACGCGTCAGCCAAGCCGGCGTATGCTGGGGCATAGCTCGGATCCTTCGCGATCGCGTTGTGAAAATACTCGATGCCTTTTTGCAGCTCTTCCGGCGTGCGTTTGTTCCACCAATAGCGGCCATACGAGTAAGCCAGATACGCTTCTGGATCGACCTGGCGCGATCGAGCGAGGCGCTGTTTCTCCTGGGGCGTAAGCTGCACGCGTATTTCGCGGGCGATTGCGCTAGCTACCTGGCTTTGCAGCGCGAGCACGTCGCGAAGATCCTCTTCATAGCTCTGAGCCCATAGCTGTTTCTCCGACTTACCTTCGAAAACCTGGACCGTGATTCGTACTCGTTTTCCCGATTGAAGGACCGATCCTTCAACAATGGCATCGACGTTCAGCTCGCGGGCGATCTGCGGAAGCGGCTTATTTTTTACTCCCTTATACGTGAAGGCCGAAGTTCGTGAAATTACTTTCAACGCCTCGATTTTCGCCAGCGAGTTGATCACTTCTTCGGTCATGCCATCGGCGAAGTATTCCTGCGTGGGATCGTGCGAGGGATTGTCTAAGGGCAGGACCGCCAGCGACCGGATCACCGGCCGGGCATGAGACTGGCGCCAGAGAAACGTCGCGATAACTGCCAAACTGACCAAGGCTGCGCCAACAATCCAAGCGGCCCGCCACGTTCGCCGCCGTGGCGGAGTTTCCTCAACAGACGGCGTCAGCTTTTCCGGGAGATCCTTGGGAGATTCCGGAAGCGCTGCCAGGTCCTTTACCGGGGCTACAAATCGGTAGCCACGCTTGGGAATGGTCTCGATATAGCGGAAATCCTCCATCCCATCCCCAAGCGCCTTGCGCAGCGTGGAGATGTTTCGAGCCAGCGCGCCTTCCTCAACAAACGTATCCGGCCATACGCTCTTAATGATTTCGTCCTTTTCTAGTACTCTTCCTGAATTAGCTACAAGCACTAGAAGTGTATCTGCTGCCTTCGGCGTAAGTGGAATTTTCTCCGAGCCACAGAGCAATAGGCGCTCAACAGTATCTATACGGAACGGCCCGAATTCGTATAAGTGCTTTTCCGAGTTGCCCATACGGGCCAGGAGAGTTCTTTCAGAACTTTGTCAGAACTTTCGAAGCTCCTCCTCGCTCAGGATCTTACTATTATCCAACTGCACGGCCATCATGAGAAACCAACAAAAGGTTGAACGCCTCCTCGTTCTACAAACTGTAGGCTGGCTTATAGCTCGCAATTCACCGAAAAAAGGAAAAACGAAATGGCGTGCTCCAACCGTTTATCTCCTTAAAGCGCACTTGCAGGCTGCATTGACTCCGCTCGTTAGGGCGGCCGCCGAATCTGGCATTACGGCGAACGAAGTGACTCTCATGGCTAGCGCCCTCTCGGTCATATTCGGAGCAATTCTGGCCTGGCTGGGCACACCGGGTCCATTGCTTCTTTTGTTGCCACTCGTCCTCTTCCTCCGAATGGCGCTCAATGCGATGGACGGAATGTTGGCGAGGGATCACGGCCAAGCGTCTCGACCGGGCGTCTACTTCAATGAACTCGGCGACGTAGTCTCCGATGTCTTCCTCTACTCCCCGTTCGCGTTGCTACCGGCCCTCAACGCCCGGTGGATGGCCGGCTCAATCCTCTTAGCCGTGATTTCCGAGATGGCCGGGGTCATGGCGCCGATTGTCGGCGCGAGCCGGCGCTATGACGGTCCCATGGGTAAGAGCGACAGGGCGCTGGTCTTTGGAGCTTTGGGGCTCTGGTTGGGACTGGGAGGGCATCTTGCACCCTGGTTCGCGTACTGGTTTCCGCCGTTCCTGTGCGTGCTGCTGATTGCGACGGTGGTGAATCGAGTCACGAATGGACTGGATCAGAAGGAGATCGTTCATGATTGACGTAGATATTGCAACCCGGGCTGCCGAAGAACACTTCTTCAGCCGAGCGGATGGAACCCAGTTGTTCTATCGCTATTGGCCCTCTTGCGAAAGGCATCCAAAAAAGGCCCTGATTCTGTTTCATCGCGGGCATGAACATTCCGGCCGGCTACAGCAGATCGTCGATGAACTGGACCTACCTGATGTTGCCATGTTCGCGTGGGATGCTCGTGGCCACGGACGATCATTAGAAGCGGCGGATACAGACACGACGCTCGGAACGCTGGTAAAGGATGTGGATTCGTTTGTTCGGCACGTATCGACTACTCACGGGCTCCGCACGCAGGATATAGCTGTTCTCGGCCAAAGCGTTGGGGCTGTTCTGCTCGCGACCTGGGTCCACGATTACGCGCCCAAAATCCGATGCATGATTCTCGCTACGCCGGCGTTTGAAGTGAAGTTGCACGTGCCCTTTGCGCTCACCGCGCTGAGGCTTACACATCGGGTGGTAGGGAACTTCCATGTGAACTCTTACGTGAAACCGAGCGCCCTGACACACGATCCCGAGCGGACCGCCTCTTATGAATCGGACCCCTTGATTCGGCGGCCGATCTCAGCAAAAATTCTTCTGGCACTGTACTCCACTGCGGACCGCGTCGTCGGCGACGCGCAGGCAATCCGCGTACCGACTCAGCTGCTGATTTCGGGTTCTGACTTTGTGGTGCGGCGCGAGCCACAAGAGGAGTTCTTCCAGCGGCTCGGCTCACCAGTGAAAGAAAAGCACACATTTCCTGGTTTTTATCACGACACGCTAGGAGAAAAGGATCGACACTTGGCGCTGGAACGCGTTCGACGATTCGTTCTTCAACGGTTCGCGCAGCCGTCCGACGATTACTCGCTCCTCGATGCGGACAAGACCGGCTGCACCAAAAATGAATTCGATGCGCTTAGCCGGCCTTTGCCACGCCTATCGCCAAAGGCTGCTGGCTTGGCCATTACAAGATGCGGAATGCGAACCGGAGGGCGGCTTTCTGACGGAATCAGGCTGGGTCTTAATGCTGGCTTCGATTCGGGAAGCAGCTTGGAATACATTTACAGGAACAAGCCGTCAGGCATCACTCCGCTCGGAAAACTAATCGACTGGTTTTATCTCAACTCGATCGGGTGGCGTGGCGTCCGGACCCGCAAGCGGAATATCGAGCGGCTTCTTCTTCAGGCCATCGAGTCGCTTCGGGAACAGGGGCATCCCGTGAGGATTCTAGACGTCGCAGCCGGCCAGGCACGGTACATTTTCGACGCGCTAGAAGGCTCCGGCGCGAAAGCAGATCACATTCTGTTGCGCGATTACAGCGAACCGAACGTCCAGCGCGGTGAAATGCTGATCCGGCAGAAGGGAATGGAAGAATTCGCGCGTTTTGAAAAAGGCGACGCTTTCGATCGCGAATCTATCGCAAGCCTTCAGCCGAGTCCGACGCTCGGCGTTGTCTCCGGCCTTTACGAACTCTACCCGGAAAATGGACCGGTCCAGGTATCGCTCGCCGGACTCGCTACCGCGATCGACACTGGCGGATACCTCGTCTACACGGGCCAACCCTGGCATCCACAACTGGAGCTGATTGCGCGCACACTGTCGAGCCATCGTGGCGGCAAGCCGTGGATCATGCGTCGTCGAACGCAGGCGGAACTGGACCAGTTGGTCCACCGAGCCGGTTTTCGCAAGATAGACCAACTGACTGACGAGTGGGGCATCTTCACTGTGGCTTTAGCACAAAGAGTCCACTGATGGCCGCCTCTGTTGCAGCAGGAACTGAAGACTTGATCGAGCAGCCCTCCTGGCCGCTCGCGGCACTCTGGCTGGCGGGCCTTGCGCCGTTCTTTTTCCTTACCTATGGACTCGCAAACTGGGTAACCAGTCTGCGCCCCGAGGTTCCTTCGCTTGTCTTCGGTTGGGAGCATCACGTTCCATTTGTGCCATGGACGATTGTTCCTTATTGGTCCCTGGATCTTTTCTACGCCGCTTCGTTGTTCATCTGCCGCACTCGAACTGAGCTGAATATACATGCCAAGCGCCTGTTAACCGCTCAGATCGTTTCAGTTGCGGTCTTCTTTGCGTTTCCGTTGCGATTCACGTTCGAGCGACCACATCCAGCAGGGTTATTGGGTTGGATGTTCGACGCGCTGACGAGCTTCGATCAGCCGTTCAACCAGGCTCCGTCGCTGCACGTAAGCGTCGCAACAATCCTTTGGGCACGCTACTCGCACTATCTACGGGACTGGCCGCTTTGGCTTGTGCGGTTTTGGTTGATACTGGCCGCCGTGTCAACGATGACAACATACCAGCACCATTTCATCGACGTCGCGACCGGGCTATGGCTCGGAATGTTCTGTATCGCCTTCATCTCGGATCATCATCCAATCGCGCAGCGACCGACATTTCGTGATGCCAGCCGGAAGAAAACAGCCCTGATCTATTTGGCGGGCTTCGTCGCCCTTGTTGCATTGGCGATTGCAATCGGCGGTTGGGCGTCGTGGCTGCTTTGGCCGGCCGGATCACTGGTGATCGTGGCAGGCATTTATTTCGCCGGTCAGCCCGAGCTGTTTCAAAAAAGAGATGGCGCCATCGCCCCTTCAATGACCTGTCTTTTGGCACCCTACCTGGCCGCAGCTTGGCTGAACTCTCGATTGTGGACGAGGCTGGATCGCGAGGCGGACGAAATCGCTGACGGCGTCTGGATCGGCCGGCTGCCCCGAAGCAGCGAACGCGATGCTTTCGCCTCGATCGTCGACCTTGCGGCCGAACTGCCAGTCGATGCTGTGGGCGTGTCTTATCGGATCGTCCCCATGCTGGATTTGGTCGCACCCACATTTGTCCAACTGGACGCTGCTGTAAAAGCGATCGAGGAATTGGCCTGGAAGCGGCCGACCCTGGTTTGTTGTGCCTTGGGATATTCGCGAAGTGCATGCGCCGTGGCAGCTTGGTTAACTGCGAGCGGGCGGGCAAGCTCAGTCAATGACTCGATTGCCTTGGTCGAAGCGCGCCGGCCCAGCGTCGTGTTGCGACGCGCTCAACGCGAACTGCTAGAGGAGTGGTGCAATGCACACGTGCCATGTGCCCAATGAACGGCATTGGCCCCTGGCGGCGTTTGACCCCTTGGTCAGTGACGCGGCAGTCGCCGGTGCGCGGCTCCTGACCGGCTTGCAGGGCCGTTGGGTTGGGTGCGAGCCGTCGGACCTGCAAAGAATCTATTTTGCGAACCACACCAGTCATATGGACTTCGTCCTCCTATGGTCGGTTCTGCCGGCCTGTCTCCGCCGGCGAACGAGGCCTGTTGCGGCTGCCGACTACTGGGATCGGGACCTCGTGCGGTCTTACGTCATCCACCGGGTCTTTCGTGCCGTGGTCATCGATAGACACTGTTCCACCCAAACTGCGAACCCCATCGCGCCCTTAATTGAGGCGCTCGACTGTCGAGAATCCCTGATTCTGTTTCCCGAAGGAACTCGGGGAAACGGCCAGGCGCTGCAACCGTTCAAGTGTGGCGTCTTCCATCTTGCGAAGGCGCGACCTCAAGTGGAGTTGGTTCCCGTTTGGATCGATAACGCCTATCGGGTGATGCCGAAGGGGACGGCTATTCCGATACCCTTGCTCTGCTCGGTGACGTTCGGCCGCCCGATGCACTTGGCTGCTGATGAACCCAAGGACGTTTTCTTAGCGCGGTTGCGAAGCAGCCTGCTGGAGCTCTCAAAACAGTGACCACTCGCGAGCAGAGCCTGACGATTTTCGTGTCCATTCTCGCTGCGCTGTCGATCGCCAGTATGATTGCCCTTGTACTTCGGCTACGTGTTCCCGGCGGGCGCACGAATCCAACTATCGACAACTTGATCGCCCGTATCAAAGCATGGTGGGTCATGATCCTATTGATGGGCGCTGCTCTCATGGCAGGGCGCCGCGTCATGATAACGCTCTTTGCTCTCCTCTCCATGGCCGCTCTGCGGGAATTGATGTCCGTGATTCCTACCCGAAAAGCCGACTACGGTGCTTTGTTCTTGAGCTTCTTTGTTGTGCTGCCTATGCAATATGGCTTGATTTGGACCAATTGGTACGGCCTCTTCGCAACGCTCGTTCCGGTTTATGCATTCTTTGTTCTGCCGGTATCGGCCGCCGCATTTGCCGACACTCACAATTTTCTAGCGCGGGCATCAGAAACCCAATGGGGCCTGATGGTCTGCGTCTTCTGTATTTCTCACGTTCCGGCACTGCTTATGCTCGATATTCCCGCGTATGCGGGACGCACCGCTCTCTTGATCGTGTTTTTACTGGTAGTCGCGGAGTCGAGCGACGTGCTCCAGTACATTTTTGGAAACCTTTTCGGGCGGCACAAAATCGCGCCTGCAATCTCACCAACAAAGACGGTCGAAGGTTTCATCGGGGGCGTTGCCGTTGCAAGCATGCTCGGGGTCGCCCTTTGGCGCATCACGCCGTTCGATCCGTGGCAGGCGGCCGGTATGGCACTTCTCATCACGACAACCGGTTTTCTCGGCGGCCTCGTCATGTCGGCAATCAAGCGCGATCGCGGCGTGAAGGACTGGGGACATTCCATTGGCGGGCATGGCGGCATCTTGGACCGGCTGGATTCCGTCGCGTTCTCGGCACCAGTGTTTTTTCATTTAACGAGGTACTTCTTTGCGAGCTGAGTACAGCGCCCGCAATCCAAGTAGGATGAACATTTGATTCGTTCGAAAAAGATCGCGTTCGCGACAGCCGTAACCTTGGCAGGTGCATCTTGCTTCTTTGCAGCCGGCGGAGTCTTCTGCGCAGTTACTCTACATGTCCCCAGAACGGTTGGCGCTACTCCTCTAAACGCAAAGGACGTTGAACTATCAGCCATCGACGGGGCGAAGCTCCGCGCCTGGTGGATGCGTCCGGCCGCGCCGAATGGCGACTGCGTTATCGTCCTACACGGCATTGCCGATTCGCGTCAGGGCAGCGCGGGGTTCGCTCCAATGTTTCTCGCCCAAGGCTATTCAGTTCTCGCACCTGATAGCCGGGCACACGGCGAGAGCGGCGGCAACTTCGTGACGTATGGCCTATTGGAGAAGTACGACGTACTCGGCTGGGCGCACTGGATGAGCAGCAATGGCTGCCGCAAAATCTACGGACTAGGCGAATCGCTCGGCGCGTCCATACTGATTCAAGCGGCGGCCGTTGAACCCATCTTCGCGGCCATCGTCTCCGAATGTCCTTATGCCGACCTTAGAGAGATTGCCGAGTACCGTATGCGCCAGGTCTTGCGATTACCTCCGGTTCTTGTCGGTCCAATCGCGACGCTTGTGATCGGAAGCGCTCTCTCTTACGCGCGATTGTTCGATGGCTTGGACTTTCGGCAAGTTTCACCGGTAACAAGCATTGCCCATAGTTCCACGCCTATTCTCTTGATTCACGGTCTAGCGGACATCAAAACTCCGCCCTCCCAATCTGAAAAATTGGCTGCGGCGAATCCTCGAGATCCACTCTGGTTGGTGCCTAATGCCAGACATACCGGAGCATCGGCGGCTGCCCCTGACGAATTTCGCCTTCGGGTCTTGACCTGGTTTGCGTCGCACTGAGGTAAACACATTTGTAATCTCGTCGTTGGGCCTTCAGCGGCAGAGTGCTTGTAGGGATCTCCACACATTTGTGGGCTGCTGGACACGCACTCTCGTCGAACACGATCCTAAAAACAAGGTACACCAGTGTCAATCCCGCGATGCCTGCGTGTCGCACCAAGACTCACAGTCAATCCGGCCCCGGTAAGCAACTGAACAACGCGCGCTATGGACGCGAATCGCAAAAGCGCTGGTGCGCGTCAGGCTACACGTTGCGCTGACCTAGTTGTATCTCTCCGACGCAAGCGGCTTCCGCGCAATTAGGAGCCACCACCGTCGGCCATCTTCGCTACTGCGGACAAACTGGCTGTCTTCGCCGATGATCTGGAAGCCATGTTTGCTCACGGCCGTGGAAACGACCTCGAGTGATACTTCATGATCAGATTCCAACCGGTCCGCGACCGGTGAGGGGCCGCGATCGAGAATCACAAGGCGCCCACCCGCGTGAAGCGACCGGTAGACGAAATCCAGCATCAGTTGCGGGTTTTGGAACTCGTGATACGCGTTCGAGATCAGGACGGCATCCGCGCCATCGGAGGGCAAGTGTGGATCGTTTAGTTCCGCGTGGACAATTCGAATGTTGTGCGGAGTTCGCATGGCTGCCCTGATTGAAAGGAACGTGAGGGACAGCTTCCTCAGATCGACAGCGAGCACCTGGCCGCCGCGTCCAACGATCGGCGACATTTTCAGCGCAAAGTAGCCGCTCCCGGACCCAAGGTCAACAACGACATTACCGCGGTGCAGATTGAGTGCGTGCAGAACATCAGTAGGCCTTTGCCACCCGTTCCTCTCCGCCTCAACCAGGTCTAGACGGCGCAACGTATTTACACCGTCATACAACACGTACATAGCCGCCAAAACGCCGAGCGAGATAGTGAGGAACAGAAACAGCCGCAGCCGATACCCGGTTGCGTGCGCACTTGATGTCAACTGGTCCCTACTCATTCCCACTACGTGCTCGCGATCGGTTCTTCCGTTAGTCTGTCTGGCCGGCTTCCTGTCCGCGTTATCTGAATGGGCCAGCCTCACAGGCCGTAAGAGCAGGCGCGACTGCTATGGCTTCTTCTCGGGCACGATATTGTTGCCGAACACAAATCCAATCTCGCCAACCACTCGCGTTTGGTTGTCCTTCAAACCCAGAGCACCGAAGCCTGCACCCGGAGTCACTTGGCCAACATGCACGTACGCGATATCTCCGCGGAAGAAAAAACCACCGTATTGAAACGTCGGCGTTACAGTAACGGATGTTCCCGTGCTGCCGGGACCGTACATCAGGTTCACAGCGCCATCTTTCGCGCTTCCGCTGCTGGCGATGTATTCCCACCGCAGCGGAAGAGCGAAGCCGTGCGTGAACGCCCGACTAATAAGGAAGGCTCCGCCTTGTGTGGACGCACCTTTCAGGATCCCAATGGCCGGGTTGGTGGGCACGATTGTGTATTGATAGTAAGGTTGAACGATCCACGGCCCTTTGGTGTAGGTATAGATGATGTCGTAAATCCGGCTGTTATTCTGCACCGGTGTCGCATACGTTTGGTAGCGCGTCCCGTTGTAGTTTCCACCAGCAGTGAAAGCCAAGCTATGCGGGCCGTTCGTATAGGAAAGTGAACCCGTCAGCCACGTGTAGCGGTTCGAATAGAAGCCATCGTTCCAGCTAAGCGAGGCCGTAAGCTTGCCTAGCGTTTCATTCACCTGGATTCCGCGATTCACCGCGTTTTCCTGGTTCCACAAGAGGCCGCGCTCGATATTCATGTTTTCGAAGTCGAACGTGTATTCCGCCCCAATCAGCGTCGGCAGCGAGCCGATTTCGAAGGATGTGTTTTTGCCCGCCTGCAGCTTGAGGAACGCGACTGGAACCGGCCCATAAAGATCGGACAGCGTCTTGTCAGTTTGAAGGAACGCAACGCCCAGGGCTGGGATGTTGTATGCGCCAGCTTGCAAATAGAACTGAAACCAGCCGTCGGTTTTTTGGATAAATACCTGCCCATTTGACAAGGCGGCTTGAGAATCGTTGTCTCCCGGCACGTGATTCGTCTGGGCCAAGCCCATTCCCGAAACTAAGCCGTTAACCGCAATTTTTCCGAAGGGCCCCGCATCGAACACCGCCGGAGGCAGGTTAGAAAGCGGCCCAGTGATGGAAGGGGAGGAAAGCGGAGCAGCAGGTGGACTAGGCTGACCGGTCGTTTGCGGATCAGTGGACGATTGGTTCCTTGACGTGCCCTGGGCATCTGGGGTGCCCTGGGCATAAAGAATCGGGAATAAGAAAACGGAACAGATCAGGACCTTCATATCTACTCCAATAAGCCAACTCCAGGCTCGAAGCGCGTGGGGCGCGCCGCCGCCGCAGCCATCAAGGGACAACGCCAGTAAGCTTGGGAGGGCACAGCGCCGCCTGTGCGCTGCGCCCGCTATTTATGCTGAAACTGCTGGTCGAGGGCCACGTTTAGCTTTAGAACGTTAACCCTCGGTTCTCCCAACAATCCGAGGGCCGGCGCTTCAGTGAACTGTGCGACTAATTGATTTACTTGATCTGCGGAAACACCGCGCGCCTTGGCCACTCGCGCTGCCTGCGCTTTCGCGAAATCGGGGCTGATGTGTGGGTCGAGACCTGAACCGGAGCCGGTCACAGCATCAGCCGGGATGGGCGCCTTGGGCGTGAATACGAGCGGCGCTTTGTCGTCATTGAACGCTTTGATCAGCTTAACGTCGTCCAGATCGCCCTTGCCGTTTTTAAACTGCTCGAGCGGAATCGAGGATTGATACGGAATATCGTTGTCGACGCAGTAGTGGACGATGCGATCGCTGATACCGTCGAAATCGACTACTTCGTTGCCCTTGTCGTCCTTCTTAATCGTCCCGCGGATCAGTTTTGCGCTGGTTGGACCGAGATTCGAGCCGCTGCTCGCGGTCGCGTCGTATCCGCTTCCGGCCGACGACGGGCGGCCGTGGAAATATTGAGGACTGCTGAAGTTTTGGCCAATAAGCTCCGACCCGACCACCTTTCCGTTCACCGTAAGCAAGTCGCCGTTGGCCTGTTTCGGAAAAATGAGCTGCGAAATTCCGGTCATCGCAAATGGATATACGATCCCTAGCAGAATCGTGAAGAAGATCTTGATTCTTAGTCCTGGTAGAATTTGTTGCCACATAGTCTTAACCTCCTATGCCAAACGCAGCGCTGCCAGAATCTGATCGATCACCCAGATTCCCGGGAACGGCGCGATAATGCCGCCGATGCCATAGATCAGCAAATTCCGGCGCAGCAAGCTGGCGGCATCTACCGGGCGGTACTTCACGCCCCGCAGCGCCAACGGCACCAGCGCGATGATGATCAGGGCATTGAAAATGACCGCCGCCAGCACCGCGCTTTGGGGCGTGTGGAGGCCCATGATATTGAGCTTGGCCAAGGCTGGATACATGGTCATGAACATCGCCGGAATAATCGCGAAGTATTTCGCCACGTCGTTGGCGATAGAGAAAGTCGTCAGGGCGCCGCGAGTGATCAGCAGTTGTTTTCCGATCGCAACCACCTCAATGAGCTTGGTCGGGTTGCTGTCGAGATCCACCATGTTGCCCGCTTCCTTGGCCGCCGTCGTTCCCGTGTTCATTGCGAGCCCGACGTCCGCCTGGGCCAGCGCTGGAGCATCGTTGGTTCCGTCGCCGGTCATCGCCACCAATCGTCCAGCCGCCTGTTCTTTCTTGATGTACTCGAGCTTATCTTTGGGGGTGGCCTGCGCCAGGAAATCGTCCACGCCGGCTTCGGTCGCGATCGCAGCGGCGGTCAGCGGATTATCGCCCGTGATCATCACGCTGCGAATGCCCATACGGCGAAGCTGCGCGATGCGCTCCTTCATGCCGCCCTTCACGATGTCCTTCAGATGAATTACACCGAGCAGGCGGTTTCCATCGCAGACTGCCAGCGGCGTTCCGCCGTTGCGGGAAATACGATCGCTCATCTCCTGGAAGTATCCAGGTACTTCGCCCCTTCTCTCGGAGACGAATTTGCAAATCGCGTCGGTCGCGCCCTTACGGAGCTGCCGCCCCTCAAAATCCACGCCGCTCATGCGCGTGTAGGCGGAAAATGGAATAAAAGTGGCTTCGTGCTCGGGAATGTGGCGGCCGCGCAGGCCGTGTTTTTCCTTCGCCAGGACGACAACCGAGCGTCCTTCCGGTGTCTCGTCCGCCAAACTCGAAAGCTGCGCCGCATCCGCTAATTCTTCAGCCGTGACGCCGTTGATCGGCAGGAACTCCACAGCCTGGCGGTTTCCCAGCGTGATGGTGCCCGTTTTGTCCAGCAACAACGAGTTCACATCGCCCGCCGCTTCTACGGCTTTGCCGCTCATTGCGAGCACGTTGTGCTGCATGACGCGATCCATCCCCGCGATACCGATTGCCGAGAGCAGTCCGCCGATCGTGGTTGGAATCAGGCACACCAGCAATGAAACCAGCACGGCCACTGTTGGCACCGATCCAGATCCGGCCTGCGATACGCTAAACACCGAATAGGGCTGCAGCGTGATCACGGCCAGCAAGAAGATCAGGGTAAGACCGGCAATCAAAATATTCAGCGCAATCTCATTCGGTGTCTTCTGCCGCTCCGCGCCTTCCACCAGCGCGATCATACGGTCCAGGAAGGTCTCGCCCGGATTGGACGTGATTCGGATCTTAATCGTGTCCGAAAGAACCCGGGTCCCGCCGGTAACGGCGCTCCGATCGCCGCCCGATTCGCGAATTACCGGCGCGCTTTCGCCCGTGATTACGGACTCGTCTACGGTGGCTACGCCTTCGATGACCTCGCCGTCTCCGGGGATCAGATCGCCGGCATCGCACACCACAACATCATCGATACGCAGCGCGGAGCCAGGCACCTGCTCCATCTTCCCCGCAAATCCCAGCTTTTTTGCAATGACGTCGGTCTTGGTCTTGCGCAGCGTGTCGGCTTGCGCTTTCCCTCGCGCCTCCGCCATGGCCTCGGCGAAATTCGCGAACAGCACCGTGAACCACAGCCAGATCGCAATCTGAATTTGGAATCCGATCATTGCGCCGCCGGCGAACAGGTCGCGGATCAAGAAAATCGTCGTGAGCGCCGCGCCGACTTCGACCACGAACATAACCGGGTTCTTGAGCAGCGTCACCGGGTTCAGCTTTGCGAACGACGCTTTCATCGCTCGGCGAACGATTTCCGGATCGAACAGAGGACGCGCCCTGACCAGCTTCTTCGGTAGAAGCGAGGTCGAATCCTCCTGCGGGGCTGGTGTTGGTGTCTTGGGTGGTGTCACTGTGGTGGCCATGGCTTAACTCCAGGGAAGCATTGGCGTCAAAATCATCGAGAAGAGTTTGCCGCCTTGCATCAAATAATGTTCGACAATCGGCCCCAGCGAAAGAGCAGGGAAGAAGGTCAGCGCGCCGACGATGATCACGGTCCCGACCAGAAGGCCTACGAACAGCGGGCCGTGAGTAGGCAGAGTACCGGCCGTGGCCGGTATCTTTTTCTTGGCCACCAGGCTGCCGGCGGCGGCCAGCAGAGGAATCAAGAACAGGAAGCGGCCGATCCACATTGCCAGGCCGGTGGTCAGGTCGTACCATGGCGTGTTTACCGTAATGCCGGCGAAGGCGCTGCCATTGTTTCCCGTCCCGCTGACATATGCGTAAAGAATTTCGCTCAGGCCGTGCGGACCGCTATTGTTAATGTTCGCCGCCACTGCGCCCTGTGGATTCCAATAACCCTTGGGCGCGAAGTGGATCACCGAACTCAAACCGCTGAACACCAGGATGCTGAACGCGGTAGCAATGACGGCCAGCATCGCCATTTTCACTTCCTTTTGTTCGATTTTTTTGCCCAGATATTCGGGCGTGCGGCCCACCATCAGGCCGGCGATGAACACCGCGAGAATGCAGTACAACAATATGCCGTAAAGACCGGCGCCAACGCCGCCGAAGATCACTTCGCCCGTCATGATGTTGAACATCGGGACCAGCCCGCCGATCGGAGTGTAGCTGTCATGCATGCTGTTCACCGCGCCGCAGCTTGCGTCCGTTGTCACGGTGGCGAAAAGCGCGGAGTTGGCGATTCCGTAGCGGACCTCCTTGCCTTCCATGTTTCCGCCAGGCTGTCCGGCAGTCGCATGAGTTTCGACGCCCATGTTGGCCAGGATGGGATTGCCGCTTTGCTCGAAGTGATAACAGACGAACACACCCATCAAGAACATTACTGAAAACGCCGCGAAAACGGCCCATCCTTGCCGCGTGTCGCCGACCATCTTTCCGAATGTGTACGTCAATGCCCCAGGAATCAGGAAGATGAGGAACATCGCGAGCAAGTTGCTCACCGGAGTCGGGTTTTCGAACGGATGCGCGGAGTTTGCGTTGAAGAATCCACCGCCATTGGTACCCAGCTGTTTGATGGCTTCCTGGGACGCGACCGGCCCTTGAGCAATGATCTGTTTTGCGCCCTCCAGCGTCGTCACTTCGGTGTACGGCTTGAAATTTTGAATTGCGCCTTGCGAAACATACAGGAGCGCTCCCACAACCGAAATGGGCAGAAGGACGTAAACCGTAGCCCGAGTCACGTCCACCCAGAAGTTACCGACGGTCTTTTTCTCCTGCCTGGCAAACCCTCGGATCAAAGCGACTGCAACCGCCATGCCAGCGGCCGCAGAAGCAAAATTCTGCACGGCCAAGGCAGCCATCTGCACGAAATAGCTGAGCGTGCTTTCACCGGCATACGCCTGCCAGTTCGTATTCGTGACGAAGCTCGTGGCCGTATTGAACGCCAGATCGGGCGGCATTACCGGCGTGCCGAAATTCTGCGGATTCAACGGCAGGTACGCTTGCGCGCGCTGCAACAAATACGTCAACAGAAACCCGAAGATGCTGAAACTCAGTAACGCGGCGGTGTAGTGCGTCCAGCGCTGTTCTACGTCCTCCCGGATGCCCGCGGCCTTGTAGGTCAACACTTCCAGCCAGCGTAGGACCGGATGCATAAACGTCCGCTCGCCCTCGAACACCTTCGCCATGTACGATCCAAGGGGCTTGGCGCAGACCAGAATCAACCCCAGGAAAATGACGATTTGTAAAACTCCAATACTAGTCATGACGATTCCTCAGAATTTCTCCGGACGAAGCAGCGCGTAGATCAGGTAAACAAAAAGGCCTAATGACGCGATCCCGGCGATGATGTAATCCATAACAGTTCCCCTCTTACAGCCGGTCGCAGGCTTTGGTAAAAGCCCAACAGACCAGCAAGAAACCACAGCCGACAGCTACATAGAATAAATCGAGCATCTGAATTACTCCGTTTTCTTGTAAATAACTTCGTGTCCGGCGCGCTGAAGCTTACGAGCGAGCACTTCATCGCGGGTCGGCCAAAACCAGCGCTTTTTCCCTCCGAGCACCACCAGCGATGGAGTCGGACCAAGCACCGAAAGCAGTGTGGCGAGCTTGTCGCGGCAGAGATAAACGTGCACCCGAGTTTCAACCGGACTCTCGCCCGCCAGTACGCGGAAGCGCTTCTCGCTGAACTCGTGTACCACCGCTGGAGTCTCCAGCGGCAATGGATACGGCACAACTTGGGGCACCAACAGCGTGATGCGCGCACCTAAGCTGTCCGCGAGATTGCCAGCCTCTCTTAATGCCGCGAGCGTCGATTCGACTGAGGTGAACACCACCGATATGTTCAGCCCGCTGTCCTGGCGCTCTACGTTGGGGCGGGCGGGATATCCCGTTGCCGGTCTCAGCCGCTTTTCGACAGTGACAAACATGCTCTCTCCCGCTTTCACGATTTGAGAATATGCTTCAAGGCCTGAAGAAGTCATGGAGAAGGCATGAAAAAGTCATGAAAATCGCCATCGTTGCTGCAAGCTGCATGCCAACCGGAACCGCACGACAAAATGCTTATCGCTGAGGTTCGTGTGTATCCGATTGCAAGCTGCGCTAAATGGCTCACCTGCGCCCAAACGCCGCTGGCTCAAAGTGAGCAATGTCCATCTACACGTCAACGCTGGGCTAACTTGAGAGCCGCTTGCGCTCGGCCCGCCAACGCTGGAGGGCAACGCCGGACCAAACCGCTTCAACCAATCCGAACGGCCAGGCGCCTTGCAAAAAGCCGTAAGTCGATGCAAGCATGCACGAGACGGCGAACGCCAGAATGAACCAGTGGCTTCGCTTCTCGAGCGCGTACAAAACCAGCATGGCGGTTACGGCGAACAAGCCGAACGCCGTTAGCTTATCCACGCTCAGTGTCCTTGGCGCGCAACGTAAAGGAGAAACCCGAAGATTAGTGCGGGAATCGCAGCGAGCAGGCAGTAGACCATAAAGGGACTCGCCCAGGACCGAGGCTCGGGCGGCAAATTGTTTTGCCTGGACATCGCCAGGTGTGGATCGCGTAAATCGCGTGCGAACTCGTGCGCGGTTTGGTAGCGGCGCTTTGGATCGCGTTCCAGCGCGCGATCCAGTATGGCGGCTAACTCCTCGGGCATTTCGGGAGCGAGCTTGCGCGGCGGTATCGGATCGTTTACCAGTCGGCTGTTCATGACAGCAAACGGGTCGCGGCCGGTGAATGGCATTTTGCCAGTCAGCATTTCGTAGAGGATCACGCCTAGCGCGTAGAGATCGCTTCGCGCGTCGCCGCGCTTTCCTTGCACCTGCTCCGGAGAAATATAGCTGGGGCTCCCCATGACGCTCGACAGCTTTCCGAACGTCAAACGCGATGCCCCGGCTTGGCTCGCAATTCCGAAATCGATCAGTTTAATTCCGTTCTGGGCGTCGACCACGATGTTTTCAGGCTTGAGGTCGCGATGCACGACGCCTTGGCTGTGAACGTATGCAAGCACGTCACAGATGGAAAGCGCAATCATGAGCGCCCGTTCCACCGGCACTCGCGTTTCATCGTTGAGCATTTTGCGGAGAAGCTCTCCGTCCGCCCATTCAGCGGCGATGTAAAGCCGGCTGGGATCCTCTTCGGCGATGATCTTCGCCACGCCAGGATGGTCCAGTTTCTCGCCGATAGCCCGTTCGCGGCAAAACCGATTGTAGAATTGCAGGTCGCCTTCGATTTCCGCGTGAGGAATCTTTATTGCCACCGGACGATCCGTATTGAGATCGATGGCCCGATAGATCGACGTGGAACCGCTTCTTGCGACAAGATCCTGAATTTCATAGTGATCCAGACGCGTGCCCGCCGCCAGGGCCGGCATGTAAAGTTCCACGCAGCTGATCGTACAGCGCAAGGCCTGAAGAAGTCATAGAAAAATCGTGAAGAATCTATGAAGATTTTGGGCCGGTGTTGAACCGGTACCCGACCCACGGCTCGGTGATGATGTATAGCGGGTGCTCGGGATTGTCCTCGATCTTTTTCCGTAGGCTCTTGATGAAAGCGCGCAGGTAGTCGACCTGGTCCCCATAGTCGGGACCCCAGACCGCTTGCAGCAACTCCCGATGCGAAACGGCCTTGTTGGCGTGCTGCGTAAGATAGCGAAGAAGATCGAGTTCTTTGGGCGTCAGGTGCGTCGTTATATCGTCCCTGGCAACCGTGCGCGCGGCGAAGTCAATGGTCAGGTCCCCCACGCGAATGTTGTCCTGCGCCGGCTGTCCCACCGGTACACGGCGAAGTGCGGCGCGAATGCGCGCTAACAACTCGGGTGTGCTGAATGGCTTCGTTACGAAATCGTCCGCCCCGGCATCGAGAGCCTCCACCTTCGCTGCCTCAGTGTTATGAACCGTAAGCATGATGATGGCAACGTTCGGATCGGCTCGGATCTCCTTGCAGGCCGCCAGTCCGCCCATGCCGGGCATGTTGATATCGAGCAGCACCAGGTCCGGCCGGTATTCTCTCAGTTTCAGCACCGCTTCCTCGCCGCTTTTGGCATCCTCTACCTGATAGCCGGCCGTAGTAAGAGTCGTGCGCATGATGCGCCGAATCTGCGGCTCGTCATCCACCACGAGAATTTTGGCGCTCAAGCGTGCACCACTTTTCTGCTGGCGGGCAACAGCAAGCGAAAGGTGGTATCGCCGGGCTGACTGCTCACGGTTAAATCTCCTCCGTGCGCCCGCGCAATGTTCAACGCGATGCTTAGGCCGAGCCCCGATCCGGGGACCTGCGCCTTGATTGATGGGCTTCTGTAAAGTCTCTCGAAAATCCTCATTTGCTCCTGCTGAGGGATGCCTTTTCCATGATCCGTTACTGTGATGGCGAGGGTTCCCTCATCGTTCTGTACCTTTACAGTGACCGGTTGATCCGCGGGGGAATATTTGAGCGCGTTGTCCAACAGCTGCTTCATGGCGAGCTTGACCAGCCGCCGGTCCATGGCAACGCGGGTGCCGTTGCTGTTCCCGGATATTATCTCGATCTTGCGATCATGCGCTTCCGCGTGCAACGATGCCGCGGCTTCACGTACGATTTCGTTCACGTCGGAGGGTTCCAGCTGCACTTCGATGCTGGTGCTATCCAAACGGCCCATTTCGACTGCGTCGTCGATGAGGTCCTTCAAATGTTTCGTTTCCTCGTCCGCGATTTTGATCAGTTCGTTGCGGCTGGCAGCAGGTTGTTCCGGGTCCGCTAGCAACGATGTGGTGGCTGCCATCACGGAAGTCAGCGGAGTTTTAAATTCGTGCGCCATCGCGTCCAGCAGAGCGGTTCGGAGTTTCTCACTCTGCCGCGCGGCCTCGATTTGCGCCGTCAAATTTTGCGAGCGCGCTCTTTCCAAGCCAATCGCGACGAGGTTGCCGATGCCTTGCAACACTGAGTCAGGCATCGGCGCGCCTTGCAGTGCTAAGGCCGCAATGGGCTCCGACCCGAGCCGCACCCCGATGACCACACGATGCCTCCCCGAATCGGAATGGGCCGTGCCTAGCAGGGCTGTATCGCGCAACTGATCGTCCAAACCCTCGAAATCAGCCGGGCCGGCTCGGTAGAACTCTTCGGCGCGGCGATCGTACAGCACCACCGCCTCGAGCTCGAAAATGTCGGCGAGCTTGCGCACCAATTGGCTCGGAAACGGCTCGGAATTGTCGATCAGCAAAATGGCCCGGCTGAAGGTATAAAGCCGTTCCAGATCCTGCTGCCGTTCCAGTGCGTCGTGAGCGCGCCGCTTGACTTCGGCCGACAGCCGGCTTGCGATAACAGACGTCGTCAGGAACGTGAACATCGCCACCCAGTTCTGCGGATCGGCAATGGTAAAACGGCCCACCGGCGGCAGAAAGTAGAAGTTGAAGGTCAGCGTAGCGGCTACGGAGGCGATGAGCGCTTCGAAAAACCCCCAAAAGCCGGCAATCAGCAGTACCAGCAGAAGATAGCCAAAGCCCACGGTCGTCGCGTTGACGTGCAGGACGGCATATCCGGCAAAAGTGACGAACGCCACCCCCGCCAGTGATGCGAGCAACCGAAATACACGCCGAAACAATTGCGATTGCCTCCAGCGATATTCTAGGCGATAGCCGACAGACTTGCTCGTCCTGCGCACCGGGAGCGGTTTTTAAGCCCGCTCCCGGCATACTCGATGCCGCCGCCTCCACAGTCCCCGAACGTCCGCCGAAATATCGCGCTCCGCGACAACTGTTTACGAGCAATCGTACCGCTCTCCACCATCGCCGGATGCTAACGTAAAGCAGTTTTATTCGTATGCAGCCATGCTCAGCTTTTGTCGCACCAGATAGTGCCATGGGCGAATCGGTAAAATTTGATTAAAATTTTCGCAACGCTCCGGGGAAAATCGCAAGATGCGTCAAATCGGTGCCGATATATCGGCACTTGCTGAAACCGGCGCATCACCCAGTCTAGAGTGGAAAGGATGATTGGGCGCGCTCAATGGCTTCTGCCGCTGTTGCTGGCTCTGCTCATTGCGCGGCTGTGGCTTATGCCATTGCCGTCCAGTTTCTGGCTGGATGAGATCGCTACTGTGTTCGTAGCGCAGCACGGGTCGAATCATCCGTCGCTGAACGCCGCGGCTCCCGAGGCCTGGCGCTCCTGGTATTACGTGCTGATTCGGCTATGGGGGCGCGCAGCCGGATTTTCTGAAGCGGCTACGCGCTTGCCCTCGGTTTTCGCCATGCTCGCTTTGCTGGCTGTCATCGGGCGCCTGTCAATGCGGCTCGTCCACCGCGAGTCGGCCTGGTTCGCCGTGTTCGCCTGCCTCGCATTGGCCGGCTTCGATTATCAAGCCGCCAATGCCCGCCCGTACGCGCTGGGCATGCTTATTTTCGCCGCCGGAATTCTTTTCCTCGTCCGCTGGCTCGATACTGGCGCTTGGCTGGATGCGGCCGTGTTTGTCGCTTGTGCCGCATCCACCTTGTATATCCACTTAATGTTCTGGCCATCCTGCCTGGTTTTCTTTATATACGCAGTCACTCGCCGTCTGACTGGCAAAACTGCGGTCACCTGGGTGTCGCTGGCTTCGATTTTTCTATTTTGGACCGCCGCCGTGACACCCATCACCATTGATACTTTGGCGCTTTTACACCACGCCCCCGCCCATGTCATTGCGCGGCAGCCCACGTTTCCTCAATTGCTGCGGTCGCTTCAATGGCCGCTGATCGCGATTTGCAGCGGAGGCTGTTGGCTGATCGGCCGGTTACGAAAGCAGCCGGCGGTCACTCGCTCCACACCGGCCAGCGCTCTCTTGCTGTCGTGGTGGCTCTGCCAACCCCTCCTATTGTTCGCCTTCTCGCACCTGACCGGGAATAGCGTTTTCGTGCCGCGCTACTTACAACTTGCGCTTCCCGGCGTAGCTCTGGTTGCTACCGCTGCCGCAGCTGAGTTCATTCCAAAGGGACAATGGCGCCCACTTTCAGTCGTGCTGGGAGTGGGCGTCCTGCTGCTGCTCGGCCAATGGCGCGTTCTGTGGCCGCGCCATCACAACTCGGATTGGCGTGCCGCGGCCGGCGCTGTAAATATGTTGCAATCGGCCGGCGAAGTACCCGTGATCTGCCCCAGTCCCTTCATCGAAGCGCGCCCACCCGCCTGGAGCCCTGGCTATCCGCTACCCGGCTTTTTATATGCCCACCTGGATGTTTATCCGGTCCGCGGCAGACTCGCACTGTTTCCGTTTGAAAATTCACCGGAAGGCGAAGCGTTCGCGGCTTCGATCGCCGACCGCCTCGCGCACTCCCCGCGCTTCGCTATCTATGGGTGGGAACCGCAAGTTCACTATTGGCGCGACTGGTTCGCCGCGCGGCCGGAACTGTCGCATTGGACGCAACATCGCCTGGGCCCGTTCGCGGACGTAGACGTAGTCGAATTCGATCGTCCTACTTCAGCAGCGGCGTCAGGTAATGCAGCACCGTTTTTGCCACGATCGCATTCCCCTGAGCCGTCGGGTGCAGCCCGTCCCTCTGCATCAACTCCCGGTTCGTTGCCACTCCCTCGAGCAAAAAAGGCATCCGGATCACTTTGTATTTGGCGCCCAGCTCCTGATATACCTTTTCGAAAGACCCTATGTAGTCGGGGCCGTAATTGGGTGGCAGCGTCATCCCAGCCAGCACCACTTTGGCCCCGGCCGTCGTAATGGCGGCAAGGATCTGGTACAAATTCGCGCGTGTGGTTTCGATTGGCAGGCCGCGCAAACCGTCGTTGCCGCCAAATTCCACGATCACGACGCGGGGCTTCTCGGCCAACACGTCGCCGATACGGTTCAACGCGTCCGTCGTGGTATCGCCGCTGACGCCTGCGTTCACCACCCGCCATTTCAAACCTTCGGCGTCCAGGTCTTTCTGAAGATAATCGGGGTAACTGTTCCCCGGTTCCGCCCCGAACCCGGCGGTGAGGCTGTCACCAAAAGCGACAATCACAGGCCGGTCGTCATGTTGCGCGGCGGCAGGCTGTGTCTCGCCCGGTGCGGCGGTCGCAGGAGTGGCTTCATTTTTCGTTCCGCCGCAGCTCGCTTCCACCAGCGCAACCAGCGCAATAAGGAAGAAAATTCGCACCCAATGCCATAATAGGAAATTGGAACAGCATTTGCCGCGAACTCCGGCCATTCGCGTAAGTGGCCTGACCAAGAGCATCCAAACCGCTACCCATAAGGTCGACATTCTGCGTGGCATCGACTTCGAAATCCAAAAGGGCGAGTTCGTCGCCATCATGGGTCCTTCCGGCAGCGGCAAAAGCACTTTGCTCGGTCTGTTGGCCGGTCTCGACAATCCCACGACCGGTCAGATTGTTCTCGACGGCGAGGACATTACCGGGCTCGGCGAAGATCAGATGGCACAGTTGCGAGGGCGCAAAATCGGGTTCGTTTTTCAGTCCTACCACCTGCTGCCCACATTGACGGCCGAAGAGAATGTGCTGCTGCCGTACGAGCTTACCGGCGGCAATGGTTCAGAGGGACGCAAGCGCGCTCGCGAGCTGCTCGGAAACGTCGGTTTACTCGAGCGGCGCGATCATTATCCGGTTCAGCTTTCCGGCGGTGAACAGCAGCGCGTCGCGCTGGCCCGCGCCTTCATGGTTCGCCCGCCGATTCTTTTGGCCGACGAACCGACCGGCAACCTTGACAGCCAGAACGGACAGCATGTTCTGGAGTTGCTGATCTCATTGAACGAGCGCGAGGGCACTACCTTGGTTCTGGTGACGCACGATCCGGCGCTCAGCGCAAAGGCCGGCCGCCGCATCGTCCTTCGCGACGGCCTAGTGGTCGACGAGTAGCTATGCGATTCTCCTGGTCCACTGCGCTGAAAATCGCCTGGCGCGAGGCGCGATCGTCGGCATTCAAGTTTTTGTTTGTTGTCCTTGCAGTCGCGGTCGGCATCGGATCGTTGACCGGCGTCCGCGGCTTCAGCCGCGCTTTTCATCAGATGCTGTTGGATCAGGCGCGCACGCTGATGGCAGCCGACCTTTCGGCACGCGTCTTCGACGTTCCCACGCCCGAGCAAAGCAGCGTCTTAGACGATCTCGCGCGTCATAACGTCGAGCGCACCTGGATTACCGAGACGCTCACCATGGCGTCCTCGGGCACTTCGGCGCCAATGCTCGTCTCCATCAAGGCCGTCGATCCGAAAAAGTACCCGTTTTATGGCGAGATCCGGCTCGATCCGCCGGCGCCCTTGCGCACCGCGCTCACAGCCGAATCAATCGCCGTTTCTGACGACATCCTTCTCCGGCTGAAGTTGAAGATCGGCGATACGTTGTCGCTCGGCGGCAAGCCGTTCCGCATCGTGGGACGCGTCGCCTTCGAGCCTGATCGGATGTTGGGCAGTTTAAACGTCGGCCCGCGAATCATGATGACGCGCGAAGGGCTGGACCGGACCGGCCTCATGCTGCCCGGGAGCCGCGCTGCTGAACATTTCCTGTTTCGTCTGGATCCTGGCGCGCCATCCATCGAGCAAGTGCGCGACCGGCTGCGCCAGGCGTTTCCCGAGGCATTGATCGCGGACTATCGCGAGTCGCACCCCATCATCACTCAGAGCTTAAACCGCGCCACCATGTTTTTGAGCCTGGTGAGCTTGATCACGCTGATTGTCGGCGCCATTGGCGTCGCCACGGCGATTCACGCGCACATCCAGCAGCGCCTGGATTCCATCGCGATCATGAAATGCCTGGGAGCGCGCTCGGCACAATTGATTCGCATTTATGTCATTCAGACGGTCGCGCTCGGGTTGACCGGCGGCTTGATTGGCGTGGCGTTCGGGTTCATTATTCAGGAGGCGTTTCCGCAATTCCTCAAGCGCTATTTCGAACTTCTCCCCGCGGCGCGCCTCGACCTGTTGACCGCGGCCCAAGGCATCGGGATTGCGGTGCTTGCGACGCTACTCTTCACATTGCCGCCGCTGCTCGGCATCCGCCGCATTCGCCCGAACCTGATTCTTCGCCGCGAAATGGCCGAGTCTAAACCGAACTGGCGGCGCCGCCTGATCGAAGAGCGCGCCTCTATCGCGGCCGGTGCTTTCATCGTGCTCGGCTTTGGCGGAATCGCGATGTCGTTTGCCGCCGGAACTCGCGCCGATATGTGGAAGACGGGCGAGTATTTCGCTGGTGCTCTGGTTGGCGGCTTGGCGTCGCTGTCGGCAATCGCCTGGTTGATGCTGCGTGGCCTGAAGGCGCTTGGCCGCCGTAGCCTCCCCACCTCCATCCGGCACGGCATCGCCAATCTGTACCGGCCTGGGAATCATGCGCAATCCGTTCTCGTGGCGCTCGGAATCGGTGTGATGTTCACCTTGACCGTCTACCTGGTCGAGCGCGGAGTGATCGTGCAGATGCACCGCACTGCACCGCCTGGAATGCCGAATGTGTTTCTGCTCGACATAACACCCAAAGATCGTGACGCGGTGGTCAGCTTGGTCAAGCAGCAGCGCGGCGTTGAAAGCGCGCCGGATCTGATCGGAACCGTCGCCGCCCGGTTGCTCGAAGTGGATGGCCGGGAGATCGCGAAAATGCAGCTCAAAGGCTGGATCCGGCGGTTCCGGAGCCCGCGCTCGGTGACCTCGGCCGAGGCCATGACCAACTATGCCGAGGTGGTCCGCGGCAATTGGTGGCGGCCCGGTCAGCGCCCGGCTAGCCCCGAAGTTTGCGTTTCTGAAGAAGCAGCCAAGGTGCTCAATATCGATGTGGGTTCCATCACCCGCTGGTCGATCGGCGGAAAGGAATTTTCCGCGCGCGTGACTTGCATTCACCGCATCGATTCGGTGCATTTGATCAGCCGGGTCGAGTTCATCTTCAATGAAGGCGCGCTGGACGGGTTTCCGCTGATCTACTACGCCAGCTTGCGCGCGCAGCCTTCCAGCGTTCCGGCATTTCAGGAAGCGCTGTATCGCAGCTTTCCAACCGTCACGGTGGTCAATCTCGCCGACGTGCTGGAAACCTTCCAGGGAGTTGTGGATCAGATCGCAACCGTGATCCGCTTCATCTCGCTGTTCGCCATCATCGCTGGAGCCATCATTCTGTCGTCTAGCGTGGCGGGCACACGCTTCCGGCGAATGCGTGAGGTGGTGATCCTCAAAACGCTGGGAGCCACGCGCGCTCGAGTCAGCCAGATTTTTTCGGTGGAGTTTCTCATTCTGGGAGCGGTGGCTGGATTTATGGGTGCGCTGCTGGCGAACGGATTCGCGAATCTGCTGTTAAAGCGCATGCTGGACGCGCAGGTTTCGTTTCCGGTGGTGCCGAGCGTGGTTGCCGTGGTCGCCACCGCTCTGATCGCCAATGTAGCCGGCTGGGCCGCGAGCTTCCGGATCCTGGGACAGAAGCCGCTGGAAATTCTGCGGGAGGAATGACCTCTCAGATCCCCAAAGCCTTCGACGCCAGCGTCGCGAAACGCGGCCAATATGCGGGCCCCTTCCCCACGCGGTTCTCGATGGTGGTGGAAAGTGATCCACTTTGGTAGCGGCCATAATGATTGAGTGTACGCCTATCCCATCGTCGCCGATCGCGAAATTCCGCGAGCGTCCGCACCGCTGCTGCAGCATGTGCTCGACACCTACGCGAGCGAGATCAACAAGACATCCTCGGTCTGGAGCGAGTTTGCAGCCGCCGATCTCGATTACCGGCCGCACGCGCGTTCCAGCACGGTTGCGGACCTCCTCCGGCATGAGCTGCTTTCGGGGCGCCGCTTTTTCGGCGAGTTTCTGGGAACGCCCGAGCCGGCCGCCGAGCAGGTGCTTCCGCCGGTGATCTCGGTCGCGTCGTGCTCGGACCGGTTGATCGAGCTGGCAAGTGCGCGCCTCCCGTTCCTGGCCGGCCAGCCGGAAAAGTGGTGGCTCGAAGACCGGCCATTCTTCGAGGTGAAGCGCCAGCGCATCTGGATCTTGTGGCGGCGCATTCTGCATAGCGCGCACCATCGCACGCAGCTCACCAGCTACTTGCGATTGCTTGAAATACCGGTGCCGCCGACCTACGGGCCCACCGCCGATGTGACCTGGAGCGGCGCGGATCCGACGCGCAGCGTAGAAGCAGCGCGACGAAAATAGTCAATCCTTCCAGGCGCCCAGTAATCGCCGCAGGAGCACCAGCTGGCCAATGTGATAAGCGTTGTGATCGGCCAGCAGCAGCGCTTCGCGTAACAGCGTTTGTCCGTCGCCGTGCGGGAACGGTAGAAATAGATCGTTCTTTTCGTCGGCAACCAATTTGATCATGCCCTTCAGGTCGGCACGGAAGCTCCGGATGCTGTTGTTCCAGGAAGCGGGGCTGGGTGGCGCTTCGGTTTTCGGCCAGTAGCCTTCCGGCCATTTCGGCGAAACATGTTTGGGATCGCGGCTGAATTCGAGGATGTCCCATTGCGCGATCCGAAGATGTTCGAGCAATTGCCAGGCGGTGTGGGGCGCGCCTTTGGCTTTCTTGCCGCGCAGTTGAGACGATAAATCGCCGACAGCCTTTTCGAAATCGACGTGCGCGTGCCCGCCGCGCAGCAGATCGAGCAGATGATGGCGCAGCGCGGCGGAGTCTTTCTTTGCGGCGGGCATAATTACTTCGCAACTGGTTTCAGCGCGGTTTTGGGGCGCGCTTTGGTTGAACTCGTGCTTCCGTCAGATTTTGGATTCCAGAAAGCCGGATCGGCCGCCGCGAAGTCCCGGGAGACATAGCTCATCCTGGGCTCGATCGAGAACAGGAGCGATTCTTCGCTTGCGATCGTATCGCCCAGAGACTTGGTAAACCGCTTAGCCGTCGAATCGCCCATCGCCTGCAACATCGCGCGGTCGCGCTCGCCGGCGCCATCCATGTTCTTCAACGATGCGGCCGGTTCGAACACAATGTAAGTGCCTGCGGGACTGCCTGAGACAGGCTGGTACACCGCAACCGGCTGGCTGGCCATCGCCTTCTGAGACGCGTCGGCAGCCATGCGCGCCAGTTCCCCGAAGTCGGATTCGTGCCCAGGATGAACGCGCAGCAGAGTAACGTTCATGAAGCGCGCCTTGGGAAGATTCTGCATCAGCTCCTGGCCGTGAAAGCTGAGATCGGGGCGGTAAATGGCGATCCACACGCGGCTCCCGGTACGGAACTCGGCGTCAAGTTCATCGAGTTTCGCGTATTGCGCCTCCGGGTTATCGAAGGCTGCGAGCGTGGATTCGATGGCGGCGAATGAGTCGTGAGCTTCCAGGAACCAGGCCTCGCTGGCTCCGGTGAGCGTTGACATGCCAATGATATTCGTTGGGTACTTCAGCCGGGCGGCTTCGAGCATGAAAGCTGTTTCGCTGTTGCGGTGCGCGGTGCTTTTGCCTTCCTTGATGCTTTCCCGAATGATGCGCAGAACGGCCGGCGGTTCTGACGGCGTCTGCGCCGGCAGCGGGAGCGCGGCGGCGAAACAGACTATCACCGCGCTCGAATGCAGAATTGATCGCATGATTCCTCCGTAAGGATTCTACAGCGCTGTCAATCGGAAGGATATCCGGGAGTCGCCTTAACTTCGGCGATTTGTTTGTCATGACGTATCGTGTGAAGCGGCACGTAAATGAGCCACTGATAGGCGTTCAGCGTACCGAAGATCGGGAACGGGTGGTCCAGCGTGTGTTCTTTGAGAGCTAAGGTGGGATCGTTTGCGAATTTTAGAATCGCGACCCGCTGCTGTTCGAAGCGTTCTTTGATTTGCGCGCGCGTGAGCCCCTGCCGCGGAACGATCGGCTCGGGCGCTTGCGCTTTTCCTTGGCGCGACGGCATCACGCGGATGATGAACTCGGTTTTGCCCTTAGTCTGTGTTTCCCAGGCAGGATTGACAGGCGCGGACATGGCTTTTTGGGCGGAGTCAAACAGCATAGCCTCGGCGAGGACGATGTGTTCGGCAGTTTCGCCCACCGACCAGCGTTCCGGAGCGGGTTTCCACTTCCATTGGGCGTCGGAAACGGCGTCGATGGCGGCGAAGAATTCCTTGTGCGATTCGTCCAGCCACTGCAAGAGCTGTGTGCGTTCGGCGGCGGTCATGTGGGCGTCCGCGGGGTAGAGCGGAAGTGCTAGCAACGGCAGAAGGAGCCATTTCATGATGTCCCATAGTAGCGCGCGCCGTCCCTTACGGGGCACCTTTCATGCCTGTGATAGACTAACGCCAACGATGAGGCGCTCACGCGTGCAGTTTGCCTTAATCGCTGCCCTATTCATGGCGGTGGCATGGCCCGCAAAAACCCAGCCTCGCTACGCGTCCGGCCAGAATGTTGTGCCGGTGTTCGAGGGCTGGGAACGCAATGCGGACGGCTCCTTCAACATGGTCTTCGGATACATGAACCGGAATTATGAGGAGCAAGTCGAGATTCCGGTGGGGACGGACAATAACATGCAGCCCGGCGGCCCCGATCAGGGGCAGCCGACGCACTTTTACCGGCGCCGGCAGCAGTTCGTATTCAAGGTGCGAGTGCCGGGCGATTGGGGACAGAAGGATCTGGTTTGGACGCTGAATTTCCGCGGCAAGACCGAAAAGGCGTACGGGACGCTGCTGCCCATTTGGGAACTGGGCAATCTGGTGTATCAGGAGAATCGCGGCGGTCCTGGCGACATGACCTACCCGGAGCAGCCGGACGCAGCGCCGGCGATCGAGATGGTAGGCCCTGCGCAGAAAACGGTGAAAGTTGGCGAGCCGCTGAGTTTGACGGTACAGGTGACCGATGACGGCCTGCCGAAACCCCGTGTGAGGCGCGCCGGCACGGCTGCGAACGTCGCGCGCGACTCCGATGGCGGCGCGATTCCGCGCGGAGGCGGTTCGGCGGAAATGCCGCGCCCGGAAAACCCGTTGACTCAGGCCGTGGTCAAGCTCGATCCGGGAGTGCGGCTGGGTGTCACATGGGTCTTATATAGAGGCGCGCCGGGAACTGCTACCATCGAGCCAATGAGGGTGCCCGTGATCAAACTCGGGCCGCCCGGTTCCGAGCCGGAGCCGGGGCCGCTGAGCGGGAAGGCGGCAACCACTGTGACGTTTAGCCAGCCTGGGAACTACAGGCTGCGGGCTTATGCCGATGACGGAATTCTCATCACACCGCTGGATGTGAATGTTACCGTGCAGCCGGCGCAGTAGTCGATCCAAGGGAGGCTGGGCAATGACGATCCGATTTGTTCCGGCGATGTTGATTACCGCTGCGGTCGGGCTTGCGCAAACCGCGACGCACACGACCCAAGGGCGCGTGACTTTTACTAAGGATGTCGCGCCCATTTTGCAGCGCTCTTGCCAGAACTGCCATCGGCCGGAAAGCATGGCGCCGATGTCGCTGCTGACGTATCAAGACGCGCGCCCATGGGCGCGGTCGATCAAACAAAAAGTTGTGCAGCGCGACATGCCGCCTTGGTTCATCGACCGCAACATCGGCATCAAACATTTCAAAGACGATCCGTCCTTGACGGAAGAGGAAGTCGCGACCATTGCCGCGTGGGTGGACGCGGGCGCACCGGAAGGAAATCCCGCCGATATGCCGCCGCCGCGCAAGTTTGAAGATGTGGATAAGTGGCACATCGGGACGCCGGACCTGGTTGTGTCCATGCCGGTCGCGTTCACGGTGAAGCCCGAGGCGCCGGACTGGTGGGGCAATTTCAACGCGGATTCCGGATTGACCGAGGACCGCTACATCAAGGCTGTCGAAACCAAGCCGTCGCCGGGCGGGATCAAAGTGGTGCATCACGCCGTGACAAGTTTTATTGCGGAGGATGGCACCGGCGAGGGCGGCATCCTGAACGAATATGCGGTCGGCAAGAATGGCGACATTTATCCCGACGGCGCGGGCAAACTGATGAAGGCCGGCTCGCGGATCCGGTTCAACATGCATTACCACGCGGTGGGACATACCATCGTGGACCGGTCGCAAGTGGCGTTTGTCTTTTATCCGAAGGGCTATGTGCCCAAGCACGTCATGAGCACCGTGCTGTCGCCGAACAATGACGATCTTGATATTCCGGCGGGCGCGGACAACGTGCGGTCCGATGCCTACTTCAAGCTGGACAAGCCGTCGCGGCTCACCAGCTACATGCCGCACATGCACAATCGCGGGAAGGCACAGTGCCTCGAGGCGATTTATCCCAACATGACTGTGCAGCAAATTAGCTGCGTCAACCGGTACAACTTCGGCTGGCAGATCGTGTACAACTACACCGACGATGAGGCGCCGCTGCTGCCGGCGGGCACGATCATTCATCAGACCAGCTGGCACGATAACTCGACCAAGAACCCCTGGAATCCCGACCCGAGGAATTGGGTGGGTTTCGGCAATCGCACCAGCGACGACATGTCGCGGCTGTGGCTGAACTATTACACGCTAAGCGAGGACGAGTTCAAGGCCGAAGTGGCGGCACGCAAAGCGAAAAAGGGGAATCTGACGAGTCAAAAGTAACCCTCTCGAACGCCTGTCCGCCTTTACGATTGCCGGGTTGGCGCGTCAGAATACGCGATTCATTTGCGTCCCCCCGGCGAATCGAAACCTGTAGATAATACGCGGCTTACCTCGGGAGCATCCACGGTACGGTACGATACAATTTGGACCCCGATGATTCGAATCTGGGCTCTTAACATCAAGGAGAAATCGCGATGAAATTGGCGACAGCGGCCTTGCTCTTCCCGCTCGCATCGGGGGCTTGGGCCCAGGTCAATATTGGCGAACTTAAGCCCGAAGCCAGCGTGCCCTTCAACATGACCACGGTGACCACTTTTAACCTGCCGTGGCGTCTGGCCTTCCTGCCCGATGGGCGCATGCTAATCACCGAGAAGCCCGGGCCGGTTTGGCTGGTGACTCAGCAGGGCGAAAAAATCCAGGTGGCCAACACGCCCAAGGTCTATTTTCAGGGGCAGAGCGGGATGCACGGCGTGTTCCTGTCGCCGCATTACGCCACAGACCACAACATCTATCTCACCTATGCCGAGCCTGGCGATTATGGTGGCGGCCTGGCGCTCGCCCGCGCCAAACTGAACCTCACTGCCACGTCAGCATCGCTGGAGAATTTCGAGGTGCTGTGGCGCCAACTGCCCACCGGCAAGGGTGGGCAAGAAGGTGCGCAGGTGGCGTTCTCGCCCGACGGGCAATTTTTATTCCTCGCGGTGGGCGACCGCCAGCGCATGACGCCCGCCCAGGATCCAAACCAGCCGGTAGGCAAAATCCTGCGGCTCACGCTTGATGGAAAACCTGCACCCGGCAATCCCAACTACGGCAAGACCGGCGCTTCCACGATTGATCTCATCGATCCACCGCGAGACACCGAAACTGCAAAGGACGCGAAGGTAGTCAGCACATATACCTTCACGGGACCCAACCTAACACCGGCGGAGACCTGGGCCAGCGGCGTCCGCACGCCCTATGGCCTGGCATTTTCGCCCAACGGCGAATTGTGGGAGGTCGAGCACGGCCCGCGCGGCGGCGACGAGCTGAATCTGATCCAGAAGGGTAAGAACTATGGCTGGCCGCTGGTCTCCTTCGGCAAGAATTACGACGGCGTGCCCATTCCCAATCCCGACATGCGGCCCGACCTGGCAATGCCCGTGCTTTATTGGGTGCCCGTGATCGCGCCGGGCAATTTAATGTTCTATCACGGCACCCAAACCTTCCCGCAATGGAATGGGAACGGTTTCGTCAGCGGCTTGTCCACACGATCGCTCAACCGCATCATCTTCGACGGCCACGGCGGGGCCAAAGCGGCCGAGCGGTGGGAAGTTGGCCACCGCATCCGCGATGTTGAAGAAGGCCCGGACGGTTCGCTCTGGATGCTCGAAGACGCGAATCCCGGCGCTCTGATCCATGTAACGCCGAAGTAGGCGAAACCGCGAATCCGGTCGGAGCGAGTTTGGGTGGGAAGTTTCGCTAGCTGGCTGCCTGCCTGGGCCTCCGGCCGCCTGCCTTCTTAAGCGGTAAAATGTCGGGTATGAATGAAACCACGGCGGATGCAGGCCAACTTGCGTTAACACCCGCCAGTTTAGACCTTCCTGCTTGGAAAAAAGCCATTGGCAGCACGGCTGCCATCCTCTTGACGGTTATCTTCTTCACGTCCGGCGCTTGGAAGCTCTCGGACCCCTTCCGTTGGTCGCAGTTTTTGGCGGAATTCCACGTTCCGGCCGGCCTGGCGCTACCGGGCACGCTGGCTTTGGGTATCGGTGAGACGTTTGGAGCGCTCTTGATCGCGGTACCACGGTTCCGTCGATGGGGAGCCTGGCTGGTTGGGTTACTGCTGCTAACTTTCATGCTGTATATCGGCGCCAACTACTCGACCCTGGCCGGCAAAGATTGTAGCTGCTTCCCGCTGGTGAAGCGGGCCGTGGGTCCGGGATTCTTCTTTGGGGATGGACTGATGTTCGCGGGAGCCGTGCTGGCCGGGGTATGGGCCCGTGCTTCGCAGAATCTTAGGGCGGCCGCGGTGATTCTTGGCATTGTGGCGGTGTTTGCAGGTGTTTCCTACGGAGTAAACTCGGCCCGTGAGACGGGACTGAAGGCTCCCGATTCGATAACGGTGGATGGCAAACCATTCGCGCTGAACCAGGGCCACGTCTTCCTGTTCTTCTACAACCCGGAATGCATGCACTGCGACGCAGCCGCGCGACGGATGTCGAAGCTGAACTGGAAGGACACCCAAGTGGTGGCGATTCCCATCCAGGACCCCCAGTTTGCCGCCGCGTTCTTGCGCGATACCGGCTTGAAAGCGGGAACCTCGAACGATCTGGACCTGTTACGCGGAACATTCAAGTTTGTGGATGCTCCCTACGGCGTGGCTTTGGAGCGAGGCCATCAAAAGGCAGCGATCGCAGCTACGGCGTTTGATGAGGTTGAGCCAGCGGCCACGCTGCGGCGCTTGGGTTTCATCGAATAACGCTATTACAGGACTTCTTCGCCGCTGACCATAACGGGACTTTCCTCGGCCGCCGGACGGTTGAGGAACTCGGTGAGAGCGCTGGTGGCGGCGTGCAGCAGGCCGGGCGCCAGGCTGAGGAAATCCGCACCCGGATAGAGCCGCCGGAGCTGGAAAGTCCAGCGTTTCTCGAAGGCGGCAATTCGCTTAGCTTGGTGTTTGGGACTCAAGGTGCCCAGCCCGCCTAGCTCTATTAGGGCATTCATGAGGACGCTCTCGGAGCGGATCAGGACATACAGGCAGCGGCGGCTTTTACTGAGCCGCTGGACCGCATCGATAATGTTGTGCGCGCGCTTGGGCTGGTAATAGCGCGTGATTTCGTTGAGGCCGGCAGCGGCGAGTAGCGGCTCGGTCTGTGCGAGCAATTCGGGGAGGAATTGCTTCGCGCTGCGGAAAATGCGCACCAATGCGGCCGGATTCAAAACGTCGTAGTTGAGCTCAGTGCGCATGCGGGCTCGAAAGGGGCGGCTGGCGCGATATACGAGCATGGGATACGCCCGATGCGTATCGCGGTAGCGCTGCAGGTTTTCGAAGTAGAGCGCCGGCACGCGGTCGCGTAGGGTTTTTTGCAGCGCGACCGAGATACGCGCAAATGCCGGGAAGAAATCGCCGCTCCGTTCCTGGGGAGCGCTCAACCAAGTGTCGTCCGGCCGGGGGAAGTTGCTTGCGGGAACGTTCGGGTGCATTCCTTAAGGACCAGCGTCCTGACAGCAGTTTACAGACGGCAGTCGAAATGTCCCCAAAACCAGTTGTGCGTTCCAGCAGCAAAAATGGAGCTAAGCGCCAGACTGATTTTGCGATAGGGGAGCACAAAATAATTTAAGCTGGCTTGTGACTGAGCGTGCCGAGGTGCGCGGCTCTAACTGCGAGCCGCAGCGGATTGGGAATCGAAGACCGGCATGGCGGGAAGCGGATTTGATTCTTGGGCGGTCAGCGAGTGCGGATCGTGTGTGGGAAGATCCAGGCAAGCCGTGAAATGGAACGTGCTGCCATGCCCGATCTGGCTTTCCACCCAGATCCGTCCGCCCATGAGCGCCACCAGGCGTGCGGAGAGCGTCAGGCCAAGGCCGGTGCCGCCGTAGGGCCGCGTCATGGATTCGTCCGCCTGAGAAAACGCGTGGAAAATCACCTCGCGCTTTTCTTCGGGAATTCCAATGCCCGTGTCCTTCACCGAGATATGCAGGCAAACCTGGCGTTCCGTCATGGACTCCAGGCCTATGTGAACCGTGACCAGGCCGAAATCGCTGAACTTGATGGCATTGCTCAAGAGGCTGGTCAGAACCTGGCGGAGCCTGACCGGATCGCCGCTGACTTCGTTGGGAACGCGAAGAGCGAGTTCTTCGGTCAGGGTAAGGTTCTTGGCGCGCGCTTGCGGGACGAAAGCGGCGATTGTCTGCGAGATCAGCTGCCGGAGGTTGAAAACGGTATTGTCGAGGGCCATCCGCCGGGCTTCAATTTCCGAGAAGTCCAAGACGCTATTGATCAGTTCGAGCAACGAAAGGGCGGACCCGCGCGCCGTTTCGAGCAAAACGCGCTGTTCGGGGGTGAGCTCGGTATCCAGAGCCAGCTCGGTCATCCCGATGATGCCGTTCATCGGCGTTCGTAATTCATGGCTGATGTTCGCAAGAAAACTGCTCTTGGCCCGATTAGCAGCTTCGGCCATTTTTCTGGCGGATTCCAGCGACTGCCCATCTTCAAACGCGCGGCGATATTGAGAATTCAAGTGACGGCCTTCTGCCACCAGAAAAACTGTGTAGACGAGCCACATGCCGCCCACCACGTAACCATTGCCTCCCTTGAACAAACTAACGCCGGTGGACGGAACGAGCATAGGCAGCAAGTACAAATAAAGCTGCAGGAGGCGCGGAGTGAGAGAGATTAGCGCTCCCGCGCTCAGACCCAGGGTGCAGAAGGTCATCAATACGGAGTTCCAGTTCGTGTACCCGTACCAGATGTAACAACTGGCGACAAACGTGCCCCAGGCCAGAGAAAAGATGACCTGGCAGGCGGAAAACATAACACGCCAACGGAACGGCGCGGCGCGATACATTGCATCTTTGCGAAGTACCAACATGAGGCGCGCCAGGCAGGCCGCAATACAGGCGGTGGCGAACGCGGTGGACGCCGCGGGATGCTCTCTGAAATACGTGCCCGCGAGAAGCAGGAATTGAATCGCAACGATGGTTGCCCAGATGGCAGGAATAGCGCGCCGGGTGAGGTCGGTATCCTGCTGGCACACGAGGCTGGGATCGCGGGGTTGTGGTGGTGCGTTTATCACGCCACTGAATAATCGGCAAATTGCTCCCAAAGCTTCAGCCCATCATCGTGCAAGGGGTAACCGGTATTGCCGCCCGGCGTTTAAGCCTTCGGATCGAGCCCGTCGGTGAGGGCGGCAGTTGGGGCGGCTATTTGCGCCAGCAGGGTTATTCGCGTCATAATCGCCAGCACAGGTTATTTTTGTCATGGACGGGCGAACTATCGTTCATTACAGGCTGATGGAGAAGCTGGGCGCCGGCGGGATGGGCGAGATCTATAAGGCGGAAGATACCCGGCTGCACCGGATGGTGGCGATCAAGATTTTAGCGCCAGCGGTGGCAGCCGACCCGGAACGCCGAAAGCGTTTTCTGCAGGAAGCGCAGGCCGCCTCGGCGCTGAACCATCCCAACATCATCACCGTGTACGACATCGTCTCGGAGGACGACGCTCAGTGCATGGTGATGGAGTACGTGCCGGGAAAAACACTGCGGGAGGCGATTCCCAGCGGCGGGCTGGCGGTGGCGCCGGCGCTGCAATATGCCATCCAGATCGCGAGCGCGCTCAGCGCGGCGCATGCGGCGGGCATCATTCATCGGGACTTGAAACCGTCCAACGTGATGATCACGCCGTCGAATCTGGTAAAGATTCTGGATTTCGGCCTGGCGAAATTTCTGGAGCCGGCGCCGGCGACCGGCGAAGAGCCGACGGTGGATCAGCAACTCACGCGCGAGGGGTCCATCATCGGCACCGTGAGTTACATGTCGCCCGAGCAGGCGGAAGGCAAGCGTATCGACGCGCGTTCCGACATTTTCGCGTTCGGTTCGGTGCTGTACGAAATGCTGACAGGACGGCGCGCCTTCGAAGGGACGTCGGGGATCTCGACGCTTTCGGCGATTTTGCGCGACGATGTGAGGCCGATTTACGAAATCGCGCCCGATGTTCCGCCGCTGCTGGAGCAGATTGTGCTGCGCTGCCTGCAGAAGAATCCAGAGGCGCGCTGGCAATCGATGAAGCAAATGGAGGGCGCGCTGGCGACACTGCAACGTCAACTGGATCCAGGCGGCGAATACGCGCCGCCGTTATCGACGGCAGCGATGGCGAGTGCGCCGGCAACGATTGCACCCGAGCCGGAAGCTCCGGCGCCGGTTGCTCCCGCGATGCCCGCTCCGGGCGCCGCGGCTTCGGGCCCGGAGGTTTCTAGTCCTGCCGCTTCCGTTCCGGCCACTCCGGCGCCATCTGCGCCGGCCGCGGCGGCTACCAGCCGTCCAGCGGAGGCAGGACCGGCTAAGCGACCCCCATCCGCGCCGCCTCCGGGACAAGGCCCGCCATCGAAAATGACCGGGCTGATCTACGGACTAATTGGAGTGCTGCTGCTGGCGGCCGCCGGAGCCGGCGGGTGGTACTGGTGGAAACATCCCGAGCTCAGAGGCGGCAGTTCCGGCAATGCGAATCAGAGCGCGCAGGTGGCGACCACGCAGCAACCCGCGGTAACGCAGCCGGAGAATCCGGCAACCGCGGCGCCGGCGCAACCGGCGGGTCCGCCGGAGGCGGTCAGCCCGCCAGCCAGCGCTCCGCCGGCCGAAGGTAAGACCGAAACGCCTGCCGAGAAGAAGCGTACGAAGGCCGTGAAGAAGACCACTCCGGCCGCCAAGGCGACAACTCCTCCTCCCGCTGCCGCTCCCGAGGCGCCGCCTCCCAGCCCTCCTCCGGCAGCTCAACCGGCCGAGCCGAAGCCAGTGGCTAAAGCACCAGATGCGCGTTCCGTGCAGATGCTGCCGATTTTGGTCGGCGATGGCTTGCCGTTCCGTATGACGCTGGCAGAAGACGTACCGGCCGATGCACCGGAAGGAACTGTCGTTCGATTTGTTGTCGCGGACGATTTTCGGGCTAGCGACAAAATTGTGATCGCGAAAGGCGCGACCGTTACCGGCGTGGTGGTGGCGCAAACCGGCAAGAAGAAGTTCCTGGGCATCGGCGGCGGTAACAAGCTGTCGTACGAACTGCAGAAGGTGGACGGAGTGGACGGTAAAAAGCTCAACGTTCGAGCCATGTCGGGGCGTAATGCGGACGGGCAGGTGCTGCATCCGTTCGAAACGCCGAACGGGCGTAAGAAGAAAGGTTTCGCAGCGCTCGAGGGCACCGAGTACATCGGCTACACCGAAGGCGACCAGACAGTTTCGGTTCGCAAGTAGAGCGAGCAAGAGAGCCCGCCACAAGCCGCTGTTTTTTCACTGCTTCGTCATTAAACTTCTGACACGCTTCGACGCGCGCTGCCATCTTAGTAGAGAGCGAATCAATACCAGGAGGCAGCATGGCAGCGACCATATCCAGCGAGCCGCAAGCGATCCCTCACACTCCGTTGCCCGCGGAAGAACTGCGCAAAATCGATGCGTACTGGCGCGCGGCGAATTATCTGTCGGTTGGTCAGATTTATCTTTATGACAATCCTTTGCTAACCGAGCCGCTTCGCGTGGAGCACATCAAGCCGCGCTTGCTGGGCCATTGGGGCACCACGCCCGGCCTGAACTTCGTGTACGCGCACGCCAACCGGATTATCAAGAAATACGACCTGAACATGATCTACATATGCGGGCCGGGGCACGGCGGCCCGGGCATGGTGGCGAACACGTATCTGGAGGGCACGTACTCGGAACTGTATCCGAACATCGGCGAGGACGCGGAAGGGATGAAGCGCCTGTTCAAACAATTTTCTTTTCCCGGAGGCATTCCGAGCCACGCCGCGCCCGAAACGCCGGGATCGATCAACGAAGGAGGCGAACTCGGCTATTCGCTGCTGCACGCTTACGGCGCCGTGTTCGACAATCCCGACCTGATCGCCTGCTGCGTGATCGGCGACGGTGAGGCGGAGACGGGCGCGCTGGCGACGAGCTGGCATTCGAACAAGTTTTTGAATCCGGCGCGGGATGGCGCGGTGATTCCGATCCTGCACCTGAACGGGTACAAGATCGCCGGGCCAACGGTCCTGGCGCGGATCCCGGAGCAAGAGTTGATTGATCTGTTCCGCGGTTACGGCTACAAACCGTACATTGTCGCGGGACACGAGCCGGAGCCGATGCACCAGTTAATGGCATGGACGCTGGACACGGTTGTGGAAGAGATACGCGCGATTCAGAAAGACGCGCGCGAGCGGGGTTTCACGGAGCGCCGGCCGTGGCCCATGATCGTCATGGAGACGCCGAAAGGCTGGACGGGGCCCAAGGTGGTGGATGGGCAGCAGGTGGAAGGAACATTCCGCGCGCACCAGGTGCCGGTCACCGACATGCACAATCCGGAGCATCTGAAAATCCTGGAAGGCTGGATGAAAAGTTATCGTCCCGAGGAGCTTTTCGACGATACCGGCAGATTGACGCCGGATCTGCGCGAACTGGCTCCGAAAGGCACGCACCGGATGGGCGCGAATCCGAATGCCAATGGCGGTCTGCTGCTGAAGGATTTGCGACTGCCGGATTTTCGCGCCTATGCCGTGGAGGTGCCTGAGCCGGGAGCCGGGGTGGCCGAGGCTACGCGGGTTTTAGGAAAGATGTTGCGCGATGTGATGAAGCTGAATGCCGGCGCGAAGAACTTCCGCATCTTCGGTCCGGATGAAACGGCTTCCAACCGGTTGGAAGCAGTGCTGGAGGTTACGGACCGCGAGTCCACCGGTATCGTTTTGCCCAATGACGACCACGTGTCGCCGGATGGGCGGGTGATGGAAGTGCTCAGCGAGCATATGTGCCAGGGGTGGCTGGAAGGATACCTGCTGACTGGGCGGCATGGTTTTTTCTCCTGCTACGAGGCGTTCATCCATATCGTGGATTCGATGTTTAACCAGCACGCGAAGTGGTTGAACACGACGCGTTCGATTCCGTGGCGGCGGCCGATCGCATCGCTGAATTACCTCCTGACGTCGCACGTCTGGCGGCAGGATCACAACGGCTTCAGCCACCAGGATCCCGGGTTCATCGATCACGTCGTGAACAAGAAGGCGGATGTGGTGCGGGTGTACCTTCCGCCGGACGCCAATTGCCTGCTGTCGGTGGCGGACCACTGCCTGCGGAGCCGACACTACGTCAATGTGATCGTAGCCGGAAAACAGCCGGCGCTGCAGTGGCTGGACATGAAGGCGGCGATCCAGCACTGCACGACGGGCGTTGGCATGTGGGATTGGGCCAGTAACGATCAGGGCGGGGAACCGGACGTCGTGATGGCGTGCTGCGGAGACATCCCGACTCTGGAGACCATGGCGGCGGTGGACTTGCTGCGCAAGCGCGTGCCCGATCTGAAGATCCGCGTAGTCAACGTGGTGGACCTGATGACGCTGCAGCCGCAGCGCGAGCATCCGCACGGTTTGCCGGATCCGGAGTTCGACGCGATTTTCACCACCAACAAGCCCGTCGTGTTTGCGTTTCACGGCTATCCTTGGCTGATTCACCGGCTGACGTACCGGCGCAGAAATCACGACAACCTGCACGTGCGGGGCTACAAGGAGTTTGGAACGACAACCACGCCATTCGATATGACAGTGCTGAACGATGTGGACCGGTTTCATTTGGCCGGCGACGTGATTGAGCGCGTCCCGCGGCTGGAGGGAATCGCTGGGCACGAGAAGCAATGGCTGCGCAACCGGCTAATCGAGCACAAGCTGTATATCAGCGAGCATGGGGATGACATGCCGGAGATTAAGGAGTGGCATTGGCCGGAGGAGAAGATGTAACGGCAGCGGCCTATGAAGATATTAGTCCTGAATGGCGGGTCGAGCAGTTTTAAGTGCTGGTTCTCCCGGCTGACTGAAAACGGGCTGAGCGCGGAGGCGCCGCGACCGGAGTGGAGCGCGCGGGTGGACTGGAGCCATCACACGGGAAGCGCCGAGATCCTGGTGGACCGGTCCGACGGCGCGAATGTGCGCCGCACCATCCGCTGCGATGCGCCCGTGGCGGTGCTGCAGCCTGTGCTGGAAGCTCTGTGGAGCGGCGATGCGGCATGTATTGCTACGCTGTCCGAAATCGACGTGGTGGGGCACCGCATCGTGCATGGCGGTCCCAATTATCGCTCCAGCACCGAGTTGACGGCGGAAGTGCGCGCGGCCATCGCGCGGGAGGTGGAGTTCGCCCCGGCTCACAACCGCTTCGAACTGGAGGCGGTGGAGACAGTGGATCGAGTGGTCGGCCGCGACGTTCTTCAGATCGCCGCGTTCGATACGGGTTTTCATGCAACGCTGGCTCCGGCGGCCTATGTTTATCCGGGACCGTACGATTGGCTGGATCACGGAGTTCGGCGCTACGGTTTCCACGGGCTCAGCCACCAATATGCCTCCCAGCGCGCGGCTGATCTTCTGCAGCGCCCGCAGGGATCGCTGAACCTGATCGTTTGTCATTTGGGGAATGGCGCGTCGCTGGCGGCCGTGCGGGGCGGCAAAAGCGTGGACACCACAATGGGCTTCACGCCGGTCGAAGGCCTCATGATGGGGACGCGCTGCGGGTCCATCGATCCGGGCATTCTCATTTATTTGTTGCGGCACCGCGGCTACTCGGCCGAAGAGCTCGACCGCATATTGAACAAGGAATCAGGCCTGCTGGGAATCTCGGGCGTATCGGGCGATATGCGCGAAGTGCTGGAGGCGATGAACGGAGGCAACTCGCGCGCGCGGCTGGCCTATGAGATTTATGTCCACCGGCTGGTGCGCGAGATCGGCGCGATGCTGGGCGTTTTGGGCGGCGCGGACGCGCTAGTGTTCACGGGCGGAGTGGGCGAAAATTGCGCTCCGCTGCGGGAAGACGTGTGCGCGCAGTTTGCTTTTCTGGGTCTGAAGCTGGACGCCGGCAAGAACGCAAGCGCTGCATCGGATCGGGACATCGCGACGGTGGATTCAGCGGTCCGCGTGTTGACGATCAAAGCCCAGGAGGAGTGGGAGATTGCGCGCGAGTGCTACCGTCTAGCGTCGCGGCTTAGTCTCCCGCGACGGTAGCGGCGCTGGCTTCCTGCGACAGGCTGCGGCGCTCGCGCGGCAGGCGCAGGCAGAACCTGGCGCCGGGCCCGTTTGGGTCGGCCCACATGTCGCCGCCGTGATCCAGCAGCGTCTGACGGGACAAGGCCAGGCCGAGGCCTAAGCCGTTCTTTTTGCCGGCGGTGACAAACGGCTGGAACAAGCGCGCGCGCACGGCCGGGTTGATACCGGGTCCGGTGTCGTGCACCTCGACCAGCAAGCTGTTGCCGTCGACTTTGGATCGCACCGAAACGGTGCCGCCGGAGCGCATTGCCTCGATCGCGTTTTCGAATAAATTGGAGAACACGCGTTCCATACGGGCGCGCTCCATGGGGCACTCCTGCGTATCCAGCGCTTCGGTGCGGAGCTTTACGTTACGCGACTCGGCCGAGGGCGCGACGACCGCCCAGGCCGCCTCCACCACCTCGGTGAGGCTGCACATCTCGCTCGAGTTGGAAGTGCCGCGCGCGACGTTCAGCAGCTGCTGCAGCATGTCCTGGATGCCGCGGGAAGCCCGATAGATATTGCGCGCGAGTCGGCGCGTTTGTTCCTCGCCGAGCTTGCTGTCCATCAGCATCTCGGCGCCGGCATAGATCGCTGCCAGCGGATTCCGAAGGTCGTGCACGATGGACGTGGATAGCTGGCCGATGGTGGAGATGCGTTCCTGGCGGATCAATTCCTCGCGCGCGCGGCGGATGGAATGGCACATGGATTGAAACGTTTCGGCCAGGCGTCCCAACTCGTCCTGGCTGTGAACGGCGACGTTGTAATCGTAATTTTCTTTGGCGATTTCGGCGGCGGCGCGGTCCAACTCGGCCACCGGCTGCATGATCTTGCGCGCGACCAAATAGGTCACGGCCAGCGCGGCAACGAGCGCGAGCAGCCACAGCCCGATGATTTGGCGTTGTAAAGCCATGAGCCGTTGTCTCGCCCCCGCGAACGATCGCAAGATGAAGAGCTGGCCCACGGGCGCGCCGCTGACGTCGGGAAGCGGTTGCGGCAGGGCGAGGAAACCCGCGACTTGCGTGATGCTGGACACGTTCAAAAGGCGCGGCAGGATGTCCGCCGCTTGGTTCCGGTCCAGCGTGGAGGTAACCACGCGGCCGCTTGAAACGAACAGGAATTCGCTGCCGCCGGTGGAATCTTTAAGTGTTTGCGCTACCCCTTGGTCCACGCGATAGCCCGCAACGAGCACGTTGAGTAGCACCGGCCCGTTGGGCGATTGGACGTACACGGGCGTGACGACCACCTGATAGAGCTGGTCGCCGCGCGGCACGAATCCCGAGGCCTGCTTGGGAAACACACTGCGTGCAGACCGGACCATCGGAAGATCGTCGCGCGGCACGAACGCGGCCGGCGTACCCAAGCTCGCGAGGGCGCGGCCGCGGGGGTCGGCCACCAGAAAGAATTCATCTTCGCTCGAAACTTTGGACCACAGTTCTCCGGCGGTGTCCTGAATTGTGGCCTGATCGCCGGTGCCGAACGCGCGGCGGACGACGTCGGAAGTGCTTAAAATCTGGCTGACGGAGGCGAGCAGATTGGCGCGCGCCTTCCAAAGCGAATCATAGGCCTGGAAGCTGGCCTTGGCTTCCTGCTCAACGCCCGCATAGGTGCTGCTGATCACGCTGCGCTGCACCAGCCAGCCCGTGATGGCGAACGCCGCCGTCATCACCAGCGAGGTGGGGATGAGGATCTTCCATAACAGGGATAAACGCGAGAATCTCACGGCTTTGGTCCTGGATAAACACCCGAATCGGACGGGGCCGAATACTCTTTTCCATACTTGTTCTTGTGCGGGCCTTCCAGATAGCCGCTCTCGGAAACTGAGATCGGCGGGAGTTGGAGCGACGGCCCGGAGACCTCGAAGGTGCGCATCAACGCAGCCAGCGTCTGCTCGGTGGCTCGTTCGTGGAAGACGTGCAGGCGGTAGGAGCCGGGCGGAACGTCCGCAATTTCCACGGCTCCGGCTTTATTCGAAACCGCGAAATACGGCGAACGAAGCACCACGATGACGGCGCTCATCGTCGGATGAATATTGCAGAAGACGCGCACCACGCCCTCGCGCCGGAACGCGATGGAGCGGCTGGTGCCCGGCGGGTAAAGTCCGATATCGAAGATCTGACCCTCGTAGTTGGAGAACGCGTTGTGAAAAATAGGATCGTAGTTGGGGAAATCCACCGTGGTTCCGACCGTAATGGCGAGCACGTGCGGGGTGAAGGTCTTGTTCTTTTGAACCATTTCGGCGTGACGTGCTAGCGCCGGAACTACGGGTGTCCCGGAGAGAGGCTCCAGCCAAACCACCACCCCGGAATAATCCTGATGCTTGCGCACGTTGGGGTCGTGCGAGAAGACCAGCTCCACGCGGCCCTGCACGGTAGTGGCGTCGATCGCGGCCGGCATTGCCAAGCCAGCCGCCCAAGCCAGCGTGAGGCCAAGCTGGGCGGCGATGTTAGAAAAGATACGCGACGGCCAAATCATAATGATTGTTCAATCTGTTTCCTGCACGGAGATACGAAGTGCGGACTTGCCCGCCTTCCAGGCTCACGACGACGTTGGGCGCCAGCCGGTACATCGCATTCGCAAAATAAGCCTGGTTCTTCGCAATAAAACTGGCCATCAGGTCGGCGGACACATCATCCTGCTGGCCTCCATAGATATCGAACGCGAGGCGCTGCGTGACGGGGAAGCGGAGCTGCGCCCATCCCCCATTGCTGCGCACCGACAGCCACTTTCCACCCGGAAGAACACTGTAGCCTTGGCGCAGCCCGCCCACCACCGCGACGTTACGGCCGTGGAAATATGTTCCGGAGAATTCCAGTTTCGCGATGGGGCGGAAGAACCAATCCAAGGTGTAAATGTTGGATGGCAATTCGAACCTCGCGACATGATTCCGATTGACATGGAATCCGCCCGCGATTTCCAGGCGGCCAGCTTCGCTCCATTGCCGCCACAGCTCGAGCCGCGCTTCAGCGCCAGGGCTGGACTCCTCGGTCTGCTGGCCGGGCAACTGCGCGGCGTAGGCATTCGGGTCATTGGCGGTGTTCAGAAGACTGGTTTGGAAAACGCCAACTTGCGCCTTCAGGCCCATATCGCGGTCGAACGAGTAACGCTGCTCCACGCGGATCTGAGGCTGCCAGAGCCACAGATTTCCCGCGCCGGTCAGCGGGGAAACGCCCACTTGCGCGTAGGAATCGGGGTCGCGAGGCGAGATGATGGGCTTCTCTTGTCCGACCGTGAGAGTGGTGTTGCTCCAATCCAGGTTAATGGACGCGGTTCGCAACCGCATCAGATGATTCAAGGAAGAAGTGGAGCCACCGAATAGATCCATGTACAGCGATCCGCTGACCCGGCCGCCGGCGAAGGTGTGAGGCCCGTCGAACAGAAGTCCCAACGTCGTTTGCCTGAGTGTTCCGCCGCCCGTGGCATCTCCGGGGGTGAGCGAGGCAATGGTTGGGTTTTCTGACTCATTGTTGTAGCGGCCGTTCAAGTAAGCATTGAAAAGCGCCATGCCGGTGATGCGGATGGGGAACTTCTGCGACGCCTCGACTTTGGTTTGGGCCAGCTCGGCGATCCGATTCTCCTCGACTGCGTGGGCTTCGGCGGCGGGAATTTGAGCAGCCTGCGGGGTATCGCCGGATTGGGAGTTGTAGCCGGGGGCGACGCCTTGGCCATCGGTGCTGGACGCGGCGGTCTGCTGGGTGGGTACGGTTGCGCGCATCGCCGCCAGCTCCTGCCGCAGGCCTCGGATTTCGTCGAGCAGCGCCTGGTTGGTTTGTTCCAACCGGTCCAGCCGCGACAGCACTTCGCGCATCTGTGGCGTCTCCTGAGCCGGCGCGAGCTGCGCGCCGCACGAAAAGAACAGCAACACCATTCCAATTTCTAAGAACGAACGAACCCGTTTACTGACCATTGTCAGGGACCCCCATTCCGATTTCTCCCGCATGGAAGGCGAACGCATTTCGCGGACTGGGCGCGCGTGCGCGCCGGACGGGCCCGCGTTTGGGCTTGTAGTGCTCCCGTTTATACCCAATGATAGGAAACTTGAAGCGCTCCGCGCGGCTGAGGAATGGACCGGGTCGGAGGTCATGGCATGAACCGGTACCCCACTCCATGGACGGTCAGAAAGTGCCGCGGAGTGTTCGGATCAGCCTCCAGCTTCTGCCGCAACCGGACCACGTGCGCATCCACCGTCCGCGTATTGGGAAACGATTCATAACCCCAAACGGAGTTCAAAATCATGTCGCGCGTGAGCGGCCGGTCCGGATTCTGCAGGAAATAGCTCAGAAGATTGTACTCGGCCGGAGTGAGCTTGAGGGCTTCACCGCGCTTGCTGACGATGCGCCGCTCGAAATCCACGGATACGGAGCCGAACTGCGCCACTTTTCGTGCTTCCGGCGACGTACGGCGCAGCACGGCGCGGATTCGCGCCAACAATTCCCGCGCTCCGAAGGGTTTGACGATGTAGTCGTCGGCGCCGATCTCGAGCAGCAGCACTTTGTCCACCTCTTCGCCCACCGCGCTGAGAACGATGATGGGCGTCTTCAGGTTGGCGGCTCGCAATTGCTTGCAAATTTCGATGCCGCTCATGCCGGGGAGCCGCAGGTCTACGATCAGCAGATCGGGTTTTACCGCCATGGCGCGCTCGAATCCGGCTTTGCCGTCGGCGGCGAGCAGTGGGGTGAAGCCTTCCTGCTCCAGCATGATACCGATGGTGTCGCGGAGACTTTCGTCGTCGTCGATGACCAAAATATTTGACATGAGTCTTACTATTGGAATCGTAACCTGTCCGCGCCGGTAAAAAGCGAATTCTGTAGAGGTTCCGCTACTTCTAATCTGTTTTTTACCAAAGATTTACAAGTTACTAACGACAGTCGGAGCGGCGCGGCCCCATCATTGACCTGTGGAAGAGGAGCTTGTGTGAGTACTTGCGCGCTTTCGCCAAGCAACCGGCGGCCAACAATTGCCGAAGCACCGTCATCGCTCAGTAGCGGCTCGAACAGTGCGCCCGATTTAGGCGGCGACGTTGTTAAGCGCCGCACGATTGGGCCCTTTACGGTCAGCGAAAATTTCTACGCGCGTCCCGGGGTTCTGACCGCGCGATCGTATCGGGAGGCGTTCATCACTTTTGTGATCGAGGGAACGCTGCTCGAGAAATACGCTGGAGCAACGCTGGTCTGCCGTCCGGGCGGCGTCCGTTTCCTGCCCGCAGGCATGCAGCACACGCCGCAGGTAGAGGCGGAGCTTCGATGTCTGCACGTGAGCAGCCCGCCGGATGTTCTAGAGCAGCTCGCGCGGCAGTCCGTGGTTCCGAAAAAGCCTGCTCAACTCAACGGCCTCACCACCACGTGGCTGACGAACCGCTTGTATGCCGAGTTTACTCGCGAAGACGCGGCCTCGGGAATCGCGGTGGAAGGGCTGGTGCTCGCGATTCTGGCTGAGATCGCGCGCGGCGAGGTAAAACAGAACGCACCTCGCGTTCCTTCCTGGCTGCGGCGTGCAACCGAGATTGTCGAGTCGCGATTTTTGGAGCGGCTTTCGTTGGCGGCCATTGCGTCGGAAGTGGGAGTCCACTACGTGCACCTGTCGCGCCAATTCCACAAATACAACCAGTGCACGGTGGGCGAGATGATTCGCAGGCGGCGCGTTCAATACGCCTCGCACCTGCTCGCGCATTCCGAGACGCCCTTGGCGGAGATCGCGCTCATGTGCGGATTCGCCGACCAGAGCCACCTTTCGTTCCTGTTCAAACGCTACATGGGCGTGAGTCCTTCGAAGTTCCGCGCACTCGCCGGTAAAGGGGAAGTTCAAGGCGCGCGGGCCGGCAGCGGGACCGACTGCGCACGGCAGGCGGCGAAATTCGCGCAGGCTTCAGCCGACTAAGACACGCGGGCGCGCTCTGCTATTGCTCGATTTCGCCAGGTGCCATCTGATCGACATAGCACCACATCCAGCGCTCGCCGGGCTCGATCGAACGAATGAGTGGATGGCCCACGGCATGAAAATGCTTCGTCGCGTGCTTGTTCTTGGAGGAATCGCAGCAGCCTACGTGCCCGCAGATCAGGCAGAGCCGTAGATGAACCCAGCTGTCGCCGGTGCGTATGCAATCCTCGCACACGTGTTTATTTGTGGTGGTGATCTTCACCTGATCGAGATGCGAACAATGGGCAGCCATGCTGCCTACTTTACGACGCGCGGGGAGTCCACGGGAGCGCGCTCCAGGGCGGCGCGGTCCCACTCGGCCAGGTTCGCGCCCGCTTCATAGGTGGTCTGAAAGAAATCCATCAACTGCGTCTCCGGCGACCCGGCGGTGCGGATATCGTCGTACATCAATAGAAATTCGGACACGCCCTGATGATAAAAAGCCGCCGCGGGACGGACCGGATAAGTTTTGAATCCGGCCGGCTCGGGCGCGGTGTAGGAATAAAACGCCGGGCCTTTGATCTCGCCTCCTCCGGGCCAGAATCCGGCGCTGCTGGCTTCGTGCGAATAGGCCTCGCGCGAGATCGGGTCGGGCCGCTCAGGCGCCGGTCTGCCGGAGAACCGAGTGACCGCCAGATCGAAGCTGCCCCAGAAGAAATGCACCGGGCTGCACTTGCCGATGAAGCGCGAACGAAAATCCTTCAAAACCGTGCTGGTCGAAACGAGAATGCGCCAGAAGCGATGCGCATACTCGGGATCGTACGATTTATGCACTTCGTCTTGCGCGAACGGAATCGGGTTAGCGACCTCGTCAGGGCTGGAATGAATCTTTACTTGGATACCGAGCGAATCGAGCTGAGTCATCAACTCGCGATAAAACTCGGCCACGCTCCGCGGCGCCAGATCCATAGTTTGTACGGCGCCTTCGCTGGTTTCGACGATCAGCTTACGCGCGATGAAATCGAACCGGATTTCGAAAATCCGGCGCCGGTAGGGAATGGGTGAGGTAGTCAGACCGCGCGCCGAGACGTACAGAGGAACGTTCCACCAGTGATTGACCAGCGGCGTGAGCGCCATGCGGATATGGCCCACGATCTGGGTCCACATGTGCAGCGTGTCATATGTCTCTTGCCAGGCTGCCAGAGGCAGTTCCGGCCAAGGCGTCAACTCCTGGGCCATGGAGTCCCCCTTTTGCGTCTTCTATTCTCGCATGCGGCCGCTCGGCTCTGTCCCGTCATTTTCCCCAGGTAGCGCCGCAGCCAGCCGCGCATTGGACGAGGCCCGGTAGCCTTCAGGCTCGTCCCGTGTTAGACAAGACTGGGTTAGACAAGACTGGGGTTTGACAGCTTCCTGCGCGATTCGGTAACCTGAAGTGACACCAAGTCTCCAACGGAGAGAGTCTGTCTGTATGAAAACCCATTTTCCGTCCCAGGGCGAGATCGTGCGCGAATGGCACGTCGTGGATGCCGCCGATCAGGTGCTGGGGCGGGTGGCCAGCAAGGCCGCGATGATTTTGATGGGCAAGCATAAGCCCACCTACACCACGTTTCTGGACACGGGCGATCACGTGATCGTCATCAACGCCGCCAAGATCCGGCTGACAGGAAGCAAGGAATCGCAGAAAGTTTATCGCCGGCACAGCGGCTACCCCGGCGGGCTGAAGGAAGTCGGTTTCCAGAAAATGCGCGAGACGCGTCCGACGCGGATCGTGGAGCAGGCCGTCGCCGGGATGCTTCCCAAAACGAAGCTCGGCAAACAAATGTATCGAAAACTGAAAGTGTACGCGGGCGACAAGCATCCGCACCAGGCGCAGAAGCCGGCACCGCTGTCGCTGGCGAAATGAAGAAAGGTTTCTGAGTGGCTGGATTAGTTCAATATCTCGGGACAGGCCGCCGCAAGACCTCGGTTGCACGGATCTTCTTGCGGTCGGGCAAAGGCACTATCACAGTGAACGGGCGGCCTCTTGAGCAGTATTTCGTGAGCGAGGCCGCGCGAGCGATCGTGCGGCAGGCGCTATTGGCGACTGAGATGGCCGACAAGTTCGATGTCATCATCCTGGCCGACGGCGGCGGAGCAGCGGGGCAAGCAGGCGCGGCCCGCTTGGGCATTGCGCGCGCGCTGCTGGAGTTCAATTCCGAGCTGCGGCCGAAGCTGAAACAGCTCGGCCTGCTGACGCGCGACCCGCGTGCGCACGAGCGCAAGAAATATGGGCAGAAGGGCGCGCGCAAGAGATTCCAGTTCTCGAAGCGTTAAGATCGAGAGCCGGTGAGAGAGCGTTCCTGTGTGAACGCGGCACGCACAAACGTGTGCGCCACAGCTAAGAACGGCCGGTTTCTTCGGGGGCACGCAAATTCCGCTTTGGGCCGCGTGCCGGGCTGAGACCGGGCGAAATCGCAACTGAAGGTGAAGCACAAGGAGGATTTTTGGCTTCTATTTCCATGAAGGAATTGCTCGAAGCGGGCGTTCATTTCGGGCACCAGACCAAGCGCTGGAATCCAAAGATGAAGGAATACATCTTTGGCGAACGCAACGGCATCTACATCATCGATCTGCAAAAGACGCTGAAGCTGTTCAAGGACGCGATGCGCTACGTGGCTGAAGCTGCCGCGCAGGGCAAGTCGGTCCTGTTTGTCGGAACCAAGCGGCAAGCGCAGGAGGCGATCTCGGAGGAGGCCACGCGCTGCTCGCAATATTACGTCAACCAGCGCTGGCTGGGCGGCCTGCTTACCAACATGAGCACGGTGCAGCGCTCCATCAAGCGGTTAAAAGAATTGGACACGATGGCGACGGACGGCGCCTACGAAGGCCGCGCCAAGAAGGAAGTCGGCCGGCTGGAGCGAGAGCGCAAGCATCTGCAACAGAACCTTGCGGGCATCAAGGAAATGAGCGGCCTGCCCGACCTGCTGTTCGTCGTGGATTCCAACAAAGAGGCCATCGCCGTTAAAGAGGCTCGCAAGCTTGGAATTCCGGTGGTTGCGGTGGTGGACACCAACTGCGATCCCGACGAAGTGGATTACGTCATTCCGGGCAACGACGACGCGCTGCGGGCGATCCGGCTGTTCACTACGAAAGTTGCCGACGCGGTGATCGAAGGGCGCGCTCTGGCCACCGAGCAGGATTTCGCCGCCGAAAAGGTTGTGACCGAGGAAGCTCCCGTCGAGGAGATCCCCGAATACACGCAGTTCGATCCGCAGCAACTGGATCAGCTCATGTCGGAAGGCTTGTCGGACGAAGACTTACCTTCCATGTCGCTGCCTCGCAAGAGTCCGGGTTCGGAGGAGCCGGGGCCGGGGGCCAGTTCATCGGGTGCGGCCGAGTAAGCGCGCGGCCTGAGATCGTCAGCAGTGGGACCGATTCCGGTTCCGCGGGAACCAGGCATTCAAGGAAAAAGACCGACTTTTATGGAGATCAGTGCGAAGCTGGTGAAAGAACTCCGCGACCGGACGGGCGCGGGGATGATGGAGTGTAAGAGCGCATTGGCTGAAGCCAAGGGAAACTTGCCCGAGGCCGAGATCATCCTGCGCAAGCGCGGGATTGCATCCGCGACTAAAAAATCCGCGCGCAGCACCCGGCAGGGCGTGATTGGCAGCTACATTCATCCCGGGGCACAGCTGGGAGTGCTCGTGGAAGTGAACTGCGAGTCCGATTTCGTGGCGCGCACCGACGATTTCCAACAGCTGGTGAAAGACCTGGCCATGCAGGTTGCCGCGGCCGATCCGCAGTTTATCCGCAAAGAGGATGTCACGCCGGAGGCTCTGGACAAAGAGCGTGATATCCAGCGCGGGCGCGCGCTGCAGGAAGGTAAACCGGAGAAGATGATCGACAAAATCATCGAAGGCCGGATGCAAAAGTTTTATGAAGAGGTCTGCTTGTACGAGCAGCCCTTCATCCGCGAAAATTCCACCACCGTCGGCGATCTGATCAAGAGCATGATCGCCAAAGTGGGCGAGAATATTTCGGTTTCGCGTTTCGTGCGCTTCAAGGTAGGCGAAGCCGCGCTGATCGAGGAAACGGCCGACCAGTCGCCACCGAAGGAATAGTGAGCTTGCCCCAGTACCAGCGCATCGTACTGAAGCTGAGCGGCGAGGTGCTCGCCGGCAGCGCGCGCTTTGGCATCGATCCGGAACGGGTTCGGAGCCTGGCCGAGGAGATCGCCGAAGTGGCCAGCAAAGGCGTGCAAATCGGGCTGGTGGTGGGAGGCGGCAATTTCTTTCGCGGGGCAGCGGCGGCCGCAATGAATATGGACCGTGTGGCGGCGGACCACATGGGGATGCTGGCCACAGTCATCAATGCCCTGGCTTTACAAGACGCCTTGGAAAAGGCGGGCGCCCCGACGCGCGTCATGACCGCCATTCAGATGCATCAGGTGGCTGAGCCTTACATCCGGAGGCGCGCTATCCGGCACTTCGAGAAGGGCCGCATCGTGCTGTTCGCCGCGGGCACGTCAAATCCTTATTTTTCGACTGACACCGCGGCCACGCTGCGCGCGCTGGAAATTCACGCTGAAGTGATCGCCAAGGGGACGCGCGTCGAGGGCGTTTACGATAAGGATCCGCTGCGTCACTCCGACGCCGTGCTCTTCCACGAGATCACCTATAACGAGGTGCTTTCCAAGGCGCTGGCAGTGCTGGACGCATCCGCCGTTGCCATGTGCCGGGACAATAAGCTGCCGATCCGCGTTTTCAATTTGAACGTCTTCGGCAATATAATGCGTATGTCGATGGGCGAGCCCATCGGAACCATCATCCACTAGCGAACGATATGAAAAACGAACCTCAAGCAGCGCAGACCGCGCACAGTTTTCAAAGCGCGAAGGACGTGGAAGCGAATGCCAAGTCGCGCATGGAGAAAGTACTGGCGGATTTGCAGCACGACATGGCAGGGGTGCGGACCGGGCGCGCTTCGGTGAGCCTGCTCGATAACGTGCGGGCGGACTACTACGGCACGCCGACGCCTCTGAATCAATTGGCGACGCTGCATGTCCCGGAGCCGAGCCTGATCACCGTGCAGCCTTGGGATGTTTCGCAGATCGCAGTCATCGAAAAGGCCATTCGCGCGGCCGATCTGGGTCTGAATCCCGGCAATGATGGCAAGATCATCCGCGTGCCGATCCCGCCGCTGACCGAAGAACGCCGCAAGGATCTGGTGAAGAAGTTGCACCACATCGCGGAGGATCATCGCGTGGCGCTGCGCAATATCCGCCGGGACGCGAACGAAAACGTGAAGCGCCTCCTGAAAGACAAGCTAATCAGTGAAGACGACGACCGCCGGGCGCATGACGAAGTCCAAAAGCTGACCGACGGCTATATCCAGAAGTTGGACCAGGCCGCCAAGGTCAAAGAAAAAGAGATCATGGAGATCAAGTAAGCACGTGACCTCAAACCGGCGACGGTGATCAGCGTGGAAGGATCGACTCCGCCCTGCTAAAGGGACCTCGCGACACGGCCGAAAAAGGGGTCCTGCGCAGGACCGATTCCATTAAGTTTTTGTGCCAGGGACCGAACCGGACCAAGCTTCCGAATCCTATCGACGCCACCCGTCGAGATTGCGGCCGAGAAGGCTTTCTACCTTGCTAATGTCTTCTCGGTAGAAGTCGACCAGGTAATGCCGGTCTATGGGGTCCATGCGCGTTGCTCCTGGCCTGCGGATAAGCCTGCGGCGAATGAGCGGGCGCAGACTTGCGGGCGTCACTTTCGCGGCGGCCGCCCACAATCCTGACCGCTTGAACCAGCCGATTGCGGCCATGCGCGGAACTTGGGCTTCGAGATGTTGATGGGCCATGTCGGGCGAAAACTCCGCGGCGACCCCCAGGAATCGGCAAATGCTCTGGAATACTTCAATGGGGTGGTTCTTGAAATCTTCATGGAACCCGACCCACACGTTCCGCCCAAAACATTTCAGATACCGGCTGAGTTGTTCAGAGTAGAGGCCGAATTCCAAGAAAGGATAGTGGACGCAGAACTGCCCGGAGCGGTGGCGCAGATTGCGCTGGATGTGCTCGCGAAAGCTCCAACGAATGGCGCCATTTCCAAGGCCATGAAGATACTGGGAGAACGCCCGATCAGCAGGGTCGCGTAGCATCACTAGGATTTTGGCGTTCGGAATCCTCTCAGCGATCCGACCCGGTGCTGTCGGCGACCACAAGTAACAAACGCTCGCTTCGCCCAGAGCCGATTCGTTGATCGCGTTCGCGAACAGTCGGACATAATCCTCCCAGTCTGCGACAATTCCGCCAAAGCGTTTCTCGCGCATTGGGCCGGAGAGAAAATCGCGCAAACCACGGTGCTTGCGGGCCATCCTACGGCGGAACTCGGGATCACAATGCTCCTCACGGATTTCAGCCGCAAAGAAGTGCGGCTCTTTGATGGCGCTCATGAAAATTTCGGGATGCTGGTCGAGGTAGTGATAGAGCGATGTCGTGCCCGCCTTGGGAGCGCCGATGATGAAGAAGTTAGGGAGCCTGGACAATTGAACGCCACAGTGATGCTATCACCGCCGCTACGCGATTCCAATCCGGGCTGCCGAATCGCGAATGTGCAGACTCGCCGAAACTCACTCTCTTTGTGACCGTGATCAGCGTGGCAATGCAGAGATGAAACTGTTCATCTCTCGCAAAACGTCTGCCGCATTCGACAAGAACACATAGTGACTGGCGTGCGGAATACGAACGACACGTGCGGACGGCAGGCCGGTCTCGAACGCTTTGGCTTGCGGCCCGATTTCGGCCTCCTCGCGCGCATCGGCGGCTGCCACGGCTGACGCGTTGTTGCGAATCGCGTTAGGCGGAGCGTGAGGCAGAGCAAAGATAGCGAGTATCGGGCCCCGGATATCGGTGTACTTCTGCTGGCCCGCCAAGATCGCAGCTTCTGCCAGCGGAGGCCGGGGAGGCGGCCCTGCCGAAGTGGGCGGTGGCGACGATGCCATGTCTTGCTGAAGCTTCCGCAGATCTCGTTCAAACGCCGGCAAGGTCGTTTCGAGTAGTTCCTGTACCAGGGGTCTCGGATCTTGCGGGAGTTTGCCAAATTCCATCTCCGCCAGCTTGCTTCGGAGCTCATTTAAATCAATCGCGAAAGCGCCTCGCGCGCGGTCGTAGTAAGCGTACGGATATCCGGCGTCGAGATAGATCAGGCCCGCGACTTTCTCGGGATGCCGCGACCCGATTGAACTCAGCTCCTCTCCCGCTATGGAATGGCCGGCGAGTACTGGCCGGTTGAGTTTCAGCGCATCGGTTACAGCGAGGACATCGTCGCCGAGCCGATCGGCAGCATAACCCGATGGCGGATGGCTCGACTCGCCAAATCCGCGGCGCGTGATGCCATAGACATGATAATTGGTGTTCAATTTCAATGCGAACTGATCGAAAATGTGAGCTGTGTTGCCAAGACCGCTGAGCGGGACTAAGGGCCGTCCCGTGCCTCCCCAATCCAGCAGCTCCAATTTGACGTCGTTATCGACGGTAATGAATTGTATTTTGTGGGGCGATTGGTCACGCCACTCAGCCTCTTTGGTCGCGCGGGCGAATTCGAGCTTTTGCGGCGGGCCTTGCTTCCAGGTCCCGGCGATCGAATTTCCGTCGGAACTAACCTCCCCTTCGTAGCTGGCATCAGGTTCGTCCAGACTGAAACTCACCTTTGACCCTTGCAGAGCGAGAGATTTGACCGGCCGGGCGCCTTACCAATCCAGGTGTTGATCGATGAGCGTGAGCGTCGCGTTCGAGCCGGCGGCTGCCGGTTTCGGAACCTGCAATAAGTACCGATACCGCCCGGCTTCGCCCTGCCAGTCGCCGGAGATGTCTTGCGCGTATACAGCGGCCGTCAATGTTGCCAGCGTAGCGAGCCGCAGTGTTGTCCTGCTCATTGCGATCTCCTTTTGCAGATTTCATTCTAGGCCGGTCCTGATGATCGTGAAAGGAAGCCACCGCCAACCGCATTTTTGTTCAAGAACGATGGAACAGGGAGAATTCTTCCATGAATCGAAAAATAAATCTGGCACTCGCCTTCGCGGCCGGGCTTATAGGTGGCGTCCTGTCGCGATACTTCGCGCCGCCGCCGGTTCAGGCTCAGGACGGGCCGGCCAAGCAAATCACAGCGCAGGCCTTTGTATTGGTCGATCAGAAGAACAATATTGTTGGGACCTTCAGGCCCTCGTCGCCCAGACTCGGCCAGAACGAGACCGTGGTTCTTCTGGACTCGAACAATAAAGAAATCTGGCGCGCCGGAGTTTCGGTGAAGGTCTTGGCGCAACGGTAGGAACCGTTACGCGATCGCCGAGCCGACCTTGCCTGGAAACCCGGCGTCGCTCTTGACTTCCTCCATCTGCCGGACGTGGCGCTCGCAGTGCATTGCCAGGAATAGCAGCCATTGATAGCAATCGAGCGGTCCGAGGAACGGATGCGGGAAAGCGCGGCTTCTTAGGTCCACCTGCGTCTCCCGCGCAAAATCGATGGTTCGCTGGCGGGTGACTTCGAACTGGCGCAGCAATTCGTTCCAATCGGGCCAGCGGCCTGTAGGAATTACTACCTCGGGCGCTTGGACGCGCCGCGCACGCCCGGGAACGTTATCCAAAATCACTTGGTCCTTGCCGTTCGTGTCCAGATGATCGGCAGGCGGTTGCTCCAAAGCGTTCTGGATCCTTTTCAGCGTGAAATTCTCGACGACCGTTAGGTGTTCGACACAGTCGGCCACCGACCAGCGGCCCGCCGCGGGCCGGAACGATCGCTGTTCGGCCGACAATCCGGCGACGGCTTGCCGCAAAGTGTTATGGCTTTCCATTAGGTACTGCAGAACTCTTTCCCGATTCTGTTGTTCCACCATTCACCTCGAATTGACTTTCATAGATGCGCACGCCGGCATTCCGATCCGCCGAATATGGCAATACCAGCGTGCCATTCCGATCCGTTCCGGCCTCCTGGAGTTCTTCATCGTCGGTTTCGACCAGGTATTTCCGCTGCGGTTTTAGTCCGACGATCAGAATCGTACCCCCTTCGACCGAGAACCGTAGTGGTGCAGTTCCCCACATTACACTCGCATCGCCAACGGCCACCGGCTTCGGGCTTGGGGCACCCGGAGGTGGCTGCTTCAGCACCGTGATTTTCCCATCCCTAAACAACTGCGCTTCTCCTCCATACAGACCGAACCATACAGCGTCGTCTTCCCAGTTGGATCGGACGAATAATGCGCCCGAGCGCGGATCATGGTACAAGACCGGCAGTTGGAAATAGCTCAAACCCGGCTGGTATGGATTGGCCCACAGGAATTCGTAGGGGGCGCCGAACGTGCCCTGCAGCATAAAGCGGTCCTGGATCAGCCAGCCCTGCAGAAACTGATTTTCGAGCGCGTTGTTGTCGTAAGCGACCATGGTCAGGCCGGCCACGCGAGCCAAAGCAGCTTTGTTCAGATCCGGCTCTCCGGAGCCGGTGAAAACGGGAATGCGGTACTCGTTCTCGGGCGCCTGGAGCGGCGCCGGGTAGTTACCAAGGACCTGGTATTTGGGTAGGTCCCGGAAATATTCCGGGATGTCGTCGCGCAGTTCGATTTTGAGATTGTCGCGGATTGCATGAAGTAATTCCGCGAGCGCGTACAGCTCATCCAGCGGAACTACGGTGCGGCCGTCCGCGAGCGAAGGCGCAAACTTAGCGCGCCACCACTGGTCCACCGTATCGCGCAGAAACGCTTCTTCGCCATGCTGGTTTTCATCGGCGGTTGCAATGACGGCGACTACGCGGTCGCGGCGGCCGAGCAATGAATCGGCCGGCCGCTGTTCGGATAGGCGTTGAATTTTAGCGGCTAAGGTTTTGGATTGTTGAGGACTGAGAACCGGCTGGCACCAGTCGTAAACCAGCGCCAATTGGCGAACGTCGGAGCCGGGTCCCAGAGCCCACTCCGCCGCGCGTTTCCCGAACGCTTCATCGTTGGTGACTTGATAGTACAGGGCCAGAGCGAATCCGGGTTCGGGCATTTCGGATGCCGAGCGCACCAGCAGCGAGAATTGGTGCCATCGCATCGAATCGCGATCGCGTTCTCTTTTCAGCAGGCGCAAGCGCTGGGCCGTAAGAAGCAGCCTCGGATGCTGGTTGTAGACCCGGTATTCCTCAAGGCTGGTTTGAGCCGCCAGAGAGCCCGCGAGGACACCCATGAGCGCTAGGTAGGACGGAGGAAAACAGGGCCGCATGCGGAGCAAGGAATCATTGTGTCACATCGACACACCGATGGCAGCGCAGGGCCTCAAATCCGGCCGCGACATGGTGTCTAAGTCATTGTCCTGACGGTAGAAACCGATGGGTCCCGGCGTGCAATTAACGATCTCGAATTGATGAAGTGACCTTTGAAACCTGCCCTCTGATTGCAACGGGCAGATCGGGGTCGGAGCGGGCTGGTGAACGGAAGTGCTTGCGGGAACCGGCGACTTTTTTAGATTTGTGACCGCTCTTGCTCTAGTCGGCAAGTTGCAACAGAGGGGCTTTTTTTTGGTTACGCTGTCGATTCATCTCGCATGAGAGTCTGGTATCGGCTGCGATTGGCGACCCGGACGGGGAAAGAAGGACGCGGGCCTCGTTCGGAAATCGGCCAGCCGAGCCGACGCTAGATTCTCGGCCCTAAATGGGCGAACCGCACCGGAACCGGCGGCTGCGACAGTCCTCACCTTCCGGCGCCCCGGTGCGGTTTTTCTAACCTCCCTACTCTAATACAAGAAATCAATCCATTCAAGACCAAAAGTAGTCTAGTACTTGAACCTTCACCTGGAGGTCTCTGGGCGTCTGGGCCGTAGCGCTCCGATGGGCGTTCTGGACATGAGCCGCGCCTGGCAGGGCCAGATGGCGCGGCGGTCGCGTGTGGATGTCGGCGTTCTGAAAGGGCACGGACGCACCCCGTACTTATACGCGCGCTGAGGAGGTTTGCTAACCTAGCCTTTCAGCTTTGCCCGGTACACGCGACGAACCTGGCGGCGACAGTATATGCAACCCAAAGAAGCAATTCACGTCGCAGACCTGTTTTCTATCCGCGGCAAGGTCGCGCTGGTGACCGGCGGCTCCCGCGGAATCGGCCTGATGATCGCGCGCGGTTTTCTGGAAGCCGGGGCCAAGGTCTACATTTCATCGCGCAAGAAGGACGTGTGCGACGATGTCGCGAAGCAGTTGAGCGAGGTGGGCGAGTGCATTTCGCTTCCGGCCGACGTCTCGAACGCGGCCGGATGTGCCGGCTTGGCCCAGGAGGTGGCCTCACGCGAGCAGCGGCTGCACATCCTGGTGAACAACGCGGGCGCGGCGTGGGGCGGCACGTTGGCCGAATATCCTGAATCCGGTTTCGATAAAGTAATCGACACGAATCTGAAGTCGGTGTTCTTCTTGACGCGCGAGCTGCTGCCGTTGCTCGACAAGGCCGCAACTCCGGCGGACCCGGCGCGGGTGATCAACATCGGCTCGATTGACGGGATCAAGGTGCCGTTCACCGAAAATTTTGCGTATGGGCCTAGCAAAGCCGCGGTACATCACATGACGCGCGATCTGGCGGTCAAACTCGCTGGGCGAAACATTACCGTCAATGCAATCGCGCCCGGGCCGTTCGAGAGCCACATGACCAAGTGGATGCTCGAAAATTTCCAGGAGAGTCTGGAGAAGCAATGTCCGCTCCGTCGCATCGGCTGTCCGTCCGATATGGCGGGCGTGGCGATTTATTTGTCCTCGCGCGCCGGAGCGTACGTTAATGGCGTCGTGATTCCGGTTGACGGCGGCATCTGCATCACTTAGCAGATCCGGAGAAAATCGAGGTGCATCGGCGGCCATCAACGGCTGGCCTGTCGTGTTGACGCCTTTGCGCGAACTTGCCGGAAACGCGAAACTGGAATAGAGAACCTAGGAGTTTGAGATGTTCCGAATCATTGCCCTCGCTTCGCTGGGTGCGCTCTCCGCGCTCTTACTGCTCGGCGCCGAAAAGTACGATGGACCCGTCCCGCCGAAGCCCGACATCCCGTACTTGTTGCACGCGTCGACCCTGATCGAGACAGAGGCCGGACAGGCTCGCCAAGACAAATCGACGGCCGTTATATCCGGCGCCTCGTCGCCCGCGCGCACGCCGCTGGCCGAGCCGATCTTCATTATGGACGCGCGCAACATCGCCCCGGAGCGCCTGGAGCTTGCGCGGCTGGACGTAAAGGGCGGCAACCGCGAGGTCACGCTCGGTTCGGGCCGGCGCCGCGGCTCGAGGTTTCTCCACTTGGCGGTGACGCCGCTGGGCGGACATCTTTACAAGATCGAAGTGGACGAACCGCTCGAGAACGGCGAATACGCGCTTTCACCCAGCGGCGACAACCGCGTGTTTTGCTTCGAAGTGTACTGACTCGAGCGTCAGCAGATCGCGCTAGACTGAAGTTAGAGGCTCGCGATGTTCACGCCCTCCCTAGCTCGACCCTCCTTGTTCGGCTCCGATTAGTGCCGTCTCCGGCTGATTTTCCATCTAATAAGTGTCGATAGCAAAGAAGGAGTGTTGCCATGCTTACCGAGGCGGTTCGGCTGGACCTTCCGCATATCTTGACAGAGCTGCCAGGGCCGCGCGCGCGTGCGGTCATTGAGCGCGACCATGCAGTGCTGTCCCCGTCTTATACGCGCTGTTATCCGTTAGTGGTGGCCCGAGGCGAGGGTGCCATCATTGAGGACGTCGACGGCAATCGCTTCCTCGATTTCAACGCGGGGATCGCGGTGGCAGCTACGGGACATTGCCATCCGGAGGTCGTGAAGGCGATCGATGAGCAAGCGGCCCGGTTGATCCACATGTCGGGCACCGATTTCTATTACGAGAACATGGTGGAACTGGCCGAGAAACTGGCCGCGCTCGCCCCCGGTGGAGTTCCGCGCCGCGTGTACTTCGGCAATTCCGGCACCGAGGCCGTCGAAGCCGCCATGAAGCTGGCACGCTATCACACCGGGCGCGAAAAGTTCATTGCATTTCGGGGCGCGTTTCATGGCCGGACTCTCGGAGCGCTTTCGCTCACCGCGAGCAAAGCCGTGCAGCGGCGCGGATTCGGGCCCCTGATACCCGGAGTGTTTCACGCGGAATTTCCGGACACCTACCATCGCCCCGCAGGCATGACGGCAGAAGATTATGCGATGGCCTGCGTGCATGCCATCGAGCGGGATCTGTTCCGAACGGTCGTTCCGCCCGACGAAGTGGCGGCCATCGTGGTCGAGCCGATTCAGGGCGAGGGCGGCTATTTGATTCCACCCAAGAATTTTTTCGGCGAACTGAAGCTGCTCGCGGAGAGACATGGAATCCTGCTGGTGCTCGATGAAGTTCAGTCCGGGATGGGGCGTACGGGTACGATGTGGGCCGCCGAGCACTTCGGCGTGACCCCCGACATATTCACCAGTGCCAAAGGCATCGCGAGCGGCCTGCCATTAAGCGCCACCATTGCCCGGGCCGAGATTATGAACTGGACACCAGGCGCGCATGCATCCACCTTCGGAGGCAATCCGGTGGCGATTGCTGCCTCGCTGGCAACGATCCGGCTGCTGGAGCAAGACCTGATCGGGAATGCCGCCCGTTTGGGCGCCTATATTCTGGACCGCATGCGCGAGTGGCCGCGCCGGTTCCCGCACGTGGGTGACGTTCGCGGCCTCGGGCTGATGATCGGTATCGAAATTGTGCGCGACCAGGAATCGAAAGAACGCGCGCCTGAGCTGCGCGACCGCCTCACGACCATCGCGTTCGAGCGCGGATTGCTGGTGCTCGGCGCCGGGCGCAATAGCATCCGGTTGTCGCCTCCGCTGGTCATCACGCGCGATCAAGCCGATTTCGCTGTCGATACACTGGAGGAATGCCTCAAGCTGGCGGCCTAGAGGGGCCGCAGTCCGCACGGACGTTGGACGTCGGCTGCGGGATCAATAAATACCCAGGCGCAATAGGGATCGATCGAAATCAGCGCAGCAAAGCGGACGTGATCTGCGATCTAGACCGCTTTCCGTATCCGTTTCGCGATAGCTCCTTTAGCAGCGTACGTGCCGTTCACGTGATCGAGCACGTCTCCGATGTTATTCGCGCCATGGAGGAGTTGCACCGCGTAGCCGCGCCTTCAGGCCGCGTATTGCTGGTGACGCCGCACTACACCGATTTCAGCTCGTTTTGCGATCCCACGCACCGCTGGCACCTGAACAGCTTCTCGTTCCGCTATTTCGGCGAAGACCACGGCGGGTTCGGATATTACTCAGGCGCCAAGTTCCGGGAGATCCGCGTCCACGTGCGGCTGCTGGCACTGTGGCGCTGGCTCGGGTTCGAGTTCCTGGTGAACCGCTTTCCGCGATTCCGCCGCTTTTGGGAATACTATCTTTGCTACCTGGTGCGCGGGAAGGTGATGGAGTTCGAGTTCGAGGTGATCAAGTAAAGAGACAAACACGGGCCGCCCGCCACTTACTTGGGAGACCCGCGTTGTGTTGAGACGCTTGTACGAATTTTCGGATTGGGTAAGGGAGCGAGGCCGCAGGCGCGTGTCTGCACCGGATCATGCGCTCGGCCGACGTGGTGAGGACATGGCGCATCGTTTCCTGCAGCGCGCCGGATTCATTGTCGTCGCGCGGAACTACCGCATGTCGTCGGGAGCGGGCGAGATCGACCTGATCGGATGGGACGGAGGCACTCTTGTCTTCGTCGAAGTAAAATCACGGCAAACAGACGAATACGGCGCGCCGGACCGCGCCATCGGCGCCGAGAAACAGGTCAGTGTCATGCGCGCAGCGCGCGAGTACGCCCGCCACGCCGGAGTCGCCTGGGAGAAAGTACGTTTTGACGTGGTCGCCGTGGTTTTCGGCCAGCCCCCGGCGATCACGCATTTCCGGGATGTTTTCTCCTTAGGATCGCCGCGCGGGCGACGAGGCGTTTCGATTAGCGGCGCGCAGTAACTTGATGCGCCGCAGCAGTGTTCAGCGGCGGCTGGCTTTCAATCCAAGCCACATTCGGGGGCTCTTTCCGAAACTGCGGATGCGGATCCGCTACGGCCTGCCCGTCTTCCTCATACCGGAAGGCCACAAAAACGGTCTTGCCCGCGCAATCCGGCTTGAAGGTCGACGCGTGAATCGCTTTCTCCACCGCCGGAACCAGCAGTTTTTCGCCGTCGCTATAGGCCGAGACAACCTGGGCATCGATTTTGCTCACGGTCGCTTGCGGCGTCAACGTAATGTGTGTCCAGACCGTGCCTGTTACGTCCTTGTGCAGCGCTGCTTCGGGATAATCCGGGGTCGCCATTTGCGCGAAGCACTCCAGTCCGGGCTGGGGCGGGGAAGAACGCATGTCACCCCTCCCTTGAGCGTTCACTTCAGCGCAAGTGAAAAAACAAGCCGTTGCAATTAGAAGCAAAGTTCGCATCTCATACCTCCAGTGAGTAGCATCCGCCGCGGCGGCACTGCGCGCGCGCAAACCCGCGGAGTAGTAGAGGGAGAGGCTAGTGGCCGCTATTTATGCCGGGACCCGGCAGCCTCTCTTTGGCGATGCCAGTCTCCGCGGAAAATGCGCTCAGCCGAGCACCGCTCGAGATGGTGCGTGTGTTGGGACGCGCAATGGTTCGTGCCGGTTACAAGCCAAATGCGAGGACGCCAGGACGAACGACTCACCATAACGTAAGGTACAATTTGAGGTTCGCGGCAATAATTATTGCAATGCAAGGACTTGTATTTGCCAGAGCTGCGTAAAGACGCCATCACCGGCCGGTGGGTGATCATTGCCACGGACCTGGCACGGCGGCCCAGCGAGTTCGTGCGTATCCCAGTGGTAGAGAGAGCGCGGGCCGGGTGCCCTTTTTGCGCCGGCCACGAGGATCAGACGCCGCCCGAGATCCTGTCGTACCGGGACGGCAGCAGCCAGTGGCAATTGCGCGTGGTTCCCAACAAGTTTCCCGCCCTTCGCGTCGAAGGCATGTTGGACCGCACAGGTGAAGGCATGTACGACAAAATGACCGGGATCGGCGCGCACGAGGTGATCATCGAGAGTCCCGAGCACAAGATCTCGCTCGCTCAGTTGCCGGAGAAGAACGTCGAAAACCTGTTCTGGGCCTTTCGCGACCGCATTCTGGACCTGAAACGCGACACCCGCCTGCGTTATATGCTGCTGTTCAAAAATCACGGCGAAGCGGCCGGTGCCTCGCTGGAGCACTCGCATTCGCAGCTCATCGCACTGCCGGTGGTGCCCGTACAGGCTCAGGAAGAGATCGACGGCGGGCTACGCTATTTCAATTTCAAAGAGCGCTGCGTGTTCTGCGATATGGTCCGGCAGGAGGCATCCGGCGGGGCACGAGCCATTCTGGAGACTGAAGAAATCTTGGTTTTCGCGCCCTACGCCGCGCGCTTTCCCTTCGAGACTTGGATTGTCCCCCGAGCCCATAGCTCGCATTTTGAAACCGCGCACGGGGGGCTCATTCAGAACCTGGCGTGGGCCGTGCGTGCGACCCTTCGAAAGATCGAGCGCGTGCTGGAGTTCCCCTCATACAACTTTCTAGTCCATACAGCGCCGGTGCAGGAGGGCCTGCTGGAGCATTACCACTGGCACTTGGAAATCATTCCGCGGTTAACGAAGGTGGCGGGCTTTGAGTGGGGAGCGGGGTTCTATATCAATCCGACGCCGCCGGAGGAAGCGGCGCAGTTTATGCGTGATGCGGGGCTCTAATAGCCGGGGGGCTTAAGCTCCGGACGCTAAGAGGCCGGCGCCTCGATCATGCGCGCCGTCCACGTACAAGGCGCACGCTGGAGGAGGAGACGGGCGGCCCGTACGGGCTTTGCGGTTTCGAACAGACAAGTTCGAGAACCTGCCCGTCCCTCCACGCGTACGTTGGCTGCAGTCTGGCTCACCCGGTAGGCCATACGGGCGCCGTGGTGCAGTTGCAGGGCATCGAGCGGCCAATCGGAATCGGCCACCATCCGGATGCCCCCCTCGTCGGTGATCAAAACGGTCAGGTCTGAGGGCGTATGGCCGGACTGGACCGCGCTTTCGGCCGCTTCCAGCAACCGCATCGCATTGTCCACGAACCGGCTCACAAGTACCCTTATCGGGACGGAGGCGCGCAGTTTTAGCTTAAATTCCGGCTGGTGAAAGCGTAAAATAGACCGACAGCGGGGAGGTGGCTAGTGAGTTTCGACTTCGCGGCGAGCAGGTGTCGTATTTTCAACGTACCCGTCGTGCTAGCTTTCACAGCGTTCGTTGTTTTCGCGCAAAACGGCGGGCTAACCGCGCCGGATGTGAAATCCACTCGCCCGGCTCCCCATACCGCCGACGGCCACCCGGATCTGAGCGGCTATTGGAAAGGCACGCGTGAGACCCGGCCCGTGGGCAACATCGCAAAGGACCTGCCGGGGCTTAAACTCCCGTTCACTCCGGCTGGCGAGGCAGCCTGGAAGCACAACGTGACGGCGACTATCGATCCCGAAAGCCTCTGTATCCCGGGCGGGATCCCGCGGCACAATGCCAGCGGCCTACCTTTCGAAGTACTGCAAAGCGCCAACAAGGTCGCGTTCCTATACTGGTACACCTATTTCCGGCTGATCCCGATCGATGCACACCGTAAGCATTCCGAGGATCCCGATCCGTCGTTCTTTGGCGAGGAACTCGGTCGATGGGAAGGCGACACGCTGATAATCGATTCAGTCGGCTTCAAGGACGACAAGGTCTGGATCGACGAGAATGCGAATCCGCACAGCGATAAGCTGCACGTCGTGGAGCGGTGGACGCGTCCCGACTACGACCACATCCATGTCGAGACTTTGATCGAAGACCCGAAATTTTACACGCGATCGTTCACATACTCGCGCACCTGGGTTCTGGGCAAGCCCGGCGAGGAACTGCACGAATATGCGTGTAGCGAGAACAACGTGGACCGGGAGCATTTGCAGTTTGGTCCCGGCCCGATCCGGCCCGACGGCACGCGCGGATTCGAAAAGCTTGCGCCGCTGCCTCCGCCGCTGACCAACAAGAATTAGGAGCGATAATTATGAATATGAAACTGAGTCTGGCGGTTGGGGCGTTCGTGTTCGCGCTTGCTGCGGTGCCGTCGCTAGCGCACCATTCCTTCGCGGCCGAGTTCGACGGCAACAAGCCGATCCGGATTCAGGGCACTCTGTCTAAGCTCGAATGGAGCAATCCGCACTCGTACTTCTGGATCGACGTCAAGGACGATGCGGGAAATATCACCACCTGGGGCTGCGAAGGTGCGAGCCCGGTGGCCCTGACACGCAAGGGCTTCCAAAAGGGCATGGCTAAGCTGGGCGACAAAATGGTGGTGGATGGCTATGCGGCCAAGGACGGCTCGCACCTGATGAATGTCGGCCGGATTTATCTCAACGGCAAGCTGATCTTCGAGCAGACCGAGCAGGAAGGCCAGTAACTCAGCCGGTCTTCTTTCCTACTGAAAGATCCACGCCAAGTCGGGTGAGGCGGGGCGCAACGGGCTGGCCGAATTGCCGAGCGCGCCTTCGCCGCTGATGCTGGTCAACGCCATCGTGAGCCGACGGCCGTCGGGTCATTGCTGACCGGGTGGGTTCGCCTTTGGCCAGCCGCCCGTGGGGGCCGGAGCTGGTTTGGTGTCCCCGCTGGCCGGTTGCATCGGCGCGGGCTTGGAGTCGCTGTCGCTGTCCGATGAACTCGAGATCGGCGATCCGTCTTCGTTCACGGCCACCCTCCGGCGGCGCGCAGGTGACGGATCGTCGGCCGAGTTGCTACGAGAGACGGAGGTCGCCGGCGGCTTCGAATAGTCCACGTCCGCCGGCGCACGCCGGACGATGGTTGGCCCGTTGTCACGATCGTGATCGCCAGATTGATAGCTACGGCGGTAGCGGACTTCAGCATCGGGATAGCGGCGCCGCGCTTCCGGCGAAAGATCCACAACGATGTTCCGTTCCTGGCCGGGCACAACGCCTTCCGGCAGGTTGAAAAACAGCGCGTACCTCTGGCGCAAGCGCATGAGGGTCTCTTCGAGCGCCGAAGCATCGTTTACGGACATGCTATCGCCCCCGGAATCGCGGGCGATTTGCGCTGTTCCGGCGGATTGCGTCGCGCTGGGCCGGCCCATGCCTCCGCCACCGCGCGGGTAGCGATTGCCGCCCCAGGGTCCGCCGCCTGGGCCGATGATCACGCCGCCCAAGGGTCCGCCGAGTCCGCCGCCGGAACCCCAACCGCCGCGCCGACGCCCCCCACCGCTGCCGGGATACTGCCGTCCAGCCATGGCGTCGGGCGCGATAAGTGCGCACATGACCGCGTCGGCTCGAGCCAAGGCGCGCGAAACCGCGGCGTCATCGCGATCAAACTCGGTCTGATCGTCGGTGAGGATCACGATCGCGCGCCGCACTTGCAGGCGGCCTTCGCGCCGGATGTAGTCAGCCGCATCCAGCATGGCGCGCGTGATGTCGGTCCCGCCGTTGAAGCCTTCCTGGCGCAGCAGACGATCGAAGGCGCGCTGCACTTCCTGGTGATTGCCGGAAAAGGGGAGGCGCACGCGAGTGTTTCGGTCGAAGACCATGATCGCCATGTGGTCGTCTTTTCCGAGCACGGTTAACGCCTGGCCGGATGCGTCCGCGATGCGCTGCACGTGCGGGCGCATGCTGGCGCTCACGTCCAGCAAAAACAGCACGTCGACGGGCATCTCTTCGCTTGCGAAGTTGCGGATCGCGGCCGGACGCCCGTCTTCGCGCACCACAAAATCCTCCGCCTGGAGATGCGTAATCGCCCGGTTGTCTCGATCGACGACCTGGGCATCCACACGAACCAGAGAAACATCGCTGCGGAAGACAAGCGGGTCCTGGGCCCAGGCGGGCAACAACACGGCTAAGGCTGGTATGAGTATAGAGGCGCCATTCATTAACTTGTTCCCCAGGGGCTAGAGACCTAGATATTCAACGTACGTGGTTGATTGCCCGTTTCATCCAGAATGGCAGAATCTTGCCAGGCGGAGTTGGACGACTCGGGTGGGAAACTCTTGGCGCGCTCCGCAATCGCGCAAATGGTGAGGCTCGGGCTGACGCCCAAGTTGGCTTGTACGAAAATGGGCGCCAGATTGCCGTCACTTAGGCGCAGCCGGCGCGCGAGGATCGGCGCCGGCCTTGCACTGCTCATTGGACCAGTCCCACCAGTCTTCCCCGAACAATTCCACCGGGTGGGGCGTCCGAATGGAACCATTTCCGCAACGCAGATCGTCGGCAAGGCAGTATTTCTCGCAGCCACAGCAAATGCGTTCGGGATTCTTCGGGGAGTGGGGAACCTTCTGCGTTTCGACCCAATGCGACCTGCCCCCAAGCGGGAGCCAAAGCCGCGTAACGTGGAATCGTGGATAGTTGCTAATTTCATCATCCGGCAATAACGACGTGGGGCCTTTCGACAGCCACTTTCGTAACCGTTACTGCAGGAACAATTACCAGGTTGGGTAGTCAATGGTTCAGATCTACAGGCTAGCAGCGCTGTGGAAGAGCGCTCTAGCGATTCGGTTGTAACAAGAACGGCGCGGAGGCCCCGGAATGGACAATGTCTCAGGGTTGTTGGAAAAGCTCAAGCAAGCAATCAATGTAGCTCTTTGGAATTCCGACGAGGTCGTAGATTCAATCGCTGCCCTCGCGGACGCAGCTGGAGAGGTGCACATTTCCGTGGATGTGGTTCTGCCTCCCGGAACCGATTTCGAGGCCCGCGAGTACGACAATTTCCAGGCGGGCATCCTACGATTTCCCAAGAATTAGCCCCGGGCGGTACTGGCAAACCACGTGCGAACGTTTATAAGCGTGGGCGGGGATATTGAACTCGGACGGCTTCGATCGAAATTCATCCGGCAGGCTGCGCTTTGGGTTTGCGAGCTAGCCGATCGTGACAGGGTGGAGGCGGAGCACGCGGCAGACGAGCTGCGGCGCTATTTCCGATCAGTGTTGGAGAGTCTTCCGGAGGAGGAACGGGAGCCGCTGGCGGAACAGGTAGACGCGGTCTGTGACAGGTTTGGCGAGTGCGCACGTCTCCTGCGGCACTGAAGAGACCCTAGCGGCGGACGATTACCTCGCGCAGATGGTCGCGAGTTAAGAAGAATTTCACCGACTGAAATTTTTGGAAGAGTTTTTCGAGGCTGCGGTTATTGAAGTACTGTGCCGGCCGAACCACGCCCCGCGGCGTCAGAGACATGGTTTTCGCGTTGACAATGCGGTACGAGTACAGTGGAGCCGAAGTGGTTTTCTCTTCGGCGTGGAAGAAGGCCAGCAGCGACGAACCGGGCCGCAGAACGCGCGCCAGGTGCTCGACGGTTTGATCCAGCAGGGGAGGCGCAAGAAACTGCAGCGTATCCCAGAGCAAAGCTCCGTCGAAACTTTGATCCTCGAAGCCGAAGGTTTCAGTGAGGAAGGCAGCGGCGTGTTCCGGCTCGGCCTGGTTGCTGGAAAAGTCGCCCGATGTTCCGAACATTTCCTCCATTACATGCACGACATCGTTGGAGTAAATGCGATGGCCGAGGGCGGTAATGAATCCTATATTGGCTTGGCTCGCGCCGGCAAAATCGAGAATAGAAAGATTTTCCTCGTCCTGAATGGAAGCGAAGAATTGCTCGAGACCGTGACTGGCACGCGTTTGCGGTTGCGGCTCGGCGTTCTTGCGGGATGAAAAAAACGAAGACGAACCGGTCTCCGTTTTCGAACGGTCTTTGAGCAAGACGCTCCTCTTCGAAGTGCGGGCCTAATGTTTGCTGTCGCCGGCGGGCACGGCCGGAGCAGCGCTGGCGGCATTAGCCGCGGGGGCGGGAGCGGCAGCGGGGCGCGCCGCTGGTTGCGGGGCCGCCGCCTTGGCTTCCGGCCGGACGATATCGATGCTGCCTTTGAAATACGCGCCATCCTCGATGACGATGCGCATGGTCTTGATGTCGCCTACGAGCTTGGCGTCTTTACGGATGTCGATCTTGTCGGAGGCTTCGACGTTACCGTGAATGGTGCCCAACACGACCACTTCGCGCGCCTTTACGCCAGCCTGGAGCTTGCCGTTGGGACCCACCGTGAGACGGTGCTCATGCAGCTCGACGGACCCGTCGATCTCACCGTCGATGGTCAAGTCTTCACGGCTGAAAATCTGACCCTTAATCATGACCGATTTGCCGATGACGGCTGGACCGCGCGACTCGGGCACATGCGTAGCGGGAGCACTGGCACTGGACATAACGGGAGTCTCCTTCACTGGATTTACGGGCGCCGCAGGTGTTGCAGCTGCTCTGGGCGCAGGTTCTTCTTCTTTACGCTTATTCCACATTTACGATAGCCTCCTTCAGAAGAAACAAGATGCAACTATCGTACTACGACCATGGAACCTCCGCCAGCGGAATTGTTTCCGAATCGTTTAGGGAGTAGGCTGCCTCGCGGCGCCACAATTGTTATCGCGAAGCTGCGCGATCGAAGCTGGTGCCGCTGTGTTTTCTTCTATGCTCGTGGTGCGTTCCGCACCGCCGTGTCTTTAGCATCCATGTGCGGCGTCGACCATGTGGAAGGATACCTGAACCTGAAGAGAGCCCCTGTAGAGAGCGTGCCTGTAGGGAGCGTTTCGAGAGCGCTCATCGTTGCAGCCATATTGGTGTATAATGCTGACAACGGAGGAGTAGGCAGATGACACAGCAATGGAAATTCCGGCAACTGGGTGCCGTAGCAGTCCCATTGATCGCTTTAACCGCGCAGATCGCCATCACACAACAGGCGGCGGCGGCCCCTAATAACACGCAGTCGCAAGAGCTTGTGACGTTCTCCAAAGATATTGCGCCGATCTTTCAGGCGAAATGCCAGGAGTGCCATCAACCGAATTCGATCGCCCCGATGTCGCTGATCACTTATAACGATGCCCGTCCGTGGGCGCGCTCGATCAAAGAGCGTGTGGTGACGCGCCAAATGCCGCCGTGGCATATCGATCGCAGCGTGGGCGTGCAGAAGTTCAAGAACGACATGTCCCTGACCGACGACCAAGTGGCCAAGATTGCCCGCTGGGTGGATCAAGGAGCGCCTCAGGGTAATCCGAAAGATCTGCCGCCGGCAAAGCCTCTAGTGGCCGACAACGAATGGAAGGGCGTGCGCGATGGTTTCGGTCCTCCAGACCTGGTGGTCAAATCGCCTGAGTACACGATGCCGGCTCAGCATCAGGACGTGTGGTTCCGGCCGATGTCGGACATCCCGATCACAGAGCCTCGTTGGGTCAAGATGGTGGAAATTCGCCCCACAAACTTAAAAGGACGGAAGATCATTCACCACTCGATCGCGTATCTGGTGCTGAACAACGATCCCGACGCCGTGAGCACCGGCACGGCCAATGGGCCGAATCGCCGCGGCAACAGCGCGGACGATTTGGTCAACCGCCGTCCACAACTGATGGAGTGGGCGATCGGAAAGGGTTATGACTTGTATCGGCCCGGTACCGGCAAGCTGATTCTGCCTGGTGAGAAAATTTCCTGGGACCAGCATATCCACGCAGCGGGCGAGGATGTCACGGCCGGCTCGGAAATCGGAATCTGGTTCTATAAGAAGGGTGAAGAGCCGAAGAAGCGGAGCTATCTGATCGGCTTCACCGGCCTGCGAAACGGACAACAGTTGGACATCCCGCCGAACTCTTACGCGCAGACCGAAGGCTTCACGGTGCTCAAAGAGAACACGCTCATTGAGAACTTCCAGCCGCATTTTCATCTGCGTGGAAAATCCATGCAGGTTGAAGCGATTCTGCCGGACGGAAGCAATCAAATTGTCAGCTACGTTGGGAACTTCAATTTTAACTGGATGACCAACTACATCTACGCTGACGACGCCGCGCCCGTGTTTCCCAAAGGGACGGTGATCCACGTGACTGCCTGGTATGACAACACCCGGAACAACAAGAACAACCCGGATGCGGAGCAGTGGGTGGGTTACGGCGATCGCACGGTAGACGAGATGGCCCACGCCTGGATGAACGTGGTTTATCTCACCGACGATGAGTACAAGGCGTTGCTCGCAGAACGCAAAGCGAAGGCGCCGCAGGCAACCACCGCAAGCTTGCAATGAGAGTACGTGGTATTTTTTGCGCCGCCGCCCTAGCAGGCGGCGGCGTGCTGTTGCTTGGTCAGACAGAGCCGGCGTCAATTCCACAACCGCGGAAGCAGTTCGGTGCGAGCATCACCGGCGCGTTCGAGGGTTGGTTCACGGGCGAGAAAGACAAGGACGTCCGCGGATTTCTGGTCGGATACTACAATCGCAATGCGCGAGAGGAGTTGGATATTCCGATCGGTCCCAACAACCGCATCGAGCCGGGTGGGCCCGACATGGGCCAGCCAACCCATTTCCTCCCGGGCCGAAAGTACGGCATGTTCGTAGTTCCGGTTCCGAAGGATTTCAAGCCGACTGATAAATACACTTGGACCATAGTTGCCAACGGCGAACCTACCACCATTCCACTTCGGCTTAACCCGGATTACGTCATCAGTCCGTTCAGTGAAATTGCCGTGGGGAATACGCCTCCAGTGGTTCGGTTTGAATCGAATGGAAACCCGATTCAAGGCCCGATCGCCATGTTGCCCGAAGCGCAAGTTCGAACAACTTCCGTATCCAAGCCCCTGGATCTGACTGTTTGGATCACGGACGACATGAAGTACACAAGCGGCACCAATGCGCCTCTGACAACTGAACGGCCGCCGGTGACGCTGCTGTGGTCAAAGTATCGCGGGTCAGGCACGGTGAAATTTGACAAGGCAACTCCGAAGGCGGAAGGCACCGTCACCGAGAGCCACGCGTTCAGCGGGAAAGCGACAACGAACGTCACGTTCAGCGAACCCGGCGATTACGTGTTGCACTTAACCGTAAACGACTATTCAGGCGATGGGGGCGGCGGATTCCAGTGCTGCTGGACCACCGCTCTGGTAAAGGTATCGGTCACCCCGTAAGGGGACACCAGTCACAGATCCAATAGCGCGGCGGCGTTCAGTCCTGCGTAGATCTCCGCACCATCAAGCAAACAGCCGCTTGTAGCCCGTTACAATAAAGGTGTGCGCATCCTGCTTTTCAGCGGCAAAGGTGGCGTGGGCAAGACCAGTATTGCCGCCGCCACGGGCTTGCAGCTTTCCCGGCTCGGTTATCGAACACTGGTGATGAGCGTCGATCCGGCGCATAGCCTGGCCGATTCCTTCGACCTTCAAAGCAGCCTCTTCCAGGAAACAACCAACGATCCGTTTCAGATCGACCCTAATCTGGATATCCAGGAAGTGAACATCCAGAAGGAAATCAAGCGGCATTGGAACGAAATCTCGGCCTATGTGACCTCGGTTCTGCGGACCACTGGTATAAGCGATGTCGAGGCCGAGGAACTGGCGATCCTGCCCGGCATGGAAGAGCTCAGCGCGATGATGTATGTCAACCAATACCGCCGCGAGCAGCGTTACCAGGCAATCGTATTGGACTGCGCGCCGACGGCCGAATCCATGCGCTTCGTCAGCATGCCGACGACGCTCGAATGGTACATGAAGCACATCTTTCCGTTCCAACGCGGGCTGTTGAAAGCCGTGCGGCCGGTGGCCAATCGCATTTCCCCGGTCGAACTGCCCACGGATAGCTACTTTGCGAATATCCAGCAGCTCTTTTCCCGGCTGGATGGCATCGCCGAACTGCTGGAAGAGCCGAGGACCACCAGCGTGCGCCTGGTCACGAATCCGGAAAAAATGGTGCTGCGCGAAACGCAGCGAGCGTTCGTGTATTTCTCGCTGCACGGTCTCACGGTGGATGGCGTAATCGTCAACCGCGTGCTGCCGGGTGAAATCACGGATTCCTGGTTCGACCAGTGGCGCGCGTCGCAGGCCAAGATTCTGGATGAAATCGAAGAGTATTTTTCGCCGGTTCCCCTGAAGCGCGTGCCGCTGTTCACGCACGAGGTGCTGGGACGGGAAAGGCTGCTCGAGCTGTCCGATGTTTTGTACGGACCACAGGAAGATCCGGCGGCGGTGACGCGCACTGAGGCGCCCTACACGTTCGAGAAGATCAACGCGCATTACGAAGTCCGGCTGCGTCTGCCGTTTGCGATGAAAGGCGAAGTGGGATTGTTCAAGAAAGGCGACGAGCTGGTGGTTGAGATCGGTAATCTCCGCCGCCATATCGGGCTTCCGACGTCGATGGCCGCGTTGACGCCGATGCGCGCCCGGCTCGAGCATAAAATGTTAACGGTAGAATTGAAAGAAGGCTGACCATGGATGAAAAGCAAACCAATCAGGCTCCGAACCAACCGCACGGCTGCGTTTTCTGCGACGTGATCGCACCGCAGATTGACGCCATGATGGATCATTTCTGGCCCGAAGGCACGCGCGAGCACTTCCGCAACGCGCGAGTCGAGATGCTGAAGGGCGTGCGCAGCATGATCGATGCGCGCATCGAGCGGCTGTCGCAGCACGAAAAGAAGGGCCACAAAGTCACGGTCGAGTAGCGCGCGTTAGCGTAAGCTGAGCCCGCCGTCAACGGCAACAATCTGGCCGGTGATGAAATTCGACGCGTTCAGAAAGTAAAGCACGGCGTCGGCGACCTCCTCCACTGTGCCGCGGCGCTTGGCCGGAGTCGCGACAATCATATCTTGCGTTCGTGGCTCTTCCGGCGAAGAAAGAATGACGCCGGGCGCGACCGAATTCACGGTAATCTCAGGCGCGAAGGCCTTGGCCAGAGCCTTCGTCAGCATGATGACTCCAGCTTTCGACGCGCAATAGTGCGCGTATTCGGGCCACGGCCGCAGGCCGCCCAGTGAGCTGATGTTCACGATCCGGCCTGCGCCGGTCTTCTTCATCAATAGCGCGGCTTGCTGGCAGCAGAAAAACGTAGCCTTCAAGTTTACCGAGTGAATGAAATCCCAGTCGGCCTCGGTCATCTCCAGCGCGTCGCGGCGTTTGAAGCGTGCTGCGTTATTGACCAGACCGTATAGCGGACCGCAGCGTTCTTCAACTTCCCGGAACATCCGCCGAATGTCATCCACGCTCTCCAGGTCGGCCCTAAACAACGCGGCGGAGCCACACCGGGCGGCGGTTTCCTGCGCCTCTTTTTCCGAAGTCGCGTAATGAATCGCGACCCGGAAGCCGGCTTGATATGCACGCAATGCGATCCCGCGTCCAATCCGTTTCGCAGCCCCGGTAATGAGGATGGTTTTATCGGCGTTCATCTGCGTTCATCCGCGGCGGCTCAAACCACTGGATCGCCATGGATTTCGACCTCCTCAGGTTCCACCCCGAGGCGCGCGGGCTCGGGCAGCCGCCCGGTCCAGTTCGCCCAGAACCAAAATATCGCGGTGCTGGAGCTCAGGAGACCCGATACCGCGCCGATCGCGCGCGGGCTCCAGGTCTCGGAGGCGATTCCTGCGCCGAGCATCGACAGCATCATCGTTGACCACGACAGTGTCTCGTTGGTGGCGAACACGCGCCCGCGAAACTCGTCCGAGACATGCCGCAGCAGCTGCGAGACGTTCAGCACCGAGCTGACCGCAATAGCGGCGCGCGACAGCGCCAGGAAAAGCACGGCCAGAGAAAAGTATGGCATCTGGCTGAAGACTACGTACGATCCGCCGTGGAGCGCGTAGCAAATGGCGATGGTTCGTTTATAGCCTGAGAACGAAACGCGTTTTCCGAGCCAGTGTGCGAACGCACCGCCTGCCAGCAGCCCGACACCCGCCGACGCCCATAAGTAGCCGATCCCTGCCGGGCCTTTGTTGAAAACCAGTTCCCCAAACAGGCTGAACAGGATCTGCGCCGCGCCGCCGCCGGATGCCCACCCCACCGAAAGCAGCCCAATCGCTAAGATCAGCGGCGAAGAGCGCATATAGCGCAAGCCTTCGGTGTATTCGTGCCAGGGCCGCACTACGTCGGACTCGGTCAAATTACGGCGCTCCGCTTTGAAGCTGACGCCCGTGGCCCGCAGGCGCGAAATGCATGCGGCGGAAACCAAGAACGACAATGCATTGAAGAGGAATGCCCATCGATAGCCGAACTGCATGACACTGGTGCCGCCCAGAAATGCACCGATGGTCAGCGTCATCCACTGTGTGGTCTGCGTGAGCGAATTTGCGGTGTGCAGTTCCTCTTTGGTGGCGATAACCGGCAGAATGGCAGAGCGGCCGCTGGTAAAGAACGGCGATGCGGCCATCAATAGGGCGCTCAGGATGTACAGCCACCAGGCATCCTTGCGGGGAATCGCAAGGATGAATCCTAGCGCGACCACGGTGCGGATCAGATCGCTGGCGATCATAATGCGCTTGCGGTCGAAACGGTCCAGGACGACACCGGCCAGCGGACCTGCCAGAACGGCCGGGATGGCGCGCGCCAGCATCACGCCCGTCACCACCAGGCCGGAGCGCGTGGTGGCCAGCGCCAGGCTGAAAACGGCGACATTGTTGAAGTGATCGCCGATCTCGCTGACAACCTGCCCGATCCAGGTGTAGCGGTAGTTGCGATTGTGTTTCAGGAGGTCGACAAAATCAGACACACACTTCCCGGCGCACGGTGATGGAATCCAAGAATTCGCGATCGAGGTCGTAGCCGAACCCGGGCTGGTCGCGCACTGCGATGGTTCCGCGCGGTGTCGTCTCCACGGGCGGCACGACGATGTCACGCGCCCAGTAGCGCTTGCTGGCGGAAACGTCTCCCGGCAGCGTGAAATTCGGCAACGTGGCCAGCGCGATGTTGTGAGCACGTCCGATTCCGGCTTCCAGCATTCCACCGCACCACACCGGGACGCCAGCGCTTTGCGCGACATCATGCACGCGCTTGGCTTCGCCAAATCCCCCTACACGCCCGAGCTTGATGTTAATAATCCGGCCGGCATGCATATCGAGCGCCTGCTTGGCTTGGTGCGCCGAACGGATGCACTCGTCGAGGCAAATGGGCGTTTTGAGCTGGGCCTGGAGTTTGGCGTGGTCGATGATCTCGTCGTGTCCGAGCGGCTGCTCGATCATCATCAGGTTGAATTCGTCTAGACATTGGAGGCGCGGCGCGTCCTCCAGCGTGTACGCCGAGTTGGCATCGGCCATCAGCAGAATGCCGGGGAAACGGCGGCGCACCTCCCGCACTACTTCGACGTCCCAGCCGGGCTTAATTTTCATCTTGATGCGCTGGTATCCGGCCGCAAGTTCCGTCTCGATTTTTCCCAGCAGTTGCGGGATGGAATCCTGAATCCCGATCGAAACACCGCATGGAATCTCGCGCCGGGCCCCACCGCCGATGTGCCGATACAAAGGCCGTCTCAGGATGCGCGCTTCCAGGTCCCACACTGCAGCTTCCAGACCTGCGCGCGCCATATTGTGCCCGCGAATATGCGCCGTCCGCTGCGCTACGTCGGCCGCGCTCGCGAATGCGTGCCGTAGGACCCGGGGCGCGACGTAATCGCGCAGGATGAGCCAGGCCGATTCGGTCCACTCCTCGTTGTAAAACGGGTTCTCGCCCGCGGTGACTTCACCCCATCCGTGCATGCCGCCCGATTCTACGTCCACCAGAACCATATGACGCTCGGTGGTTCGGCCGAAGCTGGTCTCAAAGAAATGCACCAGCGGCATGCTGATCTGGCGGAGTGTGATTCGTTCTAGCTGGATTCCCATTGTCCTAACAAGTAGGTACCTGCCTCAGTGCATCGTTCAAAGCCAATCACCGCGAGGCCGCGATCGAAAGCGGTCAGGAACTGTTGGCTTGCCTTTTGCTGGATCTCGCGTGCCCGCGACGGATCCTTTGAGCGGATCTGCGCGATGTCCGCAGGGATCGAGATCCGCACTTCCACGGGATTACGCGCGAACGGCTCGCCTGCGACGATGCGGCGCGCTCGCTCGCTTGCGATCCACCACTCGGCAATACAGCGGTCCGTCGGCAGGCCGCCGTGCAGATGGCTGCTGGTCGTCCCGTATTGGTTGAGAACGTAGCGCCGGACAACTGCGCCCAGCCGCTCGAGATTGAAAAAAGCGTTCTTGATCTCCAGCGGATCGAAGGTCCACTCGATGAGGTCGATGCCGCGCTGGAGCGCCTCTTCGCGCTGAGCCAGTTTTAGCTTTCGCCCCACTCCCGTGTCGCGGTACTCAGGCAGCACGCCCAGCATGTGGCTGTGCAAATAGGTTTTGCCGCCGGGCTTCAGGCCGGGAATAGCAAGACAGAATCCGATCATGCGCCCGTTGTCGAACGCGCCCAACGACTGCCCGCCGATCTTGCTCGCCACCACAAACAGCCGCAGCGGAAGCAACTCCACGTCGGCGAATCCCCAGATCTCCTGCTGCAGCCGGACCGCGTCCCGAAATTCAGCATGGGTGGCCAGCGGATGGATCTCAAACATCAGTTCGCTTGGCCTCCTGCCACAACGCTTCCATCTCCTGGAGGCCGGCGCCCGGCAGCTTTGCACGATCTTCCACATAGGCGAAGCGTTTGCGGAATTTGGCGTTGGTTTTGCGCAGCGCCTGCTCAGGATCGACCTTACAGAAGCGCGCCAGGTTCACCAGAACGAACAGCAAATCGCCGATCTCACCTTCAATCTCAGGTTGTGAGGCCGATTGCCGCGCCTTTGCCAGCTCGTGCAGTTCTTCGTTCAGCTTTTCGAGCACCTGTTCGGCATTTTCCCAATCGAAGCCGACTGCGGCGGCTTTGGAAGAGATCTGTTGCGATTCCACAAGCCCCGGCATGTTGCGCGGAACCGAATCCAGGCGGCTCTTGTGCTCGACGCCTTTGCTCTTCTTTTCGTCGGCCTTAATCTCGTCCCAGCGGCGGGTCACGTCGGCGGCCGTTTTGGCGGTCGCATCCCCGAACACGTGCGGGTGGCGGCGGATCAGCTTTTCGCACACCAGATCCAATGAGTCATCGATTCGAAAAGTGTTGTCTTCGGCAGCCATTTCGGCGAAGAACACTACTTCGAGCATCAGGTCGCCGAGTTCTTCGGCCAGCCCTGCCCAGTCGCGCCGGTCGATTGCATCCAGCACTTCATAGGTCTCTTCGAGAAGGTAGGGCTTGATGGTGTCGAAGGTCTGCTCGCGATCCCAGGGGCAGCCACCCGGAGCGCGCAATCGCGACATGATTGCGACCAGGCGCTCGAATTTTTCACCGGTAGTAACAGGGGGCGTGAGCATGCAGCGGACCAGGAAAACCTCAGTCTACCGCAGGTCGTAACGCGGGCACCCGTGCTGGCAGGTGCGGCAACGCCTAAAACCCGAGCTTCTGGTCCAAGTCCAGGGTGAGATGGGGGAGAGTGTCTGGGTTGCGGAGGACGTTTCGAAGGCTATCGCCAGGAAAAGCATCGTAGAGCGCATCTGCCGCGGCTAAAGACATGTTGTAAGCAACGCGCGCTTCGCCTGCGCTCATACGGGACCAGTCCGGATGGAGTTCCTCCAGGCGCGGCAGTTGGTGGGCGCGCGCGAGTTGCTCGAGTTGCTTGCGCGCGGCGGTGTCCAGTTTGTCGCCCGAAAGCTTCTGTGCCAAGCCTTCCTGCAGCCAGGCCGGCCAGGCAGTGGTTCCAGAAGCCAAAGCCGTCAGGCAAGCATGAACCAATTCGTGCGCCAAACCGCGGCGCATCTCCGGGCTTACGGTTTTGTCACCAGTCCATGCAATATGAATGCGGCCGTCGTACCAGCCGCCGCTCCACTCCGCGGCGCCGGTGCTGCGCAAATAGGTTTGGCGGTCCAGGACGATGGCGACGATGCGCTCGCTGGAAGAACACCCCAGTTGCGCCGCGATCCGGCCGTATTCTTGATCGAGAGTGCCCAAGATCGCACGTGCAGCATCCACCGGCACCGTGTCGCGTTCATAGCGGAGCGCGATGTGCATTCCGACCAGGCGTTCGGCAGCCGGATCGGCGGCCGCTTCACGCTGGACCCGCGCGTAGAGATCGGCCAGGTTACGATTGGGACTCAGATCCAGAGACTGTTTCCAGTAGCCTAGCGCGGTATCGAGCTGATCGCTGCGGTAGGCCGCGAACCCAGCCAGCAGCAGGACGCTGGGGTTGTTGCGGTAGCGTTCCACTGCCGGCTCCAGGATCTCAAGGGCCTGCTCCGGCTGGTTCGCGGCTAACAGATCGCGAGCCCGCTCAATATCTGCATCGCGGCTTCTGGTGGAGGTTGTTCCGGGCTGGATCACCAGGGTCTGGCGCTCAGGGACCGGGTCCGCGGCGCCAGCCGATAACCGCTCCCGGTCGAAACTCTCCAAGCCCGCTAAAGCCGAGCTGTTTACATAGCCCACAATTTCGCCGCTCCCATTTTTGGCGGCGATCTTGATGCAGTCCGAGCCATCGGCCAGGCGGAAGCGGATCTCGACCGGCGTGCCTGCGGGAAGACTGCCGATCACATCGCCTGCCTCGCAGCCGGATCGGACTGGGGTCTCGGCGTGCCGGATCGTCAGCGCAGCCAAGAGAATGAGGATCGGGCTCACCATCCCGATGCTACGGTGCGGGCGGTGGAAAATCCCTCCGGTGAATCCCTGAAACGAATGAGAAAACGCGCTTTTTCCTGAGTCAGTTACCTTAGCGCCCTGGGCCTATGGTCGGCCCGCTCGGTCCAGCGCCGCGGTGTTGCGAATTGGCCGATATAATGGGTCAACCATTTGTAAACCTCCGTTATGCAACCGAGCACCTCAACGGCAGCGCCTTCCGGCAAAAATGAACTGACCCGAGGACTGGGGCTGTTCGACTCCACGATGATCGTGGCCGGATCGATGATCGGCACCGGGATCTTTATTGTTTCCTCGGAAATGGCGCGCGAACTCGGCAGTCCCGGGTGGCTGCTGGTTTCGTGGCTGATCACCGGAGTTCTGACGCTGACTGCTGCGCTATCGTACGGCGAGCTGGCGGCGATGATGCCGCATGCGGGCGGCCAGTACGTCTATCTGCGCGAAGCATTGTCGCCGTTGTGGGGATTCCTATACGGCTGGACACTTTTCTTGGTGATCCAGACGGGTACCATTGCGGCAGTCGGCGTGGGCTTTTCGCGCTATTTGGGCATTCTTTGGCAGCCGGTCTCCGAGACGAAGTATCTGATCGCGCCGGTTCACGTCGGTTCTCATTACGCGATCTCGCTTTCCAGCGCTCAGTTAATCGGATTGCTGGTCATCGGCTTTCTGACTTGGACCAACACGCGCGGGATTCAATATGGCAAGCGAATTCAAAACGTCTTTACCTGCGCGAAAATCGGATCGCTGCTGGGCGTGATCGGTTTCGGATTCATCCTGGGCTGGAATTTTGACGCGGTACGCGCGCATTTCGCCGAGGCGTGGACGGCGCGCGGCATTGTTCCCATCGCTTCCAGTTTATCGGCGAGCACCGGGTTCGGGCTGTTCGTGGCGTTGTGTGTCTCGCAAGTCGGTTCGCTGTTCTCGGCCGACGCGTGGAACAACATCACGTTCACGGCGGGCGAGGTGCGCGAGCCGCGACGGAACGTGCCTTTGTCGCTGGCCTTCGGCACAACCATCGTGATCGGGTTGTTCCTGCTAGCGAACGTGGCGTATCTCGTGGTGCTTCCGTTGGACCAAATTCAACATGCGCCGTCGGACCGGGTAGCCGGGGCGATGCTTCAGGCGGTTTTTCCCCGGATCGGCGCGGGCCTCATGGCGGCGGCCATCATGGTCTCGGCATTCGGATGCATCAACGGGATGGTTTTGTCGGGCGCGCGGGCCTACTACGCCATGGCTCGGGATGGCCTGTTCTTTCGCCGCGCGGCGCAAGTGAACCGGGCACATGTTCCCGGCGCGGCGCTCGCGATGCAGGGCGCTTGGGCCATGCTGCTGGTGCTCATCCGCACGTACGATCCCGCGACCGGTGCATACGGGAATCTGTATAGCAACCTGCTGGATTACGTCATTTCTGCCGCATTGATCTTTTACATCCTGACGATTGCCAGTGTGTTCGTGCTGCGCAGGCGCCGTCCGGAGGTCGAGCGGCCCTACCGGGCGTTTGGCTATCCCGTCGTCCCAGCGCTGTACATAGTGGGAGCCGCGGTGATCCTGACGATGCTTTTCATCTACCGGCCATCCACCACGGTCCCGGGTCTCGTAATTGTGCTGCTGGGCGTGCCGGTCTACGTCACGCTCAGGCGGCTAAACCGCACTTGATCCGGCCTATTCCTGAGCAGCGGCGGCCTCGAGCGGTGAGAAGGAATGCGGTCCGGCGGATTCCTTGTGCGCGAAAACAAGCCGGCCGGAAAACGCTGCAGCGAATAACGCAACAATGGCCATGATGAATGCGGCCGGATATCCGAAGCGATTGGAGAGAATGCCGGCGCTGAAGGAACTCATTCCTACGAACAGATCGTAGAAGGCGCTCAACACGCTGACGGCTGAGCCACGCTCGCCGTCGGCGGTCCGGCGTAGCACGGTGGAAGCGATGGACGCCCACGGGAAAGAAAAACCGAAGCCCAGGCAACCCGCGCCGAGAATCGCCCAGGCATAGCCCGGAGCGGCAGCCAGGATCGCAAGGCCGACCGCCATGCCCGACAACCCGAAATAGAAGGTGATGCGCGGGTCGATCCGATCCGGCAAACCGCCCAGAAAGAATCGGGACAGGAGCACGAAACCGGCATACGTGGAAAACGCAGCCGGGCCCGCATTGCCGTGGCGCGCGAGGTGGAGAATCAGAAATCCGGTGATCACGGGATAATGCACATTGACGAAACCGACCGAAATCCCCGCAGGCACCAAATCGCGACGTAGCCAACCGCTCCTGCGCGCATGGGCGGAGGGCTGGTAGTCCTCGGGAATACGGCTCAGGAGCGCGGCGGCGGTCACGGCCGCAATGATCTGGAATCGAGCCGCGTTGTCGAAGGAGCCGAGCAACTGTCCGAGCAAGGGGCCGGCGGCGTAGCCTCCCCAGATGCCGCTGCTTACGTAGCCGAGGGCTCGCGCGCTGCGGTGGACGCCGGCTACTTCGATGGCCCAGGCAGCGGCGCCTGTGTATAGACACGCCTCGCCGATGCCTTGCAGGATGCGTCCGGCGTAAAGACCGGGAAGTCCCATTGGGAGAAGGTACGAAACGCCCGCCAGGGTGCAGCTCGTGAGGCCGGTGAGGAAGGCGCGCTTTCGGCCTTTGCGATCCGTAAAGCGCCCCACGACCGGCCGGCTGCACAGGGCCACGACGGAGAAGGTACCGATGATGAAGCCAACAGCGCGGTCCGAACCGCCGAGATCGTTACGAACGTGCGGAGCCAGGCGGGGCAGGACGGTGCCGAATCCGAGGAAGCCAAGAAATGTGGCCGCAATGAGACACCAAAAGCGACCGCCAAGCCGTTCGGAGGACCCCATTGCTCATGATCGCATGGAGCCGTAAGTCCAGCCAAGCTTCGGAACCCCGCTCAATGGGATTCGAACACGACCTTGCCACCGACCATGGTAATCACTACGTGCGTCTGTCCGATCCGGTCATGCGGCGTCGAAAAGATATCCTGACTGAGGACCGCTAGGTCGGCATCTTTGCCCGGTTCGAGCGTGCCGCGCTGTTTCTCGGCGAACTGGGCATACGCGCCGGCTTTCGTATAAGCGGCTACGGCCTGTTCCACGGTAATTCTTTCTTCGGGCGCGCTATATTCGGGCAGACCCGGAGCGGGACCGTGCATGTTTACAGGCCGGCGCACTTCGCGCATCACAGCCTGCTGGATTCCCGCGAGCGGGTCGGGCGGCCAACTGCAGGGCCAATCGCTGCTGAAGCTGAGTACTGCCTCCGCCTTCTGGATGCTGGCCCATTGGTCGGAGGGGCTGCCGGCTCCGCGGCAGCAGAACGCGGGTTGCATGCCGGCAACGATCGGCACTCGGGCAAACCCACCCATGTCTTGCTCTGCGACGGTGCTGACATGCTCCATTCGCAGGCGCCGGTCCTTGGGCCCGTTTGCTTCTTGCAGATCCGCGTAGGCGCTCAGAACTTCGTGAACCGCGGCGGAACTAATTGCGTGCGTGACAATTTGGTAGCCGCGTTTATCAAGTTCGATCAGGAGCTTTCTGTACTCGGCGGGATCGTAAAACAGCGATGGTGGATTGCCGACGCCATCGGCGAAAAACTTCACCAGGTTCGCTGAGACCCAGTCGTCGTGATACATGGTCCGGGCCTTTTCGAGCTCGGCCAGGAACTGGGAAGTCAAATGGTGATTGACGGCGACTTTGCCGAAGCCGGTTCGGGTTCGAATGGTCAGCTCGCCGCGTTTTCGCAGTGCCGCGAAACCCTCCAATTCTTCCAGATCGCCGGTCAGTTCGACGACACTCGTGATGCCAAAACTGTTCAAGTAGTGCTCGGCGCCGCGGAGCAGGGACATGCGTTGTTCCAGCGGCATCGGCGGCAGCGCGTTATTGATCAACTGCATGGAGGACTCGCGGAAAATGCCGTTGGGATGGCCATTCGCATCCCGGCCGATGAACTTTTCTTGCGCCGGATCCGCAACGGGCTTGTCGTTTATACCCGCCAACGCCATGGCCTTGCTGTTTACCCAGAGCGCGTGCTCGTTCCAGTTATGGATGACGAGCGGCCGGTCCGGGACCGCGTGATCCAAAAGTTGGAGCTTTACCGCGTTATTGTTGGTGGGAAAATTAGCGCGGCCGAACAGCACCTTTTCATCGGGGTGGCCGGCCGCATATACCTTGATGGTGTCCACGAAGGCATCCTCATCCGCTGGGCTGATGTTGAATTCAGGGGTCGAGAGGTTGAAGCCATGAATAGCCAGGCCGCCGTAGAGGACGTGCTCGTGGATATCGATAATTCCCGGAATGACCGTCCGGCCCTCAAGGTCGATGACCTGAGTTTTCGCGGCTTTCTGGCGAGCGATATCGGCGTCGGTACCGGTTGCCTCAATGTGACCGGCCGAAACGGCCAAAGCTTGTGCCCAGGGCGCGGCGGGATTCCCGGTGTAGATATGTCCGTGGATCAGGATCGTGTCGGCGGCCGGAACCGGGAGGCTGTAAAACAGGCTAGCCATTAGAACGAGAGCCAGGCGGATGATATGGCCGTATTTCATCTTGTGGATCATATCTCAAACCGAGCGAGATCGGGCGGCACGCCGGCTCTCGAGCACTTCAATGAAATAAATGGGCGCGATCCGTCACTCATAAATGCTCGGTGAATTTACTTAGCCGGAGTGAGACACCCCGTACGAACGAGCCTTGACAGCGACGCTGTGACCGAACATACTGAGGGCAACTCGATTTATTTGCAGGTTCTATCTGGGAGCATATCGCTCGGCCGCGCGGACAAGCTGCTGTAGGAGATGGGCGATAACTCATTTGTAATCAGGAGGAAAACAGGATGAGACTGGGCGTATTGGCTATGTTGGCGGCCGGATTGGGCCTGCTGCAGGCGCAACAACCCGCGGCTCCCAAAGCCGCACCAAAAGCGGCGCCGAAGGCAGCGGCCAAGCCGGCGCAAAATTCCGTGGTCGATTCGGTCATCGAGTCGGTCAAAGCAGGCTTATCGGAAAGCATCATCATCAAGACCTTGCAACGGGACAATAAGCCAGCGAACCTGACGCCCGCTGACCTGGTGAAGCTGAAGAACGCCGGGGTATCGGAGAACCTCATTAGCGTGATGCTGGATCCAACCAGTGCTCCTGCGGCTCCAGTTCCGGCGGCAGCGGCCGCGCCCGCTCCCGAACCTACCCCCGTGGCAGCGCCAGTGCCCGTACCTGAACCCGCGCCTACTGCGGTGGCTCCAGCCGGAGCGCCGACGGCCGTGGTGACACAGGCGCAGAAGAAGCGCGTCATCGTAGACGAATTCGATTACTCGACGGTCAAGAGCTCGGTGCAGGCAGTGTTTAACACCCAGGCCGATATCGGCAAAGGCATCCGGGCGATGCTGGTGAAGCGCATGGCCGATGCCAATAACGTGGTGATCGTCGAGCGCGCCAAGATGGACAACATCATTAAAGAGCAGGACTTCAACGCCGGCAATCGTGTGAAGAAGGGCTCGGGCGCGCGAGTGGGCAACATTTCCGGCGCGGATGCGATGCTCGCGGGCGATATCGTGATCTTCGGCCGCGATGACAAAAAGACGAACATCGGCGCGGGCGGCTTCGCGCGCGGGCCCTTCGCGGGCATTCACATTAAGAAGGAAGAAGATAAGGCGGTGGTGGCGATCGACTACCGCCTGGTCGACGCCGAAACATCCGAAGTGATTGCCACCGGCGAAGCGCGCGGCGAATCGACGCGCAAGAGCAGCGGCCTGGGCGGTATGGGCGGAGTCTGGGGCGCGGGCGGTGGCGGCGGTGCGATCGATATGACCAGCTCGAACTTCGGCCAAACTATCATCGGCGAAGCGACCCAGGACTGCGTCAACAAGCTGGCCGACATCCTGAAGCAGCAGACCGCGAACATGAAGAAGTCGGTTCGCGAGGTGGAAGGGCGCGTCGCCGATGTGTCCGGCAACACGCTGGTCCTGAACGTAGGATCTAACGACGGCGTGAACGTCGGTGAGACGTTTGAGATTTTACGAATCGTCCGCGAAGTGAAGGATCCCGTGACCAAAGAAACGCTGGATGTTGTCACCGAGAAATCCGGCGAGATGACCATCACCAGCGTGCGCGATAAGATCGCCACCGGTAGCTATGCGGGGTCAAAGCCCGCAGTGGGCTACATGGCGCGCAAGAAGATTCCAGCAGCTCAATAGGCGAGGAGCTTCCAGTGAATACGAGATTGTTGGGAACGCTGGTAGTGTCGGGCGCCCTGCTTTCACAGGCGCAGACCAAGAAGGCGCTCTCGGTGGAGGATTTCGACTATTCCACCGTCATGACTTCGGTGCAGGCAATCTTCGGGACGCAGCAGAACATCGGGCAGGGCATCAACGCCATGCTGACCAAGCGTATCGCGCAGGATGGCCGGTTTACCGTCGTCGAACGGCGCAAAGTGAATCAGGTCATGAAGGAGCAGGATTTCAATGCCAGCAACCGCGTGAAGAAGGGGACTGGCGCGCGCGTCGGCCAGATCCGCGGCGCCGATCTGACTTTGATGGGCGACATCGTGGTGTTCGGCCGCGATGACCGGCGGGTCGGCGGTGGCGCCGGCGGCTTTGCTCCCGGTGCGGGCGCCGCTGTGGGTGGGTATAAACAGGACAGCAAGGCGGTGGTCGTACTGGACTACCGCATCGTCGATACCGAGACCAGCGAGGTGGTGGCCAGTGGAGAGGCGCGCGGCGAGTCCAAGCGCACCAGCAAGGGCTTCGGCGCGGCGCTCTTCGCCGGAGGTGTATTGGCAGGGGGCGGCGTGAACATGGCGAGCTCGAATTTCGGTGAGACTATCATCGGCGAAGCCACCATGGACGCGGTGAATAAGCTGGCCGAGGACATTAATCGCGCGCCATTGAATGGCGGCGCGGAGTCTCGCGAGAACGATTTGGACGCACTGGTCGCGGACGTGAATGGCAATACGATTACCATCAATGCAGGCGCGGCCGCCGGTTTGAAAACCGGCCAGACGTTCACGGTTTATCACAAAGGTAAAGAGATCCGAGACCCGAGCACACATGAAGTGCTGGACGTGCAGATCACTCCACTCGGTCAGTTGACCATCACCGTGGTCCGTGATCGGATTGCGATGGGCACCTATTCCGGCGCCGGTACCCCGGTAGTCGGCGACGTCGTCAGGAAGTAGCGTGAAACGCGCGGTTCTAGCCGCATTGCTCGCTTTCGCGCCCGCCCTGGCGCAGGATCAGGCGCCAACCCCATCTGCCAAGCCGTCGGCACAAATTCGGGCGGTCCGGCACCGGCTGGGACTCGCCGCCACGCGCGCGATCGCGAATTTCCGCTCCATGGACTCTATTGAGGAAAACCTGGAGCAAATGGGGCTGATGCTGGATGCCGAGTTGGTTTCCCTGCGGAGCCGGATCGAGGCGGCGCTGGACGTGACCGACGAAGCCATTGACCACAACGATCCGAAGGCCGCGAACGAGGCATTGGACCGGGCGGAAGCGTTGGTAGGCAGGCTGGAGAAGCGGCTCGGAGGAGGTTAGAGATGCGGTGGTTTTTAACGGTTTTTGCGCTTGGTTCCGTTTTCGCGCAGCCTCCCACTCAGGTCAGGCCCTCCACTCCGGCTGCGGCGGGCAATCCGCTATGGCGGCGGAACTTGCTGGGTGCGATCGGCCAACAACCGGGACGGGCCACGGTGCGGGACATCCAGCAGATCGAGCAGTACATGCTCTCAGCCGCGCCTTATTGCACATCGCTGACGCCGGGCGATTACGAAGCAAATCGAGATCTAGCGCGGCAGATGACGGCCTACCTCATGATGGTAAACAGCATGGCTACAGATCCGCAGACGCGTGCGGCAGCGCTCCGGGCGTCGCGGGCCGTAGCGGCTTTCCCCTGCGCCTTCCCGCAGCCGCAGCAGGCCAAGCCGCAAGCGGCCGCGCCTGCCCCTCCGAGCATCGGCGAGCCTCCTTTCGAGCAGAAAGCGCCACAATTGGACGGCGTCGCCGATGCAGATAAAGACACAGCGAATGACCTGCGAATGCGCTATGAAAGCGATGCGGCCAAGGCTGCCGTAGTGTGGCGCAATGCCGAAACGATGCGCCAAAGCCTGGCTGCGCGCGGAATGTCGCTGAATGCAGATACTGCGGCGTCCATGAGCCGCTTGCAGCTGTTCTTGGAAGAGGCCGCTACATCGTTGCGCGACCACAAATGGGATGAGGCGCTCAGCAGCTTGCAGGCAGTGGAAGCGACGGCGCAGAAGGCCGGCAAGGCAGTCGGTCAGTAGCAGGCTTACTTTGCCGCTTGCAACGGCATGCCCTCGCGCAGTTCGTCGTTAGCGCGGCGCACCACCATGTCGCCCGTCTTCAAATTTCCGAGCACTTCGACCAAATCGCCTTCCGCTGCGCCCTTCTTCACGTCGACCCATTCCGCGCGACCGTCGCGATCGCGTATGACGAACGTGCGCTCGTTGGTCGTGACCACGCTGGTCCTCGGTACCCACAGTTCTGCGCCTCGGTTGCGGACTGGCCATTTCACGCTAGGATACATACCCGGCGCCAGCGTACCGTCGCGATTCATCGCGTCCAATTCGACGGCCATAGTCCGCGTTTTCTGATCCAGCGCTTCGGGAATGCGCGCGACTTTGCCGGTGTAAATTCGGCCCGGGTATGCGGGAACGGTGAAAGCGACGGTCGCGCCCCGGACGATTCCTCCGACATCCTCCTCGGGAACGGGCACAACCACGCGCAAGCGCGACACCTGCTGGATCACGAGCAGCGGTGAATCGGATGCCGGACCCACCAGGGCGCCGGGGTGCACCAGGCGGTCGGTCACCACGCCATCGAACGGCGCCGTAATCTTCAGGTAAGCCACCATAACCTTCAGAGCATTGGCCGCGGCTTGCGCGGCGCTGCTGGCCTTTTGACGCGAGTTCACCACCGCGCGAGCGGCGTCCACCTGTTTCTGGGCGAGAATGAGATCGTTGCCGGCGATGGCTCCGGGAGTTTTGGAAGCTTCCTGCGTTCGCTCATACGTGCTTTGGGCCGCGGTTAACTGCGCTTCCGCTTGGGCACGGTCTGCTTCGGCGGCCTGCACCTTGGCCTCGGCCTCGGCGATCTGCGCGTCCATTTCCGGTGCGGTTAGCGTGACGAGCAGTTCGCCTTCTTTGACGGCGCTACCGCGGTCTACCAGCACGCGTTCAACGTAACCCGGCACTTTGGCATGGAGCGAGACGCTCAGGTACGGCCAAATTTCAGCGGGCAGTTCGACGCTTCGCGACACCGCCTTCGAGACAACGGGTGTGAGTTGGCTGGTTTGTGCCCAGATGGCTAAAGGCGCGAGGAGGCCCGCGGCAATTATTCTAAGTCGCTTCATAGTATCGGCTCGCAGGATCCATAGGATTCAAAGAGGGAGAAGTGGCCGAAGCCCGTCCCTGCAAAATCGCGTAAATCGCGGGAAGAATGGTTAGAGTCGCGAATGTCGAGGCGATCAATCCGCCGATTACGGCGCGGCCGAGCGGCGCGGCTTGCGGCCCGCCTTCGCCGAATCCCACCGCCATCGGCAGCATGCCGAAGATCATCGCCGTCGCGGTCATCAGGATGGCCCGCAGCCTTCCAGTGGCTCCTTCGCGAGTGGCTTCGCGTAACGGTTGGCCTTCGCGGCGGGCGTGCTCGGCAAACGTGACCAGCAGAATCGAATTGGCCACCGCGATGCCCACCGCCATGATTGCGCCCAAAAAGGACTGGATATTGAGCGTGGTGTTTGTCAGAAGCAGCATCAAAACCACCCCGCACAGAACGGCCGGAACCGTCAGCACGATGGCGAGGGCGAGACGCAGCGACTGGAAGTTGGCGGCCAGCAGCAAAAAGATGGCACCGACCGCCAGCAGCAGCCCCACACGCAATCCTGAAATCGTGAGATCGAGCGGGGGAATCTGGCCGCGATATTGGACCGTGATCCCGCGCGGCGGCTCGCCCGCGGCAGACACCGCTTGGCGGATCGGACCCTCAGCCTGACCGAGCGTCCTGCCGTGCAGGTTCGCCGTCAGACTGACCACGTGCTGGCCATTGTAGCGATCGATCTCGCCGGGCATGGTGGCAAGCTTCAGACCCGCGATATCGTCCAGCAGCGGCTTCGACCCGCCGCTCGGCATGACCGGCACGGTCGCGATCTGATCCACGCTTTGCAAGCGGTACTGCGGCAGTTCGACCTGGATCTGAAAGGCATTGCCCGAGTTGGGGTCGCGCCAGTAGTTGGGGTCCGTGAAGCGCGACGATGATGTCGCGGGCACCACCGAATGCACTACATCGGCCATCGTGAGTCCGAACTGGCCGGCACGATCGCGATTGATATCGATATCCAACGTGGGATAGTTCTTTTCCTGTTGGAACTGCAAATCGCGGAGAAAGTCCAGCTTTGCCAGCTGCGCCCGAACCTTTTCTCCGTAAGCGTACGCATCTTGCAGGTTGATTCCTTGGATGTCGACCAGCACGGGCGTCGGCGAGCCGAAGCCCATTACCTGCGTGACGACGTCTCCGGCTTCGAACGAGACGTGGCAGTTGGGGAGCTCTTTGTTCAGGTTCTGGCGGAGCCGCTCGCGCAAACCCTCGCCGCGCGGCGCATCAGATTTCAGCGCCACCTGGATGATGGCGTCCTGCGGGCCGGCCGTAAACAGATGGATCAGATCCACAGGGTAGCTGGATGGAATGAGGCCCTCGAAATCGCTGCTGATCGTAATACTGTCCTTGCCGGCAGTGCGCTCGATTACATCCAGCGCGCGAAGGACGATACGCTCCGTCTCTTCGATCCGGGTTCCGGCGGGAGCACGCAGGCGAATCCGGAGCAGGGGAGCGCTGATATCCGGGAAGAGTTCCGTTCCCAGGCGCGGAACGAGAATGTAAAGCAATCCGACTGAACTCACCAGATATAGAAAAGCCAGAGCCCAGCGAATTCGCAGCACGCCGCTCAGATAGTTCCCATAAAACCTGCGGATCAGCCCAAACAAACCTTCGCGCTCCTCGCCCCGATGCGACTCGCGCATCAGCCAGGTTGAAAAGACCGGCACCAGCGTGCTCGACAGCAGGTAGGACGCGATCATGGAGAAACCGACTGCCAGCGAAAGCGGCACGAATAACTGGCGGCTCACCCCAACCATGAAGAACGACGGCACGAAGACAGCGAGAATACAGAACATGGACAGCAGGCGCGCAATCGCGGTCCGGCTGCAAGCTTCGACGACGGCACGGGCGCGCGACACACCGGGAGACATGCGGGTATGGATATTCTCGATTTCGACCGTGGCCTCATCCACCAGAACGCCAACCGCGAGCGCCAGCCCTCCCAGCGTCATGATGTTTATGGTTTGACCTGTTGCCCAAAGCAAAATAACGGCGCATAGCAGTGCAAACGGAATATTCATGACCACGATCAGGGCACTACGCCAGTCGCGGAGAAAGATCAGCACCATCAAGCCCGTCAGCGCCGCTCCCAACAAGCCTTCGGTGATCAGGCCACGGAGGGAATTCGTGACGTATGGCGACTGATCGAACTGCAGACCGACGTCCACATCTTCCGGAACCACACGTTTGAAGGTCGGGATCGCTGCCTTGACCGCGTTTATCACAGCGAGCGTAGACGCGTCCGCGCGTTTCGTCACGGGAATATACACCGTCCGCTTGCCATTCACGTGCGCATACGCGGAGATAATGTCGGTGCCGTTTTCCACCGTTCCGATGTCGCGTAAGTACACGGTGGTGCCGGAGCCCGGACGGATGGGAGTGCTCAACAGGTCCGAAAGATTGCCGCCCAGCGCCGCGTTGGTGCGGGCGATGCGTTGAACCTGCCCGGTCCACATGTTGCCGGAAGGCATCACCACGCTGGATTTGTTTACCGCCGTGATCGCCTCTTCGGGAGAAATCTGATATTGGCGCAGCTTGTCGGGATCCAGCGTGACGACGATGGTTCGTTGATTTCCGCCAAATGGAGGCGGCGCTGAAACGCCCGGCAGGGTAGCAAACAGCGGGCGAACGCGGTTGAGCGCGTAATCCTGGAGTTCGCCTTGAGTATGGCCGGTGCTGCTGAAAACGAGCAGGCCTACCGCCACGCTGCCCGCATCAAAGCGTGTGATGAACGGCTGGACGGTTCCGGGCGGCATGAACGATCGCGCGCGATTCACGTAGCCGACGGTTTCCGACATCGCCTGACTCATGTTCGTGCCTTCGTGGAAGACCAACTTCATGAGCGTCGCACCTTGGATGCTTTTGCTCTCGACGTGATCAATGCCGGTGATGTAGAGGAAGTGATACTCGTAGTAGTAAGTCAGGTATCCTTCCATCTGCGCCGGATCCATCCCACTGTACGGCTGCGCGACGTAAATCGCAGGATCACCGACCTGGGGAAAAATATCGACGGGCATTCGCCGCGCGGCCAGGACAGCGCACAGAGCGATCGCAATCAGCGCGACTACCACCGTGATAGGCCGGCCGAGCGCGGCCAAGACTAAACGCATACGTCACATCCGAAACGCTTCACTGCGTCGCCTCTGCAACAAAGGGCTGAATATCGCCTCGAGCGGTTTCGACCTGGAGGCGGGCCCGCCAGACGTTCAGGCGCGCGAGCGCGTCGTCAATTTGTGCGCGCACCAGCAGGCGCTGCGCTTGGGCGACGTCATCGATTGGGGCCAAGCCCGACTGGTATCGAGCCGTTGCTTGCTGGAGCGCCACGCGGGCCGAAGACACTTCAACCGGGGTGCTCTCGGCTACGCGGCGAGCGCCAGTAAAAGTCGCCAGCGCGGCGTTGAACCGGGCCTGCAGATTCGTGGTGACCACCTGATACTGCGCCTGTCCGGCGCGAACGTTGGCCGACTGGATCGCTTCCTGCTCTTGGATCGAGAATTTGTCCATCACGGGAAACGTAATGGTGAGCCCAAGCCCGTAGTTCTGCGTGGTAGGCGCGAGGCCGTTCAGCCAGCCAAGCCGCGCTCCATTGGAGACGAGGCCGGTACCGCGGGCCGATGCCACGCCCTGCAGCGAAAACTGAGGATAGTAAGTCCGGGTTAGAGCGCTGAGCTGGGATTGCGCTTGCGCTACGGCCGCATTCTGTTCGCGAGCCAGTGGGTTCGCCGAGGGCTGCAGTGGAGCCTCGGCACGATCCGGCGGCAATCGGTCCACGAGCTTGCCGGCTACGACATTCAAGGAAGCGGGCGAGCCGGTGAACTGCTGCAGGTTCGCCCGGGCCACATCGATCGCCTGATCGGCTTGCGCCAATTGCGTCTGCGCCGCGGCGAGTTCGGCCTGCACACGCGATTCGTCGGCGCCGGGCCGTAGTTGCGCGGCTACCTGCGCATGAATGGTTCGCAGCAGGACCTGCCAACTATCTACGGCGGCCTGCGCGGCTTGTGCTGTCTGCTCCGCCGCCACCAGCGTCAAAAAGGCGTCTGCCGTTGCCACAGAGACGTCGTAACGCGTGCTGTTGACTGTGGCTTGGGCATGTTCACGCGCCGCCGCGGCTGCCGCAACGTTCGCGGCCCGCAATCCAAAATCGAACGGCTGCCACGTGACCAGGATGCCCGCGCCGCTGTCCCAGACCGTGCCGAAATCGTTAGCCGGAACCCCATCCACGTTGGCGATGACGCTTTGCGGGAGCAGCAGACCGAAAAACGTATTACGCGTAGCCCGGTTCACTTGGGCCAGCGCGTCGATACGCGGGAGATACGCAGTCTGGGCCAGGCGGATGCCCGCCGCAGCCGCGTTCATTTGTTCCTGCGTAACGCGGATGGATGGGTAGTTTCGCAACGCCAGGTCTACGGCTTGGCTGATATTCAACGGCGCCTCCGGCTGGGCCGGTTGAGATCGAAGCGCGGCGCAGATCGTCACCAGCAGGACGGCACCAATCGCGGCAGGTTTATTCATTTGCCCTCGATTAGTTCGCGAAATAGCTCGCGGACCTTGCCTTTGGCTGCCAGCAGGGCTTTCTTGCCTCGCGGAGTCGCGCGGTATATTTTTCGCAGGGATTTGCCATTACGACGCTCGGACGAGCGCAGATAACCTTTCTTTTCGAGGCTGTGCAGCAGGGGATATAGAGTTCCGGGGCTGATGCGATAGCCGTGCCGGGCGAGTTCCTCGGCCATGCCGAGGCCGAAGATGGGCTCTTCGGCGGCATGGTGCAGGACATGCAGGCGAATCAGGCCGGAATAGAGATCGCGGTCGGCCAAATCGTCATCGAAGTTCGTTGTCGCCATTCGATGACGATTAGCCTAACACAAATCGTCGGCAGGCGGGAAAAGTGTTGCTCGCGGCAGCGCACGTGCGCGGCGGGGCTAGGTACTCTGACGTCTACAAGGGTTCGCCTGTGGATGGGTCCAGGAACAGTTTGCGCCCGTCGCTCGCGGCGTCGAACTCAAACAGGTTCCACAACGAGCCGGCCATCGCGTCGAACGAAGAGCCGCCGATTGGTCCCAAGTTCCAGTTATCTTCGATGAGACGTAGAATCGAAGTCTGATCCGTGAGCGAATGATCCACGAAATTGGCGGCGGCGAAGGGTGAAATCAACAACAGCGGTAAACGCTGGCCGTAACCGCAGCGCCCCCCCGGTCCTGAAAACTCTGCGCTATTTCCGCACATACCTGGGCCGCTCAGCGCATCCGCCGGTGAAACAGAAGGCATGACGATCGGCGGCATCACGTGATCGTACCAGCCGTCCGAATCGTCGTACGCGATGATTACCGCGGTGCTATCCCAAAACGGCGATTGCTCGAGAGCGTTGATGGTATTGACGAGATATGCCTGCTCGTCGAGGGGATTCGAATATTGAGCGTGGCCATCCTGATAAGACGGAGCTTTCAAGAAAGTCACAGCCGGCAGGATTCCCGCGTTCAGTGCGTTGAAGAAGTCGGCGATGTCGTATTGGTGATTGGCCTGATCCTGCTGGCCGATCATCTTGGCGGACGTGGCAGGCAGGTGGTGCGGGTTGGAGGTGGACTGATAAAACTGGAACGGGTTGTGGTTGGAAACGTAGTCGGCTTGCGACGCAGTCCCGTCGAACTGGCTATGTTTCGTGGCGCAGACTGCGCTCGCGTCGGCATTGCGGGAGCTCGGAGCAAATCCTCCCTGGAACCAACCCCAGGTGATTCCTTTTCGATTGAGGAGATCTCCGATGTTCGACCCCCGCATCGAGATGGTGTTCGCGCCCGCGGGGATGCAGTCGTCGAAGGCTGGCCGAATATCGCCGATAACCGTGCCGTCGATTACGGCGGAACTTGCATTTCCGGAGTCATGCACGATCGTCGCGCCGTTGGTCTGACCCGAAACAAGGTTCAGGTGGCCGAGAGTGGAAGGGCCGAAATTAGTGCTGAAGAAACTGTCGCTCATGGCAAAATGTTGCGCGTAATTCCAGACCGCTGTGACGGTGTTCCCATCGTAGTAGCCCATCACCAAACCCTTGCCGGCGCCGACATCGTTGCAACCGCCCTGCGGGGTCCCGCCGTTCAATTCCACAAATTTGTCCATCAACCCGCCGTCCATCGCTTTCTGCTCAGCGGTGTAATCGTGGCTCTGATCGCAGAGAATCGCTTGGGAGCGGTCGAGGCGGAAGGGCTGGACTGAATTCGGATTGGCTGTCAGCAACGGTCCGCTCAGCCCGTTGACACTGGTCTTGCCTCGGCGTCCCTCTCGCGCAAAGAATAGCGGTTCGCCGCCCGGATTTGCCGCATTCGGATAAGTTGCGAAGTAGTGATCGAACGAGACGTTTTCCTGAAAAATTACGACCAGATGTTTAATGGGTGTGGCCGTGTCAGAGGGGCTCTGGCCGGCGATTGTCGTCGACCCGAGGCTTAGCAGTACAACAGCAGTTGTGAAGATACAAATTGCAGGTTTGGCGGTTTGCATAAATCAGTTCTCCGTTCGCAGGCCGGGTGAAACACCTCTGAGCGACATACCAGCTGTTGGGACTAAATATTCCCGTCTGCTCGCAGGGCTGAATAGCGTGTTTTAAGACTGGGCGAGTCATCGGCCGCGGCCGGCAGGAGCGCAAACCAGAGGATCGCGACGAGCCGGGATTCCGGCCATTCGCGCTGAGTTTCCGATGCGGCGCGGTCGTGTCTAGGGCAGTGTCACGGAAATTGGCACATCCACTTCAATAGGTGGCGCGCCGACGGGCACAAAAACGAGAACGGCAAGCGTGCCGTGGTGAGTGCCATGCCCGAGACGGTCCGCGTGAATCGTCACAGTGAGTGACTCTCCCGTGATGCCCGTTGTGCGATTTGTCTCAACCCACGATCCGCCATCGTCTGTGGAAACACGCACTTGATAAGGGAATGGCTCGGCGAAATTGGCCGAAACAGTCAGCGTCTGGACTATTGGGCCGGCCGCATCGATGCGATCCGGCATGACGCGCGGAGCATAGGACGTGCTGGTCACCTTCCTTATGAGGTTCAGGCCGGGTTGAGGAACGAACATTGCTCCTGTGGGGTCGAATGTAACCGCTTCTGGCGAAAACGTGACCGTACCGTGCAGGCTGGCATCGATCGCCGATCCACCGTCGCCCGGATAGATCGCGGCCGTGTTGCCTGCCATGCGCTGTATGGTGGCATCGGTATTGATGCGCAGCACGATTGAATAGACTCCCTCAGACAAGTACAACAGGCCGTCCGGGCCCATGGTCATCGACGTTACGGCGCACAGGTGTGCCTGGGTGGCGGCAACGCCATCGTCTGGGAACTGGCCGGAGTTCCTCGCGCAGGAGCCTACACCGGCAACTCGCGTAAAAGACCCGTCAGAATTGATGCGATTCACTGTCGAATAGACGTCCGCCGCCAGCGCGTGGGTCCAGGCCACATAAACGGTTCCGTGCGGGTCGACCGCGACGGAGTTGTAGTAATCCGCGCCTTGTTGGCCGACGGGGCCTATGGTGTTGATGATCCCATTGGAATCGATCTTCCGTATGCGCGCGTTGGATGTGTCGGCAATGTAGATGTTGCCCTGCTGGTCGAAGGCGACCGCACCGGGCTCGTTTAGGGTCGCTTGCACCGCCGGCCCACCGTCTCCTTGATCGCGGACTAGGCCCGTTCCCGTGCCGGTCCCGGCGACCAGATGGATAATGCCGTCCGGCGTGATCTTGCGGACGCGGCTGTCGCCGGTAATGACGTATAGAGCGCCGTCGGGACCGACAGATACCGGTCCCGGCCGGAGGAGCTGCGCTTGAAGAGCGGGACCTCCATCTCCGCTGTAGCCAGATTGCCCCGTGCCGGCGATCGTACTCACTGTCCCATCCGCTGAGATTTTGCGGATATTGTTCGCCTGGGCATCGCTGACGAAAAGGTTGCCGGATTTGTCGAAGACGGCGCGGCCGATGAGCGCGAACGTGGCGTGGATCTCGGGTCCGCCATCGCCGCTCGAGCCTGGATTGCCTAAGTTCTTATCGATTGCACCGCTGCCGGCCAGGGTGACAATCGTGCTGTCCGGCGCAATCGCGCGTACCCGCCGGTTGCCGTAATCGGAGATCAGCAGGTTGCCGGAACTGTCGAACAGCACTTGCGCAGGCAAGCAAAGCTCAGCGGCCAAGGCTGGGCCGCCGTCTCCCGAGAAGCCACACGTGCCGGTGCCGGCGATGGTTGTAATTGTTCCGTCCGGCGTAATCTTACGAATCCGGTGATTCCTCGTGTCAGCGACCAAAATATTGCCGTTGGAATCCAGAGTCACGCCGCTAGGCCCGTTCAGCTCAGCGGAAGCCGCGGGTCCTCCGTCGCCGCTGAACCCGGGCGAGCCTGTGCCCGCGATGTTGGTAGCCGTGCCATTCGGCGCAACTTTCATGACAACGTTGCCAAACCATTCAGTAAAGTACAGGTTGTCTTGAGCGTCGATCGCGAGTCCCTCGATATTTGGCACACGGCCTGAAACCGTAGAACGTGGCGCCGTGTACAAGGTGGAAATGATGCCGCCGGGCGACACCTGCCGGATGCAATTGCAAAACACCTCCGCGATGTCGAGATTACCTTGTGAATCGAACACCAGGCCGCGCGGTGAGGCCAGAGCAGCCTCGGTTGCAGGTCCACCGTCGCTAGTGGTCTCAGTGCCCCCGCCCGCGAAGACACTTACTACGCCGTCCAGTCCAATGCGGTAGACGGATCCGAACGCTGCATCTGATAGGTACAGCGCGCCCGTTCTGTCCTGAGCCATGCCACGCAACACGCCGGGCTGCAGGGTGCTGGCAGGCACCGTGGAAGGCGATCCGTTGGTTGACGGACGAACGAGCAACTGCGTCAACACGTTTAATTGCGGCCCGATGCCGGCTACCGCCAAAAGTGAATTGTCTGGCTCGAGCCGCAGCACCAAGAACTCGTCATGAAGGAGCAGCCGGCCAGTGCCCTTGTCGACCAACAGTCCGTAAACCGAGCCGAGCGGCGCGTTCAACGCCGGTTGACCGTCGACGCTGTTCCGGTGGGTGTATGGGATGCCTGCAATGGTGAAGACATTTTGCGCGTGAACCAGGCTGCAAAAAAGTGCAGCAGAAAGAGAGAAGGACTTAATTAACTGCATGACGGCGTGCGCAGCCAGATGTTCATTTTACTATTGCCGCAATCTGCGCTCCCACGCCGCGCGAGTTTCCGCCAGCAGGCACGAACCGCCAGAGTAGAGCCGGCCATAATTGATCACTAGGAAGGCGTCGAAGAAATCCGTGAGGTCGGGTCGATGCAAGCGGGATTCAGGCACACAGAGGATCAGATGCTCAGGACGGGGCTGGGACATTCACGCACGATAGAGTAGAGGTGCGACCACATCTTGCTGATCGCGCCTTGCGAGTGGCCGCGGCCCGTGATCACCAGGTCCGCTCTGCGCCGCAGCACTTCGTTTTGCACTCCCTCGGCCACGGGACCGTCGATTACGCTCGCGGGCGCGTCGAGATCGAATCTCGTCATTAGCTCGCGCAGGCGCGCGTGTGCATCCGCGGTGAGTTCCTGACTGTAATCATGAAAGTCGACGTGCGCGACGATCGGCGTCTGGATCATATGGACCAACGACAGATTGGCGCCATAGACCCGCGCCAGCGCAATGGCGCCCCGCAGCACCGCTTCAGCCTCATTTGTATCGGACAAAGCGACCAGGATCGAACGGTAAGGAAGATCAGGCGCGTGATCGGCCAAAGCGGCTCCGATTCCGGTCCAGACTGGTGTCGTCGCATCGTGCAGGATTTTCGACGTCACGGAGCCGAGCAGAAATCGCCGAAGCGGGCCGTAGCCATGCGTGGCCAGCATGACCAAATCGGCCTCCTGCTGCTCCGCGATCTTATGGATCACTGAGCCGGGTTCACCGAGTTCCGCGATTAGCTCCGCATGACGGCCGGCGAACATGTGCTGAGCAAAAAGGTGCAGCCGCTCCTCTTCGGCTGCCCGCACCTGTTCCGGGAAGTCCGGATCGACCAGCTGCTCTTGGCTGCCCGCTAGGATCGCGGCCGCGGCGGGACCGTACGCATGCACCAGCGTTAGTTCCGCATTGAACCGCCGAAGCATGTCATGCACATACGGAACGACGGCACGGCAAGGTTCGGAATAGTCGACTGGAAGCAGGATTCTGCGGAACGGCAGCATGGCAGTTTTCTCCCGAACCGGCAATGCAGTTTGAGGACCAGCCCGTTAAGCACGCGCTGTGTACAGAATGTCGCTAGGATTGTGCAATTTGCCCCAGATTGGGCAGCCGACCTTGCGCCGCAGCGCCCAACACTGTGCGTCAAGCGGCGGCGAGCTGATTGGCGATCTCGCGGAACACATTTGCGAACCGGGCGACGGCCGCAACATCGACCGCTTCCGGCCCCCGATCGGCTGGATTGTGAAACAGGGCGTTCCTGCCAATGATGGACATGTAACGGCCGCCGCCGCGGTGTACCACTCCCGCCTCGCCCGCAGGAACAGTGCCGCGCGCAACTCGGCGGTCGACTCGCAAGCCGGCCGATTGCATGGCATTCGACAGAAGCGCTTCCATCTCGTTGTCGGAGGCCTGAATGCTATTGCCCGGATCCTGTGCCGCCCCGATATTCGCGCCGAAATGAATCCAGGCCCGACTGTGCTTGATCAGCGCGGGCCGGCGTTCGGCATAGATCTCGATTCCATGCTGGCCCAACTCGTGTCCGCTGGAAGCAACGAAGAGCACGTCACGGGCGGGCCGTGCGTCGCGCATGGACCGCATCAGTTCCAGCCAGCAGGCAATCCCGCCGCCGCGCTCGCTCGCGCAGGTCCACCATCCGCTGCGCGGCGTCATGATAACCAGCGGGGGCAGCGACCGATCTGAACCCGATATGCTCGAGATCACGTTGAATGCTTCGGCGGGCGTGCGCTTCACATGCGCGACGACGGCAACCTCAGAGTGTCCGCGGGCCAACTCGTCGAGCCTGGGTTTGTCCTCGCTGGACACCTGGAGCACCGGTGGACCGAATGGCTGAAGAAAGCTGTCGGCGTTATTCGGGCAGAGCCCCGGGCGGCCGCCGTTCGTGATGAGAACAATTGCGCGATGCCGGTTCTGTCGGCGCGCCTCGCCCAAAGCGCCGGCACCCGCTGTGTTGGGCGCAGCTTCCGCGAGGCCGATTTCAGCATCGCTCTCCAATGGCCCTATCCGCCCGCGAACGCCTTCGGGACCCGTGAAGCCGCCATCGAACAGCGGCAGGCCATCGGTGATGCGGCCAGAAGCGCTCAGGTTTCCCGAGATCGGGTCGATCCGGCTGAGGTCGAAGATCTCTCGCGCAGGCTTTAGCCCGGCCTCGCGCACCTGATCCATGAGCCAGTCGCCGGAGATTCGGTCCACTTCGGTGCCAGTTCGGTGAATCCCCTGTTCTCCGAAAGAATGGACGATCTTCGCGATTCGCTGCCGCTGTTCATCGGAACCCGGCTGCGCCGAACAAACAGCAGCGGCGGCGAAACCGAACCATTCCCGGCGCGTACTTTTCATTACCGGTCATCATAGCGGGAATCGACGTGCAACGGCTGGGCGAGATACCTCATACACGGGCGGCCAACTACCGCGCGCCGCTAAGATAATGCAGCTCGGGTAGGCTCCTCAGGCGTTCGGCTGCCGATTCCGGGGTGATGTCGCGTTGCGGCATCCCCAGCAGCTCATATCCGACCATGAACTTTCTCACGGTCGCGGAACGCAGCAGCGGTGGATACCAGTGGAGATGCAAATGCCACTCGAGGTGCTCCGCGCCGTCGGTGGGGCGCTGATGGATGCCCATGGTGTAAGGAAACGGGGCCTGAAATAGGTTGTCGCCGCGCGTCGTCAGGCGCTTGAGTATATCGGCGAAAGCGTCGCGCGCCTTCCCGTCTAATTGGTCGATGCCGGTGAGATGCTGCTTGGAAACGATCAACGCCTCGAACGGCCAAACAGCCCAGAACGGCACTACCGCGGCGAAGCCATCGTTCTGGCACACCAGGCGCTCGGCGGAAGCGAGTTCCAGTTTCAAATAGTCGCAGAGCAGGCACGAAGTCTTGGCCACCCGGTGGTCCTGCAGCGACAGCTGCTCGGCTGCTAATTCGTTTGGCAGTCGCTCATCGGCCCAAATCTGGCAATGCGGATGGGGATTGCTCGCGCCCATCATTTCGCCACGATTTTCAAAAATCTGCACCGAGGAGATAAAGGGTTTGGATCCAAGGTCAGCATACTGCTCGCACCACGCATCGACGACGGTACGGATTTCGCCCATTTCCATGCGCGCCAGAGTCAGACTATGATTCGGCGAAAAACACAAAACCCGGCAGATGCCTTTCTCGGATTGCGCTCTCAGCAAACCGGCCTGGTCGAACTCGGCGTCCGGCGTATCAGGCAGCAGCGCAGCATAGTCGTTATCGAAAACGAAGGTCGAACGATACTGCGGGTTGCGAGCGCCACCCGCCCGGGTGTTCCCGGGGCAGAGGTAGCAGTCCGGATCGTATTCCACTCTGCAAGGCCGCGGTGTATTTTCCAGCTCGCCCAACCAGGGCCGCTGCGTTCTTTGCGGGGAAACCAGGATCCACTGGCGAGTTAGCGGGTTCCAGCGCCGGTGCGGTTGTTGGCTCCAGTTCATATCGGACTAGCGCGACCTCAGTGTAGCGAAAGTTGTCCGGGCGCAGGCGCCCAGCGGAACGCTGTATACTTTCGGATGACGCGGCCAAAGGAGGAGCACTTATGGCAGTAGTCAAATTCAATCTCAACGGTAAGACCCAGACCGTCGACGCGCCCCCCGCTATGCCGCTGCTGTGGGTTCTGCGCGATACACTCGGGCTGACCGGAACGAAGTTCGGCTGCGGCATGTCACTATGCGGAGCCTGCACGGTCCACATCAATGGGCAGGCCGTACGTTCATGCGTCACGCCTGTTTCCTCGGTCTCTGGAAAGTCCGTAGTGACCATCGAGGGCTTGTCCGCCAACGCCAGCCATCCCATTCAAACGGCCTGGATCGAAGGCGATGTCCCGCAGTGCGGCTACTGCCAGTCGGGCCAGATCATGACGGCCGCCGCTCTGTTGGCGAAGACCGCGCATCCCACCGACGCCGATATCGACGAGGCCATGCATGGCAATATCTGCCGCTGCGGCACTTACGACACGATCCGATCGGCCATTCACCGCGCCGCGGAAATCGCGCGGGTCGAGGGAGGCTCCAAATGACGACCCACGTAAATCGGCGGGGTTTCCTCAAGGCCGGTGCGGCCACAGCCGGCGGACTGCTGGTTAGCTTTTGTCTGCCGGAGTCGTCCAGGGCCGATACGAACGGCTCCAAGCTGAACGCCTATGTCCACGTCGCCGCTGACGACACGGTCACGCTGTTTATCCACAAGGCCGAAATGGGCCAAGGCACGGTCACATCGCTATCCCTCCTTCTCGCCGAAGAACTGGAGTGCGACTGGAACAAGATTCGCACCGAATTCCCCGGCGTGAGCAAGGAATATGGTCCCTATCAGGGCGTGTTCGGCAGCCTGAGCATCCGGAGTTCCTGGGTCACATTACGTAAGGCAGGGGCGACCGCGCGTGAGATGCTGGTCCAGGCCGCTGCCCAACAATGGGGAGTCGATAAGACGAAGTGCCGCGCGGAGAACAGCGCCGTAATCAACACCGACACTAACGCCCGGCTTAGCTATGGCAGTCTCGCGGACGCCGCCGCGAAGCTTCCGGCACCATCTAATATCGCGCTCAAGGATCCCAGTCTGTTTCGTTTGATCGGGCGGCCGACCAAACGCTTGGATACGCGCGAGAAGGTCAATGGACGCACGGTATTCGGTCTTGACGTGCGCGTTCCCGGGATGCAGCACGCCGTCGTCCAGCGCTGCCCGGTTTTCGGCGGTAAGGTCGCCGGATTCGACGCCAGCAAGAGCAAGGCCATCCCCGGTGTCAAGAACGTCTTGCAAATATCGAACGGGGTCGCGGTCCTGGCGGACAACACTTGGGCCGCCATGGAAGGCCGCCGTGTTCTTAAGGTGCAGTGGGACGAAGGGCCGGTGGCTGCGGTCAGTAGCGCTGGCATCAGTAAGGATTTCGCCGAACACGCGCAGAAACCCGGCGCGGTGGCGCGCAAAAATGGCGATGCGGCAGCCGCGCTCGCATCGGCGTCCAAGAAGATCGAGGCCGCTTACGAAACGCCTTTCCTGGCCCATGCGCCCATGGAGCCGCTCAATTGCGTGGCGCACGTCCGGCCGGATGGTTGCGATGTGTGGGCGTCGACTCAGGGCCAGAGCGCGGCCGAAGAAGCAGCGGCGCAAGTCACCGGCCTGCCTCCGGAAAAGATCCAGGTCCACAGCGAGTTCATGGGCGGCGGCTTCGGCCGGCGCGCGCGGGCTGACTATGTTGCCGAAGCGGTCGAGGTTTCCAAAGCCGCCGGTGTGCCAGTTCAGGTCACTTGGTCGCGCGAGGATGATTTACAGCAAGACTTCTACCGCCCGGCTGCGTACGGGCGCTTCCTGGCGGGTCTGGACGATCAGGGTTGGCCAGTTGCGCTGCACGCGCGATTGATCTGCCCACCTTTCGGCGGGATGAGGAACGGCATTGCTCAGACGGCGGTTGAAGGCGTCGTGGATCTGCTGTACGGCATTCCCAACATGCTGGTGGATTATCACGCGCTCGATCCCGGGATTCCGGTCAGCTACTGGCGCTCGGTCGGCTACTCGCAAAACACATTCTTTGCCGAGTCGTTTATCGATGAAGTTGCTCACGCCGGTGGAAAAGACCCGTTAGAGCTGCGACTGCGGCTTCTCTCTGGCGCGCCGAGGCTACGCGCCGCCGTGGAACTTGCCGCCGAAAAGGCCGGATGGGGTAAGCCGCTTGCCGCCGGGCGGGCCCGTGGTATTGCCGTCGCGAACAACATCGGAAGCTTCAACGCGCAGGTGGCCGAAGTCTCGGTGGAGCGTGGAAAGTTGCGTGTTCACCGGGTGGTTTGCGCGGTGGATTGCGGCCAGCCGGTGAACCCGTCCGGCATCGACCAGCAAATTCGGAGCGGCATGGTATTTGGGCTCTCGGCTGCATTAAAGGGCGGCATCACGATCGAGCATGGACGCGTCCAGCAGCAGAATTTCCATCAGTACGACGTTCTGCGCATGGAAGAAATGCCCGCGATCGAAGTACACATAATTCCTAGCAAGAACGCCCCAGGCGGCATTGGGGAAGCCAGCACGCCTGCTATTGCTCCGGCCGTCGCTAATGCGATTTTCGCCGCGACGGGCAAACGTGTTCGCCGCCTCCCGATTCGCGCCGAGGATCTGGCCTGAGCGATGAAGTTTCTGGGATTGGCTGGGGTCTTCTTCATCTGCTTTAACGTTCCAGCGCTAGCCGCGTCCGGGGCTTCGCCGTTCAGCGGACGCTGGGACCTCACCATGACGCGCGATCAGGAGAGCTATCCCGACTGGATGGAATTCGCCGAAGAGGGACCCAGCGGAGTGGTGCGCGTGGTCGGCCGTACCGGTAGCGTTCATCCGGCGAAAGATGTCAAAGCCGCAGGATCGCATCTGACGTTCACCTCCAGCGAGGGTGCGTGGGATCTCACGGCCACCGGCCACAAGCTCGTTGGGCACTTACGCGGCAACGACGGCGACGTCCAAGTCTCGGGCGCATCAGCGCCAGCTTTGAAGCGGGCTGCGCCCGCTGCCTGGGGCACTCCAGAGCCGCTGTTCGACGGAAAGGACCTGGCGGGTTGGGAGGTTGACGACCCTTCGAAAACCTATTGGTCCGCCCAGAACGGCGAGTTGCGCAATGAGAAAGGCGGCGCGAACATCCGCACCACCCGCAAGTTCGATGATTTCAAGTTACACATCGAATACAACTGCCCGCCGGGCGGAAACAGCGGCGTTTACTTACGTGGCCGCTACGAAGTTCAAGTAGAATACGAACCGCCGGCCAAGAACGATCAATTCCACAGGATAGGTTCGATTTACGGTTTTATCGCTCCGGCGGCCGAACTGCCGAAACGTCCGGGTGAATGGGAAAGCTACGACGTGACGCTGGTCGGCCGGACCGTGACCGTGATCCGTGACGGTGTCAAGATTATCGACCAGCAGGAAATCCCCGGCATCACGGGCGGCGCGCTCGACAGCCATGAAGCCGACCCCGGTCCTATTTATCTGCAAGGGGACCACACCGGCGGCCTGCGCTATCGCAACATCACGATCTCTTTGCCCCAGCGCTAGCGGTTCGCGATTATCCTACTCTCGATGGCTTTCGAAGACACTCTGGCGATCCAGGTACTACGCAAACACAAGGACGGTGTGACCATCGCGTGCCCTCTGCGGCCGGAATACGTGAACAGCCAGGGCGTGTTGCACGGTGGCGTGATCGCCTCCATAGCGGATGAAGCCGCCTGGCATGCCTTGCTGCACGCCTATCGAGGCAAGCACAACGGGACGACCACCGAACTGAAGATCAATTATCTGCGCCCTATCGCCGTCACCAAGGTGATCGCGCGGGTCTATGCGCTGCGCGCAGGCAAAACACTATTCGTCAGCCGCGTCGACATTTTCGACGCCGAAAAGCGTCTGGCCGCCATCGGAGTCGTCACTTACATGTTGCTGCCGAATAACCGGGAAGGACTTACTGCACCGTGACCACGACCGGCTGGTCGATTAAGCTGGCCTTATCCGCGGTCAAGATCAGCAGATGATACCTCCCGGCCTTCATCTCGGGAATCGTGAACTTAATCTCGCTATCCGACTGGTTAGCGATATCCACCTTGGTATCGTTCTTGCCGTCTGTCAAATACAGTTCGCCGACACCATTTTTTCCCAGGTGCTCGCCCTTGGCGGTAATCGTGTCGCCTTTCTTGCCGCTGTCAGGATCCACCGCGGTGCAATGAGGTAATAGCTGAAACGCCCCGAGCGCGACTGCCATGGCGATCAGCCCCGCAATCAACCAAGTTCGCATTGCATTTCCTCTGGCTGGCGATTATACACCCTGTAACGTGTGTTAGTGTCAATAATTTTCTCCGGTAGTAGACTGGAGAAAGAAATCAAAGCCATGCCCACTGCTACTCACACGGTTCCTCTGTCCGTCCAACCGCTCACGGTTTTGAGCGAAGAAGAGAAGATGTTCCAGAGCACCATCCGCCGTTTTGCGAAGGAGCGTATCGGCCCGCATGTCCGTGAAATGGATGAAGCCGGCGTGTTCCGAAAGGATCTTCTCAAGGAGATGTTCGAACTCGGGCTGATGGGCATCGAGATTCCCGAGGAGTTCGGCGGTCAGGGTGGAAACTTCTTCCAGTGCGTTCTGGCGGTGGAAGCGTTAGCCGAGGTGGATCCTTCGGCGGCCGTGATTGTGGATGTTCAAAACACGATTGCCAATAACATTCTTATCCGCTGGGGAAACGACGAACTCAAGCGGCGGTATCTGCCGCAGCTAGCCCGCGAGACAGTGGCTTCGTTCGCTTTATCGGAAGCCGGCTCAGGTTCCGACGCTTTCGCGCTCTCGACGCGCGCCAGCCGGCAAGGCGATTCCTTCGTTCTGACCGGTCGCAAACTCTGGATTACGAATGCCGGAGAGGCGGGTCTGTACTTCGTATTCGCAAACGCCAAGCCCGAAGCGGGCCACCGCGGGATCACCTGTTTTCTGGTGGAGCGTGGTTTCGCCGGATTCCAGGTGGGCAAGAAAGAGGACAAGCTAGGGATTCGCGCCTCGTCCACCTGCGAGCTGATTCTCGACGACTGCCGGGTGCCCGCCGCTAATATCGTTGGGGAAGTTGGCAAAGGATATAAGATCGCTATCGAGACGCTCAACGAAGGACGCATCGCGATCGGCTCTCAAATGGTCGGCTTGGCCCAGGGTGCGCTCAACCACGCCATCGTCTATTCGAAACAGCGGCGCCAGTTCGGAAAGCCCATCGCCGATTTCCAAGGCGTCCAGTTCGAGCTGGCACAGATGGCAACCGAAGTGGAAGCAGCGCGCCTCATGGTGTACAACGGTGCCCGGATGCGCGATGCGGGACTGCTGTTCGTCACCGAAGCCGCTATGGCCAAGTATTTCGCGTCACAGGTGGGCGAGAATACGGCCTCGCGCGCGGTCGAGATCCTGGGCGGGGTTGGATTCACCAAGGATTATCCGGTGGAGAAGCTCTATCGCGACGCCAAAATAGGCCGCATCTACGAAGGCACGAGCAACATGCAGAAGCTCACAATTGCCAAACAGATTCTCGGCTGACCCTCTCGCGTCCCAGCTACACCCACCACGGGGCGGTGGGCTGTTCCTTGATAACAATCTGATTGAGAAAAGCGGCGGCTTTGGATAGCCCCTCGTCCGGTGACATGAGGCTGTCTTCGTGCTCGATGGAGAGCGCGTAGTCGTAACCGTACATGCGCAGAGTGGAAATGAATTCTTTCCACCATCCGAACGCGTGGCCATAGCCAACACTGCGGAAGATCCAGGCGCGGTTCCGCTCGTCGGTATACTTTTTGGTATCCAGCACGCCGGATTTCGGGAGATTGTAGTCGTAGATCTGGGTGTCTTTAGCGTGGACGTGAAAAATAGAGTCTCCCAGCACGCGAATGGCTTTGATGGGGTCAATGCCTTGCCAGAACATATGGCTCGGATCGTAATTGCAGCCGATGGTGTCGCCGGCGATGGAGCGCAGCTTCAATAAAGATTCCGGGCTGTAAACCACGAAGCCGGGGTGCATTTCGATTGCGATCTTCACGCCATGATTTTTGGCAAACTGCGCGTGTTTGATCCAGTAGGGCGCCACTTTCTTTTCCCACTGCCAGGCGAGCAGATCGAGATACTCGGGCGGCCATGGGCAAGTGACCCAGTTCGGAAATTTCGCCTTATCGCCGTCGCCCGGGCAGCCGGAGAAATCGATTACGACGGGAACTTCGAGCTTCTCGGCCAGCAACACCGTCTTGCGGCTCACGTCCTGATAGGCGCGGGCGATATCTCTATTCGGATGGAGCGGATTCCCATGCGAGCTGAGCGCGCTAATCGAGAATCCCTGGTCCGCGAGCTTCTGCTTAAAATCTTTTAGAGCAGCTCGGTCATTGAGCAGGGAGAGTTTGCAATGCGGATCGCCCGGATAATTACCGGTGCCCAGTTCAACGGTGCGTATGTCAAGCTTTTTCAGCTTGTCCAGGACCTGGTGAAGCGAGAACTGCGCCAACAGGGCCGTAAAGACGCCAACTCTCATGGTTAGGAATTCTCCTCGCGGCAGGATAGCACAGGAGCAGCGCGGTTCCGGTACTTAAGTGGTGAGTTCAAGCCGAGGTGGCTTTGTGTTCAATACCGAGCTGCTGGCATTTCTTGTAGAGGTGGCTGCGTTCCAGGCCCAGGGCGCGAGCCGTGTCGGTCATCTTGAAATTGTGCTTCTTCAGTTCGGCCAGAATCACCTCGCGCTCGTGCGTTTCCATGCGCTCGGCCAGGCTTCCGTTTCCCGATAGCGACGACGGCTGTTCGGCCGGGAGCGCTAGCCGAACCGTGCTGCGGTCGACTCGGCCCTCACATAGCAGAAGCAAACGCTCGACGACGTTGCGCAGCTCGCGAACGTTTCCAGGCCAGGAGTAGCGCTCCAGCTCGCTGTAAGCGTCCGCGGTTATTTCACGCGCCGGCCAGTCGTTTTGCTCGGCGATGCTGCTGGCGAAGAAATCCACCAGCAGCGGAATGTCTTCCTTGCGATCGCGAAGCCTCGGCAGCGAGACCGGAAACACAAAGATGCGGTGGTAGAGATCCTGGCGGAACTCGCCGCGGCGTACCAGCTCTTCCAGATTGCGATGCGTGGCGACAATGACGCGGACGTTGACCGGGATAGGCTGGTCACCCCCGATACGCTCGATTTCATTCTGTTCGAGAACCCGCAACAGCTTGGCCTGCATGATGGCCGGCATGTCTCCGATTTCGTCCAAGAAAAGAGTGCCGCCGCTCGCTTGCTCGAATTTGCCGAGGTGGCGCGTCGCGGCTCCAGTGAAGGAGCCTTTTTCGTGCCCGAACAATTCGGATTCGATCAGCTCGCCGGGTACGGCGGCGCAATTGAGCGTGATGAAGGGGCCATTGCGGCGGGGGCTTTTTTGATGCAGCGTATGCGCGACCAGTTCTTTGCCGGTTCCGGTCTCGCCCAGGATGCAGACACGCGTTTCGCTAGCCGCGACGCGTTCCACCTTTGCCATTGCAGTTTGCATCGCCGCCGACTTCCACACCAGCTCGTGGCGGCCGGCACGTTGTTTCAGGCGGCGGTTCTCCTCTTCCAAACGCGCCAGTTTTACAGTGTTTTCGACGGTGACCAGCAGCTTTTCGGTGGAAAGCGGCTTCTCCAGGAAATCGATCGCGCCCAAGCGAGTGGCGCGGACGGCCATCTCTATGTTGGCTTGTCCGGAGACCATCACCACCGGCGTTTGGACGCCCGCTGATTTCAATTCCGCGAGCAGCGTCAGTCCGTCTTTACCCGGCATGACGACGTCGGACAGGATCATGTCGAAGCGTTGAGATTTAGCGAGATCCAACGCGCGATCTGCGTTATCGCAAACGACGGCCTCATGACCAGCGAGACGGAAGGCGCGGGCCAGCGAGGCCAGGGTATTTGCGTCGTCATCCACCAGCAGAAGTTTGCTCATCGATTCAGCTCGATTCTAAAGGTTGTGCCATGTCCCTGCTGGCTCCGCACACTGATCGTGCCCTTATGATCGCTCACCACGGACTGGACGATGGCGAGGCCGAGGCCGGTACCGTGCTGCTTAGTTGTGTAGTAGGGAGTGAACAGCCGCTCACACTCCTCGGGCGTAAGACCTTGCCCGGTATCGGCCACTTCGATGGCCACGCGGCCGCTGCCGTCCAGATTCTGTGTCGCGATAGCCAGTGTTCCACCATTGGGCATCGCATCCAGTGCGTTCAGAATCAGGTTGCGCAGCGCGCGCCGGATCTGGTCCGGATCGGCCGAAATTAATCCAGCGTTGTTGTCCAAGTGCATCTCGACCTGAATCTGAGGACGGCCGGGAGCGTGAATCTGGGCATCGAATACTTTGATCGTGTCGGTGGCGGCCTGGTTGATATCGGTCGGCTCCAGATGGGGCGCGGGCATTTTCGCAAAATCGCTGAACCGGCCGATGATGGTCTTCAGGTTATCGAGCTCGGCCAGTAGCGTGGAGGTGCTTTCGCGGAAAACCTCGTCGAATTGTTCGGCCCCTCCCTGTCGTGCGCGCTGTAGGTTTTCGACGGTGATCTGCAGCGGGAACAGAGGATTTTTCAGTTCGTGCGCCAAGCGGCGGGCAAGTTCGCGCCAGGCCGCCACGCGTTCGGCTTGGATCATACGGTCGCGTTGCTGGGCGAGCTGTTCGGTCATTTGATTGAAATCCCGGGCCAGTTGGCCGATCTCATCCTTTGAGTCCGCCACTGCTCGCGTATTCCAATCGCCCCCAGCGACCTGGCGGACGCTGCCGGCCAGAGCCCGCAGCGGGTGCGTGATTCGGCTGGCGGTCCAAAAACTCAAAATAAGGCCGAGGAGGACGCCGGCGCCGGCGACGCTCCACGCAGTACTTTGGATGTTTCGCTTAAGAGCGGCCAGCTCGGCGCGCGAATTTTCGACCAGCAGGATCGCGAGCAATTGCTTATCGCGGCCTAGCAGGGGAATGGCGGAAATGCTCGCTGCCGTACTGGTCCGAGTCAACTGGCGCGGTTGCGCGCGCACGGTCTCAATCAAATCGGCGGCGAGTTTCGATCCCAAGCCGCCTCCGGGCGGTGGTGGCTCGAACGCGCGGTAAAGCTGGACGCGCATGTTTGGTGTGGCTGGGAGCGCATCCAGGAATTCCTGGTCGAGTTGCACTCCGCCTGCAATATACAGCCATCCTTCGCCGGCCGGCACCGCGCGTACGGCTACCAGGCCGAGCGAAGATCCGTCGCTGACATCTTCGCGTTTCAAGAACACCCCTTGCGATTTCCAATCCACCCGTTCTTTCAGCCAGGACTCTTCGTAGCCGAACCGCGCGGGCCACTCGGCCGAGCTGATGATTCGCCCATCTGGCCCGACAAGTTCGAGGAAACTCAGCGACTGTTCGTGGGCCAGGGCGTAGGCTTCGTCGACAAATCGGCTGGTGTCGGGCTGAGGCCCAGCCAGGTTTAATGCGATTCTCTGCACAGCGTCGGAGGCGGCGATGGCGTCAATGCGCCGGGCAACGTCCTGGCCGCGACGGTCGAATTCGCGCTGGAACTGCGCGACCAGAGCGCCCGTACGTTCAGCATCCTGGCGCTCAAACGAGTCGGTTACCAATGTGGAGACGACCAGCGCGACGGCCCAAACTGCCAGCAGCACCGTGGCTGCGATGCTGATGAAGGTCTTGACGCGGAAGCTCATCGGTCCACCCAACATCCAGCGAGGTTGGGCGTCAGCTGGTCCGCTGTGGCCGAGCCATCGAAATGAACGCGGTGAGCCGTACCAAGGACCAGCGGCAAGTGCACCACCGGAATCACGCGGTTGCTTTCGAGTAAACCCCGTTCCGCTTCGTACAATGTCTCAGGCTTGTTCGCTTCTAAGCCGTTGACGCGGTCCGCCGCGCCGAGGAGGGCCGCAATGCGCGCCAGTTCCGCCGCTGCGTCGGCCGATTCGATGGGCCAGCGGACCAGGTGCAGGTTTGCGTTCTGGTTTGCTGTCGGCTGAATTGCGATTCCGGCGTCATGCGCATTTAAAGCGACGCGCTCGGCGACCGCGCGTGCGAACGAATCTCCCGGTGGATACCCCAGGGTCACCGGGGTGAGCTTGATTTGTGCGGCAAGCTGGCGGGCGCGCGCGAGGTCGGGCATGGTCTGAAAAAGAAACTCGTAACCGGTCAGCCACTGCGGAAGCAAGCCGAACGCGGCTTGCCCTTGCCGCTGCGCAAGGACATTGACAATCGGCGCGCGATCGATCGAGGCCGCCAGAGCCTGCAATATGACGGGCTGAATGTCACTCGCGGCGACAAGCGCCAGCAGTTCGCGCGGGTGCGACACCCAAATTCGTGGGCCTTCCGGCACGATCCTACGAGGCGACGCGAAGGGGATATCGAATAGATCGGCGTTTGACGAGACGCTGGACGCCAGATTCACGACGATCGAATCAAGGTACGGCCGGCCGCCCCAGTAGTCGTCGAAGGCCGTCAGGGTCAGGCGCCGGCGCGGTTCCCAACCGGAGAGACGAAAAGGGCCCGTTCCGATGACCAGGTTGTTTTCGCTCTTGCGCGTAATCGCAAAACGCGGGTTGGCGAGCTGCAGCGGAAGATCGGGCAAGGCGTGGTCGGCTTGGATGACCAGAGTCTGGCCGCCGGCCAGCACCGTAATATTTTCAAACTGCTTTTTGAGTTCGTCAAGCAACCCGGGAGCGACGTTACCGGCATTGAGCGGCTGGCCATCTTGAAAAAATACATTGGCTCGCAGGGAAATGCGCCACCGTTTGGTCTCCGCCTCGGGTTGCCAGGCGCTTGCGAGCCGAGGTTCTAGTTCGCCGCGCCCGTTGATTCGGGTCAGCGTCTCGGCAACCAATGGTGACAGAATCGGCGGCAGATCCGAGGCCTCTGGCGAATTGAACGTGCCGGAGAGATCCAGCGTGAGCGTGCCGCCATAGCGCGGGCGGGCAGCGCTGCTGACTGACGCGATCGAGATGCTACTGAGCGCAAGACAGAGCCAGGCGCGAAGCCTCATAGTTTCCTGTCGTCGGGTTGCGTAAGACGAGAGCCGCCTGCGCGTCCGACGGCCAGAGCGCGGTCACAGCGCCTGGAAGGGGCAGCGGTTCACTACGCGCCGCGGGCTGGCCGTTCACGACTTCGAAGACCTGCACTTGATCGCCTCGTGCGTCGCCGGGGCCGAGTTCCGCGATGACGAAGTCGCCGGGCGAGCACGGGCTCGCCACGGCGGCAAGATCGCTGCCCCACTGCTCGGCGGTGAGAACGGGAGTATTGGCGCGATCGACTATTTTCGCATCGGGAGTCGCAAACAGTCCGGCGGCGGCGTTGTAAAAAGCTGTGTGGAGCGCATCCGACTCGAGCGTGTTCCGATCGGCTGTCCAGCGCACTCGTAGTACGGGATCGCGGGGATTGATTGGGAATGGCTCGCTCATCCCCGTGCAGGACAATGAGAGCTGCGGCGCCAGAGATCCGGTGCAGGTCGTACCCGGAAGAAAAATCTGAAGTGCTCCGTTTACCAGTTCCAAGCGGCCGCGCGGATCGCGAGGAAGCGGGCGCGCGAGCGGCAGCGAAGCCTGGCTCTCCGAGGTCCAGTTGCCTCGGCTGCCGCGGAAGCTCGTGATATTGGTGGTGCCGAGAACAAGCAACTGGGAATCCGAATTGAGCAGCATGAAATCCAGGATCGGTTCGGTTTGCTCCCATATACGCTGCCTGGAGAGCAGGAGTGCCGGTTTTGGTTCCGATGGAATCGCCGAGCCCCAGGGGAGCATCGCAACGCGCTGCGAGTCAGCGTTCCAGATCTCTGCGATCAACAAAAGGCCGCGCGCGTTCTCCGACAGCGAAACGCGGATACGCGCTTCAGGCTGCGTCGCCGCCGAGACTGCCAGGCCCGCCTTCTGAAGTTCGCCCGAAAGCGTGGCGCGGAAGAGGGACGACTCGGCCGGTTGGATCGGCGCCAGCACTTGAAAATCGAGCGAAACGGTTGCGCGGCGCGGCAGCAGGGAGGAGATACGGGCCGCCAGCGGCTGGGCCGCGTTCGCGAGCGGTTGGCCTTGCGCCCTGGCCAGCATCGTCAACCCAAACAATAGCGCGAACCCTACGCGGGCCATCGGAAACATTATACTGTTCGCGTGTCATTAGACTCAAAATGAGCTTCAGCAGAAAGAACGCCAGCACGAGCGCGCAGCTCATGCCGGACGCGACCGCCAGGGCCGCTTCCGGGAATCCGCCCAATAGGCTGAACGGCGTCATTGTCCATCTCCAGCACCCGCCACCGCGGCGGTCATTGCTCCAGTGCTTGCTATGCCCGACTTATTCTCGCCAAAAGCCTGGGCTAGTTCGGGACCGATCTCGGCTGTCAGCTCAACCTGATCGCCGACTTTCACCAAACTGAACAGTTCCTCGACATCGTGGTTGCGCATGCGGATGCAGCCATGGGAGGCAGCCTTTCCGATGGACAACGGCATGTTCGTGCCGTGAATTCCGTAGCCTTTGTAGCCGAGGCCCATCCAGCGGGTGCCAAGTGGATTCGCGGGACCGGGTCCAATGATCTTTCCAGGCTGATACCAGGTAGGATGCTGGACATGGCTCACGATGTGAAACGTGCCGCGTGGGCTCGGCGTGCTGGGCTTGCCGACCGCCACCCGATATACTTTCACTACGCGGCCATCTTCAATCAGTGCGAGTTTGCGGTCGGGAATGCTGATTACAAGGCGCCGCGCCGTCTCTTCTGCATAGACTTCGGTCGACGCCACCGCCAGAATTGCCAACAGCTTCATGGCCTTGCTCGCTTGTCCTCTGTTGTTCATGCCCCATAAGGATGCAGGAACCGATCCAGGAGCTAAGTCATTGACATTTCGTTGTTTATGGCCTAAGAGCGAGTGGTTGGCGTGACACAACGTGTTCGGCGGTACACGCGGAGGCACGGAGCCTGTGGTGTCCGATTCGCGCCGCTGATGCCGAGCGCTACTTAACGCACAGGACACGATGCTGGAACAGCATCGACGCAAAAGAGCTTGCCGATTCTTGTAATACCTTGGACCTCGAAGCCGGAACGTTCGAGAAGCATCACAACTCGCGGCCGCCGGTAGAAGTAAACCGGGCAGCCGCGCAGATGTTGCAGGCGCAGTTTGCGGACGGGAGCGCGCCAGGTCCAGAGTCGCGGCCAAGCTGACAGAAATCGCGACCGCGTCAGCTTACGGATGGCGATCAATCGCTGGAGCGGGTCAGCGACGTAATCCCAGAGCCCGATTGCAATGGTCAAGTCGAATGTTCGGTCGGTGTTCCAATCCGCGATGTCGCTAAGGACGAAATCACACTGCCGTTCGAGGCCGCCGCGCTCGGCCAACGACCCCGCCATGCTCAGCATTTCGCGAGAGATATCCACTCCGGCTACCGATGCGGCGCCGCGCCGCGCGAATTCCGTGACGAACCGTCCGGATCCGCAGCCAATGTCGCACACAGATTTTCCGCGCATATCGCCTGCCTTTGCCAGGACCCACTCAAAGCGGTCGTACATGTCGGCGCGAAGATGAACATCGAGAAAGCGGGTGAATGCGTTCTTACCGTCTCCGCTGTAGATTGCATCGAAATCGCGCGCGGCGCGATTCCAGTAGCAGGCCGCTTGTGTATCGCGCGTCATAAGCTTAGCGGACGCCGCACCGTCGCAGCCGAATTGAAATGCGTTGCGACGACGTTCCGTTGCGCGCGGTCAGGAGCCGTGCTCGCCATCTGCAGCAGGGGACGTGGCGCGGTGTTGGCCAAGCCGCTGCCGCGGAAACTCGTGAACCACCCGAGCGATAGCAGCGCCCGCAATCGGGCCTCGGTTTTCCTGAGGCTGGTGTAGTGGCGAAGCCGCGATTTTAGCGGGCCGGACAACCGTGGCTGGTCCGGGTCGAGTTCCCAAGGATGAACGTAACTGACCACCGTGAGGCCTTCGCGCCAGGCTTTCTGGATACCCGCACGTGTGTACCAGCGCGGGAGCACTCTGAGATAGCCGCCGCCCGCAACGGGAAGGACAAGACCGCGCCGCGTGCGGAATGTGGCTAAGGGAAACTCCATCAGCTCACCGGAGGGCGTTTCCAAACGAAACGGAAAGCGCGGAGCGCCGGGGAAGCCGTAGCGGTCGTGGCGAATGGGGTAGACGCTGGAGTCGTAGGTAAAACCGACTTCAGCCAGGATGTCTAAAGCCCAGGTCGATCGCGGCGTTATCGAAAAGCTGGGCGCACGGTATCCGCAAATGCGCTGGCCCGCTGCTTGTTCTACCGCGTCCTTAGCCCGCAGCGTGTCCGCGCGAAATTCCGCGGGCGTCAACTCGTAAACCAGCCGATGCATGTGGGAGTGGCAGGCCGGTTCATGCCCGCGCACTACGATTTCTTGAACCAGGCGGGGAAACCGCTCCGCCACCCAACCCAGGATAAAGAACGTCGCCTTGACGTTCACGGCCTCGAAGAGGTCCAGAATGCGCGCGGTGTTTTGTTCCACACGGCTGGGATACGTGCTCCAGCGGTCGCGAGGAATGACGCGCGCAAATGCGTCGACCTGGAAATAATCCTCGACATCCACGGAGATAACGCCAGCGGTCAAACACGAAAGTGGATGCAGCTTTCGGAAACTCTCAGGGCCTAGTCCCAGGCCAAGCTGCGGCGCCGGGTGCAGGCATGGTACAGGCCGAAGAACGCCGCGGCGTTGATCATGGAAAAATAGAACGGCAGCATGAGTACTTTCGGACGCAGACGGAACACGAGCCCCGAGAACGCCAGTGCATAAAAGAGCGCTTGTGCTCCGAATACCGCTGTCCAAATCGGAGTGCCGAGCAGCGCGACGTTCGAGATCAGCGCCGTGACCATCGCGAACGGAACCAGCAGCCGCATCAGCTTGTGCGAAACAAAAAAGAATACAGGCAGCGGACGAAACGGGCGCAGGAGCCCCAGAAACTCGCGTAGCTGCTGGATGTTGCCCGCCATAATTCGGATCCGGCGGCCGAACCCCGTCATTTCGCGCGCTTCTTCGTAGACGAGGGCCGCCGGCTCGTAAACGGTTCTATAGCCTTTGGCAATCACAGAAATCGGAACGACATAGTCGTCATTGATCGTGTTTGGCGGCGGATAGGGATACAACTCGCGCCGGATAGCGTACAAATGGCCGTGAGCGCCTAGGGTCGAGCCAAGCTCTGACTCCAGGATTTTCAACTGGGTCTCGTATCGCCAATAGAAATCTTCGGACGCGCCGCTAGAGACATCGCCAGGGTTGATGACGGCGTAGCGTCCGCTGACGGCCCCGACGGCAGGGTCGGCGAAGCTCTCAACCAAGCGCCTGAGCGCATCGGGACGAAGAATGGCTGCCGTGTCCGAAAACACGACGATTTCGCCGCGCGCGTATGGCACGCTTGCGTTCAGGGTTGCCATCTTGCCGCGATTGTATGCGAAGGAAAGCACGCGGACACGGCCGCCTTCAGTGAAACGTTCTGCGATCGCCGCGGTGCCGTCAACGGATCCATCTGATGCGACTAAAATTTCGAGTTGTTCGACGGGATAATCGAGCGCGAGGCTATTCCGCATTTTTCGCTCCATCACGCCCGCCTCATTGTAGGCGGGAATCAACAAAGTGACGGACGGGAACACAGGCGCTCGACGCGCCGGGCGATGAAAAGCACGTCGCAACAGCGATAGAACGACGGGGTAACCGGCATACGTGTAAACCACGATCGCGACGGCGGTCCAGAAAATGAGCGGTGCGAGCATCGGCTTTAGGCCGTCAAGGCCAGGGAAATCTCTTCTTGCGGCTTGGAGGATTGCGTGTGCGCTTGGCTAAACCACAGCTCCAACATCAGAAGGCTCCAAAGGCGGTGGGAGTGGTCGCGGCGCCCCCGATCGTGTTCGGCAAGCAGGTGGCGAACGAAGGACGGCGTTACGATCCCGCGGTTTAAGAAAGTGGCGCCGGTGAGATGGTCCCACAGCAAATTTCGCAGTTGCCCGCGCATCCAGCGGCCGAGCGGAACGCCGAACCCGCGCTTCGGCTGACGGAGAATCTCGGGCGGAAGGCGATGACCGAGCGCCCGGATAAAAATGTCTTTGCCACGGCCGTTTCTGATTTTCCAGGCGTGCGGGATGGCTGCCGCAAGCTCGACTAGGTGGTGATCAAGCAAAGGGCATCTCACTTCGAGCGAATGCGCCATGGACATGCGATCCACTTTCACCAGCATGTCGCCCGTCAGACGCGCTGTAGTCTCGAAGTAAAGCGCCTGCGTGAGGACATCGGCGCCGTTTCCAGGGAGACAGTGGGCGAGCTGGCGCGCGAGAAAACCCGCGTCCGCCGGTGGGGCCCACTCCGGAGCAAGAAGGCTACCGTAGACGAACTGCGGCGAATCACTCTCGAAGTACCGCTCGAGCGGGGAAGAGCGGCTGATCAGGCGCAAGTAATTCTTGCCATAGGCAGAGTGGGGCAGAGCATCGGCAACTTTCGAGATAGCGCGCCGAAGCCGCTGCGGCACCCGGTCCAGATTCCGCCATCGTTGGATCTTGCGGAAGATATCGTATCCGGCGAACAGTTCGTCACCGCCGTCGCCGCTGACCGCCACCTTCACATGCCGCGAAGCAAATTCGGAAAGCACGTAGGTCGGGATCGCGGAGGAGTCGCCGAACGGCTCATCGAAATGCGCTACCAGCTTGGGGGCAAGAGCAGCGGCGTCCGGGCGGACGATGATCTCGTGGTGATCGGTATTCCACTTGCGCGCGGTGGCTGCCGCCAACGGCAGCTCGTTGAAGGCGGGTTCGTCGAACCCGATCGAAAACGTCTTGAACGCGCGGCCCAGTTGACGCGCCATGGAGGCCACGACTGACCCGGAATCGATTCCGCCACTGAGGAATGCGCCTACGGGAACATCGGCAGCGAGGCGGACACGAACGGCGTCATCGAACGTGCGCGTTAATTGTTCGCACGCGTTACGCTCGTTTAAGCCTGGTTCTGGATGTTCGGCAGGGCGGGGAAGTTTCCAATAGCGTCCTTCCTCGGTACGGCCGTCGGCGCGGTACCGGATCCAGCCGCCAGCCGGTAATTTCCGGATAGCGCGATATGGGCTCCACGGATCGGGAATGAAGTTCAGCAGAAAATATAGTTGCAGCGCTTCGCGGTCCAGGTCCATTGGGACCCCGGCGCGGCGCAAGCTTTTTAACTCGCTCGCGAAATACAGGCCGTCCGGCAAGGCTGCGTAATACAGCGGTTTTTTGCCGAGCCGGTCGCGGACGAGAAGAAGCGTGTTAGCGCGCGAATCCCAGATGGCATAGGCGAACATGCCGCGGAGCTTGCCGATTCCGTTTACGCCCTCTTGTTCGTATAGATGGACCAGGACTTCGGTATCGCAGCGGGTCTTGAACTTGTGTCCGCGAGCCGTAAGCTCCGCGCGCAGCTCGTTGTGATTGTAGATTTCTCCGTTGAAAACTGTCCAGACGGTGCCGTCTTCGTTGCTCATGGGTTGCTGCCCGCCTGCAACGTCGGTGATGCTAAGGCGGCGCATGCCGATTGCACAGCGGCCTTCGACGTGGAAGCCCTGATGATCGGGCCCGCGGTGCCGCATGAGGTCGCACATTCCGCCGATTTCGGAAAGCTGGGCCGTTCCACGCCAGAGAAATTGTCCGGCAATGCCACACATGGCTTAGGAGTGCGCCGGCTTGCCGGTTATTCTCAGCGGCGCGTGCAGGAAACAACGGATTGCGAACACCCGCTGAAATTGCGTTTCGCGCGCGGCAGGAAATAGCGAACGTTCGTTTGCTTGTGCATCCGCCAGTAGTACGACTAGGACCGGCGTGGTCACCGTACTTTCCGGCGCCGGAGGGGCGCGCTGTGGCTGCATCGCTGGCCGGCTCCGAATTCGCGCAAGAGGTAATCGAGCTGGCTGGCCGCATTCGGTCGCATCGTTTTCCGCTCCTCGGGGCGGAGGTCGACACGGGCCGTGAGATCCGTTGGCGGCGCGACTACGCGCGCCGAATCGAGACCGGGCTGGAGTATTTTCGCCGTATTCCTTACCTCGACGCACAGCGCGCCGGAGATCACAAGCGTATCTGGGAGCTGAATCGTCACCAGCACCTCGTGACGCTGGCACAGGCATATCTTTTTACCGGCGATCGCTGCAATCTCGACGAAATTCACCGGCAATTGGAGAGTTGGTCCGATCAGAATCCGTTCGGCCGCGGAGTGAACTGGGCGAGCGCGCTAGAGGTCGCCCTTCGTGCCCTTTCCTGGACCTGGCTTTATCACTGGGTGGGCGTCGAAATGCCCGATGATTTGCGGCAACGATGGTTGACTGACCTCTTCCGGCACGGTTGTTTCATCGAAAACAACCTCTCCATTTACTTCTCTCCGAACACGCATCTGCTGGGCGAAGCTCTTGCACTGCACGCCCTGGGGCTGTTTTTCAGGCCGCATCCGAAAGCCGGGCAGTGGCGGCGCATCGGCGCGCGAATCGTAAAAGAGCAGATGGAATGCCAGGTACATCAGGATGGCAGTTATATCGAGCGGTCGAGTTACTACCACGTGTACGCGCTCGACATGTTTCTTCTGCATGCTGCCCTCTCGGGCCCCGAGCAAACGTACCTCGAAAAGGCGAGGCGAATGGCCGACTATCTGGATGCTTTGCTTGGCCCCGCGCGCAGGCTGCCGCTGCTCGGCGATGACGATGGCGGTAGGCTGTTCCATCCTTTCGGCGCGACTGAACGTGCCGGACCTGCAACCTTAGCCACTGCCGCGGCTGTGCTGCATCGGGATGACTGGACGGTGCTTCGGCAAGACGCCAGTCCACAAGCCGCTTGGTGGACCGGAGCGGCGCCCGGAGCTAGCAGGGCGTCGAGACACTCGGGCTTGTTCCCCGACGCCGGAGTTGCGTCGATGGTCGCGGAACAAAATCAGGTGATCGTGAGCGCTGGCGCATTTGGTCCCTGGCGGGCAGGTCACTCGCATGCGGACGCGCTCAGTATCGTCGCAAGATCGGGTGGTGAAGAGATTCTCGCCGATCCAGGAACCTACACCTACACCGGCGAGCCGGCCTGGCGCGATTGGTTCCGAGCCACCGCGGCGCACAACACAATTCGCATTGACTGCCTGGATCAAGCCACGGCCGCCGGACCCTTCGGTTGGCGAGGCCATCCCCGCGTCCGGTTGCTTGCGTGGACCAGCGATCCTGCCGTAGATTTTCTGGAAGCGGAATGCAGCTACCGCGGTTTTACACACCGCCGGCGTGTAGAATTTCAGAAACCCGGTCTGCTGATCGTCATCGACGACGTATGGGGACCGCCGGGAGAACACGAAATTGAACAGAACTGGCAGCTTGGATCGGTTGCTGCGGCCAAGCGAATGGTCTTCTCCGAGCCCGCTGAACAAACTGAGAGCTGGAGGTCTCTAAGATTCGGTGAGAAGCAGCGCGCGCCGGCAGTACGGGTCCGGCGGCGCTGTCATTTGCCTTTGCGTTTAGAAACTCGAATCGGCCTCAATCCGTGAGCAGGTGTAGCACCACGCTGCGCCGATGCGGACGCTCGCGGTGCTCGAATAGATACACGCCCTGCCACGTGCCGAGCGTGAGCTTGCCGCCTCGAATGGGGATTGAAAGTTGGGTCTGCGTCAAAGCCGATCGAATGTGCGACGTCATATCGTCTGGGCCTTCCGCAGTGTGCCGGTACAGGCTCGTATCTTCGGGGACCAGGCGGTTAAAAAAATCGGCCAGATCGGCGGTCACGTCCGGGTCTGCGTTCTCCTGGATCACCAAAGATGCCGATGTGTGCTGGCAAAAGACAGTCAGTAACCCCGTGTGCGCTTGCTGTTCGCGCAGCCAAGCATCGATCTGGCCGGTGAACTCGTACAGCCCTTTCCCGTGTGTCGCGACGTGAAGCTGGTGAGTCGCCTGCCTCACTCGACCGTAACGCTCTTGGCGAGATTGCGCGGCTGATCCACATCGCAGCCTCGGCGTACCGCAATATGATAGGCCAGCAATTGCAGCGGAACGACCTCGAGAATCGGCAATAGCAGCTCATCGCTATGGGGAACAACGATCAGGTGATCGGCCAATTTCGCCACTTCTTCCTGATCGTCGTCGCATACCACCGCAATGACGATACCGCTGCGAGCCTTCACCTCTTGAATGTTGGAGAGCGTCTTCTCATAACGCAAGCGGCTCTCGTCGCTCTTGCGGTCGCGCGTACAGAGCACGACCACGGGGAGATTCTCATCGATCAGGGCGTTCGGGCCGTGTTTCATCTCGCCGGCCGGATACCCTTCGGCATGGATATAGGAAATTTCCTTGAGCTTCAAGGCGCCTTCCAGCGCGATCGGGAAGTGAACGCCGCGCCCGAGATAGAGGAAATCCTGCGACCGGAACAACTTTTTCACCAGCTCGTCGTAAACCGAATCGCGCGAGAGCACGGTTTCGAGCTTGCCGGGAATTCGGATCAGCTCCTGCACCAGCTCGTGCGACTCTTCGGGCGTCAGGGTCTCGCGCACCTGGCCCAGATAGGCGGCCAGAATGAACAAGGCGGTAAGCTGGGCGGTAAAGGTTTTGGTGGCGGCCACACCGATCTCGGGACCGGCATGCGTCATCAGCGAACCCGCGGCTTCCCGCGTAACCATCGATCCCACCACGTTGCAAATGGCCAGCGTTTTCGAGCGCTTCTGCTTGGCCTCGCGCTGCGCGGCCAAAGTGTCGGCGGTTTCACCCGATTGCGAGATGACGACGGTCAGCGTTTTTTCCGAAACGATCGGATCGCGGTACCGAAACTCGCTGCCGTAGTCCACCTCCACCGGGATGCGCGCCAGCTTCTCGATCATGAACTTCCCGGCTAGAGCGGCATGCCAGGCGGTGCCGCATGCGACAATTTTGACCGAGTCGAATTCGCGGAACTGCTGCGCCGCGATGTCCATTTCATCCAGGAAAATGCGCCCCGACTCCTGGCCTACGCGGCCCAACATGGTATCGCGCACCGAGCGCGGCTGCTCAAAGATTTCTTTGAGCATAAAATGCTTGTAACCGCCCTTCTCGGCCATGATGGGGTCCCAGAGAATGTGCGTGACGGGGCGCTTCACGGCGCGGCCATTGAAATCGGTCAGATGAACGCCTTCCGCCGTCAACACCGCCAGGTCGCCATCGTTCAGGAAGAACATGTCGCGCGTATGGCTCAGGATCGCGGGGACATCCGAAGCAACGAAGTATTCCCCGTCTCCCAGCCCGACCACAACCGGCGGACCTTGCCGGGCCGCCACGATCTTGTTCGGATCGGAACTGGCGATTATGCCCAGCGCGAACACGCCCGTGAGGTCTCTGACGGCCTTGCGGACGGCTTCTTCCAGGTGCCCTTCGTAATATTTCTCCACCAAGTGCGCGATCACCTCGGTGTCCGTCTCGGTGACGAACTTGTGGCCTTCTAGTGCTAATTGGTGTTTGAGCTGTAAGTAATTCTCGACAATGCCGTTATGCACCACGACGATATCGCCCGTGCAATCCCGGTGGGGATGAGCGTTCTCTTCGGTAGGACGGCCATGCGTGGCCCACCGCGTGTGCCCGATACCGTAGGGCCCGTCGACAGGATTTACCCGGATGGCTTCTTCCAGGTTCCGCAGTTTGCCGGAGGCGCGGCGCACCGCCAGATGCTCGTCTCCGTTTAAAACGGCGATGCCAGCCGAATCATAACCTCGATACTCTAAGCGCCGGAGTCCGTCCAGAATGATCGGAACAGCTTTCCGGTTCCCGATATAGCCGACTATGCCGCACATGGTTTCAGAATACTAGGATCGCATAGGTGGACGTAATCTCAACGCGACGGAAGTACCATAACTTTTGCGATCAGCAGCGCTGTTCCGGTTAGAAACCCAAGTAAAGCCTGGTATTCGCGATTGCGGACGTACAAGCTCCACTGGAAAGAACGATGTGCGCCGGTCGAACCGCTCCAGGCAGGCCATAAAGCGGGTACTCGTTTGGCGTACTGCGCAAACTCGGGAAATAAGTTGCTGAGGTGTTGCTCTTCCAACTCAATGACAGGTAAGTAGATCAGGCCGAACATCGCGACGAATAGAAACGCTAGGACCCAGCGCTGCGACGCCACCAGCAGGCCCGCGGCGACCAGCAAAGTTCCTATATATAGAGGATTGCGTACAAAGGCGTACGGACCGCTATCGGCGAGCCGGATATTCTTCTCGAGGTGCCCGGCCGCCCAGCCGCGCAGCAGCAATCCCACCAACGAAAGCGGAAGGCCCCAGGCGAGCGATCGAACATCAGGCTGGGAAAACCACGCGAATGCAAGGGCCAAAAGAAAACCTGTTGTGACGCGCAGACGAGCCACTCGGTCCGCGTATGGTTTCGGAAACAGGCTCATTAGTGCGTCATGCGTTTGGCGCTGGTGCCCAATTTGGCTGTCAGGGCCTCTAGCACCCGGCGAGGCGTTATTGCGCGCATGCTGGAGTCCGGCTCGGCCGTTCTGCGATAAGTGGTCACAGCATCGCGAGCGCGCAGTACGCTGAAAGTGTCGCCATACGGCCCATGGCGGGCAGGCTCGGTTGGGCCATAGATCGCCACCCCTGGCTTTCCGAGTGCGGCTGCCAGATGCGTAGGGCCGCTATCGATGCCAACAACGGCCGTGGCTTTGCGAGTGGCGTCGATCAATCCGGGGATGCCGGAAACATGAAGCCACGCGCCTTTCACTTCCATTGGTACGGGTGCGTTCAAGACCAGCGAAAATCCGAAATTCCGCTGCACTCCTTCGGCTAGCTCCTCGTAATATTCCAGTGGCCACTGTTTGGCGCCCCAGCCTGCGAGCGGACTGGCGAGAATAAAATTCCCTTGTGGCAACTCGCCTTCCGGCTCGCCACGCGGCAGCGGGAAGACACGCACAATCGTGCTAGCGCCCGCCGAAGCGGCCAGATCGAGGTTGCGCTCTACGGCGTGGTAAGCACGGATGGCTACTTTATCGGAATAAAACCAGGAGGCGGGCCGTTCGCGGGCGTAATCGCCCGTGAAGCCGAAGATCCTCTCGGGACGCGCGACGCTGGCCAGGATGGCAGACTTGACCAGCCCCTGGAAATCGACTGCGATATCGAAGTGCTCGGCGCGCAATGCCCGCCAAACTCCGCGCCAACCCTGCAAATTGCGGCGGTCGAACGTGATCACCGAGTCGACGGACGAATTGCCTTCCAGCAGCACGCGCCATTTCGGCTCGATCAGCCAAGTGATTCGCGAGTGGGGCATGCTTTGCTTCAAGCTTGCAACCGCGGGCAGAGCAGCGATTACATCGCCCATCGAACCCAACCGCACCACCAGAACATGCGCGGCATTCATCCAGCCACTTCTTTCCGATGCCGGGCTAATACATGCTTCACGAATGCCCCGGTTAAATCTGAGTCCGGCGCGCCTTCTCCGGATGGTTGGCTATCCGACACGACAACGTAATCTACCATGGCAAGGGCTGCGACCAACTCGGCTCGGGCGCGCTGCGAAAGAAGTGGGTGAGGCGGATTGGTCACTTCGACCACCAAGAGTTTCCCCGGACGGGTGCTTTGCTGTAGCCGCTGTACGTGCTCGGCCAGTAGCGGATCGAAATGCCCCGTCACCCAGGCGGCTGGGCGGCCTTGAAGCTGCCGCTTCGCCTCATCGGCGGTGAATATTTTCACTCGTGTGTCCAAATCGAATCGAATCACCAGTCTAGCAACTCGAACGTGCTCAGCTTGACCAGTACTCGCCCGGAACTTAGCGCCCCGCAGCGGGCACGTGCGTGAATCCCCCCAAAAGAGTACGGAGAACCCCCCGCCGGTACTATAGGAAAAAAACTCCTAAGCCCTAATAATTGCATTTACCTAGTACGACAAGTAGGGGGATTCGATGGACCTGTTGCTTGAAAACAGCCCGGAGAGTTGTTCCAAAATTGGCCTGGATTGTGGTTCTTGCATTCACCGCGGCGCCGCCAGTGTCGCTAGCGTCTGCCGGGAACTCGAGCCGGGTGCCATCCGGCAGATCTTTCTCCAAATGTATCCCTCGCCCAGCTGCCACGCCATGGCAGAAGTCTTCGCCTTGGCATACCAGGAAAGCTCCATCGCGACACCCGCCGCCCGGGCATTTGCAATCGCCGCGGCTTAAAGTTTCTCCAAATCGTCGCGCATTCCCATCCGCACGGTAAAATAGCAGGATATGACAGTCGAGATCGAAGGGGTCACTCTTCATCTAGCGCATCCCGACGAACTTACGATCACCTGGGTGGGCCAGGAAGAAGTTATGCGCCAGCTGCTTGCTTCCTGGTTAGTGGTGGATCCGCAAGACGTTCCTATGAATCCGCGCCTACTCGGGAAGCCGGGTGTTGGCAAGACGACGCTCGCCTATGCTGCGGCCAAGCGCCTGCAGCGCGAGGTCTATATAATGCAGGCCACGGTGGACACGCGGCCAGAGGACCTGCTGATAACACCGGTGATTGAGGGCGCGTCCAGGCTGCGGTACGTAGCCTCACCCCTGGTGACGGCGATGCTTCGCGGTGGCGTTGCGATCCTGGATGAAGGGAACCGCATGAGCGAGAAAAGCTGGGCGAGTCTGGCCCCCCTGCTGGACAACCGCCGCTACGTCGAGTCAATCGTCGCGGGCATCAAAATTAAGGCCCACCCCCTGTTCCGGCTGGTGGCGACCATGAACGACGACGCCTCCACCTTCGACCTGCCTGAGTACATCCATTCCCGGCTGCAGCCTCAAATCACCATCGACTTTCCCGAACGTCACGAGGAATACGCGATCCTTAAGGAGAACGTGCCTTATGGCGAGGAGCAAGTGCTCAACTACGTCACCGAATTTCTCCAGCAGGCACACTCTGCCGACGAACGCTATACGGTGCGCGATGGCATCAATATCGCCCGGTTTGTCATGAAGCTAAAAAACATCGAAGAAGGGCTCACGCTTTCCGCCCAGAGCGATGAACGTTTTTTGATGCGCACGGCAATTCTGGAAACGTTGGGTGACGAGGCGCTGCGGTATGTCCCACGTGCCTAGGGGACCTGAAGACGCCGGTAGCCTGCGGCGCAGCAACATCACGTATTTCCCCGTGGTGCCGGGACGCGTGGAATTCAGCATCGCGCTCCGCCGCGCCATCCTTCGCGACCGGCCACGGATTATAGCGGTAGAACTGCCGGGCTCGCTCGAAGACTCTTACCTTCAGGCGCTGGCGCGGCTGCCCGAGATGTCGGTGATCGTCTATCCAGACGCGCGCGATGAGGAACGCGGTGTGTACGTGCCCGTCGAGCCATCGGATCCGTTTTGCGAGGCGGTTCGCACGGGACTGGAAGTGGATGCGGAGGTCTTGTTTATTGAGCCGGACTCGGGCGACCGGCCGCATCTGCCGGACGCCTATCCGGATCCCTATTCAGTCCGGTTTATCGGGATCGAAAAGTACGTCGAAGCCTATCGCGTGTATCCGCAAGAACGGTCGGACGAGATCTCGGCGCATGCCGCGGGCATGGCGTGGAAGCTGCAAGGCGCGGATCCGCTGGCCTCTGTTTTCGTGGTGGTTTCGCTGAATCTGCTGGACCCGCTGCTGGATGCAATGGAAGTGCCGCAGGACTCACCCAGCCGCGCGACGCTCTCCGATATTCGCCTGTTGAACCCGCATCCCGAATGCCTCGCTGAGATTACGGTGGAGTACCCTTACCTGCAGGCTCGCTACGAACAGTATCGGATCGAAATGATTTCGGACGAGCTGATCGACCGGCCGAAGGTCCAGTTTGACCTGCTGCGCGAAGCCGAGAAAGAGTACGTCAAGAACACGGGTGACAAGATCGAGTACTGGCAGCGCAAGATGATGGCGCGCTTTACCCGGAACCTCGCCTCCATTAACGGCGATTTGACCGCGGGCGTATTCGATTTGACGGTTGCGGCGCGGTCGGTGGTGGACGATAACTACGCCTACGACGTCTGGCATATGGCCAACCGCTACGCGGCCCAGAAAGAAACCAGCAACTTGCTCGAGACGGCGAATTTGTCGGGCGAGGAGGTTTGGCTGAATACCAAAAAGCTACGGCTGCGGCGACGGCTGCCGCGTCCCAAGCAGCGGCTTATTCCTCAAAACCTCAAGCGGCGCAAGAAAGAGAAGTTCGAGGGCGAATGGGCCGAGAAGACTGACGGAACGGCAATCTGCTCCTATCCGCCGGAAGATCTGGTCATTGAAGATTACGGCCGCTTTCTCAAGCGCAAGGCCAAGAGCATGCTTTCCGAGGAACGGTCGCGCACCGAGCCGTTTACCACGTCGATATTGGACGGCATCGATCTACGCGAGACCATCCGCAATTGGCATCAGAGCAAGATTTATGTGCGGCAACTGGACCGGATTGCCGGCGATGTGGGCGCCGCCGTGGTGATTTTCGATGAGGATGGCGGCGACCGGTACCGGTATCTGACCACCTGGCTCGGTGAGCATCAAAACGAGTCGGATATGGCGTTCTATTCGACTTATCCCTTCGAGCATATCGTGGGTCCAGGCATCGGGCGCGCCGAGTATGGGGGCTTGTTAATGACGCTGCCGCCTCGCCGGATGGCGGATGTATGGTCGGATCCGGACTACGATTTCGCGGAAAATAAGCCGGAACGCTTGCTGCTGGCGGCGCTGGATTATTCGTTACAGCGCTATGTAGTGTATGTCGCCGCGAAGCCTCCTCGCTCGGTATTCCGTTCGATTGCAGCACACCTAAACCGGCACATCGTATACATCCCGATTGGCGCTTTAAATCCCGCAAAGTTGAAGAAGATTCGCGTCGTGCACGTGCTGGACAGCTATGCGCGGCGCGCCGAAGCCAAAGAATACATCTGGTAGGCGGTGGCGCCTCTGCGTGCCGCGAGTCGCTTCAGGGCTTTTTGGCGGCACTTTGCGACAAACCGTTCCCGAATTGCGGCGCGTGGTTAAGTACCACGCCTTAAAAGCAAATGAAAGACAACCCGGAACAGCCGAACCGGGTCAGGCGCATCCGAATACGAACTGGTCGTGGACGGCTCGCACGTTATGCCGTCCAGTCTTCATCGCGCGAGCCGCGAACCTGTTCGAATTCGAATCTCCGCCTCGACCCGATTGCGCCTTGACTTGCAACCTGGCGCAGCGCCAAAATGGATTCCTCGGAAAACCTCGTTACATTTCTCACAGTAAGGAGTCCATGGTGAGACGAATTCCCCTTTTCTGCGCGTTCCTGGGCAGCATCGCGGCGCCGGTGCTCTTGGCATCCCGGCTGAACCCTGCCGAAAAGCGCGCCATGGAGTTGAATCCGGCCGTGGTCCTCGTGCAGGTCAAGTACAGCGTCAACGGCCAGTTTCAAGTCGGCGGTGACATCGTCAGTTTCCCCGCTACACCGGTCGGCGGCAGCGGCAGCGGGTTCATTTATCGCCCCGATGGCTACATCATTACGAACGGACACGTTGTTTCGGACGCGCAGGTTAAGGATGTCGCCGCCCAGGACGCCCTAAAGCAATATATCCGGAGCGCGGTCCTTCGCGGCATCGTTCTTCCCGAGTACCGCCGCCGCAATCAGCCCGCGCCCACCGGTAGCATTCAGGACATGATCAATGCCGTCCACCTGCAGGCGTTCTATACCAAGCCCATACTGACGGTCACGTTGGCAAATGGCGCCGAATACGTGGCCGACACCAAGCAGTACAGCGACCCGATCGATCGCGGCGGCAAGGATGTTGCAGTCATCAAGATCAACGCCAGTAATCTTCCCACCGTAACGTTGGGCGACTCTAATAACGTTCACATCCAGGAGCGCGTGACCGTGATCGGCTATCCCGGCGCAGCCTCCAGCGAGGATCTGAATGTGCTCAGCGCCGCGTCGAATCTCATTCCGACCGTTACCAACGGTCAAGTTTCGGCCGTCAAAAGTATGGTGGGCCAGGAGGCGGTAATCCAGTCCGATGCGGTGATCGGCCATGGAAACAGCGGTGGACCGGCCTTCAACGATACGAACCAGGTGATCGGCATCGCAACGTTCAAATCTGCGTCCGAAGCCGGCTACAACTTCTTCGTCCCGATCAACACCGCGATGGAATTCGTTAACGCGACCGGCACAAAACAGGAATCGGGTCTATTCAATCAGCTTTGGGCCACGGCGCTCGATTCTTATGACGTGGGAAAATGCCAAACCGCCAAAAAGCAACTTCAGAGCGTCCTGAACATCATGCCGAACGAACCGGATGCGCTGCGCCTGATGGCAGCCTCGGAAACTTGCATCGCGCAGGAAGGTGTCGTCGGACGGATCATGGAAACGTCTAGCTGGATGGTTTATAGTGCAGCTGGCGTCATCGTCTTCGCGGTCGCGTTCCTGCTGCTTGCCCGAAAGCGTCCCCCGGCGGCTGTTGCAGTGGGAGCGGCGCAAGTTGCCGCAGCGCACGGAGGAGGCAGCGCGGGCTTTACACGCCAAGAATCGTTACCCGCCGGTAGCGCGGTTCCACTTGCGGCCGAACGAACTTTTGGCAGCTTGCAGGTTACCGCCGGGGCGCTTTCCGGCAAACGCTTTCCGATCTCTAAAGCCGGCGTGCTCATCGGCACAGATCCTTCTAAATGCCAGATCGTGGTGAACGAAGACACCATCTCGCGGGAACACGCCTGGATCGTTCCGGTCGAGAATTCGGTAGTCGTCATCGATCGCGGCTCCACCAACGGTACATACATCAATTCCGTGGACTCGCCACGCGTCAGCAAGGTGGGGCTCCAGAATGGCGATCGCGTGTACTTAGGTAAGAAAGGCGCGGTAGTACTGACTTATTTCAGCTCGTAAAGAGGCCCGGCTATGGCAAAGTTTTGCGCGAATGGACATCAGATGGAAGACTCCTGGAGCATCTGCCCGTACTGCCAAAAGACGGGCTATCAGAGCCCGGGTGCCGCGGCTGGGGTACGCACGCGGCTCGAGTCCGATGCGGCTCCGGCGGCTGCCCCAGGCTCGCCGGCTGCGACATCCGGGCGCAAGACGGTACTACTCAGCGAAAAACGTAAGCCGCCTGTGGTCGGCTGGTTGGTCGCGTTGACCGGCGAACAAAAAGGCGAGGACTTCCGCGTCCGCGACGGGCAGAACATCATTGGCTCCGCGGCGGATTGCGACATCGTGTTACGCGACACCGCCGTCTCCTCTAAACACGCCAGCCTGCGATACAAGGATCAGAAGTTCTTTATCACAGACCTTGATTCCACCAACGGAACTTTTGTGAACGACAGCACCGACCCGGTCGCGCGGGAGGAGCTCAGGGATAACGATATCGTCCGTATCGGCGACGTCACGTTTAAGTTTAAGTGTCTGTAGCGCCGCACTCGTGCGAGCCTCGTTCCCATTCCTGTGAACGCAGGACCTTGCAAACAATCACCTGCCTCTATGCAAATCCGCCCCGGCATCGAACTAGCAAATCTAACCGACATCGGCTGCCATCGCCCAGAGAACGAAGACTACTACTGCTATTTTGAACCCGATCGCGAATCGGATTTCCAACGCAAAGGCCGGCTGGCGATCGTCGCCGACGGAATGGGGGGGCACGAAGGAGGCCAGATCGCGAGCCGTATAGCAGTCGAACGCCTGCGCGATTCGTATCTGGCGCAGCCGGACGGGGATCCGCGCGAAGCCTTGATCGCCGCATTTCGCGACGCGCACACCGCGGTTCAAGATTATGCCCGAGAACATCCCGAGTTTCAGGGCATGGGCACCACCTGCACCACCGCCGTCCTGCGGGACAACCAGCTCACTTACGGACACGTTGGTGATAGCCGGCTGTACCTGATTCGCGGCTCAACCATCTCTCAGCTAACGGAGGACCATTCGTACGTGCAGCGCCTGGTCCGCGAAGGGGCCCTCACGCCGGAAGAGGCCGCGGTGCACCCCGAACGCAATGTCTTGACCTCGGCGCTTGGCATTGAGTCCGGCGTTCGCGCAGATTTTTCGAGCGAGCCGATCGCCATGGAGGCCGGCGATGTGCTCTTGCTGTGCACCGACGGCTTGCACGGACTGCTCAGCGATCAGGAACTTCTAGCCAACGCGGCGGCGCCCCCAGCCGAGCGGGCCTGCCGGGCGCTGGTGGAAACGGCCAAAGCCCGTGGTGGGTTTGATAACATAACTCTACAGATCCTGCGAATTCTCTGAAAGTCTACTCCGGGTCGGAGCATATTTCATTGAACCCGCGGATCGAGCGGTAATGACCAGCCAAAAAGGACGTTGTAATGGTTGGAAGTCAAATCGGAAATTATCGAATTGAAGAAAAGCTGGGCGAAGGCGGCATGGGCGTTGTCTACCGCGCCGTGGATGTGAATCTCGATCGCGTCGTAGCCATCAAGGCCCTGAATACGGAACTCCGCGGTAATGCTGAACTCGAGCAACGGTTCCGCGCCGAAGCCAAGGCTCAGGCAAACCTGAATCACACCAATCTCGCGATTTTGTATGCGCTGTTAATTGAGGACGGCCGGCCTTGGATGGTGATGGAATTCATCGAGGGCGAGACATTGGAACAGATGATCCAGCGCCGCGGCCCCATCCCCGCCGAAGAAGCGATCGCGCTGTTCCGCCAGGCGCTGCTCGGCATCGGCTACGCGCACCGCATGGGCATTGTGCATCGCGACATTAAGCCCAGCAACATCATGGTGAACAGGCAGGGCATCGTGAAGGTGATGGACTTCGGCATCGCCAAGGTCCTGGGCGGGCGCGGTATGACACGTACCGGCACCCAGATGGGCACCGCGTTCTACATGTCTCCCGAGCAGGTGCTGAATCGCGGAGTCGACATCCGCTCGGACATTTATTCGCTCGGGGTGACGCTCTACGAAATGCTCACCGCAAACGTGCCGTTCAGCGGCGACAGCGATTACCAGATCATGAACGATCACGTAAACACGCCGCCACCGCTGCTGACCAAGTTCTACCCGTATGTGCCCGCCGGTGTGCAAAACGCAGTGCTGAAAGCGATCGCCAAACGGCAGGACGACCGGTTCCAGACGGTGGAGGAGTTCGGCGCCGCCCTGGAGCGTCCTCACGATTTCGGTATCGTCCCAGGCATGGCGGCCGCCGCTCCAGCGATAGTGCCGCAGCCTGTTCCTCCCCGGCCCGCGGGCACAGTGGTGGAGACGGCTCCGCGCTACACAGCGCCATCCATTCCAATGCCGGCTCTCGCACCAGCCCCGGTGAGCCCCGCCGCGGGGGCTATTCACCAGCCCGTGTCGCCTCAGCGGATGCCCGCCCGAACCAGGGAGAAAATAATCCTCGGAGGCGGCATCGCGGCCGTGCTCGTCATCGCCGCCAGTGCCGCTTGGTTTACTTTGCGGCCGGCTCCGACACAGGACACCAGCCTGCCGTTGTTGCCGCCCGCTGCCAATACGGGCCAGCATATCTCACCCGGCACGCCGCCGAGCGTCATCCAGCTCAGCAGCCGTCCCGCAGTTATCGCTCCGCCTCCAACGCAGCCAAAGAATACACCCAGCAGCGGACGGCCGCAGGTCCCACAGAATCGATCGCAGCCGTTCGAACCGCCGGCTCCTCAAACGAACTCGAATCCGTCGAACCAGCACACGTCGGCCCCGGCAGCGCCGCCCCCCGCCGCGCCCACGCCTGCGGCGGCTCCGCTTGTCATTCCCGTCGGAACGCCGGTTGCCATCCGAACGATTAGTCCGGTCGATACCTCCGTGAACCGTCCCGGGGAGCGCTTCGACGCCAGCGTCGACGAACCCATCGTCGTCGACGGGCGTGTTGTGGTTCCGCGCGGTGCTTCCGCTAAAATCGTTCTAGCCAACGAGACGCAGGCCGGGCACATCGAAGGCCGCAACTCCGTCAGTCTTCAACTGGTGGCGCTCACTTTTGGCGGATATAACTACCCCGTGCGCAGCAGTACTTTCCAACAAGAGGGCGCATCTCGAGGAAAGCGCAGCGCGGAAGTGATCGGCGGCGGCGCGGCAGTGGGCGCGGTCATCGGCGGAATCTTCGGCCATGGTAAGGGTGCCGCGGCGGGCGCTGCGGCTGGGGCTGGCGCCGGCACCGGTGCTCAGTACGCCACGAAAGCCGCTCCGGTCGTGATTCCATCTGAAACCAGGATCGACTTCACCTTGCGTACGCCGATTAACGTAGTTCGCTAGCGCGGGACAATCGAAGTAGTGATCCGGGCCTGCAGCTTTCTTTTTCTAATTGCGTTCGTTTCCACGGAACACCGCGGCTTCGCATTCGCGCGTCTGGCTCCGGAAACGGCTCGCCGCTTCGATCAGTACGTGCAAGCGGCGGAGGCGCGAATGGCGCGCGAGCTTCAGCCCCGAGGCTTCCTGCATAGTGACGGAAGTCCGGATCTGAAGGCGAAATTACGGGGCGGGGAATTGCACGTACAATCCGGCACGGCGCTCAATGGCGGCAACCAGACGGATATTCCCGGTGGGCTTCTTCAAGACTGGGTCGGAATGATGTTTATTCCGGGCGCGAGCATTGCCGATGTGCGTGCGGTCCTCGAGGACTACGACAATTACAAGAACTTCTATAAGCCCGAGGTGATCGATTCGAAGATCATTTCCCATCAGGACGACGAATACAACATCTTTCTGCGCTTGTACGAAAAACACATGATCACGGTGGTGCTGAATGCGAATTATCACGTGAAGTACGGCACGCTGGACCCCAAGCGGATGTACGTAACTTCGCATTCCATTCGCATCGCGCAAGTGAGTCACCCCGACAGGTCATACACGGAAGAGGAATCGCCGGGCGACGACATCGGCCTCTTATGGCGGTTGAATTCTTATTGGCGCTTCGAAGAAGCAGACGGTGGAGTGTACGCTGAGTGCGAAGCGATCTCGTTGTCGCGCGACGTGCCGCTGGGCTTGGGTTTCATGCTGAAGGGCTTTCTGGAGCGGTTTCCGAAGGAATCCATGATCAATACGCTGCGCGGCACAAAAGCAGCAGTGGCCGCGAAGATCGGCTCTGTCCAACAAACGAACTAAGTCAATCCGCCGACAAGAACGGAGTCCGCGCGACTCAAATCGCGGGCATCGGCTGACGGTATTTCCCTTGAAAGACTTCGCTGAAGATCTCCAGCATCCCGGGGTGGATGGGGCCGTTGTCAGCCAACAGATGCGGCCCACGCAACTTGGCCGGTTCGCCCCTCATGTCCGAGCACTTGCCTCCTGCTTCCTCGATCAGCAAAACTCCTGCAGCCATATCCCATGGATTAAGGCCGAACTCCCAAAATCCGTCCAGGCGGCCGCTGGCCACGTATGCAAGATCGAGCGCGGCCGCGCCGGCGCGCCGTACTCCGTGGGTAATCATGGCGAGCTGATAGTAGAAATGTACGTTGATATCTTGGTGCCGCTTCTTGCTGGGGAATCCGGTGGCGACCAGCGCGTCTTCAATACGACCAACCTTCGAAACCCGGATCCGGCGGTTATTTAGATAGGCGCCTGAGCCGCGTTCGGCGGAGAACATCTCGTTGTGTTCGGGGTCGAAGATTACGCCCGCGATCAGCTCGCCCGCGTGCTCGAGCGCTAGCGTGACGTTGTACATAGGGAAGCCATGTGCGAAATTCGTTGTGCCGTCAAGCGGGTCGACATACCAGCAGTAGTCCGAGGATCCGCTGTGCCGGCCGCCTTCCTCGGCCACGATAGAGTGGGTGGGAAAGTGGGCGCGCAGCCGATCCAGCACCAGCTGTTCGGATGTACGATCGGCCTCGGTGACCAGGTCGTACTCACCCTTCAACTCGAATCCGATGCGGCGTTCGAAGAACTTGGAAAGCAGCGCGCCGGCTTCGCGCGCGATCTCGACGGCGGCCTCTAAGTAAGAAGGCATAATGGTGGCAAGGTCAGCGCCCGAGGCAGCGCCATCAGCGGCTCACGCCTCCGGCTCTTCGTAGAGATATTTAATGTCGTGCTTGAAAAGGAACAGATTCGGCTCGCCGTGCCGGGTAACGCGAATGAAGTTCGTGTCGAAGAACTCGATGATGCCGTGAACCTCTTCGTTGCTGCTTAGGCGGATGCAGACCGGGACCTCGTTGGTGATCAAGTACCGCAGATACTTCACCTCTTCAAAGGTTTGCTCCGGCGCCTTGGTTTTCGCCTTGCTCATGCGCGGTGCCTAATGTATGCCGAATCCTTTTCCCACATCAGAATCCCCATAATAGCCAGTGCGCGTGATGACCCGCAAATTTTTATCCGAAACCGCGACCTTCAGGATATGAAAACGATCTCGTGTGGGAGGAACGTTCTTCGGGTAGAAACCGATCAGGTACTGGGTTCGAAGCTCGCGTAGGATGTCGGCGAAAGCACGGTCCAGTTCCGGCGCGGAACTGGGCGTAAACACGCGCCCGCCGGTGCCTGCCGCGAGACTCGCGAGCGCGTTTTCTCCGCCTACGTTGCGGCCCGCGCTGCTGGCGATCGGCACCACGATGACGGGGTACATGATCGCGTCGGCGCGTTGTGCCGAATTGAGCGCCTCGTGAAAATCTTTGTTGCTGGTGGTGTCCCCCCCGTCAGTGACAATGACCATGACGTGGCGGCCGTCACGATCCTCCAGTTCGCGGGCCACCAGATAAATCGCGTCGTACATGGCGGTTCCACCGGTGGTCTTGATCTGCCGCAGGGCTTGCTCGAGCAGCGCATACCGGCGTGTGAAGCTCCGGAGCATCGTGGTTCGCCAGTCGAAAGTGTAGAGCGCGGCGGCGTCCTGCGGGTTGCCTTCACCGATCAGCGTCTTGAGAAACTTGGCCGCCGAATCCAGCTCGTAGCGCAGCTCGATGCCCACAGACGCGCTGGTGTCGATCATAAGCGCGACGGAAAGCGGCTGCTCGGTTTGACGCTCGAATAGTGCGACGTCTTGCTTCACGCCGTTGTCGTAAACTGTAAAATCTTCCTTGTTAAGCGATCCCATGAGCTGACCGTTGGCATCCTTCACGGTGACCAGCATATGGACCAGGCGAACATCGACGCGGATGTTCGTACTCTGCGCAGGCGCGCGCACCGCGAAGAAGGCCGGGATCAGGAGGCAGGCGGTATACCGCTTCACTTGTTCAGGACGGAATCGTCCCACTCCCCTTCGACCCAGACCTCGCCGTCGGCGAAGTGCTCCTTTTTCCAGATCGGAACCAGTCGCTTGAGGCGGTTGATGCCTTCAAGCGCAGCATCGAAGGCTGGTTTGCGGTGCGGCGCACTCACGATAACGGCTACGCTGGTTTCTCCGATCTGCATGCGGCCCAGCCGGTGAACCATGGCGATGCGCCCAATAGGATGAGTGCGGGCGATCTCGCGGCCGATCTCTGCCATCATCTTTACAGCCATCGGCTCGTAGCACTCGTAATCGAGGAATTTCGTGGCGCGGCCTTTGGTGTTGTTGCGGACCACGCCTTCAAAATTGACGATCGCCCCGTCCTCGCCCCGCAGCAGCGCGCGCGATACACAGGCGGTGTCGATGGGTTCGCGCGTTAAGGCGAAGAAGTGGCCATCGGCGTCCGCAATTTCGTGAATATATCGGGGAGTTCCTCCGCTGACGGGCGGCAGGAAGGCGATCTCATCGCCGTCCTGTACCGTCGTGGAACGGTCCGAAAATTGATGGTTGCAAGCCAGCACGATACTGGAAGCCAAGCCTTTCAAGCGGGGAAACTGATTCGCGTAACGGTCGAATACCGAGCCGAGGAGCGCCCCATCATCCAAATCGATCTGCTCTTCGGCGCGGCCCACGACATCCTTCAACACCCCGAAAAACAGGACTTTGACACGCACCCAGTGACATAGTAACAGACGGTCCGGCGGGGCACGCCGGTTTCAGGTCTTATTACGCGTGGACGAGGCACGTCACGGGCCGAAGAACCGGCACTAGCCGTTGTAGACTGCATATAACCGTACATGCCATTTTCAACCTCGCTCGAGCGGATGCTCGACCGCCTGGACGCCGCGAAGAGCCAATTCGGTTCCCGCGAGCACCGCGAGCTGCCGCGCTTGCTGGAAGCGATCGGCGCCCGCCGCTTCCCCGGCGCCGCCGCGCTGGTCCGCTTTCATGAGGCGCTGCTTTTCTTCCGCGCGTATCCGCCGAACCGCGAGGTCCTGCGCGCGACGGACGAATTACTGGGCTCGTTCGCGACGCGTATCGAAAGGCTCGGCAAAGCCGGCCGCGATCTAAGCCCATTCGAGGAACCGGATGTTTCCGGCATTGCTGGCACGGCTTTTTCGGCTATCTTCAGCTACGATGTCGCGCGCTGGTTAGCGGCGAATCGAAGCAGTGAGGTCGATATCGATTGGGAGGCGTGCGATCCGGCGCTGCTTGGGCCGCTGCTGATGCGCTTGAATCCGGTGTACGCCGAAGACGGTCTGGTGGAAGCGAACATTCCTTATCGCGAATGGTTTCGCGCGAGCAAACGCGGGCGTGGATCGGACTTGCGCTGGCTCATGGCAGCCATGGTCCGGCGGCAAATCGCGCCCGAGCTTTTCGAACACGCGCGCCTCGCCCTCCGCTGGAACCTGGGCAACTCAGCGGTGACCAGGACCAACGTGCGGCTCCCGGATTCGCGCCCCATCTTCTATCACGACGGGCCGCTCATTCGCCGTAGCGCCGTGTCGCTAGCGGCCGAATTGGAAAGCGTGCCGCGCCGCTTCGAAAAGCTGAGCCGCCGTAGAGGTCAAGCGATGTTGGACCTGTTCCGCGCAACATCGGCCACGCGCTATCGCGAGCTGCACGGGTTCACCTACGGCGATCCGGCGCATATGCTGCGCGTGGAGCTCGGGCGCGGCGTCGAATTCTACGTTGCCGGAGTTCCGCCCGCGCATCGTCTGCCGCTGCGTGCTTACCACGCCGGGATGTTCTTTAAGAACGCGGTCCCGATCGGCTACATCGAGTGCCTCACGATCTTCGATCGGATAGAGGTTGGTTTCAACCTGTATTACACGTTTCGCGAGGGCGAGACGGCGTGGCTGTATGCGCGCCTGTTGAGCGTGTTCCGGCATTTGCTGGGCGTGAGTTGCTTCGCCGTGGATCCCTATCAGCTAGGGCTACACAACGACGAGGCGATCGATTCCGGCGCGTTCTGGTTTTATCGCAAGCTGGGATTCCGTCCGGCGAATCCGCGCGTCGCTAAACTCCTGGAAAGAGAAGAAGCCACACTGCGCGCCGATCCGACATATCGGACGCCGGCAGCCAGACTGCGCCGGTTGGCAGCCGGTTGGATGCTGTACGAAATGCCCTTAACGCGGTCGGGCGATTGGGATCGTTTCGAGATCCGCCGTGTTGCCATGCGAGTCGAGCAGCCGCCGTTTCCCGCTCGGATGGAACGCGCAAAAAGGGCCGCGCTGGAGTCGGTGTACGTACGACAGCTGCAGCGAGAGCTGCAACTCCGCCGGTCTGTCATCCGCCTTGGCTCGGAACGTTCGCGTGACCCTGCGCTACGATGAAAACCGTGGAGCGGCATGACCCCGCAGAGCCACAAATCGAGCCGGCCTGGGTAGCTCTTAAAGATGACGAGCTGCTCAAGTGGCGCATCTGCGATCTGCGCGTCTCGATTGCCGGAAGCGAGCTGGAGCCGCGCATCCAGCAACTCTACGACGAGTTGGCTACGCGAGGACTGAGCTTCCGCCCGGAGTGTTACCTGGGCGACGAGTGGTTCTCCCCGGAAGGTGTGCCGGCCATCGCCATCCCGTTCTATCTTGCGCATCCGAGGCTGAAGGCGCTGGAGCTGCATCAGATGTTAGAAGTGGAAGGCGGCACGCCGGAGTGGTGCCAGCAGCTCTTGCGGCATGAGTGCGGCCACGCGATCGATCACGCGTATCGCTTTTCATCGGGCGAGAAATGGACCCAGATATTCGGTAGTCCCGACGAGGAGTACACGCCCGAGACTTACCGGCCGCGGCCTTACAGTAAAGGCTTTGTGCGGCATCTACCCAACTGGTACGCGCAGGCGCATCCGGACGAAGACTTCGCCGAGACCTTCGCCGTGTGGCTGTCGCTTCCACTCGAGGAGTGGCGAAAACATTATCGCGGTTGGAAGGCGCTCGAGAAGCTGGAATTCGTGAACTCGCTGATGGACGAGGCTAAGGCGAAAGCGCCTCGGAAGCGTCCTGGCAGGCGCATCTCGGACGCGAGCAAGCTGCGCAAGACGCTGGAACGTTATTACGCGCAACGCCGGAAACAGTATGCGGAGGATTTTCCCGATTTCTACGATGCGGACCTGCGCGCGTTATTTCAGAACGGGCAGCCAAACGGCGAGCCCGCCGCGCGGGCCATGCGCAAGAACCGTGCGGCGCTCGTGGCCTCCATTGTGCGCTGGACCGGCCAGCACAAGTACACCGTAGATACATTGGTGCGCAAGCTGATCGAGCGCAGCCAGAAACTGGGGCTGATGACGCCGCCTCCCTCGGATCAAACGCGCGTGCTGTTTGAGCTCGCAGCCTACCTGTCGGCTATGGTCACCAACCATCTGCATACGGGTCGCTTCAAGAGGTCGGTGTAGCGTGAAGGTGCTGGTGTTGTTCGATCTCGGCCGGGTCCCAGCAGCCGATGAGGCTTTTTCGCCTGAGATTCTTCAGAAAAAAGAAGACAAGCCGACCGAGGCCGATGTCATCACGTGCCTGCAGCGCTTGGGCCACGAGGTGGAGGCCCTGCCGGTCTTCAACGATGTAGTTTCAATCATTGACAAGCTGAAATCCTTCGCGCCCGACGTGGTGTTCAACCTCACCGAGTCCTTTCATTCCAATCGCGCGCACGAGCCGAACATTCCGGCGCTGCTGGAGTTGATGAAGGCGCGCTATACCGGCGCGCGCCCCGATGGCATGATGCTTTGCAAGGACAAGGCGCTCGCCAAAAAAGTGTTGGCTTATCACCGGGTGCGTGTGCCGCACTTTGTCATTTCCTCCGAATCGCATCCACTGAAGAGGCTGCGGCGCTTCACCTTTCCGGCTTTCGTCAAGCCGGTCAGCGAGGAGTCGTCGGACGGAATCGCAAAAGCATCGTTTGCCCGCAGCGAAGAAGAAGCGCTTGAGCGGGCGCGGTTCATCCAAGAAAAGTTTCACTGCGATGCGCTCATTGAGGAATATATCGAGGGACGCGAGCTGTATCTAAGCGTGATGGGGAATCGGAAGCTGGCCGTGTTTCCGCCGCGTGAAATCGTCTTCGAGCAGATGCCGGAGGACGAACCGAAGTTCGCGACATTTAAAGCTAAATGGGACGATGCGTACCGGAAAAAGTGGGGAATAAAGAACGGCCCGGCGCGCGAGCTCCCTCCCGGCATGGAAGAAAAGCTGGCGCGGCTGGCGCGTAAGATTTATCGCGTGCTGAACATCCGGGGGTTCGGGCGCATCGACGTTCGCCTCACGCCCTCCGGCGAGATCGTGACCATTGAAGCCAACCCCAACCCGTCGCTGGCCCGCGAAGATGACTTCGCGGAGGCCGCCGCAGCTGCCGGTGTCGACTACAACGCCCTAATCCAGAAGATTCTGGACAACGCTTGAGAGCGGCTGGTTACCGGCTCCGCTACAGGTCGGCCTTTAGGACCTAACCCGTTCCTGGTAGCGGTGCGTAAGGCGATTTCCCCGGCTGCTTAGTAGGATCATTCAATTTAAAACGTACTGGCTTGACGGGATAATCGCAATCAGGGAGAACGCTTGTGAGCCACTTATTCAATGCCATGTGGAAAATGAGGCTTTGGAAAGAAACCCGAGGCCAGGATTTGATCGAATACGCCCTTTTAGCCGCGTTTGTGGCGGTCGCAGCTGGGGCGACGTTTCCGCCCGTTGCCAATAACATTTCAGCGATTTACTCCAAGATCAATTCCTCAATGGCGATAGCGATTTCGCAGAGCTAGTCGATTTCTTACGAGCGTCTTGTGTCCTCCAAGAGGGCAACCGGTAACGGCTGCCCTCTCTTTTTTTTCGTCCTTTGTGCGCATCCCGTAAAATAATGGTTTGGAACCGTTTGTTCCCCTGTTCCGCAATCCCCACCTGCTGACGATAGCGGGGAATTACTGGCCTCGCGGCCTGGATGAGCGGCGTTTCCCCGTAACGGCCAATCTGTACGAGACCGAACCTGGCGTCAAGGTGCTGGTCCACTCTCAACAGCCAGGGCCTAGTCCGGTAGCTCAGCTGGTACTGGTCCACGGGCTTGAAGGATCGAGTGCGGCCGGCTATGCTCGCAGTTTGGCGCACGCAGCGCTTGAGGCGGGCTACGCGGTCCATAGGTTCAACATGCGGAGCTGCGGGGGCACCGAGCACCTCAGCGGCCGCGCGCTGTATCACTCCGGACAGACCTCAGATCTACTGTTTTTTGTCCAGCAACTGAAGAGTCGCGTGCCTGTGATTTTAGCCGGGTTTTCCCTGGGTGGTAACGTCGTGCTCAAGCTGGCCGGCGAACTGCGGGAATCGGCCCGCGAACTGATTGCCGGGTTGGCCGCAGTGTCCACACCCATCGATCTGGCCGCCTGCGCCCGCCGGCTTCAAGCGCGGTCGAACATTATCTATGCGCGTCGCTTTCTGAGCCGGCTCAAGCAGCGAGTGCGGCTGAAGGATAAACTTACCCCCGGCGTTTTCCGGCTGGAGCATCTGAGCCGCGTCCGGACCATTTACGACTTCGACGACCTGTTCACAGCCCAGGCGTTCGGATTCGGCAGCGCCGATAGGTACTATGCGACGCAATCGTCCGATCAGTTCTTGGAGCACATTCGCGTACCCGCTCTGCTGGTCCAGGCCAAAGACGATCCGCTGATTCCGTTCGATGTGTACCGGCATCCGGCGTTTTCCCAAAATCGGTATTTGCGGCTGCTGGCGGTGGACCATGGCGGCCACCTTGGGTTCGTTTCCAAGCGAAAGCCGCGGTTATGGTTGGACCAGGTGCTGCTCGAATGGATGGAGCAAGTGCGGAACAAAGTGGAGCACGCTTCCGTCCTATGAAACAGATGGCCGAAACTGCGTCTTTCCGCGAAGCGTTCGCCGTAGCGGCCGACTCGCTCCGCTCCAGCAAGTTGCGCAGCTTTCTGACTTTGCTGGGCATTATTCTGGCTACCACCACATTGATCGCCGTTATGTCGGTGATTCACGGCATGGATGTGTATATCGCCAATAGCGTATCCAATATGGGCGCCGACGGATTCCGCATTGTACGCATCGCGTTTCTCGGCAATTTCGACCCGAAGAAGTATGTCGAAATGCAGAAGAAAAACCCACAGCTCTCGCCCGACGAGTTCGACTTTCTGAAGAACAATGTCACGCTGGTCCGTGAATTGGGAATGGGCGCGGGCCGAAATGTTTCCGTCTCACTAGGCACCAATACACTCACCACCGTCCAGCTTACTGGCGGTACTCCGAATTGGGGCGAGCTGTCCGATACCGAGATCGACTCCGGGCGCTATTTTACGGATTTTGAGAATAACCACAGCGCGCGAGTCGCCGTGGTAGGCGCCGATGTGAAGAACAGCCTGTTCGGCGACGCGGACGCGGTGGGGAAAACTATCAAAGTGGAAGGGCTACCGTTCACCGTAGTCGGTACAGCGGTGCCGAAAGGCAGCGTGTTCGGTCAATCGCAGGATGGTTTTGTGCAGATCCCGGTCGAGACCTACTTCCAGATCTACGGCTCCCGCACCGGCATTGCGTACGCGGCCAAGGCGCTGGATCAGACGGTGCTCGAGCAGGCCAAGGATGAAGTGCGCACGCTGATTCGCGCTCGCCGCCACCTGCGTCCCAACCAGGACGACACTTTTTCGATCCTCTCGTCCGACTCGCTGGTCGGCGCCTGGGACCGGCTGACCGGTGCGATTGCTGCCACCGCAGTCGCAGTGGTTTCCGTGTTTATGGTGGTGGGCGGCGTTGTGATCATGAACATCATGCTCGCCGCCGTAACCGAGCGCACCCACGAGATCGGAATCCGGAAATCCGTCGGTGCCCGGCGGCAGGATATTCTGAGCCAATTTCTGGTTGAGTCCTCTATGCTGGCCGGCATCGGAGGGTTGTTCGGAGTTTTTCTCTCGTGGATGATCGCGCTGCTGGTGCGGACGCTGACGCCGGTCCCGATGGCGATCCCGATCTCAGCAGTCGCGATCGGGCTCGCTCTTTCCATTGTTGTCGGGCTTTTCTTTGGCGTCTATCCGGCGCAGCGCGCCTCCAAGCTCGATCCGATCGAAGCCCTGAGGGTGGAACAGTGACGGTGAGATCATGACCTGGGTTGAATTGTCGGCCGCGGTCGGACTGGCGCTGGCCACCGTCCGCGAACACAAGATGCGCTCCTTCCTCACAGTGCTGGGGGTGATCATCGGCACCGGGACCATCATCGGCGTTGGCTCGATTATCGCCGGCCTCGACGGAGCCATTACGAACGTGATCCGAAGCTTCGGGACCAATACCGCCATCGTGTTCCGTTTTCCGATCGGGTTTACGAACACAAGCCGCGACGAACTACGCCGCAAACAACTCACGTACGATGACGGTGTGGCCATCGCCGAGCGCTGCCCGTCGGTGGACCGCGTCAGCCCCTACTTGTTTCCGAACAACTTCGGACCTGGGCCGCCGCAGGTGAACATGGCCCGCTACAAGGGCAACGAACTCTACCAGCCGCAGATTGGCGGAACCGAGCCGTCGTACGCCGAAAGCGGCCAGGCCGAAATGAAGGAAGGCCGCTTCTTTACCGAGATCGAAAACCAGCATCATATGCCTGTAGTTGTGATCGGCGAAGATGTTCCGCGCGCCTTGATGAGCGGCGAGGATCCGCTCGGCAAGTGGATCGACATCAACGGCCATAAATTCCAGATCATAGGCATTATGCAGCGGCCCGCAGCGTCATTTCCCGGCCAGGACGACACCCGCTTGATGCTGCCCTATTTCACCATGCATAAGCTGTTTCCGGCGGCCAAGGAGAACATGCTGGTGGTGGCGGCGAAACCGGGCCGCCTGTCTGCCGCGATCGACGAAATTCGTGTAGTGATGCGCATCCGCCGCCACGTCCCCTACGACAAACCGGACGATTTCTTCGTCTCCACCTCCGAAGAAATGGTGCAGCAGTTTCACAGCGTGACCGCGATGGTGGCTTTGGTAATGGTGGTGCTCAGCTCGATTGGGCTGCTGGTGGGTGGGATCGGCGTCATGAACATCATGTTGGTCTCGGTGACGGAGCGCACGCGCGAGATTGGGGTTCGCAAGGCCATTGGCGCGCGGCGTGCCGATATTGTGCTTCAGTTCCTGACCGAGGCGGTGGTGCTCACCGGGCTTGGCGGTCTGATCGGAATGACATTCGGCTGGATGATTTCGCTCGCCGCGCGGCTCGCTTTCCCGGCGCTGCCTACGGCTGTGCCTTTGTGGGCCGCGGCACTGGGAGTGGTCGTTTCAGTCGCGATCGGGCTGTTTTTTGGAATCTGGCCTGCAAACAAGGCAGCGCGCCTGGACCCCGTCGTTGCTTTGCGCTACGAGTGACGATTGCGGTGGCTGCACAGACGTCGATGCATCCGGTAGACAGCAGCTAGCGTGACGGCCGGCGGCCTTTCGCCCGGCGCTGCGCCCGCTTCGGCACTCCCACCGGTTCGGCCAGCAGCTTATTGCAGTGCAGGCAGCGCACCACGTCCGACCGCGTCGCCAAATGGCACGACCGGCAGTAGGTCTGCGGCAGCGAAACTGTTGTCAATGCTTGCAACATTTCGTTCTAGGTCTGTTTATCGACACCGACCGCGATTTCTTTAGTCTAAATTGTGAGCAATTGCCCGGCAGCCATCCCTGGAATGCGATGATGGTTGCAATAACTGTATGCAAGCGCACGAACAGGCGGGCTGGCTGGAGGCTGCGCGCCGCGCCATGGATATCGAAGCTCGCGCCGTGGCCCAAGCCGCGCGCCGGCTGGACGGCAATCTGTCCCGGGCAGTCGAGCTGATTCTGGCGCATTCCAGCAAGCTCGTGGTCACCGGCCTCGGAAAATCCGGCCATGTCGCGCGCAAAATCGTCGCCACGCTTTGCAGCACCGGCACGCGCGCTGTTTTTTTGCATGCCGCCGAAGCCTCGCACGGAGACCTTGGAATCTACGCGCCCGGCGATCCCACGCTCATGGTCTCAAAGAGCGGAACCACCACCGAACTCCGCCAGCTCATCCCGTTTCTGCGCGAACTGCCTTCGGCTCGGATAGGCATCTTAGGCAATGCCAACTCGCCGCTCGCCTCCGACATGGATGTGGTGCTGGACGCGTCGGTAGAGCGCGAGGCGGACCCCGGAAATCTCGCTCCCACCGCGAGCGCCACTGTCGCCCTGGCGCTAGGGCATGCTTTGGCGGTCGCGCTCATGCGCGCGCGCAATTTCAGCCCTGAGGAGTTTGGCCGCTACCATCCCGGCGGCCACTTGGGCCGGAGCCTGCGGATCACGGTCGGACAGGTGTTGCACGGTTCCGATGAGGTGGCCTGGTCAAAACCGGACGACTCTCTGAAGCAGGTGGTGATCGCCATGACGCATCATCCTCTGGGTGCGGCTTGCGTCGTGGACCGGGCGGGGAAGCTGGCCGGCTTGATCACCGATGGCGACCTCCGGCGCGCGCTGCAGGCGCACGACGATATCCGCGCCTTGACCGCTGCCGATGTGATGAGCGTTAATCCTATTTCCATCGGTCCGGAAGCGCGCCTGTTCGATGCCCTGCGCTTGATGGAGGACCGGCCATCGCAGATTTCTGTGCTGCCTGTCGTGGATCCAGCCACCGGTGCCTGTCTGGGACTGTTGCGCTTGCACGACATTTATCGCGCCGAATTGGAGTAGCGGGATCTCGCGCAACGCGCATCCGTGAGCGTCGATAATAGACTCCATATGGACCTGCATGCCGTGCGTGTCGAGATCCCCGCGGAAGGCAACATCATCGTCGGCCAAAGCCATTTCATCAAGACCGTCGAAGATATCTATGAAGCCGTCGTAAATGCCGTCCCGCAGATGAAGTTCGGGATTGCATTCAACGAGGCTTCGGGAGCCTGTCTTACACGCGTCGATGGGAACGACGACGAATTGAAGGGCATTGCCGCACGCAACGCGACCGCCGTCGGTGCAGGGCACTTGTTCGTGCTGGCTTTGCGCGGTGGCTTTCCGATCAACATCAAGAATCGCATCCTCGAAACTCCGGAAGTCTGCACTATTTTTTGCGCAACGGCGAATCCTTTGGAGGTGATCGTGGCGCAGACCGAGCAAGGGCGTGGGGTCCTCGGAGTGATCGACGGCTCGTCGCCCAAGGGCCTCGAAGACGCATCGGGAATGGAATGGCGCCACGGGTTCCTGCGCAAGATCGGATACAAAAAATGAGGAGAACATGTCAAATCCGCGAGTCATCAACGGACTGGACGAACTGCGGTCGCTTACCGGCCAGGAGATCGGGGTCAGCGATTGGATGCCCGTCACTCAAGAAATGATCAACCGTTTTGCTGATGTGACTGGGGATCATCAATGGATCCACGTAGACATCGACCGCGCCCAGCGCGAGACACCGTTCGGGTCCACCATCGCCCACGGCTTCCTGACCGTGTCGCTCCTGAGTGAGCTTTCGCGGCAGACGATCGAGGTGCGCGGCGACTACAAGATGCGCATCAACTACGGTTTTAATAAGCTACGTTTTGTGTCGCCAGTCCCCGCCGGAGCACGCATCCGCGCCCGCTTTGCGCCGCGAAAGGTCACTGAAAACGAGGTGACCTGGAGCGTCACCGTGGAAGTGGAAGGGCGCGAGAAGCCGGCGCTGGTTGCCGAGTGGCTCTCGCGATTTTACTGATGTGGTGTCGGCACTGGTGCGCGCACTCTGATTGTAGTTGCGACGGTCGGGTTCACCCGAGCGCGAACTTTCTTACTGCGTGCGGAGCGGCAGGCCAGCCTCAATCGTAATCGGCGCCGTCACATGCGACGCAGATTGCGTCATCCACTTCGAAAGCGCTTTGGCCGCGCAGGACTCCGAACAAATGTGCTCGTATCCGGCTGTGTCGGCCAGCACCGGATCCCAACGCAGCAGCGTGAACTGCTCGCGATCAGACGGACGGAGCCACCAATGGTTCGTTTCGCCCTTCATATTCATGCAGTAGTCGCATCGGTATGGCGAGTGGACCCTCATCCGCTTGTCCTCCTTGTGTTCACGACAGGAGCGGCCGGCCACCGACCCGCGGCCAGCGCTTTGATCCTCGCTAAATTAGATCAAATCTAAGACCAATTCGTTACCAAACTAAGGTAACGGTACGGTATAGCTGGTACGGATAGCTTTTGCTTTCAAGGTCTAAGCTGTTCAGAATTAAACAGCAGCGTGAAGCGTCTGGTCATCCGCTACCGGCTCGGGCCGCGCATCGTTCGGAATCAGCCAGTGAACGACGCCATAGGAGGCCAGCGGCAGCAGCGAAAACAGGAAGCAGACCGGCGCAAATCCGTAGCGATCCGTGAACCAGGCTACAGGGCTTGAGATGACGAACTGCATCAATCCGTACGCCAGGATCAGGCTGCTTACTCCGAACGCCGATCGCGCGGGACCGTAGACGTCGATCGGAAGTGTATAGTGATTTGTGCTCCAGCCTGCGACCAGGAAAAAGCTGAGGCACATACCCGCGGTCGCCAGGGCGGGCGACGGCAGAAACGGAATCGCCATAGTTCCGAGGAGCAGCACCGCCGCCACCATGCAAGCGCGCTTGTGCGCCGCTACCGGTGTGCTGCCGCCCTGGATTAGCCGCCAGGCAAAGCTACCGCCCAGCAGCGCGCCGAAATACCCGCAGATTGGAACGATCCAGGTATACCGCGCTGTATCCGCCGGACTCAGATGGAAGGTCCGCACCAGGTATCGCGGCGGCCAGTTCGTCCACAGGCTGTAGACCGTCATCGCCAGAAAATTTCCGGCAATAAGACCCCACAGTTTTTTGTCCTTCAGCAGCCCGAACGAGTGTTTGGTCGTGGCGGGAACGCGTCCGACGGTGGGAGGCACGTATCGCGACGTGATCAGCCACACGGGAATCCATATAACGCCGAGAATGGCCACCGCATAAAACGTCCAGCGCCAGTCATGGTTGTACGCGAAATAAACCGCGAATCCCGGAGCAAGTCCCGCACCCAGGCTCAATCCGAGTTGTCCCATAGCTTGTCCGACGGCTTGTTCTTTGGGATATAAGTACAAGCTGACTGCTTTGCCCACCGCGGTGACGCCGCTGGCTTCAGCGGCGCCCAGCACGATGCGCCAGAACAGCAGTTCGTGTACGCTGTGCGACATCCCCGTGCCGATGCTCGCGATGCTCCATATCGCCACCGATATCGTGGCCCCGCGATTCAGACCCACCCGATCGATGAAATATCCGACGAACAGCGCGGCTGCCGCATAGGCCATCGAAAAATACTGAACCAGGTGGCCATAATCGGCCGGCGTAAACGCAAAGTCGTGCCGCGCCGTCCAGACCTCGGCCATCGTCGCCAGCACCTGCCTGTCCAAATAGTTGAGAACTGCTGAAAAAACGAAAACGGTCAGCGCGATCCATCTCACTGGCACGGAGAAACGCATTTGATGTCCAGTGTATCAGCGGCTAAATCGGGCTGATACTCTTTCCCGAGGGCTGTTTGTTTTACTGGCGGAACCACATGAAGTGGCGCACTACGATGTTTGCAATTGCGAGAGCTGATTCTCTAGCAGGTCGAGCACTTTGTTGGCGCTTCCGGCGCCGTCCAGCGGCAGGCGTAATACCCCGGCCGGCGTGAACTGCGCGCCTTCCGTCGCTGTAACCACATTCATCAGACGTTTCGGATCGATGCGGGCGTCCTTGTGGAACTTCACGTTCAGCGCGCCCTGCCGTCGGTCGATCGCTTCGATCCCGAGCTTCTGCGCCGCGCTCTTCAGTACCGAGAACTTTAGCAGGCTCCGCACTGCCTCCGGCGCGGACCCGTAGCGGTCTTCCAGTTCGCTCAATAGTTCCGTCGCTGCCTCGGCGGACGTGACGTCGGCGATGCGTTTGTATGCGCGCAGCCGCTGCTGTTCGTCGGCGATGTATTCCGACGGAATGCGTATGTCGAGCCCCAGATTCAATGTCGAGTGCACCTGCAGCGGTGCTTCTTCGCCCTTCAGCTCGTGCACGGTTTCTTCCAACAATCGTACATAGGTATCGAACCCGACTGCGGCAATGTGCCCGTGCTGTTCGCCGCCCAGAATGTTGCCCGCTCCGCGCAGTTCCAGATCCAGCGCGGCGATCTTAAACCCTGCGCCCAGGTCGCTAAACTCCTTCAAGGCCGCCAGCCGCTTGCGTGCGATCTCACTCAATTCGGTATCGGCAGGAACCAGCAGATATGCGTAAGCGCGCCGGTTCGACCGTCCTACGCGCCCGCGCAGTTGGTACAGCTCCGACAAGCCGTAGCGCTCGGCATGCTCGATGATCATCGTGTTAGCCAGTGGGATGTCCAGCCCGTTTTCGGCAATCGTGGTGCAAACGAACACATCGAACTCGTGCCGCATTAGCCCCAGCAGCGCCTTTTCCAACTCGCCCTCGGTCATCTGTCCGTGCCCCACACCGACCCGGCAGTTCGGCAACAACTCTTGAATCGAAAGCGCGCGCGCATAGATGCTATCCACGCGGTTGTGGATGAAGTAAACCTGGCCGCCCCGGCTCAGCTCCTGCTCGATGGCGCTGCGGATCAGCTCCGGATCGAAGTGCGCCACGACAGTCTGGATCGCCAACCGGTCCTTGGGCGGCGTCTCGATCACCGACATGTCCCGCAGCCCCACCAGCGACATGTGCAGCGTGCGGGGGATCGGCGTCGCACTCATCGTGAGCACGTCCACGTTGTGCTTGAGCTGCTTGATTCGTTCTTTGTGCCGCACGCCGAAGCGCTGTTCCTCGTCGACCACCAGCAATCCGAGGTCGTGGAACTGGACGTCTTTCGATAGAAGCCGGTGCGTGCCGATCACGATGTCCACCTTGCCGTCAGCCAGACCTGTGAGCACCTGCGCAATCTCTTTTTTGTCGCGGAACCGGCTCAACATCTCCACATGCACGGGGAAAGGAGCGAACCGCCGGCGGAACGTCTCGTAGTGCTGGTAAGCCAGCACGGTTGTCGGCGCGAGCACCGCCACCTGCTTACCATCCCCCAGTGCTTTGAACGCCGCTCGCATCGCAACTTCGGTCTTTCCGTAACCCACGTCGCCGCACAGCAGCCGGTCCATCGGCTGCGGATTCTCCATGTCTTTTTTGACGCGCTGGATGGCCGCCATCTGATCTTTGGTCTCGGTGAACTCGAAGGCATCTTCGAACTCACGCTGCCAGTTGCTGTCGGCTGAAAAGGCGAAGCCTTGCGCCATCTGCCGTTGCGCATAGAGCTTTAACAGCTCGTCCGCCATGTCGCGCATTTTGGCTTTTACGCGCGATTTGGTGCGTTCCCAGCTAGCGCCGCCCAGCCGGTCCAGCGACGGCGCTGTGCCCTCGCCCGCGCCGCGATATTTCTGGATCAGATCCAGACGTGTCAGAGGAACGTACAGCTTGGCGTCGGAGGCGTACTCGATCAACATGAAATCGCCCTTGTTCTCGCCTTGCGCGATTTCGCGTGTCCCCACATATCGTCCAATCCCGTGCGTGACGTGCACCACGTAATCGCCCGGTTTCAGATCCGCCAGGTCGGTGGTGAATGCCGCCAGCTGCGACTTGGCTGGCCCAGGTTTAGCGATGAGATCGGAGGTATCGAAGAGATCTTCTGAGCCGAACAGCGCGACTCGTGCGCCCGTGAATACCACTCCGCGGCGCACCAGTCCTTTGACCAGCAGCGTGCTGGCCGCCGCGCCCGCTACATACGACCGTTCCGCGAGGTACGGCCGCGTCGCGTCCGCCGGATCCAGTCCGAGTTGGAACGGCACGGCATATTCCTGAAAAATATCGGCCAGCCGCTCTAACTCGCCGCTCGATTGGGCGAAGAAAATGACGCGATAGCCTTGCTCCACCAGGTTGCGCGCTTCCGCAATCGCCGCCTGCACGTTGCCGTGAAACGCCAGCGACGGCCGCGACGCCAGCGCCAGCCCCCGCCCGGCGGATGCCGGACTGCCGTCGAGGTCCAGCTCGCGCATCGCCAACTCGGCTTTCGATTCCAGTGCACTCTTAAGCTCCGGCCACGTGTAGAAATTCTTTTCGGGAGGGCAGGGAAATGGCCGGTCACTCTCTTCCAGCCGCTTCCATAATCGCGTCGCAGCAGACTCGATCTGCTCCGGCTCGTCTAAGATCACCAGCGGATGTTCGGTCAGGGAAAACAGCGACTCCGTGCGCGGCTGCACCAGCGGCACCAGAAACTCCCAGCCCGGAAACGGATCGCCCGGGCTGGGCACCTCCACCTCTTCGGCAATCGCCCGCAGCACTTCGCGCGATTTCGGGTACTCGGCCAGCGGCAGCAGGGTTGTTTCTGGAATCCGCAACACCGACCGCTGTGTCTCCACGTCGAACCGCCGGATGGATTCGATCAAGTCGCCGAATAGCTCGATACGAATGGGCTTCGACGCCTCGGCCGGAAAGATGTCCAGAATGCCGCCGCGCATCGCGTATTCCCCGACCATTTCCACCGGATCGCGCTTTTCGTAGCCGATGCTCTCCAGGTGCGCCAGCAGATCTTCGAGTGGAATCTCTTCGCCCGCGCGCAGCGTAAGCGCAAGCTGCCGGTAAAATTCGGCCGGTTCGGTCCGCAACAGCGCCGACGCCACAGGCGTGATTGTGATGGTCGCTTTCCCGGACGCCAGCCGCCACAACCCGACCGCGCGCTGCTCGCTGATTTCGCTGTGCGGCGAGAGCCGCTGCCAAGGCAGCACGTCCAGCGCAGGAATCGTTTGCGGCGCCGGGAAATCCGAAGTTACGAGGAGATCGAAAAACGTCCCCACCAGCTCGCCCAGCGTCTCCGCCTCTTTGTTTCCATCCACAACAACGATGAAATTCCGCTGTGTGATCTGCCATAGCAGAACGATATACAGCGCCTTGGCGGTGGTGGTGAGCCCGGAAAGCGACAGCCGCGATGAGGAATCGCGCGTAAGCCGGCTGGCGGCTTCCTGAAAAGCCGGGTCGCGATTCAGCGATTCCAGCAGATCTCGGATGGCAGGATGGGTCACGACAACGGGGCGGCACCTTTATCTTAACGTGCTGCGGTCTTCATTCTCGAACGGAGACCGCTTTTCACTGTATGACTTCGCCGGTCAATGCTTCGCCTGAGGCGATGCCCCACCCTACCTGTCAAGCCGCGCGGCTTCATCTGCGTCGGCCCTGTGCTCTTTACGGCTACAGTCCGAAGGCCGAGTCCGGTGCACGTTGGCTATGTACAGCCGGCATGGACTGCAAGATCGCTGCCATGCGTTGCATTCAGCGGCGGCGAAGGTTTATCAGTACTACGTCAGAATGGTTTTGCACGCGTTCGAGCACAACTTCCCGGCCATCTGGAGTCGCGTCGAAGTTCTGAACATCGAAGTCAAAGGGAAGATTAGTCAATTGGCGCTCGGTCCCAGTTGCTAAATCGATGAACCAGAGATCCTTATGTCTAATCTCTCCTCGGAGCACGAGAAGTCCCTTTCCTCCGGCGATAAATTTGAGGTGTCGAGCGCCCCGGGTCAGGTTAAAGTTCGATAGAGTCCGTAATATTCCCTGCGGTGAAGCAGCTCTCACCGAAAACGTGGTCCCGATATCAGGCCCCGTGTAGAGAACGAAACTGCCGTCGGGGGACCAAACCGGGTCTAGCGAATACTCCTGAAGGAAAAGCTTCGGGGATCGTCCATCGAGCGACACGTCAAACAGATGCGGAGTGCCGCGCTCGGTTGCCGCCACAGTGATCGATCGACCGTCAGCACCCCACGCTGGAGCACCCTGAAGATCAAGTGAATCGGCGATCATCCGGACGTTGGTACCGTCTGCGCGCATCACATATAACAGCTTTCGCCCGTGTTGCAGTACAGAAAATGCGATGGACTGTCCATCCGGGGTCATCGCTGGGCCGCCAAGGACCCGTGCCTCCGGAGCGCTCCACAACTCGGTCGAAATTCCATCGGCCATCTTCCATATGCTCTCGCCGGCGGCGGAGTCGGAAACATACAACAAGTAATCTGGCCCCAACCGAGGCGAAAAACCGGCGCGGGTTGTCAGCGAGATTCGCACTGGCGAGACGTTCTCTGCCGGGGAGTCGGAGATCTGCAGCCGCCAGAGCGTCCTGGTCGAATTAGCGCGTGTAGCGACCAGGCGTTGCCCGTCGGCGCTCGCCGCCAGCGATGTGTAGCGGTCCGGGAACGAGGTCAGCCGGTGGGGAACGCGACGCTCGATATCCACGCCATAGAGCCAGGGTCCGGAATGATCCGAATCGGTCGCCAGATACAAAAGCGTCCTCCGGTCCAACAGAACCGGATGACTTACTTGCGCGGCGTGCGATGTAATTCGTTCAGGAGCGCCTCCCTCTGGCGCGAGCCGCCAGATGTCCAATTTGTCCGGGAGAGAACCCTGAACGAAATAGATGAATGCGCCATCGGGCGACCACAACGGAAAATGCGAGTGCAGTCCGGCAGACGCGGTGAAGATGGGCTTTGCTCCGGGCCGCGGGCTCCCGTCAGAGACGAAAAGGGGGTCTCCAGGGCCGGTCGTATGGTAAACGAGACGAGTACCGTCCTGCGACCAATCGAACTCGGCCGCGCCTTCCAGGTAGAGCCTTGGCTCGCCGCCCAAGATCGGTGCCGCCCACACACTGATCTGGCCACTGGCGCCGGCCGGCTTGCGAACCCAAAATGTGACCAATGAACCGTCGGGAGAGAATCCAAGAGTGCGGACAGACGGATTGACGAGCTCCGGGGCGCTCCCGCGAGTGATGTTATGGAATTCGCCTGAACCGACCTGGGTTAGCCAGACATCCTGCTGGCCGTCCCGGGCAGACACAAATGCCACGAACCGGCCGTCGCGCGAAACTGCTGACGGCTGGTCCAGTTCCTCTAAATCGGTGATGGTTTGAGTTTCACGAGGGATTGGATTTCGCCAGAAGAAGTCCTTTTTTTGAAGCCAAAGACCGGCGCCGCCCGCGGCCGCTGCACCAGCTCCGGCCAGCGCCAGGACGAGGTCTCGCCGCGAGAGGCTCGATGTCGCGGGCGGGCTCGGCTCTTGCGCGGGATCAACGCCGCACGGGGCATCTCCATTTCCGGCTGGGCCCAAATTTCGCTTCTGAGCCCATTCATCTAATTCGGCGCTAAACGCGTAGACCGATCCGAGCCGGTTGTGAAGGTGCCGATGAACCGGCATCCCTTCACGTTTTTCCCAGCGCTGGACAGTCGTGACGTCTCGGTTAAGGTAGGTGGCGATCGCCTTCCAGGAATCGAGGCGATGCTCGGGTATCCGTGCTGGCCCGGATTTCTCGCGCGGCGATGCGGCCATCGAACCCTCCCCAAATCAGCAGCTGACGAGGCGGTGAATCGATTATAGCCCGGCCGCAAGGTGCTGAAAAATGCCGCAATCTACGGCAAATAACGGCACGGCGGGCCCATCCGGCGCTTCGCTGCTTGAAGGATAGTCCACGGGAACGCATTATAGCCGTCAGCGCATTAGCGCGAAGGAGGAGATTTGACAAAGAAAACACTCACCATCACCGCCGGGCTGGCGCTGGCCGCCGCGTGTCTGCCGGCGCAAGACCTAAGGCGGGTGCGGTTCAGCGGGGTGTTGAGCGATTATACGCCTTCTACCGTCGCGGGCGGCCCGTATGAAATGCGGGGTACCTGGTCGTTAGACATAGACCAAGCCGACGCCAAATTTTCGGCGGGCATCGCGATGGAGACCTCCGATTACGGGGTTACCGATACCACTCAAGTCGATCCGGCCAACCCTGCCACTCGCGGGCCACATACGCACCACCTCAGTGTGACGAAGGGAACTGTCAGTTACGACACAAGTGTCTGCCCGGCCAATAATCCTCCCACAACCGGCGCCGGTATTGTTGTTACCGGAGCAGTCACCATTTCGGGCAATGGAGCTCCGGCGCCGTTTGAGTCAAAGGGTGCATCAACAGTCCAGATCTGTATAATTGGAGGCCCCGAAGTCGAGTATTCGAACCTGACGGTGACGTTTTCGGGTCCGGCCACTGGCCATTTTGGCACGCAGCCAATCCATGGCGTCGTTAGTGTGGTCTCAGCAAGGTAACACCAATACGGCGGTTTGGAACTTCGGTTGTGCTCAGAGGGCGCAGTAAGTTTTCTGCCCAAATCGCACTACTCCGGGCAGGGAGCAGCCGGTGTTCCGGGACCAGAACGTCCGCCTGACCTCTCATCCACGCCAGCATCGCGAATCCCGCCGGTTTCGGCTTTTTGCCGTGCTGCTTCGTCATAATGAAGAGAGTTTTCGACAATCGGAGCATCTGTACGCCCACCCACCCGCAGCCTGTAACCACCCACGGCGACGGTCTGGCCGCCGTGCCGGCGTCCCAGGAAAGCCGCGCGGCCCGCATGATTCGCGAGGTCTTCGAATCCGGCCGCCCGCTCACCTATATCCGCAGCGCTGAGGAGCAGCGGCTCGGAAAAATGCTGGGTGAAGTTGCGCATGGAAAACTCGCGGCGAAACCGCTGCCGGTCTGGACCTGGAGTCTAACCGAAGGCATGCGGCACGAAGACCAGGCGCCTGAGCCAGGCACCCATGCCCCACGCGGGGCGCTTGATTTTATTGTGGCCTACCGCGGTGAGGCGATCTTTCACCTTAAGGACTTTCACGAGCCGCTGCGCGAGTCCTCGGAGACCCGTCGCCGCCTGCGCGATGTATACGAGAGCTGCCTGAATCATCAGAAATTCGTTGTCATCACCTCGCCGGTGCGCTTTGTGCCCGAGGAGCTGGAACGCAGCATTATTTTTCTCGAGTTGCGGCCGCCCGACGTTATCGAGCTGGTGGATTTCCTGCGCAGCGAGACCAGCGGCGCCACCGAAGAGGTCCTGAACCAGATCGCGCGCGCTTTAGTGGGATTGACGCTCGATGAAGCGCGTTACGCCTTGCGCCGCGCTCTTGCGGTCAGCCCGGTGTTGAGCTCCGAATCGCTGCCCGCGGTGTTGGAGGAAAAGCGGCTGCTGGTGAATCGCACCGGCTACATCGAATACATCGCCGGCGGCACGGATTTGAGCGAAGTTGGAGGGCTGGACGGGCTCAAGAAGTGGCTCATCGAGCGACGCAAGCTTTTCCAACTACGCGACAGCCTCAGCGCCGAAATCGTACCCAAGGGCGTACTCATTATGGGCATCCCGGGCTGCGGAAAAAGCCTCACGGTCAAAGCCATTGCTTCCTCCTTCCAGCTTCCGCTCTATCGCGTGGACATGATCGAGATCTTCTCCGGTCGGCACGGCAAACCGGAAGGCGCGTTTGTGCAAGCTTGCCGGATGCTGGAAGAGATGGCTCCGGCAGTGTTGTGGTTCGATGAGATCGAAATGGGAATTACTTCCACCGATTCCGGTGGCGAGCAGGGCCGCATTTTCGCCTTCTTCCTCACCTGGATGCAGGAAAAGACTCGCGGTCTTTTTGTGGCCGCTACCGCGAACCGGATCGACCTATTACCAGCCGAGATGATCCGCAAAGGCCGCTTCGATGAGGTTTTCTTCGTCGATCTGCCGCTGCCGGAGGAGCAGGCGGAAATCTTTAAAATTCATCTCACGCGGCGCGGCGTGAATATTTCGGACTTCAAACTTGAGGACCTGCTGGAGTTCACCGCCGGCTGGACCGGAGCCGAAATCGAGCAGTGCGTCATCTCCGCGATCACCAGGGCACGCCTCGAAGAACGCGAGGTAACCCAGCACGATTTAATCGGCGTTGCGGTGAAGCTCGTTCCACTCTCGCGCACCATGAAGGAGCAGATCAGCCACATTCGAGGATGGGCCTTTGAGCGGGCGGTCCGTGCCACACCGCAGGGAATCCGCCGTTAAACTGCCCTCCGCGTCGCGGGCCGCGACTACCACCAGTGCGGCGCGTAACCAAACGTCGTGGTCAAGCTCACGCTGCGTGCAGGCAAAAGCATCACGATCTTAGTCCCGCGCCAGGATGTGACAATTCGATGTCGGCCGAATGAATAAACCGCGACTTGTGCGACTCGTTGCAGACGGCGTGAATTATAGTTGAAAGATGAAATATTTCACGCTGTTGTTTAGTTTGTTGCCGCAACTCCTGCTCGCACAAAACACGACGAGCGTGAAAGCGGAACGGCACGAGTTTTCGATCGCCAATTTCCACACCGAGAGCGGGATCACGATGCCGCAAGTGCGCGTGGTGTACGGAACGTACGGACGGCTGAACGCGGCCCACGATAACGCCGTCCTTTTGCCATCGCACTACATGGCCAATCTGCACGGCTACGAATGGCTGATCGGCGCTGACGGCGCGCTCGATCCCTCGCAGCTGTTTCTGGTCGCAACCGAGCTGTTCGGTAACGGCAGTTCGTCCTCGCCCAGCAATACGCCCGAGCCGTATCATGGTCCGCGATTCCCGGTCATGACGATACGCGACAATGTCGACGCCGTGCACCGGCTGCTCACCCAGGAATTGAAGATCACGCATTTGCGAGCCATCGTGGGATTCTCAATGGGCGCTGAGCAGGCGTTTCAATGGGCAGTCAGCTATCCGACGTTCGCCGACCGCATTGTGGCAACCTCCGGGACCGCAAAATGTTACCCGCACGGTGTGGTGCGCTTGGAAGGGCAAATCGCGGCTATCACCAACGATCCCGAGTTCCGCAACGGCGACTACACGGCGCCGCCGGCCAAGGGTCTCGACACTTTCGCGGTCGTGTGGCTGGGATGGTTGTACTCGCAGGAGTGGTGGCGGCGCGAGTTATGGCGCGCCGGCGCGCAGCCCGGCACCACTTTCGAACAGTACTTCCAAGCGCGCCGGAAAAATTTCCAGGCCAATGCCGACGCCAACGATCTGATTCTGCAAATGCGCACCTGGGAGCGCCACGACGTCGGCGCAACGGCAGGGTTCAATGGCGATGTCGAGCGCGCATTGCGCTCGATCAAGGTCCCGCTGCTGTATATGCCGTCGGAAACTGATTTGTACTTTCCCATTTCCGACGCGCGCTACGAAGCTGACTTCATCCCGAACGTGTCATTCATGCCCATCCCGTCGCTGTGGGGACATACAGCCGGAGCAGCCAGCAATCCTGCCGACGGAAAATTCCTCAACGAGAAAATTGGCGCCTTTCTCCGCGGCGCAGCGGTGCGATAACGCCGCGCGTATTACTGCTTCTTCAGCCTGTCGACGTAGTCGTTCAGGCCGAACTCTGCTGTATTTGGGCCGGCAAAGTGATAATCCAACTCGTTACCGCAGCCGGTCTCGAGCGTTTTCCACTTCGATCCGCGAAAGCCGAGCTTGGCCGCAAGCTTGTGTGGATCCACGGACTTATCGCGGCGGCGCATTTCATCGAACGCGCCTTGAAAGAGCATGTCAGCCGGGTAATCGACCACCTCATAATTCGGAGCCCTGCACGCTAAAGCGCGTGGACCGGCGATCTCGTTTGTCTTAATGACCACGGACTTGCCGACCAGCGATTTCATCTCCGCCGGATCCGGCGGCCGTTCCGTTGGATCGGCCCAGGGAGCGACCACCGCCGTCGCGATCTTCCAAGTGCCAAGATAGAACTGGTCGGCGGCGCTGGCGGTAACTGCCCCGCAGAATAAGGCAATGACAGCGGATCTCAACAATGTCCCCTTTGCGGGCGAGAGTAGCACATATTTGAGCAAGTCCGTGACAAAGTTGCCGTGAAACGTTTAACGCTGCTGGTGCTGTTCGGATGCACGGCGCTGCCGGCTCAGCAAGAAGCCACGCCGGTTTTCGGAACCACGGTGGTGATCCCGTCCGGGTTGCGCGGCTTGGTCTATTACATCCATCGCCGAAGCGCGCGCCTGCCGGACTTCAACAAACTGAAACCTGCCGGCGCCATTTATACTTCCTCGCTGGATATACCTCCGCAGGACTTCAAGCAAGGATTTCCCGGCGTAACGAAGCGGTTCGAATGGTTTGCGATCGACTACACGGGGCGGTTCTGGATCGAGACCCCAGGGCAGTACACGTTTTCACTCACCTCGGACGACGGCGCCAAGCTCTATATAGACGATGAAGTGGTCATCGACAACGACGGCCAGCATCCGCCGGTCGAAAAGCGGGGCGAGGTGACGCTCGCCGGCGGTATTCATAACATCCGTGTTTCGTACTTCCAAGGCCCGCGACTTCAGGTGGCGCTGCAACTGAAAATCGCGCCCGCTGGCCAGGATCTTCGAATCTTCAGCACCGACGAATTCAAGCCTCCGCCGAATCCGGAGCAGTGGCGCTTCCCGTCGAAGCAAGAGGACGCCGGCCGCAATTTCTGACGGTTGCCGTCGCAGCTTCAAACGCCAGGCGCGCGGCGCTCTCGGGATCCATGGCGCTTAACCGGCTGCTGAACACTTCCGCGGTGTACGCGCCGCGGTATTCTTTTTCTTCGAGCAAATCGAAAAAGGTCCGGAAGTTAAGTACACCCTCGCCGGGAAGAAGCCGCTCCGAATCGCGAATATCTTCGGGTAGCGCAGCCGGGCTGTCGGCAATGTGCACATCCAGGATCCGCTCCGCGGGAATGGTTCGAATCCAATCCGGATCGGCGCCCGCATGATGCCAATGCCAGGAGTCAATCACCAGGCCGCAGCGCGGCGAGACGGCAAGGCCGAGATCGAGCATCTCGGCATTACGCCAAATAAATTCGTAGGGATGAGCTTTTCGCATGTGCAGAGGCGTGATGCACTCCAGCGCCAGCCGGATCGAGTATTCATCCAGGATCTCGCAGCAACGCCTCAGGCGTTCGCGGTAAATCGCTGCCTGAATATCCCGAGGCTGCTCGGAAGAGGGCGAAAGCCCGACATAAGCGACGCGGCATCCTACTTCGTCCGCGAACCGGCCGGCAGAGTGCAGCCGGGGCAGGGAACTCAAAAATGTAGCTTCATCCCTTCGGACCTCGGCCGCTAACTGCATCGCGGTGGCAGGCACTCGTCCCCTCGCGGCCGCGGGCAGCACCTGCTCTCGAGCAATCACCGCGCCGCCGTATCCGATCTTAGCCGCCAGCTCGGCCAAAGCCGGCCATGGCAGCCGCCAACCCACGATGCACGGGTGCAATGAAAGCGGCTGTTGAATCGGCATCGCTTAAGCCCCTCGATCCCATTGGCGTCCGTAATACCAAAGCGAACCGACATACGCGGCCACTGCCAGGCCGAAATACCAGATGCTCGCGCGCCCCGTGGCTACGCCCACAGCGACGAGCGGAAACACTTGAAAGAATCCATCGGGCCAGAGAGTGCCGCCCGTGAATCGCCACCTGGTTTGCGGCAGCGGCCGAGCTACCGAGGCGTGATGGCCAACCGCCAGGGCCACGAATGCCCCAGCCAGGCCGGGCAAGAAAGCCAGCGGCGCAGCCAGGACTCCCGCGACGCACAGGAACGCGATGTCCTTGGCCAGCAGGATCTCGAAGCCCCGCAGCGGCAGAACGCGATATCGCGCGATGCCCCAAGGCAAATCGAGCCCGAAGAGGCATTGTCCATATGTGCTCACCGCAATCACCACCACTAGAGCCAGAATCAGAAAGGCATCGGGATCGGGTTTGGAACCAAAGATCCGGTACAGCATGCCTCCCAGGGCGAGCGCAAAAGCCGCGTATGGATCCAGGACGCTCAGCATCTGCCGCACGTTCTTCTGGATCAGGCCACCCCAGCGCCCGGGAAGTTTCGGCGCCGGAATAATGAATCGCGATTTGACTCGACCCGCGCGACGGTGGCTCCAGAAAGTCACGGCAACCTGGACCAACAGGCCCGCGACAATCAGAATCAATCCAAAAGATACGCCCCCCGTCCAAAAAAAGAACGGCAGCGCAACCCAAACAACAGGACTTAGGGCGAGACTTCCCAGCCGTACGGCGATGCGCTGGCGCGGAGAAAGCGGCCACAACGCCAGCCGGTCCGGAGGAACTTTGCGCAGCGGATCGGCCGATAACGGCCCGAGCACCAACACCGCCAGGATCATCAGGAAAAACGCCGCGCTCTGTGGTTGTTGATACATAACCAGCAGAACGAAAAGCGTGATGTTGTTTCCGGCAACCGAGCTGAATGTGCGAAGGTCGCGCCATACCGAGCGCGCCAGCGCACTCAGGATTGTGACGGGCCCAGCCACGGTAGGTCGGCCACTCGCACCGGCTCGACGAGATCGAAATACAGTTCTTCGAGCGACCCCTGCAGTTCGGTCGCCTGCCCCTGCCAGACGATACGCCCGCCGCGCAGCACGATGATCCAGTCCGCCAGCCTGCCGACGATGGAGAGAATATGCGAGGTCAGAAAAATAGTAACGCCATGTTTGGCGGTCATCAGCAACAGATCGCCAATGGTCTGGGCGGTCACCGGGTCGATGCCTTCGAATGGTTCGTCCAAAAACAAAACGCGCGGGTTGTGCAGCAGCGCCAGCGCGAGCGCGGTCTTCTTGCGCATGCCGTGCGAGCACTGGCCCGCCGGAGTGTTCCGTCCGTCTTCCAGCCCCAGCGCTTCCAGCAGTTGATCCGCCCGGGTCTTGGTGGCCTCGGTACTTAACCCATAAATAGGCCCGCATAGCCGCAAATGTTCTTCCACGGTGAGCATGTCGAAAAGGCCGAGGCTCTCGGGCAGGATACCCACTACGCGCCGGACCTCCAGTGGCATCTTGTGCACGTCCAGCCCAGCCACTACGGCCTCGCCCTCTAACGGGGATAGCAGGCCCGTCAGCATCTTCATCAAAGTTGATTTGCCCGCGCCGTTCGGCCCGAGCAGCGCACAAATCCGCCCGGAGGGAATTTCGAACGACGCCTGATCGACGGCCACCAGGTCGCCGAAACGCATACTGAGGCTGCGAGCGGAGATCAATACCGATTCTAAACTTTTGGCTGCGCCTGCGTGGCGTTGCGATGGGCAGCCGTGTGGATGCTGTGCCACAATTGAAATCTCAGGCGCAATTCATGTTAGTCGTCATGCAAGAAGGGGCCGAGGAGTCCCAAATCCAGAAGGTCATCGATCGCTTAGTTTCAATGGGCTTTATCGTCCACCGTTCCTCCGGCATTATGCACACTGTTTTGGGTGGTGTAGGGCCAGTGGGCGACGTCGATCCGATTGAGTTCGAAGTCATGGAGGGCGTGAAGGAATGCCACCGCATCGTCTCGCCCTATAAACTCGCCAGCCGCCATTTCAAGCCCGGCGGGACGACCATAAAAGTGCGGAACGTCGAGATCGGCGCCGATCGAGTAGTCGTCATGGCCGGACCCTGCAGCGTCGAAAATCGCGACCAGATTGAGCAGATTGCGGAAATCGTCGCCCAACACGGGGCCAAGGTCATCCGGGGCGGGGCGTTCAAGCCTCGAACCTCTCCCTATAGCTTCCAAGGCCTGGGCGAAGAGGGCCTTCGTCTGATGCGCGATGCCGCTGACCGGAACAGGCTTCTGGTGGTGAGCGAAGTGATGGACCAAACGCAAATTCCGGTGCTCGCCGAATACTCCGATTTTCTGCAAGTGGGCGCGCGCAACATGCAGAACTACAATCTGCTGCGCGAACTCGGACAGATTCGCAAGCCGGTTCTGCTCAAGCGCGGCATTTCCGCCACCATCGAAGAGCTGCTGCTGAGCGCTGAATATATTCTTTCCGGCGGCAATTACGATGTGATCCTGTGCGAGCGCGGCATCCGCACCTTCGAGAACGCCACCCGTAATACAATGGACATTTCCGCGATTCCAGTCGTAAAGTCGCTCTCGCATCTTCCGATCATTGCCGATCCGTCGCACGGCACCGGCCGAAGAGACAAGGTCCTGCCGATGGCGCGCGCGGCGGTGGCGGCGGGGGCAGACGGGCTCATCGTCGAAGTCCACCATGACCCCGATCACGCCTTGAGCGACGGCGCGCAGTCTTTGCGCCCCCAACAATTCGCTGAAATGATGCAGCAGCTCGGCATTATTGCGCAAGCTGTGGGCCGCTCCATCTGATGCCTGCCGGTAGCGCGCTTTAGCAGAGATGGACACGGTAGCGATCTTCGGCGTCGGCCTGATCGGAGGCTCGTTTGCGCTGGCTTTGCGCAAAGCCGGATTCGCAGGCCGGATCGTGGGCGTCAGCTCGCCGGAGACAATCGAGCGTGCTGTGGATCTGAAGGTCATCGACGCCGCCGCTTCACCCGAACAAGCTGCGCGTTCCGCCGACCTCATCTATCTCGCCCAGCCGATTCTGCGCATTATCGAATGCCTGCCGGACCTGAGCGCTTGGGTGCAGCGCGGTGCTCTCGTCACCGATGCCGGAAGCACCAAGGCGGAAATTGTAGCGCAAGCCGCGCGCGTGTTTCCTCCAGGGCAGTTCCTTGGCGGACATCCGATGGCAGGTCGCGAACGCCGTGGCGTGGAAGCCGCCGAGGCCGATCTCTTTGCCGGCCGTCCCTACATACTCACGCCCGGCTCAGCCGAGGATCTGGACCGCGCGAACGCCCGCGAGCTCTTAGGTTGGATTCAAAAGATCGGCGCGAGGCCCGTGACCCTCGATGCCGCCGAACACGATCGCATCGTCGCCTTCACCTCACACCTGCCTCAGCTTGCTTCCACCGCCCTTGCCGCTCTGCTCGAAAGCCGTGGCCAGCCAAAAGCGGGTGTCTTTGGCCCCGCCCTCGTCGACAGCACGCGTCTGGCCCTGAGTTCTTACGACATCTGGGGCGACATACTGGCCACCAACTCCGGTCCGATCCAGGACGCGCTGCGCGCCTACATTGCTCAGCTGGAAGAATTTCTGCAGAATTTCGAATCGCAGGCAATGGCAGTCCGATTCAGCCGTGCCGCTAAGCTGGCGGCCTATTTGCGCGACTCCTAGTACTTTTGCCAGGGTCTTATTGCCTGACTTCCAGCACAATTCGACTGTCGTTAAGGATATAATGAGCAAGTTCCATGGATTCGCAATCTACAGGCCTCGCGAGCATCGTGCGAACCGAGCTGATCAACCTCGACGGCGTGTCGAAGTTCTCTCCGAACCGCCGCTTCGCGACTATTTATTCCGAAGGAAGCCCCTCCGAAACCCTGTTCTTCGTCGATGCGGGGCTGGTAAAAATCTATAAGCGCGGCGACGACAACAAGGAGATTATCCTTCAGGTGGTCGCGCCCGGTGAGATTTTCGGTGAGCAGGCTCTGATGGGCGAACAGAGCCGCACTATCGCGGCCGAGGTCTTGCAGGAAGGCGTAATTTACGTCATTCCGCGCGATTTATTGCTGCGCGCCTGCGAAAGGCGCCCCGAGCTTTGGCGCGAAATTGCCGCGTTCCTGGCGGCGCGCCAGCGGCAGCTCGAGAAAAAGGTCGAGCTGCTTTGCTTGCATGACGTGGAATATCGGATCCTGTACTATATGGCCGAGTTGGCCCGGTCACTCGGCTCCAAGTCCAGTGCGACAGAGTACTCCATTCCCCTTTCACAAGGCGAACTGGCGAGCCTAATCGGCGCAACCCGCGAAACCACCTCGACCACGCTCAACGCGCTGGCGCGGCGCGGCATTATCAAACTTGGCCGCCGCCAGCTGATTGTGCCCTCCGTTGAAGGTGTGCTGGCCGTCGCCAATCAACAAACGCAAGCCGCCAAAGTGCCATAAGTTTGACCTTTCTCGTCACCTTAGCGCCAAGGCAGCCTGGGCGCGCTGACCGGCTTCCGTTTGCACATTGCTAGCGCTCCCGCGCCCTTGGCCGGATAAGCGGTTGCGCACGGCGTGCTGTTAAACTGTCTCCGTATGCCGCAGTTCGTGATCGAGCGCGAAATCCCCGGAGCCGGTTCTCTTTCCGAGGCGCAGATCCGAGAAATTTCGCTGCAGTCACTGAGGACCTTGAAGGATATGGGCCCGCAGATTCAGTGGCTGAACAGCTATGTCACCGAAGACAAGGTGTACTGCATTTACCTCGCTCCCGACGAGGAGACTGTTCGGGAACACGCCCGACGAACCGGAATTCCTGCCAATCGCGTTTCCGCGGTGCGCCGCCTCATTGACCCGCAGAACCTGAAGTAGCCGCGTGCGGATTTTCGAGCGAATGCTGAACGGCCGCCTCCAGCGGCATGGACCAACCTTTTTCCCACGCGTTGCGAGCCTCCAATTCGCTCAACAATTTCCTGGCATTCTCGAGTTTTTCATCGAGCTGGGATTGCTCGGCAGGATTCAAAGGTGCGCCGATGAGCTGCCGCAAATGGCCCGCCGCCGCAGCTAGCGCCAAAGCCCGTTTGGCATCGCTCCGTGCCAGGGCCAGGCATGCCAAACCCTCCAACACGCGGGCGACGCCGCGGCGGTGGCCAACGCTGGAAAACAGTTCCAGGCTTTCCCGGTAGGCACCGCTGGCAGCCGGAAAATCGCCTTGATCGCATGCGATCGAGCCTATATCGGCCAGCGATCGCGCCGCGCCCCAACGGTCGCCGGCCTTGCGGAAGGCGGAAAGAGCCTGTTCGTAGAGTTCGCGCGCCTCAGCCGCATGGCCCTGCTCGCGCGCGATATCTCCTTCCTGGTTTAGCGACCAGGCGGCTCCTTCGCGATCGCCGGCCCGCTCAAAGATCTGCATCGCCTCCCGCAGCGCCCGTCGAGCGCGTACACAGTCGCCGCGAATCTTTGCGACATTCGCCAGGTTATGCAAACAGCGCGCCATGGAGACGCTGTCGTCCAAACGTCTCCAACACGCCAGTGTTCTTTCGAAATTATTCTGCGCAGCCAGGTAATCGCCCCGGTGCAATTCCGAAACCGCCAGCGCGTTCAAAGAAACAGCCACGCCCAACTCGTCGCCTACTTCGTGATACGCGGAGAGACTTCGTTCCAGAAAATGCGCCGCAGTTGTGAAATCGCCTTGGGTGGTGGTGAAGGCGCCTAAAAAAAGCAGAACCTTGGCTCGTTGCTTTTTGTATTCCGTCCCCGCCAGTTGCAGCACCGTTTCCAGTCGGGCCCGGCCCTCCGTCAAATGTTCGCGCATGTCCCAAAAACGGGACAGAGCCACGCAAAGACGAAACGCCCAATCAAGGTTCCGTGTCTGAAACAGCCAATCCAGAGCCGCTCGGAAATCATCATGCTCGATATCGCAACGGGCCAGCCAGGCGGCGCGTTCTGGTTCGCTCAGCTCGGGATTGCCTTCTTCGGCCAGTACCAGAGCGTAAGCCGCATGAGCACGCTTGGTGGCCTCCTCCTCTCCGCTTTCCCGCAGCCGTTCGAGCGAATACTCGCGGATGGTCTCCAGCATCCGAAAGCGTGCCTCGTCTTCACAATGCTGCATGGGCTGGATGAGGCTTTTATCCAGCAGCGACGACATGAGTTCGAACGTGTCCGCCCCGAGGTCGCTCCGGGTATTGCATACCGCCTCGGCCGCTTCGAGTGTGCAGCCGCCCCAAAAGACACCGAGCCTGCGAAACAGTTTCTTCTCGGCTTCATTCAGCAGTCCGTAGCTCCAGTGGATCGTGTTGCGTAATGTCTGTTGGCGCTCCGGCAGATCGCGCGCGCCGGCAGTCAACAACTGCAGTGGGCTTTGCAGTCTGGCCAGAATCCGGCCGAGCGGCAGCATCTTGACCATGGCGGCGGCCAGCTCGATTGCTAGCGGCAGGCCATCCACGCGCGCGCAGATCTCAGCGATAACGGGGGCATTCTCATCCGTCAATTTGAAATCCGGCTTTACCGCGGCCGCTCGTTGGGCAAACAGGGTTACCGCCGGATTGCCCGCGAGTGAGTCGAACGCGTGCAGTTGCTTTGTGTCCGGAACCTCCAAGGGCGGTACCGGAAATTCGTGCTCTCCGTAAACCCGCAGAGCCGCGCGGCTCGTGGTCAGCATTTTGACCGCGCGCGTCGCTTCAATCAGTTCGACGATCAGCGCAGAAGCCGGCAGAAGGTGCTCCAAGTTGTCGAGCAGCAGCAGCACCGGCGCTGAGTTGAACTCGCGCAGATGGCTTTTCACCATTTCCATGAATGGCCGGCCACCCGTTTCGCGGATGCCCAATGCCTGAGCGATTGCCGCTGAAACCATCGCGGGATCGCTCATCGACCCGAGTCCAACGAAATAAACCTGGCCAGAAAAGCGCTGCACAACTTTGCCGGAGACTTCGAGCGCGAGCCGCGTCTTTCCAGAACCTCCGGAACCAGTCATTGTCACCAGCCGGATTGCCGGATCGAGCAAGAGGTCTTCTAGTGCGGCCACTTCGCGCTCGCGGCCAATCAGTGGCGTGCGCGGCGCAGGCAAGTGATAAGCTCCAGCCAGGCCCGGCGCCGGCGGCGGCTCGGTTTCGGCTTGGGCGGGACCGTGGCCGGGCTCCTCCGTCACCTGGGCGGCGAAAATGTACCCACGCCGGGGCACCGTCTTCAGAATTTCCTGCGTCCGGTCCTCCAGCGCACGGCGCAGCTCAACCATGCATTGCACCAGTGAATCGTCGGTGACGAACGTCTCGGGCCAGAGCGCCTGGATCAACTCATCCTTGCTTACGAGGCGCCCGGCGTTTTCCACGAAATACCGCAGCGCGTCGTACACCTTCGGCCGCAGCTTTACCTCGTAGCCGGCTTTGTACAGGCACCCTCTCTCGGGATCTACCGTGAACTGCTCGAACCGGTACATCGGTGAACTCTTTGCGGCTCCGTGTCAGGCATTCAGCGATGCCGTCAAGGTGTGTGGACCTTCACAAACCTGCCTGTCCCCCGGCTGGCGGCCTTCGAAAACGAAGCCGTTCTTTCGGCGTTTCTTTGGCTTTCCTTCGTTACCCTAAGCAGGCTCCGCTGATAACTTCAAGACTGCCCGGCTTCGCACGTAACCGATTATAGGCTAAGCGGCCGGGCAGAAGGAGCATTACCATGATTGGTCGCATCGCCACGTTTCTGTACGGGATCGTTTGCTATCTGATATTCTTTGCCAGTTTCCTATGGGCAATTGCGTTTCTCGGAGACTTCGGTCTTGCAAGATCGATGGATTCTGCCCCTCAGGGACCGGCCGGCCCAGCCCTCGTCATCGATGCATTATTACTGGCAGCATTCGCGTTGCAGCACAGTATCATGGCGCGACCCTGGTTCAAGCGAGCTTGGACCCGCATCATCCCACCGGCGGCCGAACGCAGTACCTACGTTCTATTTTCGAGTCTCGCTTTGCTCCTGCTGTTCTGGCAATGGCGGCCCATCGGTGGCTTCGTTTGGCAGGTTGACAGCCAGCTCGGGCGCGGGTTGATCAACGCGGTCTACGCCGCTGGGTGGGCGCTGCTTCTGGTTGCAACATTCCTGATCAACCACTTCGATCTCTTCGGACTCCGGCAGGTCTATCTGCATTTGGTCGGCCGGGAATATACGCAGCTGCCGTTTCGAACTCCGGCGTTTTACCGCTATGTTCGGCATCCAATTTATTTCAGTTGGCTGTGCATCTTCTGGGCGGCGCCGGTGATGACCACAGCCCATCTGGTCTTTGCCGTTGCCACCACCGCCTATATCCTGATCGCGATTCCGCTCGAGGAGCACGATCTCGAGGGCATCCACGGCGATGCATACCGAAACTATAAGCACGAGGTACCTAAAATTCTTCCGTGGCGCTTCAACAAGAGACCGGTAGGCGGTGCTCAGCCTGCAATCGAGCTGAGTTCGCGCGCAACCGACTAGCGCTATAGAATGTCCGAGGAGCCAGGAATCGAACGAGAGGAAAAAATGGATTCAACAGCTAGAACAGCTCTTGCCAAAGAAACCGCACTTCGCGGCTCGGCAGCGAACAGCGAGACAGCCTCCGCGTCGCAACCGGTGCACGTGCTCAACGAGGAGATGCTCGAACGGTTTGCCTCGCGGGCCGCGGTGTATGACCGCGAAAACCGCTTCTTCCAGGAAGACTTTGACGAACTCCGGGCTGCGAAATATTTGCTCCTGCCCGTGCCTGTGGAGCTCGGCGGAGCGGGCCTGTCGCTGGCTCAGGTCTGCCAGCAGCAGCGCCGGCTTGCTTACTACGCGCCTGCAACTGCGCTGGCGGTCAACATGCACCTTTATTGGGTGGGAATTGCTGCCGACCTCTGGCGCCATGGCGATCGTTCGCTGGAATGGATTCTACGCGATGCTGCCGCGGGCGAAATCTTCGCAGCCGGCCATGCCGAGACCGGCAACGATATCCCCGTCCTGCTTTCCACTTCGAAAGCGGAACGAGTCGAAGGCGGCTACCGTTTCACCGGCCGAAAGCAGTTCGGCAGCTTGACGCCGGTCTGGACGCGATTCGGATTGCATGCCATGGACGCGAGCGATCCTGCGCAGCCAAAGATCGTTCACGCCTTTATGCCGCGCGACACGCCCGGCTACACCATCAAAGAAACCTGGGACGTTCTGGGCATGCGGGCCACCCGCAGCGACGACACTGTGCTGGACAACGTGTTCATTCCGGATCGGTACATCGCACGTGTCGTGCCAGCCGGGGGTGCGGGTATCGACCTGTTTGTCCTCGGGATCTTCGCCTGGGCTTTAATGGGTTTTGGAAACGTCTATTACGGGCTCGCCAAGCGCGCGCTCGCCCAAAGCATCAGCGCGTTGAAGAGCAAGAAATCGATGGCGCTGACTCGCTCCATGGCGTATCATCCGGAAGCGCAGCATGCGGTTGCGGAAATGACGATCGAGCTCGAGTCGATCGGTCCCCATCTCGACACGGTGGCTCAGCAATGGTCCAGCGGCGTTGACCATGGCGCGGAGTGGCCCATGAAGATCTTCGCTGCCAAGTATCGGGCGGTCGAAGGCTCCTGGCGTGTCGTGGACCTCGCGGTTGAGCTCGCGGGTGGCGCTGCCATCTTCCGCTCGTCCGGACTGGAGCGCATGGTTCGAGATGCCCGTTTGGGCCGCATTCACCCCGCCAATTCCTTCCTTACGCACGAGGTAATCGCCAAGACGGCGCTCGGCATCAGCTTGGATGAGCAGCCCCGCTGGGGGTGATTGGCGGCCATGGTGCGGCAACAACGGGAATCGTTGCGCCGGACGTTCAGTTCCGGCGCACACCTGTGCCGCACAATCACAGCAGTTCGTCATTCAAGCCGTTTTTCGGCAACAGCTTACGCGTGGCATCCCAGGTGCTTTTGCCAGACGCCATGAAGCTCGCTTGGCTGCCGTTCGTTGCGGCAGCTACCCTTTCGGCTCAAAACTGGCCCATCCAGCCGCTTCGTTCTGGGAACGAACCGTCGGCCACGGAATCTGCCAGCGACGTCAACGTTAACTCGAAATATATCGTCGAAAGCATTCATTTTATAGGCCATCCTTATCAGCTGAGCCGCGCGGCACTTACCGAAATGCAGCGCTTGATCGGCGCGCGGCTCAACACCGAGGCACTCAACAAGCTCACAGCGCATCTCCGCGGCGAGCTGCGCGCGCACTCCGTCAGCTTCAAAATCCACCGCGGCGACCAGCCGGGAACAGTCACGGTCCTCCTTGCCGTGGACAAACGATTCGATCTCTCGATTCCGCGGTTCGCCTACAACTCGAGCGAAGGCTGGACGGGAATCGGCGAGGGGCGCGCCACGTTCGGGTCGAACGTGTTCACGCTGCATGTCCTCAGCGACCGCGACACACAGGTGGAAGCCTTTGCCGGACTCGAAGCCAAATACGAACGCTTCGCCGGTGACCGCGTTCGTCTTGGCTTTCAATTCGACGAATATCATCAGGAGTATGACCCGGCTACGCGCGCCGCGCTGAATGCTGGGGCAACCTCTTCTTCCCTCGGCGCTGGGACTTATCGTTCCCGCATGAACTTTGAGCCCAGCGCCACCTTTGTTATTGCCAAGCCGCTCACCTTGACCGTGGGCATGAGCTTGCAACAACTAGAACCCGAGTTTGCGGCCGCGCGATCGGAGACGGTTAACGCCGTGGTAAATACTCTGCGCTACCACGAGCGTTGGCAGGATTCCGACGCCACCATTCAGGAGTTGGATGCAGGCTATGACCTGCGCGCGGCCACCAGAGCTCTCAATTCCGGCGTTGCGTACACACGTCATGCCGCGACCGCGCATTATAACTACACTTACGATCACCAATCGCTTGAAATCGGCGTTGCTATGGGCCTGATTTACGGCCATGCTCCGCTGTTCGAACGGTTCATTCTGGGCAACAGCTACATGCTGCGAGGATGGAACCGGTATGAGCTGGATCCTCTTGGCGGAAACCGGTTGGCCTACGGGTCCGTCACTTATGGGTACCATATTATGCGGGTGTTCTACGATACGGGTGCAGTTTGGGACCAGGGTACGCCGCCCGCGTGGAAACACTCAGCCGGTATCGGCGTGTCCAGCGGCTTCGGGCGGCTCCAGAGAGGAGCTTTTCTGATAGCTGTGGCTTTTCCCGTTCGGCAGAGCCACGTCGATCCCGTATTGATTGCGGGAATGAATTTTTGAAAATCCGGCGCATACGCATACAGCTACGCTCAGCGCAGTCTTGGGTAGGAGCGCTGCTCTGTTTCGGACTCGCAGCCATGAGCGTATCGAGCAGCGATATCTTTGTTCGCCGCTCCTCCAACGATTTGCACGTCGTCGCACCCCGCCTGCATTTCCTGACCGCCAAAACGCTGCAGCATCTACACGACGGCGCCGTCGCGCCTTTTGATTTCCAGCTCACCATCTCGGCGGGTACGAAGAACAATGTCATCGCGCGCGCGGTGGAGCGTTTCGTGGTCAGCTACGATCTTTGGCAGGAGAAGTTTTCGGTCGTCCGAATGAGCGATTACCGCAAATGGGGGATGAACGCGTCCGCCAGCGCTGCCGAAGCCTGGTGCGTCGATAATGTGTTTCTGCCCACGTTCAAGCTTCCCGCGGGACAGCAATTGTGGGCCCGGCTGGAAATCCGCAGCGTCGATCAGAAATCGCAGCTCCCGCCGGTTTCTGACTCCGGGATCAGCATCATCAGCCTGGTTGAGTTGTTCAGCCGGCCGCCTCGCCCGGAACAGGATCGCTGGACCTTGGAAACGGCCGCGTTCCGCGTTGACGAGCTAAAGCAGTAGCGAAAACCATGAATCGCCTCCGCAATCGCTTGATCGTGATCTTCGCGATAGCCACGCTTGCGCCCTTGGCTGTTACCGCTTGGATTTTCGCCTCTGCCGCGTCCAGCGCAGTCACGCGCTGGACCTCGACCGCCGAGGTCGACCGGCTCTCGCGATCGCTCGAGAAAACCGGCCGCGAACTCTACCAGCGGGCCTGCCAGTCGCTTAAGCAGGATGCGCTCGCCGGGCGGATTGCGGCCACGCGCCTCGCACCCGCCAATCGCGATCAATGGCCGTCCGATTCCCGCGAATTTTTCGCCTCCGGCGATGGCGAAGCTTTCGCTTTAGCCGGAAATAACGGCGATCGTTTGGACTACTTCGTGCGCCACGGCCAAGAGGTCTGGGTCTACTCAAGCTCACTACATGGGGTCGGAATGTCCCAGCTTGCCGCCGAGTATGCCCGGGCCCGTGCTTTCGTAAACGACGGCAACGCGCGCGATCTTCACCGTGGCTTTGCCTACACGTTTCTGGGTCTGACGGGCGCAATCTGGATCCTGGCGTTTCTAGCCTTGATCTACTTCGCCCACCGGATCAGTAATCCCATCCAGAACCTGACTCGTGGCCTATCGGAAGTGGCGGCCGGTCGCCTGGACTATCGGGTGCCCCCCGAACGCGATGACGAAATCGGCGCAGCGATCCATGCTTTCAACAATATGGCCGAAGAATTGAAAGAATCGCAGGAGCGTCTTGTATACATCACGCGCCTGGAAAGTTGGCAGGCCTTAGCCCGCAAAATGGCCCACGAGGTAAAGAATTCGCTTACTCCGATCCGCCTGACCATGGAAGAAATCGCGGCGCGGCAGTCGGGCGCGGGCGGGGAATTCTATCAGCAGGCCGCGCAAATCGTCGTGGACGAAGTGTTGAGCCTGGAGCGCCGCGTCCGCGCCTTTTCCGATTTTTCCAGTGAACCGCCCATTTCGCCGAAGACGCTGGATGTCAACGCGCTGCTTGAAGAACGCATCGCTTTGCTGCGCGCTGCTCACCCCGAAGTGGTCTACAGCACACGCCTCGCGCCCCAGCATCCGAAGATCTACGCCGACGAGGATCTGGTGAAGGGGGTCCTCACAAATCTGCTCGAGAACGCCGCGCAGGCCGTCAAACCCGGAGGTGTAGTTCTGGGCGTGACGGCCGCCGATAGCGGCAAGGTTGCTATCGAGGTGCACGATTCCGGCCCCGGCATCAGCCCCCAGGTCCGAAGCACGCTATTCGAACCCACTATTTCATTCAAGCGCGGTGGCATGGGACTCGGACTTTCTATCGCTCGTAAGAGCGCCCTTCTGGCGGGCGGCGACATCGTGCTGGTAAACGGCGAGTTGGGAGGAGCTGCATTCCGTGTCTTGCTTCCCTCTGCCTAGCTACTCCGGCCGAAACCCGAGCAAAATGCCCAGCCCGCGCATTCTCGTCTTAGACGACGAACCCAACATCGGCAACTCACTCCGTCTCATTCTGGAGCGCGAAGGCTACGCAGTCACAATCGTGCGAACCATTGCCGAAGCCAAACCAGCGGCTGCAAATGCCGACGCCTTGGTTTTAGATGTCCGGCTGCCCGACGGCAGCGGCATCGAACTGCTGCGCTATTTGCGCGAGCGCGATTGCACGGCCCCCGCCGTTATGATCTCGGGACATGGGACCATCGCTGAAGCGGTCGAGGCCACGCGCGCCGGAGCGTTCGATTTCCTGGAAAAGCCGCTAGGCCGCGACCGGGTCCTGCTGTCGCTCAAAAACGCCCTCGAACAAGCAACGCTGCGGCGCGAGAACGAGCGCCTGCGCGAACTCGTGGAACCCAGCACCAAGATGATCGGCTCTAGCCAGGCGTTCACCCGCGTAGTGGACCAAGCGACCATGGCCGCCCGATCCGATGCACGGATCCTGATTACTGGCGAATCCGGAACCGGTAAGGAACTGCTGGCAGCTCATATTCATCGCGAGAGCCCGTTCGCCAATGGCCCATTCGTAAAAGTGAACTGCGCGGCTATCCCTTCCGACCTGCTCGAAAGCGAGCTCTTCGGCCACGAAAAAGGCGCGTTTACCGGAGCCATTGCCACCCGCAAAGGCAAGTTCGAGCTCGCCAACGGCGGCACCATCTTCCTGGACGAGGTGGGCGACCTGCATGCGTCCTCGCAAGCCAAGCTGCTCCGAGTTCTTCAGGAAGGCGAGTTCCACCGCGTGGGAGGTGAGCAACCCATCCGCGTATCCGTGCGTGTAATTGCTGCCACCAACCGCAATCTCGCCGACTTAGTAACACAGGACAAGTTCCGCGAAGACCTCTACTACCGGCTCTGTGTCGTTCCGATCCGCGTGCCGACACTCCGGGAGCGGCCTCATGACATTGGCGCGCTGGCCGACTACTTTCTGGAGGATTTCTGCTCGCGCAACAACTTCCATTTCAAGAAAATAGATCGACTAACGTACGAGATACTTGAAGCGTATTCCTGGCCGGGAAACGCCCGCGAGCTGCGCAACATCATCGAGCGAATGGCCATCCTGACCTCCGGAAACGTGCTGACGCCGGAATCGGTTCCAGTGGAGCTGCGTCTGGCCCAAACACAAGGGCCGCGCTCCAACCTGAAGGAAGCTCGGGAATCGGCCGAGCGGGATCATATCCAACGCGCTTTGGAAGAATCCGGCTGGAACGTCTCCGGGGCTGCCCGCGCTCTTGGCATGGAACGCACCAATCTTCACAAACGTATCCGGGCTTTGGGCCTCAGCCGGGGTAAACCTTAGGTCCTCGATTTCCAGGTTAGAATACCCAAGATCAAGAACCCGGCCGCGATTACCAACCTCAGGACAATCAGGGTCATCCGCTCCCCCAGAATCCAACGGTTGATGGCCAGCAAAACGAAGCCGGCGGCGATGGCAAAATACCACCAGGCGAACAGCCGTGTGCGTAAACTCTTATTCACACTCAGACGCTTTTGAGCGCCAACATCGGCGTGAAGCACTGGTAGCCGAGCCTTACTCGCGACCCTTTGTTCCAGTGCAGCACCCTTGTATTATCGCTCCGCGACCTATGCTACCCCAGCGCCAATCGCATGAAAGCATATGCACTTTCCTGTTGCAAAGCCCCTAAGTAGTTGTGATATCATGGTGCAGTTTCAGCAAAAAACTGTGCGTTGGACCATCGAACGACCTGACATAGAATCCCCGGCGTGTCTATCACGGGCCCGATTCTTGGCGGCTTCGCGGTCGAGCGCCGGCACCAGAGGTTAGGAGAATCAAGTAGTGAGAGAAAAAGGTATCGTGAAATGGTTTAACGCCGCCAAGGGCTATGGGTTTATCCAGCGCTCCAACGGCGATGACGTGTTTGTTCACTTTTCAGCAATCCAGATGAACGGTTATCGAACGCTGGAGGAAGGCGCGGAGGTGGAGTTCGAGGTCAAGCGCGGTCCCAAGGGTCTGCAGGCCGAGAATGTTAGCCGGCCGTAACCAACAATTCCAACAACATCGAAGAAGGGGCCGCTCGGACCAAGCGGCCCCTTTTTCATTTCGCTTCTCCAGAACGCGCACAACGAAACGCCGCGCCAGCGCGTCTTCTTCGGACGAGGATGCCGCGGCGTCCTGTACGCTGATTTGAAATTTCTGATCCTCACGCACGGCGCCGGCTCGAATCGCAATGCGCCGCTGCTGGTCGCGCTCGCGGATGCTTTTGCCGCGAAAGGCATCGAAGTGGTTCGCTACGACCTGCCTTTTCGCCAACAACGTCCGCATGGGCCGCCTCGTCCCGGCGATGCCGCCCGCGACCGGGAAGGATTGCGCGACCAGCTTCAGAAGGCTCGCGCGAAAAATCCCGAACGCGTCTGGTTGGGCGGCCACTCTTATGGAGGCCGTCAGGCCAGCATGCTGGCGGCTGAAAATCCCGGTCTGGCAGACGCGCTGCTTCTGCTTTCCTACCCGTTGCATCCACCCGCCAAACCCCAACAGCTCCGTACCGCGCATTTTCCTGGTTTGAAGACGCCGGCGCTCTTCGTGCACGGTTCCAAGGACCCGTTCGCGTCCACGGAGGAACTGCAAACTGCTCTGGCGCTCGTTTCCGCCCCAACGCGGCTGCTCGAAGTGGAAAACGCCGGTCACGACCTCGGCCGCAAGCACACTGAACTGGCCGCGCGCATCGTCGAGGAGTTCGATCGCTTATGACGAGAGTCCGCCCCCAGGCCGTGATCTTCGATTACGGCAACGTGCTGAGCGCCCCGCAAGGTGCGCTAGAAATTGAGCGAATGGCTTCGATCCTGGAGGTCTCCCGTGACCAGTTCAGCCGGGCCTATTGGCAGCACCGCGTTGCTTATGATGAGGCTGCGCTGGAGCCGGCGGCCTACTGGCGCGCAGTCGAGCAAATTCTTTCTCGCCGCCTGACCGAAGCCCAGATTGCCAGCCTCATTGAGACTGACAACCGCAGCTGGTCGTATCCTGACGCTGTGGTTCCCCGGTGGGCGCGCGATCTCCGCGAGAACGGATTGAAAACGGCACTGCTCTCGAACATGCCGGCCAGCGTGCGCGAATACGTCGATCGCTGCGGCTGGCTGCCTCCATTCGATCAGCGTACCTTCTCCTGCGATGTTCGGGCGGCCAAGCCGCGCCCGGAAATTTTTCGCCACTGCCTTGCGGGCCTCGGCGTCGATGCGGCCGAGATTCTATTCCTCGACGACCGTCCAGACAATGTCCGCGCCGCTGAAACATTGGGTCTGCACGCTATCCTCTATCGCACCATTGAACAAGCAGCGCGCGACATTGATGAGTTCTTCGACATCCCCGTCCCCCTGATTGCTACAGTGTATGAGAACAATGAAGAAGACCAGTAACATCGAAGACCTGCAATCCATCGCCAAGCAGGTCCGCCGCGACATTGTGGAGATGCTTACGCACGCCAAGTCGGGCCACCCCGGCGGCTCGCTCTCGGCGGTCGAGATCGTCGTCACGCTGTTTTTCGATGTGTTGCGCCACGACCCTTCAAATCCGGCATGGCCCGACCGCGATCGCTTCATTCTTTCCAAAGGCCACGCCGCACCCGTGCTGTACAGTGTATTCGCAGAATGCGGCTATACTCCTAAAGATCAGTTGCACACACTACGCAAACTCGGCTCCATCTACCAAGGCCACTTGGATCGCCGCTTCATTCCCGCGCTCGAATCCTCCACCGGATCCCTCGGTGAGGGCTTATCGCTGGGCATCGGAATGGCGCTGGCGGCGAAGATGGACAACAGCCCATCGCGCGCCTACGTGGTGCTGGGCGACGGCGAGATCCAGGAAGGCCAGATTTGGGAAGCCGCCATGTTCGCCGGCGACAAAGGCGTGGACAACCTGGTCGCGATTGTCGATTACAACCGCATCCAGCTGGATGGATTCGTGGACGATATCATGCCGCTCGAACCGCTGGCCGCCAAATGGCGCGCGTTCAACTGGCACGCCATTGAACTGGACGGCCACAGCATCCCTGCACTGCAAGCTGCTTTTGCCGAGGCGGAGCGCACGAAAGGGAAACCGGCCGTTCTGATTGCGCACACCGTCAAAGGAAAAGGCGTTTCGTTCATGGAGAACAATCCGAAATATCACGGTGTTGCGCCGACTGAGCAGGAGCTGGAGAAAGCTTTGGTGGAGCTGAAGTAGATGGAGACGAAGGCGAAATTCGAACTGAAGATGGGCCTGTCCACGCGCGAAGCGTTCGGCCGGGCCTTGGTCGAGCTGGGCCGCCAGAATAAGAACGTCGTCGCGCTGGATGCCGACCTTACGAAATCTACCTTTACCAGCCTCTTCGCCAAAGAATTTCCGGATCGTTTCGTAGAGTGCGGAATCGCCGAAGCGAACATGATCGGCATCGGGGCCGGTCTCGCCTCCAGCGGTAAAATTCCGTTCGCCGCCAGCTTTTCTTGCTTTGCCATCAACAAAGGCTTTGAGCAACTCCGCGTTTGCGTCGCCTACCCGAACGTAAATCTAAAAGTGGTTGGCACCCACAGTGGAATTTCGATTGGCGAGGACGGCCCATCGCAGATGAGCATCGAGGACCTGGGCCTGACCTGCTCGCTGCCCAACTTCACGGTGCTCTCGCCCGCCGACGAAATCTCGATGCGCGCGCTGGTGCACGCGGCAGGCCACCACGCCGGCCCCGTCTTTATTCGTGCGGGCCGCCCTAAGGTGCCCATCGTCCACACTCCCGGCCAGCGATTCGAGATCGGGGGATCCGTGCAATTGACCGAGGGACGCGATCTTACGATCTTCGCCACGGGCCTCTTAGTCGCCGAAGCGCTGAAGGCCCACGAAGCACTGGAAGCAGAAGGCGCCTCCGCCCGCGTCATCGACATGTATTCCATCAAGCCGCTGGACCGCGCGGCCATTCTGCGCGCTGCGCACGAGACGCGCCGGATCGTGGTTGCCGAGGAACACCTGGTCGCGTCCGGTTTGGGAGTCCGGGTGGCGCAAGTGCTGGCGAAAACCGATCCTTGCCCGATGGAGTTCGTCGGAATTCAGGACACCTACGCGGAATCGGGAACACCGGAAGAACTGCTCGACAAGTACGGCCTGCTTGCTCGCGACATCGTTGCCGCCGCCAAGCGCGTTCTGAGCCGAACGTAAGCCGCGCGCTAAACATTTTTTCCTACTTTTGTATTGCTCATCGAATCGAACAGTGCCATCATGAACGATAAGCTGCCTTTACCAAATAAGACCGTTGGAGGTGCAGTTCTGGACTCGGCCCTGGCAGAGGCCCTTTTTGCAGCCGTTAAGCAGCACGAGCAAACCTTGGCGCGCGTCGCGCGCCTGTTGCATGACGATGTCAGTCAAGTTCTAAGCGCAGCAGGCCTGCAGTTGGACGCTTTGAGAATGGATTTTCGCGAAACCGCCCCGGGCGTGGATCAGCGCGCGATCGAGATTCAGGGCATGCTCGAGCAAGCCATTGACCGGCTGCGCGGCATCAGCAATGAGCTGAGCCCGTCTATCGCCGAACGGGCCGGCCTTCATTTCGCGCTCGATCAGCTGGCGGGAAAAGCCCGCAACGATTTTGCGGGCGTGCTGCGCCTGCATTTCGATCCATCTGCCCGCGTGACACCGCTGCAGGCCGCTATTTTTTATAGAATTGCTGAGTATGCCATCGGATCCGCTATGGCACGGGACCATTGTTCGCTGATCGAAATTCAGTTCAAACAATCGCATGGCAACTTAATCCTGGAGATTGCCGATAACGGCGCATACCAATCTCCTGATAAAATGCCTAAGCCACTCGATCTTTTGCTGGTGGAATACTACGCCGCCAATGCTGGTTTTGCTTTGACGAGGAGCGGCGCGCCGGAAGGTGGAAACATGCTGCGGGCCAGCCACCCGGCTGCGAATTCCGCGACGACTTAGTCTATGCCGTTTCAAGTTCTGCTCGTCGACGATCATAAGATCATGCGGGATGGGATCAAAGCCATTCTGCGGCACAGCGACGATTTTCAGGTCATGGGCGAGTCCGACAACGGCACCGAAGCCGTCCAGATCTGTAAAAGCAGGCGCCCCGACATCATCCTCATGGATATTGGACTGCCGGGCCTGAGCGGGATCGAGACTACCACCGAAATCCTCCGGCATTGCCCGGATGCCAAAATCGTGATCCTTTCGATGTACGACGACGAGCATTCCGTGGTGAGCGCCATCCGCTCCGGTGCGCGGGCGTTTGTGCTCAAGAAAGCTTCCGATAACGACCTGTTGGACGCCTTGCGGACCGTCGCGAAAGGCGGTTCGTATCTGAGCCCGCAGGTTTCCGACCGCCTGCTCAAACGCATTCAGAAAGGCGACCTGGAGGCCAAACCCGCGCCCTCGGTGTTGGAATGCCTTTCTCCGCGCGAACTGCAGGTGCTCCGCCTGGTGGCGGAAGGCAAAACCAGCAAAGAAGTTGCCGTCATGCTCGACCTCGGCCTGCAAACCGTGCGCGGCTATCGCAAGACCATGATGAAGAAGCTGGGCGTAAGCAATGTGGCCGGGCTCACTCAAATCGCTCTGGCGGCCGGCGTCACCCGTTTCCCAGTCCAGAGCGCGGAGCAGGCCGGATAGATGGACACCCCGTGGGGCGCGCTCCCTGTGAGCGACGCGCACGTCCACTTCTTCTCGTACCGCTTCTTTTCTTCACTGGCCGATCAGAAGAAAGCGCAATATGCCACGCTCGCGCCCGTGCTCGAATGGGAACTGCCCGGCGAAGACCCCGAGCAGCTTGCCGGGGCCTGGGATCAGGAGTTGACTCGCCGCGGCGTTAACAAAGCGGCCCTCATCGCCAGCGTTCCGGGCGACGCGGATTCTGTGATAACCGCCGTCCGCAAATTTCCGCAGCGATTCTATGGCTATGCCATAGTGAATCCACTCGCGCCCGACGCCCTGGCACAAGCTGAACGCGCGCTCGCCAGCGGCCACCTGCACTGCTTATGCTTCTTCCCCGCCATGCACTGCTTTTCGATCCAGGACCGCCGCGTCGCAGCGCTGCTCGATCTGATCGCAAGTCGCCCTGGCGCCGCCGTCTTTGTCCACTGCGGAGTGCTCAGCGTGGGAGTGCGCAGGAAGCTCGGCCTTCCGTCACAGTTCGACATGCGCTTCTCGAATCCAATCGATCTGCATGCCGTGGCGCTGCGATATCCCACCATACGGTTCATCGTTCCGCATTTTGGCGCGGGCTATTTCCGAGAGGCTCTTATGCTCTGCGATCTATGCCCGAACGTATACGTGGATACCTCGAGCAGTAATAGCTGGATTCGATACGAGGAAGCCCATCTGGACCTGCGCACCGTCTTTCGCCGCGCCCTCGAGGTCATTGGCCCTCATAGGCTTATATTCGGCACTGATTCTTCGTATTTTCCGCGCGGCTGGAACTCGCAGATCTTCGATATTCAGAGCAAAGCATTGTACGAAATCGGCGTCGATGCCGAAGCAGCGCGGCTCATCTTCCACGACAATCTCCAGCGCCTGTTTTCCTGAGACGAAGCGAAAAGCCGGCGCACTGTGTCGTCAAACCCATGCTTATTCGCATCCGAATCCAACGCGCGGCCAAAGGCGCGCGCTTCGTGCATCCGATGGACCCGTCGCCCCGCACCGCCATCCTGGTTCCCGGATTTCAACAGGGCAAGACAATTCGCGTTTTCCCGAACGGATGGGATCATCATGTGGAGCGGTTCAAACCGCAGTGCATCGTGGCCCCCGTCGAGATGCTACGCGCGCTGACCGCCCGCGACCTGCGTCTGGAACACGCGGTCATCGCTTTCACGTATCAAGACGATCCCGGCGTTTCGAGCGCCGACCGGGATTTATTCTGGCGTGCCTTCGGCGTGCCGGTCTTCGAGCAGTATCTCAGCGCCGACAACAAACTGCTCGCGATGGAGTGCGATGCGCATGCCGGCCTGCATGTGGTGCGCGGCTGCGAAGACTTTGCTCTCGAGCGCGAGGCGTGCCCGTGCGGCCAGCGCACGCCTCGCATCTCGCGCGGCTCTCGCGTCGACGAATTAGTCGAACTACTGGCGTAACCGGCTTGGTATCCTGAGTCTAAACCGTCCTGCGAACGTGGCGGAACTGGCAGACGCACTGGACTTAGGATCCAGCGGCCGCAAGGCCATGGGAGTTCGACCCTCCCCGTTCGCACCACAGTTTCTACCCGCCGGCTGAATTCGTCGGCCGGTCCGATTCAGGCTCTCCGATTCATCCCTCTACGGCTACGGTACTGCGAGGCTTTTAGGCCTTTCGTCCACTTCCCGTCGAAGAAACTCCCCAGCCCCTCTACACTGGACTGCGTAAGAGATCCAGAAAGGGAGGAAAAAACATGAATCGCATCGCCGCCGTATTTTGCTTGCTGCCATTTGCCGCCGCCATTGCCAGCGCGGCCGACCTGACTGTGGTCGTTAAAGACGTTCGTAGCTCGACCGGGTCCGTTTTCATTGCCGTGTACGACCGCGACACCAGTTTTATGAAGCCTCCGCTCGCCAAACTCGCCCGCAAGGCCAACGCGGCTCCCGGTGAAATCAAATTCGTCGTGCACGATCTTCCGCCGGGAACCTATGCCGTTTCCAGCTATCACGATGAAAACAGCAACGGTAAGCTGGACACCAACTCGCTCGGTGTTCCGACCGAAGGTTATGGCTTTTCCAACGATGCCCAGGGTGCCGGCGGACCTCCCAAGTTCGCTCAAGCGGCATTCGATTTTGACGGCAAATCCGCGAAGACGATCGAGTTTTCCCTCAATTACTGAGCGGTCTTGAGCACGCCTGGAGGCGCTTATGGAAAAGAACGGTAACGGACTTGTTGTCAGGCTGTCGAATGTCGTCAAAACCTACCAAACCGGATCTGTTGAAGTTCCGGCGATCAAAGGTATCAGCTTCGAGATTCCGCGCCAGCGATTCTCGATGATCGTAGGCCCGTCCGGCAGCGGCAAGACCACGCTGCTGAACCTGATCGGCTGCATTGACAAACCTACCTCGGGATCGGTTGCTGTCGGACAGCAGGACACCGGCGCTCTCAGCGATAACGAGATTTCCGATTTCCGGGCGCAGCGGGTAGGATTTATATTCCAAAACTTCAGCCTGATTCCCGTGCTCTCGGCCTGGGAGAACGTTGAATATCCGTTGATGCTGCTCGGCGTCGCGCCCCAGATACGGCGCGACCGCACCACGCGCATGCTGGAAGCAGTCGGCCTGGCCGGCCAGCATCGGCAGCGCCCCAATGAACTCAGTGGCGGCCAGAAACAGCGGGTCGCCATCGCCCGCGCCTTGGTCAAAGGGCCGGATTTCGTTCTTGCCGACGAGCCCACCGCGAATCTCGATTCGCAAACAGGAGCCGCAATTATCGACCTCATGCGCCGCATGCAGGAAGAATACGCAACCACGTTCATATTCTCGACACACGACCCGCATCTGATGTCGCATGCCGACCAAACCTTTACCATCCGGGACGGCCAATTGGTCGACCATGCTACGGGAGTCCGCTCATGCTGACGTTGAAGATTGCGTTCCGCAACATTTTCCGAAATACCCGCCGGTCCGTAACTACGCTCTCGACCATCGCCGTGGGCGCCGCCGCAGTGCTGGTGTTCGGCGCCTATATCACCTATATCGAATACGGCGTCCAGACCGGTGCGGTGCAACGTACCGGTCATTTCCAGGTATTCCGAAACGGTTATTTCACCTTCGGTACCGCTGCTCCGGCATCCTGGGGAATCGACAACTATGGATCTGTCCTGCGCCTTATCCAGGAGGATCCCGTACTCAAGTCGATCTCTGCCGTGGTCACGCCCGTCCAGTCGCTGTCGGGAATTGTCGGCAACTTCGACAACAACACTTCCAAAACGTTTTTCGGCACTGGCTTTGTTCCCTCAGCGCGCGACCGCATGAAGCAATGGAACGAATACGGCACAGGGTCTCAAGGTTTGAAGCGATCGGGATTGAAAGATAGCGACTTATCGCGCGGGATCACCGGAGCTGGGCTGGTGCGGATTCTCGGCTTATGCGATCGCCTGCATCTGGACAATTGCCCAATTCCGCCGCCCGCCGCCGAATCGGCCGTCACGGCCGCGGCCGCGGTATCGCCTGTGGACTTAGGCGAGCTCGCCAAACGCGATGCTTCCCCAATATCGCTGCGCAGCGACTCCGACCCCACTGTCGATCTGCTGGCCGCCACTGCCGGTGGAGCGCCCAACGTGGTGACGCTTCAGATCGCGCGCGTCGAACTGCAGCCTCTCAAGGAGCTGGACGACAACTACATTGGCATGAACATCGGCCTCGCGCAAAACCTGGTTTACGGGCGCGGCGAGCACAAAGCCAGCGGCATCGTTGTCCAACTACGCCGGACCGAAGACATGAAAACCGCCCGTGCGCGCCTGCTCTCGCTTTTCAAGGAGCATGGCCTCGACCTGGAGCTCCGCGACTTCACCGAGCTGAATCCGCAATATAACCAGATTATCGGCCTCTTCGGTTCGATCTTTTCGTTTATCTCGGCCATCATCGCCATCGTGGTTCTGTTTACCGTCACGAACGCGATGGGCATGAGCGTGATTGAGCGGACCGGCGAGATCGGAACCAGCCGGGCCATGGGCGTCCGGCGGCAGGGTATCCGCAAACAGTTTTTGATCGAGGGCAGCCTGCTGGGAGTGATCGGCGCGACCGTGGGGGTCGCGATGGCCTACGTTGTCGCCTACGCCGTCAATCACTCAACTCTGACCTGGACTCCGCCCGGCCAGGCTGCTCCCGTTCCACTCAGGTTGTACATGACAGGTGCTTATTCTTTGCTGACGCTCACCTGGACCGGTTTGCTGGTAGTGTCCGCGCTGGCAGCCCTGATTCCAGCCAATCGCGCGGCACGCATGACCGTCGTTGACGCGCTGCGCCACGTTTAAGGGTGAAATATGACCAAGCTGATATTCCAACTTCTATCGGCCGCTATCCTTTGCGCGGGGGCTGATGTAGAGCAGACCGCCGCGCCGGTCGTGGACCGGCCCACGGCGGTTCAAGTCCTGTCCGAGGCGGACCGCGTGCGCAATCCTGGCCGTCCTTTTCGAGTCACTCTGGCGCTCAACGAATACATTCGCGGCAAAGTTCGTAATCAGACCGGGCTCATTGTCTATGCACGCGAAGACAACGAGAGCCACCAGTTCAATAACCTCGTCCGTTACGCGCAGCCGCCGCGCGACGCCGGCAAGATGGTGCTCTTAAAGGGCACTAGCTTGTGGTTCTATGACCCGGCGTCGAAGGCGAGTATCCGCATATCGCCCCAACAGCGTCTGATCGGTCAAGCATCCGAAGGCGACGTGCTTACCGTCAATCTCGCCCGCGACTACACGACTACGATTTCTGGCGAAGAGACGCTGCAGGACGCTGACCGTAAGGACCGCGCGTGCTGGCGGCTGGAAATGGCCGCGGCGACACCGGACGCGATCTACAATCGCATCGAATATTGGGTGGAGCGCGGGACGAATCGCCCGATTAAAGGGAAGTTCTACTCCGATAGCGGCCGCCTGCTGAAGATCGCCTACTACCACAAATACGAAGAACAGCTGGGTGCCCTTCGTCCCGCGGAAGTGGTCCTGATCGACGCGGTGAATGCCAGCCTCGCCACCACGATCGACTACGCCGACTATCAGTTCCAAGATATTCCCGAGGCGTGGTTCCAGCGCGACTACCTCCCGCGCCTTAAACCCGAATGATCCGGCATTTGTTCGCCGCTGCTTTAGCGCTGTCGCCGTCGTGCCTTGCGCCCCGCGCGTTCAGCGCAGACGCTGAGCCGCAACCACCGCGGACCGCGACGGCTCCCCCACAGGCGGCGCCTCCCAACGCGTCGCAACCGAGCCAGCAAGACAGCGATCTCGACCGGCTTCCGCCCAGCTCTCCAGAAACGAGCGCCGATCCCAAACCGGCGGCCACAAAAGGCGCGAATCAGAGGATCTATGTGGAGGACGCGTTCATCCTTTCATCCGAGCGCGACGGCTTGGCCGTCCCGTCGCCGCAACTCACCGCTCCCAGCTGGCAGGAGCGCCTGTTCCTCGATCTCCGCAAGCAATGGAATCTCGCCGAGGGGCTGAATTTTACGCTCAGTGACCGGTTTAATTTCCGAGCTGAGCCCGATGTCACGTTTCCGAGCGGCGAAAACTTTCTCAACGAATTTCGCGAGGGATATCTCAGTTGGGAGCCTCGCGACCGGCTCTATCTCGATGTGGGCCGCATCAATTTGAGAAGCGGCGCCGCCTTGGGCTTCAACCCTACGGACTTCTTCAAGACCCGCGCCGTGATCGAACCGCTTTCCGCGGATCCATCCGTTCTCCGCGAAGACCGGCTAGGCGCCTTCATGATTCAGGGTCAGTACATCGGCCAGGGCCGCACGCTGCTGATCGCCATCGCGCCGCCTTTGGCGCACACCACCCCGATCTACAGCAATACCAACCTGCCCAGCATCAATCCAGCTTTCGGCCGAACTAACGACCATACGCGGTTGCTGGTGAAAGGCAGCGCGAACCTCGGCAGTGACTTCAGCCCCGAGCTGTTGTTCTACCGTGAAGGGAATCGAAACAAAGTGGGCGCGAATCTTACGCGGAGGTTCGGACAGAGAGTCATCGCCTATGCAGAATGGGCTGGCGGCAACCGGTCCAACCTGGTAGAAGAAGCGCTCCGGTTCGGCCGCGAAACCGGAACCCTACCGGATAATGCGCCCAGCCCCATTCCCGCTGATCCAACAGTGCATTTCTTTAACGACCTCTCCACCGGCGCCTCCTACACCACCAGCACGAAGATCACTTTCAATCTCGAGTACCATTTCCATCAGGCCGGCTTCTCTGCCAGCGATTGGAGGAGTTGGTTCGATACCGGCCAGGGCCAGCCGGGTTCTTCTCCAACCGCGCGGGAACTCTGGTACATCCGCGCTTACGCGCTGGACCAGCAGGAACCAATCGCGAAAAACTCAGTTTTCCTGCGAGCCGACTGGATCGATGCGTTCATTCCGCATTTCGAGCTTACAGGATTCATCAATACCGATATGCACGACGGGTCCAGTCTGTTCCAGATCGCGGCCGATTATTACCTGTCCAACGCCTGGACCGTGGGAGCCCAGGTCAGCGCTGATGTCGGCGGCCGGCGTTCCGACTTCGGCAGCCTTCCGCAGTCCACGGCTATTCTGTTCAAGGTCGCCCGCTACTTCTGAAGGTGCAAAGTGAGCTATCCAGAGGCCGAAAAGGCGCCGGCGATGAGATTACTGCGAACGGTGCTGATCATCGATCTGGCGGCCGGCGTGGTTGGGTGTTTGCTCAACCTGGTTGCGTTTCATCCAACGGGTGCGCAAATCCTGAGCCAGGTAATCCGGTCTTTCTCGGCGGCACTGTTCGTGGGCACGCCGATTGTGCTTCTGTTGGCGCGCTACGGCGCAAACATGTACGCGAGGGCGTTTCCAATCAACTGGGCTCTCATCGTTTCCGGCATATTGGCCTGCACCTTGGCCGGCAATCTGGCCTACAATGCGGCCGCTGTCGCCGTGGGCGCCCTAGCACCGTCTCAATTTTGGGCCTCTTATTGGGCGCGCATGCAATTTTCCGCGATTCTCGCCTTAAGCGTTGGAATCGGCGCGTTTGGGTATGGGCAGTTACGTAACGAACTGGACGCCACCACGCTCCAGCTTCGCAGCAGGGAATTGGGAGAGGAACGCGTCCGCAAACTCGCTGCCGAGGCTCAGCTCGCGTCTTTGGAATCGCACGTACGGCCGCATTTCCTGTTCAATACTCTCAACACGATTAGCTCGCTGATTCCCGACGACCCAAAGCTCGCGGAATCGTTGGTCGGCAAGCTCGCCGCATTGCTGCGGTTTTCTTTGGATTCGCGGCAGGAACGCTTGACCTCGCTCGAACGAGAACTCAAGATTGTCCGCGATTACCTGGAAATCGAACGCGCCCGCTATGGCGATCGCGTGCGGTTTCACATCCAAGCGCCGCCGGAATTGCGATCCGTGGAAGTCCCGGCGCTCTCCGTCCAAACCCTGGTGGAAAACAGCGTCAAGCATGCGGTTGCCTCGCGCGTCGAAGAAACCGAAATCCGCATCAGCGCTTCGGCCGGAGACGCGCTCGCGATAATTGCTGTGAGCGACAACGGCCCTGGATTTACGGCCGCGCAGATTCGGCCAGGACACGGTATCGACAATCTCCAGCGGCGGCTGGCCGCCTTATTTGGCGCGGCCGCGAAGGTGCGAATCTCAACCGATACGGGAGTTACCCTCGTTTCGTTCTGTGTTCCGCGCACGGTGGTCTCTCGATCCGCCGAAGAGGCCAATTGATCCCATGTTTCGGGCATATTTGGTTGACGATGAACTCCCCGCGCTGAAACGGCTGGAGCGTCTGCTCAAAGAAGCGGGGCGGGTTGAAATTACTGGCAGCGCAACCAATCCGGCCGCCGCGATCGAGTGCATTTGCTCCGATCCTCCGGATGTTGTCTTCCTGGATATTCAAATGCCCGGCATGACCGGCTTCGAGCTGCTCGAACGTATAACCGCTCAGCCCATCGTGATCTTCACCACGGCTTACGATCAGTACGCTTTGAAGGCCTTCGAGGTCAACTCCATCGATTATTTGCTGAAGCCCATCGAGCCCGAGCAATTGCATCGCGCGTTGAACAAGCTCGAACAATTGCAATGCGGTCAGCCGCACCTGCTGGACCGGCCCGAGATCCGGCAGCTGTTGCGGGAACTTTCGCGAACGTTAGCCAAAGATTCAAGCGATGCGATCGACCGCATTCCCATCCAGGTGGGGGAGCGCACGCGGTTCCTGGAGATTGCGAGCATCTCGCACTTCTTCACTCAGGGCCGGCTGACGTTCGCCGCTTCCGGGGGCAAGAGCTACTGCGTGGAGTGGACCATAACCGAGCTGGAACAGAAGCTGGCGGGTACTCGGTTTTTCCGTATTCACCGCGGTACGCTCTTAAACTTGGACTGGCTGGATGAGCTAACGCCCTGGTTCACCGGCCGTATGTCCGCACGCCTGAAAGACGCAGCGCGGACTGAGCTCACGGTGGCGCGCGATCGCGTGCGCCTTCTCAGGACGCGGCTCGGGATCTCCTAGCGTACCCGTCCCGAGCTACTTGGAAGACGCCGCAATTTCTACCGATGACTCCTCTTTTTCCTGCACGGTAATGTAGAGCGGTTGCTCCAACAACAACGGTTTCTTGCCCGTGGTCTTCACCAGGAGCTGCAGCTTGCCCGGCTTAGCCGAAGGCGGAATTCGGATCTCAATGGAATCCTCGGTCTGATCTAATACCTTCACCTTCATATCGAAGGTGTGGTCGGTGAGATAAACCTCATCCACCTTTTCCTTGCCTAGAAAAAGACCGTGGATTCGCAGAACCGACCCGATCTTGCCGCTTTCGGGCTGCACCGTGTTCATCTGAGGCACCTGCGCGGCCGATGGCAGCGCCAGGCCGAAGCTAAGTAGCGAGAAAATCAACGCAAGTCGCATGCTTAAACGCTCCAATATGAGGACTTTAATGCGGACGGGCCAGCACCGCAATCAGCAAATAATGCGGTATCAGGCCGGGAAACTACCTATGACGGCTAGGGTGAGTGGGGGGAGCACTCCCCCCATTTGGGTTAACGTTCTGAATTCAGGTGCAGGCCCTTGTGGATGGCGTATAGCGCCAGTTCCAGGCGGTCCGAGACACCCAGCTTGTCGAAGATGTTGTGCAGATGGTTCTTTACCGTCTGCTCACTGATGAACATCTTCTCAGCCATTTCCTTGTTCTTGTAACCCTGCGCGACCAACTGGACGATTTCGCGCTCGCGGTGGCTCAGCGGCGAACGCTCGCGGGACTTCGTTGAACCTGACCCGCCAATTTCACCCGGCGCCGCGAACTGGCGCATTACCGCCGCGGTGGTATGGGAATCCAGCCAGATCTCGCCCCCATGCACCTTGCGGATGCTCTTGACGATGAGCTCGGGCGCGGTCTGCTTCAACACGATACCGGAGCAACCCAACTTCATGGCTTGAACGAACTCGTTCTTATCCTCGGACGCCGTCAGGATAATCACGCGCGTGCGCTTGTTTGTCTGTTGCAGCGTTTGGAGAGCCGAAAGCCCGTCCAGATTGGGCATACGCAGGTCGAGCAGCAGCACGTCTGGATCCAGCTCTTGAACTTTGTCCAGAACCTCGCAGCCGTCGGCTGCTTCGCCGGCGATATCGAAGTCTTCTTCGAGCATCAGCAATTTCTTGAGCCCGTCGCGGACGATCGGATGATCATCGGCGATCAGAATTCGAATCCTGCCTTTGCGCGGTTCCATCGCGTTAGGCCGCGCAGCCGTGTTTTCAATGGTGGTTGTGCCGTCGCTCATGTTTACTTTATCGACTGCCCGAGTCTGATTCTACCGGGGTACTGGTACGTAATCAATTTCAGGTAACGCTTAGAATTCGCCACCGAAATTACTTAGTAGCCCTACAGTCCCGGTTGTATCTCCTGAAGCAAAAAGCTTGCAATGTTGTTTCCAGACTAGCACGCGCGTACCAGATTGGAACGCCAATGCGCTGCCGCGCGGCACAATGCTGCGCGGTCCGCTACCCAAGTGCTTGAAAATACAGTTCTCGTCATTGGTAACCCGTCTGCAATCCCAGCGGGTGTGGTACACCGCATCTCTTCACAGATCGAGCGCTATATGAATCTTTTGAGTGCTCGTCAGAAGCTTGTTGCTTCCAATATCGCGAATGTGGATACCCCCGGCTGCAAAGCCAAGGATATCGATTTCCAGTTCGAGTTCTTGAGCCAGATTCAGGACGGAGGTCCCAACGTTGTTGAGGCGCCGGGCCTTGCCGTAAACAACGACGGCAACAATGTCAGCTTGGACCGCGAGGCCCGCCTGGCTGAATATGCGCTGAGGTTCAACTTAGCGTCCAGCTTGATGAGAACACAGTTCAAGATGAGCAAGCGCCTGCGGGCGCTGTAGCGGCCGCCGCCTATGCCGCCGCCGGCCGGCCTTAATAACCAGCACGCATTTGAGGAGGGCCGGAGGACTTGCGCGCCAGGAAGCCGAGCGGCAAATCGAAGCCATGACGTTGCAGCTGGCTCGCAGCATTGACGACCTTTCCGGGCTTCGGCAGCGCTTCCGGCACGAAGCTGAAGAAGACGTAAGTGAAGCGCTTCGACTTTCCGCTCGATCGCGTACGCCGGTGGCGCTCGGAGCAGGCCAGCCCTGCAAGAGCTGAAACTCCAGCAACTCAGGGCCGAGTTCGCGCAGCTAATGGCGGCCAAAGACGCTGCCGAAATGGAGTCGGCGGAAACGGCGCGCCAGGTGCTGTCGCAGGCCGCCATCGATCCCGTCGAGCTTACCAGCCTGGAGTGCTACCGGTTGCACTTGCGGCGCCGGGTCCATGAAATCGGAAATCTCGAACGCCAGTGCGAGGCCAAAATCATCGACCAGCGGCAGCGCGTCATCGAGGCCCGGCGCCAACTAGAACTCCTCGACCGGTTACACGCTCAAGCCTGGAAAGAGTGGACAGTGGCGGCCAATAAAGAGCAGGAGGACCTGGCCGCCGAGATGTTCCTGGCGCGTGGCACCCGCAATCGCGGGCTTCGCCGCGGTAATCGGGGGGCAGAAATGGCGGATGACGGTCGCTAGGCGCGCAAGTCGCGGGCAGGCGTGATGCCCCGCATGCCGCTAACGCACGAGGAGCTTGGTAGCTTCTTCGATATGTTGATTCAGCTGTTCGATTGCATTTGCGGCATCTTTGGCCTCGGCATTCGCCTCGTCCCAACGCGACGCTTCCACGGCCTCCCGAACCCCGGGCAGAGTCTTGGCCCCGTAGCCTGTGTACAGGCCGGGAGCGTAGATCTGATGCCGGTACCAGTCGCGTGCCGGCAATCCCTTGCTTAGGGTTAAGCCGCGCTCGCTCTCATAGAGGGCTTCGTCGGCCTTCCCCATTCGCACTGGGTCACTGTTAGCAACGGCGGTCTTCAGTGCTGCTTCATAAGCTTTCGCGTCGGAGTCGGTCTTCTCGAGCGCGGCCAGCACGGGGCTGAAATCGACTCTCGTACCAGACTGTTTCTTGATCTGGTCCACGTAGCGCCGGACGGTGCTCGAGAACTCCCCGAATTCGAACGGCAGCAAGGGCGCATCCGCCAGGCGCAGCAGCATGGTCGTGGTTACCTGCGAGAGCGCGGCGCCATAAGCGAACCCTGGATCGCCGAAGCGCTCGAACCAGTCCGGATCGTCGTAAATGGAATGATATTGGCCGTTGAGATTCGGCCCGCCGAAGCCGACGTTCAAGCTGGCGATACCGAGGTGATCGATAAAGGCCACATAGTCGGAACCCGCTCCGAGTGGTCCGAGATGAAAACCGGGAGGAGCGCCGGCGTCTTCCGAAGCTGCTTCCGAGCGCTCGTTGCGGCGCGCGCGCGCAATTTCGAGCAGGCTTTTTCCGTTCTGCGGGTCTTTCAAATCCCGCAGCACTTCGCTCATAAACACCTCGAGCGTGTGCGATCCGGATGCGCCCAGGGTGCCTTTGGCGTTGCTGTCGGAGTTGATGTAGACCACTGCTTTCTTGCTCAACTCGTCCTGATGCTTTTCGGCCCATTCGGTCGATCCGAGCAGTCCGAACTCTTCGCCGTCCCATAGCGCAAGGACGATGGTGCGCTTGGGCTGCCAGCCTTGCTTCCGAAGTTGTGCGAGCGCGCGCCCGGTTTCGAGCAGCGAGACCGCGCCGCTCAGTGGATCGTGCGCGCCATTGACCCAGCCGTCGTGGTGGTTGCCGTAGATCACCCACTGGTCGGGATATGTGCTGCCTGGGATCATCGCGATCACGTCGTGCAGCGGCCGCGTGGAATTGTCGAAATCCAGTTTGAAATGTGCGGTAGCGGGCCCCGGCCCGATGTGATACGTGAAACCAAGCGCGCCGCGCCAGTTCTCGGGAGCAACGGGGCCGCCGAGGTTTTGGAGAAACGGCGTGGCGTCGGCGTACGAAATGGGCATCACCGGGATCTTCATGAGGATTTTCGACTCCGCCATCGTGAGGCGCTTGGAGCCGGGCTCGGATGCCCAACCCGGAGACAGCGGGTCACCTACATACACCGGCATGTCCATGACGCTGCCGCGCTGCACGCCATCGGGCGGACGCATCGGCCCTTTAGGGTACACGTCGCCCTGATAGTAGCCGTCGTCGCGCGGGTCAGAATAAATGAGGCAGCCGATTGCGCCATGCTCGTACGCTACTTTAGGTTTCGTGCCGCGCCAGCTCTTGCCGTAGCGCGCGATCACGATCTTGCCCTTCACGTCGATCCCTTGTTTGGCAAGGTAATCGTAATCTTCCGGGACGCCGTAGTTCACGTACACGACTTGGCCCGTGACGTCGCCTGAGCCGGAGTAGGCGTTGTAGGTGGGCAACTGCGTCGGGTTGGATGAGTACCGATCCTGCGCGAGAGCGGGTTCTTTCAAGCCGGCGCGGAAGTTCATCGGCGCGGTCATTTCCAGAACGCGCGCGGTCGGATACGGAATCAAGGCTTCGAAGTTCTCGATGTGAGCGTTTAAACCGAATTCCTTCAGCAAGCCGAGCGCGTATTCGGCAACGGCGTTATCGGCGGCCGAACCGGCATGATGCGGCACGTTGGCCATACGCTCCAAATACGTTTTCTGGCGGCCGGCCTCGGGAATTGCGATGGCTTTCTGTTCAAGGGCGTGTTCGGAAGCCCACTCGCTTTGCGGAAAGCCACGAATAGGCGCTTGCGCCGCGAGCGTGGCCGCGGACGCGAGCACAGCAAGAAATAGCTTCATAGGTTTTTGGCGATTTTGGAATTTCGGGTTTTAAGAAAAGTGACGAACTCCGCGGCGTTTCGCGTGAGGCCGGGGAAGGTCGCAATCACGTGCTCGTCCGGATCGAGAATGGCGTAGTAGGGAATCGCAACGGTTCCAAACTTCTTCTCTTCCAGTTGCTGGTTTTCTTCGGAAACCTGGTCGGTCCCGTCGGTGTACAGATCCACTAGGACGAAGTCTTTCAACAGCGGCGCGACTTCAGGGCGCGGGAACATGTTGGCCTTCATCCAGTGACAATTGGTGCAAGCGTAGCCGGTGAAATTGACGAACACCAGCTTGTTCTCCGCGCGCGCCTTCGCCACTGCCTCGCGGAACTGGTTTTTCAGCCATACGGGCGAACTGTTCTCGCCTCCCGCGGCGGCAAAAGTCGCGGTCTTGGCCTGGACGGGGATGAAGGCTTCGATATTGCCCAACGAAGCGCCGAACAATCCGGGCAGAAGGCTGATGGAGAAGATCATAAAAAGCGCCGCAACCAGCATGCGGCCAACTCCGAGGCGATCTTCGGGCTTGATTCCTTCCAGGCGCAGAAAACCCATCAGGTACAGGCCCGGCAGCGCGAACAGGACCACCCAAGCGGCCAGGAAGATTTCGCGCGAAATCAGGTTGGTCTGGAGTACTTGGTCGGCCGAGCTTAGATATTTCACCGAAATCGCGAGCACCACGAATCCCAGCACGACTTTAACGCGCATCAGCCAGCCGCCGCTCTTGGGCAGTTTTTGCAGGAACGAGGGGAACAGGGCCAGCGCGAAGAAGGGAAGCGCGAGGCCGGTGGCGAATGCGCCCATTCCGAAGATCGGCTGCAGGCCGCTGGTTTGTACCGAGGCGACCAGCAGAGGACCGACGATCGGTCCGATGCACGCGAACGAGGTCAGCGTGAACGTCAGGCCCATCAGCAGCGTTCCGAGGTAACCGCCCTGTTCGGAGGCTTGGTTGAGCTTCGTCAGCAGACCGGAGGGCAGCGAGAGTTCGTATGCGCCGAGGAGGCTTAACCCGAAAATGATGAATACGGCGGCGATAAAACAGTTCACCCAGGGGCTGTTACCCAACTGAACCACGCCGAAGGGGCCCGCGATGGCTTTCAGGAGAGCACCGATGCCGGTGAACAAAACGATGATGCCCAGACAGAAGAGTACGGCGTGAACCACGCCGTCGCGGCGGGTTCCCGATTGCCGGTTCACGAAATAGGACACGGTAAAGGGGATCATGGGAAACACGCACGGAGTGAAGATCGCGGCGAGTCCTGCGCCGAAGGCGGTCAGCAGGAACAATCCGAAGCCGGTGGATGGCTGCGGAGCGCTGGCGGGCGGTGCACCCGTGGGGGTCGAAGCTGTTTCTGAGGCTGCCGCCGCCGGGCGAAATTCCTTGAACCCTGAGGGAATCGCGATCGCGGCCTCCTTCACAGCCGGATCGACGGTCAGGGTCGCGGAAGCCGATTTGCGCTTGGGCGGGAGGCACATCGTGTCGTTGCAGCACTGGTAGCGCGCGGTCGCGGTTAGATCCACCGGGCCAGGCGCGGCATCTTTCTTCAATTCAATGTCGAGTAGAAATGTGACTGCTTCGCCGAAGGTCTCGGTGTTCACGCCGAATGACGGATCCAGTTTTACGATCGGCTGCGGCTGATACAGCTTGATGCCGCCGATAGCCGGGTTATCGAGCGTGACGGTGGTCGCAATGGGAGGCTTAGGCGTGCTCAGCGAGTAAAGATGCCACCCCGGATCGATTTTCGCTGCGAACCGCGCAAGCACATGCGAACCGGGGGCCGCGGAGGCTTTATCGAGCGTTAGCGTCCACTGGACCGGGTCGGGAGCTTTGGCGAACAGCGACCAGACCGCCAGAAAAAAAACCGCGATGGAACGGGACATATCAGTCCGCCTTGGCTGCCACGGTCGCATTAGCGAAAGGGCCGCTAGCCAACTCCGCTTCAATGCGCTCGTTGGCGCGCCCGCCGGCGAATTCCTTGGCAACGCGGATCGCGTTCTTGATCGCGTTGGCATTGGATCTGCCGTGGGCAATGATGCAAACACCTTTAACACCGAGCAGCGGCGCTCCACCGTACTCGGAATAGTCGACGCGCTTCTTGAAATCGTGGAAAGCGGTGCGCGAAAGCACATATCCGATCTTGCGCGTGATAGTGGCTTCCAAAGATTCCCGCAACATTTTGGAAATCATGTCCACCAAGCCCTCGCTGACCTTCAACGCCACGTTACCGATAAAGCCGTCACATACTATGACGTCTATGTCCCCAGTATAGATATCACGGCCTTCAACATTTCCGATGAAGTTGATGGGCAAGGATTTCAGGAGGGGCGTCGCTGAGCGGGTCAGCTCGTTGCCCTTGTGTTCCTCCTCGCCGATCGAAAGCAGCCCGACACGCGGCCGGTCGCGATGAAAAATAACGCGCGAATAGATCTCGCCCATGACGGCGAACTGGGCCAGCATCCGGGGCGAGCAATCGACGTTAGCGCCGACATCCACCACCACGACTGGAGTGCCTTTGAGGGTGGGGAAGGCTGAAGCCAGCGCAGGGCGGTCGACGCCGGGAATCATGCCCTGAACCATTTTGGCGGTAGCCATCACGGCGCCGGTGTTGCCGGCCGAAACCAAACCTTGCGCCGTCCCGTCGCGAACCAGCCGCGCCGCGATCCGGATAGAGCTGTCGCGTTTGGTGCGGACAGCCTTGGCCGCGCTGTCGTCCATCGTGACGACTTCGCTGGCGTGTTGGATTTCGATGGGCAGGTCGCGCGAGCCGTCATGTTGAGCGAGTTCGCGCTGCACGACGTCCTGTTTGCCGACCAAGATGACGCGAACGCCCAAGGATCGGGCGGCGCGAATTGCTCCCTCGACCTCGGCCTTGGGGGCGTGGTCGCCGCCCATTGCGTCAACCGCGATGGTCACCATGCACGTTGAATAATATCAATTCCCGCAGGACTGGAGCGTTTATTCTTCGGCAACTTCGATGACTTCGCGTCCCTTGTAGCGTCCGCAATGCGGGCAGGCGCGGTGGGGGAGCTTAGGTTCGTGACAATTGGGGCACTCAGAGCGGCCCGCGGCGCGCAGAGAATCGTGTGCGCGGCGAGTGGAGGTACGCCGTTTGGAGTGTCGTCGTTTTGGATTTGGCATTCGTTAAGATCCTTTGGTTTGAAGTTTCTTCAAGGCCGCCCAGCGGTCATCCACCTGCTTGGCGTGACATCCACAGTGGACCAGGTTACGATTCTGCCCGCAAACCGGACAGATCCCCTGGCACTGTTCGCCGCAAACTCGCTGCATCGGCATGGCGAGCAACACATATTCTCGCAAAACATCCTTCAATTCGATACCGCCGCCTTCATAAAAAGCGATCTCGGTCTCGCCGGTATCGATTTCGACATCTTCCTCGCGCGCCACTTCGGCGGCGGGCCGGTAAAAGAGATCGAAGCTGGACTCGACCGGGAAATCGGCCGGTTCCAGACAGCGGTCGCACTCGGTGCGCATCCGGACTTTCAGGCTACCCCGGATACGGATCTCGCCCAACGTGTTCGCCAGGAGTTCCGCCGAGCCTTGGGCTTCGAGCGGCGTCACCTGGGTAAGGCGGGCATCTGAAAAATCAATTTCGCCGGGAGGGAAGGCCGCCTCAAAGCGGACCTTCTTAATTTCCAGCTCCTGGACGCTAAAGAACACACTAAACCTCGGCGCGGGAGCGCTAAGCATTGATTGTAGCAGGGTTTGGCGGTTGGGACCAGAAATCAAATGGGGCATCAAATGGGGCACTCGCCGGAACACCGGCAACGCATCTTGCCGGGGCAAACGGAGGAGAAAACTGAAAGTTGAAAAAACGAACCCAAACAATGGGGAGACTGGAACGGTCCGGTCGACCGGTGGCCGGTCCGTTCATGACAGCCGCCAATTTTGATGACGTACGTTGGGAACTCGCATGAATGCGATTCGTCGAGTTAGCATAAGCATTCTGGCACGGATCGTTTGTCTTATCTCTGAATGGTCGAATGACGCTTGAATGCCGGGCATGAGTGTAGAAGTGGGGCAGGTGGAGGCAATCTTTCGTTATCCCGTGAAGTCGATGGCCGGCGAAAGACTGAAGTTCGCGAGCCTCGGCTGGCACGGCATCGAGGGTGACAGACGCCTGGCATTCCGGCGGGTATGCGATGGTAGCGGAATGCCATGGCTAACGGCCGGCAAGCTTCCCGACCTGCTCCTGTTCACACCGGTATCCCGTGAGGACGGCGCGCAAGAAGAGCTTCCATCGCATATTCGTACGCCGGGCGGCGAACAGATGACCGTATTCGGCGAGGAGTTGGCCGCAGAAGTCGGGCGCCGCTACGGCGCTCCCGTGCAGATGATGCATCTGCGGCACGGGATCTTCGACGAAGCGGCCATCTCCGTGATCGCGTCCGATACGGTGCACGAAGTTGCACGGCTTTCGGGACGGAGTCTGGATGTCCGGCAATTTCGGCCAAACGTCGTCATTCGTTTGCGGCGGCCGGGTGCCTTCCAAGAAGACGGGTGGTTGGGTGGTGTGCTCACATTTGGCGACGGAGACGACGCGCCTGCCATCGCCGCCACGATGCGCGACGTCCGCTGCGGGATGGTCAACCTGGACCCCGACTCGGCAGCCCCTGCTCCCGAGGTGATGAAGACGATCGTTCGCGCGAACCAAAACAATGCCGGAATCTACGGCGCGGTCACGCGCACGGGTCGATTGGCCGTCGGACAGACTGTCTTTTTCCAGCGAAGAGACGCATGAGATTCGTCCGGCAGCGATACCAAGTCGCTGGCAAATAACCCGGCCGGTCCGCGCCGACGGCGGCCGTGCGCCCATGTGATCTTGACGGCTACGTCCTCAGCGACTGGACGTTGGCCTGCAGGCGCCGCATGCCGCGCAGCCAGCGGTCGTAATCGCTGGCTTTACGTCGGAAATAGTCGAGCACTTCCGGATGGGGCAATATAAGGAACTGCTCGGAGTCGAGGCCTTTCACTACCGCATCGGCCACCTGTTCAGGCGTGAGGGCGCCTTGCAAGAGGAATGACTCGCCGCCAGCGGCGTTTTCAAGCATGCGGGTCTTGACGCCTTGCGGGCAGAGAGCCGAAACCTTAATACCGCAGTCGCCGTACGTGATCGAGAGCCACTCGGCGAAACCGAGCGCAGCGTGTTTGGTGGATGAGTACAGCGCCGAGCCGATGGAACTGAGCAGGCCCGCGGCGGAAACGGTTTGCAGCAGATATCCTTCTTTGCGGGCCAGCATCCCGGGCAGGACGGCGCGTGCGGCGTAGACATGCGCCATCACATTGATTTCCCAGATTCGCTGCCAATCCCGATCCAGCGCGCATTGATCGCCTTCGATAGCGATCCCCGCGTTGGAGCAGAACAAATCGATGCGACGGTGTTTCTTCAGAGTATCGTCCACGAGCATCTGAACCTGCGATTCATTGGAAACATCGACGCAGAAATCATGCCCGCCGATTTCGATGGCAACCTCGCGCGCGGGAGCACCCTCCAGGTCGGCCACAACGACGGCCTTTGCGCCCTCGGCCGCAAAGCGGCGGCATAATGCGCGCCCGATCCCATTGCCGCCGCCGGTCACGACCGCGACTTTGTCCTGTAACTTCATTCCTCGATGATACAATGTGTCTCTTTGACAGCTCCCTTGAAAGTCCCCGACCTCCGCAAGATCTCTGAACACATGCCATTCAATCAACTGCTGGGCATCCGAATCATGCGCCGGCACTCGGACGGCGTCACTATAGAGTGCAAAATACGGGAGGAACTGCTGAACATCGCCGGCGTAGTGCACGGCGGCGTGCTGGCCAGCATGGCCGATACCGCGATGGGTATTGGGCTGCACAACCACTTCGGCGGACGCCGTGCGATCACGACGACCGAAATGAAGATCAACTATCTACGTCCGGTGAAGCACGGAAAGGCCGTAGCGCGCTCGCACATCTTGCGCGCGGGCAAGAAGCTCTGCGTCGGACGAGTCGACATGTTCGACGGCGAGCGCAAGTTGGCCGCCGTTGCGATTGTCACTTATATGATCTTGGAGTGAGCGTGGCGCACGCAGGAGCTACGAGATTAGCCAACACGCTTGATAGAGCACGACGAACTCTGCGCCACGGCTGGAGAGGTGCTCGATTCCCGCCTCAAAGTTCCACAAGATTTAAAAACGTGAATTTTCCAAGCGGTGCCATCAAAGTACGGCGCCGCTGTAGCTCTGCATAAACTCCACGCCCTTCGAGAACACGGCACGCCAGGCGGTTTCCACTTCCGCAGAGAACATCGAATCGAACTGTCGGACCGTATCTATGAGGCAATCCATCCACACCGCGTATAGGTGAGGACCAATATCGGTGTGGCGCGCTGCCACACGATGCAGTGCAGCATTGTCGCATCCTGATGCGTAAAACGCCAGAAGCATCGACACGGAAGCTTGTAGCATCCGAACCTGCGCATTCATGTCGGTCTTCGCAAACTTTTCCCGAGCTTCCGGGCTGGCATCGAGAAGGTGGCGATAAAACGCCGAGAAGAACCCGTCCTGCTGTGCGTCGCGACGACTGAGCACGCGGTCATAGCTATCATTGAATGTCGGAGCGATGTCGGAGTTCACTTGCAACGAGTAGAGCACGTCATCCGCCACGGCCGCCATCGTGGACCTACCGCAGTTCCACTTCAATAGCCGGTTCGATAACCGGAACAGCCGCATACCGGCGGCATATTTGCATTGTTCGTCTTCAGTGAGCCAAAGCATCGCGTATTGAGTACACGACGGTGATCCGCACAAGATCCTTGACGGCAGAGCACATGCGTGAGGATAGACGTATTGGTTCCTCAGCCCGATAGGCGCGCCACAAGACTCACAGCGAGCTAAGGGCACGACGGAACGTCCTTCCGCACAGCGAAACCACAAGGCGAACGCTGCTGAATTAGCGCGAGTATCTGTTGCAGTTGTTCGGTAGAGAGGTTTCTATCGCCGAATAGACCCGCCCGTCGAACTCGCCGGAGTGGAGCCGCCACAAAAACTGCTCGGCGAAGGAAATATCTTGCATTGAGGCACCCACTTGCCGCATTTGTATGCCCACTTCGCAATCAACTCCTTAGACCGTCGTATTTGGGTGAAAACGGGGCATTGCACCCACAATAGGGTCTGTTCTGCTTTGAGGGTTGGGTTCATTAAACCAAAAAGGTTCTCTTTGATTGTTGATTGGATCCGCCGCTGGGGCTCGGCCGGGGGTACGCGATCACTCGAAAAATCCTATTCCCGAAGCTATGCCCCGCCGCTGGTGCGGCGGTGAAGAATCGAGCCTAGCCACCCGTGGTTTCCTTCTCTTTGATTCTCAGTCTTCGAGAGCACATCGTACACCTGTAGGCCAGCATGATAAGTTATCGCGGTGTTTCCGCGCACCTGCCGGCAATGCCGAACAATACCGAACGCCAGATTCGATTGACTCTCGATGACGACAGTTTCACCCACGTTTAGCTGAAGAACAGACTCGAATCCAAGCCCGTCTCGCGAAATATCTAGTATGTTGGCTTCAACGGCGTTACCGCCGTCCGGCGGGTGTAATTTCCCCGGTATATGGACAATATATCGAGGATCTCGGCGAATGCCCGTCTCATCTACGTCAAGAATAACGACGTGGGTGTCGTAGCTCTCCCTTGCGTTCGCAGAACAATACCTCCCCATTAAACCGAAACCCGTTAAACTCCACCCGATCACCCGGGTTTAACCCGTTGCTTCGGATGCAGCTTTCAGAACTGCCAGGACGGGTCCTGACGACACCGCGTACGCAGAACAGGTTCCACGCTTACCTTTAGGCACTTCTAGCAATTTAACAAACATGGCGGGTTGCAACTTGGGTTATTTAGCGCGCGTGTCGCAGAACTGCGGGCACCAGGATAGCTACGCTTGCACTGGCGTCCTGGCTTGCCTGAACGGGCCGGGCCCTAGACTGCACCGACTTGTTCCCCAACGCTGCGTCTTCACGCGAAGCGCGAAGGCAAGGCTCAAACATCCAGCTCGCAATGGCTCATTCCCTAAGGTCCCTTCGTTCCCGCAGCGGAAAATGTGGTGGCATTAAACGCGTATGGCTTCCGCATCCTCCGGTCTTGCGACCCGAATCGATGCGGAAGCCACGTTGGTTGGACAGACGTTACGCGGCGTGATTGATGGGATGGGTTTTGGCTATGGCCATCCGTTCGCCGACTCCGGGGATAGCCGTCCGAAGGACATCTTCGATTCGCTCGGCAAAGACGAACTCCATTTCCTTGCGGACATCGTCGGGCAGATCCCGAAGATCCTTCTGGTTGTTTTTAGGCATGATCACGGTGTGGATGCCGGCCCGGCGGGCGGCCAGGACTTTCTCCTTGACGCCGCCGATGGGCAGAACCAGCCCGGTTAGCGTGATCTCGCCGGTCATCGCGATGTCGCTGCGCGCGGGCAATTTGGTGTAGAGCGCGGTGAGAGCCGTCGCCATGGTGACGCCGGCCGACGGGCCATCCTTGGGGATCGCACCGGCCGGAACGTGCACGTGCACGCCCGCATCTTTGAAGAGCCGCGGATTGATATCGAAATCGTCCGCATGCGACCAGATATAGCTCTGGGCCGCCTTGGCCGATTCCTGCATCACCTCGCCGAGTTGGCCGGTCAGCGTCAGGCCTTTACCGTCGGGCAGCAGCGTCGCCTCGATATAGAGGACATCGCCGCCCGTTTCTGTCCAGGCCAAGCCGGTGGCGACGCCCGGAGGCAGTTCACGGCGCGCCTGTTCCTGGTTGAAGGGTTCCGGCCCAAGCATCTCGACCAGATCCTCCGGCTTCACCACCACGGATTCGGTAGTACCTTCGGCGAAGCGCAGCGCCACTTTGCGCGCCACGCGGCCGATGGCCCGTTCCAGCCGGCGAAGACCAGCTTCACGAGTGTACCCCGCAATGATTTTCTTCAGGGTCTCGTCGGGAATCGTGCACTGCTCCGCCGTCAGCCCGGTTTCCTTGAGCTGTTTGGGAAGCAGGTAACGCTTTGCGATCTCCAACTTCTCTTCTTCGCTGTAACCGCTCAGGCGCAGCACTTCCATACGGTCGAGCAGCGGCTGCGGAATGGTGTCCAGGGCGTTCGCCGTGGTCACGAACAGCACTTTCGAGAGGTCGAACGGCAGGTCGAGATAGTTATCGCGGAAGGTTTTGTTCTGTTCCGGATCCAGGATCTCGAGCAAAGCGTGCGCGGGATCGCCGCGGAAGTCGCGGCCCAGTTTGTCCACTTCGTCAAGCATCAGCACCGGGTTGTTCGCCCCAGCGCGCCGCATCGCCTGGACGACGCGGCCAGGCAGCGCACCGATGTAGGTCCGCCGGTGCCCACGCAGTTCGGCTTCGTCGTGCAAACCTCCCAGGCTCATCCTTTCGAATTTCCGGTTCAAAGCACGCGCGATGGACTGGCCGAGCGAGGTTTTGCCCACTCCGGGCGCGCCCACGAAGCACAAGATCGGAGCTTTAGCGTTCGGGTTGAGCTTGAGGACGCCCAGATGTTCCAGAATCCGCTGCTTCACGTCCTTTAGGCCGAAATGGTCTTCATCCAACACCTGCCGGGCGCGGGCGATGTCGAGCTGGTCCTCGGTGGATTTCTTCCAGGGCAGTTCCAGCACGTAATCCAAATAGGTCCGGATGACGTTGTAGTCCGGCGCTCCGGGCGGCAATTTCTCCAAACGATCCAGCTCGCGCTTGGCTTCCTTCAGAATTTCCTCGGGCAGGTCGGCCTTTTCCAGGCGTTCGCGAAGCTGTTCGGCCTCGGCCTGCTCGCCGCCCTTATCGCCCAGCTCTTGCTGAATGGCGCGCATTTGTTGACGGAGCAGATAATCGCGCTGCTCCTTGGTCATTTCGCTGCGCGCTTCCGTGTTGATCTTATTCTTGAGTTCCAGCACCTGCACTTCATGCGACAGGTAGCGGTGCATGTTCCGGAGCGCTTCCAAACGGCTGGGAGCTTCCAGTAAAGATTGCGCCTTGTCGGCATCCAGACTGAACATGGACGCCAACACGAATACCAGCCGCAGCGGATCGTCATTGGCGGCCAGAAGTCCCCGCAGTTCCTGAGGAGCATTGGGTTGCGCGAGCGTTAAGGCGGTACCGGCCAGTTCAACCAGCGCACTCTGTAGCGCCTCCACCTCCGCGTCCTTGTCCTCGGGCAGCGGCAAGGCCGCCGCGCGCGCCTGCAGGTACGACCCAACGTCGTCGAGCTTCAGCATGGCCACGCGCTCGGTGCCGAGGACCATCAGCTCGATGTGATCTTCGCCCGCGCGGTTGGTCTTGCGGATGACTGCTTTGGTTCCGATCGGATAAAGGTCGTTTTGACCGGGAGAATCCTCATCCGGATCGCGCTGGGTGAAGACCAGAATTTCTTTGGTATCGGTCGCGAGCGCCGCTTCGACAGCTGCAATCGACCGGGGGCGCCCCGCCGAGAGGGGCATCATCAGGTAAGGAAATAAGACCGCACTTTTCAGCGGCAGCACCGGCAATGTATAAATAACGGTTTGATCAGACATTTTCTCCTCCGCCAACTTCCAACACCCTTACGACGCCCGCAGCAAAGTTTAGCTGCGCCCGTGTTCCGGAATCGTTCTGTTCATCTACAGGTTAGATGCGTCTACAGACGAAAAGAAGCAGGTCCGTAGCCTTTTAGGCTCAACGGACCTGCTTCCAGGAGACTCAACTTTAGCGAATTTTACTTATTCGGTACGACGACAAACGAAGTTCCTTGCCCTCGCCTGACCAGGAGCAAGGTCGAGTCTTTAGACGCTCCCTGCCGAACGGCCTGATTGAATTCAGACACGTTCGTTACCGGGCGATGGTTCACCTGTATGATGACATCGCCGGATTGCAAGCCAGCCTGAGCCGCCGGGGAATCGTCGTCCAAGTCCGTAATCACGACGCCGTTGGTTCCTTCCGGAAGCTGCAGCTCGCGGCGCACATCGGCGTTAAGGCTCTGCACGGTGACGCCGCGCATGGCACCCTTCTCGCCTCCGCCTGGCAGATTACCCTGCGGGCGTCCGTTGGCTTCCGCTTCCAGGTTGAACTCACCCAAGGTTACCGGCACATCCAGCGTATTGCCGTTGCGCGCCACCTTGAGGTGGATCGTGGTGCCGGGCGCGAAGCCCGCCACTTGCAGACGGAACTCGTTCACGTCTTGAATCGGGGTTCCGTTGATGCCGGTGATCACGTCGCCGACTTTGAGGCCGGCGTGCTCGGCGGGACTATTGGGTTCCACCTGTGCGATGGCCACGCCCTGGTCGTTAGGCACGCCAAACTGTTTGGCCAGATCCGGGGTCAGCTCTTGCGGCAGGATGCCCATGTAGCCACGGGTCACTTTGCCGTGCTTCATGATCTGGTCCATCTCGTTGCGAGCGAGATTGGCGGGAATCGCAAAGCCGATGCCTTGATTGCCGCCGGTTTCGCCGGAGAGAATGGCAGTGTTGATTCCGAGCAGCTCTCCGCGGATATCCAGCAGCGCGCCGCCGGAGTTGCCCTGGTTGATGGCAGCATCGGTCTGAATGAAATCTTCGAACCGCTCGATCCCCAGGCCACCGCGGCCGAGGGCGCTAACGATGCCCATCGTAACGGTGCCGCGCAGGCCGAACGGCTCTCCCATGGCGAGAACGACGTCGCCCACCTGCGCCTTGGAAGAATCCGCGAACGGGACGGCGGTGAGACCGGTGCGGTTCACCTTCAAGACGGCGATATCGGCGTATTTATCGGTGCCGACCACTTTAGCCGGGTATTCCGACTTGTCGTAGAACGAAACTTTCACGTCGGTCGCGCCGTCGACCACGTGGTTGTTGGTCAGGATATAGCCATCGGGGCTTACCACGACCCCCGAGCCCAAGCTGGTTTCGCGCTGCGAGCGCTGCCGTTCCTGAGGCATGCGGCCGCCGAAAAACTGGCGGAAGAACGGGTCATCGAACATGTTAGGCGTAGCTTGCTGCCGCACCACTTTCGATGAGGAGATGTTGACCACCGCCGGCATCGCGCGCTTGACGATCGGCGCAAAGCTCGCAAAGGGAGCTTGATCGATCGCGGCGGCATGCGCGGTGGAAACGAATACGGGGACGCCGTGCGTGCCGGTCATGGTGGCGATCAACGCGCCCGCCAGCAACGCAATTACTGCGACAAGGACAACCGAGGATGTGCGGATGTGACCTTTCATAATTTCAACTGTTCCTTCTTTCGAATTCAAATTTCACTTGAGAACCGCTTGACGCTCGCGGCTCGCGCCTTTCGTTTCAAATACCAAATTCCCTGACGGGTCCAGGTCGACGACGACCTGCTGGCCGTCGCGCACCTCGCCCGCCAAAATCCTGCGCGCCATTGGCGTTTCAATTTCGCGCTGGATAGCCCGCTTCAACGGCCGGGCTCCGTAAGCTGGATCGTAGCCGGAGCGGACCAAGAATCCGCGGGCCCGATCCGTTAATTCCAATTCCACATGCCGATCCGCCAGCCGCTTGCGCAAACCGCCCAGCTGGATTTCGACAATCTGCTTCAAATGCTCCTCCGAGAGCGAGTGGAAGACTATAATTTCGTCCACGCGGTTCAGGAATTCGGGCCGGAAATGGTGGCGCAGCTCTTCAAGCACTGCGTCCTTCATCCGTTGGTATCCGTCACCCGCGTAAGTGCCCCGGTATTCGAGAATACGGTGGCTGCCGATATTGGAGGTCATGATTACGATGGTGTTCTTGAAATCCACCGTGCGGCCCTGCCCATCGGTGAGGCGGCCATCGTCCAAAATCTGCAGCAGAACATTGAACACGTCGGAATGGGCTTTTTCGATTTCGTCGAAAAGCACCACACAGTATGGACGACGTCTGACAGACTCCGTTAGTTGCCCCCCTTCTTCATACCCGACGTAACCTGGGGGCGCGCCGATCAGCCGGGCTACCGTGTGTTTCTCCTGGTACTCCGACATGTCGATGCGTATCATGGCCTTTTCGTCGTCGAACAAGAATTCGGCCAAGGCCCGGGCCAGCTCGGTTTTTCCAACGCCGGTAGGGCCCAAGAAGATAAAGCTGCCGATGGGGCGATGAGGATCCTTTAACCCGGACCGTGCCCGCATGACCGCTTCCGACACCGCGGTAACGGCTTCGTCCTGGCCGATGACGCGCTTGTGCAGCACGTCTTCCAGGTGCAGGAGCTTCTGAATTTCACCTTCCAGGAGCTTGGAAACCGGGATGCCGGTCCAACGGCTGACCACTTGCGCGATATCTTCTTCGTCGACTTCCTCCTTCAGCAGCCGCCGGCCGGATTGCTTCTCGTCCAGGCGGGTTTGCTCGGCTTTGAGCTTGCGTTCGAGCTCGGAAAGCTTGCCGTACTTCAGCTCGGCGGCGCGGTTCAGATCGTACTGGCGCTCGGCCTTTTCGATTTCGACCTTGGTCTGCTCCACCTGCTCGCGCAGCGCGCGCAGGCGCTGCACGGCGTCCTTTTCGGCCTGCCACTGGGCTTTGAGAGCGTCGGATTCCGACTTGAGGTCGGCGATTTCTTTTTCGAGTTTCTTGAGGCGGTCTTTCGAAGCCGGGTCGGATTCTTTCTTCAGCGCCTCGCGCTCGATTTCGAGCTGCATGCTGCGGCGTAAAATTTCGTCAAGATCCGAGGGCATCGAGTCGATTTCGGTCCGCAGTTTCGCCGCGGCCTCGTCGACCAGGTCAATGGCCTTGTCGGGCAGGAAGCGGTCGCTGATGTAGCGGTTGGAGAGCACGGCCGCGGCCACTAAAGCGGAGTCCTTGATGCGAACGCCATGGTGCACTTCGTAGCGCTCGCGCAGTCCGCGCAGAATCGAGATGGTATCCTCGACGCTCGGCTGATCGACGAACACGGTCTGGAAGCGCCGCTCCAGCGCGGCGTCCTTTTCGACATACTTGCGGTACTCGTCCAGCGTGGTGGCGCCGATGCAATGTAACTCGCCGCGAGCCAGCATGGGTTTGAGCAGATTGCCGGCGTCCATGGCGCCTTCGGCTTTGCCCGCGCCAACCACGGTGTGGAGCTCGTCAATGAACAGGACGATCTGGCCTTCCGAGCTTTGCACTTCTTTCAGCACGGCTTTGAGGCGTTCTTCGAACTCGCCCCGAAATTTCGCGCCCGCGATCAGGGCGCCCATATCGAGCGCGACCACGCGCTTGTCTTTCAGACCTTCGGGAACGTCGCCTCGCACGATGCGCGCGGCCAAGCCCTCGACGATGGCCGTCTTGCCGACGCCCGGCTCGCCAATCAGTACCGGATTGTTCTTGGTCCGCCGGGATAAGACTTGAATGACGCGCCGGATCTCCTCGTCGCGTCCGATCACCGGGTCGAGCTTGCCTTGCGAGGCGAGTTGCGTCAGGTCGCGCCCGTATTTTTCCAGAGCCTCATAGGTCACTTCGGGATTCGCGCTGGTGATCCGCTGGCTACCCCTTACGTCTTGAAGAACACGCATCAGGCGCTCGCGCGTGATGCCGAACTCTTTAAAGAGCCTTCCCGTAGCGCCTGTATCCTCGGTAGCGGCCAGCAGGACGTGCTCGACAGAAGTGTACTCGTCTTTCAGCCGTTTGGCTTCTTCTTCGGCTTTGGTGAGCAGCTTGGTGATGCGCGCGGTAACGTAGAGCTGGTCCGGCGAAACAGCCGGACCGGAAACCTTCGGGAACCGGTCGATTTCCTGCTGGATGCGGTTCCGCAGGGCATCCAGGCGAATGTCGGCTTTGTTCAGGATCGAGGGGGCCAGGCCGCCTTCTTGATCGAGCAGGGCCAGTAGCAGGTGTTCTACATCGACCTGCTGGTTGCCATGCTGAACTGCCAGGGACTGGGCGGCGCGAACCGCGTCCTGCATTTTTTCGGTAAAGCGGTTAAAGTCCATAAGCTCGATTCTGAAGTGATAGACGTATCAAAGCTGAGTACGTTGCTATCAACTAATATCAGCTTATCACCAGCATGTAGTCCTGGCAAGGGCCGCGGAAACTGACTTGGACCCGCCGTTATAACCTACACCCACTCAGCTAGTTAGATGCTGCAGCGGACCCGAGGAGATCGGCAAAAACAAACCCATCGCGCTCCACGACTTCGCCGCATTGGACGGCGACAGGGTGCTGGAACATTGGGCCATCATAAACAAAAGAATGGAATTCTCCGTTTTCGCCACACGGATCGGCGGCTGCAGGCAGATCCTCAAGGAGCTGAGCGTCGAAGTCGCGACCCGCAAAACTTGAAGGGAGCACTTTGGGGTCGATGCAGGTGAGCTTTGCCCGCAGACCTGAGCCGATCATCGACTGAGCAAGTTCGCGGGTAGGGAGCATCCAGACCGGAAAAATGGGGTCCAGACCGGTCCCGGCAAGCTGTTTTTCGCGATAGGCGCGGATATCGGCCAGGAAAAGGTCGCCGAACGCGATGACTTCAACGGACTCGGCCCGGGCGCGCTCGCATACAGCCCGCATTCGATCCTCGTAGTGTTGGTTGGAGCACGGCCAAGGGAGGGGAATAGCCCAGAGGGGCAGTTGCGCGGACTCCGCCTGCGCCTCCACCAGCTCGCGACGCACGGCATGCATGGCAACGCGATTAAACTGCTCGTTGAAGGTGGTGATGAGAGCCACCACTTCTACATTTGGGTCCTGCCGGAGCAGGTACAGTGACCAAGCGCTATCTTTACCGCTACTCCAGGAGAGTGCGACGCGTTTCACGCCACAGCGACATGTTCGCGGGCCGAAACATTGCGTGTCAGCCAGGCGTGCAGGCCGAAGAGCACGCCGGCGTAGAAAAAGTCGCCTGCGACGGTCCAGCCGAAGAACGGAATGGCAGCCATGTAGCAGCTAGCCAGCCCGGAGGCGGTGTGTGGATACATTTGCGAGCCCAGCCAAGTTCCGAAATTCGTAACAAGGAAGAACTGGATGCTATTGATCGCCGACAGGGCTGCGATCCGGGAAATCCCTGAAGAACGCCGCAACCCGCGTCCGAGCCAAACGCTGATCAGGAAACTTGCGTAGACGAACAGCTGCATCCGGGAGAACGCCGGGACGCCGTAATACGCCGCTATGATCGGGTCGGTGATGGCCATCAGTGCCAGAGGCACCAGGTAAGCCTGCCATACAGGCAACCTCGCGCCAGAAAACAGGCTGGTGCTGCCGACCGGGCTGAAATTCGGCGGGTGCGGCGCCAGACGAGCAACCGCGCCCAAAACCGTAAGGGAGAACGCGACAGGCCGCCAGGCGGTGTTCTTAGTCATCAATCGAATTATATCCCGTTGGCGACCTGGCGGAACAGTAAATCGTTAGCGGCGATATGTCCTTAGCGCGGTTTGCGCGCTAATCTCTTCAAAGCCGCAATACCGATCAGCCCCGAGCCGATGAGCACGAACGTGGCTGCCTCAGGCGCCTGGCTCACTTGCGAACTCGCCGTGCCGTACTGGAAATTGTCCAGCAGCGCCATGGTAGATCCGTTGTATACGGAGCCGGGCAATGTGAGATCGAGGGTCGCTATCGGGGTATCCGAAGTCAGCCCCCAGAAAGCCTCGGTGGGTTTAGGATCGGTGGGAACCGTGTACGGAGTGCCCGCGACGGTGATCTGGTAAGTCGCGGCACTGGGGCTGACGGTAAACAGGTCCATACCGAGTGCGGTGACATTGGCAGGCAACACGATATGGATGTAGGGAAGCGGCGAACCGGAACTTGGCCTGTCCATATCCTGGAGCAGCGCATCGTTGCTTCCGAAGTTGTACCAGCTCGAGAAATTTGTATCGATGACCTGGATCCAGGAGCCGCCCGAGTACGTGTAACCGATAAACTCGACGCCTCCGGTGGTCAGGCCGGTTGGTCCGGAATAGGTGGTGCTGCCGTTGGCGGGCGCGAGCCCCTCGAACGTGATGGTCTGCGCGACAGTGGACGCCGACGACCAACTGGCGGGGTCTGAATAGGTTGTGATCGTGGTCGCGTGGGCTGGCCGAACGGCCAGAATAAACGCAATCAGGCCCAGAAAAGAGAGAGTACGCCGCAACATTGAGCAACTCCTTTGAGAAGATTCCGCCGAGTGGCGGCCTGCCCGAAAGAGATGCTCCTTCCGGCAACAGGTGGTGCTTCAGGCTGCCGGTTAGGAGGAGCTTGAAACCGTTTAGTGCGGCGGCGAGACAATCGCTCTCGCGCGAACTGCAAGAGTTGTTGGAGAACTTCTACGCGGCTTGCTGCTTCAAGAAACTGGCTACCTTTTGGTCGATCTGGCCGATGTGATGCGCCAGCCAGTTCTTAATAAAATGCAGGAGATCGACTGTCATCATCGAGCGGCCGGCGGTGAAATCACTCTGAAATGCGACCACCTGCGCCGTCAGCTTGTCATGCTCGGCTTTGTGCTGGAGATACTCCGGGTAGCGATATTTCTGCATCAGCGCTTCTTCACTGGCGAAGTGAGTTTTGGTGTAATTGACGAGGCTGTTTAAAGTCTGAGTCAAGATCTGTTTTGCCTTTGCCGGCGGCCATCGTGTCGTGCAGTTCGGAGGCAAGCTGGAATAGCCTTCTATGCTGTGCATCGATGGTCGGGTGTCCAACGCTGTAGGTCGGTTTCCATTCGAACAGGTTCATGTGTATAACATCGGCGCCGGAGCTTCGAACCACATATGTCTGTGTGGACTACGCCCTGCGGAGTACGCCTCGGCGGCTCCTCGTGGCTGGCCACAAGCGAACAATTCGCGACACGCCTGACCCGGTTCTTCCCCGCGGAGTCTTCGCGCCTACTTCTGTCCATCGGCACGGCGGCTCTTAGGCGATGCCCACCGGCGGCCAAGCTGGAAGTGGAGCGCGGCGTATGCCGCCACGGCGGCGAGCGATATTGTGAACAAATTGATCAGGAAGGTTTCGAGGCGCGTCCAAACAACGCCGTCGGCGGCTCCCAGAACAGTCGCCGCTCCCAGCCAGACGGGGAAAATAGCCAATTGGACGGCAGCCGCGACACCGATAAGGTAACGGCGGCCGGTGTCGTCCGCATTCGAGAGGCCAGCCGTGATGCCGATGACGGCCGAGATCGCGAAACTCGGCAGCGGACTCTTAAAGCCCGCGAAATGAATCGGCCCTCCCTGAATGGCAGCAACCAGCGCGCCGGCCGCAAAAGCGAGTGCCGCGCTGACCACGACTGCCCTCAACCCGCGCAGGACCAGGCGTCCGTCGCGGCTCCAAAGCCCGAAGCTGACGGCGAGAACTTCCGCGAGAAAGGGCAAAAACAGAGCCGCCACGACGATGGCGACGGGATTGTCGTCGAGAATGCCCGTTGCCATGAGCACCGCGCCTGCCGCCGCCCGCGCCACATAGCTTACCGTGAGATGGCTGAGCTGCCAAAGGTCCTGGATAACGTCCGTGAACGGCTCGCTCATGGGCCGTGTGAGGTCGAGGATATCCTCGCTGTTCACGATGGCCCTCAGTTCGCGCGAGGTCAGCGAATAGTCGACGCCCTTCAGAGTGGCGGATCCCAGGAGAGCATCGACAAAAGCGCGCGCCCTTGGAGTCGAAGTCTCGACGCTGACGGTCTTGCGCTGTTCTTGGAGTCCGTGGAGATAGACATCCGAGACCGCTACACTCGTGATGCCGGCCGCCTGCGCGAGCCGCGCGGCCGTGCCCACGTGTTCCGCGGGAAGCGTCGCCCTGATTTCATGCATAATGATAAACTCCCAGACCAAGAATGGAGGATCTTAAAGCGTGTCCGATCTGTCAAAACTTCCAGCTCAGCTCGATCCGAAGAAGCGCACCTGCCGGGCCATTATAGAAACGCCCAAGGGATGCCGCAACAAGTTCGACTATGATCCGGATTCAGGGCTGTTTATGCTGGGCGGCCTATTGCCCGAAGGGATGATGTTTCCGTTCGATTTCGGCTTTATTCCATCCACGCTGGGCGAAGACGGCGATCCCCTGGACATCCTCGTCCTCATGGATGCCGCGGCGCATGTCGGTTGCCTGATTGACGTTCGTGTCATCGGCATCATCCAGGCCGAGCAGACCGCCGACGGCAAGACCGAGAGTAATAACCGGCTTCTGGGCGTCGCCATTCATTCGTACAATCATGAGGACCTGGAATCCATAGATGACGTGAGCAAAACCATTCTCGATCAGCTAGAGGCGTTTTTTATTTCCTATAACAAACAGCGGGGCAAGAAATTCAAGGTGACGGATACCGGCGGTCCCGGCAAGGCGATCAACTTCCTGAAGGCGGGTATCAAGGCGCACAAGAAAAAGAGCAAGACTTAGCAGATTTTCGGCTGTGTGATTTTAAACCGGCCGGCGCCTGAAGGGATGTCGTGATTGCGCCATAGCTTCGAATCCAAATATCCGCGTGTGGAGTCCGCCCTGTGGAGTCCGCCTCGGCCGCGTCCGGCGATCTGTCAACGGCTGCGGATCAGCTGTGCAGCAGGCTCGCCTTGACGCGCTCGGGCGTAAACGGGACGGTTCGGAGCCGTACGCCGGTGGCATCGAAAATCGCATTGGCGAGCGCAGCCGCAACCGGTGCTGTTGAGGCTTCCCCTGCGCCCAGGGGAGGCAAAGTGGGCCGGTCGATCAAGGCCACTTGGATTGCGGGCACTTCCGGGAATCTGAGGATCGGATAGCTGGCCCAATCGAGGCTGGTGACGTGCGAACGATCGAACTTCACCTCCTCATGCAGTGCGCGGCTGAGCGTCTGAACGATGGAGCCTTCGATCTGGTTGCGCAGCGAATCGGGGTTGATTACCAAGCCGCAGTCGTGGGCGCAGGTAACCCGGCGGACGCTGATATTGCCAGTGGCGCGATCTACTGCGACCTCCATGGCCATGGCAACGTAGTTCTCGGCTTGTTTGTAGCGGACGTAAGCGAATCCACGGCCCAGCGCGATGCTCCCTTGAGCGGGGCGCGAGCTGGGCGACGGCCGCGTCTGCCAGCCGCTCATCTCGGCCGCTCGTTTTACCACCTCAATGGCACGCGGGTCGGAGAGTCCGCGCAGCCTGTACTCAACCGCGTCCACGCCCGCGGCGGCCGCGAATTCGTCCACGAAACTTTCCACCGCGAACGTATTGGCGATTTTTCCCGGTGCGCGCAGATTGGAAATACGCAACGGCGATTCCTTCATCCAGTGCACCACCACGCGGACATTGGAGGCGGCGTAGGGCGGATCGCCGTTCTGGGTGATCTGTCCCGCGCCCTGCCCATGCGGCTGCGCTAAGCCAGCGGCATCGACGCCAAGAAACGCGCGCGCTCCCGGCGTCGGAGTCGGCAGCCACATTTGCGTTTCCCACGCCAGGATACGGCCATCGGAGCCGGTAGCGCCTTTCAGATCGAGGAATTGTGCCGGCCCTTTTGGATCCCAGCCGTGCTCGTCGTGCCTCATCCATTGGACACGGACGGGCTTGCCGACGGCGCGCGACAGCAGCACGGCATCGGCGGCAACATCGTCATTCCCGTTGCCGCCGTAGGATCCCGCCCCATCGAGATAGATGAGACGCAGCTTCTCCTGCGGGATGCTGAAAATCTGCGAAAGCGACGCGCGGAGGCCGTGCGTGCCTTGCGTGGAAGTCCAGACGGTTGTACCCTCCGCGCGGACATCAGCGACGGCACAGGAAGGTCCCAGCGAGCCGTGGCTCTGATAAGGCCACTGATACGTCGCGGAAAATTGTTTCGCTCCGGCGGGCAGCGGGGCGGGAGAATCGCCGCGCTTCACCAGGTCTTGATCGCGATCGAGCGTGCCCTGCCGCACAGCGCGCTCCAGGCCGTCATTACCCGGCAGTCCTTCCCAGCGGCTCCAAGCCGCCTTGAGTTCTCGCGCCGCCCGCACTGCCGCCCACTCGTCGGGAGCAACGACGCCCAGGAAATTTTCGATCCGGACTACGCGTACGCCAGGAATGCCGCGGATCGAGGATTCGTCCACGGACTGCAGCTTCGCGCCGGCTGCGGGCGGACGGACTACGCGCCCGTGCAGCATGCCGGGCAGCTTGAAATCGTGAACGTAGGTATGCTGTCCGGTACACTTGCCCGGTACATCCGGACGCAGCAGCGGTTTTCCGACGACAGCGTACTGCGCCGGGTTCTTGAGCGGCGCTTTAGGATGGGTCTTGAGAGAAAGCAGGCGACCGGCAGTAAGTTTTCCGATTTCGATGCCCGCGCCCCCTTGAGCAGGCCTTACTTCGCCTTCAACGAGCGCGACCTCGGCTTCCGGCTTGTTCAATTGCGAAGCTCCCAGTTTGAGCAAGGCTTGGCGTGCGGTGGCAGCGGCCTGCCGCACTTCAACGCCTCCGCGCGTGATGCCGGTGCTTCCGCCGGTTCCACCCTGATCGGGCGTGGTCAGCGTGTCGCCTTCCACCAAAGCGATGCGGTCCACCGGTACATCCAGCTCTTCGGCAACCATCTGAGGCATCGCGACGCGAAGGCCTGTACCGACGTCCACTTTGCTGGTATAGATCGTCACCGAGCTGTCGGGATGAATAGCCAGGAAGCTGTCGACCTCGCCCAAGTCTACGGGTTTGCCGGCTGCTGATTGGGCGGAAGCACGGCTGGACAGAATGCCGCCGAGCGAGAAGCTCACTACCAGTCCGGTTTTGAAGAGATCGCGCCGGGAAATAGATGCAGTTGCCATGACGGTCTCCTCTCAAGCTTGGGCCGCGCGGAGCACGGCCGCGATGATGCGGGTATGGGTGCCGCAGCGGCACAAGTTGCCCGCCAACGCCTGCTTCGCTTGCTCCAGCGTCGGCTTGGGTGTTTCGTTCAGCAACGACTTGGCTGCCATGATCATGCCGTTGGTGCAGTAGCCGCACTGCGCGGCTTGCTCGGCGATGAACGCGGCTTGTACCGGGTCGGGTTTTTCCGGCGTACCCAGGCCCTCGAGTGTGGTGATCTTGTGTCCGGCGGCCTGGTTTACAGGCGTGACGCAGGAGCGTGCGGCCTTGCCGTCGATCAGCACGGTGCAGGCGCCGCATTGGGACAGCCCGCAGCCGAACTTTGGCCCATGCAAGTCGAGTGCATTGCGCAGCACGTAGAGCAAAGGCTGTGAGGGATCCCACGATTCGACCGTAACGGCCCGGCCGTTTACCTGGAGAGCGAACTTGGCCATAGTGCTTTTATACCGCGTGGCGCAGGCGCTCGGGCTGCCGTGCTGGTATTCTTGCCTGGACTGCTGGGTTGCAACGACGCCACAGGCGCTGGATTTTCAGAAGGCGGTGAATCGTTGGCAGCTGCCTCATCCAACGAAAGGCCTATTCGTACCTGAGTGCGCGCATGGCGTCGATCCGGCTGGCGCGCAATGCGGGTACGTAGCCTGCCGCGCACGCTACGGCAGCCAACCCAACGACCGCCAACATCAAGGTTGAAGGATCATGCGGCGTGATTCCAAACAGCTGGGTTTGAATCAGCCGCGTCAGGCCGGCGGTGGCGGCCAAGCCCCCGAGCACGCCGGCACAAACCAAGAGCAAAACCTCCCGCATTACCATCCAGACCACGTGCTTTTCAAAAGCTCCGAGCGCCATGCGGATGCCGATCTCGCGGGTACGCCGCGCAACGGTGTAGGCCATTACGCCATACAGTCCGATTACGGCGAGTAGTGTCGCCAAAAATCCAAAAACCGCCGAGAGGCTCGCAACGAGCCTCTCAATCAGCAGAGACTTCGAAATCTGTTCATCGAGTGTCCGCATACTCCACAGCGGCAGGTTCGGATCCATGGTCCGGACCCTTGCGCGCACGGCGTTGAAAAACTGGCTCGAACTCATCGTCGTACGGACGTACACGGTCATGCCGCCCACGAACTTGGAAGCCAGGTAGGGCTCGAACATCTGAATCGGGATCTCCTGGCGGAGATTCATGTATTTGATGTCTTTGACGACACCGATGATCTCCATGTCGGTTTTGGTGTTGGGGTCGATACCGAATCCCACGTGCCGGCCCAGAGCCCGGCCGGCCGAGCCGAAGAATCGTTTGGCGAATTTTTCGTTCACGATTACGACCAGCGGTACAGTATTGTCCGGACGCGTGCCGTGCTGCTGCAGTTGAGTGTCCTTGAGCGTGAAATCGCGTCCTGCAAGGATCGGTACGCCGAGGGTGGCGAAGTAGCCCGGACTAATTGAGTTCATGAATGCTGAAGGCACTTCCCTGGCGCTTGGGCGATAACCCTCAACCGTCATCCAGCTGTCCCACTCGTTGTCCTCGAGAATGCGTTGTGCGGCAAGTCCGACGGTGCGTACGCCGGGCACGGCAGCGAGCGAATCGCTCAATTGCTGGTAAAAGATCTTGGTTCGCGGTCCGTCGTAGCCATTGAGCGATGGGTCCAAATTGAACGCCACCAGGTTTTCGATAGGGAATCCCGGGCCCAGATCGCGAAGGTTCCGGAGGCTGCGGATGAACAGGCCCGCGCCAACCAGTAGCAGCAACGAGAGGGTCACCTGCGCCGCGACCAGGATCTTGCGCAAACGCACTCCGGCTCCTCCGCCGACAATTCCTCCCACAGTATCCTTGAGCGTGGGGGCGACATCGGGCCGCGTGCATTGCAGTGCCGGCGCCAATCCAAAAAGCACCCCGGTGAACAGTGCGATGCAGGCCGTAAAGGAGAGAATGCGCAGGTCGGGCGCGGTAGAGAGCTGGAGCAACGACGTATCAGGCGGTAGGAAGGCCAGGATCATCCGGTCCGTCGCGAGTGCCAGCACCAAGCCCAGCACCGCACCTGCTATCGATAGCATCAAGCTTTCCACCAGGAGTTGGCGCACGATCCGGAACCGTCCCGCTCCGATTGCCAGCCGTATAGCGATCTCTTTCTGCCGGGACGTGGCGCGCGCGATGAGAAGGCTCGCGACGTTGGCGCACGCGATCAACAGCACACCGGCGGTCAGCGCCATCAGGACCCATAACGGTGTGCCTAGCTGTTGCCGCAAATAGGGCCGGCCCTGCGAGCCTGGGAGCACGTCGATGATGTTTTGCAGGAAACGCTGCCGCACCTCGGTTGAGGCGTTATTGAATGCTTCCTGTTTGACTTCCATCTCCAGCATCGCGTGGAAAAAGGGCTGCAACGCTGCCTTCGCCTGGGTCGCGGTGACGCCGGGCCGAAGGCGTCCGAAGGCGTTCACCCAGCGTTGCCGGCGATTGGTAAGAAAACGGTTGCTCTCGGTAGAAGTAATCGCCTCGGCAACCATGCTCACGGGGATGAAAACCTGGCTTGTAAAGCCCAATTCGACGCCATCAAATCCTCGCTGGGCCACTCCGATAACGCTGAATCTGTGGCCGTCCAAGAGCACCGTTTTGCCGAGTATGTTGGGATCACGCGCAAAACGCGTTTGCCAGTAGCCGTAGCTCAGCACCACGTAAGGATGGCCGTCCGGAACGCGATCGTCATCGGGTGTGAACGTGCGGCCCAGAGCGGCTCCCACGCCGAGCACCGGGAAATAGGACCCTGAGACCAATTCCGCGGCGGCACGCTCGGTGTGTCCCTCGTAACTCAAGCTCACGCGATTGGAAAAGCGGCAGAACATCCCGCTGAAGACCGTATTGTTCTCGCTGAAATCGTGATACATGGGGTACGAGATCGCGTTCAACCCCCAGTTGCTGCCGTAGTGGAACCCTTTCATGTTGAGCAGCACGAGCTGTTCGGGATGCTTCACTGGCAGCAAGCGCAGAATGATTTGGTCCAGCAGCGTAAAAATCGCAGTGTTGGCTCCGATTCCCAGGGCGAGCGAAAAGACGGCGACAGTCGTGAAAAGCGGCGCTTTTCGCAGAGTCCGCAACGCGTAGAGCAGGTCGTTCAGCATTCTCGGAAGCCTCTCTTCGACAGCTTTAGACGTCCCCGGCCGGTTCCGGTTGGTCATGGTTATCATTACCGACGGTCAAGGGAAACGTTACCCGCTTGGCCAGGGCTTGACCAATTGGCACTCGCGTCGACGTTCCGGAGGTGGTAAGTACATGCTCACATTACCGAGCAGGACGTCACCCCGTCGTAGGGTCAAAGGGCACTGATTGGGCGTTGTATTATTCAGTGGACAGCCGACTCGCGGCGGTTTTTGAATTGAAACCGATAAAAGATCAGCTCGAAGAAAAATTACCGTGGTTGTTCAGCGAACTCGGGTTCCGAATCGTTTCGTATTCGTTCGATCCGGCGCACTTCGACAATTCGACCGCTGTCCTGGAAGGCCCGAGTTTCCGGCTTCGGTTCGTACGGGACATGGGGCTAATCAACGCACAGGTTGCGCCTGTTTCAGATCCAGAACGATGGTCCGACCTTAAGTTCGTGTATGAGGCGGTGTTCAGAGAAACGCCGGAGCCCACATTGGAGGGGTACGGTCCGCTGCTACGCGGAAGACTGGCAGATCTAGCCGAGGCATTGGGCCCGAAACTGCCACAGACCATACAACTCTTGGACAGATACGCGGCTGAGCGGTACAAGATCATGACGCAGTATTATGCGAGTCGGCGGCCGCTTGGTGATGAGATGCTGAGCCGCATTCGAGCGACACGGATCGGTCGCATCGTTACAGGCCCTCTGATCTGGGTATTGATAGTGGTCCTCTTATGGGTGCTGTACAGCTGGAGGGGGCGGCTCTAGGCGGGAGCGGGTGCGCGGATTTGGTCAAGCAGCGTAAAAATGGCGGTGTTGGCTCCGATTCCCAGGGCGAGCGAAAAGACGGCGACAGTCGTGAAAAGCGGCGATTTTCGCAGAGTCCGCAACGCGTAGAGCAGGTCGTTCAGCATTCGGAAGCCTCTCCCGTAGTGATTAGACTGTGCCGCTCCGTTCCGGTTGGTACAGCAGCAAAATTTCACTACCTCGGCCGGGCGCGAAGGTTACCGCGCATCTTTGCGGTATTGTGAAGAACTGAGTATGCGTTGGAAAACAGTTATATTGTCGGCCTTTCTAGCGGCGGGCAATAGCGTAGCGCAGATTCCGTCCAGCCTCTTCGACGGATTGCACTGGCGAATGATCGGGCCCTTCCGTGGCGGGCGGGCGGTGGCCGCGAGCGGGGTGCCGGGCGATCCGGTCACCTTCTATTTCGGCGCGGTTGGGGGAGGCATTTGGAAAACCACCAATGCCGGCATGACGTGGAGCCCAATCTTCGACAGCCAGAGCGTCGCATCTATAGGCGCGCTGGAAGTGGCGCCCTCGAATCCCAACGTGATCTATGCGGGAACGGGCGAAGCGGATATACGATCTGACCTGGCGTCGGGCGGGGGTCTCCACAAATCGGTCGACGCGGGCCGCACCTGGGCGCAGGCCGGCCTGGCAGACACCCGGCAGATCGGCCGCATCGCTGTCAACCCGCGTAATCCGGACGTCGTCTATGTCGCCGCGCTGGGTCACGCGTATGGGCCGAACGAGGAGCGCGGAGTTTTCCGTTCCAGCGATGGCGGCCGGAGCTGGCAAAAGGTGCTTTATAAAGGTCCAGATATCGGCGCGACCGATCTCGCCATGGAGCCGGAAAATCCGCTAGTCATCTACGCGACGTTGTGGGAAGCGCACCGGCCGCCCTGGAGCGTTTACGGACCCATCGAAGGAGGAGGCGGCGGGCTCTACAAATCCACTGACGGCGGCGATCACTGGACACAGATCACGGGCAACGGCTTGCCTCAAGGCGCCTGGCATCGCGCGGGTGTCGCCATCGCCCGCGGAGCGCAAGGGCGCCGCGTTTACGCGTTGGTGGATGCGCCACCGGCGGGCACTGGACTGTACCGCTCCGACGATTCGGGCCGGACGTGGACCCGCGTCTCCGACGATCCTCGCATCGACAGCCGAGCCTGGTATTTCAGCAGCATCACCGTGGACCCGAACGATCCGGACACGGTCTATATTCCCAATGTCGCGATCTATCGCTCCTCCGACGGCGGGCGCAATTTCACGGTACTCAAAGGGGCGCCGGGCGGCGACGATTACCACTTTCTTTGGGTGGATCCCGCGAATTCGGCGCGCATGATCCAGGCGTCGGATCAGGGCGCGAGCATTAGTGTGGATCGGGGGAAAACCTGGAGTACCTGGTACAACCAGCCGACCGCGCAGCTCTATCACGTGCTTACGGACAATCAGTTTCCGTACCACGTTTATGCTTCGCAGCAGGACAGCGGGACTGCGGTTGTGCCGAGCCGGACCGACCACGGGCATATCTTTGAGAACGATCGCTGGTCGGTAGGCGGCGCCGAAAGCGGCTACATCGCGCAGGACCCGGCCAATCCCAACATCTTTTATGTCGGGAACACCAACGGCAGCTTGACCCGCTTCGACAAGCGCACCTCGCAGGGGCAAAACATAACACCTTGGCCGCTTCCTGCAGGAGGCGAAGTCTCGCAGCACAAGTATCGCTTTACTTGGACCGCGCCGCTGGTGATCTCTCCTGTCGATCATGCGCTCTATTACGGCGCGCAGTACGTACTTAAAACGATCGACGGCGGGCTGACGTGGCACGAAGCCAGTCCGGATCTCACTGGCGCGGTGCGCGAATCGGCGGCGCCTGGCGGCGCGGCTACACTCGACAGCGCGAAGCAGCGCGGCTACGGCGTGGTGTATACAATCGCGCCGTCGCCACTGGCCGCCGAGCAAGTCTGGGCGGGCAGCGATACGGGGCTCATCCATTTGACCCGCGACGGCGGCAAGACCTGGGGCAATGTGACCCCGAAAGGCCTTTCCGATTGGAGCAAGATCACGCACATTGAGGCTTCGCATTTTAATGCGGGCGAGGCTTACGCCGCGGTGGACCGGCACCGGCTGGACGATCAGAAACCGTACCTGTTCCGGACGCGCGATTTTGGCAAGACCTGGATCGCAATCACCGCCGGAATCGGTTCGAGTTCGTTTGTGAACGCCGTTCGCGAAGATCCGGCGCACCGCGGGCTCGTCTTTGCAGCGACCGAGACGGCCGTCTACGTTTCTTTCGATGACGGCGATCACTGGCAATCGCTCCAGTTGAACATGCCGGCTGTTTCCGTGCGTGACCTGGCGGTCCATGGCGATGACCTGGTGATCGCAACTCACGGACGTTCGTTCTGGATTCTGGACGATATCGCCCCGCTGCGGCAGGTGAGCGCGCAGGTGGCCGTCGCGGACGCGTTTTTGTTCAAGCCCGCGACCGCGATTCGGATGAATCCCGAGTCATTCATGGGCACTCCGTTTCCGCCCGAGATTCCGCAAGCCGAGAACCCGCCCGATGGCGCGGTGATTGACTACTACCTGAAGTCCGCGCCATCCGGCGAAGTGACGCTAGAGATATTGGGCAGCAAAAGCGAGGTGGTGCGGCGCTTTTCCTCCAGCGAAAAACCACTTGAAACCCGGCGCCGTCTGGCCATCGCGGACTACTGGATCGCGCCACCGCAAACGCTCGGAAGCCGAGCGGGAATGAACCGGTTCGTGTGGGATTTGAGGTACGAGCCCGCATTGGCGGAAGCCGGGGGCGGGGAAGGCGCCCAGGCTGGGCGTGGACCTCAAGTACTGCCCGGCGTTTACCAGATCCGGCTCACGGTTGCCGGAAAACAGTCGACGCAACCGCTGAAGGTCTCGCTGGATCCGCGATCGACGGCCACGCCTGCCGAGCTGGCCAAACAGTTCGACTTAGCGGCGAAGTCCTGGCGGGATCTCAAGAAGACGGGAGGAACGCTGGCGCTCGCCTCAGCGCTACGGCGGCGCATTGGGGAAATACGAACGCAGGCGGCGGGGAATGCTGCCTTGGTTTCGCTCGCATCGGAAGTTGACGCCGCTGCCGCTAAAATCGTCGGAACCTCCGGCGGACGCGGCGCTTCGGGCCCGCCGTCGGGCCTTAGCGCGGCGCAATCCGAGCTGAATGCGGCGCTGAGTGTCGCAGAGAGCGCGGATCGAACGCCGCCCGCGCAGGCGTACACACTCTACGAGCAAGGTAGCCGGGGGCTGGCCGCGCAGCTTGCCGCTTGGGATGCGCTGAAGAGCGGCCGGCTGGCGGAGCTTAACCGTGCCTTGCGCGGCCAGAACCTTCCCGAAATCGATGTATCCTCCGGCGCGAGGTAAACGCTGATATGCTCAGAAACATGACCAGACTGCGTTGGTTACTGCTCTTCGTAGCTGTTTCGTTTTGCAGCGCGGCGCCTGCCCGCGAATCGCAAACCGATGCCCGCCTCAAGAAGGCGTTTCGCCGGCCCGAGCAGAACGGCTGGATATTCGTGCACCTGGAAGGAACGCCGGCCGAGATCGGTTTCCAGCACGGATATCTGCTGGCGCCGGAGATTGCCGACGCGCATAAGGTAGTTGCCGCCGGGTTGACGCACGACTCGAAGAAGGACTACAGCTTCTTCCGCAACGCTTCGGAAAAAATCCTGTGGCCGCACGTCGAGCAGCAGTATCGCGAGGAGCTGAAGGGCATCGCCGAAGGACTCAAGGCCAAAGGCGTGCCACTCGATCTGTGGGACGTTGTGACGCTCAATGCCTGGCTGGAGTTGGCTCCCTATTACACAGCCTGGTACGACAAAGAGCACAAGTTCACTTCGGTTCACCAGCCGGTTGCCGAGCATTGCAGCGCGTTCGTCGCCACCGGCAGTTACACGGCCGATGGCAAGGTGGTGATTGCACATAACAACTGGACCGAATATAAGGAAGGTTCACGCTGGAACGTCGTCTTCGACATTGCGCCTTCGAAGGGCTACCGCATGCTGATGGACGGCATGCCCGGATTGATCCACAGCGGGGATGATTTTGGCGAGAACAGCGCGGGAATCGCGATCACCGAAACCACTATCGGATATTTCGAAGGCTTCGATCCAAACGGCGTTCCGGAGTTTGTACGCGCCCGCAAAGCCATGCAGTACGCGTCCTCGATTGACGATTTCGCCCGCATGATGAAGGACGGGAACAACGGCGGGTATGCCAACACCTGGCTGGTTGCCGATAGCCGGGCGAACGAGGTCGCCAGCCTGGAACTGGGCCTCAAGCACGTTACCTTGAAGCGCACCAACGACGGTTATTTCGTCGGGTCCAACTTTCCCGAAAATCCCGAGCTGATCCGTGAGGAAACGCCGCAATTCCCGGAGAAGGACATGAGCATCAGCGCGAATGCGCGCCACGTGCGCTGGGAGCAGCTCATGAGTGAGAACAAGGGCAAGATCGACGTAACGATGGCGCAAAAATTCCTTGCCGACCATTACGACTCATTTGCGCATGAGACCCAGCCGAGCGAGCGCACGCTGTGCGGTCATGTCGACCTGTCTCCGCGCGGGTCCAAGCCTTGGCAAAACGAATTCGGACCGGCAGGCACCGTTCAGAACAAGGCTGCCGACGCGAGTATGATCGCGCATATGGAGTTGACCGCGGCCATGGGCCACTCCTGCGGTCTGGATTTTAAAGCCGCTCAGCACCTGAAAAACCACCCCGAGTTCGGTTGGGAAAAAGACATCCTCCGGGATTTGGATTCGCATCCCTGGACGAGCTTCCGCTGCGACCGGTAGATTGTCTACCGGCTTTAATTAGCGCAGCATCGATCGGCCGAGAACAGAGAAGCGGTTGCCGTTTCTGAGATAATCGAGGTAGCGGGCTACCCGTCTGCTCTCCTAGTAACTCCCTTGGACGACTCCATACTCATCCGTGGCGCGCGAGTCCACAACCTTAAGAACGTCTCGCTCGCGATCCCGCACAATCAATTGACGGTAGTGACCGGTGTATCCGGGTCAGGCAAGTCGTCTCTGGTGTTCGACACGATTTATGCGGAAGGCCAGCGCCGGTACGTCGAGTCGCTCTCGGCCTATGCGCGCCAGTTTCTGGAGCGAATGGAAAAGCCGGATGTAGACGAAATCGCCGGGATCGCGCCGCCCATTGCGATCCGGCAAAAGAATACGACACGGAATCCGCGCTCGACGGTGGCAACGTCCACCGAAATCTACGATTTTTTGCGGCTGCTCTACGCGCGTGTCGGAAGGAGCTATTGCCCGAATTGCGGGCGTGAGGTACGGCGCGACACTGTGGATCACGTTGCGCAGGAAATGGCCCAGGAAGAGCAGGGCTCACGCTGGTACGCGCTGTTTCCCGTCCGCCGCGCTGCTACTACTGATCTGCTGCGCGATCAATTATTCGAGCTCCGCAAGAAGGGCTTCAATCGCCTTTATCAGAACGGCCGTGTGTTCGAATTCTCGACACCCGAGTCGCTGCTCGATATCGATTTCAAGCAGCCGCTGTTCATTCTGGCGGACCGGTTCGTCATTTCGGGCGATTTGCATCAGCGGCTGGTGGATACTACCGAGATCTGTTACCGCGAATCGGGCGAGGTAATTTTCGAAGAGGCGACGCCGCAGAAGCCGCCTTCGCGGTTGCATCGTTTCAGCGAGAAATTCGCCTGCAAGCAGTGCAATATCGAGCTGTCTCAGCCCGAGCCCGCGCTGTTCAGCTTCAATAACCCGATGGGTGCTTGTCCGCGCTGCCAAGGGTTCGGTAACACCATTGACTACGACCTGAACCTGATCATCCCCGATCCTGGGCTTTCGCTGCAGCAGGGCGCCGTGGAGCCGTGGACCAAGCCGCAGTACGAATGGTACACCGCCCATTTCAAGAAGGCGGCGCGCGGTAAAGTCCGTTGGAACGTTCCCTTTTGCGATCTGAGAGACGAAGAACAGGTCCTGGTTCGAGGGGCCATCCGCGAGTTCTTTGGCGAGGTGGAGACGAAGAAATACAAGGTTCACGTTCGTGTGTTTCTGAGCCGCTATCGCGGCTACGCGCAGTGCCCGGATTGCGGGGGAGCGCGCCTGCGCGAAGAAGCGCTGTACGTGCGCGTCGGGGGCAAGACCATCGCCGACGTTGTGAAGTTTAACATCGAGCAGGCGTACCGGTTCTTCCAAGCGCTCGAGCTGACGCCAGAAGAAGCGGCCATCGGCGACAAAATTCTGGTGGAAGTCCGGCAGCGGCTCAAGTTCTTAAACGATGTGGGCCTCGATTATCTTACGCTGGACCGGTTGTCATCCACACTTTCAGGCGGCGAGGCACAGCGCATTCAACTCGCCACCTGTTTGGGATCACGGCTGGTCGGCGCTTGTTACGTCCTAGACGAGCCGTCCATTGGTCTGCACAGCCGCGATACCGGCCGGCTGATCCGTATTCTGGAAGAGCTACGCGACCTGGGCAACACCATCGTCGTTGTTGAGCACGACGCGGATGTTATGCGCGCCGCGGATCACATCATCGACCTCGGCCCCGGAGCGGGGGAACTGGGCGGCCGGTTGGTATTCGAAGGCTCATACCGCAAGATTCTGTCGGATGGCGATGGGTCGCTTACATCGCGCTACCTGCGCGGAGATTTGCAGACGACACGTCCGAGCGGTCGCCGGCCTGTCGATCCCAAGAAGGCGCTGAAATTCTACGCAGCGCGCGCGCACAACTTGAAAGGGATCGACGTCACGATTCCGCTGCACATGATGGTGGCAGTCACGGGTGTTTCCGGGTCGGGCAAGTCGACCCTGGTGCACGACGTCATATTTCAATCGCTGCAGCAGCGGCTGCGTCAGCCCGCGCCCGAGGGTTTCTGGGAAGAGATGCAGGAAAAAGTGGAGCGGGTCACCTGCCGGCGCGTCGACAAGGCGGAGTTGTTGCGCGAGGTGGTGCTGGTGGATCAATCGCCCATCGGCCGCACCCCGCGGTCCAACCCGGTTACCTACATCAAGGCCTTCGACCTGATCCGCGAGATCTTCGCTTCCACGCCCGACGCCAAGAAGCGCGGCTATAATTCCGGCCATTTCTCATTCAACATTCCCGGCGGCCGCTGCGAGAATTGCCAGGGCGACGGAACGGTGACCGTCGAAATGCAGTTTTTGGCCGACGTCGAGCTGGTATGCGAGGAGTGCAAGGGCACCCGCTTCAAGAGCAGCATTCTGGACATCCGTTTTCGAGGGCTGAACGTGCACGAGGTGCTCCAGCTCACGGTAAAAGAGGCGCTGTCGTTCTTTTCAGATCATGCACGGCTGGTGAATCGGCTCAAGATCCTGGCCGATGTCGGCTTGGGCTACTTGCGGCTGGGCCAGTCGGCGACAACCTTGAGCGGCGGCGAAGCGCAGCGGGTCAAACTGGCCGCGCATCTATCGCAGGCTACCTGCGCCGGCGCCCTATACATATTCGACGAGCCGACCACGGGGCTGCATTTCGACGACATCGCCAAGCTGCTGGCGGCATTCCGAAAGCTGATCGAGAACGGCGGCAGCATCCTGATCATCGAGCACAACCTGGACGTAATCCGAAGCGCCGACTGGGTGATCGACTTAGGCCCGGAAGGCGGCGAGCGCGGCGGCGAAATCGTCGCTGAAGGCACACCGGAACAGATCGCGGCAGCCCGGAACTCCTACACTGGGCGATACCTCAAAGAATATGCCGCAAACGCGGCGAGGTGATGTTAGAGCACTGCGTTATCCAGCAGTGCAATCGGTCTTGGAAATCTGCTGCGTTCCTAACGGAGTAAACTCCCGCCAAAGCCACTTGCCCCGTTCAGTGCTGAAGCTGATAAATCCGATAACCCTCGTTGTGGAACACCTCGCGATAGCGCAGCGCGAGCGTGTTGCTGACGTGCTGGTAGACGGACGGCTCGCGGGTTCTGGCCTGATCGAGCCAGTTGTCGTACCAACTATCGCGCACGTAGAAATCCGGAACCTTGCCCGTGAGGTAACCTAACCGGACGTCGTCGACGAAGCGGCCATCGAACCCGAATTCGAATACAAATTGCCCCGGAGCGATGACCGACGATCCAGGCTGCCCATGCTGCTTGATGAACGCGGCTGCGGGAAGAATCTGGTTTCGATATTCATCCCGCCAGAAGCCAACCCCCAGCCCAAGCAGTTGTACCAGCAGTATGAGACCTACCGCGGCGCGGCGTGCCATGGGCCGGCCCGAAGTCCAGTTCCAGATCCATAAAGCGCCCAGACCCGCAAACAATGGGATCGTGTGAACCAAATAGACGCGAAGTTTCAAGCCTTCGAGCAGCCACATTAGGACGAAATAGAGAATGCACAGCGAAAGAAGCAGGCGCGCGGCCTTTTGCTGACGGACGCGTCGGTCCAGGATGGCTACCATCGCGCCTCCCCAATACAACAGCAAAATCAGAACCTGCGACCGGTACGGATTTCGCCAGGAGGTTCCGTTGAATGCGCTCATATAGCGATATAAGAGTTCCCGCCACAGTGCCGAAAGCGGGTGCAGCAGACCGTCGAACCGAGTGGTTCCGCTGGCCTCGCCCGCCAAGCCCGACACATTACCCGATAATTGCCGGAAGAACGACTGTGGATCTTGCATCGCATAACCTGCGTAGACAGCTAGGCCGATGCTATACGGCACCAAACCGAAGGCCACCAAACGCCAGTTCAAGCGGGACCGGTCCACTTGCAGAGCCAGGAGCACCAGGCCAGCGACTGCCAGCATCCCACAGGGATGTGTGAATAGTCCCGCAGCCGCCAGCGTCTGGCTTATCAAGATTGCCAGCCGCAGCGAACGTTGCCGCAGCACCAGAAAGGCGGCGAGAGCGGAATACCCTAGGGCGGCGCACATCATATCCATCCGGCCGGTCGAGGCGCCGATGATGAAATGAAAATCGATCGCCACCAGCAGCGTCGCCAGCGCAGCGATGCCGCGTTCGGCTTGCGACCGCATCAGGAGATAAAACGCTGAGACCGCCAGCAATCCCCAAAAAATCGACCCGGCGCGCATGGTCAGCAGACCCCATCCGAAGAGCCGGAACACAGCGGCCTCGGTCAGAGGATACAGCGGGAAGATCCAATAAGTATGGCGGTCAATTCCTTCCAGCCAAGTCCGAGAAGATTCCAGGGCCGTAGTCCCCATGAAACCCTGTGTCGCCAGGTGGAACGCCGGATCGGCAAACCATCCCTCGTTTGCGGCGACGGTTCGCGTGAGCGCCGTTCCGAGAGCTAGAGCGACAAAGCCGCAAAGCAAGCACAGCGCGGCGGCCGCGGTCCTTCTTCGTGCCGCTAAGTTCGGGGTTTGCCTGCTCTGGCAGGCAAGATCTACGACTTCCGGTTGCGACGCCAAGCCGCTATGCCGATTCCTGCTACGCCGGCCGCCATAAGGACCACCATGCTCGGTTCGGGAACAGCCGGGACATTCGCCGTATCGTTGAATTCGCCTTGCGCCAGAGCGAGAAGACAGAACGAACCCAGTAAAAGAGCGACGCGAACAAGTTTCATGGAAACTCCTTGCCGGGTAAACTCACCGGATTAGGTAGAGCATATATCCGCGAGCGCTCGCAAGCAAGAATTTATCGAAGGGACTGCTTGAACAAAGTACCAGTACAGTACTGCTGCAGCTGAAGTGCCTACGCTTCGAGGCAGCGGGTTAGAGGGCCTGCAGAAACGGGTTCCGTTCCCGCTCGTGCCCGATGGTCGTGTTCGGGCCGTGCCCCGGAATGACCACCACGGCGTCATCCAGCGGCAACAGCTTTTCGTGAATCGATCTTAGAATCTGGCGCGAGTTCCCACCCGGCAAGTCCGTCCGCCCGATGCTCCCCTGAAATAACGTGTCCCCCGCCACCAGCTTGTTCTCCGCCGGAATCCACAGGCTGATGCTTCCTTGCGTGTGCCCGGGTGTGTGGAGCACGTGAAATTCGGCCGCGTCCAGCCCCAACTTCAATCCCTCGCGCGCGTCCACGTCGATCTGGGTGCGCTCCGGCGTCTCCATGCCGAGCCAGTTGGCCTGCATATCGATGGTCTGGTACAGCGGCTGGTCGTTGGCGTTCATGTAAACGGGCGCGCCGGTGGCGGCCTTCAGCTTCTGCGCGCCGCCGATATGGTCGATATGGGCGTGTGTGATTACGATGGCTTTCACACGCAGCCCGTGTTTGTCCAGAACACCCTCAATGTTTTCGATCTCGTCGCCCGGATCGATCACGATCGCGTCGTGGCTTTGCTCGTCCCCGAAAATCGAGCAATTGCACTGCAGCATCCCGACCGGCAGGATCTCATGAATCATAATGAAGATTATGGACTCAACCGTGCGCACGGTGCTGGCTGTATTCATGCGTTGGATACACATCGCATCGGTGGTGACGCTGCTCGGGGGCTTTATTTACGCCCGTTATGCGCTCGCGCCCACGCTGGCGACTTTGCCCGAACCGGAGCAAAAGACGCTTGGCTTGCGCGTGATTGCAAATTTCCGGCCGCTTATGTATACGGTTCTGGTGACCATCCTCGGCTCCGGCCTGTATAACTACCTCACCAAGCCCAGCTACCCGCCGCACTACCACATGATCATCGGGATTAAATTTCTGTTCGTGCTGCATATTTTCGCCGTCTCGATTCTTTATTCGCTGCCCGGCGCCGAACAGGCCAAACGCAACCGCTGGCTCACTGGAATGGTCGTTTCCGGACTGATCATTATCGCGATCTCGGGCTATCTGCGCTGGATTTCGCTCGCATGACGGGTTACGACGCACTTCGCAATCGTGCCGCATGGCTGGACCTTTCCGGCCGGGGCAAGATCAAGGTGAGTGGCGAGGATCGCGCGCGCCTGCTGCACGCAATGACCACGAATCACATCCAACAGCTCACGCCCCGTTCGGGATGCTACGCGTTTTTCCTCAACGATAAGGGCCGCATTCTGGCCGACGCTAATGTCCTTTGCCGGCCGGATCACTTTCTGCTGGACGTCGAGCCGGAATCGCGGGACAAACTCTACCAGCACCTGGACCACTACATCATCGCCGACGACGTGACGCTGGAAGACCAGACCGAAAGCGCCACTACCGTCGCAGTGGAAGGCCCGGAATCTGCCGCTGTGCTGGAACGAATGGGAGCGCCCGTCCCGCAGGCGAACTACGGCAGCGCTGAATGGGGCGATTGGCTCGTCGCGCGTCTTAACACAACCGGCAGTCTTGGGTTTTTCATCTTCGCTTCTGCCGGCCCTGCATCGGAACTGATCGGTAAGCTGGGCGCGGCCGGCGCGGTCCCTGCCGATGCCGAAGCGGCACGGGTGGTGCGCTTGGAACACGGAAAGCCCCGCTACGGCGAAGATCTTACCGAGCGGTTTTTGGCTCAGGAGGCGAACCAGCCATACGCGCTTCATTTCAACAAAGGCTGCTACCTAGGCCAGGAGATCGTGGAGCGCGTCCGTTCGCGCGGCCAGATTCACCGCGTGCTCATGCCGTTGCTCCTGGATGCGCAAACGCCGCCCGAACCTGGCGCCAAGCTTCACATCGGCGAAGCCAATGTGGCCGAGATCACCTCCGCTACCTACTCGCCAGCGCTTGGCCGTGTTGCTGCGCTTGCGTACGTACGCACCGAGCATGCCCGTCCTCATACGACGATGATGCTGGATGGTGTTCAGGCCGAAGTGGCGGCTCCGGCCGGGCATTGAGACACGGCGCCGACTCAGCGCTCTGCGCCCGATCCACGAAATCTCAATGGTAACTGGCGCGCCCGCCTAGTTGCGGACGTTCTGGACCTTGGGAACAGACAAATAGCCGACGATGGTGTCCTTCTTCACGTCGTTGACCACCAACTCGTAAGGCTGC
>DATGMH010000094.1:0-122590 GCA_035293725.1 Bryobacteraceae bacterium
ATTCTTGAGATCACACAGCGTGGTGGCATAGCCCGAGCGGCGGGTGAAGAAGTGCTCGTCGATGCCCAGCACCTGTGGGCAACGACCGGAATGCCACTCCCCAAACTGACGCTCCAATCCGCGACGAAAGTAACGCTCTACGGTGGCCGCCCCGATCCCTTCCCGCCGCCCCAGCCGGCTGCGGTTCATGCCATCCAAGTGCTGGCGGTAAATCATTTTCTGAAAGGCTTCGCTGGATCTCTGGCAAGGTTGGATGCCCGGAAACCGTTCCCGGAAGTAGCGCCCGCAGTCCTGACACTGCCATTTACAGGCTTGCAGCTCCAGCATACAGTGCCGCAGTCCCCAGTTCTCGTGCCGCACGCGCCGTTCATAGCGACCCTGGTTGCGCAGCCGCTCGCCCCCGCAGTGTGGACACGCTTTCAGTCCGATGTGCCGGGCTGATATCCGGATCCCACCACCGCCGATCTCTAACCCGGTAATCTCATAGTCGGGCAGTCCTAAAACGATCTCTGATCTGATCAAAACACATTCCTCCAAGAATGTTTTATCAGTTCAGGGATTCAGGCCTGCCCCCATTTCTGATCAAGAGCCTGATGATGCGGATCACGTTGCGCAGGTATTCCGGCGCGTGGAATTCGATGTTCTGCTGCTCGGACCATGTCATGTAATGCGGCCGGAACAATCCGCCCACCCTGGTCGGGGATTCAACGCCTGCAAGGATTCGCGAACAGGAGTTTTTTGCGAACCGTCACATTCAACATGCGGCGAATCACTCGAAGCTCCTGATGCACTGTGGTCGCTTTCAATAGAGCTCTCTCCACCAGCACTGTCTTGGTCTTGAATTAAGTTACCCGCTCCTTCTGCCGCCGACGCAAATACAATTCGGTTTCGTCACCAGCGCCGTCGTCTCGACCTTAGGGTAATCCGTTCGACGGTGCGGGTGACCGTCGGGATCGTTGGGAAGAACGCCCGGGTAATTTCGATCACCGCGTTGAAGTTTCCACCCATCTGTAGCGTTGCTCCCGAGTGCTTGTCATCGCGGCGTAAAGTTGCTTGGCTCGTGGACTGTTGAATTCCGAACCTTTACAGACTCAAGATCTAGTATCGAGCTGTGCCTTGGCGTACAATGGCTGATTGACTTCGGTTGAGAGTGCGCAATCTTACACACATCATTGTTGTCTTCGGGCTTGGCCTCGGAGCGAAAGCTGCCACTCCGGTTCAAACGGAGAACGCGCAGCAAGGCACCACGGCATGGCAGCTTTCAAATCCGGCGACCAACCGCGAAATCGAAGGCTACGCATCGTTGACCAGCGTCAACCAGGGCAGCCAAATCGGCCTATTCGTCAACACTGCGGATGCGACGTTTATGGTCGATATCTACCGAATTGGTTGGTATGGGGGCGCAGGGGGACGAGAAGTGCTTGGGCCTGTGACGCTTCCGGGAACCCGGCAGTTGATTCCTGTGGCCGATGGCAACGGTACCTTTGATTGTCGATGGATCAATCCCTATGTAATCACGGTTCCGTCCTCCTGGCTCAGCGGAGTCTATCTTGCCAAACTGACCGGCTCAAATAGCGGGAAGCAAAGCTACATCATATTTGCCGTTCGCGAAGACTCGCGCGCGTCAACATATCTCTTCCAATCCAGCGTTACTACATACCAGGCCTACAACAATTGGCCCGGCTACAGCGCAGGCGGGAAATCGCTTTATCCGTTCAACAGCTTTAACGATCCGGCGGTAAAAGTCTCGTTCAATCGTCCGTATGCGCTGGGCCAACAAGCCGCTTCCAGCAGCGGGGTCGGGGCTGGCGACTTCCTGACCATGGGCGGGCCACCTTCTTCTTCGGTTCCCGCAGGTTGGGAAATCAACATGCTTCGGTTCCTGGAGCGGGAGGGATACGACGTCACGTATTGCACCAACATTGATGTACATGAAAATCCCGGTCTGCTTTTATCACACAAAGCCTTCTTGTCGGTCGGCCACGATGAGTACTGGTCCTGGCAGATGCGAGCGAATGTGGAGGCGGCCCGAGATCAAGGTGTGGGATTAGGCTTCTTTGCATCGAATATTTGCTATTGGGAAGTGCGCTTTGAGCCAAGCCTGGCTACCGGCGCCGCGGACCGGATTATGGTCGGCTACAAAGCCAATTACACGCTCGACCCGTACTATTACGACAGTGATCCGACCAATGACAAATACATCACCTACCTTTGGCGCGCCAACTTTGGCGGCAAACCCTCTGAACAGGCCATGATAGGTGTCGAGTACATCACCAATCCCGTGAATGGTGACATCATTATCACGGCTGCTCCTTCTCATTGGGCGTTGCAGGGGACCGGACTGGTTGGCGGTGACCACCTCCAGGGACTGTTGGGATACGAGGTGGACGGTATGCTGGACAACGACAGTCCGCCCGATATTTCAGTCATTGCGCAGACGCCGCTTTCAAACGGCGGCCCTCATCCCTTTTCAGAGATGACCTCTTATGTCGCACCCAGCGGAGCTACGGTCTTCGCCACCGGGTCAATGCAATGGAGCTGGGGGTTGGACGATTACAACGCTCCTGCCATACGCAACGTCCTCTCGAATTCCGCTGCGCAACAGATCACCCGTAACGTGCTTAGTAAGCTCATCACGCTGACAACCGGTGGAAATGCCCAGTATGTCACCACCGACACCGTGACTGAAGGTAATTGGAAGGGGGTGTATGGTTCAAACGGGTACATTATTGCCAGCGATTCGACCAATCCGCCAGCTTACGCGGCATTTACGCCAACCATAGCAACAGCTTATATTTGGGCGGCGTCAACGAACGATGCTCGAGCCCTGCTAAAAAGCGCTTCGCCAACCGACCGGATCGCTTCGACATTTTACGGTGCCAGCATGTTGAGCGTCGACATAAACCTCACCGATGGGCTGACTCACCAAGTTGCATTCTATGCTTTGGACTGGGACAACCAGCAGCGGATCGAAACCTTCTCAATTCTGGATGCCAATACTCGTGCTGTTCGCGACACGCGAACCATATCGAATTTCGCGAGCGGCCAATATCTGGTTTGGAACCTGACGGGACACGTAATCGTTAGCGTCACATCCAGCGCGGGGCCGAATGCAGTGGTGGGTGGTATTTTCTTTCAGGGCACTCCGGGCGCGGATCTGACCATCAGAAAAGTACATAGCGGAAACTTCGCGCCTGGAGAGATCGGCGATACGTATACCATCACTGTTACGAACTCCGGTGGTTCGCCGACCAGCGGGACCGTGTCGGTCATCGACACGCTGCCCAGTAGCCTGATACCCGTGACTATGAGTGGTTTGGGCTGGAGCTGCTCGCAGCCCGCCGGCCCCTGCTCACGTAGCGATACACTGAACGGCGGCCAGGCCTATCCTCCCATTGCGGTCACAATTACTGTCGCAAGCAACGCCTCATCCAGCGTGACTAACATCGCAACGGTCTCGGGCGGGGGAGATATTAATACTAGTAACAACACGGCAAGTGACATCACAACGATCCTGGCGCCGCCACTCGCGCCTACCGCGTTCTTCACTGGTTACGCATTGAATGCACCGCGGCTCCGTAATGATACGACGGGGTGGTTAGGAGTAACGCTTACGGTGGGGAACGCGAACCTCATCGTCGACGCTCTCGGCCGCATTTGTGTTGCCGGTAACTCGGGAACCCACCTGGTAAAGTTTGTCAACGCAGCTACCGGAACCGACGTTCCTGGAGGTGGCGTGACTATAAGCATGGCCGGCTGCATTGCGGGTCAGTTTGTTTACGGGTATTTGCCTAATGCGATTACTCTTCAGAAGAACGCGGGCTACTATCTGGTAACTCAGGAATTTAGTGGTGCCGATCAGTGGTACGATATCGGCACCGTTTCCGCGGCGACTGATGCCCTAGTGGGTGGTGGAGTTTATTCTCTGGACGGTTCTACTTGGAATTTGCCGCCTAATCTTGCTGCGAACACTTCGTACGTGCCTCCGAATTTCCGGTATCTCAAGCAGACGTCGTCAACGGTTTCCGTGACGGTTCAAACCAATCTCCCCGGTGTATCTTTCATAGTTGATAGTGCAACTTATACAAGTGCGCAGGTCTTCGCCTGGCCATCTGGGTCCGCGCATACGCTTGCGACAGCATCGCCACAGAGCCCGGGAACAGGAGCTCAGTACATCTGGACGAGTTGGAGTGATGGCGGCGCGCAATCGCACAGCGTGACCGCAAGCAGCAATACGACTTACACACTCAATTTCAAGACTCAATATCTGCTGGTTACGAGTGTGTCGCCAGCGGGTGCGGGGACCATCGCGGCCAACGCGGTTTCGAGCACGGGTTACTATGACAGCGGCACGAGCGTGCAACTGACAGCGTCGGCCAACACCGGTAACACGTTTGTGAACTGGAGCGGAGATTTGAGCGGTACCGCTGTGCAGCAGAGCATTGTGATGTCCGCTCCACACGCGGTGACCGCCAACTTCCAGTCCAGCGGAGGCGGTGGAAGCGCAACTGCGTTCGTCATTTCTAAAACGCTAGGCAGGGTCCGCAACGACTACTCGGGTTGGGTCGGTATGATGATCCGTGTGGGCACTGGTCCGGTGACTGTCACCGCCTTGGGCCGAATCGTTGTGCCGAACAACAGCGGCTCCCACACGGTGAAGATCGTCGACGGCGCCAGCGGGCTCGATGTCCCAGGCGCATCGACACTAGTAGCTACTGCCGCTGCGACTGCGGGCGGCTTTGCTTTCAGCAATCTAGCCGCAGGGGTCACATTGAATGCCAACGGTCTGTACTACGTGCTGACTCAAGAGGCGCTGGGCGGCGATCAATGGTACGACTATGACACTACCGTTCAGACGACGGGAGCCGCCGCCGTCACGTCGGCCGTGTACGGCAGCGGGTCTGGTTATGTGATTGTTGGGAGTTCCGGGCATGCCTATGGACCAGTGGATTTCCAATATAGTGCGGCGGCTGGCGGCGGGCTGCCGGTGATTACGCAACAGCCCCAGAACGCGACCGTCACTGCAGGACAGACGGCCAGCTTTAGCGTAAGCGCTTCATCCAGCAGCCCGCTGAGCTACCAGTGGCAATCGCAACCCGCTGGGAGCGCTGCGTTTGCGAATATCACTGTTGCAACGTTGAGCACTTATACCACAGCGTCTGCGCAGGCTTCTGACAATGGAACACAGTTGCGGTGCGTGGTTACCAACAGCTCCGGCTCGGTCACTACGAATGTAGTCACGCTGAACGTTCAATCAGTAGTAGGCACGCCGTTCGTGAACAGCCAGGTGCTCGGAACGTTGCGCAACAACTATACCGGTTGGGTGGGAATGAGCATCGTCGTCAATCAGTCGCCAATAACGATCACCGCATTAGGACGAATGTTCGCACCGGGCAACATTGGGACGCACACGGTGAAAATTGTCGATGCGGCGACCGGAGCGGATGTTGCAGGCGGCTCGGTGGCAATCACCATGACGGGGACGGCGGGCGGTTTCGTGTATGCCAACCTAGCGTCGCCCATTGTTCTGACTGCCAATGCAACATACCATGTCCTGAGCCAAGAGGCGATCAACGGAGATCAATGGTATGACTACAATACGTCCGCAACTACCAGCTGGATAGCTAGCCTGGCTGGGGCGGTGTATGGAACGGGAGCGCCCTACACGACTGCGCCTGGGTCCGCTGGACACATGTATGTGCCGGTTGATTTCAAGTACACTGTGGCGCCGACAGGCTACGTAACCTCGCAGACGCTGGGGACGGTGCGCAGTGATTTCACCGGTTGGGTGGGTATGGCCTTGACAGTGGGCGCTTCGCCGCTCACGGTCGGTTCCTTGGGGCGCATGGTGGTGGCGGGAAATACCGGCAACCACGTGGTCAAACTGGTGAGCGCAACCGGAGTGGATATTTCGGGCGGGTTGGCCACTGTGGTCACAGCAGGAGCCAAGGCGGGTGCGTTTGCCTACGCCGCTTTGGCCAGTCCGATTGTGCTGAGTGCAAACACAACGTATTATGTAATCTCGCAGGAGAGCACGGGCGGGGACTCATGGTACGACTGGAATACGAGCCTGAGTACCGCCACGGTGGCTGCACTTAGAGGAGCCATCTGGAGTGCGAGCAGTACTTACAATTTGGTTGGCGGATCGGCCGGACATTCGTACGTGCCGGTGGATTTCCTGTTTCAGTAGACGGCGCGAGCCGGTCATTCAGAATCACGGCGCGGAATGTCTGGTCCCGAGCCGTAATCGAACTTCAGTGGTCAACGGTAAACGGCAAAGCTTGTTTGAATAAACTCGGGTAGCCAACTGTGATGTAGGAACTCCCTTCGGCCCAACAGCCATCGTCGGGAGGTCCCAAGAATCGTGGCGTGTGAGGCAGCCCAGTCGATGCAATTGCTTCCATACAACTAATTTCGCGAGACCTGCTGCCCGCCGGCGGTTTTCTGATTCCAGCAAAGAGTGCGGCGCGTATTGGAAACGGTGATGGAGAAGCGCGGCAAGCCGGAAGCGATTGTCGTAGACAATGGGCCCGAGTTCCGGGGTCGTGCACTCGCGGGTTGGAGCGAAGAGCGGCGGGTGCGCCTGCAGTTCATCGATCCGGGCAAACCGATGCAGAACTGCTTCATTGAAAGCGTTAATGGGCGCCTACGCGAAGATTGTCTGAATGCGCACTGGTTCGTCACGTTAGCGGACACTAATGGCAAGATCGAAGCTTGGCGGCGCGACAGTTAGATGCGACGGAGCTCCAAGCCGATTTGAGAAGCGCTGTTTACAGAAGTATTCCAAAGTGACGAAATGCCTCCCTAATCGGAAGCCGCTTATCTGGCGGACATGTTTCCGCGCGTTCTTCACCCGAACAATTTGGAGCCACGTCTAACGGGCCCAGGTGAGTCACGTAATTTATTGCTCAAACTAGAGTGTGGCCGATATGGCCTCGGAGATACGCCTTGACAGTCATGCACAAGCAACGAACTCATAACGCCGGAATTTAACAGCGATGGCGTGTACGGCTCCCTTCTGAATGCGAACCACTTGCCCCCGGATTGTGAGATTGAGTGGCACTCCTCCCTTTGTGTTCGCGGGCCAATCAACAACGATCTCAACAAGGGTACTGGGTGCGAGGCTGTCATCGGCGGCGAACAGGATTCCTTTCCTGCTGATGTCTAGAGTCTTCCCCGCTCCCCACGATGTCGAAGGTGGAACGACGGCCCGGTAACGCAGTTCGAGTTCAACTTTAAAACGTCGGGCTGATCGGCGCTCTGGGCCGTTGTGAATATTGCCCATTTCGCCTGCAACGCAATGACTCTGCGGGCGCGTGTCTGTTACTTGCTTGCAGTACTACTGGTTTTATAACGCTTCCGGAGGCACCGTCAGAATGCTCGATGAGGCCGAATACAAATATGCAGGCCCTTGCGTGAGGATGCTGAAAATGGCTTCCTACCGGTCCTCGTGATCCCTATCATGTGCCGCAAAGACTCTAACTATTCCGGATGGTTTTCCATTGTCATTTGCCTGCTACCCGCCAAATGTTCCCCGTTCCATCAGCAAGCGCCTGCTTTCGTTATGCGGAATTCATGGTTTTCGAACCGAATCGCGGTCGTTTCATCATTGCTTCTGATGACACGACCTCGCAGAATGAGTTTGAGTGCACACTCTTCTAAAGCAACAGGCCACTTCACGCTCAACTTGACAATGACGTTTATAGGGAGCGACTGACGAGTACGAATTAGTACTCCGCGGCTGCTGATGTTAATAGTGGTTCCTGAGCCACATCCCCGCGTTTCCGATACCTCCACTGGCACTCAGCCGGCAGCACCACCGCGTACCGATACTCGCTCTGCGAGAGAATGCGCACGGCATAAGATGGAAGGCACCAATGGCGGCCGCGGCGGGCCTCGCGCGGCGAATTGGCGCAGTTGGACACCAGCGAGCAGGATTGGCTGGAGGCGCGAAGTCAAGGGCCGCAGCTTCGGACCGACGCTGGCAAGCGAATTACTTGGGCCAGCGGAACGGCGTGCAGATCGGGTGCGAAGCGTTGCGGAAGCCGATGCAGCAAGCCGGCTTATTGAGGAGCCGCACAAACGCGCCCAGGAGCCGAATGGCGTATCGATTTGGCGACGTCGTGTACATCGTTGACCGGGCCGACTCCACTGTTTGCGCCGTGGATGAAAAGACGCTCGCGCGCAAGAAGTCTGGCCACATCGATCATCGGCGCACCGAGACTGATGGCGAACAGGCCGCCGCACCTTGCGATGAAATCGGCGGTACCACATTCGCTGCGATTTCTACATGGATGAGACAGCGTGACTCAGTCTTGTGCGCTAGGCTGTCTCCTTAGAAACACGCGCCGCTGCTTCGCATGAGCAAAACGTCTCCCTGCGCTGTGATTCCTTAGGGCCGGTGGAACTCCCAGTACAAAATGCGAAGGGAAGGTAGTACGTTTTCTACGTTCAAGTATTCCCTTGGCCACTGGACAGTGACATGATACTGTTCAACAACCGAGGGAGCTATGTCCTTCCTGAAAGGGAGAGCGATCTGCCGGCATTGCAACCGTGAGAGTACAGATAATCAGGTCTGTACGAATCTCGGTTGTGGCAAGCGCCTAGACGCTCCGGTCCGGCTCTTCGCCCGGACTCGGACGCTGCCGATTCGGGAACATGGGCGCCCGGCCGCGCTCGCGCCAAAATGGTGGACGCGGACGGTGCTATGATTCATCCCAGCAATCACTCACCGTATGAGCCGCGCGGAGTAACCACCAAACGAGGGACGCAGTCAAACCTCCTCCGACTCTACGCGGCTCACCAATGTCCTGAGCTGCCGAGTCAGCAACGGCCCCGCGACTTGCAAAATGCAGGTAGCCACCACAAAAACTGGGGCGCTGGTCACGCTTCCAGTCCTGGAGGGCCGCATTCTGCCTTTGCGCCAGTGAAGGTTCGACCGACATAATGGAATTGAGGGTATGACCGGAAAGGCAACTACACTATTAGCAATTGCCATTGCAGCCGCGCTGGGCATTTATCTCAAATGGCGAGTTCCTCGCAGGGCTGCCTCGGACGTGCTTAAACCCAAGGGCGCGCCACTTGCTGATAGGGCATTCAGCGACGACGATGGATTAGCGGACATTATCAAGCGCCTTATGCCAGCCTTAGATCGGGCCCGTAAACTGTACCGCTATTAGCGCAAGAAACCGACCGATTGTTATAGAACCAGACTTGTTGAGATGACTGAATCACACAAGCCGCGGTCCAGACCGTCGGAATTCGGTGAATGAGGGCGTTGGCGCGGAGATTTAGATCTGACTCAAACAAAAGGAGCGCGTTTGATCGCCAGGATGGAGAATAGGGATCCGGGCTTGGCTCAAAGCTGGCGATACATGAAACGGCGCTCAACTCTCCAACTGTCCGTCTCGGGCGAACACGTAGGATCTTTTCACTTACCGTGGCGCGTTTCGTCAAGCTATGTGCCCGTAGCGCCGCCCTTCCGAAGCGCATTCGATCAGCCAAGCAGCACACGGTGATCGCTCCGACGACCAGAAATGTCGAGAATGAACGCACCGGATGTACGCGACTGCCGATAAAAGCTGGGCGCGGCGTTCTCTGCTCCGAAGCTGACTCACTAACACTCACCCATCTATATGTCGCAGAGGTTTTCAGCTAAGCCGTCGCGACAGACTGTGGGGTGCAATGCACAACCTCTTCCAGAAAGGAAGTCCTGGCCGGCTCCGGTTACCTGTCGCACGGTTGCACGATCAAGCGACGGTCCAAAATCGGACATCTTCCATTTGCATCGCTGCCCGGTTGGGTTCCGATCGGACCAGCTTTCCTTCTGCGTGGAGTTCGACGGGAAGGCCGTCTTCCAAACCAATCGGCCATTGCATCCAAACAGTAATCTTCGTTTTTGCGGGAAGCAGTGACTCACAGGCAAAACAAATGCCCATATTACTAATATCGATACTTTGGCCAGTGCCGGCCCGCTTCGGTTCAGAGTGGACTTCGTATCGTATTGGGCATTCGATGTGCACCCGTGCGCAGGCCCTCCGATCCTTCCCTTCAGGCGCCTTGTCAACCACCGACTTACCCAAACTTGCGATGTGCGATATTGCCCTTCGAGGGGCGCCCCACAAAACCGAAGATCCGTCCGCCAACTCAACCGCCTTCACGGGATGGATACGACTCCATCCGAGCAGGGACGGTCCGATAATCCGAAACTCAGAAGCTGTAGCGTGCACCAACCAATCATCACTGCCGCCATCGGGAAATAGTTGCTGTATTTCGATCGGAGCACAAGGATACCGCCAAATGCGGACTCGCTGCGAAGGTTCTTCGGTCATATATGGTGAGCTACGCTTGGTCGGAACCGAGACGTTCCCAAACGGACTCGTCTACACGGGCGGGGGACTTGCGTCGAGCCACGACGTCTACCCAATCAGGATCCATCTCCACTTCGATTTGCTGCGCCCACAACCGCATTTCGACGAGAACGCGCTGTCCCGAGACGCCTGCTAATCGGCCCACCCGACCTGCGAGCGGTCCTCCCGCAACCAAGACAGTATCTCCGATCTGCACGACGCCTCCTGCGCTGAATTTCGAACGTCAACGCCGCGGTGGGAGCTTTCTCTCAGGCGGCCTGCAGGACTTTTGGAACGTTCAGCCCTGAAGCAACGTTTGATTAAACCGAGTGCCTCAGGGGCCGGATCCACGCACGGTCCATTTCGATGAGGGCGACGGTCCTTAGCAGCTGAATTGAGAGGACAACTCGCGCAGACCGTGTCTCCAGCAATTCTCCCTCAAGTCCGAACAGCGGGCCGTCCTCGATGAGCACACGTGCGCCAATCTCCAGATCGTGTTTCGGCTCTAAAGCTCGACTCTGGGTAACCGCATCTATCCCTTGATGTACTGACACAAAGGTCTCCGATTCCTAGGGCCTGCATTCCTTGCAGAACAAGCTTGGAAATGATCACCGAGTATAGCAGTAATTTTTGAAATCGAAAGCAGCAAAAAAGACGAGAAACAGGCGATTTTGTACTAGGCGTTCTATGGCACAAAGGTGATTCATGGGCGTCCCAGCCGGCTCAGCCACGGGACAAGCCGACGGCGTTCTGAACCGCCCTCGACGCGTGGTAGTCATACGCCGCCGCCTGGTTCGCGTCAGGGCAAAAGAATACGACGGTGCCGTCGGCCATCTCGTGCCGGTGGATATGAGTCGCCCGGTTTAGTTTAAGGAACGCTTCAACTATGACTGACAGCGAAGCGGGAGCGGACAGCACCCATGACCGGGGATTTTGACCGCGCTGAAGATTTCTCAACTCCTTGGGAGCACTTTCATACTTCCAGAGCGCGATCATTTCGGTTCCCTCTTTCGTGCGCTTCAAAGGTTGTCTCCTGCGACGGCGGGCCGCCGTGATGTTACTGGATTGAAATGATCATACGAGACAAACGGAGCCGCCGCAAACAATATATAGCAGACGATTCACAAGTTTCTTACCCCCGAAATCAACGACATGGGGCATCGCCCCTGTGACTTTTCTGTGGAAAAATCTCGCAGGAGAGGGGATGTGACTAATCGACGGCGTAAGCGGTGCCGAAATGTGGCCGGCTAGGGTGCGTTTTGCTTCATCTCAGCCTTGTTTTGCCCAAACATTATCACGGTCCCATCGGGTAATTCGTGTCTGGACAAGATGGTCAGCCGTAGTGATGTGGTACGAAGCAATTCCTCTACTTCGGCGGCCATGGCCTCCGGTGCTTCTAGCACCCATATATCTCCTGGAACCTGAGGAGCTAAGGTCTTGAGATGTTGCGGCGCGTCGCGGAGTTTCCAGATTCTAATCATCATTTCTCCGCCGAATGCGCGGACGCCACTAAGCCGCCTCGCTACTTTGAACGCCTTCGCTGCGGACCACCTATGACAAGGCTACACGTCCGCCGCTGGGGCTTCCACCGCCGTTGCTGATCTTCAGTGTGTAGGAGCCGCGCCTGCACGAAATTCCCGCTGTGCGATTTGAAAATGCTTGGATCGGTGGTTTGGGTGGGACAGTGGTCTATAAGAAATTGGACGGCACGCAGGAGGTGTTGGTGGATGTTGCTGTAGTCCAGCTCGTTCCGCTGAACGAGTAAACGGAGGCATTCACCGCGGCGTGTGTTGTGGCCGTTACCGCCTCGTAGTCATACCATTGGTCGCCGCCGTTGAATTCATCCGAAACCCGATAATAGCTCTCGCTTGCTTAAAGAGTTGGGGCGCTGGTTAGAGGGGAATAGGCAAACGGGCCTGGCGTGCAGCCGGCCATATTCAGCGATACCGAAGCCCGGCGAGTGGCGCGCCAGTGGATGCATCCACGAACTCGATCGTCTGAACACCCGTATTGCCGGCAACGCAAAGACGTCCAAGAGAAGCAATGCTGAGCGCGGTGGCCCGATTGTGATCTTCAATCCCCACCCAACCCGAAAGATTGTTTCGTAAAACGGGGGAATCCAGAGGGTGTCCGGTAAGCTGGCGGCGGAACTTCCACCGCATCGAGTGTACGGAGGTAGTTAGGAAACCACATCAGGGGCACGTCGCTTCTCCACCGTCTCGATAGCAAAATGTTTTACCAGAACGTCCGCGGGACTTCGCCCGAGTAGTGCACCTCAGCACTGTCAGGCGACTTTGCGGCCTGCGATTCGCTCATTGCCCACCAAGCGTCTGGCAGGAGCGTTTCGGTCCCGATGCGCGGAACGGCCTTTCTGCGTCATCTGCGATAACTTGAATATTCGTTCTACGGCATCTTCGTTTGCCGGTTTTCCGCGTGCGCTATATCCGCCGTTGGCTCAGCCAAAGCGCGGCGCAGGATCGGATCCGCCAGCCGTCCGGTTGACTCACTGACCGATTTGCCACTTGCTTGCACAACTTCCAGAAGCAAGTCGATGTCTTCTTGAGGGGCGACCGATGGGCCAGCCGAGACGTAATAGATATGCCCATCGCGCAACTGGCTGTTCGTCAAGAGAATCTGCCGGGTTGTAATCCCATCCAAAATAGTTAACGTCGCGCGGTCGGCTGCCGCTAGTGCTGGTGAGTCCTTCCTCCAGGCGATCTCAAGTAACTGTCCGTTTCGATGCGCGCGTAAATCGAACGGGCCGCTGGGCGTGTTCTGGGGCGGGGCTTGGACGGGACGAGCCGGATAGTGCACCACGCCCGCGGCACTAGCTTGGCTCACTTTTAGCCGGAAGTATGCGAACAACACAAGCAACAATGCGGCGGCAGTCGCAACTCCGCTCCACATCGGTTTTCGCCTCCTCCACAAAAGTCCGGGCCTAGTGCTTGACGGGGCACCCGTTTCGACTTTCGGTTTGTCTTTCTGCTTGCGGGGGAGTTGCCGGCAATTCGGCGCAACGGGAAACGTGAATTCGAGATACGGAGCGTGGGATCGAATCTCATAGTCCTCCCAGAAAAAGAAGGCAGCGGTATGGCTGGAACTCGATCCAGAGTCGATGACCAGGAAAACGTTGTCGCCATCGGGAAACAGGCACCTGGAGCAATCCAGCTCTGTTTCGGTCAAACAAAGTCTCGGGTCGCGTTGCGAGCGCAGAAATCCCACGGCGTACAGTTCCGCGGTTCTGTCGTGCCATCTGGCAACAAGTTCTGAAAACGCCGCAGGCGCAGCGTGAAGATTGCCCTCCTCGCTTCGGATCAGTTCATAGTCTTCAATAACAACGGTGGCCCGCGGCGTGTCGAACATACGTCCCAACAGGACGCCGGTAATATCGGAAGGAATGGGGTCTGACAGTGCGAACAGGAGTTCTTCGGAGAGCCGCTCCATAACGCTGTGCCTGATCTGTATGGACGGAGACTTGCCGGAAACCTGCCACACATACGACGGTTGGTTCTGCTTAACCGCGTGCGGATTGGTTTTCGAGGATTCCATAATCTGGCTTAAGTGGGCCTAATGGCGCGGTCGGAATTGGAACTCGACTTGTGCGGAAGAGCTGACGTTTTTTCCATGTAGCTTCGCAGGCCGAAACTTCCATTGGCCCACCGCGGCCAAGATCGCCTGCCGGGCCTCGGGCGCGAGCTTGCTCGCCTGCTCGACTTCGGCGTTCGCGACATTTCCTTGAGCATCCACCTGCACACTCACCTTAACGGAAGTCACGTCCGTTCGGGCAAATGACTGCGGCATCACTGGCACCACCCGGCGCACAATTTGGGCCTGCACAGGCTCGTCCGCCGCTGGCGCTTCCAGTCGTGGCGCTGGGGAGGAAACTGCCGAAAGTGCCGGGGCCCGGGTTGGCGCCGGGACGACAGTTTGTGGTGGTGGCGCTATGGCATGCAACTGCGATTGCATAATGACCGGGTTTGGTTGAACCGATGGAGTTCCGGACACGACTGGCGGCGCTTCCCCCAACACCGTGCCAGCCCGCGGTGCGGTCTGGCGAACTTGCGGCGGCACAAATGGCCGGGTTTCAGTAGTTTTCGGAGCCGACGGGTGGTCAACGGCGGTTGGCGACGGCGGACGTTCCGCCCCCGACAAGCTCGCCTTCTCGGGCTGACCGTCGGTTACAGAGTGCCCTCGCGCGAAATCAGCGCTCGATACACCGAGTTCCGTGCGCCCATTCGCGACTTTTGACTCCAGCACGTGCTTGCCAGGGTCCTCGATTCCATTCAGCCAAGGTTGGCTAGATGTGATGGCAGGCTGGCCGGCTGCTTGCCCACTCAAAGGAGACCGGGCGAGCACTCGTACCGATTCAGCCACACTGTGGCCGGCAGCTTCACTCACCTCGAGCCGGATGTTGACATCTTCGCCGAGCGGAATATATGCGATCGACCCATCATGGAGCTGTTTGCTATCCAGTTCGATAAGCTTGGTCATTCCTCCATCGGTAATCCACATAACACCCTTACCGGCGCCGGAGATTAGACCAGACTCGTGATTCCAGTTTACGTTGAGCTGGCCGCCCGCAAATACGACTTTCAAACCAAGGGGAGCGTCGGCGACGTCTCTTCCATCCGATTTTGCGTCCAAATTGGCCCCGGGAAATGCAGTCTTAAGATTCAGCCGGTTGCTCAAGGCAATCATTGCACCTGCCAATATGACAACAGTGACAATTCCGGCAATCCACTTTTTGTTTAATCTGCTGGTCCACGGCGCCAGCGGTGTTGCGACAGGCTCAATCGGGACAGGCCGGGGAGTGCTACCACCGACCTCGCGCGCAGACCCTAGGAGTTGTGCATCGAATGGAAATTCATGATACGAGCGAGCGCCTCGCAGAACGCCATCTTCCCAACCGAAAAATGCTGCCTTCGGGTTTCCGGCCGAACGGATCAGCAGAACTACGTCTTCGGGATGAGAAAATGACCGCCGTGCAATTGCCAGATCCCGTTCATCCAGATTAAGCCAGCCAGCCTTCTGGACGCGAAAGAAGCCGACTGCATGCTTCTTGGAAGAGGACGCGCGCGGCCATTTACACGCGATCTCGTATATTTTTTCCTGGTCTCCAGTTTTCCCCGGCGTGCCATCTGGTATGGATTCATAGTCCTCAATCACCACGGCTCGGGTTGGTTCAGTTGTCGAGGACCCCAGCAGAACACCTGTGATCTCACGCTCACGTTTGGCCGGTGAGTCGAGTTCTGCTTGCCTCAGCTTTTCGATTAGCTTGATACTCAAGCAGATCGAGATCTGGATGCCTGGGACCTGCCAGACATAGCAATTGGAGGAGGAACCGAAGTCTAATGTCGGATCGATTGTCATGTTACCCTCGACGATCCTAGCCTGCTGCGGCTGGACTTGACCAGCTAGCAGAGTACCACGCGTGCCGCCTATCATTCTTAATACGAAAATGACCCTCACGTTACGTCGAAGGTAGTATTATCGCGCGCGTGGTGAACGAAATCAAAGACAGCAGTTTGCGAACATGCTTGCGCGCTTTGAACTACGAGGCGGAAGCAAGAAGGAATGTACCTCAAACGACCCTGAATACCGTTTTAGTGTCAATATCCTGAGTGGAGATTTCACTTGACTTGCTAAGAATACTGGCCGTATTAGCGGGCGCTCTCGACACATGCAAGAAGCCGTTGTGCACCAACGCTAGTGTGCTTAAGTTTCCGCCTCTTTCTTCAATCGGCACGGCGGATACCCGTGATTACGCGGCAGGAACGCCACTGCAGTTGTCCGCCGCTCCGAGTCCGGGTTACCTGTTCACGACAGGTGACGCTGCGTCTTTCTCGTCGTATTTCCTGGTCAGCCAGGAGTCATTGAGCAGCGATCAATGGCACGAGCTTGGCGCGATAACCACCGCCAACGATATCGCCGTTAACGCTTCCGTCTATTTCCGGCACGAACGGGGTGGTGGTGGGCAAGCCCAATAGCTCGTATGTCTCCCTGGTTTCCAATACGTAGTAGCCTCGTCCGCCCCCATCCGCCGCTGATCATTTCATACATCGGGGGGGCGGTTCTAAACGACTTCAGCGTCGGGTGAATAAAATTCGCGGTGACGTCAAGTAGCATACGTTGAATTTCCTGGGTCGTCTGGTTATCGCCGGCAGCAGTGGCACGCATACAGTGAAGCTGGTGCGTTTCTTCGACGGATCGGACGTGCGGGGCGTGTCGCCAGCTTGTCCATGCCAGCAGGCTCCCCAGGAAAGTTCTCGTACGCGATGTTGCCAGCACCGGTTGTATTGGCTGCAAAGACGAGTTATTATCTCGTGAGCTTGGCACAGTCCGGCATCGACCAGTGCAACGATTTCGGCCCGGTGGGCGCCACATTAAGCATCGCAGTCAATAGCTCGGTGTACTCCAGCGCGCGTGGTTGATAGCCGGCAGCGCCAACACGTTCCATGTGCCGCTCGACATGAAGTAGCACGGCCGGCGAAGCAAGATCAGGATTCTTCAGACTCGAAATAATCCGCGGCGAGCTCCGGTTTCAGAGAAATCGCTCTTTTCCAGCAGGCGCGCGCGTCATCGTGAATTCCGATGTACTTAAGTGCGTGTCCGAGATTGAGTAGAGCTTCGGGAAAATCAGGATCAACCTTGAGCGCTTCACGGTAAAAGACAATCGCGTCTCGGACTTCGCCCATTTTTTGACAAATCAGGCCGGCATTGTAAAAGATGTCGGCGCTGCGTTGTCCTAGTTCAATGAGTTTTTCGTGCAGGTGGAAGGCTGTCTTATAATTCCCCTCTTCCAGCGCAAGCGTAGCGAGGCCCCGCAGCGCGTCGATATTACCAGGCCGCGCACGCAGGACATTTTCAAATGCGGCGCGCGCTTCCGGAACGTCTCCGGCTCTCCAGGAGGCGATTCCCACGTTGAGCTGGGCTTCCGGCCAGTCGCTGCGCTTACTTAAGCATCTCTTAAAGGCCTCAGCGCCGCCGCGGAAATCGCCACGCAGCAGCCGGAGATAGCCGATTCGAAAGGAGGCCTCGGCCGATTCCGGATTATCGTCCGGCAGCAAAGCATAGAGTTTTTCGGCCTCACTTTTCTCGCCTTGCTGCTCCAGCACCAGCGCGAGATTCCACAGAGCTCCGGGCAGCTTGGAGTCAAGCTGCAGGGCTTTTTCGTAGGCGCTGCGTGCGCCGGTCAGGTCGCCGAGCTTTTGCAGCGCGATGCCCAGGTCGAGACAGGTCTGGACTGAGTCCGGCCGCAAGAGCGCTGCGTGCGAGTAAGCTTCTGCGGCGCGCTCGAAATCCCCCAACTTCTGATGGGCGACACCCAGATTAAACCAGGCTTCGAAATGGTTTGGTTCAGTGCGCAGCAGGGTTTCGCAATACTTGATTGCACCGGCGAAGTCGCTGCGCTCGAAGGCGGCCGTCGCAAGCGCGACGATGGCTTGCTCGGAGTCGGCGCGCAGCCGGAGCAGCGCCTCTGCATACTCCTTCACCTGGTCGTAGTTCTTCTCCGTCAAGGACAGGTCGATCAGATTGATCAAACAATCTTCCGATGACTTGTTTTTTGCGAGGATTCGCAGGTATACTTCTCTGGCTTCCTGAAGACGGCCCATTCGTTGAAACGCCACGCCTCTTCCAAGGAGTGCGTCTTCATGATCAGGGTGTCTGCGGAGGTAATCGTCAAATGCGCCGAGCGCTTCGGCGGGGCGGTCTAAATGCAGCAAGCAGGTGCCGAGGCCGAGCGAGGCCTCCACGCGGTAGGGATCGACACGAAGGGCCTGAACGAAACCAGCAGCGGCGTCATCCCAACGGCTCAGGCGCGCGAGGCAAATGGCGCGATTGAAGCGTGCCGACCGATGCTCGGGCTGCAATTCGAGCAGCTTGGAGTAACTGTCAACCGCTTGCTCGTATTCATGCAGTTCGTATTCGATGAAGCCGATCGCCGAATGCAAAGAAGGTTCCCGAGCGTCGGCAGCACAAGCGGCACGCAATTCCTTCAGCGCGCCCTTCAAGTCGCCTTCCAAGTGCAGAGAAACCGCTCGCGCCAACGCAGGACTTGCCGTTTTCGTTGTGTTCAAAGTATCGCTTTGAACTCCAACCAAACGACGCAGCCCCACTGTTGTGACAGCTTTACTATTCATTTTCTGCTCCGGTTTCAAGCCAGCTCCCTATTAAAACATCGATTCATCAACACTCCTGCGCAATAATGGATCCAAAACCTTGAGCCAGTTCTATGATGTATCATGCAACACGGCGAGGTTTTGCGCCGCTGCATGTTTGTACTAGGACGTACCACTTGGTGATCGGCAAAAACGGCAACTAAAATACCTCACAAACTACCTCGACACCGGGGATTTTTCCGCCTGATCCAGCCACGCGAATAAGCTCTCCGGTTCGCCACGCCGAAGGCCGGTCCCACAAGCTGGATTTTCTTCGCCATCTGAAGCTCACCGGCCTGAATTCAGTGCGGACGCGCAGTCTGGGCGTGAAGAATGGCGATAACTTCCAGGATTTTAGACCGCCTGAAGGCACCAGGTATTTCGGATTCCGCAAGCGCTCCGCCAATTCGAGCAGCAGTGTATAGGGGAGTGACTGAGGAGCCGCAACATCGCCAAAACGGCCGAGCCGCTGAGCGATGGCAGGCAGAGGACCGTTTGGAGGGCCGCTTTCCGCAAACTGAATCGCAAAGCCGCACGTGTCGGGTGAGGGCGGCGTAGGAGGCACCTTGATCGGTTGCGGAGGCAGCACGCACCCGCCCATTGATCCCGGAGCGATGGCGAGGCGCGGGTAAGCCTGCTGTACTTTCGGACTAACGAGCGTAAGATCGGCGGCGGGAGCTCCGAGCGGGCAATCAGATAGTGGCATCTTCAAAAGCATGCTCTCCGTTCTGCCGATTTTTTTTGCTGCGAGTACGAGCGCGCACGTTGCCGTAGAGACTCTCGGCAACCACACAATTGAGGGAGTACTTGGAACTGGAGAGACGAGGCCAAGAAGTTTAGAAGACGGCAGCGTGGCGGCAAACGGGGCAATTTCCTGCCGCGGCGCCGCCGGATGCGTCGCAAATGGCGGGCTCGCGATCTGGGCGGCCGACATCGTAGTTGAAGAGCTTGGGGCCGCTCGCGCGCTTATGGGAATGAACCTGGTGAGCCATGGAATTGTCCCGATGCACGGAATGCGAGCTAGTATTGCAATCCTCGGCAGTTCGACAGGCACGACGATATCGATAGCTTCCGGAAGCGCCTGACACAGCCGTAGATGGACAAAGGCCGCAATGGCGGGTTCGATTCCGATAAGAGTTGGAAGTACGCTTGTCACGGTGAGGGGAGCGAACCCGACTGCTTGCGGCACCAGTCCAAGTTCGAGCGAAAGACAGGCAGCCTGAGGTACAGCGGCGACGGCGCCTATGGGTGCTGTTAATGTGGGACCCTGAAACGGCCGCGCAGGCGCGAGTAGCCAGCTGACCACTTGCTTAGACTGGCAGAACGGTAGCTGATGTATCTGGGATGCGGCGAGCTTTTTAAACGGGCCTTGGGCCAGTCTGAACGAACCGACCGCGCCGGCGCAAAAATCATGAATAGAAATTGAGGTGCTCGTGAATGCCGGAACGGGCGAACGCGGATAGAGCACCGGGAGGGCAGCCGTGATTAGCTGTGGTGTAACCGGGCCTGCATGGCTAAACCCGCGCCGATGAACTCGAGTGTTGGCCACGGGAGTGCCGCGGCGGGATTGATAAGTACTAACTAACTCGCGTGCAGGCCTGAGGACGACGGATGCGGGCGGATTGGCTGGCACCGGCTCTGGAGGAATGCCGAGTTCGCCCAGCGGTAATCCGTTCAGCGCGTAGCTCGGCAGAGATTCTGGACGACGGATATCCGCCTCTTGGAAAAGCCAAGCCAGCCTAGAAGCCGGAGTCGCACTTCCGGCTTCACAGATAAAGCGAGGCGTAATGGTGGATTGTAGAAGCAGGGCCGGTAGTGTTCCGGCAGGAACTGCGGCCGGCAGACGGACACGGAACACAGGCTGCCACTCGTGCGTGGCAGCGGATACCTCGAGAGGGGCTTGACGGCTGTTGCCGCCGCCGAGCACCGGCATAATACCGGCGGGGCTGGCACAGTAAAACCAGTGGCATTCGAGAGGCGCGGCCTCGCTGGTGAACCGCGGCAGGATTGCATTCGAATGCCGCAGCCAAACCGGATCGGCCGTTGAATCAGCTGGTTGAAGATCGGAATAGCGACGGAAGTAATCGCTCGGCCGAACGCGGAGCCTGCGGGCTTTGGCAAAGGCTGCCAAACTTGGTATGCAGGGATTCACTGTGACGGAAGGCACGCCGGTCGACACAGCAGGCGGAAGGGGAGCCACCAAGCGCCTGAATGAGCCGAGCAGAGCGATAGCGGCTCGCTGCCGCTGCTCCGCACGTTGACGTTCTCTCAGTGCCTGCCACTGATGGCGCCGGAACAGATCCTGGTGTGCGTCACTGCAAAAGGAGGCTGGCCCACTTCTCAGCCGAAATCCGATTTTCTTTCCACAGTAGAGACAGACCAAGTAGGTCCCCTTATTGCTACGATGCCACGATTGCACTCTTCACGGGACGGTACAGACGTACTGAAACCGTATGAGCCCAACCGGATTCAGCCGATGCGTACGAAGACTAGGCTCTTGCAAGCTGCTATAAGCACAGGCGCCGCGTCGTGGAACGGCGCGGGTAAGTCGAAAAGTACTAGAACAGATGGAACTTTTCTTCGAGTACTCAAACTCAGATCTCAAACCAAAGGTGTCGAAAGTAACTGGATGCGGTGGGCGCTTTGCGTTATACTAGCGATGCCAGAAAGGCGAAATCAGAAATAATCATGGCGACCGCAATACAATCAAGAACGGCAAATCGCGCAGACATCCTCGCGGAAAAGATCGTCAGTCGTTCAGCTCGAGTTGGTATCATCGGCCTGGGATATGTCGGGCTACCGTTAGCTACCGAGTTCGCTTGCGCCGGGTTTCATGTCGTCGGAATCGACGTACAGCAAAGCAAGATTGATCAATTAAGGGACGGACATTCTTACGTTCAAGACGTACCCACGGAAGTAATTCACGAGTTAGTAACGACGGGCCAGCTTACGGCTACTTCGGATTTTTCGGTAGTCGAGACGCTCGATACGATTAATATCTGCGTACCGACGCCACTGCGTAAGACCAAAGATCCGGACATGAGCTATATAGTAACGGCTTGCCAGGAAATTACGAAATATTTGCGGCCTGGATCCTTAGTGATACTCGAGTCGACGACCTACCCAGGAACGACTGACGAATTGCTGCTGCCGATGTTTGAGCGGGAAGGCATGAAAGTAGGAGAGGATTTCTTTTTGTGCTTCTCGCCGGAACGCGTGGACCCCGGAAATCCAAAATTCCAAACGTCCAATATTCCGAAGGTTGTGGGAGGCATCACGCCCGCGTGCACTAAACTGGGCGCGCTGTTTTATAAGCAGGCTATCGAGAAAGTTGTTCCAGTGAGTTCTACGCGTGTCGCCGAGATGGTGAAATTGCTCGAGAACACATTTCGGATGATCAACATTGGTCTGGTGAACGAGCTGGCGATAATGTGCGACAGAATGGGCATTAATGTCTGGGAGGTAATCGACGGCGCCGCGACCAAGCCGTTTGGGTTCATGCCGTTCTATCCGGGGCCCGGTCTTGGGGGACACTGCATTCCAATTGACCCGTTCTACCTCTCTTGGAAGACCAAACAAGCCGGAATTGAGGCTCGGTTCATCGAGTTGGCGGGATACATTAACGGGCAGATGCCGCATTTCGTGGTGGATAAGGTACAGAACGCGCTGAACGAAAACTACACAGCGTTACGCGGCTCGCGTGTGCATGTATTGGGAGTAGCCTACAAGAGGGACATTAACGATCCACGTGAATCCCCTGCGCTCGACGTGATCCATTTACTCATGAAACGCGGTGCCGATGTCAGTTATAGCGATCCCTTCATTCCCTCTATCGATGTGGAGGGAGAGACTCTCCGGGCGGAGGACCAGCACAAGGGCGTAATGGAAGCGGATTGCGTGGTGATTATCACTGACCATTCTGGGTTCGATTATCAAAAAGTCGTTGAAAATTCCAAGGTGATCGTGGATACGCGGAACGCGTTAAAAGGCTATGGGAACCCGAATATTGTTCGGCTGTGAACTGGGTTCAGCTCTAACTGGGACCGAGAGCAAAACGCACGACAGCAATCTCTAGAGCGCGTTCATCGCAATGGCACGCGGCTTCTACAGCGAGGCTACCGCAATGCCGGTCACACCAGCCAAGGTCTATCGATCTTACGATTCTGACCTAGGGTGCCGCGCGATGTCAAGGGAGTCCGCTAAGTCTAGGAAATAGCGGAGTGCCAATGAACCCTTGGCTTGCGAGTTGACTGCCGTTCATTAGTTCCGTCTTCAAGGGAGGCGTGGTATCAAGATCAACCACTCGATATTAGGGCCCAAATGGCGTCGCACCAGCAGGTGTAAAGTCTGGCCGGGCACCCGCCCCAGAGAAGACACATTCAATCGGTGCGCGAGCGTTGTCGGAAGCGGGTTTGGCGCCACTAAAGAAAACTTGGGGCAGGGATCACTTTCCCGTTGCGTAGCGGTTCCAGGACGATCTAGTACCCGCGCTCACTCGAAGCTTCGAATTTTGAACGACATAATGAGCCATGCCAGACTGCCATTTGCGTGTGAACGACCGAATCATGATAGTTGGCGGACCGTTTCCACGCGAAGAGGCCCGGGTGGTGAGCCTGATTGAGGGCGATCGAGTAGTAGTGGAGATGTCATTAAATGCTCGATCAATGCTCTTAGAACTTGACCGGGACATGATCGGCGCAGGGATCAAATCCAGCGACGCCCGAGGCCGGTAACGAAATCCATCGAGCAACCCAAGCTCCCGCGGGGGCGTAAACGCTCCGTAGTTTGTGGCGTGAGGTACTTCTAGTACCAACTCGATTTGATAGATCCGACGAGGAATCGTAATATGCAAAATGCCCTTACGGGCCGTTCTAATTCAAGCGATTGTGTGATAACGTCTAGGCTGGCATGTCGCCCAAAGTAGTAGAGAAAGTTCCGTTGTGCGTGGATCTGGACGGAACACTCATTCGGACAGATCTATTATGGGAATCCATCGCGCTTTTGCTCAAACAGAGCCCGATGGCGCTATTTCTGTTACCCCTTTGGCTGGTGCGGGGCCGAGCGTACCTGAAGAGGCAACTCGCGCGCCGAGTGAAGTTGAACCCCACGTTGCTGCCGTACCGCGGTGAAACGATCGAATGGCTTAAGTCTGAGCGGGCGGCAGGGCGGCGGCTTGTACTGACCACCGCGAGCGATGAACACACGGCGAAGTCCATTGCTGCCCATCTCGGTATTTTCGATGAAGTCATAGCCAGCGACGGCGCACGGAACCTCAAAGGAGCAGCGAAACTTGAGGTGATCGAACAGCGATTCGCCACCGGTTTTGATTATGCGGGCGATTCTATAGCGGATAACGTCATATGGAACCACGCCCGCAAAGCGATTGCCGTGGAAGCCCCGCATGACGTAGTGCAAGAGCTTGCGCGCACAGGGAAGTTGGAGCGCACTTTTGCTAGCGAGTCCAACCGTTGGACGGTATGGCGCAGAGCGTTGCGCCTGCACCAGTGGAGCAAGAATTTCCTCATTCTGGTTCCTGTAATCACTTCCCATCGAGTTCTGGACGCGACCGCATTGTTTCGCTCGCTTCAGATGTTTCTTGGTTTTGGATTCTGCGCATCGGCTCTTTACCTAGTCAACGACCTGCTGGACCTCGCATCCGATCGCGCGCATCCGGAGAAATGCAGCCGTCCTCTTGCCCGCGGCGATGTGTCGATTTTCGCGGCATTTATCGCGATCCCGTTACTACTGGCGGCCGGTTTCGGAATCACAGCGTCCCTGGGCCGCTTTTGTGAGGCTGTACTGTTCTGTTACTGCTGTGTTTCGTTCTGCTATTCGCTGTGGTTAAAGACGCGAGCGCCTCTCGACGTCTTTCTTCTGTCCGGGCTGTATACGGTGCGGATTCTCGCCGGCGGCGTGGCAACTCATATCTGGCTGACAGGTTGGCTGCTTTCTTTTTCCGTATTCCTGTTTATGAGTCTGGCTTTTACCAAGCGGCTTGCCGAACTGAGGCTGCTCCGGACGATGAGCCGGCAGGAGAGCAACGGCCGAGGTTACTTGACCGCTGATTTCGAATTGGTGACAGCTCTTGCGGTAAGCGCGGGATTCATCTCCTCGTTGGTTCTCGCCTTCTACGTAAACAGTGATCAGGTACGCGTTCTGTACCGGGAGCCGCTCTACCTGTGGCTGCTTTTTCCGGTGTTGCTCTATTGGCTGACCAAGCTGTGGCTGCTTGCTTTTCGGGGCGAACTTCGGGAAGATCCGGTTCTTTACGCAATCAAGTCGCCGTCAACATACGCGGCCGGTTTCGTTTCTTTTCTCTTGCTGGTGGTAGCAAAATTCGATCTTCCGGCGCGCCTTTTACGCTAAGCAGTCGCCCCGCTCACTCCTACAATTTAAAATCGAAAATGTAGGAATGGTCGGCTGAACCGGTCGTGATATAGCTGCTGGCTGCATTGTAAACGGGAGTTGTTACAGAAGCTGCCGGCAATACCTGAAGGGCCGTGTCAAATCGTACCAGGAGTCGCCGCCGGCGGTTTCCTGTGTCACGAAAAAATACGTCGAATTGGCGTTAAGTGTGACCGACGCTGCTTGCTTGAGCATATACGAACGCCCCCGAGGTAGCGCCGGAAGTGTTCACGGTTGCCGACCACCCGAAACGTCCGATCCATTCGCGCCCACCAGCTTTACCAGGTGACTGCCGGAATTTCCGCGACCAACGTCGTCCCAGCGAGGAAACAAAAAAACGGAACACTACCTACTCTAATCTGTATCCACACGAAGCCCGCAAAGTTGTTGCGCTGAGTTCCCAGGGGCTGGCGGACACCACTAGGGGGCAGGCGAAACTGAGTAGTTGAAATCCACACCAGGCCGTACAGGTGCCCGGCTGAGCCCGAGACAACGTTGTAGGGCGCTCCCGGTTCTCACACGGCGGCGAGGCTGCTCCTGCGTGAGGACATTATACGGCGTATTCGGATTGAGCTGCACCGGTGCGGTCAAGTTCGTGTGCGGTCAAGTTCGCACACAAGAAATTACCCAGCGTCGACGACTCATGAGAGACAGGATCGTACTGGCCGATTCCGTTTCGCCGGTAGCGAAGATGTCGCCGGTCACGGGATCATAGGTAAGCGTATGGTGGCGTCCAGTAAAACGATACCGCCCTCGCGGATCGGAGCCGACCGGCTGTGCATACAATCGCTGGGTAACATACCGGGATCCATTGAAAGTAATTAGCCCAAAATTGCCGGCGTCATTGCTGCCTGAGCCGTTACCGAAGTGTTGGATGTGTCGGGACTAAGGCTGAGGAACTCCGGGCTGCCGATTTGCAGGATATCGTAAACGTACCCGGGCGCCTCCGAAGTACCTCCGCTAATTACCAAATTCCGGTGTTAGGGTCGATTTTTATTCCGGAGGCGCCGAAAAATTGGGATCTGAAGCTGAGGTATACAGCGTGCTCTCGCGGCGCATAACGGTGGTGTTCGTCGAAGACGTGTAATGCAGGTTTATCCATTCACAATGGCCGCAGAGAAGAATCCATACTGAATGAAGAATAAATTCGTATCTACATCATGGGACAAGACATGTCGAAATTATCAGAAATAGCAGAAGACAGCGTATTGATCGACCTAGCGTTATAAAGGGGAAATTTGTAGCGTCTCCGACTGAGAGGAGTGTGAAATGACTTCTACTCCGGTTTGTGAGGTCTGACACGAGCAAATTGAGAGTTCTAGTACATTGTTGGAAGTTACTTGGAACTACCGAGCCATAGTTCTCCGTAACCTCCAGGTTCGAAAAGATTTAATACAATGATACGCGACCATGGCACCCAAGGCGATAATTCGGGAGCGCTGTCGCGCCGGGCTAAGACTTGCTGGAGACAGCAGGATTTGGAGATGGACGGGGCGAATAGAACGAAAGTAAGGGGCCTGGTGACATCTAGTCAGGGTTGACAGAGGGAACCCGTTGGGTACATCATGGGCTATCGCTGCCTGCAGTAGCGTTGGCGGGGTCACCCTTTTTGGCGGTTGGCTCGGTTGGGACCGAGATTGGCGGTAGCCCATCCAAACGCTCAGCGCCGCCTGCACTCCCATACCTGAATTCGACCCGTATGCAATGCCTTATGCTCTGTACTAATCTTCCTGGCCGCAGAGGATTCCGGCAGGAATCGACTTACAACCAGGTTCGGGAGCTTTTTCCGGAGGTTTGATGGTGAGGCTAATTGTAACCGTCGGTTTTATCGGCATCATGGTAGCTGGCGTTTTCGCGGCAGACACAAATATTCAGTCGCCTTTGACGGGCCTGGTATTCGATGGCACGGCCGTGCGGCCGATCGTGGGATGGCCGGGCGCCTCCGTACTCGGCGACCGGATCGATCTGGGATTTGATGCGGTGGCGGTGCAATTCAACTTTGCGAAAGACTTTGGTGTGGCAATCGACGGCAGCAGCGCGAAGGTAATGCTGTTGCGCGGCGTTCGATCCGGCCGTATATCGAGCTCAGCCATCGGACAGACGACCGCCGACAGTATAGAGCTGAATTCAGCCGGCACGGCCGGAGTCCTGGTTTCGAAGAGCAACGCAACAGTTCAAATTGTGAACGGTCTTCCCGATGCGCCAGTCTTCTCGCAAACGATTTCTTTTTCCGCTGTTGGATATCCGCTGACCGCTGTGGACGCCGATGACGCGGGGGCCTCCATCCTGGCGGGCTTTTCCGATGGCAATCACGGCGAAGTGGACCGCTTTGATTCGGCGGGCGGCCGCAGCATCCTCAGCGCAGCAGGGTATCCCTCCGCCGTTCGCTACGCTAACACTGGCAAGGATGCGGTGATTGCCGATTCGGCGACCAATCAAGTTATTTTGATTCGTGATGTGCAAGGGCTGAAAGAGCAGCTGGTCGCAGCAAGCGGCAGCGATGTGGTGGGCACTCTGGCGATGCGGGTATGGAATGGCCAGCTTCTAGTCGCCTGCCCCGGTGCTCACAAGGTTATTCAAGTGGACTTGTCACAGCCGGCGGTGGTGGGCGAGTTCGATATTCCTGTCGCTCCATCTCGCGTGGACGGCTTGGTGGATGCTCAGACGTTTCTCGTCACAGACGTGGGATCAGCTCCCAGCTATATACTGCGCATGTCCGGCCAGCCGGCAACGTATTTTATTCCAGCCAGCCCCGCACAGGTCCATATCAGGCCCGGTCACCTGCGGGAATAACCCATGTTAAGCATCTCCAAACTCCTAGCACTTTTGATATTGTCCATAGCCGTTCCTTGCCTGGGACAACAGGCCGCAAACCTGTCTTTTCAGTATCAAGGACCTAACGACCCTGCTCCGATCACTGTTGGCCCCGGTGGAACGATACCGTTTGCCCAAACGTCACTGGGGGCCAAGACCTCAAACTCCCTGTTGGTGACCAACAAGGGCGTTCAGAACGTAATTGTTTCGAACGCGTCCACCAATAGTCCTTCATTTAGCGTGATCCCGAGTAACATCAATGTGCCTGGGTCAGGTGGCTTGGCAGCATTTACAGTTTCATTCTCACCGCTTGCAAACGGCCCTCTGACTGCGATTCTGACGCTGACTTTATCCACAGGAGAAACAGTCACATTCCAGCTCACCGGAACCGGAGTGGCTCCCAATTTCATAACGAGCTACATTATCAATCCTGACGGAAATCAAACGCCGGTAAGCAGCGGTGGCACTATATCGTTTCCCAACACGTCGGTTGGCCAGTCAACCGTCGCGGTATTCGTCATCTCCAATACCGGAACGGGCGCAGGCACGGTGGGCCCAACGGCTGCCGTGTCGGGTTCTTCATTCAAGATTACCGGTTTGCAGTTGTTGCCAGCCCAAGTGAATCCTGGGACGGATTTTCGGTTCAACGTGGTCTTTACACCCACCGCTCAGGGCCTACAAACGGGAACTCTGCAAGTGGATATCCAAGGCACGTCGCGCACGTTCACCCTTCAAGGGCAAGGCGCCGGCGCCACTTTCAAGTATGAACTGATTAACGGTTCGGACGTAGTTTCGGTGCTGCCGAACGGGACCATCAGTTTTCCCGATACCGGACTCAACGGGAACTCGAGCTTGAATTTGCGAATCACCAATACCGGAAACTCGCCGGGCCAGGTTGCGGCAGTGACGGTAAGCGGAGCAAGTTTCCAGCGAACCGACAAGTTTCCGCTTCCGACAACGGTTCCGGCTGGAGGCGTCGTGATTTTAACGCTGGCTTTCGCGCCGGTCGACGTCGGCCCGCAAACCGGGACGCTAATCATCGATTCGGCGCTCTTCAACCTGCAGGGCAACGGCATTGGTTCGCGTTTGTCGTACGTATTCCGAGTCGGCAGCACTTCCACGCCGCTGAGCAACAACGGGACAGCAAGTTTCCCGAACACTACTGTCGGTTCCCAGTCGACCGCATCGCTGGATGTGACCAACACCGGCAACGCGGACGGGACGATCAGTAGCCTTTCCAGCTCCGGTGCATCTTTTCATCCTTCATTCCCTTCACTCCCGGCGACCGTTGGAGCAGGGAAGACGCTGAGCATTCCAATAGTCTTCGCGCCCACGGCGGTTGGGCCGGTGACCGGTACGCTAACTGCCGATGCTTTTGGGATCACTCTTCGAGGCGTAGGCGCGGCGCCGGCGAATATCGGTACGTACACGTTCAGCGGACTGGGAAGCACAGTAAACCCGCTGAGCCAGCCGAGCGTGGGCCTAACACTGGATAACCCGTACCCATTCGACGTCACCGGCACATTGACGCTGGCGTTCACGCCGGTTTCGTTTGCCGACGATCCGATCATTCAATTTGCCACGGGCGGACGGACCATCACGTTCAAAATACCGGCGAATACTACGACGGCCATCTTCGGCGCAAGTGCGACCTCCGTCCAATTTCAGTCAGGCACGGTTGCCGGAACAATCACATTTACGCCCTCGTTTACGCTGGGGGGCGCTGATGTGACGCCGCAGCCGGTACAAACCAAGAGCGTATCCGTTGCCGCTGGCGCGCCGCAATTGGTCAATGCCCAGCTCGGAACGCTTACCACAGGCACGTTCGAGATCGTAATGACCGGTTATGCGACGAATCGGGAAGTGAGTTCTGTCACAATGCAGTTCACACCGGCAACCGGATCGAATCTAGAAACGACCACTTTGAACATAAATGTTCAATCCCAATTCTCTGCTTGGTATCAATCGGCGCAGTCGGTCACGGTTGGTAGCCAATTCACTTGTGGAATCACGATCAACGTAACTGGCGGAACCATCGACGCTGTAAAATCCGTCGCGGTGACCGTTGTGAACAGCCTCGGCACCTCGCAGACGATGAACGTCAATCTGCACTGAGGGTGGCCGGCCACGAGCGGCGTTTGTAGGTCCACACGACGCCCAAAATAGGGAGCTCTGGCGACACCAAAAGTACTGGTAATACCTGATGATAGATGGTACTTCCCTGGTTTGACAAAAACACCGTTCTGCGAGATTATTTGACCATCTTACAAGTAATTCCAAGCCGTTCGGGAGGAGCAAATGTCGATTCGAAGCGCGCCGGTTGTTGGTGGGGGTGACGCAGACTTGTGGTATGCGCTACAGGTCCGGTCAAACTTCGAGAAGGTGACGGCAGCGCACTTGCAAAGCCGCGGTTTTGCGCCGCTATTGCCGCTGTACAGATCCAGGCGGACATGGTCAGACCGTTTGAAAACGATAGATCTGCCATTGTTTCCTGGATATCTATTCTGTTCATTCGACATCAACAAGCGGCTGCCGGTCCTGTCCACGCCGGGAGTTGTGAAAGTCGTCGGCGCGGGCAACCGTCCGATACCGGTACACCTGGATCAAATCAAGGCACTCCACGCGATTGGCGAGGCGGGCTGTCCGGCCGAACCCTGGCCATACCTCGAAGCGGGACAGAGGGTCCGAATTGAACGAGGCGTGCTTTGCGGGATCGAGGGTGTGCTTATCGAAATTCGCAAAGTGCATCGAATCGTCGTATCCGTCACACTGTTGCAGCGCTCGGTTTCGGTTGAAATCGATCGCGACTGGGTCGTCCCTGTAAAATCAGCGTTGTCGCTGGCCGTTGGTAAAAGCGCCTGCTGAGGGCTTGAGACGAAAGCCGGCGGGCACGAGTGCTCAACGAGAATTGCGCAGCAGAGTATAATTAACGCGGTGTTACGAACTTAAGTTTTCTCGAGAAACGAATGAACTCCGTGAAATACCTTATTAGTACCATTGTGGTTGCGTCATTAGCGAGCGCACAAACGCAGCCGCCCGAGGGGTGGCTCAAGATTCAAGTAATTGAAGGGGAAGGGGCTTTCAACAGCATAAAGGGCAAAACCGGAAATAGCCCGGTCGTCGTGGTAAGAGATGAGCAAGATCATGCAGTCTCCGGCGCGACCGTGCGGTTTTTGCTTCCCTCGGCAGGACCGGGCGCTACTTTCGCCAGCGGCGACTCGTCGGCGGAGGTGAAAACAGATGAAAGCGGGCGTGCGATGGCGCCGCCCATGCGCGTCAATTCCGTTGAGGGTCGTTTCAACATCAAAGTGACCGCTGCAATGGGAAACCGGGCAGGAAACGCGGTCATTTCGCAAACAAATACGTTGGCGGGAGCCGAGCCCTCCAAGCATAGCAATAAAACGCTACTAATTTTAGTGCTGCTAGGTGGCGGAGCTGCCGCGGGCGCGGCTGCGGGATTACACGGCGGCAAGAGTGCGCCGGTGGCGGCGTCGCCGACTCCGATTACTCTTAGTGTGGGTGGCATTTCAGTTGGTCCTCCGGCGCACTAGCCCGTTGAATCGGGCTGAGGGCAGAGCTACAATAAATCGCGCCTGCGCAATGAGGCGGCTGGAGCCCGCAAAATGACGAAGACAGTGTTAATTGAATCGTTGAAACAGAATCGCTGCGCGATCTTCGGCTTTCATTTGTTTACTCTGATGTTGGTGATAACGGCAGCTGGTAACGCGCAGAATTCGAGCCCAGAAGCAACCGCTAGGAACGTCCGTCAACCGGCCCAGCAGAGTACGCCGGCTACGGACGGCCGGCCAGAAGGGCGGGACCTGATCATAGGACCCGAAGACACGCTTACCATTGTCCTGCTCGACAGTGAGGAACTCAGCAAAAACTGGCGGGTTGGCGCGACTGGAGAGTTAAACCTACCCTTTGTCGGGCGAATGAACGTTGCCGGAATGCGGGTGGAAGATTTTGAACGTGAATTAGGTCTGAAGCTGCGGCGATACTATAAAAGTCCGCAACTCACTGTCTTCGTATCGGAGTTCCGCAGCCAGCCGATCACCGTTACCGGCGCGGTAGAGAAGCCGGGGACCACGCAGCTCGAGGGAACCAGAACACTGTTCGAAGCGATCATGAGAGCTGGCGGCCCAAAGAACGCTGGGCCCCAAGTAAGCCTGACACGTCCTATTGCTCGCGGACCAATACCTTGGCCCACTACGAAAAAAGACGGCGAAGGTTACTCTGTGGCTACCTTGCAGTTCGCTGAGGTGATGGACGGCCGCAGCGCGGCTGCGAACTTAATGGTGCAGCCATACGACGTCATCAATCTTCAGGAAGGCAAGGAGCAACGCCTTGTGCACATCATTGGCGAGGTGAATAAGCCGGGTGCGATCGAGCTGGCAACGCAAGACACCGTGTCATTAGTGAAGGCTCTTGCCATTGCAGGCGGCCTTTCGCACGGTGCATCGGCAGGGCACACCAAGATCATGCACGTCGGGCCGGACGGTTCGCGCGGAACGCCCGCGGATGTAAATCTCAAGATGATTCTCAGCGGGAAGGCTCTCGATCTGGAGTTGACTCCCGGAGACGTCGTGATCGTGCCACCCGCACGAACCCTCAAGACAGCTGCGCAATCCCTGGCAATGACCGCTGCGAGCACTAGCATTTGGGTGGTCTTGGCCACTCTTTAGTTTTCGATATACTGATCGGTCATTAGCTCCCTGGAGCATTTTCTTGAACTCCATAACTCCTTCCCCCAAGGGCACTGAAATTATCGTGAGCAACAGGAACGGCGCGCACGCCGGAGCGGCGCGCGTATTCTGTCTTGACCCGGTGGAACCCGACGCGAAATCGTCCGACGATGCTCTGGTTGGATTCCTACGCCTGATTCGGTTTCGCATTGGCACGATCATCGCGATTACCCTGCTGGCGATTGTGTTAGGAGCAATATTCACACTAAAGCAATCGCCGGTGTATCAGGCGCTGGCGACCATCGAGCTGCAAAGCTCTTATGAGAACCCGCTGCAAAGAATCGGAGATATCGACGTGGCGGGCCCGCTCTCGTCGGCTGATTTTATCCAAACACAAATAAAGATTCTTCAAAGCCGCACGTTGCACGAACGAGTGATGGCGAAGCTCAAGACGACGCACCGTAAGCCGTTCGAGCAACCCGACCAGATCGCTGCCTGGTGCCAGGCGCTCGGTTTGAAGTGGTGCGCAAAGGCGCCGAGCAAGACGGTCGCGATGGCGCCGGTATCTCTTCAGGTGAAGGAATCGGATGCCAGCAGAATTCTGGAGATCCGGGTAGACTCGTCCGATCCGCAGATGGCCTCCGATTTCGCCAATACGATCGTTTCCGAGTACATTGAGCAAAACACGGAAGGGCGGTTCAACGCCGCGCAAGGCGCCAGCGGATATCTATCGCGGCAAATCGAGGAACTGAAGACGAAGCTACAGACTTCCGAACGAGAGTTGCAGGACTATAGCCGCTCGTCCGGCCTTCTTTTTATGGACGACAAATCGAACATTGAGGATGATAAACTCAAGCAGTTGCAGTCCGAGCTTTCGTCCGCACAAGCCGAGCGTATTTCAAAGGAAGCGATCTTTACGATCGCGAGCACCAATCCGGTGGAGGCGCTACCGCAGATCGTCGACAATGAGAGGCTCGGCGCACAGCAGACCACGCTGGCCGATTTGCGGCGGCAGCTGGCGGAATTAAGTTCGACGTTGACGCCCGAACACTACAAAGTGATTCGGGTTCAGGCGCAAATTGACGAACTTGAGGCGACCTTAAAAAAAGAACGCGCCGACATCTTGAAGAAAATTCGAGTGGAGTACGATGCCGCCGTTTTGCGCGAAAAGCTGGTCTCCGGCAAGTACACCTCCCAAGCCGCTCTTGTTACGGATCTAGACAACAAAGCCATTTACTACAACGTCCTCAAGCAAGGAGTTGACACCACCCGCCACTTATACGATGCGTTGCTCGAGAAAGTGAAGGAATTCAGCGTAGCTTCGGCGCTACTGGCCAGCAACATTCGGGTGGTGGATGCGGCGCGGCCGCCGATCGAGCCATATAAACCCAGTCTGCCGAGAAACATGGGCATGGCGGGGTTAACGGGTCTCATGCTGGCCCTCGGGTCGGTGCTGCTGCGCGAGCGCGCGGACCGCAGGATCAAAGCGCCGGGCGAGGCGTGTTTCCATTTGAAGTTACCCGAACTCGGCGTGATTCCATCGCGCGCGTTAGAGCTGACCGACCGGGCGACGCTCAAGCGCCGGCAGGCCTTGCGAGACGCTCCCGGCGACCCGTTGTCATTGAGCGCCAGAGCACACCCGGGTGACGGTGAACACAATCGCATTGAGCTGGTGACGTGGGAAGATAAAGCCTCTCCGGTGGCGGAGTCCTTCCGGAACACACTGGCGTCAATTCTCTTTTCGCAGCAATACGCCAAGCGCCCACAAGTGATTCTGATTACCAGTCCCGGCCGGAGCGAAGGAAAGAGCACGACCGCAACCAATTTGGCAATCGCCTTGGCGGAGATCAACCAGCGGGTGCTGTTGATCGATGCCGATGTCCGGCGCTCGGCTTTACACAAAATTTTCGACGTACCGAACACATGGGGATTAAGCGATTTGCTCCGGGAGCGAACGCCGCTCCAAGATTGTCCGCTGGAAGCGCTGGCGCGAAAAACGAGCGTGGACGGCCTGTACCTTCTCCCGAGCGGCCCTGGAACTGTGAGTGTTTCCAACCTGCTGTACTCCGGCAGAATGTCTGAGTTGCTGGACCGCGTGAGGAGAGATTTCGAAACCGTTGTGATTGATACGCCGCCTATCTTATACGTTGCCGACGCTCGCATTTTGGCTCGGTTATCCGATGCGGCGGTGCTGGTAATTCGCTCTGGCGTTACGATGCGGGATACAGCGATGGCCGCCAAAGAGCGTTTCGACAATGACGGTATTCCCGTGCTTGGAATCGTTTTGAACGATTGGGACCTGAAGACCAAGAGCCCTTATGGTTACTCATATGCCTACGGTTATGAGGACCCTCCACCCAAGGGTCAATCTATGCCGCCTAAGGCGAAGGGAGCCTGGGGATGACAACGGCCACGGCGCCTCCCCTGAGAATTGGGCCGGACAAGAAATGGGCCTCGCTGCAGTTAAGAGAACTGTGGGAGAACCGCGAACTTCTGTATTTCTTGACTTGGCGCGACGTAAAGGTCCGCTACAAGCAAACGGCACTGGGTGCTGCATGGGCCATTTTGCAGCCGCTGCTCGCCATGGTTATCTTTACTCTGTTTTTCGGGCGGCTTGCGAGGATCCCATCGGACGGAGTCCCCTACAAGCTGTTTGCATATAGCGGGCTGGTGCCATGGATGTTCTTCGCCAGCGGATTGAATCAGTCCTCCAACAGTCTGGTGGGTAGTGCGAATCTCATTACGAAGGTGTACTTTCCACGCTTGGTGATTCCCATTGCAACTGTCATGGCCGGCCTGGTGGACCTTGGGTTGGCTGGTATTGTGCTGGGCGTGATGATGGCGCTTGATCACGTAAGCCTCCGAAGCACGATCCTGCTCCTGCCTTTATTTGTAGGTCTGGCGTTGGTGACGTCGGTCGCCACCGGATTGTGGCTTTCGGCATTAAATGTGCGGTATCGCGATATCCGGTACGTGGTTCCATTTCTGACGCAATTTTGGCTTTTTGCCACGCCGATCGCATATCCTAGCAGCCTGCTTCCCATGCCATGGCGCGCTTTGTATGGCCTGAATCCGATGGCAGGTGTGGTGGAGGGATTTCGCTGGGCGCTTTTTGGCGCCAGAGTCGCAGCCGGGCCAATGATATGGGTGTCGGTCGGCGCCGCGATAGTCGCGCTGATCGCAGGCGCGGTTTACTTCCGGCAGATGGAAAAGACGTTTGCCGATATCGTGTGAGGCGGTCGCTTGCCACGCGCTTTGATCATTGCTGAAGTTGCGCAAGCTCACGACGGCAGCCTGGGGACCGCGCACGCATACATCGATGCGGTCGCGCGCGCAGGCGTGGATGCCGTCAAATTCCAGACTCACATTGCTGCCGCCGAAAGTACACTCGATGAGCCTTGGAGGGTAAAGTTCAGCTTTCAAGATGCATCTCGATACGACTATTGGAAGCGAATGGAGTTCAGTGAAGAGCAGTGGGCCGGACTCAAGCGGCATGCCTCCGAGCGCGGATTGAAATTCCTGAGTTCGCCTTTTTCCGTCGAAGCGTTCGAATTGCTGTCGCGTGTGGGAGTAGCCGCCTGGAAGGTTGCATCCGGCGAGTTCAACAATACGCCCTTGATCGATCGAATCACAAAATCCGGACTGCCGATTCTGCTTTCAACCGGTATGAGCCGGCTGGAGGAGATCGACGGTGTCGTGGAACGGTTTCAGGCAGCTAAGGCAGAGTTGACGGTTCTGCAGTGCACTACCGCGTATCCATGCCCCCCCGAAAAGATCGGGCTCAATATGATCCCGGTGCTCCGGGAGCGGTACCACTGTTCGGCCGGACTTTCGGATCATTCAGGTAAGATTTACGCCGGGCTTGCGGCAGCAGCGATCGGAATAGAAGCCTTGGAAGTCCATGTAACATTCAGTCGCGACTGCTTCGGGCCGGACGTCCCCTCCTCCATTACCATCGCTGAATTGGCTCAATTAGTGGAAGGGGTTCGATTTGTCGAGCGTATGGTAAGCTTTCCAGTGCAAAAGGACGAGATCACCGTCGAGTTGCAGAGCATTCGCCAGACTTTCACCAAGAGCATTGCTGCGGCACGGCCGCTGACGGCGGGCACGGTGCTTACTTTGGAAGACCTAGCTTTGAAAAAACCTGGATCGGGCTTGCCTGCCGAACGCCTGGGGGAACTTGTCGGGCGAACGCTGCTACGATCGGTCGCTGCGAACGTATTGCTAGCCGAAGAGGATTTGGCGGGAAGCTCAGTCGCCAACATGGCGAGATGAGTACGGCTGGGCCCAAAACGGAGATCCGGGATTTCTCCGCTCTGCAAGCCGGCGATAAAGTCTCGATTACCCGTACGATCACCGAACAGGATCTGGATGCGTTTGCGGCAGCTACCGGCGACTACAATCCCCTGCATATGGAAGCCGAGTTCGCCGAGACCACCACGTTTCAGCGGCGGGTTGTGCATGGAATGCTGGTCGCCAGTTATGTCTCGACGTTGGTGGGCATGCACTTGCCCGGCCCCGGCGCGCTGTGGACCCAACAAAGCTTCAGATGGGTTGCGCCGGTGTTCCTTCAGGACACCTTGGAAATCACGCTGGAAGTAAGGCATAAATCAGAAGGCACGCGGACCGTTTCCTTGGCAGTGAAAGCTCAGAATCAGCATGGAAAGACAGTGATGGAAGGTGAAGGATCGGCGCTCCTGCTGGAGCGCCGCGAAACTGGGAAAGATCGGCCGATTGCTAAGCGTGTGGCTCTGGTCAGCGGCGCCGGGCGTGGGATTGGCGCCGCAGCGGCTCGGGCTTTGGCGGAAGCGGGAGCGGCAGTCATAGTCAACTACCGCAACAGCATGGACGAGGCCAACGCTCTCTGCAAGGCGATTCAGGCCGGCGGCGGGCGAGCGCTCTCCTGGCAGGCGGACGTCGCCGACGCGACCGCTGTAGAAGCGATGATCAGCCGGGCATCAGAACACTTCGGCCGTCCCGTGGATGTGGTGGTCAATAATGCCGGTCTTGCGTCCCTGCCGCGTCCGTTTGCGGACTTGAGCTGGGATGACATGCAGCGCCAAATCGATGTCCACTTGCGGGGTGCCTTCAATTGTATTAAAGCTGCGCTGCCGGGCATGCTAGCGCAGAGCTCCGGGCGGATCGTGAACATCGGATCAGCACAAACCTGGGCCGTGCCGCCGCCGCAATGGAGCTCGTTTATTGCGGCTAAAACTGCGTTGCACGGTTTTACGCGGGCTCTGGCGTCGGAACTCGGCCCCAGCGGCATTCGGGTCAACATGGTTTCCCCCGGAATGACGGAAACGAGCTCGCTCTCCGGCGTTCCCGAGCGTCTCCGGAAAGTGCAAGCGATGCAAACGCCGCTCCGGCGATTAGCGCGTCCCGATGATGTGGCGAAGGCGATCATTTTTCTGTGCTCGGAACAAGGCGACTTCATGACGGGCGTGGATCTACCAGTTTGCGGCGGGAGCGTGATGTAGCCATGCAAGCAGAAAAACTTCGCCGGGAAATAGACCAGCATCTAGAGGGCGGCGCCTGGGCGCGCGCCCTGGCAGGCCTGAAGCTGCTCTGGGCCGAGCAGCCGGTTTCCACAACTGCGTCGTTCGTGAGCTCACGTTTCGACCACTTGCGCGCGCATATTGCTCTAACCCACTGCCGCGTGGCGATTCTGCGGTCTTTCACGGTCGAACCGTGCGTACCGTTGCTCAAGGCGGCCGGCCTCGCTCATGGCCTCGACCTCACGGTGCATGTGGGTGAGTTCAACAGCTACGCTCAAGAACTGCTGCACTCACAAAGCCCGCTGTATGAATTTTCCCCGGACGTAATTTTTCTGGCGGTTCAGCTCCGCGACATCGCTCCGGAACTGTACAGCGGCTATGCAGACTTGGATTGCGCGGCGACGTGCGCGATCGTGGAACGCGTGATCGCGTCAATCGAGTCCTGGACACGTGCGGCTCGATTGCGGTCCAAGGCCAGCTTTGTATTGCATAATTTCGAGCAGCCGGTTGCGCCAAACCAGGGGCTCTTGGATGCGCAAGGCGAGTCGACGCAGCAGCTTGCAGTTCAAGAGCTCAATCGCGCGCTGCGGCGGATTGCGGCCAGCCAGGCCGGTGTGTACGTTCTCGATTATGATGCTCTGGTTGCGCGGACCGGCCGGTCGCGGTGGTACGACGAACGGAAGTGGCTGATGGCACGCCTGCCCGTGGCGGCGCCGAACCTGATTCATCTCGTGAACGAATGGCTGCGCTTCCTGCACCCCCTGTGCGGGAAGGTCTGCAAGGTCGTGGTCACGGATCTCGACAATACTTTATGGGGTGGAGTACTCGGCGAGGACGGCGTGGAGGGAATCCAAGCCGGCCAGGAATATCCGGGCGGCGCTTACTGGAGCGTGCAGCGCGCCTTGCTGGACTTCTATCAACGCGGAATTCTGCTCGCCATCAGCAGCAAGAACGATCACGCCGATGCGCTGCGCGCGATCGACAGCCACAGGGGCATGTTGCTGCGGCCGCACCACTTTGCTTCGACACGGATCAACTGGAATGACAAGTGCCAGAGCTTGAGGGAAATAGCCGAAGAGCTGAATGTTGGCCTCGACAGCTTGGCTTTCCTCGATGATAATCCGGCCGAACGGGAACGCATTCGCATGGAGCTGCCAGAAGTGCATGTGATCGAGCTGCCGCGTGAACCGTTCGACTACGCCGATGCGTTGCGAAACGCTCCGGTGTTCGAACGCCTGAAGCTGTCGCAGGAGGATCGCGAGCGCAATAACTACTATGCGGGACAGCGACAGCGCACCGAGCTTGCCGGGGAGGCGGAGTCGATCGAGGATTTCTATCGCTCCTTGGACCAGGAAGTAGAGATCGCTCCGGCGGACTCGTCGACCTTCGGACGTGTTGCGCAGCTGACTCAGAAAACGAATCAGTTCAATTTGACGACGCGGCGATATTCCCAGCAACAGATTGAGGCACTGAGCGCAGATCCGGATTACTGCGTCCACACCGTGCGAGTAAAAGACCGCTTTGGCGATAACGGACTGGTGGGTGTTGCCATTGTGCGGCGGAGCGGCCGCACGTCGGAAATCGATACGCTCCTGCTGAGTTGCCGGGTGATCGGGCGAACCGTCGAAAAGGCAGTCTTATCGCACTTGGCAGCGGCGGCACGCGAGGAAGGCTCGGATCGCCTCAGCGGATGGTTTCTGCCGACGAAAAAGAACGCTCCGGCGCGCGAGTTTTACTCCGAAAACAATTTTGAGTTAGTTCGAACCGAGGACGGAAAAACGCAGTGGTCGCTCGATCTGAAACAAGCTCAAGTCCGTTGTCCAGACTGGATTCGGCTAATCACTCCGAAGGAATACTTGAAGCGTGTCCACACCTGTTCTTAGCCGAGTCAGCGCCATTATGGCAGACCTGTTTCAAATCCCAGTGTCAGAGATCCGGCCGGAATCCTCGCCTGATTGCATTGAGGCATGGGATTCCTTGCAGCACCTGAACCTGGTGCTCGCGTTGGAGCAGGAGTTCACGATTCAATTTACGCCTGAAGAGATCGAACAATTGCTTTCGGTGGATCTGATCGCCGCTCTGGTCGCCGAAAAGCTGGAATCTTGCGGAGTACGGTAATGCCGATCAGCTTCCGGTACGCAAGTTACGACGAATATCCGGCTATTGCCCGTTTTCTCGATGAATTTTGGGCCAAGGATCACATCTACGTGCGCTCGAAAGCCCTCTTCGATTGGACCTTCAACCGGCGCGGCGAATGGGAAGACGAAGGGTACAGTTTCGCGCTGGCCGAAGACAATGGCGACCTGGTTGGGATTCTAGGCGGCATACCTTTTACCCTGAACGTGCTTGGGCGTAAGTCAAAAGCGGTGTGGATTGTTAACTACGTCATCCGTCCGGACCATCGCAAGGGCTCCGCAGCGCTGCAGCTATTGAGCACGTTTCGGCGGCCGCCCTTCCAGGCGTGTATCGCCTTCGGAATTAATCCGGCGACCTCGGCGATTTACAAGGTATTGCGCGGTCAAGTGATCAACGAAATACCGCGCCACTTCGTGGTGTTGCCTGGCGCTTCCGAGCGGATGGAGAACATTCTGCGCATCGCCTATCCGGACTGGGATGCGGGTAAGATCCGGAAAATAGCGAGCGCTTATGCAACGCCAGAAATCCCGGGGTCGCCTGCGGCGAACTGGGATACGGTCCCGAGCGATTGGGACCAATCGCAGTGGCCTGAATTCGCTCGTGCCATGGTTGGAGCTGATCGCAGCGCGGAATATCTCCGGTGGCGCTATATTAACCATCCGTGTTTCGGACATCGCGTGATTGCATGTGAAGACGGCAGCCGCACCGGCCTAGCGGTTTGGCGGGTAGAAACGATTCGCCGCCAGATTCCGGAAGGACGCCAGGACGTGGACCGAATTGGACGGCTGCTGGAGTTTCTGCCGGCGTCACCGAAGAATGCGTGCGATCTGACGGCCAGGTTGTTCCAAGACCTTCGCAAGGAGGATTGCCTGGGGGCCGATTACTACGGCTACCACGGTCTCACGCGGGCATGGCTCGCCGATGCTGGATTTCCGCAGGTGCATTCCGGCGCCGATGATGCCGCCATACCATCGCGGTTCCAACCGCTAGACGCCAAGGGTGGGGGAATTATGAGCGCGACTTTCCTGCAAGAAGGCATTCCCCACTGCTCGACCGATCTAAACTGTTCCTGGTATTGGACCAAGTCCGATTCCGACCAGGATCGCCCAAACTAACAGGGCTCGCATGAATTCTCCAGTTCTTCACATCGTCGTTTACCACTACGTTCGCGATCTGCCGCGGAGTCGTTTTCCTCAGATCAAGGGCATGCTCACCTGCGACTTTCGCAGACAAGTGGACCTTCTGGCGGCAAATTTTGAGATGGCCTCGCTCGATTCCGCCGTCGCGTTCGCGGCAGGTGAGTATCAGCCTTCCAGGGATTTGTGCCTGCTCACATTTGACGACGGCCTGAAAGAGCACTACACCGAAGCTACTTCCTTTTTGGCAGAGCGGCGCATTCAAGGGGTGTTTTTTCTTATTACTGGCTGTCTTTCAGACCATCGAGTTGCACCTGTTCACATGAACCATTTCCTGACCGCCGCGCTTGGCTTTCAGGAATACCAGGCGGCTTTCTTCAGGCAAATTGGTGCGAGTCAGGCCGCGGTGGACAAAGCTACCGCGCATCGCACCTATCCTTGGGATACGGCTGAGGTTGCGCAATTCAAGTATCTTTTCAACTTCGTGCTGGCGCCGTCGGAGCGCGACACAGTTGTTCAGGCTCTCTTTCAGAAGTATTTGGGCGACGAGAAGAGCTTTTCAAGGGAGCTGTACTTGAATTGGGAAGAGGCTCGTGACATGCAGGCGCGAGGCATGGCCCTGGGCGGCCACACGCATGAGCACAGGCCTCTCTCCAGGCTCTCACACGCTGAACTCGCAGAGGACCTATCCACGTGTCGCCGCCTGCTGGATGCCAATTTACGTCCAGCACATTGGCCGTTCTGTTACCCCTATGGCAAAAGCGATTCGTTCAACCAAGAGTCGGTCGACGTGTTGCGAAAGATCGGATTCCGCTGTGCGTTCACAACGGAGACTGGTCCCAATAAACCGGGCGTGGATCTGTACCGGGTAACGCGCGTGGATTGCAAGAACGCACCCTCGTGCACGCAGGGCGCGTCTGCGGCGTAGATAGCTTCCGAGCGGGGCTGCCCCCATAAAGTGAGCAAGATGAATACACAGACGAACGGGTTAGTGCAACCGGGCGTAAGGCGCAAGGTCTGCGCAGTTCTGGTTGACCGGGCGAACTATGGCCGGCTTAAGCCAGTTCTCAAAGCCATTCAATCGCGGCCAGAACTGGAGCTGCAGATCGTCGCGGCCGGCACGATGGTTCTGGAGCGCTTTGGCCAACCAGTAAAGATTGTCAAATCCGACGGATTCCACGTGGACGGCGAAATCTACATTGAAGTAGAAGGTTCAACGCCCGCTACGATGGCGAAATCAGTAGGCTTCGCGGTAGTCGAGTTCGCCAGCGAATTTCAACGTCTGAAACCGGACGTGGTGTTGTTGATCGGCGATCGTTATGAAGCCCTGGCTGCAGCAATCACCGCCGCGTACATGAACTTGTGCATTTTTCATATCCAGGGAGGTGAGGTTTCCGGATCAATCGACGAAAGCGCCCGGCACGCCATCACGAAATTTGCACACTACCATTTCCCGAGCACGCAGCGCTCGGCGCAATATTTAGTTCGCATGGGCGAGCGCCCCGACACGGTTCTGGGCACGGGCTGCCCGAGCAGCGACATCGCACGAGAACTGAATGGCAGGCCGCTCAATCCCGCCGCCATCAACAACACCGGCAGCGGGGCTCCCCTCGATATGACGAAGGCTTTTAGGCTCGTCATTTTTCATCCGACTACTACCACCTACGGCGGTGAGCAAGAGCAGATGTACGAACTGCTGATGGCGTTGCAGGCGCTTCCGATGCAGACTCTGCTGCTATGGCCGAATATCGACGCCGGGGCGGACCACATCAGCAAGGCAATCCGCGTCTTCCGCGAAAATACGGGGCCTAGCTGGCTGCGCACGCTTACTAATTTGATGCCGGAAGATTACCTGCGAGTTTTGTCCCGGACCGCATGCGCGATCGGAAATTCGAGCAGTTTTGTGCGCGATGCGAGCTATTTCGGAACACCGGTCGTATTGGTGGGCGATCGTCAGGAGGGGCGTGAAACGGACGGCCACGTGATCCATACAGCGCCGGAGCGGCACGCAATCGCGGCCGCGATTCGCCAGCAGGTTGAGCACGGTGCTTACCGGCCGAGCACGCTCTATGGCGACGGGTACGTCGCCGAACGCATCGCAGAGCAACTGGCGGAGCTCACTCCGTACCGGCAAAAACGGCTGCATTACATCTACGACGAGGCCGAACAAGGTCTTCGCAATGGCTATTCGAGTTTTGGGAATCGTAACAGCCCGCAGTGGGTCGAAGGGGATTCCCAAGAAAAACATCGCGCCGCTGCTCGGTAAACCGCTGCTCGCCTGGACCGCGGAAGCGGCCCGCAATTCCCGGCTGCTCACTCGAACGGTGTTGTCAACCAACGACCAAGAGATCGCTAGTGTCGGCCGCGAGTGCGGCTTAGACGTACCGTTTCTGCGCCCAGACGAACTGGCGCGCGATGATACGCCCACCATTCCCGTGCTGCAGGATGTCGTGTCCAAGTTAGAGGCGCGGGGCGAGAGCTACGATGCGATATTCACGCTGCAACCGACGAACCCACTCCGGCGTGTCGAAGATATCGACGGCGCCATCGAACTACTTGAGAGCTCGGGAGCCGATTCTGTGATTTCGTTTGTGCCGGTCGGCGAAAAACACCCCGCGCGAATGAAGCTGATCGGCGCCGACATGCGGGTAGCGGATCCGCCCTTCGCCGAACAGTTCGAAGGACAGCCGCGGCAGACGTTATCGAAGCTGTACCTCCGCGAGGGCTCCGTTTATCTTACGCGGCGAAATGTATTAATGGCTGGGAATTCGCTCAAAGGCAGCGACTGCCGCGCCTGGCTCATCTCCGAGGAGCGCGCCTGCAATATCGACACGCCCTTCGATTTGTTTCTGGCCGAGCAGATATTGAAATGGGAAGGAATGTGTAATGGCAACTAATCCGATGACAATTGAACAGCAGACCGGAGCACTGTACGGACAACTGTGGCCGCAATACGACGACCCGCTGTTCCTCGAATCCGTATCTCTGTTTGAGAAGCGTTGGAGAGCGAACGGAGAGCCCGCCGATTTCTTTCAAGGGAAGAAGTGCCTGGACGTAGGCTGCGGCGGCGGGCGGTATTCGATTGCCATGTCGGCGCTCGGCGCAGCCTCCGTTACCGGCGTGGATGTGAGCGAGGAAGGCGTTCGCGACGCTGCGCGCCGAGCCGAGCAACTGGAGCGGACGAATGTCACGTTTCGGCGTGCATCGGCTCTGGATCTTCCATTCGCAGATTCGGAATTCGACTTCGTCTGCTGTAGTGGCGTGCTGCACCACACGACCTCGATATCGCGCGGAATGGCCGAGGTCTATCGTGTGCTAAAGCCCGGCGGCAGCCTCTATCTGCTGCTTTATGGAGCCGGCGGCTTGTTCTGGCCTTCGACCTGTGTTATGCGCGCGTTCGCCAAATTGCTCGGCCGCAGCGAAATGGAACGCTGCGTTCAGGAAGGCGGTTATCCGGCCAACCGCAGGCGCGCGATCTTGGACGACTTGTTCGTCCCCGTGCTTGAAACCTATCCGCCGGAACGTATCGAACAACTCCTCCGAGATACCGGATTTCGCGAGTGGCGCCGCTGGACTGAAGGGCGCATGGACCACGAAAACGACGCCCGAACGATGCTCGCCGAACTGGAGGGCCGTTTGCTGATGTGGGAAGCGGGAGCACGCAGCGCTCCGGACTACCATGTGGCTTCCATCGAGAGGCATGCCGCCGAGATCAGCCGGAAGGTAATCGCGTCCGTTCGAGATCTGATCGCAATGGAGCAAAAAGGCCTGATTACCGCCGACGAATTGCGCGATACGGTGATCGGGCATGGCCACCACCGGTTGATCGCAATCAAATGACGCGCCCGGTCGTCCTTATTTCCGAGTCTGCTGGCTTCTGTCCCTCGGCAGCGCAACGACTGCGGGAGTTCGCGGAAGTGCGCCTGGCTGACTTGGATCGCGGCGAGCTTTTATCTCAGGTTCGCGATGTAGACGTTCTCTGGGTCCGGCTGCGGCACCAGATCGATCGCGAAGTATTCGAGGCCGCACCCCATTTGCGTATGATTGCCACGGCGACCACAGGCCTGAATCATGTGGATCTCGAGGAAGCCCGGCGCAGAAACGTGAAGGTCGTCTCGCTGAAGGACGCGCAGGAGTTCCTGCGAAGTGTTCCCGCCACCGCAGAGCACACAATCGCGCTCGCGCTGGCGCTGCTGCGGAACGTACCGGCCGCTGCTGAACACGTAAGACACGGGTACTGGAATCGCGATCTGTTTCGCGGCCGCGACCTGTGCGGAAAGACTGCAGGCCTGGTTGGGTACGGCAGAATCGGACGGCTGGTGAGCCGTTATTTGTCTGCCTTCGGCGTGCGGGTGCTGGCAACAGATCGGAATGTGAACTTGCCCGAAGCTGGTGTCGCAATGGTCAGCTTACAGGAACTGCTCGAGCAATCCGATATCGTTTCACTGCATGCCAGCTATTCTCAGGAAAACGCCGGAATGATCGGGCGGCGCGAGTTCGAGTGCATGCGGCCCGGTACATGGTTCATCAACACCGCGCGCGGCGAGTTGGTAGATGAGAAGGCGCTGATCGACGCCTTGCGCGACCGCACGTTGGCTGGCGCTGCGCTGGACGTCCTCGCCGAAGAAAACACTGGACGCAATCGCGAGCTGATCGAGTATGCGCGGCAGAACGGTAATCTGTTAATCACTCCCCACATCGGCGGCTGCACACAGGAGTCGATGGAAAAGACGGAAATCTTTCTCGCCGGGCGCCTGGCGACAGCCCTGGATTCGGTGCACTGCCAATGTGCGGGATAGCTGCAGTTTTCGGGCCAGGGTGGAATGCCTGCCAGCTGGACGCGATGCGCGCCGCGCAACGGCATCGCGGGCCCGACGCCGAGGACTCGTATGTGGACTCCACGGGATTCGCCGGGCTCGCACATAACCGGCTGAGTATCATCGATCTTTCCGCCGCCGGTCGGCAGCCGATCTGGAGCGCCGACGGCAATCTAGCGATCATCTTTAATGGCGAGATCTATAACTATTGCGAGCTGCGCGGTGAACTGGGCGGTTATCCATTTCACAGCCGCACCGACACAGAGGTTCTTCTGGCCGCCTACCGGCGCTGGGGCGAAGCGTTCCTGGACCGGCTTACCGGGATGTTTGCGTTTGTGATTTGGAATGAGCGCGATCGCACCATGTTCGCGGCCCGCGACCGGTTTGGCGTCAAGCCGCTGCATTACTCGCAATGGAATGGCGCACTCTATCTGGCGAGCGAAATACGCGCTCTGCACGCCGCCGGAATACCTGCAGAACTGGACACGGTTAGTTGTGCATCGTATCTGGGCGCCGGACTCCACGACCATTCGGAAAGAACGTTCTGGAAAAACATTCACTCCTTGCCCCCTGGTCATAAGATGTCGCTGGATGCTGCGGGCCGGGTGCGCGTGGAATGCTGGTACGATTTGGCCGAGCGGACAGGCGTCGATTATGACACCCGAACCACGGCAGCGGTTCAGGAGGAATATCGGTCTCTTCTGATCGACAGCGTGCGGCTGAGGTTCCGGTCCGACGTTCCGGTGGGAATCAATCTGAGCGGCGGTCTTGACTCATCCACGTTGCTAGGACTGGTTCAGGTTGTGGATGGCGAGGCGAGCCGGGTGGAGGCATTCACCTATATAACTGACGATTCGAACTACGACGAGTTGCCGTGGGTCCGGCAGATGCTAGCTCGAACCGAACATCGCTCAATCGTCTGCCACCTCGCGCCTCAGGAAACGGCTGAATTGGCCGAATCGATCCAGCGTCATCAGAGCGAACCGTTCGGCGGGCTGCCGACCGTCGCATATGCAAAGCTATTTGAGACGGTGCGCGCATCCGGCGTCGTGGTAGTGATGGACGGTCAGGGAATGGATGAGCAGTGGGCCGGTTACGACTACTACGAGGCGATTCCAAATGGCGGCGCGGCTCCGATCCAAGGCACGAAGCAACGCACCCTGCGTCCCGAATGCCTGACCAAAGAGTTCCGCGATCTGGCGATGCCGTATGAGCCGCCGCGACCCTTCCCCGACATGCTGCGAAACCGCCAGTATTGGGACACCCGCTACACAAAAATCCCGAAGGCGCTGCGGTTCAACGATCGGATTTCCATGCGCTCTTCCATCGAATTGCGAGAGCCGTTCCTTGACCATCGGCTGTTCGAGCTGGCTTTCCGGCAGCCGCCGGAACGGAAAATCGTAAATGGGACGCGCAAGTGGATGCTCCGGCGGATCGCGCAGGACCTTCTTCCCGACGAAATCGTCACCGCGCCCAAACGGCCGTTGCAAACGCCGCAGCGGGAGTGGTTGCGCGGTCCTTTGCGGGGCTGGGCGACGGACCGGATCGAGGCGGCTCTAGGTCGCTGGGGCGGCGCCTGGTTCAACCGCGACCTGGTAAGACATGAATGGCGTGACTACTGTGCCGGCAACAGCGACAACAGCTTCTACGTCTGGCAGTGGATCAACTTGGGACTAATGGCGCAATGAGCGATGCTGCGATCGTAGTACACGGTCTTTCTAAACGCTACCGCATTGGAGTGCGCGAGTCCTATTCGACTCTTCGCGACACCATTGCGAACGGCGCACAATCGTTCTGGCGGCGTTTGCGCCGCGGTAACTTTCGAGATTCTGAGGCTTTCATCTGGGCCGTGAAGGACCTGGAGTTTACAGTCCGCCAGGGTGAAGTATTGGGCGTAATCGGGCGCAATGGCGCCGGAAAGAGTACGCTCCTTAAAATCCTGTCCAGAATTACCGCTCCGACTGAAGGATACGCGGATATTTATGGGCGTGTTCGCTGTTTGTTGGAAGTGGGTACGGGCTTCCATCCGGAACTGACCGGGCGCGAGAACATTTATCTGAATGGCGCCATTCTGGGCATGAAACGGCCCGAGATCGCGCGTAAATTCGACGCCATCGTGCAGTTCGCCGAGGTAGAGAAATTCATCGATACGCCGGTAAAGCGGTTTTCAAGCGGTATGTACCTGCGGCTGGCTTTCGCTGTGGCCGCACACCTAACGTCGGAAATTCTTTTCGTCGACGAAGTGCTCGCCGTCGGTGATGCGGCATTTCAGAAGAAATGCCTCGGGAAAATGGGAGAGGTTGCGCAGGAGGGCAGGACCGTGCTGTTCGTCAGCCACAATATGGCGGCGGTCCGGTCGCTGTGCACACGCGCCCTGCTGCTCGATCGCGGCCGGGTTGCCGCCATGGGCGACGTCGAGCGTGTCCTCTATCAGTACACACACAATTTTGGACGCGACCACGAGCCTGGAGAGCACGGCTCAGGCTTCGCGGGTTTGCGGGTGAATGGCCAGCCATCCGGAATGGTCGCTTGCGGCGAGCCTTTCGAAGTGAGTTGCGGCCTGTCGTTGCCGGGCGAGCGGAGCGGATTCCGCTTGTTTTGCATCATTCAAGATGCCAACGGCGACCCGATTGTGGTGGCGCCGACGAACCATCGCGACCTACCGCTGGCCGACGCTCCCCACGCGCAAAAAGTCACGGTCAAATTTCCCGGCCTGTGGTTAAAACCGGGCATTTACAGCGCACATTTCAAAGCGCTGCTGAATACCGCTGATGTAGGCAGCGGCCGTATTCTTTCGGATCCGGTCATGATTGACGTATCGGGAAGCAGCGACCCCGAGTTGTTACTTGGATATCTTACCCCGGACGTGGAATGGAGCGTAGCAGCCTGCGCCGGAGCGCCGCGATAATGGAGTTCCTGATCCATCCTTCGGAGTTGGCCAGGCGTCGAGCCCGTTGCGCTAGCGCCCGCGAGCGGCTCGCTTCGGTGCATCGCGAGTGCGTCTCGGAATGCAACGTCTGCGGTTCACCTAAGAATGTGATTATCGCTGAGCGTGACCGCTACGGGTTGCCGCTCCGGACGGCCTTGTGTGCCGGATGCGGACTGATTTACCTGGTCGATCGGCTCTCGGCCGCCGGATACGCGACTTTTTACCAAGCGGGCATTTACCGGGACATCAGCTCTGAATTTCTGGGAGTGCGGCACAGCATCGCTCAGATTCAATCGAACCAAGCAGACTACGCGCGGCGCCTAGTGGCAACATTGCGCGGGTTCCTGCAGGTAAGGCCCGGCGCTTCTCTGATTGATATCGGCGGAAGTGCAGGTGTGGTCGCCTTGGAATTCAAGCGGGAGTTCGGTATGCGGCCAGTTGTGCTTGAGCCCTCGGATGAAGAGGCAGCCGCGGCGCGCCGAGCCGGCGTGGAAACGGTAAACGGCTCGATCGAGGACTGGTCGGCTGAGAAAAAATTCGATGTGGTGTTGCTTTGCCGCAGCATCGAACATTTTTCAGACCTGAAGACGGCGCTTACCAACATTCGCCGGCTGCTTGCGCCGGACGGTCTGTTTTATTGCGACATCGCGGATTTTATGGAGTTGTGCCGCCTGACCGGGGCTCCGGAAGCGGTCGCCAAGATCGATCACTGCTATTGGCTTTCTCACGATACCGCGCCCGCGATCTTCAGCTCAGCGGGTCTTGAGGTGGTTTCTACGAATCTGGTCTTTCGCTCCGGCCAAATCGGGTTCCTGATGCGGCCCTGCGAACCGAGACCCGTCCCGCCGCCTCATCCCGAGTACCTGGAGCACCGAATCCAACGGTTTTTGGATTTCGAGTTGCATTGGAACCGCTCTGCCGGCACCTACGCAAGTTGGGGCGACTGGCTGCACCGCAAGGCGTACCGCGTCAAGCGCCGAATGGTGAATGCACTCGGATCCCTGAGGTCATCCCTTCAGAACTCCCGCGGCGCCCATGTGGGCGACCGGTCGCAAACCTCATGAGCAGACCACGCCTGCTGATCCCCCTCAGCATCCAATTCAGCGTCCGATATCTATTAAGAACCGGCCTGCTGCAACGGATCAGCGACTTTGCCCATCCTATAGTGCTGCTCGGATGGGAAGACGAAGCGCTGCGCGACGAATTGATGGAACTGGGCGCAGAAGTTTATCCGCTGATCCAGGCGCGCCGAAGCGTGCAATATGAGCGCGTTCGCAGCCTGCTGAGTATCGCCTACAAGAAGCGGCTCAACAGCGTGTCGGAACCCATTTGGGAAAGGCGCGCCGATGCACATCGGAGTTTCGCAGCGGGAGTAAGGAGGCGGGCAAGAAAGCAAGTGGTCAGGGCGTTTTTTGCCATCCCAGGTACGGAAGAGTGGCTGCTGGAAAAAGAACGGGCGATGTTGGCATCGCACACTAATTTCTCAGAATTCCAGCGCCAGATTGCGGCCCTTCAACCGGACGGCGCGCTGACGTTGACTCCGTATTTGCCGTCCGAAGAGATGGCGATGCGCGCTTGCGTGGCCGCGGAAACTTCGGTTTGCGCCTCCATGCTCTCGTTCGACAACATCACCAGCCGCGGATGGATTCCGGTCAGTTTCGATCAGTACTTGGTGTGGAACCGCTATGACGTGGCGGCGTTGCTGCGAGGTTATCCCGAGATCGCGCCCGAAATGGTGCACATCGTCGGGGCACCCCAATTTGATTTCTATTGGGATCCGAAATATCGGTGGCCAGAACAACGATGGCGCCAGCACATCGGCCTGCCGGCCAATGGTCCAGTCATTCTTTTTGGCGGCGGCCACTATTTCTGTGCGCCGCACGAACCGAACCTCCTGCTGCAACTCGACCAAGCCATAGAAGATGGCGGGCTTCCCAGCGACACCACGATTCTCTTTCGCTGCCATCCGGTGGACCCCATCGGGCGTTGGCTTCCCGCGCTCTCTCGGACCAAACATGTGGTCCGTGATGACCCCTGGGCGCGTGGCGCCGTTCTGGGCCAGACCAATCTGCGGGTTTCCGATATCGAAAAGCTGGCGTCTACTTTGCATCACTGTGCCGTGCACGTCAACGTTGCGTCCACCATGGCGATTGACGGATCAATTTTCGACAGGCCGCAAGTCGGGCCTGCGTACGATGATTCGCCGGCCCGTAAGTTCGACCGGATCGCGCGAGAAGTGTATCTTCAAGAGCATTATCTGCCCATTACCCATGCCGGCGGCCTCGAAATCGCCAGGAGCCGTGCTGAGTTGGTGGCGGCTGTTCGTGATGGACTGGAAAATCCCGGCAGGCTAGCGGCAGGACGAAAGCAAATCGTGAAAGAAATTTGCACCTACAGCGATGGCCGTTGCACGGAACGTGTTGCTGCCGAAGTGCGCTTTTTTCTCAATCCTATGCGAGTCGACAAGCCTGTCACCGTCGAAATGGGGCGGGGCGAGTGATCTCCAGCGGCGAACGAGACAATTTCTTGAAAAACTGCTGGCGTACGAGGCGATGGTCAGATGGAATGGCGATTCTATTGCTGCCGGTAAGGCTGCCTGCGTATAAGTTGCGCAAGCGGGCGTTCCGGCGGAGGGCGCTCAACGCGAGGAATGGACAGCGAGTTGCCAGCTCCGCCATCGTAGTGGATTCCAAGGTTCACTCTCCGTTCATTTCGCGGCTACCTTCGATCCAAACAGCGGAGGACCGCGAACGGGTGTGCGCGGAAGCCGACGCGCAGCTATGCGGCAGGTGGCGACTGGCGGGCGGCCGTATTGTGCCACTCGATTTCACAATGTTGGACGGACTCAAAGATTACGAAGACCGCCACGCCTATCATCGGTTGCGCTGGGCCGTATGCTATAGCCGCGCGGCCGCATATGGGCATTCCGGCGCTCGCCAAGCGTTGGACAGCCAGTTGCATCGGTGGCTCGCCAAGGATTGGAGCGCCGATCCCGCTTTTGGGTGGCCTTACACAACGGCCGAGCGAATCGCCACGCTTTCGGAGTGCCTCGTCTGGTCGCCAACGCTGCCCGTCGCGGCATGCAAGAAACAGATCGCATCAGATGCTCGCCGGCTGTCATCGAATGTCGAATATGGCCTGGGACTGCACAACCATCTGCTTAACAACGCACGTGGATTGTACATTGCGGCTGCCGCGGTTCCGGAGTGCGCAGAGGCGAGCGGCTGGCGCGAGCAGGCTTTTTCAATTTGGGAGGAGGCCTTTCCTCGCCTGGTGCTGGAGGACGGGGTTTTTGCCGAGCAGTCCAGCCACTATCATGTCCTGCTTTGCCGGACCGCCTTGGAGTATTGGCTGGCGGCGAAAGCATCGCGGCGCGATGTAGCGCCAGTGTTTCGCGATCGCCTGAAACGAATGTTCAACGTCGCCAACGATCTGATCAGGCCGGATGGGTCACTGGCGCGGTTCGGAGATAATTCTCCCGATGGAGCAGCAGCGGATTGCTGGGGGTTAATGACGGCGGCTTGGTTTCACGGGCTGCTGGATCAGCCGCCGCGGCATGCGGCCGTTACCGCGCTGACCTTATACTATTGCGGACTAAAGCCTGAACTCCCGGCAGGCCAGGCTGAGGAAGGAGTTCGCTTATACCGGCACGGAGGTTTCGCAATACTTCGAAAGGGAGATTGCGAGCTAATCGCACACGGCGAGCCGCGGGCCGTCAACGCGACGCACGGTGATGCCGGAAGGGGCAGCTTTGAATTATGGCGCCGCGGCACGGTGCTGATCCGGCAGCCTGGAAGTTGCTGGAGCTCGGATGTAACCGCGCGGCGGCATCGCTCGGGCCATGCCCAAAACGTTACGTGCCTAAACGGACTGGCGCCCGGCATGACAGCCGAAGATCGGGCCTATCTTCCGCGGTGGTATTCGGTGCAAGACGGCTCGTGGGAGAAAATCGAAGGCAATGGCGTTCGGTTCCGCTGTAACGGCTTCCAGCGAATCCGTCCGAACATTATATGCACTCGGTCGTGGCGTTTTCAAGAACAAAGCGATGTGCTGTTTGAAGAGCACATCGAAGGGGGAGGGAGCGTGCGGTTCGAGAGCCACCTTTGCCTCGGCGATGCTGCGTGGGGTTCATTGACTTGGGATCGCGCGGCCGGCCGCGGGCAATTGTCGCACGAGCTGGCCGAAATGATAATCGAGACCGTTCCGGGAATGTGCGCCAGTATTGAGCCCTTTCGATTTTTGCAGGAATACGGGCTCGAACGCGATGGACAAAGACTCAGCTTGTCGGCGCAGGTAAAGCTGCCTTTCGCTTGGCGCATCCAATGGTCCTTCAAAGGGGTAAACACGTGACACAAACTGAAGCACAAAAAATTGAAATAAGGAAGTTCTGGGGTAATCGCCCTTGCGGAGTTATTTTCAGTTCGCAACCCAGGCACTCACACGCCTTTTTTGAAGAGACGCGCGAGAAACGGTTCAAGGTTCATACCGATCTCGACACTCCCTTTCTGCGCGAGGCTGTAGGGTTCGACAAACATACCGGAAAGAGGGTGCTCGAAGTAGGGTGCGGCATCGGGGTGGATGGATTGGAGTGGAAACTCGCTGGAAATAAGTATATCGGCCTCGATTATAATTTTCCGAGCGTTCAAATTACCCGCGACCGATTTGAGGATGCCCAACGCGAGGGTGGATTCACGAACGGCGACGCCGAAAATCTGCCGTTTCGGAGCGGTTCGTTCGATCTGATCTATTCGTTTGGGGTGCTGCACCACACGCCCGGAACGCAGAAGGCCATTGATGAGGTCCATCGCTGCCTCGCCCCTGGAGGCACGGCGATCATTATGCTGTATTACAAGTGGTCAGCGATGGTCTTCGGCGACATCATTCTAGGCCGGGGATTGCGCCAAGGCGCCCTGTGGAAGGTTAGAAATATTCAAGACCTGATCAGCAAATACACGGAATGGGACAGCCAAACCGAGCAGAGCGTGAATCCGCTGACGAAGGTCTATTCGAAACGAGAGGCGCGAAAAATGTTCGCCCGCTATCGCAATGTGAGGATGGAACTCCATTATCTGTGGCGCGGTCACTTTGGACCGCTGCGTCGGCTGCTTCCGTTGGTTCCAGAATCGATGCTGCGAAATCTTCATCAGCGATTCGGCTGGAACCTGATCGTTCAAGCGGAAAAATAACCACCTATGTGTGGAATCGCAGGGATTGTCGATTTCGAGAGATTCCCGCGGCGTCACGAACTCGCGCCCATGGTAGAGATTCAGCGCCATCGCGGCCCCGATGGCCAGGGCCTGTTCGTCGACGGGCCGGTGGCAATGGGCATGCGGCGGCTGTCGATTATCGATTTGCCGGGAGGTAATCAGCCGATTTTCAACGAAGACGGCTCGATTGCCGTCGTCTTCAACGGCGAAATCTACAACTACATCGAGCTTCGCGAGGAGATGATTGCAAAAGGCCACCAGTTTCGCACGCATAGCGATACAGAAGTGCTTGTGCACTTGTATGAGCAGTATGGCTGCGAAATGCTGCCCCTGCTGAACGGGATGTTCGATTTCGCAATCTGGGATGCAAAGGAACGCCGGCTCCTAATGGCCCGCGATCGCATGGGTGTGAAGCCGCTGTACTACGCGCAGGCTGGATCGCGATGGTTGTTCGGCACCGAACTCAAGGTCCTCGGCACGCAGTCCTGTGTGGACGCCCAGCTCGATCCTGAAGCAATCGCCGATTATCTGCGCCTTGGGTATATCCCCTTTGAAGCGACTCCTTATCGCCACGTGCGTCGTTTATTGCCGGGTCACTTTCTGTTGATCAACACGCATGGCGGATCCGTGCGGCGCTGGTGGAACTTGGCGGAATGGGAAGACGGCGCCCCTGTGACCACCGCCGAGTTCGAGGAGGCCATCGAGCAGGTTTTTGACGACGCCGTAAAGCTGCGAATGCGGAGCGACGTACCCGTGGCATCGTTCTTGAGTGGAGGGCTGGATTCCAGTCTGGTGACGATCACCGCGCAACGTCACTCATCCATTCCGATGCACAGCTTCACGATGGCGTTCAAACATACGGAATTTGACGAATTGCCGTACGCCAGAGCGGTTGCCGAACATGCGGGAACCGACCATCGCGAATTAAGGTCTTCACCGCGCGATGCCATCGAGCGGCTTCCTCAACTGATCTGGCATATGGACGAGCCGATGGGTGACTCATCCATCGTGCCGAACTACTTGATTAGCCGGTTTGCGGCAACGTTCGTGAAAGTATGCCTGTCGGGCCTGGGCGGTGATGAGTTATTCGGTGGATATTCCCGCTATGTGGATGCGGGCCCGGGCCGCATCCGCCGATTCTTTCGACACGCGCCCGCTGCTGCCAAACGTCTAGCGCCACGCCTCGAGTCCTGGAACTATTACTGGGCAGAGGAACTGCGCCTGGCCAGTGATCCGGGCCGGGAATGGCGCGCCTATATGAAGCGTTTCGAGATCTCAAATCCGGGAATGCTGCGAGATCTTGGCATGCCCTACCAGGGGAGGGCCGACGAGCAATTCGAACAGCTATGGCGGCGCTACCCGGGCAAGGATGCGATTTCGCAAAGGCAATTTGTCGATCAACACACCTATTTGCCCGAAACAATTCTTGCGCTCACGGATCGAATGGCGATGGCAAATTCCCTCGAGGTCCGAACACCTTTTCTCGATTACCGGCTGGTGCGGCTGTCGCAAAGGATCAACGGCGCTCTGAAGCAGAATGCGCGGGACTTCAAGATAATCCTAAAAAAGGCCCTGGGACACCGGTGCCCGCCAGAAGTTCTGAACCGGCCTAAGTGGGGCTTTGACACGCCTCTCCGCCGCTGGGTGGCTCAGCCTGATTTGTTCGAAGTGCTGCAGAGGCTGCCGCACGGCTTGGCTGTCGAACAAGGCTGGGTCAAACGACAGCCGGTAGCAGACCTCGTGGCGACGCCGCAGACAGCGTCGGTCAATGCTCGCCGTCTATGGATCCTGCTGGTGCTCGAAGTTTGGCTCAGTATTCATCGCAGGCAGGAATCGCCAGCCGAATCCCTGGTTGACGTGGTCTGTGCGGCTGCATGAGCGCTCCAAGCGTGACGGTCTTAACCGCCGTAAGGAACGGTGCCTCGCACCTGGCCGAAACGATTGCCAGCGTTCGAGCGCAGACCTTCACGGATTGGGAATACATCATTGTCGACGATGCGTCTATCGACGAAACAGTGGCCATGGTCGAAGATTTTTGTCAGAAGGATCGCCGGCTCCGCCTGCTACGCCGCGCCGAGGCTGGCGGCCCGTATGTTGCAGCGAACCAAGGTCTGCGCGAGGCGCGAGGCCGGTTCATCGTCCGGATCGATGCCGATGACTTGTCGCCGGCCGACCGGATACAGAAGCAATATGACTTTCTGCTGCAAAATCGGCGCTTCCGTGCCTGCGTGTCATATTGGCAGGCCTATGATGGATCGAGAATCATCCCGGGAACCGTCACGACCGTTCCACTCGACGGTGGTGTGTTCTGTTGGTACTTGCTGTTACGCAGCCCTTCGCTGCACAGTTCGGTATGTTACGAACGTTCGGCGATTTTTGAGATTGGCGGCTATCGCGAGCTGCCGCTTTCTCAAGACTACCGCTTATGGTGCGAACTAACCTGCCGCGGCTGGCTGGGTGTCATGCCGGAAGTATTGTCCTATGTGAGGACGCACCAGAAACGGGAATCGCTCCAGAAACGGGAATTGCAGCGGCGCCTTGCGTTGGAGGTTTTGGCGGATCATTTGTTCGCTCTCACGCGAGAACGTTGGGACCGGGCGGACCTGGAAGCGCTCTGGAGCGTTGGTCACAGCGAAGTCATGCCGATTTCGCGCGGCCTGGAAATGCTCGAACGGTGGGACGGCCTGTGGAAAGCATCCGACTTATCGGCCGAACAGAAAAAACAACTGCAACAAATTTCTGCATTTCGCCGCTGGAAACACGTGCGATCCAATGCGCGCCGCCAGCCGATTCAAGCTCTCCTCAACGCAGCGCGTTATTTCACAGTGCCGTGGCACATCGTCAGAGGCAGCTCTCCCTCCGTTTAATTTGGTGATTGGCTTGTGAAATCTCCTGTTATTTTTCAAGATCTTGAAGACGAACTCGCACCCGTAGCGAAGTATCTCACTGGTCGCGTCTTAAACGCCGGCTGCGGCGATCGCGATATTTCGCCTTTTCTCAAAAACCACGGAGCCACGCGCGTCGACAACTGTGACCGGCGGAGTTCTATCCCCGACTCGATTTTATGTGACCTGGTGGACGTGCCGGTGGAAAGCAACACGTACGACTCCATCTTGTGCAACGCGGTTCTCGAGCACGTGCAATTTCCGGATCGTGTCATGTGCGAGTTGCGCCGCCTGTTGAAGCCAGATGGAATTCTGGTCGTGTGCATCCCATTCCTGCAGGCCTACCATCCAGCGCCCGATTACCGCCGCTACAGCCGGGAAGGCATGCTGGAACTGGCGCGCGTTCATGATTTGGAAGTGTTGGACATCTTGCCGGTCCACAGCCTGGCGCAAACCATCACGTGGATCGCCTGGACGTATCTGGGCGAGCGTCACAGCAGATACTTGCAGGCCCTGCTATGGCTGCCGTTTTATGCCTGGAATCGCTTATCGCAGAAGACGGACTTCTCAGTGATCCATCAGGCTAATGGATATCAAATGGTGTTGCGTAAGACCGCTTCGGCGCGGCCGGAGTTTCAAGCGTGAAGATCTGCTTCATTTGTTCTGAATATCCGCCCGGACCACACGGCGGGATTGGAACCATGACCCAAGTCCTGAGCCGCGCACTCGCCGCTGAGGGCCACGAGGTACAAAGCATTGGCGTTTATCCGCAAAATTATCCAGGGCCCGACCGCGAAGAAGACAACGGAGTACGAATTCGCCGTCTAAGAGGTTCGGGCCGGCCGTTCGAGTGGGCTTTTCATCGTCTGCGCCTGTACCGGGACATTGCCGGTCTGGCGCGCCGCGGGGCTGTCGATCTGGTGGAGGCGCCTGACTATGAGGGATGGGTGGCTGGATGGCAGCGCTTAAGTGCTCCGGTCGTGGTCCGTTTGCACGGTTCCCAAACCTACTTTGCGTCAGAGCTCGGAAAACGCGTGCGAAAGACCGCATTTGCGCTGGAGCGCTCGGCGCTGCGGCGTGCCGATTTCTGGTGCTCTGTGTGCCGTTATACAGCCGAGAGAACACGCGAGCTGTTTGCATTGACAAGCGAGCCGAGCGCCATTTTGTACAATCCCGTGGAAGTTCCCGACCTGCCGACTGCACAGAGCAGGCATTCACAGCGCGTCGTATTCAGCGGCACGCTCACTCCGAAGAAAGGTATCATCTCGCTCGCCGATGCATGGCCGATGGTCCTTGCAAAATGCTCCAACGCTGAGCTCCATATCTACGGAAAGGACGGCCGGACGGAGGCGGGAGGATCCATGCGGGAGCATCTGAGACGTCGCCTCGGCGAGGCGGCCCGGTCTGTTTCTTTCCATGGGCACGTTAGCCGTGAAGCCTTGTTTCAGGCCTATTTCCACGCGCGCGTAGCGGTTTTTCCTTCCCACGCCGAGGCCTTCGCCATGGCGCCGCTGGAATCAATGGCATGCGAGTGTCCGACCATTTACAGCCGTCGAGGTAGCGGGCCTGAATTGCTCGCCCATGGACGCGAGGGCCTGCTCATCGACCCGGACCAGCCGGAGGAGATTGCCGCGGCAATTGTGCGTGTAATCGAAGAGGACGCCTTTGCAGCCAGGATGGGACGACGCGCGCGCCAACATGTAATCGACAAGTTTTCCGTACAAACGCTCGTCCGCAAGAATGTCGAGTTCTACCGCGACGCTCTACAGAGGTTTCAGGCGCCACACGCCAAGCGCGTAGCAGTAGCGGTGTAGCCAAGGCAGCATTGATGACGCAACTGATGAAAAGAAGCATTGCCTGGGCAGGGTGCCGGATTCCGGCGCCTGCTTCTGACGCTCCCATTGTGCTGCTCTATCACGGAACACCGCGGAACACGAAGCCCGGCCGTGTCGATGAGGCCGCGTTTGCCGCGCAAATCGGCATGCTGAAGCGGAATTGTGAACTGATTGGCCCCGAAACGGCTACGCTGTCACGTCGAGGAGGACGGCCTCGCGTTTTGCTGACGTTCGATGATGGATTCCGCAACAACTATGATGTCGCACGGCCGATTTTGCAGGAGCACAATGCGCCGGCGGTGTTCTTCATTACATCCAGACATAACACTCGCGGGAAATATCTATGGTTTGCCCATCTGCGGGCTTTAGAAGATTATTTTCCGCATCCCGCGATACGATTTCGAGGAGAGTCATTTTCAATGTCGGCCGAGCGGCGGGGCTCGAGCATGCAACGGTTGAAGACGCTTTTATTGTCGCTTACACCGCACCCACGAGCGATGTACGAGGCGATTGAAGACGAGTTGCCTCGCCTCGAGGACTTCCTGCCTCCGGAGCGGATCGATGACACATGCGCCGGAATGACCGCAGCTCAGGTTCGCGAGCTAGCGGCCGATCCGCTGTTCACGATCGGCGGACATACGGTGGATCACCCCTTCCTCGGGCGATGCGAACCCGAGGAAGCCGAGCGACAGATTTCTGAGAATAAACAATGGCTTGAACAGGCGGCGGAACGCCGCATTGAAACGTTCGCGTATCCTAGCGGAGAGTATAACAGCGATATCATTTCGGGTTGCAAGCGCGCCGAGTTTCGCCAAGCGTATGCCGTCATTCCTGTTCAACAAGTTGCTGGACCCTACGACATCGGACGAATCGGTATATACGGCACGTCACTGGTCGCGCTAAGCTTCATCGTCCGCTGGGGCAATACGCTCCGTGCCAAACGCGTGCGTTTAGGCTAACCATGAAAATCGTGTTCTTTACCCGCGAAGGCTTTGAAAAGAACGAGCTGTTCCTGTATATGTATGCGCGCGTCAGAAGTCAGTTTCCGGACTGTTGCATCGTATCCGTAAATTTGCGGGCCGAATGCCGCAGTGTGCGAAACTCACTGCGGAAGCACTGCAACAAGATCCGCAGGTTGGGATGGCGGCAAGCGGCTGAAGTACTTTCGTCGTATCCGCTGCAGCTTTACTTCGCCGAACGAGCAAACCGCGAGCGCACACGCCTGTTGAGGAATCTGCCGCGCCCGGCCGTGGAACTCGAGCAACCCGTGACCATCGTGCACAGCGTAAATGGAGCGGATGCCGTAGATGCGATCCGGCGACTAAGGCCGGATGTGATTATACAAGCAGGGGCGGGCATTCTCAAGCCACAAATTTTTCGACTGGCTTCAATCGCCTGCCTGAACATGCACCATGGCATCGCACCGCTGATTCGCGGAATGAACTCAATCTATTGGGGCCTGTGGGAACGACGTCCAGAATGGGTCGGTTCGACGATACACGAAATTGACGCTGGAATCGATACGGGCAACGTTCTGGCCTACGCGCCGGTAGCCGAACGCCGCCCGGGCGAAGGTTTCGCGCGGCTGTTTGTGCGAGCCACGGAACTCGGCATCGATCGTCTACTGGAGGTTTTGGCGAGACTGCAAGCGGGCGAGCGCTGGTCGGTTCCGCCATTATCCGGGGCTTCTGTCTATCGTTCGACTATATCCGGGTGGAAGTTGGCCGCCTTGGCATGGAGGCTTCGCGGCGAACGGGAATTCCTCTCCGGCCAAGGCAGCCACCAGACGGCACGCTCCTGAATTTCCGACTATGTTCGTTTCGGTGATCATCTGCACCTATGGCCGCGCCAAGAGTCTGGGCCCGCTGCTGGATTGCTTGCTCCGCCAAACCTTCGATGAGCTGGAAATCCTGGTCGTCGATGGCAACGATACTTTACTGGCGCGCCGCGCGATTGAGCAGCTCGTGGGAGAGCGCGATGCAGGCGAGAAGATTCGAATTATCCGTTCCGGCCGCGGACTCACCCGGCAGCGGAACGCGGGCATGCGGGAAGCTCGCGGCAACATATTTGTTTTTCTAGATGATGACGTGACCCTGGACGCAGCATTTATAAGCCACACTATCGAACTGCTCGAGAGGCCCGATATGCGCAACGTCGGAGGCGTCACCGGCTACGACATGGTGACCTACGGGGGACCTATGGCTATTCGATGGCGCATCCGCAACCTGCTGGGCGCGATCCCCAGTCTCGTGCCGGGTGCCATCGATCACCTGGGTCGGGCGGTGCCCGTGAGTTTCGTTCCGCCATTCTCCGGGTGCAAGGAGGTTGGGTGGCTTGCAGGCTTCTGTATGATCTACCGGCGCGACGCCGTGGAGGGCTTGCAATTCGACGAATGTCTCCCCACCTATGGCGGTGAAGACCGGGATTTTTCCATTCAAGTCGGCAAGTTGTGGCGGCTCGTGTTCTGCGGCGACTTGAGGTTGAACCATCATGGCACCCCGGAAGGCCGTGAATCTGACGTTTGCCGCATGTTGCAAAACTCGTTCGGCGCTGGCCGCCGGTTTGCCAAGGGCGTACGCGGGCTCTCGGATTATCTCATCATCGCCAGAACTCTGGTGGGAGACTTGCTCGTTGACCTGCTCGCCTGGGCGGCGCATCCGTCTCGAAGCGGTCTCTTGATTCCGATCGCGCGTATTCAGGGCCTGATCCAAGGTTGGCGCTCGGTAGGAAGCGCTAGGACGCGCGCGTGGGACGCGGCGCGCTAATCCCTTCAACCAGTTCGCAAAGCACACCAAGTAGACAAATGACCCAGCTAGAAGCGATTTCAACGATCGGCAGTGTGCCTGCAGTTGTGATGCGGCCCGCCCGGCTGCACTGGGCGCTGTTCTTCAATATTGCTCTGTGTGTCGCTTCCGCTATGGGCGCCGTCGCACTGGGATACCCCTATGCCGGAGCGGTCATTCTCGTGGCATTTTTGGCCGTGTGTTTGGGGTATCGAATCGCTATCCGGGATGAGTACGGATTCCTGGCGATCGGCGTCGGCGTGGTCCCGGCCTTGCTGATGTTGCGCGGGCTGTTCGTATACAACAGCGCCATATTTATCTTTGTTGGCGGAACGCTGCTATTCCTGAGCCATTCGCCAGAGGAGCTGAAGTTGGTATGGCGTGATCGCGTCATACAAGCCTACGGAATCCTGGCGCTGCTGTATTGGTGGCTGACCTACCTGAACACCAACGAATACGCGAACAACCTTCGTCTTGTGGAACTCGTCTTAAGCGCCACGTCAGTAAAGTTGCTGTCGCGCCGGCGGTCCTACTTGGCAACGGCTTTCTTGGGCCTAGCCTGCTCGATCACCTGCGTCGCTCTGGGCATGCTGCCTCATAGCGATATTCGGCTGGGAATTGCCGATATCGATGGAACGCGTCTCGGGAATCCCATCATCCTCGGCATTCCCTGCGTCTTGGTGTTGATGCTCGTTCTATCGGACCGGGGCCAGTGGATGTTCCTGGAAAAACATTTCTTGGCTCGCGCATTCATTGCGCTGGTCACCGGTGAATGGCTGGTGCTGTCCGGGTCCCGCGGTAGTTGGCTGGCGGCCCTCGGCTTCGTGCTGATCCTTGCGATACTTAAACCCCCTGACCGCAAGCTGCTGCTGGTCCTCGGTGCCAGCATGGCGTTCGTCACTGGACTCGCGTTGACCACGCCATTGGGCGAAAAGATCTCCCAACAATACGAGAAAACTCTGGACTCGGATCGTACGCTCGCCAACCGCACCAGCGGCAGATCGGCGCAGTGGCTGGCGTTTCCCGACGCCTTCTCGCAATCTCCGATCTGGGGCTGGGGCCCGGGCACGGGCCGCAATGTAGTGGCCATTTATACGGGCAGGCACTTAAACTGGCACGCTCTGTACCTCCATGTGGGTGCTGAAACGGGTCTGATCGGCCTCACCGCCCTGTTTTCGCTCCTCATCGCGATGGGCAGGCGAACTTACCGACACTGGCGCACTTTCGGGGAAATCACGCCACTCTTGGCCTTGCTTACCTATGCATTCTTTGGTTTTTCGGTGTCCGCATTCGATGCCGATAGCGGGATTCTGATTGGCCTGGCGTTTCTTGGCGCTGAAGTCGCCCCGCGCTACATGGTTTACGAGTCGACCATTAGACAAGTGGAGTATGCCTAATGCAGTCCGGTCTTGAAAATATGCGATTGGCGATCGTGTCGCATGTGCCGCACTATGAATGGCAAGAGGGGCTGTATGCATACTCGGCATACGCACGCGAAATCAAAATCTGGGCTGAGCTGTTTGGCCGAGTGGTGATCGCCGCTCCGCTCCGGAGGCAAGAGCCTCCCGGTGACTGCGTGCGCTTTGAACGGACGAACATTTCGGTGTGCCCGCAGCTTGAAGCCGGTGGCGACTCGTTTCGGGCCAAAGCCGGACTTCTCTTCACGATTCCGCGGATGGTGCTTCAGCTGGCCATGGTTTTTAAGAATAGCGACGCGATACACGTGCGCTGTCCCGGGAACTTGGGGTTCTTGGGTGCCATGCTGGCGCCGTTTTTCTCGCGTAACCTCGTCGCCAAGTATGCCGGGCAGTGGACCGATTATCCGGGCGAGGCAAGCACCACGCGTTTGCAGAAGCGGCTGCTCCGATCCGGGTGGTTTCGGGGGCCCGTCACGGTATATGGATCCTGGTCGGGCGAGCCGGAGCACATCGTCCCCTTCTTTACCTCGGTCATGAGCAGCGACCAGCTGGCGCGAGCGCGTGTTGCGGCCCAAACGCCCGCCCCGCAAACGCGCCCGCTCCGAATCGTTTTCGTTGGACGACTCAGTGCAGCCAAGAATATCGACGTGCTGCTACAGGCGATCGCCGAGGTGAAAGGCCAGGACATAAACCTAGAGTGTGCGATTATCGGCGAAGGGCCGGAACGGCCACGGCTTCAGGCTTTGTCTGCGCAATTGGCGCTGGACGCCAATGTCGTTTTCAGGGGCGGGCTTGATTTTGAGCAAGTTCTGGCTGAGTTCGAGCGATCGGACATGTTGGTTTTGGCGTCCGAGACGGAGGGTTGGCCGAAGGCTATCACCGAGGCAATGGCGTTCGGACTGGTCTGCGTGGGATCGAACCGAGGACTCGTTCCGCAGATTCTCTCCGACGGGCGCGGCATGGTGGTTCCTCCGCGAGACGTAGCAGCGCTCGCCTCTGCCATTCAGCAGGTCGCAACAGCGCGGGAAGAATATCAAGAGATGCGGTCTCGCGCCGCAGCCTGGGCACAGCAGTATTCATTAGAGGGCCTGCGCGAAGCGCTCCGAGAGCTTCTCGCACAGCGCTGGCGTGTGCCGGCCCCTCAAGCGGCGCCCGAGGCAGTTAGGTCTTAATACTATGCAGCGTTTGGGAGTCATGCAGGTCATTGATACACTCGTCGCAGCCGGCGCCGAGCGCGTCGCGGTCAATATCGCCAATGCTCTTCCGCGCGATCGATATGTGCCATACTTGTGCACCACCCGCGCCGATGGTCCATTGGACCGAGCTCTCGCTTCAGACGTAATCCGTCTTCGACTGCAGCGCAGTTCTCGGTTTGACGTCGCCGGCATTGCGCGCCTGGCCTCCTTCATTCGCCAGCATAGGATCGGCGTACTGCACGCGCACAGTTCCGCGGTGTTCATCGCTCGCGTTGCTGCCGGGTTCGCTGGAAACGTGAAAGTGATTTGGCACGCCCACTACGGCCGCTATGTGGAGCATCGCAGGCCACTGTTATACCGTGTAGCCACCCGCAGGATAGGCGCGGTCATCACCGTAAATCAGCAACTCGCCGACTGGTGCATCAATCGCCTGCAAGTGCGTCCCGGACGCGTGAACTATATCCCCAACCCCGTAGCCGCTATGAACGACGACGGGCCCGTGCCTCAGTTGCCGGGTCCCAAGGGAGCGCGGATCGTGGCCGTTGCGAATTTCCGCCCGGAAAAAGACCATTTCACCCTACTGCGAGCCATGACGCAAGTGGTCAATGCTGTGCCGCAAGCGCATTTGCTGATGGCCGGGAAAACCAATGATGCCGACTACCTGGAAGGCGTGCGCCGTGTGATCGTCGAGTTAGGACTACAGCAGTCGGTGACAATTCTTGGGGAGCGTCATGACGTGCCGGCGATCCTGCGACAGTGCGACATCGGCGTCTTGAGTTCGGTTTCCGAAGGCCTCCCCATGTCACTTCTCGAATACGGAATGGCTGGATTGCCCGCCGTCGCTACCGAGGCTGGACAGTGTGCCGAAGTCTTGAACCAAGGCTTGGCGGGAATTCTGGTACCCACATCCGATTCCGACCGTCTGGCGAGCGGGATGATCTCGTTGCTCCAGCGGCCAGAGACGCGCGCCAAGTTGGGTGCGCGGTTGCATGCCTTCGTAAACCGGAAATACAGTGCCGAGCGCATCGTCGGTGAAATCGCCGAGGTTTACGATGCGGTGACCGGATGGAATCGTCCCAGACCGCCCTCGTTCGCGCGAGGTATGGCCATCTGATCGCCCCGCCATAAAGCTACTCAACACGGAGATAAAAATTATGATGGCCGTTATTTTGGCAGGAGGCAAGGGTACTCGACTCAAACCCTTTACCATGTCAATTCCTAAGCCGCTGCTGCCGCTCGGCGAGACGCCGATCTTGGAGATTGTAATCGAACAGTTGGTGGCCGCCGGGGTATCTCGCATTGTTCTGACATTGGGCCACATGCCGCAACTCTTTGTAGCCTCCATCGGCGATGGCGCGCGTTGGGGAGTCGCAATCGATACGGTTTTCGAGCGCCAGCCACTCGGCACCGCCGGCTCACTGCGAGCAGTGAGCAATCTCGAAGAAAACTTCCTCGTGATGAATGCGGATCTGCTTACAACACTAGACTATCGAGCTTTGTTCGAACACCACGTCAGCAGGAAGGCATGGGGGACCATCGCGCTGTCCAAGCGTGAAGTGAATATTGACTACGGCGTGGTTCGCTCCACCAGCGACGGTTTACTCTCCGAGTACATCGAGAAACCGACGATCCCCTACTCGGTCAGCATGGGGATAAACGTGCTTTCGGAGAAATGCCTGGATTTTATCCCCGATTCCGGCAAGTTTGACATGCCGGAACTGATGCTGGCAATGCACCGCGCGGGCCGCACGGTGACATGCTATGAAACCGATTGCTATTGGAAAGACATCGGCCGCTTTGACGACTACCAGCAGGCCAGCGAAGATTTCGTCGAGAATCGTTCCCGGTTCATCGCCAGCACAGACCACGCCTACGCATGAAAGTATTGGTCACCGGTGCCGCAGGATTCTGCGCCGCCCATCTGATACAACGGCTGCGATGCGATGCGAGCATCGAGATCGCGGGTTTAGACGTCGCTAACACAAGCGCGGCCGCGCTGCGCCTGGATGGCTACTTTCAAGCCGACATAACGGAACCCGCGGCTGTTGCCAGAATCGTCAAGTTACTAGTTCCAGATTGCATTTTCCACCTGGCCGGGGCCGGAGCTTCGCCACTAGCTGCCTCGGTTTGTGCTGTGAATGTGCTCGGCGCCGGGAGCGTGCTGGAAGCGGTGTACCGGCATGCGAGCCGTTGCCGTGTTCTGGTGGTCGGTTCCGCCGCCGAATACGGTGCCGTGCCGCTCAGCGACCTTCCAGCAACAGAAGAATCGGCATGTCATCCGGCGGGCGCCTATGGCACGAGCAAGTATGCCGCAACGTTGATGGCGCTCGATTATGCCAAACGAGCGAAGTTGAAGATCGTTGTGGCCCGGCCGTTCAACATCGTCGGTCCCGGTATCCCGCAGACCCTGGTCGTTGGTGCTCTGCTTGCGCGCATGAAAGACGCGCTTCGCTCTGACCACCCGGTTGTGAGGGTGGGCGATTTCGACAGCGAGCGGGACTTCGTCGGCGTTTCCGATGCTGTCGATGCGTACGTCAAGTTGCTGGCCGCCGAGGCCTGGGGCGAGGTGTTCAACATCTGCTCGGGCAGCGCCCATACCGTCGCCGCCGTGGCCTCGATGCTGGCTGCGAATTCTACACGCCCCATCCAGGTGGAACTCGATCCTAACCTGGTTCCTCCGTCAGCGGTACGCAGGATTTACGGAAACTTTGAGAAGGCCCGCTGCGCGATCGGCTTCCGCCCTTCCCGTCCGCTCGAGCGGGTGCTCGCCGACGCCTGGAACAACGAAATCGAGGCGGTCATATGCGCATAGCGATGTTGATGAGCCTGGGGGCATCTTGGGCGCGTGAGGCGGCGCTTCGGTTCAGCGAATTAGGCCATGACGTACACGCCGTCGACTTCGATACCGAGGTTTTGGGCAACTATCTGCGAGGCCGTGAGGACATTCATGCCGGCGCTGTAGCGAAGCTGCGGGCGCGTTTGGGAGGCATTCATCTCATTCCGGGCACGGATATCTCACAGTGGCGGTATCTTCGCCAAGCTCCCCGTTTTCGCGCGATCTGCCGGTCTATCGACCCGGATGTCCTGCTGAGTCTCTGGGGCGGCGGATTCGCCATGATGTCGTACGCCAGCGGAATTCGTCCGTACGCCGTGTACGTATGCGGCGGCGATATTCTGCGGGTCTCCGGCATGCAAAAGGCCGTCAGTCGTCACGTGCTGGCTCGCGCCGCAGCTGTCTTTGCAAACGGAAAGTATTTCGGGGAAAAAACTCGGGCCTTCGCGCCCAGAGCCTCGGTCCACACTGCTTATCTTGGCGTTGATCCGGACCGGTTCAGGCCGGCCGCTGCGCCGCCTTCGCCGGTAGTGATTATTTGCACGCGCGGGTTCACGCCGGTCTACAACAATAGTTATCTCATTGAAGCGATCGCTTTATTACCGGCTGATGTGCCCGCTTTCCGCGTCGTGTTCACCTCCGCCGGGCCTTGCCTTGGAGAAACGCGGGAGCTGGCGGATCGTATTCTCAGTCCGGAACGACGGGCGAGCGTAGAGTTTTTTAACGGCGTCTCGGATGAGGGGATCGTTGAACAGCTCCGTTCGGCTCATGTCTACACCTCGGTATCGCGGTACGACGGTACGTCGATTTCGCTGCTGGAGGCATTGGCCTGTGGGCTATTTCCCGTTTTGTCGGACATTCCACCGAATCGCGAGTGGATTGATAGCAATGTTGCCAACGGAATCCTGGTGCCGTTCGACCGCCCGGCCGACTATGCCCGATCTCTTCAACAGGCCATCGTCGCGGCCTCGTGGCGGAACCGCGTCGCACTATTCAACCGGCAATTGATTCTCGATCGCGCCGACGGCCGCAAAACGATGGCCTTCGTGGCATCCACTTTGGAGCAAGCAATTGGTCTCAGAAATTAGAACCCGACGGCCACCGTTGGAGGAGATGATCGTACGCGTAACCGGCCGCCCTACCGATCTTTTTGAGCAGGACGTAAAATGGCGCACCGACGAAATCCGGCAGCACGTGGGTTCGCGACGCATCCTGGTGCTCGGCGGCGGCGGCAGCATCGGATCATCCACGGTCGGCTTAATCTCGCAATTCAAGCCCGCTGCATTGCACGTCATCGATCAGAACGAGAATGCGTTAACCGAACTAGTACGGGACCTCCGCAGCCGTCGCGAAGGCCTCCAGGTAAACGATTTTGTAGCGTTGCCGATTGATTTCGCTTCGCCCATCATGCGGAGGTTCATCGAAAGCCAAGCTGCCTACGATATCGTGCTGAACTTCGCGGCGTTGAAACATGTCCGGTCGGAAAAGGACATCTTTTCGCTGCTGCAAATGTTCGACACCAATTTGATAAAACCTCTCAAGTGCTGGGAATGGCTGTGTCGCCGGGGCGCCCCGCCGCAATATTTCAGCGTCTCCACGGATAAAGCAGCCGCTCCGGCCAGCCTGATGGGCGCCAGCAAGCGGCTCATGGAGAACATCATGTTCTCGGCGGCGATGTCTGGCTCGCCGCGGATCACTTCGGCGCGCTTCGCCAATGTGGCCTTCTCAAGCGGCAGCCTGCTTGAGAGTTTTGGGCGCCGTTTCGAGAGACTGCAACCGCTCGTGGCCCCCCGCCAGACCTATCGATTTTTCGTCTCTCTCCGGGAAGCCGGCCAAATTTGCACTCTGGCCGCCATGTGCGGTCCGGACCGGCACATCGTAATACCGCGCCTCAGCCCTAGAACCGATACCCGCCGCCTGGAGGATATCGCCGTCGCGTTCATCGAGTGGAAGGGGTTCGATCCGTCAATCTACGATGACGAAGAAAGCGCGCGCGCCAACCTCGCTCGCGATTTAGCGCGCAATCGCTATCCACTTCTGCTGACCGACCTGGATACCGCCGGTGAAAAAGCATGTGAAATTTTTGTCGCCTCCGGCGAACAGATGATCGAGTGTGGAATGTCCAGCCTGCTGGCGGTTCGCCATCTGCCAGCGGATGAACGAACGCTGTCCGATTTCATCGCCAAGATTCGCGCGCTGACATCCGAGCCGTCAGCGGGCATCGAAAAACGAAATCTTATCGAGCTGGTTTCCGCGGTTCTTCCCGAGTTTCATCACGCCGACAGCGATAAAGTGCTCGACCAGCGAATGTAGTCGCCAATGAACCGTCTGTTGCTGCGCGCTTATCACGCTTTGCCGTATCCCATCCGCTGCGCGGCGGCGGGATGGTATGGCCGCTACCTGAATCGGTGGCGTTATGACGCCCGGACCGAACGCCTGATCGAAGAAGCCCTGGAACGCGAACAATGGACCGCGTCGCAGTGGGGGCGATGGCGCGAAGAAAAATTAGGTTTGATGCTCCATATCGCAGCCACGCGCGTGCCTTATTACCGCGATTATTGGTCGAAGCGTCGCCGCCGCGGAGACCGCAGCTCGCCCGAGATTCTTGAGAATTGGCCTATCCTCGACAAGGAACAACTTCGGTTAAATCCGCAGCGTTTTCTGGCCGAAGGCAGCGACCCGCGACGGATGTTCGCCGAACATACCAGCGGAACCACCGGTACCCCTTTGACGCTCTGGCGCAGCCGAGAAACCGTCCGGAACTGGTACGCATTGCACGAGGCCCGGTGCCGTCACTGGTATGGAGTCACGCGCCAGGATCGCTGGGCTATCTTGGGCGGCCGCCCGGTGGTTCCCGCAACGCAGCGTAACCCGCCGTTCTGGGTCTGGAATTCGGCTTTGAACCAGTTGTATCTGTCGGCGTTCCATGTCTCGCCCCAGCGCGCGCAGGATTACCTGGAGGCCATGCAGAAGTACAAAGTTCAGCACGTGCTGGGCTACAGCGCATCCATCGCCATGCTGGCCGGGGAGGCACTGCGTAGTGGGCGTCAGCAGCGGCTCAAGGTCGTTGTTACAAATGCTGAACCGCTTACGTCCGCCCAGCGCGCCGTGATCCAGCATGGGTTCCAATGCCCGGTCCGTGAAACATATGGTTTGGCCGAGATGGTTACGGCAGCCAGCGAGTGCGAGTGTGGTCAGTTACATGAATGGCCGGAAGCGGGATGGATGGAAGCTGGCGAGGATGGCGAGTTGATCGCCACCGGCCTGTTAACTACCGACATGCCCCTCATCCGATATCGAACTGGGGACCGGAGGCAGCCGTCGTCGGCCACCGCCCTATGCGGCTGTGCGCGGTTGCTTCCGTTGTTCGGCACTGTCGAGGGCCGCAAGGACGACGTCGTTTACCTCCGCGACGGCCGAGAGATCGGCCGCATGGATCCGGTATTCAAAACGAATCTACCCATTCGAGAAGCACAAATCATCCAGGAGACGCTCGACCAGCTTCGAGTCCGATATGTGCCAGCAGAAGGATTCAATGCGCAAAGCGCGCAACAAATTATCGGTTGTATCCAGGACTACCTGGGCCCTGTCCAGGTCGTGCTCGAGCAAATGGCCGCCATTCCGCGGGAACAGACCGGCAAATTTCGCGCGGTCATTTGCCGCATTCCCCGCGAACAGCGCCCCGAATTGATTGAAACCCAGGTAGGGGCGCAATGAAAGCCAACAAATATGCTCGTCCGATTCCGGTCCTGCTGACTGTTCCGCACCTGAATCGAACTGCGAGCCCGTATCGGGAGCTGATGGCGATTGCCAAGCTGTTGCCGCGAGAAGAATTTCGCTTGACCGTATGTTCGCTTCGAGACGGCGGTTGGCACGAGACCAAGCCATTGCTGCGGGAATTGGGAATCGATTGCTTTGTGGCGCGATTCCGCCCAACCGGCCGCTCTCTGCGGGCCATCCGGGATAGTTGGCGCGATCAGGCGCTTATTGACCGGCGGGGCCCGTTCGCGATCCAACACTCGCTCGACTTCACCTCCTCGCCGTTTGAAGCTCTCATGGCGCGCCTGCAGTCCAGAGTTTACGTGTATAGCCAGCGGAACCTCAATCAAAATGGGCATCCAGTACTGTTACGGTTTAAGACTCGCCTAGCCCATCGAGTGATTGCCATCTCGGACAGTGTGCAGCGATTCTTGTACTCGGAGGGTGTGCCCAAGCGAAAAGTCACCAAGGTGTACTTAGGCATCGATCCTACGGAAATGACTGCTGAGCGAAAAAAGGGCTACTTTCTCTGCGTCGGACAAATTGCGCCCCCCAAGGGCCATCACCAAGCAATCCGCGCACTGAGCCAAATCACGCCTCAATGTCCAGAGGCGCGCCTGGGGATCGCCGGAAACGTATTTGACCCGGCGTATCTGCAGTCCCTAAAGCAGCTTGCCTTAGAACTGGGCGTTCAGGACCGCGTCGATTTCCTGGGTCCCCGTACGGACATCCTCCAGTTGATGGCGCAGGCTACCGCGCTTGTTCATTGCTCCGAGAGCGAAGCGTTTGGCTGGGTAATCGTCGAAGCAATGTCCGTCGGCACGCCAGTGATCGCCTCCGCTTCCGAAGGCCCCAGCGAGATCATCGATCACGGATCGAGCGGCCTGCTGGTTGAACCGGGCGATGTTAAGGCGTTGGCGGACGCCATGCAATCGGTCATGAACAATCCAACGATCGCGGTTGCTTTATCCGAACAGGGCCGGCAAGCGGTTGTGCGGCGCTTCTCCGTGTCTGCCATGGTCGATCGTATCGGCTTGCTGTACCTGGACTGCTTGAACGAAAAACCGGCAGCCAGCCCTCTGACTTCAGCCGCTTCCCGGAACTTATAGCATGGATTTCGTCTCCGTCATCGTTCCCTGCCGGAACGAACGTAAACACATCGGCGCGTTTCTTGAATCCCTCGATCGGCAGCGGACAGATGATTTCGACTGGGAGATCATCATCGCCGATGGAACGAGCGATGACGGTACCCGCGAGATCTTGGAGCACCGCAACACTCCGCGACTGGTCGTGATCGATAATCCGGCGCAGACCGTTTCAGCTGGCTTGAATACGGCGATTCGGATGGCCAAGGGCAATATTATCGTTCGTATGGATTGCCACACCGAATACGCGTCCGATTATTTGCAGCGCTGCGTGGACACATTGAAAAGCACCGGAGCTGAGAATGTCGGTGGTCCCGCACGTACCTCTCCCCGAGGATACCTCGCACGCGCTATCGCGGCCGCTTACCACAGCAAATTTTCGACCGGCGGCGCGCGTTTCCACGATGAGACCTACCAAGGCTGGGTCGATACCGTGACTTACGGCTGCTGGTGGAAGGCGACGCTCGAACGCCTGGGGCTCTTCGATGAGTCGCTGGTGCGCAATCAAGACGATGAGTTGAATCTGCGACTGGTCCGGAGCGGGGGGAAAATCTGGCAATCACCGGAGATTGTTTCCTGGTACAACCCTAGAGCATCTTTAATTAGTCTCTTCCGCCAGTATTTTCAATACGGGTTCTGGAAGATTCCCGTAATAAGGAAGCACCGCCTGCCTGCGTCCTGGCGCCACCTGGTGCCTGGCTTGTTCCTAGCCGCGAATATAGGCCTGCTCCTGTTGGCGCCTTTTTCGCCGCTGGCGTTCCGTGTCTGGGGCGTCACGACCGTTGCGTACCTGCTCGTCTGTTTGCTGGCCGCGGCCCAGGCCGCCGCCCGCTGCGGCTGGGATCTGGCCATGGTGCTTCCCATTGTGTTCGCCGTTTACCACTTTTCCTACGGTGCCGGCTTTGTTTATGGGATGCTCTACTGGCCCGCTGCTGGAACGCAGCCGCAGAGATTAGGAAAGGCCTTCACAGGCATCTCCAGATGAATTTCTCGCCGCGAGTTTCATTGTCGGACGCAGACCAAGCTGAGGCTTCACGGATTCGCACCGAGTACGACCGGCGACGCCGCGAAATTCCCGCCTCCTTTTATTCTTGGAATCGGGATGTAAACTTCTTCTACCATTGCCAGACCGCCCGGGCGCTGATTCACTCGTTATCCCAATCGCAGATGTTTCCCCTGGATGGCCGGAAAGTGCTGGATGCCGGCTGCGGCGCCGGCGTGTGGCTCCTTGAATTTGCCCAATGGGGCGCCGATCAGTTGCACGGCGTCGATTTGGACCCGCTTCGGCTTGAGATCGCCGCCAGGCGCCTGCCAGCGGCCGACTTGCGTTGCGGAGATATTGCGCATTTAGACTGGCCTGACCAGAGTTTCGACCTCGTCAGTCAATTTACCGTGTTCACGTCCATTCTGGATCCCTCCATCCGTCGCCGGGCGGCAGCAGAAATGCTGCGCGTATTAAAACCGGATGGCGCGGTTCTGTGGTATGACTTCCGCTTCAACAACCCCGCCAATCGGAACGTGCGCGGTATCGAAGCCGCTGAAATTCGCGACCTTTTTCCGCGCTGTCGCGTTCGATTGCGGCGTGTTACGCTAGCCCCGCCCCTGGCACGGCGCATCGTACCTCTCACATGGACTGGAGCTTCGTTACTCGAGCAAGTCCCATGGCTCAGGACTCACTACGTAGCGCTAATTCAGCCTCGCGGAATTTCGTGAAACTTTTGTGAGCGTGAAATGATCAGCATCAGCATCTTCTATCTTCGGCGTTACTGGATCATGGCCATCCACGTACTTATCATCGCTATCGCGATGGCCACAGCATTCCTGCTGCGCTTTGACTTTCAAATCCCGCATAGCGAGATGGACCTCTTGTATGGCGGATTGCTGCTGGCAATTCCTATCAAGAGCATTTCCTTCATCGCAGCACGGCTGAACAGCGGATGGTGGCGCTTCGTTGGCATGCCGGACCTCCTCCGCGTCTTTGCCGCCAATATGTGCGGCTCCTCGGTGTTCCTCCTCACCGCGGCCATCGTTTTCGGCGGTCGGTTCCCGCGCTCGTCTTACGTGATTGACTTCATCGTGTGTTTTCTTCTCACCGCCGGAGCCCGCTTCGCCGTCCGGCTCTATAGCGAAATCGTACTCGGCGAGTTGACCAAGAGTAGCGGGAAACGAATATTGATCTACGGCGCCGGTATGGCTGGAATGACACTGGTTCGCGAGCTGCGCAATAACCCCGCGCTGGGCGAAGTGGTTGGATTCCTGGACGACGATCCCCACAAGCGCCATTTGAGCTTGCTCGGTGTTCGCGTCCTCGGGCGCGGCCGCGATGCCGCTCTGATCATTGACAAAAAGAAGCGCGCCGGCCAGATCATCGATGAAATCGTCATCGCTATGCCCTCTGCGTCTGGCACCCAAATGGGTGAGGCCTTGGCGAATTGCCGCGCCGCCGGCGTGCCCTGCAAAACTATTCCGGGGCTGGGCGAGCTTTTAAGAGGGAAAGTCTTGAGCGCCCAAATTCGAGATATTTCCGTAAACGACCTGCTGGGCAGGGAGCCGGTTCAACTGGAAGAGGAACGCATCCGCCAGACTCTTCGAGCCAGAGTGGTCCTGGTAACAGGCGGCGCCGGTTCCATTGGGTCCGAAATATGCAGGCAAGTAGCCCGATTCGAGCCCCAGGCCGTCATCATATTCGACCAGGCCGAAAGTGAGCTCTACCGCATCGAGCAAGAATTGCACCGCACCCTTCCCTCGGTGAACGTGGTCGCCGAACTCGGCGATATGCGCGATCCCGTCCGGATCGACGAGGTCTTTCATCGCCACCAAGTGAATTCTGTCTTTCATGCCGCCGCATATAAGCACGTGCCCATGATGGAGGCGCACGTTTTGGAGGCCGCTACCAATAACGTAGTTGGGACGTGGAACATCGTGCAGGCCGCCCACCGCTACAAGGTACCCGACTTCCTGATGATCTCCTCCGATAAAGCCGTCAATCCCACGAGCATCATGGGCGTTACGAAACGTATTGCGGAGCTGATCGTCTCTTCCATGCCGGCCAGCGAGGGCGGAACCAAGTTCGTTTCTGTCCGCTTTGGGAATGTTCTGGGCAGCAACGGAAGCGTTGTTCCGCTCTTTAAGGAGCAGATTGCGGCCGGCGGGCCAGTCACCGTTACCCACCCCAACATGCGCCGCTACTTCATGACCATTCGAGAAGCAGTGCAATTGGTTCTGCAAGCGTCCACGATGGGCAAGGGTTCCGAGATCTTTGTACTGGATATGGGCGAGCCCGTCCGGATACTCGATTTGGCTCGCACCCTGATCCGCCTTTCCGGCCTCGTTCCTGACGAGGATATCGAGATCCGGTTCACCGGTCTCCGTCCGGGCGAAAAGTTGTTCGAAGAGATCATGATCGAAGGCGAGAACATTCAGCCGACCTATCATTCGAAAATCCGGATATTTCAGGGTCCGCGCCCCGCGCATGCCGCCATCCAAAGTTGGATCGTGGAACTGCAACGGTTAATCGACGCGCGAAATGAACGGGGTGTCCTCTCGCACATTACGTCTCTGGTCCCGGAATATCAAGGAAAGAAAGGTATGATGTCGGCGCAGCCTACGCTTTCGATGAGCGCCGCTGCAGCGGTCTGAGCCGAGCATGCCAGCCAGCACAGCCATCCAGCCGGAGCGATCCCCAACGGCCTCGAACCGGAGGCCCGCGTTCAAGCTAGCGCTCGTGTTTATGGTTGCCGCTCTGGTATGCGGCTTCTTCGAAGCCTGGCTGGCCCGCAATGACATGTATACCGACGGGATCTCGTATCTGGATCTCGGCGACGCGTTCCTTCACGGCGACTGGAAGGCCGCGGTCAACCTATATTGGAGCCCTTTGTACCCGCTGTTGCTCGGCGGCGCCATGGGCCTGCTAAAACCGAACGCGATTTGGGAGTTCCCCGTGGTGCACTTGGTCAATTGCGTTGTATTCGCTTTGACGGTGCTGGCCTTTCAGTACTTTCTCGCCGGATTCCTCCGCCGCCGCTCCGATTCGCTTCCTGATTCGATCTGGATCGCGCTGGCGTACACGGTTTTCCTCTGGTCCACTCTGCGGCTCATCGGAGTGGGATTGGTTAGCCCCGATATGTGTGTAGCCGGATGCGTTTTTCTTGCGGTCGGAATTCTGCAGCGCATCGCCTTCGATCCTGCTCTGTGGCGTTATACGTTGCTAGGCGTTTCCCTGGGCGTCGGATACCTGGCCAAAGCTCCGGTCTTGCCTGTCGGTTTGGTCCTCGGCGCAATCAGCCTGTCCTGCGTACAGGGTTTTCGAAGCCGCGCATTGCGCGCCGCCATCGCTGCACTGGCATTCGTAATTGTAGCCGGGCCGTGGATCTATGCCTTGACCTGGGTGAAAGGATGCGTTAGTTTCGGCGAGAGTTGGTCTCTCAACGTCTCCTGGTACGTCGACGACGTGCCCCGGTATCATTGGCACGGCGAAGCAGCCTTACATCCGACCCGACAAATTTTCGAAAAACCACCGGTCTACGCATTTAACGGTCCGGTAAGCGGCACTTACCCGATTTGGTACGATCCGGCATATTGGCACGCCGGCATCCAGCCTCGATTCGCTTCTCTGAACGTGCTGCGCCAGATTCGCGCCAACGGCTTCGATTATTATCAGCTATTTTTCCATTTGCAGATCGCTGTCGCTGTAATATGCTTGGCCTGGTTTCTCATGTGCGGCCGCGGCCACATGAACTGGATGCTGATCCTGCCGTCTTTGGCGGCCTTGTTGATGTACGTCCCGGTCCATGTTGAAGACCGAATGATCGGCGCCTATGTCGTTCTATTGTGGCTCGGCATGTTCTCATCTGCTGCTGTCATTAGACCGGAGCAGCGTGAATTCGCCTATAGCACCGCTCTGGCACTGGTGATTGTCCAGCTTGCCCAGTTGGGATTGTCCGTGGCCGGAACAGCGGGCTCGAGAGCCCATGCCGGCGGCAATCCCCAGGCCGAGATCGCTCAGCAGTTGCGTTCCAAAGGCCTGCGCGCGGGCGAAAAGGTCGCCTGGATCAGACCGCAAGTCTTCACCCCCGTCGAAAACTACGGCTGGGCCCGATTGGCCAAGCTGCGCATTGTGGGCGAGATACCGGGCCCTTCAGAAACAGCCTTTTGGCGGAGCAATGCGGAAGCGCAGCAACAGATCTTCGGCTCGCTGCGCGAATCCGGCGCGAAAGCATTGGTCACAACGAACATACCTGCCGGCGCGTCCGCCGCGGGATGGATCCCCCTCGGCAAAAGCGGCTACTCTATCAGGTTTTTGAATGACTAATGATTTGAAAGCCAGCGCTTCGGCGCCGTGTGTCACCGATGCTCCAGTCGTGAGAGCCGAGCGGTTCCTCCGCCTTCGGATTAACGACTTGCTCGCGGTTTTCGGAGTTGTGGTTTGTTTTGCCGTGGTAGGAATGCTGCCCATCGCTGCTAAAAAATTTGGCGACATCGAGTTTCATCTCGAAGCAAAAAACGTCGCGCTGGCGCTCCACGGCGTCAATCCGGAGCCGGTCAGCATCATTCGGGCACCCGGGCCGGTGCTTTATTATACGGTGCCATATTTCTTTGTTCCGGCCGGCGCGAGCGACGATACCTATTGGCGGGCGGCGCTGATTTGGGCCGTGCTCTGCATGATCGCCGCCGTGTTCTGGATTAAAGGCGCGGCCCGGCGTCTGTTCGGCGAAGCAGCAGAAACTTCGGCGCTACTCCTCTTGCTCGCAACGCCGTTTTGGGCCTACTACAGTTTCGGGATCAATGGCGAAGCAATGGCCTTTATGGGCGCTGCCCTGCTCCTGTACGGCTGGTCCCTCTGGCGAACGGGAACTCCGTCGCGAGCCGGCGCACTCACGGCCGTAGCGATTGGTCTCGTCTTATTCATACTCAGCAAACCGAGCGCGCTTGGCTTAACGGGTCTCGCCGCCATTTCCGCTGGGGTCCTTTGGTGGCGCGGGCCGCGGAAACAGGCGGCTTTCGCCATCCTGTGCGCGTTGGTTATCGTATGCACCTCGCTTGCCTCTTCCTTCGCGCTACAGCATTTCGAGCGTCCCGATTATCGACCCGCGCAGGTTCTTTATTTCCGCTGGACAGCGTTTATGGGCAGTTTCCAGATGCGATCGGAGCCATGGGACTGGCGCTTTTGGGACGACACAACCAGGGCGGGAAGCGCTGACTACGCAAACTTTGCGAGCCAATTAGCCGAACTTCGCGGCCAGGCGATTCGCACTCGCTACTCGGTTTTCGATTTGGAATGGTGGTGGGTGATCAACGATTTCAAGAGTCATCCGTTCCTGCGGGCCAAAATTGCCCTCGTGCGGGCCCTGTTCATGCACGTTAATCTGGTGAATTCCGTTCGCCCGAGCCAGTTCCATCTCGGACCGTTCCGCGGCCGAGCTGGCTACATATTCGTGCACGTGTGCCTCAATCTGGTTTACCTGATGCTCATCGCGTCTAGTCTGCTATTCCTGATCGCGAAGCGGAGGCAGTTCTTCGAATATTGGATCCTGTGGGGACCATGGCTGGCGCTCCTGGCGTTTCACGCCGTGTTCTATGCTGAGGCTCGCTACCTGTTTCCTATACAACCGGCGCTTATTCTCATGACCTCGGGCCTGTTCGCCGAGCGACTATCTCGCGTTTCACTCCCAAGCCAATGCTGATCGAGAGCCGCCGAAAATCGTCAGGAGAAGAGCCGCGGGCGCGACGACTTTTAGGCGAAGTGTCGATTGAAAACGTCTTCTTTGCGGCACTCCTCGCCGCCGTGATTTTGCGCTTATGGATACTCCCTCTCCGGAATGGGTTTTGGCTGGATGAAACAGGAACGTTTTGGGCTGCCCAAGGTACTTTGCGCGAAGTTCTCTCCCATTCATTGCTGTGGCCGTCACAGTTCCCCGCCTATTCCGTCCTGATGTGGACCATGCTCCACGTTCCCGGGCCCCCGGAAATACTCATGCGCTTGCCCTCCATCGCTGCGATGGCGATTGGTGTGTGCTTTGTGTTTCGCATCGGCGTAAGGCTCGCAAGCCGCCGTGCCGCCTGGATCGCCGCTGTCGTGTTTACCTCCTTGGAACCCGTCGCTTTTGCCGCAGCCGATGCGCGTCCTTACGCGCTTGGACTTATGGCTGTGTGCGGCGCGATGCTGATGCTCCTTCGGTGGCTGGAGCGGGGCTCGTTGCGCGATGGCCTGATATACGCCGTACTGGTCGCCCTCACCTGGCACATGCACTACACTTTCGCGACCACATTCATCGCGCAGGCGGCCTACGTGACATTTGTGGCATACCGGCGGCGGGTACGTCTCAATTTTCTTCAGCTCCCTTGGATTGTTCTAACCGCGCTGCTGCTCGGATCGCTTTCCGAAACACATCTTGCGGCCATGCTGCACACCGCAACTTCGCACGGATTCGCCGGTTCTCCCAACCTCGCCGAGTTGTTCACCGTGCTTGCGCCGCCAGCCTTGACGTGTACCGTGGTTCTCGGGCTGGCGATTGCCTGCGTTTTTACCCGCGCGGTCCAGGTTGAATTCTTTTTTTCCCGTCCCGAGCACTTGGTCTTTCTCCTTAGCTGGCTTCTTCTGCCTGCTGTCATCCCATTTGCCGTCTCAGTAGTCTCGAATGCAAAAATATTCCTGCCCCGCTACATTTTGCCGTATACTCCCGCACTGGCTCTTTTACTGGGTTTGTTGATCGCGAGCATCCGGCCAGCGGCCGTACGGATTTTCGTTCTCCTCGCAGCAATCTCGGCTTCCATCGTTTCGGCGCACGGACTGGCTGACGTTTCCCATGGAGGCGACTGGAGAATGGCCATGCGGGCCCTGCCTTCCATCTCAGATGGATCGCCCATCTTGTTCCGTAGCGGCTTTCCCGAATCCAATCCATTCAACTGGCAGACGGATTTCCCACGAACCGCGTACCTTCTGGCTCCGCTCGCTGCGTATCCCGTTGCAGGAGATATTATTGCCCTGCCGTTCCGGTTTGATACCGCAGCCCACCGGGAATTGGAGCAGATCACCGCTTCACGGCTGGAGTCTCGTGATCGCTTCGTCCTGCTGGAAATGGGCGACACCAGTTACGATTTTTGGCTCACGGGCCGTCTATCCGCGGCCGGCTTTCATTCCCGAACTGTCGCGGGTTTCGGCGGCCCGCACGATTCGCTTCGGATCCTGATCTTCAGCAAGGCTCGCGCATGACCTTCTCCGACGCTGCATACAGAAGGGCATCGATGATCCTGCTCCTGCTGGTGCCCTGCGCCATTCTGCTTACATTCCGCGACTACGGCATCACGTGGGATGAGCCGATGCAGAACCGCTACGGCAGCCTGGTGGACCGGTTTTACATTGGCGTGCTGCACGGCCATTACGATCTGAAGGCGATCAACGAAGATCTCGATTTTCGATACTACGGCGGCCTTTTCGACTCCATCGCCAGCGGGGTCGAGCACCTTTCACCTTATGGCGAGTTTGAAACACGGCATCTGCTGAACGCGCTCGTGGGCCTGATCGCAATTGTGGGCTGTTGGAAACTGGCTCGACTATTGGGCGGCTCGGCAGCGGCGTTTTGGGCGGTCGCCCTGCTAGTCCTCATTCCGCGGTTTTACGGCCATATATTCAATAACCCGAAGGATGTCCCCTTCGCGGCCGGATTCGTTTGGAGCTTGTACTATCTCGCCGCAGCGATCCCGCTGCTGCCGCGCATCCCGTGGCGGCTGTGTTTCCAGATCGGCTGCGCCATCGGCCTGACCCTCGGTGTCCGAGTGGGAGGACTTCTTTTGTTGGCCTATCTGGCGGTGCTTCAATGCGGCTACTTGGGTTACGCCTTCTTTCGGAGCGGCCGCGAGCGCGAACTTTGGAGCCACGCCTCCACGACGGCGAGCCGTTTTCTTGCTATCACGGCCGTCGCTTGGATCATCATGCTGTCGCTCTGGCCATGGGCGCAGCCGGCTCCTCTCACCAGGCCGTTCCAGGCGCTCGCTCATTTCAGCGCGATGCCGTGGGAAGGAACTGTATTGTTTCACGGAGCGCAAGTAAAAGCAGCCAATCTGCCGCGCATTTATACAGTCACTTGGCTCGCAATCACGCTCCCAGAGAGCATTTTGGCGCTCCTGCTCCTAGCGGCTGCTGTCGGGGCTTCGGCCGTGTGGAAAAAAAGGCTGTCTCTGTTTCGAACTCCGCTGGCGATACAAGAAACGTTTCTGGCTTTCGCTGTGTCGTTTCCCCTGATGTACGTCTTCATCACCAAGCCCGTGTTGTATGACGCAGAGCGGCACTCGCTGTACCTGGTTCCACCCATCACTTGTTTGTGCTCCATCGTGCTGGCTTCCGTGCTCAACCAGCTCGCGGGGGCGCGCCGAAGCGCCGCTCTGGCGGTCGTTGCAATTCTCGCGATCTGCTTGGCTTGGCAAGCTTCCATCATGATTCGGCTACATCCTCAAGAATATGTTTACTTTAATCAGACCGTTGGAGGTTTGCCAGGGGCAGCCGGTCTCTATGAAACGGACTATTGGGGCAACGCTTATCGCGAGGCCGTCAAGATCCTCGTCCAGTATGTCGGGCCCGAGCGCGCCAAGGATGCGTCCAGAAATTACAAGGTCTATATGACTTCCACCCAGCGCGTCTCCGCCACCTACTATTTCCCGCCCTACTTGTCTCTCACCGCCGACTCCGATAACGCGGATTTCTTCGTGGCTACCACGCGATATAACGTCGACCGCAGCATCGATGGGTGCATCGTCGGTACTGTGGAACGCTTTGGCGTGCCACTCGCTGTTATTAAGGACAGACGCTGCTTGAAACCCGCATCCGTCGATCGGGCCGTGGCGGATCACGCCGGAAAGGGGCCGAAAGCGCTGTGAAACGCCAAGCGAGTTCACGAACGCTTTTAGCCGTCGTGGCTTTATTAACGGCCCTGATCGTCCAACCCGGCGAACTGGGCTCCAGTGATACCACGCGCCGCCTGCAAGTTACGCACTGGATGTGGACTTCGGCCCCGCAAGTCACCCCTGGAGACTTCCCCACTTTCGGGATCGCAGGAAGAGACGGCCGCATCTTCGCCTGGTACGGCCTCGGTCAGAGTCTGCTTATGCTGCCGTCCGATATCATCGCTACAGCTCTGATCCGAACCGTTCCTGCCTTGCATCGGCGCGACGATTTGCGACCTATCCTGGTCAGCTACACCGTTTCACCGCTGGTCTGCGTTCTTGGCGTCCTGGCCTGCTTCAAACTGCTGCTTAGGTTAGGGTTTACGGAAGCGCAATCGGTAGCCGGAGCACTTGGCCTCCTGTTTGGCACCACATTCCTGCACTATACGCAGAACATGATGGAGAACAATCTCCTGCTTCTGCTTATGCTCACGGGTCTCAGGCTGCAATACCAATGGCTGCTGACGGGCTCGCGCAAAACGCTCATTACAGGTTCCTTCGTATCCGGTGCGGCGCTCTTGGTCCGGCTTACCGCCGCTCTGGACGTTGCCGCCGCCGCTCTGTTCGTTCTTGGCACTCTTTACCTTTCATCGGACAGGAACAATTTAGTGCGGCGGCTGATCGAATATATCAAGCTCTGTTCACCAGCCTACCTGCTCTTCTTGGTGCTCGACCGCGCATATCATTACTACCGGTTCGGGCAGTGCTGCACCAATTACATTCAAATTTACGGCCAGCAGCAGCGCGCCTTACATCCGGACCTGCCTGCCACATTCCCCTACAATACTCCCTTCTGGGAGGGATTCTGGGGCGCATGGATCAGTCCGGAAAAGTCCGTACTTTTATTCGATCCTCTATTGATCGTGCTGTTCGTTGTGGCCTGCATCGCATGGAAGCGCTTCGGGCCTGAGGTCAAGAGCTATATCGCCGCAATGTCGATGTTGCTCCTCATGGATGTGTGCTTCCATGCGCGGCTTGCGTTTTGGAGCGGAGACGTGGCTTGGGGTGATCGTTACGTTACGGTACCTGTTCAGATGCTCGCGCTCTTTGCGATTCCTCTGCTGCTGCGTTACAAGCTGGGGATCCCCTCTGTTCGGGCCGCGGCTGCCATCGTTGTAGCCTTTAGCGTCGCGATCCAGCTCACGTCCGTTTGGATGCCCTGCTGGGTCGAGTACCGGCAAATGATAACTCTTGGGCATCCAACTTTCGTCATAGCCCGCCGCTTCTTGAACATCACCGCGCTCACTACGGGCCAACGGGCGGCTGGCGGTGCGGATCGGACCGAAAACGCCGCCGTCGCGGCGGCTCTGCCCCGAAGCGTCTATTTCTATCCTTATATATTGGCGAGTCGCGCCAACGTCCCTCGTTCCATCGCGGCCGCGGTGATCTTTATCTGGTCTATTTTGTTGATTTTGCTATGTTTCGTTCTGTGGCGTTTACGGGCAACCTTCGTCGGACGCCTCACGCAACCCTTTCCCCAGGAACAATTCGATGTTGAGCAACACGCTTTTTGATCGCGGCGCCGAGTACGATCAGATGCTCATGCAGGGCCTCCGGTTCTCCGGTGAAAACCATGAATACTTCTTACGAGGCCGAATCCACCGCATGCTGGCCGATCTGGACTCCTCGTACCGCCCCCGAAGAATCCTCGACTTCGGTTGCGGAATCGGACACGCAACCCAATACTTGACCGAGCTTTTTCCCGATGCGGAGGTGATCGGCATGGATACTTCCGAGCCTGCGCTCGAATATGCGCGCGGCGCGCTCAGTGGCCGCAATGCGCGATTTACTTCCAGCCTCGAGACGCTGCCGGACGCCCACTTCGATCTTTGTTACACCAATGGGACCTTTCATCATATTGAGCCTTCGCTGCGGATTCCGGTGGTGAATCAGATCCGTCGAGTATTGAGCCCCAAAGGGCTGTTCGCATTTTTCGAGAACAATCCCTGGAACCCGGGCACACGGCTGGTTATGCGCAGTATTCCCTTTGATCGAGACGCCGTCCCGCTTCCCCCGCCGGAAGCCAAGGGACTGCTGGGCCGTTGCGGCTTCACGCAGTGCCAGCCAGCCACCTTTCTGTTTTATTTTCCGCGCCAACTCGCTCCGTTACGCCGGCTGGAGCCGGCCTTGGCGCGCATCCCCTTGGGCGCGCAGTATTACTTGCTGGCCCGGAGCTGATCAGGCAAGTTACGGAAACTATATCGAGATACTCACAGCCCACCTTGACAGGTAGATATGAAACTATTGATTGCAATCCCCGCTTTGAACGAAGAGGCCAGCATCGAAAGCACTATTCGCCGCTCGGTGGCTGCCCGTAACTTTATCATCGCCAACTCGCCTGTGAACGAAGTGGAAATAACCGTCGTAAGTGATGGATCCACCGACCGCACGGTCGAGCGCGCCTCCCAATTCAACGAAATAAATCTGATCGTTTTTCCAAAAAACCGCGGCTATGGCGCGGCTATCAAGGAAGCTTGGGCGAGATCGGATGCGGATTTGCTAGGATTCTTGGACGCCGACGGCACCTGCGATCCGGCCTTCTTCGCCGATCTGTGCGAAACGCTCCATCGTGAAAACGCGGATGTGATTCTTGGTTGCCGGCTCAACAATGACAGCGAGATGCCGATCATCCGCCGCATCGGCAATTTCGCGTTCGCCTCCATCCTCACCATAATGTCTTCTACGCGTGTACGCGATACCGCCAGCGGCATGCGCGTGGTTCGGCGTAGCAGCCTGCCAGCCCTGTACCCGTTGCCGGACGGGCTCCAGTTTACGCCCGCCATGAGCGCCCGCGCGCTTCTCAGCCGCGATTTGAAGATCATTGAGATCGATATGCCGTACCGCGAGAGGGAAGGCCAGTCAAAGCTGCGAATTTTTAAGGACGGCCTCCGCTTTCTTCGTGTTATTGCTGAAGCCGCGTTCCTGTATCGTCCCTCGCGGCCGCTGGGACTGCTCGGACTAGTTTTCGCATTCACTGCCGCCGCCCTCATGACTATGCCGACGTTGTACTATCTTTCGCATCGCTCCGTAACGGAGTGGATGATCTACCGGTTCGTTGTCAGCCACCTCATCGGCACCAGCGCATGCTTGCTTTTTTGCGCTAGCTACACGACCAACCGGATGGTGAAGATTTCGCTTTCCAACCGCGGAGCCGATCACTCGTTCTCCGATCGCTTGGAGCACTTCTTCTCAAGCCGCACCTTCTGGGTTTTACCGGTTCTCTTGGCTGGCGCCGGAGCTTGGCTGGTTGTGCCAAGCTTCATCGAACTGGTGCGGACAGGGGCTACCTATGAACATTGGTCCAGATTCATTGCCATGTCCTTTTTGTGCTCTATCGCGCTCATTCTGGTAGTAACTCGCGGCATCGACTATATCTTAGACCTACTTTCGCAACGACTGGAGTACCTCGAGGCGGAACATATCATCCAGCGATACGCACCCTCCGGCGTCCTTTCCAGCCAAGACTTACGCAAGAGCGTGGGCGCATGAACTGCGCGCGGCGCACAGCGTGGCACGTCCGGCTCGATAAAGCACGACAAAACACGCGCAGATCGCCGGTGCTTGCGGCGAAGCACGCCCACCCGGAACCCGCAGATGGAACGGAGTATCCCGCGCAACCTCTGATCGTCGCTACGCTAGTATCGTCCACCAAGCCAGAACCACGTGACTAAGCGCGTTCCCCAATTGCGAGGCGCAATCAGCCGGACTTGGGCGAATTTGGACCGCTTACGTTCCATCCTCTAACCGCCGAAGAAAATCCCGCTCAGCACCGCGTTGATCCCCGCCGTGCACGTAAAGCGGAAAGTCACGTGCCCCGAGATCGTCCATATAAGGTATTGTCCATTCGTGAAATTCGACACTCTTTGGCTGTTGAGTACGTTGCCGGTGACGGCATCCAATACGTCGATGGCCTCTGCTCGCCCACGCAGATCCCAGTCCAAAACGTACAAAGCGATTTGATGAGAATTGCCGTCCGTGATGTTTACATCCACGCTGAATACTGAGTTGCTATACCACGTGGCCGCCACGCGGTCCGATACTGAGGAACCCTTTAGCAAGTCCCGACGGTTTGTGGATGAGACCGTCCATAACCAGTAGGAATTGCCACTGGGCCTTACCGCCGCGTACGGCGGAAGCAGCGATGCGTCACCGAGCACATTGTACCCATCCGCTCCGTACACGGTTTTCCAATTCCCTTGGGTAGAGATATCCGTTTTGAGGAATGCGGCCGCAGTTCCGGTTCCTCCGGTTGCGGCTGAACCGCCAAAAAAGATTCCGCTGAGAACGGCATTCAGACCAGCCGTGCAGGTAAATCGGACCGTCACATGGCCGGATACGTTCCAAACCAAGTATTGGCCGGAAACGAAACTGGATAGCGTGCGCGTGTCCAGCACCGTGCTTGTTGCCGCATCCAGGACATCGATCCGTTCCGCGCGCCCCACCATGTCCCAGTCAACCGCGTATAGCGCGAGTTGGTGAGTTTTCCCGTCGGCAATCTTAACGTCTACACTGAAGCTCGCGTTGTTGTACCAAGTCGCTGCAACGCGGTCGGACTGGGACGAACTCTTTTGCAGTGCCCGCGGATCGATGAAAGAGTACGCCCAAACCCAGTAGCTGTTGCTGCTCGGCGTTACCGTCGCGTAAGAAGGAATTTGAGCTGTATCGCCTAAGGCATTGTAGCCGTCCGCTCCGTATGCATTCTTCCAGTTTCCTTGCGTCGTTGAATCCGTTTTCACAAACTGCGCACTACTCGAAAGGGGCGACCCGGGCGGCGCAGGTGGCGTAACCGAACTCGGGGCCCCGCCGAAGAAGACTCCACTGATAACTGCGTTTTTGTTTCCCGTTCGAGTGAACCGCAGAATGACGTGCCCGGAAACGTTCCAGACCAAATACTGGCCGTTCGCAAAGCCCCCCATACTATGGGTGTCCAGCACGATTCCCGTGCCCGCGTCGACCAGATCCACAGTTTGGCTGCGGCCGGCATTTTCCCAGTCTACGCAATAAACCGCCAGCTGGTGAGTTTTGCCGTCCGTGAGATGAACGTCCACCGTAAAATTGGTCGCGCTGTACCAGGTTGCCGCGATCCGGTCGGCCGCCGTTGCGCTGCTCTTCTGTAAAGCGCGCGCGTCAGTCGTAGATGCCACCCAGGTAAAAGAGCTTTGTCCATTTGCCGCTGCGGCGGCGTACGCCGGATAAGCGCTTGCATCCCCGACAACGTTATAGCCGTCTCCGCCATATGCGGTTTTCCAATTTCCCAGAGTCTTGGTGTCAAGCTGGACGAAGCTGGCCGTGGCAGTGGGTGGCGGCGTGAGCGTGATGGTTGCCAATCCGGTGCGCTTCGAATCCGCGAGACTGGTCGCCGTTACCGTGACCTGCTGAGTCGAAGAAATTGCGGCCGGGGCCGTGTAGAGACCGGAACTCGAAATCGAGCCGACTTGGGGATTGACCGACCACGACACGCCGCTGTTTGAAGTCCCGGTCACGGTAGCCCCGAATTGTTGCGTTTTGGATGCCGCAAGGGTTGCAGTGGGCGGATTCACGCCGACTGAAATGGATGAAGCGGCGCTGTTAACCGGCAACACTACAAACGCCGCGAATTCAGGACCTGTATGCGGCGGAACCGTGTTGACATTTCCGACAGGCAAGCTCCTGGAAAGCCCCGTCATCGGAATTGACACCGGGTTGCCTGAGTAGGCGCCGGTAACAACGGGTGGACCAAAGAAATTTTCTGTATCATGAACCTCGAACGGCTGACCGATCTGCAACCCTAGGCCTGAAAGATCCACATTCACAGTGCTCTGCAGCTGCCAATTGAAAATGACGATGTTTCCGCGGCCCGGTTCGTACTTGTTCGGTCGCACGTACACTACGGTGTTCGTTGGCCGAGTGCCCGTGATCGCGTTGTTCGGGTAGGCTCCCGAGATCCAGCCGGGAGTAGTTCCGTAAAACGTGTTCCCCGTCATCTGCGTGGGTACACAGTTGGGCAGGCTGATGGCGAAATAGCCGCTCGCCCAGTAATTGTTGTTGATGGTTGTGTTCGAGCATCCGGCCGAATAGCCGATATTGTTGTAACCGGCGGCCTTCGCGGGCGTGAAATAGGTATAGTTGTTCGTCAGGTTTACATTGTTCGCGACCACGTATCCGCCCACCAGGATGTTGTTCGTGTACCCGCTGAACGCTACCGAGCCGTTGTCGAAAGAGATGTTTCCGTCAATGTTGAAATTGCTGATCTGGCCGGACTGCGTGTAGACGTGAATGCCCCAGCCGTATTGGTCGAAAATAATGTTGTCGCCGATGGTCTTAATCCCGGTGTTGTTCTGGGCATAAATTCCGTGGCCGTGGCCCCGGTCCGGCAGGTCGAATCCGTTATAGTAAATCACATTACCGTACAGTTCCGAGTCCACAGCCGGCGTCCAAAACGAGAAGCCCTGGCCGGTGTCGTGGACAGTCATATTGATAAACTTGGAATTCGAGGCTTGCACGACCACCCCGCCTCCGCGCACGTCAGGGCTGGCAAGCCACCGCGAGGGATTAGAATTGATCACCTCAAAACCCCAATACCACGTCCATGAACCTCCCACGGTGAACGTGTCCGTGCTGGACGCAGGCGCGCCATCGATGATGGCCCGCTCTCCCGGATATTGCCGCACTACGATGGGCAATCCTGGCGCCCCGTTCAGATTCGAGGCGAAGCACCCGGAATACGTCCCGCCCCGCAGCCAAATGGTGTCGCCTGGCTTAACCGCCGCCGGCTGAGCCAAAGCTGTGGCAAGATCCCAGGGCGAACTGATGCCGCCGGTACCGCTGCTCGAACCCGTTGGCGACACGTAAAATTCGGTCGCATTCGCTGTAATTCCAAAGACGGCAACGCATAATGCGAATGCCTTCAAAAGTGCAAAGAATTGCTTCATGAGACAGAACTCCTCAGCGGTGACAACAGAGATAGTCGCTTCGAGCTGTAACGAATCGTTCTGCGGGGCGGTCGAAGTGGATAAGCCCATGGCGCTGCGCCTCACGCACTTGTATGTACGATGCAATACTGTCTGAGGGAATAGTGCTAGGCGGACGATTCTCTTCCAGATGGCACATTGTAAGTTCGAGTTCGGAACTTCCGAACCTTCCATCGTCGCTCTAGCTCTTACCAACACCTTAGAACCGAATGGTTTTTAGGCCTATGACTCTCGCCGAATCGAGTACTATCTCAATTCGCTACGCAGTTCGCCAATCCTGGCTTCGCTTGTGTAGATGAATGTCTTATATTCCTTGGAGTATACAAAGTTACAATGAAATTTACGTTACAACACATTCACAAGCAGATTCGATGGACCCGTTCTGAATTGGTTGTCTCGCGCGTCGTAGTTTTGATTGCATTAATCTCACCCGCTTTGGTTCAGGCTTCAGAATTCTACGCATCTCCGCAGGGGGATCCGACGGGCGACGGAACGATCCAGCATCCCTGGGACCTCCAGACCGCGCTGAACCAGACCGGCAAGATTCAGCCCGGCGACACTTTGTGGTTGCGGGGCGGAAGATATGTCTACCCCAACTCAGCAGGCAGTTTCGTTTCAACATTGCAGGGGAGCAACAGTGCGCCGATCACCGTCAGGAATTATTCCGGTGAACACGTCTCCATCGACGGTCACGGCATGTATGCCGCGCTGCTCGTCAATGGTTCCTACACCTGGTATTGGGGCCTTGAAATTCTCGATTCGGCGCCGGTTCGGGAAACTCAAAATACTTTTGATTTTGGTGTAGGCGTGTACGGCCCCGGCAACAAGTTCATCAACGTGGTGGTGCATGACACGGCCGAAGGCTTCAGTGCTTTTGAAGCGTCGCCAGATACCGAAATCTACGGCAGCCTGGTTTACTACAACGGTTTCATTAATCCCGCCGTCGCTGGGGGGCGAGTCAATTTCGGACACGGAATGTACCTTCAAAACCTAACTGGTCTGAAGACCATCGATGACAATATCATCTTCGACAATGCAGCATACGGCATGCAAATCTACGGGAGCGTCAACGCTAGCCTGATCGGATTCCGGATTGATGGAAATGTCGCCTTCAACAGTTCTTCCTGGGCGGGCCTGAGCTACGGTTACAATTACATCATCGAAAACGGAAAAGATCGAAGCGATATCCAATTCGCGAACAATTACAGCTTTTTTCCTGTGAATGCGGCGGCGGGGCAGAATTTATTTGGTCAGGACACGCCCGGCAAGGACATATCGATTACGAATAGTATATTGGCGGGCGGGTACAGCCCCATGGAAATGCACAACCAAATCGGCCCAGTTTCCTTCTCCGGCAACCGCGTTTTTGCCGCCCAGGGCCTTGCCTTGGTGTATTTCGATAAGGGGGCAGTCCCCAGCACTTCACAATACACATGGAACCAAAATTCCTATTACGGAAACAATGCATTCTTGTTCTCTGGCGGGTCCGGGACGTTCGATCAATGGCGGGCAGCAACCGGATTTGACAGCGCCAGCACCTTCAGTAGCAGCGCACCCGCGGCGAATTGGATTTATATTCGGCCCAACCGGTACGAACCGAAGCGAGCCAATATCGTCGTTTACAACTGGACGGGCGCGGATCACGTAAGCGTGGATTTATCAAGTGTTCTCACCGCCGGTGACAATTACGTGGTCCAGGACGCGCAGAATTTCTTTGGTCCGGCCGTGGCGCAAGGCATTTATAATGGCCAACAAGTTCAGCTCCCTATGAACGAAACCGCCAAGGCCCCGCTGCGCGGCTATCCCACACCCGCTCACACCGACAGCCACTTTCAGGTTTTCGTCGTCCTTCCGGCTGGCGCGGCTGTAGCCGTGCCGGTGGAGGTCGTACTCAGCCCAACTCAGGCTACCATCGCGCAGGGCGCTTCCCAAGCATTTACAGCCGCCGTGGTCGGCTCGGCAAACAGCGGCGTGACGTGGACGCTGAATCCCAAACTCGGCAGCATCTCCGCCGATGGCGTCTATACAGCGCCGGCCTCGGTCTCATCGGCTCAAAATGTTACGCTCACCGCGACCAGCCTGGCCGATCCTTCCGCCTCTGCCACCGTGAAAATAACGTTGTTGCCGCCGCCGCCCGTGGTTGCAGGAGAATCGTTCATTACGTCGCAAACTCTCGGCAAAATTCGTAACGATTACGACGGCTGGGTGGGTTTCCACCTAATTGTTTCTTCGACCCCATTAAAGATCGCTGGCCTCGGGCGCTTGTGCGCGCCCGGTAATACAGAGGTCCACGCGCTGAAGGTAGTGAATTCTACCACCGGACAGGACGTGCCGGGCAGCCAAACAAGCGTGTTCATGGGCGGTTGCACTCCAGGCCAGTTCTCCTATGGCCCTGTCTGGCCGAACATAACGTTGGCGGCCGGCGGATCGTACTATATCGTTAGCCAGGAACACTGGAACGGGGACAAGTTTTATGACTTCGATACTGTCGTAGGTTCCTCTGCGGCCGGGTCTGTCGCCGACGCCGTGTACGGTAACTGGACCACCGTCGGGCACGCCAACAACAGCTACGGTCCTTTGGACCTGAAGCTTGCCGGTTCCGGCAGACAGAGCGGACCTGGGCGGGGATCCCCGCGCCGCTGACGCTGCAATTATGCAATCCGGGGCTACAACCATAAAACACTCCTGTACTCTGTTTCAATCAACGCGAGCCAGCGCGTTTTACCACTTCCGCATCGCGACATTTTGCAATAGAATTCTCCTTGGAGCGAAGCTCACGTGAGTGATCTTATGGATACATTGCGGTCTCGGGCAATTTGGTTGCCGCTGGCGCTGGTGTCTGGCATGGGTGTCGCGTGCTCCCCCGGCTACGCTCAATTAATCCAAACCATCGCGGGCAGCGGTGTCGCTGGTTTCAATGGTGATGGATCGCCGGGTAATGAACTCCAGGACCCATTTGGGATCGCGCTCGACAAGCAAGGCAACCTCTACATCGCCGATACGCTCAACAGCCGGATTCGAGTAGTCAATCGAACGGCCTCCACGATCACCGTCGCCGGTGTTAGCATCCCGCCCGGGAACATGATGACTGTGGCGGGAAACGGCACTGCGGGGTTCTCCGGAGATGGACAAGCCGCCGTCAATGCAGAATTGAACAATCCATTCGGCGTCGCCGTGGACACTCAGGGCAACATCTATGTTGCCGACCTCTACAACTATCGGGTGCGCAAAGTAGACAAGAACGGGATCATTACCACGATAGCGGGCCAGGGGCATAGCGCTTATGGCGGCGACAATGGTCCGGCCGTAAATGCAACCCTCTATCCCTACGCCCTCGCTGTGGACGCCGCTGGAAATCTCTACATCGCCGACACGACCAATGAACGCATCCGCGCTATCAACATGACCAACAACGTCATCAACGTCGGAAGTGTGAGCATCCTGCCCGGCTATATTGCAACCGTCGCGGGCAACGGGGCGTACGGCCCCACAGGCAGCGGCGTACCGGCCACCAGCGCGGCGCTGACCTACCCTTACGCGGTTGCGCTCGATTCGGCCGCGAATATCTACATCTGCGACACCTATAGCCGCACCATGCGGGTCGTAAACACAGGTACCAGCCCCATTACCGTGGCTAGCGTGACTATCCAACCCGGAAATATTGCCACAATCGCGGGCGACGGGACGTATGGATATAAGGACGGCGGCACCGCTCTTTCCGCTGAGTTCGCCGACCCAGACGGCATCGCGGTGGACAGCGTGGGCAACGTTTACGTCTCGGATCTGGAAGGCGAGAGAATCCGGCTTATTAACAATTCCACCGGCCTCATTATGACCATTGCTGGCGTTGGAGGAACTTACGGTTACAACGGCGACAATATTCCTGCTCTTTCGGCGTACCTCTCCTACCCACGCACCTTGGCTGTGGACGGCGCGGGAAATGTTTACTTTGCTGACCAACCAAACGAGCGCATCCGCGAAGTCGTCGTAAATCCCGCCGCCGCCGCATTCATTAGCAGTTCTGTGCCTGCGTTCATTGTTGGAAGTCCGAAGAATTTCGCAGTAATTACAAATTATTGGCCGACGCCAAGGTTAACCCGCTCAGGTACTTTGCCTGCGGGTCTTACCTTTGTGGATAACGGCAACGGCACCGCGAACATTTCCGGGACGGCGGCATCCGGCTCTCAAGGGACTTACAACCTGACGATTACAGCAAGTAACGGCGTATTTCCCAATGCAGTCCAGAATCTAACTTTGACCGTTTTCGCGCCAGGCGGCGTTTCGGTCTCCAGCGCCGCCGCTTTCATATCGAAAGACACAGCTACGGAGGGTAATTGGTCGGGATCGTATGGAACCGACGGCTACGACATTGCGAATTCGAGCCAGGTTACTCCACCATATGCTTCATTGGCCGTACAGAATCAGTTCAACTATACGTGGGCCGACAACACGTCTGACCCAACCGCTCTTCAAAAGCCCGGAAGTTCCTCTCGAATCGCCTCTACTTGGTATTCGAACACCAGCTTCAGCTTCGACGTGAACGTTGGCACCAATCCCCATAAGGTCGCCATTTACGCACTCGACTGGCGCTCACAGGGCCGCACGGAAATCATCCAGGTTCAGGACGCCACAACGGGATTTCTGCTGGATTCACAGGTCCTGTTTAATTTCGGCTCAGGAACTTACTTGTCATGGAACATCAGCGGGCATGTTCAGATTCAAATTACTGCATTGAGCGGCGCTAATGCTGTTGTCAGCGGCGTGTTTTTCGGTGGCAGCGGACCGGGACTTACTCCGTTCGTTAGCTCCGCTGCGGTCGGGACGCCTCGGAACAATTACACAGGCTGGGTAGGGATGTTGCTTCGTGTCGGCTCCAATCCGATCACCGTCAATTCGCTCGGACGAATCGTAGTCTCGGGAAATAATGGCACCCACACGGTCAAATTTGTGGATGCTTCGAATGGAACCGACCTTCCCGGCGGTTCGGCCGCGGTAAACACGGTGGGCGGAGCGGCAGGCGCTTTCGCGTATGCCAATCTGGCGAACCCGGTAGTGCTGAATGCGGGCGCGCTGTATTACCTCGTCAGCCAGGAGTCTGCTGGAGGCGACCAGTGGTACGATCATGACACCACGCTCCAAACTAAGACGATTGCCAGCGTGACGAATGCTGTCTATACCAGCGGATCTTCTTACGTTCTTACCGGAAACCCCGGACAAAGTTATGTGCCCGTCGATTTTCAATACGGAACCACATACACGGGTCCGCCGATCGTTACGCAGCAACCGCAGAGCGCTTCCGTAATCGCTGGCCAATCTGCCACGTTTAGCGTAGGCGCTTCATCCGGCTCCCCGTTGAGTTATCAATGGCAATCGCAGCCACCGGGCGGGTCGACTTTTGTAAATATCCCGGGCGCGACTTCCAGCACCTATACCACACCGGCCGCGCAAGCCGGCGATAACGGCACGCAGTTCCTTTGCATCGTCAGCAATAGCTCCGGATCTGTGATTACGGTTCCAGTTGCCCTCAGTGTACAACCGGCGCCCCCGCCTAATATTACGCAGCAGCCACAGAGCGTCACCGTTTCCATTGGCCAGTCGGCCGTCTTCAGCGTAGGCGCAACGGGAATCGGCCTGATGTACCAATGGCAATCGCGGCCGTCGTCAACGGGCACTTTCGCCAACATTACGGGTGCTACCGCGAGTAACTATACCACTCCGCCGGCCCAAGCGGCGGATACGGGAACTCAGTTCCAGTGCATCGTCGGCAACGGCACGGGCGCCACAACAACCAATACGGTTACTTTAACCGTACGCCCTCCCGGCAGCGCCACTCCCTTCGTAACAGCCACCACCCTGGGTAAAATTCGAAACGACTTCAGCGGGTGGGTGGGAGTGGCGGTTCGCGTCGGTTCCAGCCCGCTTACTGTAAATGCCCTCGGGCGTTTCGTCGCGCCGGGCAACAGTGCATCGCACACAGTGAAGATTGTCGATGGCGCAACCGGCACCGATGTGCCCGGTGCCTCGGTCTCGATATCGACTTCGAGCGTGCAGCCCGGCGGCTTCGTTTACATAAATCTGTCCAGCCCCGTAACTTTGAACGCCAACGGCCTTTACTTTGTCTTAAGTCTCGAAATACTGGGCGGCGACCAGTGGTACGACAAAGATACGTTGCTCCAAACTAACGCCGTTGCGTCGATCGTTTCCGCCGTCTATAGTTCCGGCTCGACCTATGTCCAGCTCGGAAGCTCCGGACAGAGCTATGTGCCCGTGGATTTCGAATATGGAGGAAACACGAGCACCGGCCCGCCCACGATCACCCAACAGCCCCAGAACGCGACCGTTGTCGTCGGGCAGTCAGCCAGCTTCACGGTGGCGGCGACATCCAGCACCACCCTGACCTACCAATGGCAATCGCAAGCACCGGGAGCAACCACATTCAGCAACATCAGCGGGGCTACTTCGAGCTCCTACACAACACCGATCCTGCAAGCCACCGACAGTGGCACCCAATTTCAATGTATTGTCAGCAATTCTTCGGCGTCGGTAACAAGCAGTGCCGCGACGGTGACGGTCCAAGTACCCAGCACTGGAACTCCCTATACAACTTCGCTCGTTACCGGATCGGCGCGCAACAACTACACGGGATGGGTGGGGGCTAGTATCACCGTCAGCACTTCTCCAGTTACTGTCACGGCGCTCGGGCGCATCTTTATTAGCGGCAACGCCGGTACGCATGCAATAAAGATCGTCAACGCCACCACGGGCGCGGATGTCTCAGGCGGCTCGGTATCGGTGAGCATGAGCGGCGGCACGGCAGGGTCATTTGTATATGCAAATTTGAGTACGCCCGTTGTGTTGAGTCCGAACACCACTTATTTCGTGCTGACACAAGAAACCGCGGGTGGGGATCAATGGTACGACTACAACACCGCAGCCAGCACCAGTTGGGTCGCTGGCCTTAACGGAGCCGTATACGGAAACGGCGCACCCTACACGGTCGTGGCGAGCTCGGCCGGACATCTGTACGGCCCGGTGGACTTCAAGTACTCTGTCCCGCCCACCGCGTTCGTTCGCTCGGTTTCGCTCGGCACACTGCGAAACGACTTCACCGGCTGGATTGGTATGGAGCTTCAGGTCGGCAATGTTGCGCTTACGGTTTCCACCTTGGGACGGATGGCGGCTCCGGGCAATACCGGGACTCACGTGGTCAAGCTGGTCAGCGCCACCGGGGCTGATATTGCCGGTGGATCGGTTAGCGTAAATACTTCGGGCGCCAGCTCCGGCAGCTTTGTCTACGTCGCCCTTGGCGCTCCTATTAAGCTCAATGCGAATACAGTTTATTATCTCGTTACACAGGAAACCGTGGGTGCGGATTTGTGGTACGACCTCGATAGCACCATTCAAAACGTGCCTGTCGGCTCAATTGTGACGCCGGTTTACAACGGCGGTGGCTCGTACACCACCATAACCCCTAACCGGAACGGCCATTCTTACGGCCCTTTAGATTTTCAATTTCAGTAAGCCCTAAAACTACTGCGCGAGAAACCTAGGACTTGTGCACGCAGAAGAAGCGCTCGCGTTCGTACCGCATTTTCGCCGGCACATTCGCCAGTCGTACAACACCAGCAATTCTCGGTGAAGAACTTCGATTCGCGATGCTGCGGTGGACCAGGTCGCCGTTCATAATGCAGCATTCTCCCGGATTCAGTTCGAGCACTTTATGCGCCGCTGCTTCGTCGGGTTCTACTCTGGCTTCAATCTGCCGGAAGAAACCGCTGCGCAGGTAGGTCTCGCTTTCGCGCGCTGATTTCCGATGCGATCCGGGAATGACACTGATCGTTCCCGTCGTCGCCGTCGCCGGCCGGTTGACAGGTAACCATATGGTCGCCATCTCATCGCACCAATCGTAATACGCGCGATCTTGATGCCAGCCGTAGTCGAAACGTTCATCGCTAGGAAGCTGAATTATTAAATAAAGCGGCATAATATGCAGCTCCGATTCACGGAAGCCAGTTATTTGGCAAACATTGTCGAGAAATCCACCGTCTCCAAGGAGTCGATATGTGCTCGCCGCCGAGCCAACCGACTGCGCCGCTTCGTATACAATTTTATGATTCTCGGCTTCGGCCGCCATTACGAGTTCATCCACCGAGTCGCTGCCGGTCACGGCGTTCGAAAGCCGCTGGCAAAGGGTTCCTAGCAGGGATGTAAGTTTGTCTCCGCTAAAAGCCTGGCCCATAACCAGGTACCCGCTCTCCGCGTATGTCTTCTGGTCTTCGGTCATTGGTGCACTTGATGTTCTTTTCGGAAGATCGGCACAATTAGCTCAAACGTTTAGAACCCCGCCGGACTGCGCCACGCTTTACGTCCGCTCGCGTACAAGTTAGTACTACAGGCGGGCGGTCTTCGACACTTCGGAGCCTAGTACTAATTAGACAAAACACCCACCTCTTCTTCTTGACAGAACATTAGGGGTACGACATGATGGCAGGCAGATAAGACAACGCTACGCCTTGGGGGGTGAAGGCGGTAGCGTGCTCGAAGTAGGGAATTTGCTCGCCGCACCTTACTGAAAACGCTAGAGCAATCTTCTTCTTGAGCCCCCTCGAGACCGATCTCGGGTGTCTCCGCTGCCGCTCCGCTTAGATCGAACGATCCGACCTGCCAATTTCACGACCATTCTGACTTCGGCGTCTAGCTTTGAGCCCAGCAATCAACAAGGAGTACTATGCGCAAAAATTTCTTGCCTTACGCGCTACCAAGCATTGGCGCTGAAGAGATCGAGGAGGTCGTCGATAGTCTGCGCTCGGGCTGGATCACGACCGGGCCCAAGGTCGCAAAGTTCGAAGAACAGTTCGCCAAGTATGTCGGCAGCCGGCATGCGATCGCGGTGAATTCCTGTACGGCCGCCCTGCATGTGATTCTAACCGCGCTGGGTATCCGGCCTGGGGATGAGGTGATCGTTCCTACGCTCACTTTCTGCTCCACCGCTCATGTGGTCGCGCACTTGGGAGCCAAGCCGGTTCTGGTCGATGTCGACAAGAACGGACAAATCTCGCTCGATGCAGTGGAGCGCGCAATTACATGGAAGACCCGCGGCGTCATACCGGTGCATTACGCCGGGCAGCCCTGCGACATCGGCCCGCTTCTGCAATTAGCGGAAACGCACGGCATTGATGTAATAGAAGACGCTGCGCACGCGGTGGGCGCTGACTATGCCGGCCGGAAAATCGGCACCCACGGACGCGCGATTGCCTTTAGCTTTTACGCGACCAAGAACTTGGCCACCGGAGAAGGCGGCATGATAACGACCTGCGATAGTGAGCTCGCCGCGCGCATGCGCCCGCTGGTCCTTCATGGAATGAACCACGACGCCTGGAACCGATATAGCAGCTCGGGGTCTTGGTATTATGAGGTCGCGGAGTTGGGGTACAAGTACAACATGATGGATATACAGGCTGCTTTGGGCATTCATCAGTTGCGCAAATTGGACGCTCTCAACGCCCGCCGGATACAGATCGCTGCCAAGTACACCGAAGCTTTCGCCGCCATGGATGAAATCCATACGCCGGAAGAACTCCCGGATCGAACGCATGTCTTCCATCTGTACCCAATTCAAGTACACGGACTCTCAATCGACCGGGCGGTGTTTATCAATGAGTTAAGGAATGCCAATATCGGAACAAGCGTTCATTTCATCCCGCTCCACCGCCACCCCTTCTATCGCGAGCGCTATGGCTATCGCATTGCCGATTTCCCAGTGGCGGAGCATTTGTACACAGGCTTGGTGTCCCTGCCTTTGTATCCCAGCATGACCGACGGAGATGTCCAGGATGTGATTGACACCGTGCGTCAGATCGTCACGAAATACCGCGGCATGCCGCGCGTCGCCCAATTGCGGGCACTTAGCGCGGGCGGTGAACGATAGCCGCGCGGGCTAAAGCTGTAAGATCGCGAACGCTCGCTTGGCTCGGCGTCCTCGCGTTCCTTACAATACTAGCCTTCGGATGTTACCGATTTCGCGGAAGATTGCTTCCCATCCCCGCGCGCTTTCTCGTCGTTCGCGATTCCCTCAGCCGCTCCGATCTCATCTATCTTCTCAACGGCGATCCTAACCTGCGGCCGTTCTATGCGGCCAAGCTTTATCAGCAGGATTTGGCTCCGCTGGTCATCATCGCTCGAGCTGGAGACTCGCCCATGGTTAAGCTCGGCTTGTATCCAAATACTACGGATATGTGCATCGCCGTGTTGAAGCGGCTCGGCGTGCCTCAGGCCAGCATCGTTGAACTGAAGACCCCAAATGGGGTCGCCAGCACCTTCGACGAAGCACAAGCTTTGCGCAATTATGTGCGTGAGCATCATACCCGCCATGTTATCGTCGTAACCTCTGCGTTTCATACCCGGCGAGCCCGATGGATTCTCCGCCGAGTTCTCCGCGGTGAACCTGTTCGAGTCAGCATGGCCCCTATCGACGATCCAAAGTACTCGGCTTCAAATTGGTGGACAAGGGAGGACGGCCAGGTCGCCTGCCAGGACGAGTACGTCAAACTGTTCTGGTACTTTCTTCGCTATGGCTTCTAACCGCGTCGTCAAAGCGATTCTGGATCGCGTCTGCGCCGCGGTCGGGCTCGTTTTGACGGCTCCTGTGTTGCTCTGCTGCGCGGTCGCGATCGCCATCGAGACCGGCCTGCCCATCTTCTACAGCCAAATCCGCGTGGGTCGGAATAACCGGCCATTTCGCATTTTTAAGTTGCGCTCCATGAGGTCCGGAGTTGCGGGAACCCGTATCACTGCCGGCGCGGATCCACGGGTTACGCGCGTCGGTAGAGTTCTTCGCAGGTATAAGTTCGACGAGCTCCCGCAGCTCTGGAACGTGCTCAAAGGAGACATGAGCTTCGTCGGACCCCGGCCTGAGCTTCCCGACTTTGTCGATCCATCGTCTCCTCAATGGAAGATGATCCTCTCGGTCAAACCAGGAATTACCGATCTTGCCACGCTTATATATCGAGATGAGGAGACGTTACTTGTCGGACATCAGGACGCTGAGAATGCGTATCGGGAGGTAGTGCTCCCGGCAAAACTAGCACTAAGCGCCGCCTTCCTGCAGCATGCCAACCTGTGGACAGACGGCAAATTGATTGCCTGTACTGTCTATTACAGTCTCCTTGCCAGCAGATTCGATGCCGGCCGAGTTTTAAGCCTATTCGCAATTCGGTCCGATGCCCTCACGACGCCCAACCAGCGCCCCGGAGTCTGCTCGAACCAGCTCCGCTAGTGGCCTGGGCAATCCCACCTACTAAATGGAGTCTGCTTTTTTGAGTAGCTCGCCACATGCAGCCTGCTTCTCGGGATGTAAAAATCTCGGCATCCGTGATCCCTTCTGCCGTCCCACTCGGGCGACCGGCTGGAGGGCCCGGTAGCTCCGATCCATCAAACTCCAGCGCGGCTCTGATGTCCGTACTAGAAGTACCAGGTGCTCAATGGAGCCTCTCGTCTGATGCCGATTGAAGGAAGAGGTGCAAACTAACTACGCTACCGTTATTGGGCGTGACTTTCTTGCGCATCGAGAGCACCCCTCTAAAGGGACCAGTATTCTTAGCAAGTGAAATCACCATCCAGGAATATTGACACTAAAACGGCATTCAGGGTAGCTTAGATATACATTCGTTCTGTTTCAGCGTTGTAGTTCAAAGGGCGGAAGCATGTTTGCGAACCGGCTGTTGGCGTCGATTTTCTGCGTTCCAAGCACGATCCGAAGTTTCGATTGACCGAGCTCAACTTCCCCAGACGCCCCTTTGATGGTGTAGATTCGCCCGCGGGGCTCAATGAGTGACGAGTTGAGAATCAACGAACAAACAACGAAACTACGGGTGCTTTCGAATCAGTGCCGACAGATTTCGGGGACGAAGGGGCGTAGCGTGCTTATTTTCTATCCCCCGGCATGTAGTCTTCAGTCGATCTGCATTTTACATTCTTGATCTTTAAGTGCTGATTCAGGCTGTACTCGGGTCGTCTCAATGAACGAACAGAACCGCCCCAAGCGCCCGCGATTATCACGGGAAACGCGATGGGTGATTTGCTTCTGCTTGATTGCCGTCGTTCTGGGCGGCTTCCATGCTGTCGCAGAACGCCATGTTATGGGCTCGGATGGAATTTCGTATCTGGATCTCTCGGATGCCTTTCGGACCGGGGACTGGCGTGCCGGCGTAAACTCGTATTGGAGCCCGCTTTATCCAGCAGTTCTCGGCTTGGTGCTGGGGTTAACTCGCCCATCCCCCTATTGGGAGTTCGCGATCGTCCATTTGACGAACTTTATCCTATATCTATTCGCGCTCGCTGCTTTCACTTTCTTTCTGAGGAGTTTCCGCTACTACATTAAGATGGTCTGCCAGAAAGACGAAGCCGGGCAATCGGTTGCTCAAGCTACCTGGGTTTTATTCGGATACGCGCTGTTCGTTTGGTCGTCGATCAAGCTGATCACGCTGTCCAATGTCAGTCCCGATATGTGCGTTTCGATCTTTTTCTATGCGGCGAGCGGCTTGTTGCTTTTGATTCGGGTCGGGCGCCGATCATGGTTCAACTACTTACTGCTGGGCGTTGTCTTAGGCCTCGGCTATTACGCAAAAGCGCCGGTGTTTCCGCTCGTGCCGTTCTTCCTCGTTCTCAGCGCGATAGCCTTCGGTAATCTGCGGGCTGGGTTGTACCGCGCTGCCGCCGCTGCGGCGATCTTCTCATTCATAAGCTCTCCTCTGATCTATCAATTGTCCAAAAGCCAGGGACACCTGACCTTTGGCGAGAGCGCGGCCGTGAATTATCTGTATTACACGAACGCTGTGCCCCGGTTTTATTGGCAATCTGCGACTACGCACGAAAACAAGACGGGAAATTATCCCGCTCAACAGCTGTTCGCGCACCCTAGTGTTTACCTACTCACCGTTCCACATCGCGGCACGTATCCATACTGGTACGATCCCCCTGCTTGGTTTCGGGGCGTTAGTCCGCGTTTAGATCTTCGTGGAATGTTCCGCCAATCTAAGGAGAACCTGTATGTTTATTACAATGCCTTCTTCCATCTCCTTCCGGCAGTGCCCGTCGCCGTTCTGATCTTGTGCATTTGGCAATTTCGACGGAAGAATCTGCTCAAACGAGTCATTGCGCACTGGATCGTATGGACGGTGCCCGTCATAGGTCTGGCGATGTATGTGAGCGTTCACGTTGAGAACCGGCATGTTGCTCCCATGATCGTACTGCTGATCCTTGGGGTTTTTGCCGCTTTGTGCCAAAGTGCCTCTGCCGAAGACAGGCGCTGGTTCAGCGCGATGGTTTCAGGTGTCTCAATATTCATTCTGTTCCAGTTAGGTATGGAGTGCCTCGCCGAAACGTCCTCTTTACACGTTCGAGAGTTTCTTGCGCCCCGCAATACTGGCGCTGATTTTAACGTGGCGGCTCAGGTGGCCGACGGCCTGCGGAGTAGCGGTCTGAATCCCGGCAACAAGATCGCATGGCTGCGCCCCGCCCGCTTTGATGCGCAGAGTAACTACTGGTGGGCGCGCATCCTGCGCCTGCAAACCGTTGCTGAAATTCCGGATAGTGCCGCATTTTGGTCCGTGGATGGTCGTGTGCGGTCCGAAGCGATTTCCAGCCTAGCCCACACCGGCGTCAAGGCTCTGGTCATAAACTGCCCCTGCGACCGCGATGAGCTCGCGGATTTCCATCGAGCTGGAACGACCGATTACTACGTTCACTTGTTTTCTCAACCTTCAGGCGGCTCCTATCAGCAGGTGTCTTCGGCAGCCCCCATGTCACAGGTTCGTGGGATTTATCGCTAAGATCGACGTCAGTGTTTGCGATTGAGGCCGGTGCGAGTCAGGGCACCGCGTGTATCAAAGTAAAGGAAATCACATTGTATAACGGTGTTTCAAGAAATTCGGCCTTCTTGGCATCAAGGTCCGGCCATAAGGCACCGTGGTTCCACTTGGAATCTAATTTCTTCAAACGAAACGAGTGGGATAAGCCGGTTATCGACGTTGACCCCCGATCGGCGTACTCTTTCTGCACTCTCATTCGCAAAACGGAGGAGCTGCTGCTCCAGCTGTTCACGCAAGGTTTGCTCTCCGGGACGACCCATACCTGTCTGGGCCAGGAAATGTGTCAAATGGCCGTAGTTCGCGCGTTATCCTGTCCCGACGATGTCGTGCTCTCGAATCACCGCAATCACGGTCACTTTCTAACCTATTCCGGGGCGTTTGTTGGCCTCATCGCCGAAATTATGGGACGGGAAGCGGGCGTCTGCGGCGGAGTCGGCGGAAGCCAGCATTTGGCATACCGGAATTTCCACAGTAACGGCGTGCAGGGTGGCATGACTGCTATTGGAGTCGGGCACGCGCTCGCACTCAAGCGCCGCGGGAGCCGGGGCATAGCCGTCGTAATAGTGGGCGACGGAACGCTCGGTCAGGGTTTGCTTTACGAGAGTCTGAACTTGGCGTCGATTTGGGATCTTCCGTTGCTTTTTGTAGTCGAGAATAACGGGATCGCGCAAACCACCCCAACGGCAGAAACAATCGGTGGCTCAATCGATGCCAGAGGTGCTGCATTCGGGTTGCGAACTTGGCGGCTGGATGATTCCTCTGCGGATTTCCTGACGAGCGCTGAAAGCATCGTCTGGGAAGTTCGAGAATCACGCCACCCGGGTTTTTTGGTAATCGATACCAGAAGGCTTGGGCCTCATAGCAAGGGCGATGACCTCCGGCCGCAACGTGAAATCGAAGAAATCCGAGCCCGCGACCCGCTCGTAAATCTGGGAAAACTCATGTCGGTTGCGGACCGTGAGTCTATCGATGCCGCAACCAGCGATTTCGTTACGACCGCGCATCGCGCCGCACTGGAGTCCGCGGAGGCGCGATTTCGTGAAATTCCAAAACATATTTTCTCCGTAGCTAAGCTGCCTACATCGGCAGAAGACCGCCCGCCACAAAGCCAGACGGTAAGGGGTGCTCTCAATACGGCGCTGCGCCAGCTTTTGTCAGAGGCGTCCGAGGTCGTGCTGCTTGGAGAAGATCTACATGACCCATACGGCGGTGCATTTAAAGTGACCGCGGGATTGAGTTCATCCTTCCCGGAGCGGGTAATCTCGACGCCCATCAGCGAAGCTGGCGTAGTCGGAGCTAGTATCGGCCTCGCTCTGGCCGGATTCCGGCCAATAGTCGAGATTATGTTTGCCGACTTTGTCACGTTAGCCTTGGATCAGATCTTCAATCATGCGGTCAAATTTCCTGGTATGTTTCAGGGCGTGCGAGTCCCGCTGGTCATACGTACACCCAGCGGCGGCCGCCGAGGTTACGGGCCTACCCATAGCCAAAGCCTCGAAACACTTCTCACCGCCGTTCCGGGATTGACCGTGGTGTTCGCAAGTAACCGGCATGACGTCGGCAGGGTGCTGAGAAATGCCGTTCTGGAATGGTCTTACCCAACCGTGTTCTTTGAACACAAACTTCTCTATGGCCAGCAGGTCGATGCCGCGCACTACAGGATTCTGGAAAACAATGAATCTGACACAACAAATCAGCTCTTTCCTACGCTAATCGGAGGGGCCCAGGACGCGGATATAACGTTCGTCTGCTATGGGGGAGCTGTGGGAGTGGTCGAGTCTGTCACATCTAGGCTGCGTGACGAGGACATTGCAAGCGAAATCGTGATTCCATCGCTTCTATCGCCGCTCCCGCAATCGCTGGTTCGTCAACTCCTTTCGAGGGCTCGCATCGTCGTCTTTGAAGAGGGGCACTCTTACGGATTCGCCGCTCAGTTGGGCGCGGCACTGGCCGAGTCGGGGTATCAAGGCAACTTTCAAAGGGTCGGCTCGCCTCCTATCCCGATCCCCGCCGCGCGCAGTCTGGAGGCGGAAGTGCTTCCAGGTGAGGCCGAGTTATTCGAGCAGATTTCGCGTGCGCTGCTGGCTGAGCTTACCTGCTAGGGGTCGCTGCTCCATGGTTACCCCACTACTTACCCCGCGCGTTAACAACAACGACGACACGGTTCGCTTGATCAAGGTCTTGGCCGAGGTGGGTGCCAGCGTCTGTCAAGGTACCCCGATCGCGGATATCGAGACTGAGAAGGCTGTATTTACGGTTGAAGCCGAACAAGATGGGTATCTGCTCGCGTTCACTGCCAAAGAGGGCGATGAGATCGCCGTAGGCTCGACCTTAGCCTGGATCGGATCCGACCCGCATGAATCAATTCCCTCAGCCCCAGCCGCGCTGACAAGTGGGATTTCAAAAGAGAGACAAATCAGCCTGAAGGCGGCGTTGCTACTGTCGCAATATGGCCTAAATGCTTCGCAAGTAACCCACGCTGCCGAAACGTTGACCGCCGAGGACGTCCAAGCCTATATCGAATCGCACGGTCTAGAGCTCGATCGGAGAGCCACTGCTCCGATCCAAAATAAGGACATATCTCCTCCATCTTCTGGAAAACGCGTAAGATTAACCCCCGATCAGGCCGGAATGCTTCGGACGGTTGAATGGCACCGGGAACAAGCCGCTGCCGCGTACCTTGAGATCTCTTATAATTCATCCACTTGGGAAACATACGCTAGGGATTTTCGTAAATTAAATAAACTGGCCGTGAGCCCTCTGGTCTCTTTGATGGCATGGCGCCTGGTTCAGTTGGCTAAAGAACATCCTGAGATCAATTGCACGCTGTCACGCCGCGACAAGTATGTTTACGACCATGTCAATCTTGGCTTTCTGGTGCAAGTTGGAGAAAGGCTTTCCCTCGTTGTTGTGCAGGAAGCGGAACAGCTGGGTGAAGTTGAATTTGTGAAAAAGCTTAGTGAACTCCAGCAATCTGCCTTGAACAATACCCTGCGTCCTGAACAGATTTCTGGTGCAACCATCGCCATGAGTAGTATGGCTCGTTGGCCCGTGACACGCCACGTACCGATTCTGGCGCCGCATACTGCCCTTATGATCGCCCATACAGCTCCCGTGGCGGGCACCGCGACGCTCGGAGCGACGTATGATCATCGTGTGCTTAGCGGTGCGGATGCCGTTCGTGTGTTGCAAGCGCTAGGCCGCGCCGGCACCGATGCGGCGGTTACGTAAACGGGCTATCACCGTCGGTGAGCCGGAGCGTTAAGGTATCGAGAGCCGTACTTAACGGACTGTCTTTTGCATATGGATAGCACAAATACCGTCTTCGCTCTTTTCGCATGATGACCGAGCCGAATGGCAGGCCGGCAGCATACTGTTCAAACTCCCTGGGCAGTTCAATTTCATCCGCTTGGAACTCAGCCGCAAATTTGCTAACGAGCCAAAACAAAGATCTATAATCTTCCGCACCGCAGCGGAAATCGAGCACCTTCAGCCTACGCTCGCCCTTTTCGATCGCTCGCGACAGAACCATATACCCGCGCTGGGTTGCGTCCTTGTCCATGAGATACAACGTCATGTAGCGAAACAGATCATAAGACTCCGAGAAGAAGTAAGGGGGATTAGTCGCCGGTCCATTTTCCTGAATCCAGGGAAAGGTCATCATCCAATTGATGGCCTCCGCGTCTCGTCCGAATCCAGGCGTCGTATCCGGTATGCTCCTGTCGTCTACTGTCAGCTCTCCGGCGGGATCTTGTCGCCAATCGATTTCTTTCAGGGCCCGCTCTGACCGCTGCGCCCAGCTTCTACAGTACGCCGCACGCAGCGGCGGATAGCACGCACGCCGCGAGACTCTAGCAAGGATATCGGCGGTCCGGCGTAGTAGCGGCCAGCGCTTCTCCGAGCCATACAACCGGCGGAATTGATGCGTTACGCAATCCAGACGGTCCAGGCGTACCGTGAGGTATTCCAACGGCGGTAATTCTTGGAAATGCATTCCGATCAAAAGATCGGCTAAAGACTTGTTAAAGTAAGTGACGATGAGGTCTTTTCGAAGAGAGATCAGTTTCCTGATCAAATGAACTGCCACCAATCGCTTGCGGAATTCAGGCAAGACATATGAGCCAGTCCCCCAGTAGACCTTAGCCAAGCCTTTAGCGGTCCGCAGCCACCCTGGTAGGACGCCCTGGTAACCGACACACAGGCCGTCATAATATGCCACTAACAATCCCACATCGTTATTATCGGCGCACGGGTTTTGTGACTGTGAGATCGCCCTGTATTTCGAAATCGGTGACAGTCGCTGGCCTTGTGCGTTCGCGGCAAATTCGCAGAAGAATGTGAATAGTTTTTTGACTGGGATCGTCTCGATCCAAAGTCCGGTCTTTGCTATGGGCATTCGGCAGACAAATCTGATTCGGACCCGTTGTGCGCGATCCCGATGACGGCAGCAATAGCGCGCTTACCTACCGCGCATGTTGCGAAGCTTCGGTGCTTCCGGCGGCTGAACGCATGGCCGCTTGCAGCAGGTTTCTCAATATCGAGAGATCCTCGGATTCCAGTTCGGCCGGATCCATTGTAAAGTGAAACTGGTTTTCCATGGCGGAGAGGAGTGCGACGAATCCCAGCGAGTCGAACAACCCGGATTCAACCAGATTGAAATCGTCCGTCGGTTCGGGCACCGGCTGCCAGTTTGCTTTGGCCGCCTCCCGGATCCTGGTGTGGACAAAATCCCGCATCGCATCAATTGTGCTGTTCATTTTTTCCGTTTGAGCTGAACCCGTTCACCTTCATACATCGTGCCATTTTTCCCTGAGGTTAGTCTGTAACCAGTGCGGGCGCATAGTTCGGACGCAGGCTCTCGCCAAATAGACCTTCGCGGATCACCCGCAGAGTTGCACGATCGCCTCCAGGTATGTTCACCCGCGGGAGCGCCGTCAAGTGGTCTTTGTGTGCTGGAAATATGTTGCCCGGCCGGGTCGTCGTAGCCGTATGGAAACCGAGCTCTCGCGCCACTCGAAACTCCCGCGAACTGCAGTCGGCCTTGCGGCCATAAGGATAAGAAAGATGGTGCACTGGTACGGCTAATTGCTCCTGCAGCCGTTCCCTGGCACTGGCGAGTTCGCGGACCAGTTCGTCATCCTTGATGGTTGCCAGCGGAGGATGAGACACCGTGTGGCAGCCAATCTCAACCAGTGGGTCGCTTGCCAGTTCCCGGGCTTGCTGCCAGCTTAGGATTAACGGCCTGAGCGTTGCTTCGGGGTCAACCCCGTTCACACGGAATAATTCCTGAAGCTTCGCTTTCTCCTGTTCGGATCCACGCAATAGCGGAGAGAATGTCTTGAACGTAAGCGTCTGTTCTTCGCGCGTCTCGTTCCGTATTACTTCGTGATCGCCGGTCGCGAGTGTCTGAATTCGATCGCGACTCAGCGCCATGTGTTCTAAAACAGGCCACCAAAGGAAATGCGTTTGATCGATTAGCCCTGTCGTTATGTTGACACACATGGGTGCGTTGTGCTTACGAAAGATCGGCAGCGCAATCGTGAGATTGTCCAGATAGCCGTCGTCAAAGGTAAAGCAAGCGAAATGAGCGCCTTTCTTGCCGTCAACCACTCTCCTGCGCACTTCCGTAAGGTTGATGATCTCCCATCGAAGCCGACGGATGTAATCGAGCATCTGGTCCAGGAAATCGCTCTGAATCGAAAGATCTGTGGCAAGAATCGGAGTACCCTCAGGCACCACTCTGTGCAACAGGAAAATTACGCCGAGGCCGCTCCGGCGACCCTGCATGATATGGAAAGCGCGCGTGTAATATAACAGATCAAAGCATAAGTGCCTGATGCGCTTCTTCAGGACCATACCCGTCTATCGGCTTAGTATAACAATTTCCTAGAGTCTATCGCCAGAATTGAGTTTTTTATCAGTCATTATGCGGGTCAGATTCGCCCGAAGGAACCTTAATCCCTTTGTTCCTTTGCTCGGCTCGGCTCAGTACCCGGTACTTTGGGTGTTACACGCTTCTCTTGCATAGCGTAGTTGAGACCGTGAGGTCTTGAGAAGGGCTCGACACCTCGTGGTGGCAGTTGGAGGATGGGTTGATATTCATAAGTAGACGTGCCCTATTTTTCTTTTCAATAGCTTGCGGCGTCATTCACGCACAGGTTACGGTCAGTACGGCGCAAAACGACAATAGCCGTACTGCTGCAAATCTCGCTGAGACCACACTGAACACGAGCAACGTGAACGTCAGTCAGTTCGGAAAAGTGTATTCGCGCAGCGTAGATGGCGTTATTTACGCCCAGCCGCTTTATGTGCCCAGCGTGACTATCCCAGCCGCAGGCACGCATAATGTCGTGTATGTCGCCACGATGCATAATACCGTCTTCGCGTTCGACGCGGATGATCCTAATGCGACAGCTCCCCTGTGGCAAACCAGTCTCGGCACACCCGTTGTCCCGCTGAATCAATTTACGACCGAACAGGGCATTCTCAGCACTCCGGTCATCGACACGACTACGAGCACGCTCTATGCTGTCGCCCTCGCCTCCGTAGCCGGCACAACTACTTACCAACTCCATGCGTTAGATAACCGCACAGGCGCTGAAAAACCCGGCAGTCCCGTGTCCATCCAGGCCGTGGTTGGCGGGTCCGGATACGACAGTGTCAATGGCTCGATCACTTTCAACACCATTAACCAGCTCCAGCGTACGGCACTACTGCTTTCTAATGGCGTTCTCTATTTTGCGTTCGCATCCTATGCGGATATGGATCCTTACCACGGTTGGATCTTCGCCTATAATGCGTCCACACTACAGCAAGTAGCGGTCCTGAATATTGCGCCAGGTCAGCGCGGAGGCATCTGGCAATCGGGCGGTGGCTTGGCTGCCGACTCAAACGGGTCCATTTACGCAGTGACGGGCAACGGACCCTGGGACGGCGTCACCAACTTCGGTGACAGCATTCTCCGATTGACGGCGGGCGCTGGGCTCGCAATTGCTGACTACTTCACAACCTACAACTATGATTCCCTGAACGCGATCGATTTCGATCTGGGCTCATCCAGACCCATTTTGATCCCCCGCACAAACTTGATCGCTGCCGGTGGAAAAGACGGAATCATTTATATCGCCGATCGCACGAGCTTAGGCCATCAGTCGCCGGGTAACAGCCAGATCGTGCAGACATTGGGCGGCGGTGGCGGCATTTTTAGCGGGTTGGCTTACTGGGATAATGCTTCCAATCCCACGCTCTACGCCTGGCCCAACGGCGACCATCTTAAGGCTTACTCGTTCAACGGCACGTTTCAGACCACACCGACATCCAGCAGCCAGACTACCTCTAGTTATCCCATCGGACTTAGTGTTTCATCCAACGGAACCACAACGGGCACCGGAGTCGTCTGGGCATCCACGGTCAATGCGGGCGCGGTTGCCGGAACGCTTCACGCCTTCGATGCCACGAATCTGGCCAATGAGCTCTGGAACAGCGACCAGAACTCGGCTCGCGATTCGCTCGGAAACCTGGCTAAATTCGCTCCTCCCACAATCGCCAACGGCAAAGTATATGTGGCGACATTCAGCAATCAACTGGTTGCCTACGGATTACTGCCGACGGCCCCCGTTGTCGTCAGCCCCGCCTCAGCGGCACTACGGGCTGGCCAAAATCTGCAGTTTACCAGCAATCTGCCCGTCTCCTGGTCGATCAACCCAGCTCTCGGTACCATCTCATCGAGTGGTCTGTACATCGCCCCGGCTTCCGTTACGACCCAGCAAACTGTTATCGTCACTGCCGTCAGTCAAGCGGATGCTACCAAAACCGCCACCGCCACCATCACCCTCACTCCGATTACAGTTACGGTCACGCCTGCAACAGCGAGCCTGTTTGCTTCCGGGACGCAACAGTTCAGCGCATCCGTGGTTGGTACCTCCAACTCGCAGGTCACATGGAGCATCAATCCTACCAATTCAGGAAGTATTTCTGCTTCCGGTCTATACACTGCGCCAGCCTCCGTCGGTACTCAGCAAAACGTGACCGTGACGGCCACGAGCGCGGCAGATAATGTCACCTCCTCATCGTCTACCGTCACCCTTAATCCGTCCGCGCTGCCGACAATCACGCAACAGCCCAGGAACGCCTCCGTCTTCGTGGCGCAGACCGCGACTCTTACTGTTTCTGCTAGCGGGGGCTCGCTCACTTATCAATGGCAGTCGATGCCGGCCGGAGGCGGCGCGTTCACCGCCATCGCCGGCGCAACCGCCAGCTTCTACACTACGCCAGTCCTCGCTCTGGCCGACGATGGCACGCAGTATCGTTGTGTAATTACTAATCCGCAGGGCTCCGTAACCAGCAACGCAGCCACCCTGACCGTGTTGTCCGCCGGCACTCCATTTCTCGTTTCTCAGGCTCCCGGAACTCTCCGTAACAATTTCAGTGGGTGGGTCGGGATGAGCGTCCTTGTGGGCAATGCGCCTCTTGTGGTTACTTCACTGGGCCGCTTTATCGCTCCCGGAAATACGGGCACACACATACTCAAGATCTTTGACCCAGCGGCTGGCGCAGATGTTCCCGGCGGATCCGTGACGATCAATACCGCCGGCGCCCCGGTCGGCACCTATCTCTACCGTAACCTGCCCGCGCGCATCACATTGAACGCCAATGCAAAGTATTACATAGTGAGCCAAGAGACGCTGGGTGGTGATCAGTGGTACGACAATGATACGACCGGCCAGCCCACGATTGACGGCTTGTTGGGCAATTCCGTCTATACCAGCAATAACGTTTTTAGTGAAGCTCTTCTCACAGGCGGCCGCCTCTATGTGCCGCTAAATTTCATCTACACAGTGATCAGCGTCTCTCCGCCCGCCGCCTCCCTGTACGCGGGTCAATCACAACAGTTCACCGCAGACGTATCGGGACTCGCGAACTCTGTCGTCTGGAGTATCTCGCCGACGGTCGGCTCTGTCTCTTCGACGGGGCTCTACACTGCCCCTGCGCTTATCCCTTCAACTCAAAATGTTTCCGTTATCGCCACCAGCACGGCCGATAATACGAGATCGGCCCAGGCGACTATCACTCTCCTTCCTGTTAACGTATCTGTGGGACCGCCCAATGTCACGGTCTTCGATGGCCAAATCCAGCAGTTTACTGCTGCGGTCACCAATACGACCACGACCGGGGTGACCTGGAGTATCAACCCAACTGTCGGAACAATCTCCAGTTCAGGCCTCTATACGGCGCCATCACCCATCGCGAGCACGCAAGTTATCAGCGTAATTGCTACCAGCACTGCAGATCCGACAAAATCTGGCAGTGTTGCAATGACAATTAGTGCCCCCGTAAAGCCTATTATCACCACTCAGCCCCAGGCTACCGCTATTATGGTCGGCCAATCAGCCACCTTCTCGGTCAATGCTGTCGGAGGATCGCTTACGTACCAGTGGCAATCGATGGGCTCTGGCGCGAATTCGTTTACAAACATAGGTGGAGCCACATCCAGCTCATATACCGTCTCCGCGACTACCACCGCAATTACGGGCACTCAATATCGATGCATCGTTTCGAATACATCGGGAAGTGCCACTAGCTCCGCTGCCACGCTCAAGGTCGTAGGATTAGGCGGAACTTTCATTGCGAGCGCGGTGGTGGGTACTCCCCGCAATGACTTATCAGGGTGGGTGGGCATGAGTATAAACACCGGCCCGGCTCCTGTGGTTGTCACTGCGCTTGGCCGTATAGTTCTCGCAGGCAACACCGGAACGCACGCCGTCAAAATCGTCGATGCCAGCACAGGCAATGACATTCCGGGCGCAATTGCAACAGTGAACACAGCGGGCGTCACTGCCGGTACATTCGCTTACGCCGCTCTATTCAACCCGATCACTCTGTCGGCTAATGCCTCATACCTGTTTTTGTCGCAAGAAGCGCAGGGCGGCGATCAGTGGTTCGATCTGGACACCACTGTTCAAACCAGCGCGATCGCGGTCCTGAATGGGCCTGCGTACGGCACGGCTGCCCCCTACAACCTAATCGCGAGCGCCGGTCACAGCTTCGGCCCAGTCGACTTCTCAGCTCCGATTACCATCACCGTAGCACCAACGACCGCAAACCTGTCGGACGGTCAAACACAGCAGTTCACCGCGAGCGTGGCGGCCCGCAACTCGTCCGTAACTTGGAGTCTGAATCCGAACGTCGGGTCTATTTCGGCGGCGGGTGTCTACACCGCGCCCGCAACCGTGTCGAGCAATCAGACAATTACGGTAACGGCCACAAGCGTCGCCGATGTTACAAAGTCCGCTAGCGCCAGTGTCATGCTGAGCCTTCCGGCCCCACCTTCCATCACCCAACAGCCGCAGAGCGCAACCATATTCACCACTCAGAGCGCCACCTTTTCGGTTTCAGCCACCGGCCCAAACCTTATTTACCAGTGGCAGTCAATGGCCCCGGGCGGAACTGCTTTTATTACTATTGCAGGCGCGACATCGAGTTCGTATACTACGAATCCAGCTTCAGCCAGCGACAATGGCACGCAGTTCCAATGCATTGTGAGCAACCGGATCGCGTCGCTGACAACTTCCCCCGCCACCCTGACCGTGCTCGCAACCGGTGTCAATTTCATTGCCTCCACTTCATTAGGCTCAACACGAAATGACTTTACCGGCTGGGTGGGTATGAGCATCACGGTCGGGCCCTCCCCCCTCGTCGTGAGTTCTCTGGGAAGGATTATCGCGCCTGGGAATTCCGGCTCGCATTCTCTGAAGATCGTAGATGCCTCCACCGGCGGGGATCTCTCCGCTCCCGCCATCGTGAATACATCCGGCGCTACATCCGGTACTTTCGTGTACGGACCACTGCCCGCTCCACTCACCCTTAACGCAAACTCTACTTATTACATCCTGAGTCTGGAAGCGAAAGGTGGCGACGGCTGGTACGACTACGCCAGCACTTCGGCTCAGACCGCCACCGATGCTCAGCTCGTGAACGCCGTATTCGGGACCGGCGCTCCGTACAACATCCCGATCTTCTCCAGCGGGCACACATATGGTCCCGTGGATTTGCAGTATGTAGCGCTGCACGTCGCGCCCTCGTCTGCGGCTATGATCGCTGGCGAGACCCAGCAATTTACGGCCGTTGGCGTGGGCATCAGTCCCGCCGTGATCTGGACTGTATCGCCTTTACTCGGATCGATTTCGTCTACAGGTCTTTATACCGCCCCCGCATCTGTTTCCTCATCCCAGACCGTGACCGTCCAGGCGACAAGCACCGCGGACGCGAATGTCCTGGCAACGGCCAGTATTACGATCGATCCACAGGCTGCAATTCTCCAGCAGCCCAAGGCTGCAACCGTATTCTCAGGTCAACAGGCAACATTCACTATCAGCACCTCCGGCCTCGGCATGACATACCAGTGGCAGGTCATGGCTCCCGGTGCTCCGGCCTTCACCAATATAGCGGGAGCAACGTCCAACTCTTACACTACGGGAACCACATCTCTCTCCGACACCGGGACACAGTTCCGTTGCATCGCAACTAGCTCCCAGGGAGTTCTCACGAGCAATGCCGCTGTGTTGACGGTCGTTCCTCCTGGCACTACCCTAATCACTGCCACTACACCGGGAACGTTACGAAATAATGCGACGGGTTGGTACGGCCTCAGCCTCAATATCGGCCCAAACTCACTTATCGTCACAGCTCTCGGCAGATTGGTAGCACCGGGGAACACCGGTACCCATACACTCAAAATCGTTGACGCCTCCGGCGTGGACGTAAGTGGCGCGAACGTTACCGTGAACACCTCTGGCGCGACAGCCGGTAATTTCCTGTTCGGTACCCTCGCGTCTCCGGTCACTTTGCAGGCGAATTCGACGTACTACTTGCTCAGCCAGGAGACCCAAGGTGGAGATCAATGGTACGACAGCGATACACTCGTGCAAACTACCACCGACGCTTCAGTCCTCGCCGCCGCCAGCGGCGGGCCGCCATACTCGACCGTGCCCGGTTCAGCGACCCACTCCTTCGTGCCCGTGAACCTGCAGTACGTTTCGCTCCAGATCAGCCCCACCGCCGTGTCCCTATATCAGGCGCAAACGCAACAATTCACAGTCAGCAGTGCGGGCATATCCAGCAGCGTGACATGGAGCATTTCCCCGGCCGCGGGCGTCATCTCATCCAGCGGATTTTACACCGCGCCAGCCATCATCTCCAGCGCGCAAACCGTGACAGTCACCGCAACGAGTACCGTCAACAGCGCTGTCGCAGCTAGTGGAACCATAACTTTGCAACCGGTGGTCGTGACCCTGAATGCGACCACCGCGACTTTGTTCGGCGGCCAAACGCAGCAATTTACGGCCACTGTTACGGGAACCGGCAACCCTGCCGTGAGCTGGGCGATAAGCCCTTCCGGCGCAGGCTCCATTTCATCCTCGGGACTATATAGCGCGCCCGCTTCCATCTCGGCCCAGCAAGTCGTTACGGTCACCGCGACCAGCGCATCCGATCCAACGAAATCCGCGACTTCCAGCGTCACCCTGGTCCCGGTTTCCGTTACTCTCGCCCCGGCCTCGAAGACACTTTTCGGTGGACAAACGCAACAGTTCACGGCTACCGTCAGTGGCGCTGTGGATACATCCGTCATCTGGACGATTTCGCCCAGCACTGGATCGATCAGCACCACTGGCCTGTACAGCGCTCCCTCGCTCATCAGTTCTCTCCAGAACATAACCGTAACTGCCACGGCCAATGCCGACACGACAAAAATCGCAACCGGTACGATTGCGCTTAGCCCCGATCCGCCGGCGATTTCGAGTCAGCCTGTCAGTGTTACGTCTTATGCCGGATCAACCGCAACGTTTGCCGTCACCGCCACAGGTCTTGCTTTAACATATCAATGGCAAACCAAGGCCCCCGGCGCGACGTCGTTCACCAACATCGCAGGCGCCCAATCCACCACCTTCACAACCCAACCCGCATCTCTATCCGACAACGGGACGCAATTCCAATGCGTTGTCACCAACCCGGAGGGGACTGCAGCAAGTACCCCAGCCACACTCTCGGTCCTTTCTCCGGGCTCCAGCTTTATTACATCTACGGCGCTGGGCCACGTCCGCAACGATTTTACCGGTTGGGTCGGTATGAGCATTCACATAGGATCGGCCCCACTTTCCGTTCGATCCATCGGCAGGCTCGTTCTGCCAGGAAACACCGCTGCCCATCTCATGAAGATTGTTAGCGCGAGCGATGGCACGGACGTCCCTGGCTCATCCATAACCATCAATACCGCCGGTGTCACGCCCGGAATTTATGTGTATGGCGCGTTTACCAACGTCGTCACATTGGCAGCAAATGCCACATATTATGTATTGACGCAGGAAACGAGCGGTGGCGACCAGTTCTACGACAACGACACTGTTGCGCAGACGACCACTGATGCCAGCTTGCTCGCCTCAGTGTTCGGTTCCGGCTCTTCTTATACGGCCGTCGGGGGAACCCCTGCACGCCTCTATGGTCCGGTCGATTTCAAGTACGCGGCCGTCAACGTGTCGCCTACTACGGTTACTCTGTTTGCCGGCCAGACGCAGCAATTTACGGGTACGGTCAGCGGCGTTGGCGATAATAGCGTTACCTGGACTATCAATCCGGCTGTCGGTAGTATTTCGGCCTCCGGACTCTATACGACGCCCGCTCTCATCTCGAACACGCAAACCATAACCATCACCGCAACCAGTGTCGCCGACTCCACCAAGCAAGGCACCGCAGCCGTCACTCTCGTTCCAGTGACCGTTGCTGTATCGCCTACCACTGCCACTTTGTTCGGTTCGCAAACGCAACAGTTCGCTGCCGCCGTAACCGGAACGGGAAATCCAGCCGTAACCTGGTCCCTCAATCCGGCAGCCGGCACAGTGTCCTCAACGGGCCTCTTTACGGCGCCATCATCGGTCAGCTCGCAACAGACCGTCAACGTGATTGCTACTAGCGTCGCAGATCCGGGCAAAACCAGCAGCGCCGTGGTGACACTCCTGCCTCCCTCGCCTCCGATCATAACGCAGCAGCCTGTAAACGTACTTACTTCGGCAGGTCAGACCGCTACGTTCAGCGTCAGCGTCCTAGGAGTCGGGCTCAGTTACCAGTGGCAATCGATGCCAAGCGGTGCGAACTCGTTCAGTAATATCGCCGGGGCAACCTCGAATTCTTATACCAGCCCTTCGCTGGCATTGACCGACAACGCAACTCAGTTCCGTTGCGTGGTAACGAACGCGCAAGGCTCTGTTTCCAGTAATTCGGCGTCGCTAACTGTGGGCGCCCCGGCCAGCAACTTTGTGCTTTCCGCCACCCTGGGCGCCCTTCAAAACGACTTTACCGGCTGGGTCGGAACGAGCGTCACCATTGCAGGCACTCCGCTTTCGGTCAACGCTCTCGGCCGCATCGTCGCAACCGGCAATACCGGTATGCACACGGTCAAGATCGTCGACGCCAGTACCGGGAACGACGTCCCGGGCGGCTCTGCCACCGTCAATACAGCGGGTGGAACGATCGGAACTTTTGTCTATGCGAATCTCGTGAACCCGGTCACGTTGAACGCCAATTCGACTTACTACGTCTTGAGCCAGGAGGTCAAGAACGGTGAAAACTGGTATGACGGCAACACAATCCTGCAAACGACCAACGCCGGCACGGTGAATGGCGTCGCATACGGCACAGGCGCCCCATACAATTTCCTGCCATCGGCGGGTCACGCCTATGTCCCCGTCGATTTTTCGTACAAGATCCAGATATCTGTCAGCATATCGCCGGTAAATCCAGCGCTCTATCCTTCACAGACCCAACAGTTCTCGGCCACAGTCAGTGGCAACACCGGAGTCACTTGGAGTATCGCGCCGAATATTGGATCAATTTCGTCCACAGGACTTTACTCCGCGCCCGCTTCCGTCGCGTCCGTGCAGACTGTCACGGTTACCGCCACTAGTATTGCCGACCCAAGCCAGTCTGCCAGCACGACCATCACTCTGAACCCCCCCGCGCCGCCCGGCGTGGCCCAGCAGCCTCAGAATGCCTCCGTCTTCGTCGGCCAGACCGCAACATTTACCATCGTGGGCACTGGGGGCAACCTGAATTATCAGTGGCAGTCGATGCCATTCGGAGGGACTTCGTTCACAAATATTCTGGGAGCTACTTCCGCGACCTATACAACCCCCGCTGTCGCACTCGGCGATAGTGGCAGTCAGTTCCGCTGTGTGTTGAGCAACGCCCAAGGCACCGTCACCAGCGCCGCTGCCATCTTGTCGGTTTTGCCGGCTGGCTCGCCGTTCCTCACATCAACTACGCTGGGAGCGCTGCGGAACAACTTCACTGGTTGGGTCGGTATGCAGATTACCATTGCCAGTTCCGACCTGGTCCTGAGTTCCCTCGGACGAATGGTAGCTCCCGGTGACAGTGCGGCGCACACGGTTAAAATCGTCGACGCCAGCAGTAATGATCTGCCCGGCGGTTCCGTCTCCATCAACACCAGCGGCCTGGCGTCCGGGAAGTTCGCCTACGTCGCCTTCGCCGCACCGATCACGTTAAAAGCGAACACGTCATATTTCATGCTAAGTCAGGAAACACAAGGCGGTGACCAGTGGTACGACAACAACACCTCGGTACAAACTACAACCGATGCCTTATTGAACGCGGCCGCATACGGCACTGCCGCGCCGTTCAACTTGGCCACGGCCACTGCCGGACATCCCTATGTTCCGGTCGATTTCCAATATGTCCGCGCAGTCGCGGTCACCATATCCCCAGCCAGCGCCCAGTTGATCGCCTCGCAATCCCAGCAATTTAATGCGGCGGTCACAGGCAACGGAAACACCGCAGTAAGCTGGTCTCTAAATCCGGCTGTGGGCAGCATCTCCAGCGCTGGACTTTACCAGGCACCCGCATCCATTCCATCCACCCAAACGATCGCGGTGACAGCAACGAGCGTGGCCGACGGTACGAAATCAGCAACGGCTACCGTCACATTACTTCCCGTAACTGTGTCGGTTTCGCCTGCCTCCGCCCCTCTGTTTGCTTCAGACACAGTGCAGTTTAGCGCAACAGTTACGGCCTCTGCCAATACATCGGTCACGTGGAGCATCAATCCGAGTGTCGGCTCCATATCTTCTAGCGGACTGTATACGGCCCCCTCAAGCATTACGGCGTCCCAAAACATTACCGTCACGGCCACCAGTAATGCGGATCCCACCAAATCCACCACCGCGAATGTTACCTTGAATCCACCAGCCGTTCCATCCTTCACTCAACAGCCACGAAACACCAGCGTGGTGGTTGGCAAAAGCGCAACTTTCAATGTACTCGCTACAGGCGGCGGACTCACGTATCAATGGCAGTCCATGGCGCCCGGAGCCACCGCGTTCAGCAATATCAGCGGCGCGACAGCCCTCTCCTATACCACCCCCATCACAACCGCGGCTGATGATCGCGCGCAGTTCCGCTGCATTGTGACTAACACACAGGGATCGGCGACAAGTAACCCAGCTACCCTGACCTTGATTGCTACTCCCGTTACTTACGTCAACGGATTCACTTTAGGTGGCTTCCAGAACGACTTCAGTGGATGGGTTGGCATGAGCGTCACCACCGGCAACGCCCCACTGATCGTTACATCTCTGGGCAGAATGGTCGCTCCCGGCGATACCGCGACCCACGCGCTCAAGATTGTCGACGCGTCCACAGGGAATGACTTGGCCGGTGCTGCCACTTCCGTCAATACATCGCTCGGAACCCCCTTGCAATACATCTATTCCGATCTGCCTGCGCCCGTCACGCTAAATGCAAATGCCACATATTACTTCCTCACCCAGGAAATTAAGAATGGGGAACAGTGGTACAACAACACCGCCGTGAATACCGCCAATGTGGCAGTGGTAAATGGGCCCGTATACGGCGCCGGTGCGCCGTACACTCCCATAGTTGATCCTACATTTACATTCGGACCTCTCGATTTCAAGTACACTGGTCCAGTTTCCGTGACCGTAGCTCCAACCGCAGCCATGTTGGGGCCCAACGAGACTCAACAGTTCACTGCGACCGTTACGGGCGCAATCAATCCAGCAGTTACCTGGACCTTGAATCCCAGCGTCGGTACGATTTCCACTGCAGGCCTGTACACCGCGCCGGCGTCTATACCCGCAACCCAAAATGTCACCGTGACGGCAACGAGTGTAAAGGATTCGACTAAATCCGCCGGGGCTACAGTTACACTAAATCCGCCGGCTCCTCCGGCCATCACTCAGCAACCGCAGAGCGCGACGGTAGTTGCCGGCCAGGTGGTTACGCTTACGATCACCGCAACTGGCGGTAATCTTGCGTTCCAGTGGCAGTCCATGCCGTCCGGAGGCGGCGCATTCAGCAATATCTCGGGCGCCACGGCCGCCTCTTACACCACGCCGGCCCTGGCGTTGACCGACAGCGGCACTCAATATCGTTGTGTCGTCACGAACGTGCAGGGAACGGCGACGAGCAACGCGGCCTCCGTCACCGTAGTACCGCAGGGTACGAATTTTGTAGTTTCCACCGTGCCTGGCAGCTTCCAAAATACCTTCACGGGTTTTGTGGGCATGAGCGTCACGATTGGGAATGCACCCATACTGGTGACTGCTTTGGGGCGTTTCGTAGCTGCCGGAAACTCAGGCACTCACAACTTGAAGATTGTGGACGCAAGCACAGGCAATGACGTCGCCGGCGCAGCGGCTTCCGTCAACACCGCGAATACGGCTTCAGGATCGTTTGTATATGGCTCGCTCGTTTCGCCGGTCCAGTTGAACGCTAACTCTACTTATTACGTGCTTAGCCAGGAAACCAATGCGGGAGACGAATGGTATGACGGTTCCACCACGGCACAGACCACGACTGCGGCGTCGCTGAACGGTGTTGTATATGGACCACCATACTCGCCTGTCAGCGATCCCGGACACATGTACGGACCTGTCGATTTTGCCTACACAATTCCGGTATCGGTATCAGTAACTCCCCAGACGGCGAATTTATTCGCTGCGGATACGCGGCAGTTCTCCGCTGCCGTACTCGGAAGTAGCAACACTGCAGTAATCTGGAGCATCAGCCCCACGCTCGGAACCATGTCGGCGAATGGTCTTTACACCGCTCCTGGTTCCATTACTTCCATTCAGACCGTGACCGTGACAGCCACAAGCGTCGCGGATAATACTAAATTCGGAACCGCTACAATCAGCCTGAATCCACTCTCGCCCCCAACAGTAACGCAACAGCCAGGCAATGCAACTGTATTTACAGGTCAGACCGCCACCTTCACGGTGGCTGCCACGGGCGGCGCGTTGAGCTATCAGTGGCAATCCATGCCGTCCGGTGCGGGCAGCTTCGGCAACATCTCCGGAGCCACCGCCGCTTCCTACACCACGCCGGCGCTGGTTCTGACCGACAACGGCACCCAGTTCCGCTGCGTCGTCACTAACACCCAGGGCAACGCCACCAGCAACGCGGCCCTGCTCAATGTTCTGCCTCCAGGGACCAACTTCGTCACCTCCAAGACGCTGGGCAGCTTGCGCAATAACTACACTGGCTGGGTGGGCATGAGCGTCGCGGTGGGATCCGCGCCGCTGACGGTCAGCTCGCTGGGCCGCATCGTGGCGCCCGGCAACACCGGCACGCACACGCTAAAGATCGTCACCGCCAACGGCGCCGACATCGCGGGCGCGTCCGCGCAGCTCAACACTGCCGGAGGCACGGCCGGCAGCTTCGCCTATGCGGCCCTGGCCGCCCCGGTGGTGCTGAGCGCCAACACCACTTATTACATCCTCAGCCAGGAGACTCTGAACGGCGATCAGTGGTACGACAACAACGGCAGCGTGCAGACCACCACCGATGCTGCGCTCGCGGCCGCGGTCTACGGCAGTGGCAGCCCGTACACGCCGGTGGCAGGCACGGCCGGCCATCCCTATGTGCCGGTGGATTTCGTGTACTCCATCTCAGTGGTGGTGACGGTGGCGCCTCCCACCGCCAGCCTGTTCGGCAGCCAGACGCAGCAGTTCAACACCACCGTGACCGGCAACGCCAACACCGCCGTCACCTGGAGCATCAATCCGGTGCTGGGTAGCATTTCCAACACCGGTCTGTACACCGCCCCGGCTTCCATCACCACGCAGCAGACCGTCACCGTAACGGCCACCAGCGTAGCCGATAGCACCAAGTCCGGCACAGCCCTGGTGACGCTGAATCCGCCGGCTCCTCCGGCCATCACCCAGCAGCCGGTGAATGCCACGGCTTCCTCCGGTCAAACCGCCACCTTCACGGTTGCAGCCTCGGGCGGCGGACTGAGCTATCAATGGCAATCCATGCCTTCCGGCGCGGGCACATTCGGCAACATTTCGGGCGCCACCGCCGCCTCCTACACCACGCCGGCGCTGGCCTTGACCGACAATGGCACCCAGTTCCGCTGCCTGGTCAGCAACACTCAGGGCAACGTCACCAGCAACGCCGCTACGCTCACGGTGCTGCCTCCCGGCACCAATTTCGTCACCTCCCAGACCCTGTCCGGACTCCGCAACGATTTCAGCGGCTGGGTGGGCATGAGCATCACGGTGGGCTCCTCGCCGGTGAGCGTGCTCTCGCTGGGCCGCATCGTGGCGCCCGGCAATAGTGGCACGCACACGGTGAAAATCGTCAATGCCGGCACCGGCACGGATGTGGCGGGCGCCTCGGCGCAGGTCAACACCGCCGGAGGCACGGCCGGCCACTTCGCCTACGCGGCCTTGGCATCTCCGGTTGTATTGAGCGCGAATACGATGTACTACATCGTCAGCCAGGAAGTCCTCAACGGCGATCAGTGGTATGAC
>DATGMH010000095.1:0-9796 GCA_035293725.1 Bryobacteraceae bacterium
GAACCACGGGCGGCACAAGCTTCCTTGTTTCCGGCCTAGTGGCGGGCACGCAACATACCTTTGCTACGCGCGCTCGCGACAATGCCGGGAATGTATCCGGATTGAGCGCAGCTTTGACAGTTGCGACCGCGCCTTATGCAAACTGCGTGGCGGTCCCGAGCGCTCCGACCGGACTTTCGGTGAACACGAAAACGTCCACCTCAATTTCCATATCGTGGAGTGCGGTGCCTCAACAGGCGAATTGCAATACGACCTACATTTTGTCCATGGATGGGAGCAGTATCGCGACCGCGAGCACGAACTATACAGTGTCAAGCCTTCAGCCATCCTCTTCCCATGTATTTATGGTTGTCGCAAAAGATCAGGCGGGCTCGTCACCGCCCAGCGCGGCGCTGCTCGCGACAACAGATCCGGCCGCTCCGCCGCTATCCAGCAAGTGGCCGTCCTCAATTTTCAGTCCGTACGTCGACATGCTGCTATGGCCGACGCCTTCGTTGTCTAGCAGGAACTGGCGGTAAAAATGCGCTCGACGCATTTCCCGCGAATGCCGTGATGGGTCTCGACGTCGTATACTCGCGCTCAGTACGTTTCGCGACTTGCCGACGGACCGCGGCGATGGGGAGCCTACGTAATCTGTTTGTTCGGCTGGCGCGCACTGATGTGCTGGTAATCGACGACTGGGCTATGGCCGCATTGACAGAACCCGAGCAGCGCGATTTCTGAGAAATCTGCGAACTTCGCTCGCAGGTACGCTCCACGGTGCTCACTTCGCAATACCGGTCGCGCACCGGCACAAACAAACTTGAAACCTCGCACCTCCGAATCACCGAATCGGCGCATCTCGAACGCTAAGTACTGCTGAGTTCGAGGCAGGGACGAACAGGGACGAAATACAGGGGACGAATAAGCCTGTCTTTTGCGCTTTCGCTAGGGCCGTCGCGGTTCTGATGCTGTTAGTCGCACGAGCTTCTCGTATTGGCCGGCGCTCCCGAAGGGAACGCCGTCGAACGTCGGTGACTACACCGTGGTTATGACGATTCGAGTGATCCGCGCGCTGGCGCACTGAACGCCGGCAATCGACAAAATAGAGATTGCGAGGAGATCGCGAAGACTCGCGAAGCACAGGTTCATGAAGGCACGACTAACGTTCAATGTGGTCATCCAGTCGACTTTAAGTTCGATGGTGCGAAAATCTGATGCAAAGCCTGGAGACATCAGAATCCTGTTCGGTTCATGCCGGCAAAAATCGTGGCTATTCGGCCCTTGCTCCCGCCGAGTGGCTATCGAGTAGGTCGGCGATAAGATGACGCGAACGCGGGCCTAAAAGGTCGGTATCGTGCCTACCTGAACTCCTTGCGAAGACGACGTCTGTTGAAACGGAAGCGAGCGGCCAACCTAGAGAAATCCGCGAAGCGCTGGGCTGACTGGCCAGAATTAGCCTGCCGTTTACTTCTTGCTCTGCTTCGCAATCACGAGATCGGAAATCTTGTTGTACGTAGCCTGAGGGATCACCTTCTTCGAAAGTAGCTGGCGCTTATTTGCGTACGGCCTATTCTTGATAATCGCAGCGGCGTAAGCATCCCCAATCCCCGGTAGGGACTTTAGCTCCTCCTGGGAGGCCGAATTGAGATCGACCAACTTCGAAGCAGTCGAGCTAGTGCTCGCCCCTTGGCTATTCGCAGTTGACTTTGCCGGCGTCGAACCCTTCTTCGGCTGCTGGTAAGGCGCGGCCAACAACGAGACGGCAGTCACAAGTAAGACGATCCATGTCCTTACCATAGTGCTTCCCTTTCTTGTTCTCTATAGTCCAGTATAAGTTCACAGGGTGGACTTGTCTCGGTTTGTGAGAACAGCGCCCGCGGCTGGAAGACCGATGCGATCGGCGTTCGTACCTACCGTGCCGCTGGAGTCTAAGAACACTCTATTAGCCACGTCGCTGGCGCAGGCGGACCTGCGTTTCGGGAAACTTTAGTCGCCGAGAGGTACCCGCAGCATTTCGACGCGATGGTGTTCAGCTATCGGCGAGTAGGCGGGACCATGAAAGGGCACTGGCTGACGTTCCGCCTTCGCGAGTTGTTGTTTCAGCCACACAACAAGGGGAGCACGGTGGCATCGAGCCGCTCTGCTATCACAACGTTTGCGTCATTTCGACACAGAGCGGCCTTGGGAACATAAATTCACGTCTGTGATTTCTTCGGCTCGCCGCGCGGGAAAACGGTGCGCGACAATCAGGGGTAACCTTGAAGCCTAGGCGTTCCCGGCCTCCACTCCGGCGGGAGCGCGAATCCATCGTGATTCGGCATCTTGACCTTCGGCAGAGTCTGCTCGTTCATCACCTCGTCTTCCTTGATAACCCCGTTCTTATAGAGCAGGAAAGCAGTGAGCGCGTACACCTCGTTCGGGCTGAGCGAGCCCTCTTTCCCCAGCGGCATTCCGCGATTGATGTAGTCCCATATTGTTGTCGCAAATGGTGAATGGACAGCCATGGTATTTCGATCGTTCACACAAGGAGCGAGGCAGGGCACCAAATTCGTCATCGCGTGCGTCTCTTGGCTGCTGATTAGGGTCGGCGAATGACCTCGGGATGATCCGTTCGCGCCATGGCACCCCGCGCACCCTTTGCGAACGTAAAGCGTCGCACCTTCTTTGGCGTTGCCATGCCCCGCCGGAAGCTCCTTCCCCGTCGGGCTGATCGCGATGTCCCAGGCGCGGATCTCTTCTGCGGTCGGCGTCCTGCCGATGCCATACGTGGGCGACTGCGGCCAGGCGGTATGGCAAATCGCCAGGGCCACGATAATGAAAAGAGGCCTAAGCGAGTCCATTTCGTACGCTCCCGTCGGTACCGATTTTCCACGGCTGCACCGTATTGTCCGCTCCTCGCACCCGGACCTTTTCCACGGGTTCGTTCCAGTATTTTGCGACGTCGGCTCGGGTCGGTTGGACGGTCCCCAGTTCGTCAGTACAGCGCGACATCAGTATATATTCCTTTCCGTCCCAATTCCAATGCAATCCGAATCGAACGTGCGCCATTTTGTATGCTGGCGTGCGAAGCTCGGCGTTTTTCCACGTCTGGCCCCCATCGGTTGATACCTCGACAGAACGGATCGCACCCGCGCCGGACCACGCCAACCCACTTATCTCATAGAAGCCGGGACCCGATAGCTTCTGTCCCCCCGAAGGAAACGTGATGACCGATTTTGGCCCAATCTGGTGAGTCAACGCAGCGGCTTTCGGGTCAGCATCGATATGCCCATAGTCGTCGTAGGTCATGTAATATCGATCGACGGCTTTGATTCGCCTCAAGTATTTGATCTGATAAATGCCCTCGAAACCAGGAACCATCAGCCGCAGCGGAAAACCCTGTTGCGGACGGAGCGGCTCGCCATTCATCGCGTAGCAGACGAGGCAGTCATCCATCGCCTTCGCGAGCGGGATGCTCGATGCGCCCTTCACTTCCTCCGCGCCTTCGGCTACGATCCAGGACGCCCCGTTTTCAACGCCAGCCTCTTTGAGCAGCAACGCGAGCGACACGCCGGTCCATTCGGCGCAACTAGTCAGTCCGTGCGTTTCCTGAACGGTTTTGTGCGCCGGCCTTGCTCGGTTGCCCAGGCACTCGATGAAATGAATGCGGGTCTCATAGGGCAGGCGCTTCAAGTCGTCCATGGTGAAAATCAGCGGCCGCTCCACCATGCCGTGAATCATCAGGCGATGCTCGCGTGGATCTATGTCGGGAACAAAGGAGCCGCGGTGCGTGGCGGTATAGAAAAGTGAAGAGGGCGTGATGATCCCATACAAATCTTGAAGCGGTGTCAATACGTGAAACGTAAGTCCGAACTCGTCTGGGGAATGCCTGTCAGCCACCGGCACGCGGATCGAATTGACAAAACGCGAACGGTCGCCATAGGCTATGAGCTCGTCGATTCTCTTGGCGGGCGTCCCCTGCGTTTGTCCGCTGGCAACGTGTGCGCCGGCCGCGCCGAAACCGGCGACTGCGCCGGTACTTCTTAGGAACCCCCTTCGACTCGGTTTTTTAGAAGCCATGAGTCACTCCTCAAGACGAAATTTCCGGTGGCGGGCCCACGGCCACCCGGTGAGTTGAAGTATACACCGTTTAAATAGGCCGTTCCCGCGATTCTGATAAGCTCAAGCAACCCGTTCCACGACCGCACGGTCGTCGTTACGAGCTGCGGCCGTTTGTGTCTTTACCGCAAGAAAATCAATCTGAGCGTCACTTTCGCCGGTCAGGCCGTCGGCCTCAAGGAAGTCGACGACGCCATCTGGCTCGTCAGTTTCATGGAATACGATCGTACATCGATCTGGAGGAAAAACCTTTGCAGCCCCTCAAACCCCTTCGTGCCAAGAGTGCTACCTATGTCTTAAGAACAATCTATTATCTATGTGTCCGGTCCGGACACAAAATTGATTGCGCGACATTGCAAGAAATAGGAAGCCCCGGCACGCCAATCGGCGTCCGCAAACCATTGATTCACAGTGCGGTTCGGTAATTACCAAGATGAAGCCCAGACCGGTTGAACCCGCCCGAACGGGCTCGGCTATTCTTCCTCCTTTGGCCCGCGTTGACACGTCGCAAGGCCGACCGTATCATCAGGTCATGGGACCGATCTCGGAAACCTATCGTTACATCGTCCGGTCGGCGGGCGTTCGGAGTGGCCATGCCATCGTGCAAGGCACCCGAATTGCCGTTCACGATGTCATTGGCTTGCTTCAGAGTGGCGAAACAGTGGAAACGATGACGGCAAACTGCTTCCCGCAACTCACTCGATCGCAGGTTTACGAGTGTCTCGCTTACTATGAAGACCACCGTGGTGAGATCGACTTGCTCGTTACCCAGCAAATGGCGCGCGCGTCTGAGTGAAGTTCCTGCTCGATCACGAGGTGCCCGAGGATCTGAGCTATTTGCTCGAACAACTTGGCCACCATGTCATCCTCTTGCGCAAAGCCCTTGCTGAAGACGCCTCCGACGAAGAGGTACTCCAGTTTGCCCACGAGCGCGGCTGCCTGCTATTGACGTGCAACCGGCACGACTTTCTCCATCTCGCAACGAAGCAACTCCATCACGGCATCGTGATCATCATTCGCCGCCGGACGCGGGCTGCCGAACGGGCCGCGTTGTTCGACTCCTGGAGGGCGCTGGAGAGACTGGTCTCCAGAAACTTCAACTTCGCCTGAGTACGGTTGATGATTCGTGCCAGTTAACGATTGAGTGGGGAGCGTTTTGTAGGCAGGTCGGGCAGCCGAGCGAAAATTTGGCTCCCCACTCTAAACACGTTTCGAACTTTTGCAGCCCACTCCAACCGCTCCAATTGCCTGCTAGTCAATTGACATCCGCGCAAGACAGGTGCGCCCATCCAGACTGGCGCCCAGCAAAGACGGGTCTCGAGTTGCAAGACTAACATCACTCGGCCGACAGCCCAAGGATCGGCTAAGGAACAATGCTGTCGCTAGTGCCCGACACGAGGTAATTGTTGGGGAGATTCCGGAGCTGCGGCTCCCTGTCGTGGAGTTTGCGATACAGGTACTGAATGTTGCTGTAGATATCCTCTTCGCGTCGGTGAAACTGCCGATAGAGTCCGCACTGAGCGCATGAAATCGGAGTGACATCGTACACAACTGTTTCCCAGTTCATCGATTCTCCCCACAATATCGCCTGGACTCGAAGGTAGAGGTCCGCGCCTGCGTCCATGAGAAGTTCCATTATAGGCCGGCAGTAGGCCACAACTCGCTTTTCGTTGCACCGGCGCAGTAAAGCCCGAACACTGCTTTCCCCTGTTTAGTTGGGCCTCGAAATTTGGCAGGTTCACCACTCCGCACGAGGAAGCACCAGTCCTTTGTCCTGTTTTTATAGGACCGTACGGTGACGTCCTGACTATTTGTCTTTCGAAAATGCCTCTGCCTAATGGCCAAATGCGATCCGCGCTCCGGAGCCAGGAGTTGCGGCCGTGTACGTCACCTCTTGGCCGGGTGTGGCGGCAAGCGAGCGCAATGCTTCGTCGGAAACGCGTGCGGATCCGTCGTCTGGCATGAAGTTGTTAGCGGCCGGGTCGTAGAGATAGCTCATAACGCGGCCGTTCTGGACGACTTGCGCGACCAAGTCGCATTCCATAACAGTTCCGCCCAGGGATTTCGAAGTGAACGACGCAGAGGCGCGGCGCATCAGCAGACCGATACGCGCGGCTGCGCCGGGGCTGTTGTTGTTCGTCAACGTGACCTGTTGACCGACTATGGGCGCGAGGTCGCTATCGAACGCAAGAATAAACTGCTCAACATCGCGTCGAGTCGCATCCGGATTATCAGGTGGGAAACCCACACCCCGGGCCGGCCGGAATACCTTCGCGCTCAGGAAGCGGAAGATCGTATCGGTCGAACCATCTCCAAGGTAGCCAAACCCGCGAACCTGATCGCCGGTTGGGCCACTGTCCGGTGCATCGTAGAAAGTCACCGATGGTGCCCCGAACATCCCAATCTTTGTATAAGCGTTGCGCAGATGCGGAATCTTGATGATTTCGGGCAGAGCCTCGAAGCTCTGGTTACCTCCTGTACCAAAGAATCCTTTCGAAGCGTCCAGGACGTGGCACCCGTTACAACTGAAGGATATCTGTCCCGCAATCACTTCCAGGCCCGGCACGATCACGCCGTCGGCGGGTCGGGAACCAGCAAAGAAATCACGTCCACGCTGCTGCGAGGCCGTTAACGAATTATCAAGATTGCGTACCGGATTCGGGGGCGGCAAAACTTGTAATTGAAAATCGGCGAACTTCTGCATGTCATCCTTAGATGGCAGATCCGCGCTTCCAATCAAGTTTCGAAACGCCACTACGAAGTTTAGGAATGACAGATTCGAATCGAAGGGATCCGTGCCGAACTGGCCGGTCGAACGATCGCCACGCCAATGCATCGCCCCCGAATTTCGAAGCCCGCGCAGAGTCTGCGTCGTGAACGGCCCCTTCATCGGATGGAAGTCGGCGGGATTGTCGCTGCCGTTGATTTTTGTAGCAATTCCTGTCTGCCCGAGAGGAATAAGTAGTCTCAACAAGCCGCTGAAATTGATTGGTATTGGGCTCTTGGTAACTGCATCATCAGGGTTACCTAGATCCCACGCCAAGTCGTCCATATCACCGAATACGTGGCAACTCGCGCATGTCGCCTCACCATTACCAGAAAAGCGCGTCGCATCGTACAGCATCGGCCGGCCCTGGACGACTGATGGCGGTTCGGGATTAGGCAGGGCCAAGCTTAACAGCTCCTCCTTGGTGCCGAGATCTATTACTTTGACGGAATCATCGAATCGCGTTGCTACATACAGCAGATCGCGAGGTTCATCCAAAGCCAGTCCGCTCGCTCCGCCCCCGCTGACCTGAATGTAATTCGCGCTTGCCGCAACTGGGTCGAACGAGTCGTCTTCGAGCGAAGCGGTATCAAACACCCCAACCTTTCTCGATCCGAATGCGGCAACGTACAGTTTCGTTCCGTCGCTCGTAACGGCCATATCGAGCGGCATCGAGAGGCTATAGTTCTTCGCGTTCGGATCAAATCCGGCCGATCCTGCCAGCTGGCTGTAATCGATGTGCTTGTTGAGGCGCCGCGGCGACACGCCGGAATCGGAAATCACCGTAATCCGCGCTTCTGCCAAGTGCCCTTGCACGGTGTGGCCGCCAAAGCGTCCAGCACCTTCGAAGCGTACGTTGTTGATTGATTCGGTATTTGAGACGTAGAGAATGCCGCTAGCCGGATTGGTGGCCATGTTGAACAGTGTTGTGCCCACATGCGCGAAGACTGCTGTTTGAGTAAGACTGTTGGCGTCCACCGCGAATACGTCAGTATCGGGCAGATTGAAACGGACAGAGTTGTCCCACACGCGGTGCAACTCGTCTTCCCAATGTCCGCTGCTGTTGTTGTATTTCACAATAAGGGCGACTTCAGGCGCCGGCTCTCCCGCGGAGTCGGTCGCTGGACCGGGATTGCCACCGGGACTTTCCGAACCATCCTGAAGTGTGCACGGCATCGCCGGTTGGAATCCTTCGCAGACCCTGCCCTGAAGGATGGTCGTCGTCTGGTTGCCTGTTTTGAAACCCGCAACGTAAACAGTGTTGCCGTCCGGACTCACGGCCAGCGCTCGTGGCGTATCGGTGAAGAAACTCATAATTTTAAGTGGCGTTCCACCAACCGTGGTTCCTAAATTCGAGGGATCGAATACCCAAACATCGGCACGAGGTACGCCGGGAGTCGTCAGTTGTGGATCGCCTGCGCCAGGGACGTCCGCGATTGAGGGATCACTGCGTTGCTGCCCCCGGTGCGCCGTCGTGATGAAAGCGCGGACGGGTTTACCGGCGAAGACGACATCCCTCGGTTCGTCCCCAACCAGCAGTGTGCGAATGACGTGCGGGGTGCCGGTTAAACTGACCACACTAACACTATCCGAGAGGTGATTCGTAACCCACACTTCCGAATTGGTTAGTGCGGCTACGGCGACCGGCTCAAGCCCTACTCGTACTGAAGCCAGGGACGCAGGCATTCCCGAGGAGAGATCGAATATTTCCAGGGTGCCATTGGGAGTGTTAACGGCGAACAGCATATTCCCGTCCGGAGACATTGCAATGGGCCGTACCGGCCCACTCTCAAACTCGACGAACGGTAGCCCTGCAGAAGCAGTGGAGGCCTTCCCAGAGAAGAGCGTCAAGCCGACACCTGCCAGAAGCACAACGGCCACGAGGGCAACGCGATAAACCTGCCGGCGTGCCGAACGATCCATTCTGTTAGTCTACTGTACGGTATCGTCGTACCCACTCACCAAGGCCACCAAGCTCAGTCGGTGCGGGGGTTTCTGAGCGGAGCGTCGAGGGCAAGCTGCGGTTGAAGCCCCAGTCCAAGCGCGAGGATGACAGGCGCGCTTCTCGCACTCCAGCCAAGTAAATCCTTGCCGCTGTAATTTCACTCGCTATAGCGGCATCACTGCGTCGCGCGACAGAATTCAACTCATACATACAAGTCTGATTTGCCATTTGTCCTGACGGTTCTCGCGGCTTTCCCGATAACCGCTGTTAACCGAAGGGCTGGCTGTACGTTCGAGAACCGTATGCGATGTGCCCGCATCGTCGCGCGGTGGCGCCTGGAGCCGCCAAGGTGTGATTATCTTTGGTGCTATGAATCAAGGGCTGATGGCTGTCTCCGAAGCCGGTGGCGCTGCTTTCCCAATCACTTAACCAATTCTAAGAATGCTCCCAGAGACGCAGAGACACGCTGTTAACTGATGATATGGAAGGGGGTGGATTTGAGCCGCCAACTAGGGCCGCCTCGAAACGGAGAGACCCACGTCGGCTACGGTGGAGTCCGCATTTCAGCCCGGTACATCGGAGTGAAAACGTGTCCGCACTGCGGGAGTGATCGGCTGCGCAACAAAGGCCGCTAGCAACGGCGAGTGCGGCATGAGAACTGCGGCCTGCGGCATTGCGTACTGTGGCTGGAGGCGTGTAAGTTTCAATTCGAGAGTTGCGGGCGGCACTTCCGCGAACGGTTCCCCGGCATCCAACCCTAACAGAGATCCAGTGAAGCGTTTCAGAAGACGATCTCTCGCCAGCACTTGGATGGCATCAACCGCAGCCGGCTGGGGCGGCGGGAAGGGATCGGCGCGGCCACGGTAGAGCGTTACTTTCGTCGCGGATTGGAGCGTCAGTTTGGGGAGTGGCATTCCGGTCGTTGCCCACAGGTGCTGGGCATCGACGAGCACTTCTTCACCCGCCGCTCGGGCTATGCCACCACGCTGTGTGATCTCAAGAAT
>DATGMH010000096.1:0-8897 GCA_035293725.1 Bryobacteraceae bacterium
AAACCAAAAGCGGTCAACCGAGAATTCTTCCACTGCCAGATGAGTTAGTAGCCACTCTGGAAACCGTGCTTGAGCCAAATCGCCGAGGGCGCGTGTTCTATCAGGGATCATTTCGCCGGTCTTGGGCGCGGGCTTGTGAGCAAGCAGGGCTGGGACATCGAATTAAAACCAGCAACGGGTTTCCGAAGTATGAAGGTTTGCTTGTGCATGATCTGCGGCGCTCGGCGGTTAGGAATCTGCGAGAGGCCGGAGTCGCTGAAACAATAATCATGGCAATCTCTGGCCATCGAACGACGGAAGTGTTTCGTCGCTACTCTATCATGTCTAGCGAAGATTTATGTCGTGCCATGAAACAACTAGAGGCATCGTTACGGGTGATCGACATTCAAGGCGCACCGGCCACCGCACTACCTACCGCGTCAAATGGGGGAAGTTCAGGGGTGGGCGTTGAAACCACAATTGCGTCGCTCGAAAATGGGGGAAAAATGGGGGAAATTTTGGAGCCGATTGCTCGTAAGTGATTGAGCGCCTGTAGCTCAGTTGGATAGAGCGGCAGACTTCGAATCTGTAGGTCGGGGGTTCGAATCCCTCCAGGCGCGCCATGATTCCAAATGACTTAGCTAGCACCACTGACTTTTGGGCATGCCTTGGGTGCTACGCTAGTGCTACGCTGAGAAAAGTTTTCCACAGGGGCGTGACGGCGGGCCGAGGGGGATTGCCCTACCGTGCCCAAAGGAATGCGCCAGCGTGGCATAGCGCCTCGCGGCGGGCCATTCTAATTGAGCATCCGGTCGGGTCAACGCCGGCTGAAAAGTCCATCGAGTGCACGATAGGATAAATCGAACGGGTCTGGTCGAGGGGTCGGCTTTGGGGTCGGCGGAGGCTGAACGCGGGTGATCGGCGGAGGGGACGACAGCTCAGGCTCTACCGGCGCGGGTTCTGCCAATCTCAAGGGCTTGCCAGACTCATGAATGAAAATAGGCGCGGGTTCTGGAGCGGGTGGCAGCGCCCGGCGTGGTGAGGCGAGTGGGCGCTCAGGCGGCCGCGGCGGGTCTGTGTAAACAACTTTGAGGACTACTTCTCGGCCAGGGTCCGACGCGAGTTTCTGGGTTAAAGCGTAGACACTCGCCAGGGTTTCGCGGGTTTCTCGGATAGCCGCAATCGCAGCACGCAAGTTCCGCGACTTTTCGGCTTGCGCCAAGACAGACTCGGCTCGGCTATAAAGGCCTTCGAGCCGCTGCAAAACGCTTTCGCCGATGTTTTCCTCGCGCTTCTCGGCGGCGCGCATTACCGACGCGCTAACGTGTGATTTATGCCGCGAAAGTGCGTCTTCAGAGACGCGGTATTTCCGCGCTATTCCGCGAATCGAATCGCCGGAAGCAAGCACGCGGTCAATTTGCCGCCTTCTGGAATGGGCGCAAATACTACAGCGTCTCGGCACGGTCACTCCTCTGGGACGGGAAATATCAGGCCGTTACGGATACCATAAACCTCGATCTGGGGCTTGACCGCGCCGGTACCCTCATAAAATTTACCAAGCCAATACTCCGGAACCGCGCCAATTTCCGAAGCTCCGGCACGAATGGCCGCAAAGTTGCGTAAAATGCTTTCCCAATGGCCGACGGCTTCTTTCGCCAGCCCATCCAGGGCCTCGGTCGCTTGCTTAAGCTCAGCCGCCTTTCGCTCGCGCGCCCGTAGCTCTGCCTGAAGTCGTTTCGCCCGCTCTTGATCGGCGCGGTGCCGCTCGATCTCGGCTAAACGCGCTTGTAGGGCCTCGCTCGCATACCGCGCCCGACTAAGTTCGTAGTCGATTCGGGTAACATCCTGAAAGTCGGGACAATCCTCACCCGCCAGCGCCACCAATAGCTTCGCCCGCTCAGATTCCAACTTTTCAATTTCCTCGGCGACGGTGGCCAAGCGCTTCCGAAGCTTGGTTTCTTCGCCCTTGACAGGCGGTCGAGGGGTGCGCGCCGCCGTCTGTCCTGCCAGGGGTGCGATCTCGCGCGACATCTCGTCTTCGAGGGCGTTTATCTTGGCGCTTAGGGCTTCAGCGCGCGCAACATCGCCATCCCGCACAGCCTTCAGGCGCTCCCCTCGCAGGGTTTCAGCCTCGATGGAAGCACTACGCCAGTCTCGCGGGGATGGCGTGGGCGCGCCGCCGGTGGCCTGAGTGGGTAACATCGGGTTTGTGATTTTGCTCATTGCTGCCACTCCATGCTTTTTAACCTACGACGGCAGTCCCACTCGCACCCGGGAAGTGCCCAGTCGGGGTGTATTTTTAGCCACTCTTGGACCCAATGCGCGTGTCCTACCTGGCCGCGGGGGGAGTATTCGATGCGAGAATTATCTTCATTGAAAATAATCACGCGAGGGTCGAGGATGGCAGCGCGATTGCTGCCAAAGAAGACCGTCGGAAGATAACCAAGCTCGGGGTCATAAAGCAATTGAAATCGCGCCCCGTCCCAACGCAGGATTTTCCCCGACTCTGGGAATATTGCCGCAAATGAATACCCGGAGCCGGATGGCTCTCTGTGATGATGCGACATTCTCATTTCACCTCCACGACGACAAAGCGTCCTTCGGCATCGGCCAATCCGCCCGCCAACAAGATTTCTTCGGCGATGCGCTCACGTTCTTCGGCGTCGGCTTCAAGCCACCGCCGCCTGGCGCCTATCGCGCCATGACAAAGCAAGGCGTATTCTGCGGCGAGGCGGGGCTGTTGCTGGTAAACCAGCGCCAGGGCGCCCCACGCCTCTTCGCTCGGCCCGGCTTCATAGGCGAGCAATTCCAGCCGCCCCAGGTCGCGCAGCGCTTCGGCGATTCGCAGCCGCTCGGAACGGCACGCCGCCAAGAAATTCCGCGCTTGGCTCTCGGCCCTCTTGCGCGCTTCCATCTGCTGGAGATACTCGGCCTTCGGGATACGCCGGTAAACGCCAAGCTCTTTCATTAGAGTGACGACGTTACCCTTCCACTGGCATCTGTGGCAGTAGAACGCCTCTTCCGAATGCGTGACCGTCCGAAACCCGCCGCACTTTGGGCAATCGTGCCGCGTGCCGCGTGGACGCGCTCCGCTCGCTTCGAGTAGCTCTGTGATGCTGGGTTGGGTTAGGACGTTCAAAAGGGAATATCCTCGTCTGTGATGTCCACGCCGTGGGCATTCAACTCTGGCGGCTCCGGGAGTTTTGTCGGTTTTGTCGGTTCGGTTTCCGGGGAGTTTTCTATTATTCGGCTCTCCGGCGGCCATTCAAGGCGAAGCTCTAAGCCGCAATCGGACAGCTTGGAAAGCAGTTCAAAAACGGAATCGCCAGCCTTAATCTGAATCGGGCAATGCAATCTGGCATCCAGCTCGGCCAGCAGGCGCCGGATAAATTTAGGGATGTCCACCACTACCGAGCAAACCGTCACCGCGATAGGTGGGGTTTTCTCTTCGTAACGAACCAGCCTGACGCCTTCCGGTAAGGGGTAGGGGCACTCGGCGCTCAGGCTTACCGGGGCAGGTTCAGGGGCACGAATAATAGGATTTTCCGCGGAAAGTGAACTGACAAAACTGTCAGAACTACGTTTTGTCAGTTTTGTCACCTCGGTTTTAGGGGAATCTTGTATTATTTGAGGCTGGCTGGGCGTCCAGTTTAGCCAGCGGCTCACGGTGCTCATTGCCCGACCTCCGCGATTCTGGGGTTGACCCGCCACCTTTCCGACGGGCGGCCCTCGCCCTCATCGTCTTGGACGGGCCGAACCCATCCGGCATCTTCCAAAATCCGTAGCGCGGCGCGCGCGTCATCGGGCGTCGTCAATCCTTCCCAGCCAGGGCGGTAAACGTCCCGCGTTGAGAATTCACCGGCCAACTTGCCTTTGGTGATCTTGTCCGCCAGAACCCTTGCCGCGTGTAAGGCTGGCGAGACAAGACAGCCGTAGATTCGTCGCGCGTGGTTTTCTAAGAAATCGCACCATGCCGCAGCCTGTGCCGCGTGGCACAAGGAAACCTCGGTTGATGCGCCAGGTGGTTCTGAGTCCGCAAGCTCGAAAAGCAGGGCCAAACTTGGCATGAGGCTCCGATACTTGGCTAAGTGCGCCGTCAGCGCGGGATGCAGATCACCAGCGCAGATTTTTCTTTCCAATTCCGGCCACCATGTGTAAAACAGTTCCTGCGCCTCATCCGAAAAACGAAATCGCAGCGGCTCATCGGATGAAAGCTCCGCCAAGCGCTCATAGACGGCGGCCACCCGGGTCGCTGCGTCGGAGTTTTCGGGGCGGTCAACCAGCGTCCATGATTTTGGAAAGTCGGGCCAGACGGTAAGTTGCAGCCTCTGGAAAAGCCCGTCGTTCCCAGGACCATCTTTCACGGCGTCGACAAGATATTGCCTCAACCGGCCCGGCTGAATCCCGCCGATGATGCTCAGGCACAGCGCCGGAACGTGAATCGTGCCGCGCCCAATCCTGTCCACCGTGAAAGGCCGGTTTCCGTTCCACGCTTCAAGGTAAAATTGCCGCTCGCCCTCACGTCCAGGCTTATCCAGTGTGGCGAGCCAGCCGGATAACTCATCCCGGATAAGCAAAACCCCCGCAGGACTTTCGGCAAGGATGTTGTGCAATGCCTCGAAAGTCGGATCATTGGCAACCAAGCGCCGTAACCCCGGTTTCTCTCTTGCGTCATCGGGACGGGGCGGCGGCGCAACGCCCTTTTTTATCGCGCTCTTAAATTGCTCGGCCCAGGCTTGCTGTCTCAACTCCCGCTCGCGCGCCCATGACTCATACTCGGAAATCGCCGAGTCGAATTCGGTGCGCCAGCGCGCCTCGATGCGGGCCAGTGGTGCAGTGAACGTGCCGAGCACGTTGCTTTTCATGCGGCCCGGCGGCGCAATGATGGCGGCCCAAAGGTTCGGGGTCACAGTCCAGCTCGCATCGGCCCGTTTCGGCCGAATGATGGCCCGCCGATTTACCACGCCCGCCAAACACGCAACGGCGCAGACGGCGGGCAGATCAACCGGAATCTGCATGCGCTCGGCAACATCGGAAACGTGTTCCCGGAACGCTTCGGGCAGCATCGCCGCCTCAAAGGGCGGAACGGGCAGTAGGTCGTCACCCAGCGCCTCCGGCAGCGGCCACGAAAGCGAATCGTCAATGATAGTGTGCGTGGCTCGATTCATCGCATGACCTCGATAGTCCAAAGCTCACCGTGAACGACGGCCCGCGCTAGGGCGCGCGCGATAGCGGCATCGACGTTTCCCGGCGAACACCTGATGATCCGCCGCGGTTCGGCTTCCGGCGCGGGCCGCGCCCAGGGACTGCCTGGCGCGGGAGGGCGGCGCTCAAAGTCGGCAATCGCGGCGTGAAGCTCACTCGCGCTCATTGGCGCACCTCGCGGGCCACACGCGGATCGACCCGACGGGCTTCGATCCATGCGGCGATGTCATCAGCCGAGTACAAAACTTTCCGACCGATTCGAATAAAGGGCGGACTATCCCGCCGGCAAGACCGCGCGACCGCGAGCGACCGGACACTCGTCCTGAGAATCTGCGCGGCTTCCTTTGTCGTCAACAGCTTCATCTTCACCCCCATGCCGCCACTGTAATGCAGGGAAACCTGGACAACAGCGGGTGTTGTCCAGCGATTTTTTAGTGTGGGGGTCTGCTACTTGGGCAGGTGTCTTAGGACGGATTTGTATGAGACGGCGATTTTGCTTGCCACCAACTTAGCAAGCCTCTGCCTTCCCCAGGTGGGGTGTTTTTGTCGCAGCTTCTCAAACTCTTCTTTCGCCGCCGGAAGCCACGCGGCGCGTTTACTCGCCGTCTCTTCCTTGATTTGCTGTCCTCGCGAATGAGCCGCCTTCCAGCTTTTCACGGCATCGGCTGTGCGCATGACAAGCTCGTCCGAGGGTGTACGGTTAAAACCGGACTCGGTTGCTCTCGCCGAAGCGATCTGAGGGTTTCGGGTTAGGTCAACTTTCTTCATCGCCTCGTACAAATTTCTTACCCGCTCTTCCTGGTAGCTCCAGGCGCATCGGAAGCCGGCATCGAACATCAATTTCAGGGCTTGCTTACGGCTCCCACCTTTTAACAGCCGCCGCGCTTCGGTCATTGCGCGAGCCAGCCGGCTCCGGTACTCAGCATCAAGGCGGGTTCGCTTCCGCTTCGGTCTTTGTGTCTTAGCATCCTTACCGCTCGTATCATTCGGCATGTCTGGCCTCCAGCATTCGCGTTGCCGCAACTTCCATCGCCTGTCGAACGGAAGCCTCTTCGCCGCGGGCGTAGATGGCGGTTGTCTGAATATCCGCGTGTCCCAGCGCCGCTTTCACGACGGGTAGGGCCACTCCCGCCTTGGTCATCCAACTGCCGAGCGAACGACGCACATCATGAAGTCTCAGCCCTTCAATCCCAGCGCGCTCCAGCAGCCGCTCCCACGGCTTGCGGAATTCATAAACGTGCTGGCCCGGAATTTCGGGGCTTGGGAAAACCCACTCGCTCGCGGCAGACTCGCGGCGCGCTTGGAGAATCTTCAGCGCCGGGCCTACCAGTGGCACGGTCTGAGGCTTATTTCCCTTGGTTCGCGGAATTCGCCACGTGGCCGCGGCAAAGTCAATTTCGTCCCAGCGCATCGCCAGAAGGTTGCTCCGTCTCGCGCCGGTGAGAAGTCCAAGCAGGATGAAGTCGCGGAAGTCGCGGTTTGGCTCTTCGGCCAGCGCCTTGAGGAATCGCGGCATCTCGGATTCGGTCAGGAAGCGCTCGCGGGATTCTTCACGAAATTTCTTGATGCTCTTGCAGGGATTCTCGCCGCTCCAGCCCCACTCGATAGCCTTGTTGAACATCGTGGAAAGCAGCGCTAAAACGCGATTCGCGGCATAGACGCCGTGCTTCTCTCGAAGCTCGGCATGAAGCCTTGCCACGTCATGACGCGAGATGCTGGAAAGCTGGCGGTTCGCCCAGACAGAGAGATAGCGCCGGTAGTTTGCCTGATCCTCGGCCGCGCTTCGAGGCTGTTTGTGTGGCCTGGCGTGAAGCTCAAGGTATCTCTCAAAGAGATTGCCAAATGTTCCCTCAAGCCGGTGTTGGCGCCGCTCTTCGGCGGGATTCTTACCTTCGGCAATCTGGCCGTTCATCCGCTCGGCGATCTTGCGCGCTTGCTCTACGGTGATGCCGGGCCACTGGCCGATGAAGATTCGTTCAGGCCGTCCGCAGATGCGCCGGTAAAGCAGGAAGCTCTTCGTGCCGCTGGGATAGACCGCAAGCTTCAATCCGCGCGTCTTGGCATCCGAGTAATACACTTTCGCGTCCGATGCTGGAATGTCTCTCACCCTTGCTTCCGTGAAAACAAAAGGCGCCTGCCCCATACCCACTGACTCCCACTGACTGAATTTAGATGCTACGCAAGTGCTACGCCCGAAAGTAAACTTGCGTAATCACCGCTGATTGAACGATACCATTCTCAGTCAGTAATTACAAGGCTTTTGTAATGATGGGTAATTTGGAGGCTACGTTTGTAAGCTATTGAAAGTTCGTGAACCACTGACTTCGAATCTGTAGGTCGGGGGTTCGAATCCCTCCAGGCGCGCCATTCTTTTCAATGACTTGCGAGAGACCGATACCCGGTTCACCGATACGCGTTTGCGCGGGGTTTGCGTATTTTGGAGGGCTTGCTCCCATCCTATCCAGTCGATCTATGTATCTGACGTTGCTTCCGGGAACCATGTGACCATACGTATCGACCGTCACCTTGATACTGGAGTGCCCCATCTGGTCGCGGACGTAAGTGAGCGGCGCCCCTGCCTCTATGAGCAAACTCCCGAATGTATGGCGTAAATCATGGAAGCGGACGCGGCGGATGCCAACGTGCTTGAGCAAGGGGAGGAAGTGACGCGACACGAGGTTTGTGATGTCAAGAATGGTGCCGGCCTCTGACGGGAATACGAGTTCATTCCCGAAGTTCTCTCGGCCGCGTTGACCAGCTTTCATGAGCGCTCTATCCCGCAATTGCAACAGGGCGTCGCGCAACTCGCGACTCATATCGACCCGCCGCGGCCTTTTGCTTTTAGTGGTCAAAAACTTGTGGGTGCGGCGGTCATAAGTTCGCTGAACCAAGATATATCGGTTGGCCTCTTCGCTGCCATCTCCAAACTGAATGTCGTCCCACTTCAATGACACCAACTCTCCCTCCCGAAGTCCCGCACGGACGGCGGTGAGAAAGAACGGGTAGTGCTTTGGACAAAACTGCTTCGCCCCGTTCAAGAGACGAGTCACTTCCTCCGCTGTGAGCGCAGTTGCCTGCCGCTCAGGCTTTTCGGACTTAATCAGCCTGCCGAGCCGCTGCGCCGGGTTCGATACGAGCAGGCCGTCCTCGATGGCGACGTTGAGGACGCATCTCAAGCTCGCGACTGCCAGGCGCACAGTGTTGCGGGCGAGGCCTTTGGCTGTCAAGGCGGTAATCCACCGCTTAACTGCATCGCGCCTGATCTGGTCTAGCCCCGAGGCGCCGAACGTCGGGAGGACATAGAGGCGGAGGAACTGGTCATAAAAGTGGGCTGTGGATGGCTTCATTTCTCTCGCCGCATAGTGTTTCTGCCATGTGGCCACGTAGTCGGCCAGAGTGGGAATGCCGGATGCCTCCGGCGATAGGACGCCGAGATCGCCCATAGCCAGTCGAGCTTCGATTTCTCGCCTGACCTTTTCCGCTGCCTCTCGAGAACCGACGTGCTTTGCTTTTCGCTGGCCGTGGTGGTAAATGAAAACATACCAGCTCTTGCGACACTTCTTCACTCTAACGCTAATACTGTTCACTTAAATATTCTGATGCACTTTGAAAATTCAATCCGCACGCCACAACAGCCTCCCCCTGGACGCAGGGGGAAATTGCTCATCTTACGCTTCACGCCGCGTGGGCGTCGCTGCCCACGGCTGGAAACC
>DATGMH010000097.1:0-42267 GCA_035293725.1 Bryobacteraceae bacterium
AGGCTTTCACAACAAAATGGAGCTCATCAATCGACAAGCCTACGGCTTTCGGAACTTCCAAAATTACAGACTCAGAGTGAAGGTGCTATGTTCTTAGAATCAGTTTGGGGCTGGGTTGCCCCCATTGTTGGCGTAGAGCCGCCCTTGACATGAATGGTGGGCGCGACAGGACTCGAACCTGTGACCTCCTGCGTGTGAAGCAGGCGCTCTAACCAACTGAGCTACGCGCCCGATGCGCGGTGAAAACGACGTCGACGCTGCTAGTTTAGCAAAGTCCCTGCGGCCCATCGGCTAAACGCCCGTGTCGCGCGCCCTGCGTCAGCACCATCCCGCTCAGCCGCACCATTTCTTTCGAAATTGCCGGCGTACAATGATTCGGCGGCGCGATCCAGCTATCATAATCACTGCACCCGGAGGATCCATGAGCCTGAAACAGGATCGTCGACAGTTGCTGAAGCATTTGGGAGCGGGCGCAGTGGCCGCGCTTGGAGCGGCCAAGGCGACGGCGCAAACCGAAGCGAGGCCGCCCGCCGTCAAGGCGCTCGTCTTCGACACTTTTGGAACGATAGTGGATTGGCGCGGGTCCATCATCGAAGAAGGAACCGCTTGGAGCAAAGCCAGAGGGCTTGACATTGATTGGGCCCGGTTCGCGGACCGCTGGCGCGCCGGATACGGTCCTTCCATGAACAAGGTCCGCAAAGGCGAACTGCCCTGGACCAAGCTGGACGACTTGCATCGGACCATCCTGGACCAACTCCTGGTCGAGTTCAAGATCACTGGTCTGACAGAGGAAGAAAAGGATCACTGGAATCGCGTCTGGCACCGGCTCAACCCCTGGCGGATTCGGTGGCGGGCCTCACGCGTTTGAAAAAGAAATATCTGATCGCCCCACTTTCGAACGGCAATGTCGCGCTGCTGGCCGAGATGGGCAAAAACGCGGGGCTGCCATGGGATGCCATTCTCGGCGCGGAACTGGTCCGGCACTACAAACCTGACCACGAGGTTTATTTGTCGGCGGCCGAATTTCTCGGCGTGAAGCCCTTCGAAGTAATGATGGTCGCCGCGCACTCCGGCGATTTGCGGGCTGCGCGCGATTGCGCGTTGCGCACCGGCTTCATCTACCGGCCGAATGAATACGGTCCTGGCGGTCGCGCCGACAAGGCCAAACCAGGCGACTACGACGTGGTTGCGAACGATGCAATCGATCTGGCTGCGCAGATGGGCGCTTAGCCCAGTCGCTCCATCGTCTGTTCTTTTTCGAGCCTGCGGCGCGCCAAGGCCTATCTGGCCTCTCGTAGGTTTCCAGGCCGGCGCGGTGAGCCGTCAACGGGCTGGACGGGATTCTCCACGGGGAGTTGGCGTTATCTGACTTGGGTTATCAACCTTTTCGGCGCGTTCCCGGATATCGCGGCTGAAAACCGCGAGCGTTTTTCCATCACACTGCACGTCCACGAACCCAAACGATTCCAACTTGCCGGGCACATACATCATGGATCCGCGCGGTATGGCAACGAAACGCAGATGGCCATCGCCTTCCTTTTCCTGCGCGACTAGGGGTGTGTGGACTCGATAAACGGTTGTCGTTGATTGTTCCTGCATGAGTCCTCCAATAAACGCAGCTGATGCGAAATAGATTCCCGGTCGGGTTCTGGCATGGAATGGGCAAACCATTCGTAATAACGGCGGAATTCTTGAGCTGCCCTGCACGTTACCGATTCGTTGTCCGCATTCAGCGCGCGCCGCAAATGGGTCTGAATAAATTTGCTCCGGATCATGCCCAAGTCCATCAGCGGCCCCTCGATCGATAGAATTCGCATCTAACGTGCCAGTACTGAGGAATCAATAATCAGGGCCGAAAAGACCATGCGGTCAGCCGGAAAGAACTGCAGACAAACGGCAAAAACGACAAGGAGCCGGCCCCTGGCCATCGGCGCCAGGTGGCTCGGGGCCTGCTGCGATTGTTACGTCCGCGCAGTAAACAGCCTGTATCGGAACGCCGTTTGCCGCGTCTCCGGAAGTCTGTGATCAGCCTCGGCAACAATGTCATCGCCGATCAGAAACCTTTCTGCAGAGACGCAAAACGGCAGGTTATACGCGTCGTTTAATGCCCATCCACGGCATCCCCTTGATATATTTGCGCTGATCACCGGCCGGACGATCCGCCGAGGCATCCACAGCGCTGACGACCTTCAGCAGGCGATCTACAAGTCGCTCGCCCATTGGAATAGCGCGCCGGCGGCTCCATGACGCCTGCTTGGTGCTCAAACAGATGCGCTAGACTAAGAGCTTACGAACATGTTGTCCGTAGTGATCCCCATACACAACGAAGAACCATCCATCCTTCCGCTGTATGACCGGCTGACCGCGGTGCTGGAATCGCTGCAGAAGCCGTACGAGATCATCGTGGTGGACGACGCTTCCACGGACCGCAGCTTCGACTTGCTCGCCAATCTGGCCGAGACGGACACGCACCTGAAGGTCGTCCGCTTGCGGCGCAATTTCGGACAAACGGCAGCGCTGTCGGCCGGATTCGACGAGGCGCAGGGCACGGTGATCGTGTCTTTGGATGGCGACTTACAACACGCGCCGGAAGACATCCCGGTGCTGCTGGCGAAAATCGACGAAGGCTACGACATCGCCAGCGGCTGGCGTAAAGACCGCGTCGACAATGCCATTACTCGTAAGTTCCCATCGCGCGTGGCAAACTGGCTGATGGCGAAGGCGTCTGGCATTCAGCTCCGCGATTTCGGGACAACCTTCAAGGCATATCGCGCCGAAATCCTCAAGGAGATCAACCTTTACGGCGAATTGCACCGCTTTATTCCTGCCTTGGCCAGCTTCTACGGAGCCCGCATTGTCGAGGTGCCGATCCGGAATACGCCGCGAGTGTCGGGCGATTCGCATTATGGGCTCGGACGCACCTTCAACGTGATGTTCGACATTCTGACCATCAAGTTTCTGCTGAAGTATTTCACGCGTCCAATGCACTTCTTCGGACGGCTGGGGCTGGTTGGCGTAACGCTCGGCGGCGCGATCCTGGGTTGGCTGGCGATCTATAAGGTGTTGGGCCACGAACTTGTGAGCGAACACGGGCCACTCATGATCGCCGGTGGACTGCTCTTACTCGGCGGCCTGATGATGTTCACTACAGGCCTGTTGGGCGAGGTCCTAATGCGCACTTATTTCGAAAGCCAGGGCCGCCGGATTTATGCGGTCCGCGAAATCCGCTGCCGCCGCGAGCCTGTCGCGCCCGCTTAATTCTTTTCGACGCGGATCAACGCGGATATAAGCGGATAAAACGAAAGCCACCCGGCGTTATCTGCGCTCATTCGCGGCTAATATGACGTCCTCACTTACACGATTGCGCCAGTAATTCTCGAACAACCCCTTCATTGCTTCGCCCATGCCGGCGTGCTCGAAGACTACGGCGGTCCAGGTGGGGCGGGTGATCACAGGGTCGAGCAACGCCAACAGGCCGCGCTTTCCGTCGAAGATTGCCAGTTTCATGGGAAGCGATTCGATTTGCCCGACTTCAACTCCCGCGGCGGCGTAATCTTCCAGGCGCTGGCGGTGCGCGGTATCCAATGTGCCGGCTTCGATCAGCAGGCGGCAAGTCACGCCTCGCTGCCGCGCTTTCTTCACCAGTTGTTCGTCCAGCGGATCCACGGCATAAGGTGGCCGCGAAAATTCCAGGTACTCGCTGCGCACCTCCGAGAGCATGCGCCGGTACTGTATGGCGGTCTGTGCCGGATCGCTGACGATCCGCAAGTAATCCAGCGTGCCGCGCTCGCCGCGTCCTTCCGAGTAAGCCTCCGCCAAGTCGCTCACCAGAGTGTCGGCCATGCGGTTCTGGTCGCTTAGCTCGCGCTGCAGGATTTGAGAACGCCGTACCAGGTAACTCGGCAGCGCCAGGCTTGGCTCGACGGCGGAGAAGAGCTTGGTTTTTTCCTGGATCACCTGGGCGAACCCTTTTTCGACCAGGCTGTCCAAAACCTCGTAGATCTTCTGGCGCGGCACATGCGCTCGCGCGGCCAGCTCGAGTGCCTTGAACCGCGGATGCCCGATCAGCACCAGGTAAGAGCGTGCTTCATAGGCGTTCAGGCCGAGTTGCTGCAGGCGGCGCCAGAACCGCTGAAAGTCCATTTCTGGCAGCTCAGGAGTCATTCGATATCCATACACCATACCGCAGCGTACGGCGGAGAAACAGCGCCGCTGGAACACCTAACCGGCGACGCCGCGGACGATGAGACTTGAGCATATCAGATGCCCCTGCGTGTTTGCTGTTAGAATCGCGGGTAGAGACGGTTTTGCTCTTATGCCTGAATTACCCTCGAGTCTCGGCGCCCTCAAAGACAGTCATTACTCGGAACAACGGATCAGCGGACGCAGTGTCAAAGAAGAGCTGCGGCAGAACCTGATTTGCAAGCTGCAACGCGGGGAAGAGCTCTTTCCCGGGGTGGTTGGCTATGACGACACGGTGGTTCCGCAGATCGTGAACGCGGTTTTGTCGCGCCATAATTTCATCCTGCTGGGCCTGCGCGGGCAAGCTAAAACGCGCATCATCCGCATGCTCACGTCGTTTTTGGACGAGCGGCTGCCTTACATCGCCGGTTGCGAGATCCGTGACAACCCTTACCGGCCGATCTGCCGGCGCTGCCGCGATCTGATTGCCGGCCGCGGTGACGATACGCCCATCGCCTGGCTGGCTCGCGATGAGCGATATGTCGAAAAGCTCGCCACGCCGGACGTGACCATCGCGGACATGATCGGCGATATCGATCCCATCAAGGCGGCGCGCCGGGGAGAGGACCTTTCCAGCGAGCTAACCGTGCATTATGGGCTGCTCCCGCGCGCCAATCGCGGCATCTTCGCCATCAACGAACTGCCGGACCTTGCGGGCAAAATTCAGGTGGGGCTGTTCAATATCATGCAGGAAGGCGACGTGCAGATCAAAGGTTATCCGGTGCGTCTGCCTCTGGACATCATGCTGGTGTTCACGGCCAATCCGGAAGACTACACCGCCCGCGGAAAGATCATTACCCCGCTCAAGGACCGCATCGGGAGCGAGATTCGCACGCATTACCCGCTGGCGTTGGATCAAGGGCTCTCCATTACGCAGCAGGAGTCCTGGACCGAGCGCACTTCGCCCATCGGTTTGACTACGCCGAAATACATCCGCGAGATCGTCGAGCAACTTGCTTTCCTGGCGCGCGAAGACAAGAAGGTAGACAAGCGTTCGGGCGTATCGCAGCGCCTCCCGATTTCGGTGCTGGAGAACGTCGTATCCAACGCCGAGCGCCGCGCCCTGAAGGCGGGCGAGAATCTGGCAGTACCGCGCGTCCTGGATATTTATGCGGCGCTGCCGTCTATCACGGGCAAGCTGGAGCTGGAGTACGAAGGCGAGCTCAAGGGCGGCGATAATGTGGCGCGCGAGCTGATCCGTACCGCGGTCGGAAAGGTGTACAGCAGCTACTTCGACGGCGTGAACGTTTCGCAAATCGTGCAGTGGTTTGAGCTGGGCGGGTCCCTGAAGCTGGATGACGGCCTGGACTCTCCCGCCATGGTCCGGCAGCTTGGCAAAATCCAGGGCTTGATGGAAAAAACCGCGGCCCTGGGCCTGGGTGCGAGCGAGCCCGATCCGGTGCGCGCTTCGGCGGCCGAATTTATCTTGGAAGGCCTATACGCGCATCGGCGGATTAGCCGTAACGAGGAAGTTGGGTTCATGGCCGGCGAGCGTCCCAAGCGCGAGCCTCCGCCGGAGGGTGGGGAAGGGCGTCGGCCGCCGAGACGGCAGTTTAATTAGCCGCAGGTGAACGCAGTTGGACGCGTACCTTGGCAATCCGCGTCCGGCGGAATTCACCAGCGGCCTGAAATGAGCGTTGTGCTATGAGATCCATTCGCTATTCGCGTTACACCGGCGATGACTTCGGTCTGAGCGCGGAGGACCTGCTGAAGGCGCTTTCCGATTTCTTCCTTCAGAGCGGTTTCCAGAACCAGTATATGGGGTTCAGCGAGCTCAACCAGCACACGCTCGAGGATCTGAAAAACGCGCTCCAGCGTGCGTTGGAGCAAGGCGAGATGTTCGATCCCGAGCAGGCGCAGCGCATCCAGCAAGCGCTCGAAAATATGACCCCGGAACACATGGATCAGCTGCTTAACCGGCTGGCGCAAAAGCTGGTGGATGAAGGCTACATCACCGAGCAGAAGCAGGCCGATGAAACGGGGCCAGGCGGTATGGGCAACGCCGACCGCAAGGTGAATGTAGAAATAACGGATAAGTCAATTGATTTTCTCGGATTTAAAACACTAAAGGACCTGCTGGGCTCGCTCGGAAAGTCCAGCTTCGGCGCGCACGATACGCGCGATCTTGCCACGGGCGTAGAAACCAGCGGTGCCGCCAAACCCTACGAGTTCGGCGATACCTTGAACCTGGATATCAGCCAGACCCTCTTTTCGGCCATCCAGCGCGAGGGCCTCAAAGTTCCTGTCCAGTTGGAATATTCCGATTTGCACGTGCATCAGGCCGAATACCAGAGCTCGTGCGCGACGGTGCTGATGCTGGACTGCAGCCATAGCATGATCCTGTATGGCGAAGATCGCTTTACGCCGGCCAAAAAAGTTGCGTTGGCGCTGGCGCACCTGATCCGCACGCAATATCCGGGAGACAGCTTGCGCTGCGTGCTGTTCCACGATTCGGCCGAGGAGCTGCGCCTCTCGGAGCTGGCGCGTGTCCAGGTGGGCCCGTATTACACCAACACGCGCGACGGCTTGATCCTGGCGCAGCGGCTGCTGAATCAGGAAAAGAAGGACATGAAGCAGATCATTATGATCACCGACGGCAAACCGTCCGCGCTCACGCTCGAGGACGGGCGCATGTACCGCAATGCCTTCGGCCTGGATCCGCTGGTGATCAGCCGCACGCTCGAAGAAGTCAGCCGCTGCAAGAAACAGGGAATTCTCATCAACACCTTCATGCTGGCGAGCGACTTCGGCTTGGTGAATTTCGTGCAGAAAGTCACCGAACTATGCCGGGGCAAGGCGTACTTCACCACGCCCTACAATCTCGGCCAATATCTGCTGATGGACTACATGAACCGCAAGACGCGGACCATTCATTAGAGCAACGTGGAGGCTCGCTCGCGGTTTCTTCGGCGCGCTGAGCCGTTTTTCGATTCGCTGGCTCTGTTTTTCGCGGCGGCCGCGCTCATTTGGCCCCTTTTTAAGGCCGGATATCTTGCCTATTGGGGATCCATCGAGAGTACGTTTATTGCGGACCCGCGTTTTTTGATCGAGCATTGGCCGCATCCGCAGTGGCAGCCACTCTGGTATGCGGGCACGCGCTGGGATTATCTCTATCCCCCCGCGCTGCGATATGGCACCGCACTCACGTCCATGATTTCCGGATATCCTCCGGTCCGGGCCTATCACGTGTACACTGCGTTTTTCTATTGCGTGGGAATCGCGGGCGTGTATTTCCTGGTTCGGACCGGCAGCGGATCGCGCGCGGCCGCATATCTGGCGGCGGCCGCCTCGGCGCTGCTATCGCCTTCGTTCCTGTTCCTGCCCGCGTTGCGGCACGATTCGCCGTTTTGGTCGCCGCAGCGGCTGCACGTTCTGGTGGTCTACGGCGAAGGCCCGCACATCACGTCCGTCGCCCTGCTGCCTTTTGCGTTAGCCTTTGCCTGGCGCGCCTTAGAGCCGCGTAAAGCGGCGGACCTTGCGCTCGGGTCGATTTTCTGTGCCGCAGTCGTCTCGCATAATTTCTACGGCGCGACGTCGCTCGCGATCTTCTACCCGATTCTGGTATGGAGCATCGGCGCAACTCGCAAAGATTGGGGCTGGTTTTGGCGCGCGGCAGCCATTCCTGCATTGGCGTACGGCCTCACGGCGTTCTGGTTCACGCCATCGTATTTCAAGGTCACCAGCGCGAACCTGCGCCTGGTCGCAGAGCCGGGAAATACCTGGTCGATGTGGGTCGCGGTTGCTGTCGGCGTTGTGTTCGCTTTCATCACTTGGCGCCTGGCGCGTGGGCGGCGGGACCGCGCCTGGCCGCTGTTCGTTTGTGGCGCAGCGCTGTTCTTCGCCGTGATGGTCTTAGGCTACAGTTATCTTCATTTCCTGGTTTCCGGAAATCCCATCCGATTGGTTCCGGAACTAGACTTGGCGCTTATCCTTGCTGGTTTGCTGGTGCTGCATTGGCTGTGGCGTCTGCCTGGAATTCTGGGACGCGCCGTGTGCGTGATCCTGGCCGCGGGCTTCGCTGCCAACAGCCTCGGATACGTGCGGCATGCCTGGACTCTGTTCCCGCTCTCGCCCGACTACTGGCAGCGCGTCGAGTACAAAATCCCCGAGTGGATCGGCAACAACATGCCACACGCCCGCGTGCACGCGATCGGATCCGTCCGGCTTTGGTTGGACCCTTGGAACGACTTGGCGCAACTCGGCGGCGGCTCCGACCAAGGCTTGATAAACCGAATGGCCGTAGTCTCCCAGTGGGAGGTAACTCAGGGCCAGGATCCCGCGGCCGCTACGCTGTGGCTTCAGGCCATGGGAGTGGACGCCGTGTACGTCTCAGATAGACAATCCCAGGAAATCTACAAGGATTTCGCGAACCCTGCAAAGTTTCGAGGAGTGCTGCCGGTTTTGTACGATGACGAGCACGGCGATACCATTTATCGCGTCCCCCGCCGCTATTTGCCGCGCGTCCGCGTCGTGGAAACACCAGCCGTTAGGGCCGCCGCTGCGCCGCGATTTGGCGAAGACTTCGAGCGTTTGCGCGCGTATGTGGATGCTATCGAGCGCGGTCCGGACTCGCCCGCGACCCTGGCCTCGGATGAACCCGAAACGATGCGCGTGCGCGCAACCGTGCGGCCCGGCCAATCGATTCTGGTGCAGGAGAGCTACGATCCCGCCTGGCACGCGTGGTCAGGCGGCCGTAGTCTGCAGATCCATCCGGACGCGATGGGTTTCATGCTCGTCGATACCCCTCCGGGCGTTCAGGACGTCTCGCTCGTTTTCGTCACGCCGTTTGAGAACCAGATCGGGCGCGCCGTCACGTTAGCTTCTGTCGTGATCTGCATTGCGCTGCTCGCGTTCGGAAAGCGCGCCATAGCGTCCCACGGATGAAATCCGCACGCCCTGGCAGTCAACTGGGGCTGAATTCATCACTCGCAATTTCCCAATCGCGCTAGCCAGGGTAATAGATGAAGATTGGATAGCGGTTGATCGGAAGCGACGCGCGTTTTCTGGCAACACACCAGCTCTGCTCGCCGCGATTCTCCGTATCGAAGCCATTCGCCGCCAGTAGCTTCAGCAGAGGCCGGTGTCCGGCGTACTCTTCTAAGTAGCTGGTGAAGAGCTGATCGATTTCAAATCCGGCGGATTTAACCGCTTCTCCTAATTCGTACAGCGTGTACTCTCGGACGTGTCCAATCTCCTCTTCGGCCCCAGGCACCGGCATTTTGTAATTTGGATAAATCTGCGGATTATCGCGTCCGCCAAGCGTTTTTGCGACGCTGGTGATGCTTGCGATATTCGGAGTAGTAACCAGTAGGTATCCGCCCTCCCGCAAGACCCGCCGGGATTCCAACAGGAGATGCATGGGGTCGTACGTCATGTGTTCAATGATCTCTCCGGCGATGACCAGGTCGAAATGCTCGTCCGGATAGGGGAAGGAGTCGCGCTCCGCATCGAAATGATCCACGAAGCAGACAAACTCCCGGTCGGGAAACTCCATTACTTTGCGGTCCACGCGGCCCGGCTTGCCGTAATATCCGCCGCGCACCTCGCGATACCCGCAAAGGCGATCGAGCAAAGGTGTGATCTGCATATAGCAGCCAAGTTCGAGAACGCGTCCTGTATCTCCGGGCGGTGGGATCAGCGCGAGCGTTCGCGCAAGCCGCGGTATGTGTTTCTCAAGGTAGGCGCGGGCGCCCTCGCTAGGCACGGGCATTTGGCGCAAAGCTTCCTCCGCCGCCTTGAGCCGAGCGGCATCGAACGGTTCAAGCGGTGGCTGCTCGACGTTGTCGGTCAAATGATAATTGAGCCGCCGCAGGAGATTTCGCACCAGACCCAACGGAAATGGAAGCTCACTCGGCACGTTGCATCCAACCGCCAGTGGAAACGCTCACAGCGAAACACCGGGAGCCGAGGTATAGTCCGATTTAGGCACGGGAAACATATTCACCAGGCACGCGGCTCGATTTATTCTCAGCAATTTGCCGATGGCTTTGCAAATGGGCGGTGCATCCTGCCTACCAATGCAGATTTTTGACCACGTAATAAACCACCGGCAGCGCGAACAGGCTGCTATCCACCCGGTCCAGCCATCCGCCGTGACCGGGCAGCAACGAGCCGCTGTCTTTGACGCCGGCGCCGCGCTTCATGGCCGATTCGCACAGGTCGCCCAACTGTCCGGCGATGTTGGCGACCGCGGTAAGCGTCAGCGCTTCGGCCAGCGGCGCCGACGGCATGAAGCGCGGGATGTAGACCGCCCCGTAAACCAGCGACACCGCCACTGACCCAACAGCGCCCTCCCACGTTTTGGCCGGGCTCACATGCGGCGCCAGCTTGTGGCGGCCCATCAGCTTACCTGTATATAAAGCCGCAATATCGCCCGCCCAGTTCAATGACAGCGCGAATAACAGCCAGTAGGGGCTGATCGCGCGCAGCTCGACGCCGCATCTTAAGCTGCCAAAAACGTACAGCACACCCAATACCAGCGCGGCCGCACCCGGAAGCCATTCCGTGAGGTCCTGCACGCGTAGCGCGAGTGCCATCGCCAGGATTGCCACCAATACCAGAAACCCTTCCTCTGTACCCGGCAAGAACAGCACCAGCAGCCCGGCGGCGTAGCCAAACAGACCCGGTTTGGCGATCTGATGCAGCGCGGCCAGGTTCGCGTATTCGCGGTAGCACAACACGCTCACCACCGCTACGGCCGCCAGGAAACCCCAATACGGCGCCCACAGGATCAGATACAGAAAAATGGGGATGAGGAGCAGCGCCGTGAGGACGCGCTTCATCGAGCCAGCGTGCCTACGGCTTCAACCCACTCGTCCGGATTCGCGCGCTCAGGCTCCAGGCTCAAGCCGCCGAAGCGGCGATCGCGTTTCTGGTAATCGAGAACGGCATCCAGCAGGTCGGGACGCCGCCAGTCCGGCCAAAGCGTATCCGTTACGTACAACTCGGCATAGGCGATCTGCCACAGCAGGAAATTGCTGACGCGCATTTCGCCCGAGGTGCGGATCAGCAGATCGGGATCGGGCAGGCCCGCGGTGTAAAGGCGCGACGCGATCATTTGTTCGTCGATGCGGAGCCGGCCCAGCCGGCCTTCCAAACGTGCCTCTTCTACGATGGCGTTCACCGCGTCGGTTAGCTCGGCGCGGCCGCTGTAGTTGAGCGCCAGATTGAGCCGCATTCCGGAATTGCGCGCAGTAGCCTCGATGGTCGCGTCCAGTTCCTCTCGAACGTGCGCGGTAAGGCCATCCAGCCGCCCCACGCACGTGAAGCGGACGTTGTTGCGCATCAATTCGGGCAGCTCGCGCCGCAGATACACGCGCAAAAGCCGCCACAGCGTGTCCACTTCGGTTCGCGGACGCTTCCAGTTTTCCGTCGAGAAGGCGTACAGGGTGAGCGCTTGGATGCCCATCCGCGCGCAGGTTTCTACCGTGATGCGAACCGGTTCGATGCCGGCTTTGTGCCCGGCCGCGCGAGGCAGCCGGCGGCGCCGCGCCCAGCGGCCGTTGCCGTCCATAATGATGGCAATGTGCGCGGGCAGGCGTTCGGGATCGATGGCAATGGCCAGCGCCCAGTCCTTACTGCCTGGCCGGAGAATCTCGAGCAAATCTTTCATTCAGCCAAGCATTTATGGTACACCGGACGCTCCGCTGGAAGCTGGGACGGGGACGAAAATGTAAAGCGCAGCTCCTGGTGCCGGGCATCTCACGCCGCCAGATTGTGATTCAGGATCACATTCAACGCGAAGCCTACAGCTAGCGCCGCGATCCCCAAAAACGAGCCGAACGGCAATTCGTAAGTGGAGGCATCCTTGCCCGTGAACCAGATATAAAGCAAACCCACCACGGCCCCTAGCAGCGACCCCACGATCAGCGTCAACAGCGCTGCCTGGACCCCTAGAAATGCACCGATCATTCCCACCATCTTCACGTCGCCTAATCCGAGCCCTTCGCGATGCCGCACCTTTTCGTACAGCACCGCTACCAGCCATAATGCGCCGCCGCACACCACCGCGGCGAACGCCGATTCGCCCATGGAGATCAGGCCTTGATTGCTGACCGCATGCAGAAGCACCGCCATCAGCCCCCAATCCAGATGCACGAAGTACGCGAACCCAATGCCTAGTGCGATGCCGCCTAATGTGAATTCATCCGGGAGAATCCGTTCTTCCAGATCGGAAAACACCAGCGTAATCAGGAGAGCCCCGAACACCGAATATTTCACCGCAGTCAGGTTCGGGCCCAAAAACCAGAACGCGCAGAAAAAGGCCGCCGCCGTCAACAGCTCCACCAGCGGATACCGCACGGGAATCCGCGCACCGCACTTCCGGCATCGGCCCTGCAGCAGGAGAAAACTCAGCAGCGGAATGTTATCGTACCAATGGATGGGCGTCTCACATTCCGGGCAGTAGGATCTCGGGGACACTACCGAGAGATCTCGCGGCAGCCGGTAGATACAGACGTTGAGAAAGCTGCCGATCAACAAACCGGCCAGCGCGGCCAACCATGGTTCTATCAAACGACCATCCTCGCACACACTTCCTGCACTCGTTATCGTCTCGCGGTCAGCCGAACCTTAGGTAGTGACTGCCTCTGTCTGGGTCGCGCGATGAGGCCGCAGCCCGCAGTTATCGTCGCGGGCCCATGTTCTTGGCTTTGGCGTACTTCAGGAAATTGTAGAAAGCCGCCATATAAGCGATAGCAAGCCCTTCGAATCCGTCCAGAAAACCGCGCTGTAAAACGTACGTGCGAAAGAACGTCCAGGCCGGATCCAGCGCCAGTTCCGCCCAACCGATCTCGGCCTTCTGGCTTACCAGTTGCTCGGCGGCCAATGTAGTGTAGCGATCCAAAGTGCGCAGATGCTCGGAAAGCGAGTGGCAGGTATAGTGCAGGATGTTCGCGTTGAGGTGTCCTACGCGGCCGTCGACCAGTACGGACTCATGCACGAAACTGCCCACCCACTTGGCCCGCCGCCGGTCGAAAAGCCGAATCTTGCGGTCGGGATACCAGCCCGAGTGCAGAATCCACCGGCCCAGATACTGGGCTAGACGGGGCATCGTGTACGCGTCGAAGTCCGGGCCGTTCTTCTTGATCTGCCAGATCTCAGCTTCCAGCGCCTCGCTCAAGGCCTCGTCGGCATCCAGAGAAAGAACCCATTCGTGCTCGCAGCACTCCACCGCGTAGTTCTTTTGGCCGGCATACCCACGCCAGGCCATGTCCAGCACCCGCGCACCGAGTTTGGTGGCTAACTCTACCGTCCGATCCGTTGAGCCGCTGTCCACCACCACGATCTCGTCGCAACAACGCAGGCTTTCCAATGCCCGTGCGATGTTGCGCTCCTCGTTGTAAGTGATGATCGCGGCTGAGATCTTCATTCGCGGGGCTGCTGTTAGTGTAGCGTGCAGCCGCCCCGCACCCTGCGCATAATGGATGCAAGATGCAGAACAGACGCGTGCTTGTAACCGGCGGGTCCGGTTTCATCGGATCGCATTTGGTGAAGAAGCTACTGCAGAGTGGCGCCCAGGTAGCCGTGACCGTCCGTTACGCGAGCCTGATCAAGAATATCCGCCTGTCAGACTGCTGGAATTGCATCACAGTAATCGAGGCCGACTTGCGCAACCGCGGCGCGCTCAAAGCCATTCGCCGCTTCGATCCTGAGGTCATTTTCCACCTGGCCGCCTACCATCATGTCGGTGAGAGTTTTCATCAGGTGGAAGAGTGCTTCGACGTGAATGCCAAGGGCACGGCAAACCTGTTCGATGTCTGCGAGGGCGCCGGGAAATTCGTTTACATCGCGACGTCGGAGGTGTATGGTTTGCAGCTAAGCGCGCCTTTCACCGAAGAAATGCAGCCCAATCCGCTGTCGCCCTACGCGGTAACCAAGTACGCGGGCGAAATGTATTGCCGCATGAAACAGCGCCTGGCGCCGGGTTCGGTTGTGATATTGCGCCCGTTCAATGCCTTCGGCCCTTACCAAAGCACGCGCGCCATCATTCCCGAACTGATTATGAAATGCCTCCGAGGCGACCCGATCCAGATCACTCCCGGAGAGCAGACGCGCGACTTCAACTTTGTCGCCAACCTCACCGAGGGCATGATCGCGGCCGCTGAGCATCCCGAGCCATTGGATGGGCCAATCAATCTCGCATCCGGTGATGAAATCTCTATCCGCGATCTGGCCCGGCGGATCGCCGATCTTACCGAATCGCGCTCGCGCGTAGAAATTGGGGCTCTTCCATACCGCCGGAATGAGATCTGGCGCATGTCGGGCAATGCCACCCGCGCGTCTCAGTTGCTGGGATGGGAACCGCGCGTCGGCTTCGACGCGGGGCTGCGCATTACGGTGGACTGGTTTCGCGACCAGATCGCCCGCCTCAATCCGGCTATCTGCGCCACCTAGGCGAGACGGCGCGATCCGCACCGGCGGTGAAACCCCGCCCGGTAGCGTTAAACTGGCCACTGTAGTACATGCTTTGACGATGTCGACGCCAATTCTAATTCCCGCTTACCGGCCCGGACCACAGCTCATCGCCGTGGTTCAAGAACTCATTGAAAAGGGCGTGAACCAAATCGTAATTGTCGACAACGCGAGCGGCCCTGACTTCGCTCCCATTTTTGCGCATTGTACTGCCTTCCCTCAGGTTCGCATCCTGCGGCACCAGCGCAATCTCGGAAAGGGCGCTTCACTAAAAGCCGGCATGCGATACATCCTGCAAGCGTTTCCCGGCTGCTCTGGGGTGGTCACCGCGGATGCCGACGGTCAACACCACCCCGACGACATTTTCCGGATTGCCCAGCTGCTTGCCGACCATCCGGATTGCCTCGTTCTGGGTTCCCGCGATTTCGAGGGTCAGGTCCCGCTGCGTAGCCGCTTCGGCAATGCCTGTACGCGCGTCCTTGTCCGGTTGATCCTCGGCCAGCCCATCCGCGACAGCCAGTGCGGCCTCCGGGGCTTGCCTCTGAAGCTCATGCCTTATCTGTTGGATCTGCCGTCCAACGCCTACGAGTTTGAGCTGGACGTCTTGATTGCAGCCAAGCACCTCGGTTTGCCGCTCATCGAACAGCCCATCCGGACCATTTACGAGCCGGGAAACCCGACCTCGCACTTCGATCCGATTCGCGACTCGATGAAGATCTATTTTGTCTTGTTCCGCTTCAGCCTGCTATCGCTGCTGACCGCGGCTCTGGATAACCTGGTCTTCTATGTGGCGTTCCATGCAATCGGAAATCTGCTGGCCGCGCAAGTCATTAGCCGCAGTGCAGCCGTTTTATTCAATTACAGCGCCGCCCGCCGAGCCGTATTTCTCTCGCACGAGCCCAACAAAATCCTGCTCCCGCGTTATCTCTCGGTCGTTCTCGCCAGCGGCGCTGCCTCTTATCAGCTAATTCGTTTTCTCGGATATTCTTTCGGCCTTCCCGTAATCCCGGCCAAAGTTATTGCCGAGTCACTGCTATTCGCTCTGAATTTCATTGTTCTCCGTGATTTCGTGTTCACCGGCCGCTCGCACGAAAAAGTCACCGATTGGACCCGCTACTACCAGTCGGAATCCTGGGCCGCTCGATTCAGCCGCAAGTACACGGCCCGCGCTCTCGTCGGAGCCTTCCGAAAACTGCCCCAGGACACCGCCGGCGGGATCGTGGTTGAGCTTGGCGGCGCGAGCAGCTGTTTTCTGGATCGCATTGTCGCCGAAGTGCAGCCTCGCGCCTATCATATCATCGACAACAACGATTACGGCCTTCGCGCCTTGAGCGTACGTCCCGATAAGCCGCCACAAGTCCGTTTGCATTGCGGCGACGTGTTGAACATGGACTTGGATTTGCGCGCCGACGCCGTATTTAGCGTGGGTCTCATCGAACACTTCGATCGCGCAGGAACCCGCACAGCCGTGCTCAACCACCTCAATCTGCTACGGCCGGGCGGCTATGCCATAGTCTCGTTTCCGACGCCTACCCTGGTCTATCGCGCAGCGCGTGCGCTGGCGGAGTTTGGCGGATTATGGAGGTTCCCGGACGAACGCCCGATTCGCCGGCAAGAGGTGCTCGATTTGATTGCGCCGATAGGCGATGTCATGGGCGAGAGGACCCTCTGGCCTTTGTTGTATACGCAGCACTTGATGGTGATCCGCAAACGCGAGGCGCCGGCGTACGCTGCCATGTCCGCGGCATCCGATTGATGTACGTTCTCGTTCGGAGAGGATTGGCCTGGTTAACGCTGCTCGGGCTGCTGGCCTGCGCTGCCTATGGCCTCATCCATTACCGGCTGTTCCGGCAGGACGTATGGACCCCCACCGGCCTCAAGCGATTCGTCATCTTCGCCGCAATTTACGCCGTCGTTTTTGCCGCTGCTTCCCTCTGGAAGCCCGTATGGTTCCCCAGCGCCGCAGCCCTGCTTGTGCTGCTCTACACCGCCGCCGCGGCCGGACCAGTCGCCGTCTTTGCGGTTACCCTCGTTTTACTCTCTTCGTTCGCGCTGGGGGAATTGTTCTTGGCGCGCGGCGCCTCGCCCGCTAACTATTCGGTATCCGATTTTGTGCTGGCGTTGCTGCTGGGCTTGAGTGCGTACATGTTTGCCGTGAGCATCGCCGCCGCCTTCCCGGTTAATTACTGGTTAGTCTATCTTGCGGTGTTGACGATTCCGGTCGTCTGCAACCGGCGCGCGCTCCGATTGCTATTCGCCGCGATTCCGCGCGTTGCCCGGCCCCGATCGCTGAGCTGGCCCGAACGGCTCGCATCCGGCGCGTTGATTTTTGTGCTGCTCTCGCATTGGCTCGTATCCCTGCAGCCGGAAGTGGGGCCTGACGCACTGGCCATGCACTTGGTCGTTCCCGGCGCTATCGCAGTATCCCATCGGTGGTCCTTCGATGTGACCCAACACCTTTGGGCGGTCATGCCGATGGGCGGCGACTGGTGCTTCACGCTGCTCTATTTGCTCGGTGGCGAAGCAGCCGCCCGTCTGTTTAATCTAGCGCTCCTGTTGTGCATCGCCGCTCTGCTCTTTGCTGAAATGCGCAGATGGTTAACGCGAGGCCTCGCGCTGTTTCTGGTCGCGCTGTTTGCCTCCACTCCCCTGGTTCAACTTGCCACCGGATCGCTGTTTGTAGAAAACCTCTGGGCATCGCTCTGCTTCGGCGCGCTGATCTCGATCGACACCTATCGCCGGCACGGAAATCCGCGTTTCCTTTACACTGCCTACCTGCTTCTGGGCGCCGCTGCCGCCTCCAAGTTCGGAGCCCTCGCTTTTCTGGCGCCTCTGGGTGCGATTTCGCTGTGGGTGCTTGCGAGCAGGCCCGCCACGCCGCGATTCCGGTACGCAATCACCGCCTTACTCTGTTTCCTGATTTTTGCCGCGCCCCCTTACATCTCCTCGTTCGTTAAGACCGGCAGCCCGGTATTTCCTTACCTGACGAAAACATTTCCGTCCCGGTATCCCGATTTGGCCGCCGGAGCCGGCACGCCTCCTCCCGGGCCTCCTCTCGGCTGGACCACGCCTTTCGATCTGACCTTCCGCACCAACCTGTTTCACGAAGTCCAGGACGGCGCCACCGGCTTCCAATATTTCGTGCTTCTGCCGCTGGCCGTGCTGCTGCTTCGGCGCAAGTGGCCCCCTCTCGCCCTTGCGAGTGGCTTCACGGCCGCCGTTTTTGCCGTATTGACTCTCGTCATAGAACAAGATGTGCGGTACGTGTACCCAGCGCTGGCGCCCGCCACTTTGTTCATCGCGGGTGCCTTTGCCTCGCTCCAGCGCGTCGAAACTCCCCTATACCGTTTCGCGATCGCCACCTCCATCGCGATATTCGCTCTCGATCTCTACTTCCTGCCGTCCTCCAATTGGATGCATAAGGATTTCGTCTTGAATCCCGCATCCAGCAAGGCTCGTTTGGAATACTTAACGGCGTACGCGCCCGAACGCAATCTCGTCGCGTACTTCAATCGGACGCACCCCGGCGCTCCCGTCGCGTTCTTCGAAAGCAATGCCATCGCCGGTCTTGACGCACGGTCGCAGACCACCAGTTGGCACACGGTCGAGTTTTACCGCCGCATCCTCAATGCGGCCGCGCCGGAGGAGTACTTCCGCACGCTAAACGAGTATGGTCTTGGTTTCATCATCGCTCCGCGCCCAAACACAGCCGCCCTGATTACGACCACCGTCGAGGAGGCGTTCCTCGAAAGCTGCGTCGCTCCCGAATCCTTATCCGGCAATTACTTCGCCGGCAGGGTCAAAAGTTGCTGCCAGGCTCACCAGCCGGCGGTTGCCCCGGCCGGCGAATACGACGATCCCGATCCGCACATCGAATATACCGGCTTGTGGTTTCGCGGCCGGTTTGCCCCTGCCTCCCGTGGCACCGTTACCTTCTCGTCCGCCCCTGGCGCCGCATTGACTCTGCGTTTCACCGGCACCGAGGTAATCTACGTCTACACCAAAGCCTTCAACCGTGGGATTGCCGAGATTCTGCTGGATCGCGCAAGCCAGGGCACCTTGGACCTGTATTCGTCCAGCATCGAGTGGCAGACTGCGACGCCTTTCCGCGCCCCCTCCTCGGGTCAACATATTCTCGAGATCCGTGTCACAGGCCGGCGGAACGCCGCCTCGACAGGCGTGTTTGTCGACGCCGATTCGCTTGTGGTGCGCTAGCTCGCCACCCGTTTGTGCGACAGTGGCGAATGCGCCGAATCAGGCGAACACCTCAACTGGCGTGGCCGAGAGCGTTCGCTATTAAGGTCAATCTTGGCTGGTAATAAGTATCCCGGTCCCTTCTCGCTACCAGGTAATTCGCCGATATCTCTTCTGACGAGGCAGAAACCCGTGTACTTGGTCCAACTCTTCAGCGCTAGCCCACTCGCGGCGATCGCACTCTGCATCTGTCTGGCGAGCATCCTGTGGTGCATCTTTTTGACGCATCGTTACCCCAGCAGCGTCGACAAACTGCTGGCCGGATTGATCGGCCTGATCGCCATTTACCAGGCCCTGCGCGTTTTGCGAGACTCCGGTGTCGCTGTGTTTTCCCGTTTTCACAAGCTGGACGGTTGGGCGGATTTCATGGTGGCGAATTTGTACTTGATCGCCGTCATGATGCTCAAAATCTCCAGCATGGATCGCGCTCGCACCCGTGTGCACCTGCGTTTGGTCGAAGCCAACGAGAAACCTGCTGAAATTAGCCGAAAGATCCCGGCCATCAGCCCGGAGATGGTATTCCTGCTGTTCGACGCTTCGCCGCTGGCGACATTTGCGACCGGCGCGGATGACAACGTGATCTATTGGAATTCCGCGGCTGAGGACCTGCTGGGTTGGACCCGGGAAGAGCTGCTGGGCCGCGCCCTGCCGTTCCCTTTGCAGGGCGGATTGATTAACAAGCGGGGTGAAGAAGTGGATGCCGCCGTATGGACTACCCCGGTGGTGTCATCCACCGGCGCGCAGCGCGCCACGCTGGTAATCGCCGCCTCGGCCGCTGCCCGAAGGCAAGCAGGTTACTGCGCGGTTGCGGGCTTTAGAACGCCGTCCGGCAGTGTTCCGGCTTCTGGTTGGGACGTGGGAGCCTGCGCCTCGATCCTTCTCGGCTGGAACCCGCGGATGTAGCCCTGGCGCGGTAATTGGAAGAAACTCATCCCGCGGTCCATAGCTTCCTTCAGCGCCCGGGAGTTGTCCCAATGATCGTGCTCGATCCGGTAGGCGGCGATCACGGCACCGGTGCGGTCAGCCCCGCGCTTGCAATGCACGTATACCGGCCCGCTGCCCTGATCTTCCAGGATCTCTAGAATTTTGTCGATCTCGGCTTCGGTGGGCGGCGTTAGTCCCGTCATCGGCACGTTTATATACTTCATGCCCGCGGCCGTTACTAACTTCTCCTCTTCCTTGGATCGCTGGTCGGCCTCGCGCAGATCGATAACCGTCTTCACGCCTAGATGGTTGAGGAAATCAAAGCCTTGCTGGGTAGGTTGCGCGCCGCGATAGACGTGCTGGTCAACCTGATAGAAATTCTTAATGGGCTGGGAGGGGGACTGCGCGGCCAGCGGCCAACTCAATCCGAACAGTACAGACCCTGCATAGCGCAGGAAGGGCCGCTGGGCGCCCCCGGAGGCGCGTTTGGATGAAAGCATTCACTTGAAAAGATGCTTTTACCCGGAAGAAGGTTCCAGGTTGCGCATTAATTTCAGGTAAGAACGACCGAGTCTCTTTCCAGAACGCCTAACATGTTCTCACGATGCAGAGCGGCCGCGCAAAAGAAAAGGGCCCAGGTAAGCCGCACAGCTTACCTGGGCCCCAGTCAGTCTTGGCTAGAATTCCGGATTAGCGGTGTTCCCAGTTCTCGTGGTGTTCCCGATAATCCTTCATCCGATTCAAGTCATCATTAAGAACGTCACGATCGCGGGCAGTCAGCCGGTTGCTGTCCACAACGCGCGTTAACGCGGCGATTACTTCATCGAGTTCCGGTTGATCGTAACGGCCGGCGGCGAGCTTACTCTGCAGTTCATTCAGCTCCTGCTTGGTTCGATCGATGCGGAATGAATCGCCTTCGTGGAACGTCGTCGTTTGCACGCGATCCAAATCTTCCCGGACGCGCTCGAACAACCGTCCTCGCCAGTGCTGGTCGTGAAAGAACGTATCGCGGCTTTGATACCAGTCCCGATCGTGGTCGCGATCCTGGGCCATTCCTATCGTGGCGCCGAAAACCAACAAAGCCGTTCCCGCAATGAATTGCATTAGGGTATGCCTCATGGCTATCTTCTACCTCCTGATTGTTGACGCCGGCCGCCGATCCAGTGCTTCGATGGAAAGGGTGACTAGCGCCGGGATGACGTTACTCCCCTCGTGTGCAGATGCGCGTCCAGAACGCTACCGGTGCCCGGGCCTTGTAACCTTCATAAGCCCAATGCGGGACGGTTGGCGGTTACCGATCCGTTAACTTTGACATCCCCCTTCAGCCTCGGCGCGCCGCCTCGATGGTGCCGATGTCAATCTTCTTCATCGTCATCATCGCCTCGAACGCACGCTTCGCCTCGGCGCCGCCCGCCCCCAGCGCGTCGGTGAGCGCGCGCGGCGTGATCTGCCACGAAAGCCCCCAGCGATCCTTGCACCAACCGCACGCGCTTTCCTGGCCGCCATTACTCACGATCGCATTCCAGTAGCGGTCCGTCTCTTCCTGATCGTCGGTGGAGATCTGGAAGGAAAACGCCTCGCTGTGCCGGAACACCGGGCCTCCGTTAAGACCCATACACGCAATGCCTACAACCGTGAATTCGACGGTCAGCACGTCGCCCTTCTTACCTCCCGGATAGTCGCTGGGCGCATGGTGAACAGCGACTACTCTGCTATCCGGAAAGGTGGCGGCGTAAAAGCGCGCCGCATCCTGCGCGTCCTTATCGAACCAGAGGCAAATCGTGTTCTTTGGCTTCATATTCGTATGCTCCTTGCGATCGGCGAGCGCCTGGCGTGTCAAACGACTCGCCACCATCCGGCCCCTCTAAATGATATCGTCGGCCTGGATCAGGATCAGCTTCGACGTGTCGCCGTCCGCTGCATCCTCGATCACTGGGATTACGCGCCGATACCTACCGTCTGGCAGCCCCGTACGGACGCTTCTTGCAGCAATCGAACGTTGCCCGATTCACGGCGAGCAGCTACCCGCTATCCTGATGTGAGAATTATTCTCGCAATCGGAAAAGGAGCATCCATGCACCGTTGGACTGGTTGGACATTTGAGCTGGCGGTCACGATGCTGTTAGCCCCGTGCATGCCTGTGGCTGCGCAGGACTACGCCGGTCGCGAGAAATTGCGCGCCGAGTCGACCGAGTTCCGGAGGGAGGTCATCCGCGTCACCGACGGTGTATACGTGGCCGTGGGGTACTCAGCGAGCAACGTCATCCTGATCCAAGGGGACACCGGCTCCATCGTGGTGGATACGGCCACTGATCCCACGGCGGCGCGCGCCATCAGGGCCGCGTTTGGCGATCTGCTGCGCGAGCCGGTGCGAGCAATCGTCTACACCCACTCCCACCCGGATCACACCGGCGGGGCGCGCGTCTTCGCCGGAGAAGATCATCCTGAGATTTTGAGCCACCAGCGCTTGGTCGAGGCGGTTCCCGACATCGGCCACGCCGGGCGCGATGGTGGCGACCAGTTTGGAATGGCGCTGCCGGAGCCGTTGTACATCAATGCGGGCGTGCAACTGGAGTATGGGCGGGTCACGCCACCGACACGGGAAGGGTACCTGCCTCCCACGCGCACGTTCAGCGGCGACCAGTTGGCGCTGACGGTTGCCGGTGTGCGACTGCAGCTTCTGTACACACCCGGCGAAACTGCGGACGCTATCTCGGTCTGGCTGCCTGACAAGCGTGTCTTGATGCCAGGAGACGACTTCCTGAAAAGCTTTCCCAACATCAGCCCGATCCGCGGCGCGCGCCTGCGTACCCCTGAGGATTGGATTGCCAGCCTCTCGAAGATGATCGCGTTAGCACCCGACCACGTGGTGCCCAGCCACACACGCCCCGTTCTGGGTGGCAGCGCTGCGCAAGCCGCGCTGAAGGCGTACCGCGATGGCATTGAGTCTATTCTCGATCAGACCATCCAGGGGATGAAAAAGGGTGAGCGCCCCGACGAGTTGGTGCAGCACGTCAAGCTTCCTCCCGGCCTGGCGGAGAACCCATACCTCCAAGAGTTCTACGGTGACGTCGAGTGGACGGTCCGCGGCATCTACGCCGATCGCGTGGGATGGTTCGACGGAAACGCGACCAACTTGTTTCCCCTGGCAGAGAACGATCGCGCAGCCAAACTGGTCGCTTTGATTGGTGGTCCCGACCAGGTGTTGGCGCGTGGCCGCGAGGCGCTGGCTGCACACGACTTTAAATGGGCCGCCGAACTCGCCGGCTACGTATTGGTAAACGACAGCGCAAACGCCCCTGCCAAGAGGATCAAGGCCCAGGCGCTGATTGAGCTCGGTGAGCGGCAGATCAACGCCATTGCCCGAAACTACTACCTGTCATCGGCTCTGTACCTGTTGCGGGATCTACCGCGACAGTAAAGCCTCGGCGCATCGGCTCCCTGCAGTTCCGTCCCGACTCCAGTTGAAACGTTCGCATCAGAAAATGTTTCGGTGCATAATTGTAGTCAGTGTATTTGTCTGCAGACGACTGTTTGACGGCGAATCGCCCACGCTTGCGTCTTACCAGATCCGTGCGATTAGGCGAACCGTTTGCTAAGGGCGTAGACTTCGGGACTGGGTTGACTCCAGTCCTGATATTGGAGCGGACTAGCATGCGACATGCGTTAACGATTTCGTTGCTTAGCTTCGGCCTGGCGTTGACCTGCCAAGCCCAGGTTCCTCAAATGTCCACCGTGCAACCGGACAGCGCTAAGGTCGGCTCGGTGCTGCGGGTGGATGGCCGAAACCTCGGTAAAGATAGAGTGGAGAAGGTCTATCTCACCGATCACACCCTCGACGTCATGGTAAAGGTCCTCGACCAGACTGAGGACTCCATCGAGTTCAGCATTCCGCCATCGGCCAAACCGGGGCGTCTGCAGCTGCTGGTGAAGACCGCCGGTAAGCAACCGATGCTGCTCGAACAGCCGGTCTATGTGACGGTCCAAGACTATCCGGAAAGCGACGACGGGATTCTTCTGCAGCGCATCCAGCAGGAGCCGACGCCCTCCCGCAAGCAAGTGTTGCTCGAAAAATACGCGGCGCAGTATTCGGAGGGCAGCTCCATCGCCTGGGTCTACGAGCAGTTGCTACCTATTTATAGGGACGCCAAGGAATACCAGAAGGTCATTGCAATCGGCAACGCCCTGCTGGCCGTCGATCCGAACAACCTGGATGCCGTGCAGGACGTGCTGCGAGCAGCGGAAGCAACCGGGGCAACCGAACTCGTGCGGGTCTTTTCTCAGCGCGCCTGGGATATCGCGTCCAAGGCTGTGCAAACGCCCAAACCAACCGATCCTGACGATCTTGCCGGCTGGAACAAGCTGATTGATTTCGCGAACGAGGTTTTGTCCTACTCGGAGTTTGTCATGGCGACACAGGCCGCCAACGAGCCTGATCCGGTGAAGCGGGCGGCGCTGGTAGATGCGCTCCGCAGCCGTAACCCGAACAGCAAATTCATGGCGAATACCAACAAACAGAGGGCCACCGATCCTCCGCCCATCGACCCGGAAAAAGCCGTCGTGCTGGCTGAGCAGGGCTTGGTGAACGATCCAAACAACGAGAATTTTCTCTTAACGGTGGCCGACTACAAATTCACTCACGAGAAGGACTTCCCACTAGTCCTGACGTACTCGCTGCGTATTCTGGAGCTCATGAGAAAGAAGCCGCAGCCTGCGACGCTGAGCGCCGAAGAATGGGAAAAGAAGAAGGCGAGATTCACCGGCTGGGCCAGCTATGCGGCGGGCGTTGTCTACGGTAAACAGGGCCGCTACGCGCTGTCGGACCGCTATTTGCGCGAGGCGGTTCCTTTGATTCGTGAAACTCCTCGATTGCTCGCTGCCGCCTATTACTACCTCGCTTACGACAACTACGCCATGGCCTTCGGCGAATTGGGCGATAAATCCCGCGCGGCAGAAGCCGTCAAGTACAGCAAGCTTTGCGCCGCCATGGACAGCCCCTATCGTCCCCTTGCCCGCGAAACCATGGAGTCCGTCCGAATCTATTTCAACCTCCAATAAGGCGACGCGCCCGCGCGTATTTTTTGTCGCCCGCATAAAAAAAGCGCGCTGCCTCAGCCTCCCACTAGTGTGCCTATCGATCGTAGCTCGCCTAAAAGCTGGCCTGACACGGGCAGCAGAGTTTGTTCGTAGCAAACCGGCTGCTACTTCTTTAGCCGACACTTCTTTAGCCGGGAGCGACCGTTACGGTGCCCATCGGCGTATAATCGTGGCCCGGGATCGAATCCGGTTCCACAGGAGCTTTCATGACGCTTAAACAGAAACACGCCTTGGTCACAGGAGGCTCACGCGGTATCGGTCGAGGAATCGCGCTGAAGCTCGCTGAAAACGGCGTCAAGGTAGGCGTCCATTACTACCGAAACGAATCAGCCGCCAAGGACACGTTGGAAGAGGTCCGAAAGCGCGGTTCTGATGGCTTCCTGGTGCAGGCCAATATCTGCCTGCCTGACGACATTACGCGAATGTTCGCGCAGGTCAAAACACAGTTCGGAGAACTCGATATCCTGGTGAGCAACGCGCGACCCGAGGCGGCCGAATTCTTCCAGGGGCCCATGGATATTACTTTGAAAGAGTGGGATGCTGCTTTCGATTCCCAAGCCAAAGCGTTCCTCATTGCGGTTCGTGCGGCCAGTGCGCTGATGCCTGCGGGAGGGAGAATTTTTGCCATCACTTACGCGCAAGGGAGTCGTACAGGCGGCCTGCTGCCTTGGGTAGGTATGGGTTCGGCAAAGGCCGCGCTCGAGTCCATGGTTCGCTACTTCGCGGTAGCATTTGCCAAACGCGGCATTACCGTCAATGCCATCAGTCCTGGGTGGACGGAAAACAGCGTATTAAACAGCTTTCCGGACCAGGTCCAGGATCTCATCCGGAATTGGCACAAAAGTGGTTGGACGCCGATGGGGCGGCTAGGAACGCCCGAAGACATCGGCGATGCAGTGACGCTATTCTGCTCTGAGCAGGCCCGTTGGATTACTGGACAAGTTATTTATGCAGATGGTGGCGCATCACTCATGACGCCGGAAGTACCACCGGAAATACAGTTCGGGTAGGTGCTATCGCTCGGAAGAGTCACCATTGTCATTTGACGGGAACTTCTCCTGCCTTCCATCCTTTCATCCGCTGATGGAAAGTATCAACTCCTGTCCTTATTTCGGATCCGGTGTTCCATAGGCCAGTTGCGCAATCCCCGCCATCGATTTCGTTGGTTCGCCCATCGCCGCGTTCGACACGTCCTCCCACGCTTCCCACGTCTCCAGCCGCTCCGCATAGGCAGTGCGGGCCCTGGGCAGAATAGAAGTGCCCAGGCCAAGTCGCAGCGGCGGATTTTCTGCGTCAACAAGCTTCAGGATGGCTTCTGCCGTCGCCTCTGGATCGCCGCGTTCAACATCTGCCAGATGCGTCACGAACTGCTTCCGGAACTGCGCGTATGGTTCCAGCGCATCCGCGATCTGTGCGGATTTTCCGAAGTCGGTTGCGTAGGCTCCAGGCTCAACAAGTGTCACCTTCAACCCGAACGCCCTTACCTCCTCGGCGAGGGGTTCGTGGAGTGCTTCGACCGCCCATCTCGTAGCGCAGTAGAAGCCGATGAGCGGCAATGCCGTTATCCCCAGCCCGCGCGAGGCGCCGGTAATGAACCATATCTTTTTCATTTCAATTTCTCCTGATTCTGCGGTTACCTTTAGGCCTCGGAATAGCGCATGTTCGCGAGATCGGTGAGAAGCGAGGGGCCTGTGGGGTTCCACCCGAGCTTTGCACGGGTCTGCGCACTGGAAGTCAGAGCGTCCCTCCCCGCGAAAAACCCGAGAAAGCCGAAGTGTTCCTGGGCCTGTTCCTGCGAAATGGAAAGAACGGGCACATTTAGCCCACGGCCGATAGCGGTGGCGATGTCTTTGAGCGCCACTCCCTCTTCGGCGACCGCGTGGTAACGGCTTCCTGCTGTGCCCTTTTCCAGAGCAAGTAGGTAGAGGCGCGCGACATCCGTGACATGCGCGGCAGGCCAGCGGTTTTGACCATTGCCAATGTACGCCGAGACTCCCTTAGCGCGAGCCACCGCCATCAGCGGTGTGACCAAGCCCTGCTTTAAGGTATCGTGGACCTGCGGCAAGCGCATCACAATTACGCGGATTCCGCGCTCCTTGAGTGCGGCCGCCATCGCCTCCGAAACACGAGGGTAGGATGGAGAAGGAAGCGGTGGATCGTCCTCGGTAGCAGCGCGGCCCTGAGCCACTCCCACGCCGGAACTGACGATGAAGGGACGGCTTGAGCCCAGGAGCACGGCGCCAATGGCCTCGATGGCGCGCTTGTCCAACTCACAACTCTCCGCAAACCTCGACCAGTCGTGCCGGAAGGCGGTGTGGATGACGGCATCGCTCGCGGCTGCCGCGGTGCGCAGGCTTTCCAGGTCCTCCAGATCACCTCGATGCGCTTGGGCGCCGGCGGCTTCGAGCGACCTTGCACCCGCATCCGACCGCGCCATTCCAAGAACATGGTGGCCCGCGCCGACGAGTTCTTTCACAATGGCGGAACCGATGAATCCGGTAGCGCCGGTAACAAATACATGCATATGCGCCTCCTTCAACTGATTTGAGCCCCGATTTGACGAAAGGCCGCCGCCTCCATTAAAACGGACATAGCCTCCGAATAAGAGATTATCGGAGGCAGCCTCCGGTTGCAAGAGTTTTGGATATGAAGAAGCGCCTTTCGACCACCGTCCGGAAACCCCGAAAAGACGCGCTGCGAAACCGCGAGCGCATTCTGGAAGTGGCGAAGGCGGCTTTCACCAGACAAGGCGCCAATGCCAGCTTGGAGGAGATCGCGAAGCAGGCGGGCGTTGGAACTGGCACCCTCTATCGCCATTTCCCTACGCGCGATGAGCTAATCGAAGGTGTTTACCGGAACGAGGTGGAGAAACTCGCGGCGGCTGCGGCCCGTTTCCCCGAGACCATGCCCCCTCTCGAAGCGCTTCGAAGGTGGATGCTGCTGCTAGTCGATTACATTGCGGCAAAGCACATCATTGCGCCCGCTCTCAATACCATTGCCGGAGGCTCGTCCAGGCTTCATGAGGGTTCACGCACCAGGATCCATGCCGCGATCGATGGCCTGGTAACACGGGCTAAGAGGAGTGGCAGTCTGCGAAGAGACCTGAATGCAGACGACCTGCTTCGAGCACTGATCGGCGTCTCGCATGTGGGCTCCGGCGCCGACTGGGAGCAGAGCGCCAGGAGACTGGTAGACATACTCATCGCAGGCTCACGCCCGCTCAAATAGACCGGATCTGGTAGCACACGATGTCTGGCAATGGGCATCAGTGCCTTCCTCATACAACCGCAACCGCAAACGCCGACCGGCCTCACGCTTGTGACTCAACAAGCTGTCCGGCCGCGGACAGGCCCCTCTCTCGCCGCCTAACACCGAGCCGGGGACCCGCTATCCCGCCCTAGCTGCCCAACCACTCACAAGAAATTTGGTCCTAATTCCCAACTACCAAACGTTCGTTCAGCATTTTCGCCGATTACCAAGCGCTTCCCACTCCTGCCTTCGGACCATTGCACCCCGCTGGCAGGGCTTGAGCATGGCAGCGTATTCAACAAGTCCCTGTAGGCTACATTAGCGGGAACGCGTAGACACTACATCGCACCTAACCTGCACAAACATGACGCCAGAAGTACCACCGGAAATACAGTTCGCGTAGGTCCATCGCTTGGAAGATCGGGATTTTGTCTGATCGTCGAGTCTATGGCGAAGGATAGTGTACGGCTAGCGCGCAACTCGTACGCAGCCTCCGAAAATACCCGGAAGTTCAGTGGTCCCTATCGAATGCTTGAAATGCCTCTCGTACGGCAACTGAAGCCTTCTCCTGACGGGACGAATGGCGTTCGGCAACCAGCCACTTCCCGTTTCGAAGGACCCATACATCGGTAATCAGAAAATTGCCGCTGATGTCGCGTTCGTTCAGGGGCTCTGCAGCTTGGGTCATCGCGAGCGTCACGATCGCAAAGTCGTTCCAGACAGACACATGCATGTCCGTTATTTCGTGGCCACGGATCACATAACGGGGTAGGACTGAGAGCCATAGCTCCCTCGGTATCACCTGCAGAGATTGACGCTCGACCCGATGACTAATTTGTATTCTGGCGCCAAAAAACTGGCAGCGGAGTCGACATCCCTTCTCAGAATGGCGTCATTCCACAGCCGCTCCAATTTTTTGATATCAACGACCACTGCATCCCTTGAGTGCGCTATGTCTGCCATGGTGTCAACCTCTGAGTCAGAGAGGACCCCGAATGTCATGCCGAGTGTTCGGATTCCCCACTGCTAAGCGAGATTAGACACAACACCCTGCAATTTGCCGCTGCTGGCGGATTGTCAGCGACTCGTACATGGCCGGATACGGCGTTCAGGGAAGCATCGTCGGACCGATTGGGAACGGGAAGTCGCCTTACATCCTCCAACAAGCTGTCCGGCCGCGGACAGCCTCCTCCCTCGCCGCCTAACGCCGAGCCGTGGACCCGCTATCCAGCGCTCGCTGCCCAACTACTCACAAGAAATTTGGTCCTAATTCCCCAATTACCAAACTTTCGTTCAGCATCGTAGTCTACATCAGCGGGCACGCGTAGACACTACATCGCACCTAACCTGCACAAACAACAGCAACAGTCGAAGAGCTCGCCGGCCGCGCCCAAACCGAATCGAACTCCACGAGAAGTGAGCACGCTCGCCGCAGACCCTCATAGGGGTGGCACTCTAGCATTATGTTCATCTCACTTGCGATCTGCATGCCCGTGCCCACAGTAACTCAACACCACTCGAACTGTGAGTGCCGGACGCGGCCCGTCCGGTGCGCGATGGCGACTTTACCTGCAAACTGCGACTCCTGTGTCCCACACGGAGACGGCGTGAGCTGTAACCTTGCAGCCCCTGCCTCAGTAATATGATCATGTCCAGCTTCATCGCCGATCTTCGTTATGCCCTCCGGCTCCTCCGTCAATCTCCCGGATTCACGCTTATCGCGATCTGCGCCTGCTGCCGGCGAGTTGGGTATACAGCCACGCCCGGGCCACCTTCCAATCTCGCTTCGCGGTTTCAGCCGAAACTCCCAGCACCTCCGCGGTTTCTTCCACACTCAATCCGCCAAAGTAACGCAATTCAACCAAACGGCTCTTACGACCATCGATTTCAGCCAGCGATCGCAGAGCGCGATCGAGCGCAACCACTTCGATCCCGCAAGCCTCTACTTCCAGAAGCACCTCATCAAGCGGGACGTGTAACGCATCTCCGCCGCGCTTGGCGCTTCCCCTCCTGCGTGCATGATCCACAAGAATGCGGCGGATCATTTGTGCGCAGAGGCCAAGGAAATGTGTCCGGTTCTCACATCGGATTGCCCCTGCGTTCGCGAGCTTGAGATAGACCTCATTCGCCAACGCGGCGGATTCCAAACTCGCCCCGCCGCGCCGTCCCAAATAATGCCGCGCGATCCTTCGGAATTCAGGGTATAGCAGAGAGGTCAAGCGGTTGAGCGCTTCCTTGTTGCCTTCGGCCCAGGCTGCGAGCATCGCGGTGATGTCGTTTTGCTCCGAGTTCGCCACGCCGGTCGCATCGTAGCACAAAAAAATACGTCGTTTTCTTTTACCCCTCTTGTGCCCCTTTTGCGGAATTACAGATAGGAGGCAAGATAACAATGAAGTTGACGCGTTTCACAGGAATTGCGGCCGCTGGCTTGACGGTCTTGGCGGTTTCATTGATCACAGGAGCCACGCCGGCTTCGGCTGAAAACGGCCAAAACGGCCAACTCCACATTGTGAAGGACTGCGGCACATTCTCGGGTACTCCAGGCTCGTCATATTGCCAGATCGTGAGTTCGAACCTTCCGGAGCTTCCCGCCGGCACGAAAATCTACTACGACCAGATCACCGCGGGACCAACTGCCGGTGTGGCTGGTTTTCTGGACAGCAACGTCTTCGTTTATATCAGCGAGAGCCAGTGGGCTGTTGGGCGTTGCACAGTCCCCAACGACAACCATCCCGGATTGTGCATTTTATCGGACGGGGTTGGTTCGCTTGCAGGATTTACCGCCCGCATAAACGTCACATACAAACCAGGTGGCGATGGATTCCTGTACGCCTGGAACGGGACCTACAGCTTCAAGTCGCTGTCTCATGATCAGTAGATCAGCGAATCGGGATGCGATACAAGTTTCGTTGAATCGTGCGTTTTTCGAACGCATAGATTTCTGAAGTAGGGCCGGGCGCTCCCGCGGGAGCGCTGATCCAATGCGCTCCCGGGACACTGGCAATCTCCTGCTCAGAATGAAATCCGTCTCCGGAAATTCGTGGCAGAAGTTTCCCGGTGGGCAACGGGACGATGTAAATCCGGCTATAGGGAATCGGTCCGCCCGAAACCCACAACGAGTCTCCACGGTGTGACCACTGCAGGAACGTGTTGCTGCCGATGACGATGGGAGTTCCGCCAGCCAGCGGAAAGAGTTGCGTCGCGGAGGGCTTGCCATCGGGTCTGGGAGCCCATGCTTCGAGGAATCGGGCATCCGGAGAAACATTGCTCAGAGCGAAGATGGGCCATTCGATCGCTTTCTTTAGTCCGGTACCATCTGCTAAAACACGATACGCGAAGGTCGCGGAGTTGTCGCTCTGCTGAAAATAGATCTCCCCTGCGGGTCCGAATATAGCGGACGAACCTTCAACATTAGGAATGCGATCTGGCGGAGCGCTGCGATCCAGCGGCGCAACCCACAGCCCCGGTTTGCCTTGTCCGTCGAGAATTTCCATTACGACACGGCGGCTATCGCTGGAGATGTCGTAATCAACAGGTTCGAACTCCGGTGCGATACGATCGGATCGTCCGGTTTCCAGATCCGCAACCCAGAGTTCGCCCGGTTCTCGAGGTGTGCCGAACCTCGGCACCGCCTTCAAGATTCGATAGCACAGCTTCTTGCCGTCCCGCGTGAATTTGCAGAAAGCCGCAATTCCTTCCGGCAGCGAAACTTGGCGCTCGCCTTCAGAATCGTGTACCCAGACGGCATCGCTTCCAATCGCTACCGCCGTAATCAAAGATCGCCCATCGGGACTCATTGCGACTCCTTCTTCCTCGGTGGGGCCGGATGTGATCTGTTCGGGTTTACCGTCCGGGAAGCGTTGGCGCCAGATGTGAAACTGACCTCCCGCTTTCGAGCTGAGGTAGATAGATTTCCCGTCGCGTGACCACGCAGCAAACGAGCAGTCACCGCGCGGAGGTCCCACCTGCCGCCCGGCTGAGGATCCATCGCTAGGAACCACGCGGCAGGGCTGCCAGTTGCCGTTTCCGCCCATTTCGATCATGACCACCCACTTGCCATCGGGCGAAAGCTGCGGGCGCTGCACGCGGGCTCGCGCGTGCGTTGGAAAAAAAACGTCGTGCCGGCCGGATCCATTCTCGTTCGCCATCACCACACCCAAATTCGGATTCTTCCGCATTTCGGCGAACAACAGCCGATGGGGACCATTCCACACGACATCCGCAGTGTTGTGCATCCACAGACGCGGCTCGCCACCGCGTACCGGCACCGACCACGTGTCCCAGTGGAATTGTGGATCCACGGCCGTGTAAACAATCTGCGCTCCATCCTCGGAAAACGCGGGATTCATCTTTTTCAGATTGTCGTGCGTCAATTCCAGCGGCGGGCTATCGGGAAGGGCTTTCACATAAATCTGGCCGAGATCGAAAAATGTGCTCGGGCTGCGAACGAATGTCAGCATGCGGCCGTCGGCAGAGAGGGCTGGTTGACTGACTGCATCTGGAAATCTGGTGAGTTGGACCCAGTCGGCGCGATCCGAGATGCTCGGGGGCACTCGCTGCCACAGAGCTGATCCGATTGCCAAACCTGTTACCGCAACCGCTGCGGCTATATACCATCGAGAGCCGCGCAGCTCGCGTTCCATCGCAACGCGCACCTGTTTGATGCTGGCTGGCCTCCCGTCCGCCTGCTTCTGTAAACATCGCTTCAGCAAATCCCGGATTCTGCCGGGGGTGCGGCCCGGAAGCCCCGTCCAATCCGGCTCGCGATCGAGTACCGCAGTTATCGTTTCGAGCTGGTTCGCGCCCTGAAACGCGCGCTTGCCGCTCAATAGTTCGAATAATAGACACCCGAATGCCCAAACGTCCGTGCGTTGATCAGCCGCTTGGCCGCGGGCTTGCTCCGGACTCATGTATCCCGGTGTTCCCACGACGTGCCCCGTCAGCGAGGGCGCGCACGTCAGCGTAGCCCCACTTGACTGATCGATATCCGGCTCCCCTCCCCAGACCGCTTTCGCCAGCCCGAAATCCAGAACCTTTACTCTGCCTTCGGGTGTTACCTTAACGTTGGCCGGTTTAAGATCTCGATGGATGATCCCCTTCTCGTGTGCCACCTCCAGAGCCTCGGCCACCTGCCGCGCGTAGTCGAGCGCTCGCGGAATCGGAAGCGGGCCGCAAAGATTCTCGCCCTCCACAAGTTCCAGGACGAGGTATTGGAGCGTATCGGATTCCTCGAACCCATAAATCGCTCCGATATTGGGATGATTCAAGGATGCAAGCGTGCGTGCCTCTCGGCGAAACCAAGCGAGGCGGTCCGAAGCGCGCGCGAACTCGTCGGGTAGAGTTTTGATCGCTACATCGCGTCCGAGCTTCGTGTCGTGCGCCCGGTAAACCTCACCCATGCCGCCCACTCCTAGAAGATCTAGGATGCGGTAATGCCCAAATTGCTGTCCTATAAGTGAACCGGCAGCACGGAGTGCGGCAGTCGGATCTGCAACTCCAGGTTTATTCAGAAAACTGCCGGCGTTTTCTTCCGCGGAGACTAGCAGTTCGACGTGGCACCTTAGCTCGGTATCTTGGCCGCAGGCTTTGTCGAGAAACGCGCGCCGATCCTCCGGCGACTGCTCCAGCGCAGCGTGGAACAAGTCTTCCGCTACACGCCATTGCTCCGGCCTCATGCGTCAGCTCCGTTCTCTCGCTCAATTGTATTACAGACTGAAAGTGCGGCAAGCTGGCATGTCGAGCCGGCCTGAACAGATGCTCGCGGGACTCAGTCTATACCAGAGCGGCCGCAGGCAAACGGCGATTCAGTATCTCGACACCGGTCGCCCTTCAATGACCCGTCAACCCGAGTCAGACGGCCGGAAGCGAGATTATGGAGCTCGGTGCTGCTCCGGGCGAATCCAAGGCCACCCGGAAAAGGGTCGCTTGGATTCGTGCTCTGAATTCCCTTAGCCAACATGACGGAAAACGCCCTATGCGCGGAAGTGACGCTCGCGGAGCCTCGAGCGGACTGTCAGCGGCTCGTACATTGGCCCGACACTGCGTTCAGAAAAGCATCGTCGGACCGATTGGGAACGGGAGGTCGCCTTACATCATGCAACAAGCTGTCTGGCCGCGGACAGATCTCCTCCCTCGCCGCCTGACGCCGAGCCGGGGACCCGCGTGCGCGGTGGCGACTTTACCTGCAAACTGCGACTCCTGTGTCCCCACACGGAGACGCCGTGACCTGTAACCTTGCAGCCCCTACCTCAGTAATATGATCATGTCCAGCTTCATCGCCGATCTGCGTTATGCCCTCCGCCTGCTCCGTCAATCTCCCGGATTCACGCTTATCGCGATCTGCGCGCTCGCGCTCGGCATCGGCGCGAACACGGCGATCTTCTCGACAGTTAGTGCCGTCATTCTTCGCCCTCTTCCCTATCCCGACCCCGACCGCGTCGTCATGGTTTTCGAGGACGCGGCCAGCATTGGCTTTGCACACAACACTCCTGCCCCGGCGAATTTCTTCGATTGGCGCGATCAGAATCATTCCTTCATCGATATGGCCGCTACGCGCAGCCGCACTCGGGCCGTCACGGGGGATGGAGCAGCCGAACAGCTCGCAGGTTTTGCGGCCACTCCAAACTTCTTTTCCGTTCTCGACGTGCGCCCCATCATCGGCCGCACTTTCACTGATTCCGAAGATCGCGATGACGCGCATGTCGCCGTCATCAGCTATGGATTGTGGCAGCGCCGCTACGCAGGCGCGCCCGCGATCCTCAATCGCACGATACTGCTGGACGGCGCAAATTATCAAGTGATCGGCGTTATGTCCCGCGACTTCGTGTTTCGCGACCGCCGCCGTGATTTTTTTATCCCCATCCACGTCACCCCCCAATTTCGCGGCAATCGCGATAGCCATTATCTGAGCGTCGTTGCGCGCCTGAAACCTGGCGTGACGATCAAGCAAGCCTCCGACGACATGCTCGCTATCGCCAATCATTTGAAACAGCTCTATCCCAACTCGAATCGCTACACCGGAGCGGCTGTCGTGCCCATTAAAGAAGATGTCCTCGGGAGAACACGAACCGCACTCATCGTTCTGATGTCCGCCGCCGGCTTCGTCCTGCTGATCGCGTGTGCAAATCTTGCGAGCCTTTTACTTGCTCGCGCCGTCGCCCGCAAACGTGAACTCGCCGTTCGTGCAGCTCTCGGAGCCGGCCGGGGACGGCTGGTGCGTCAGATGATCACCGAAGGCACCCTGCTCTCAGTCTTGGGCGGAGCCGCGGGCCTGGTACTTTCGCTCGCCGGAATGCGAATTCTCGCGGCTCTTGTACCGGAGGGCCTGCCCCTCTCTGCGCAACCGCAGGTTGATCCACTCATGCTCCTCTTTACGCTGGCACTTTCATTGCTAACCGGCCTGCTGTTCAGCATAGTCCCGGCCTTTCAAGCCGCGCGCGCCTCGGTGAATGAAGCCCTTAAGCAAGGCGGCCGATCTGGCGCTGACGTTCGCAGCCGTGCTACGCGCGACGCGCTGGTCGTTTTCGAAGTTGCGGCCGCGCTCGTACTGCTCACCGGCGCCGGCCTGATGATCCAGACCATGGCAAAGCTCCGAGGCGTCGATCTTGGCTTTCGCTCCGATCATCTGCTCACCCTTCGGACCGCTCTTGGGCCGAAATATCGCGACAACGCGAGAGCGCTTGATTATCAACGCCGCGTACTCGAACAAGCGGCCGCGCTGCCGGGCGTCCAAGCCACCGCCTTCGGATCCACTCTGCCATTCCAAAGCATCGGCAACACGCAGGGCTACCTGATCGAGGGCCTCGCCAGGGACCCTGCGTTCTCTCCGGATGCTCTCAACCGCAGCGGCTCGTGGAATTATCTGCAAACCCTCGGCGTGAAGCTGACTGAGGGCCGCCTGTTCAATGGCAGCGAAACTGCCGCGTCGCAGCCGGTGATGATTATCAACGAAACCTTCGCGCGCCACTATTGGCCGAAACAATCCGCCCTCGGTCATCGCATTTCGGTCGATTGGCCCACGCCCAAATGGCGTACCGTGATCGGCGTCGTCGCCGACGTCCAGGAGCGCGGCTACGATCTCTGGATGAAGCCTGGCTTTTATTTACCCTCTTCACAAGATGTTTACGGTTCGTCCAATTCCGATTTCCTGATCGTCCGTGCCAGCGGGGATCCGCTGGCTCTGGCTCCTGCCATCCGGCGGATCGTCGCTTCTGTCGATTCCGAGGTTCCGGTCTCGGACGTCCAGACGATGGACGATATTATCGATCTCGCCGTCTCCGACCGCCACCAGCTGATGATTCTGCTGGGGGCATTCGCTGCGCTTGCGTTGCTGCTCGCTTCGGTAGGGTTGTACGGGGTGCTCGCCTACACCGTGACGCAGCGCAGTCGTGAAATCGGATTGCGCATGGCGCTCGGCGCCAGTGGCAATAGCGTCACAGCCCTATTTGTCCGTCAGGGCCTCACACTCACCGGCACCGGTCTGGTGATCGGCACCGCTGCATCCTTCGCCGCCACGCGGTCTCTAAAATCAGCGCTCTACGGTGTCACTGGGACCAATCCCACAACGCTCGCCGGCGTCGCCGCCGCGTTGACAATGGTTGCGCTCATCGCCTGCTTTATTCCCGCGCGCCGTGCCTCTCGCGTCGACCCGATTGTCGTCTTGCGCGAAGAGTAAAGGAGACAGCGCAACAGCAGCACTCACTGTGTTGACGGAAACGCCCGCCGCGTCGAAGTGCTTCGGTGCGTGCAGGCGCGTTGCGGTCAAGCTTGCGATCCTGGACAGGCCGCCGACGCGGCCCAACCCCAGGCCGTGGACCCGCTATCGCCGTGGCCGCCCGACCACTCACAAAAATTCCGTCCTATTTCCCCAGTGACCAAACTTTCGTTGAGCACTTCCCCCGATTATCAACCACTTCCACCCCGCCCTCGGCCAATTCCACCCCGCCCCATGTTATGCCCACGCCCACTAGTCCCGAGCCGCGATCGGAACGCAACATCTACCCGAGTGCAGCGCATTATGGGGTGTGATCCGCTCAGGGGCATGCCGCAGCTTTGCGAAATGTATAAAAATAGAAGCCATGCAGCGCTTTGACCGAATCACCTGGGACCCCGCGCAGATGAACGGCCAGCCCTGCGTCCGCGGAATGAGGTTGACCGTGCGTCGGGTCCTCGAAGCGGTTGCGCTCTATCCAACCCGCGACGAGCTCTTTCTTAACTATCCCGAACTAGAACCCGAGGATATTCAGCAGGCATTGGCGTTCGCGGCAGCGAACCTTGAAGATAATGCCGCCGAAACGGACGCGGCGTAGCGCCTCAATGTCGGTCACACTGCTGCTCGACCAGGGCGTCCCACGGGATGCCGCTGGCAAATTGCGCGACCTCGGATACGAGTGCCTCCACGTCGGCGAGATCGGGATGTCAACGGCCGACGACCCCGCAATTCTCGCATTCGCACTCGGAAAGAACGCCATCGTTGTGACGCTCGATGCCGACCTCCATCGGCTCTGGCCTAAATACTTGAAAGTTTAAGTTCAATCAGCTTGCCAGCATACTGTTTGGGCTTGAGCTCTTTACGCATTGAATGGACATACGAAACCGGAGCATCGGCCTTCGTGAGCCAGCGCTCCAAGACGGCGTTACCGGCTATGCCCGCCAACACAAGCGCCCCGCCGCCGATGATCACGGCTGGGTTGTGGTGCGCTGAGGCGTAAGCCTCCATGACCAGACCGGGCATCGAGAAAGTGAAGATGCCACTGCCGTTCTTGAGATTGAGCAAGGCAAACTTTCTCTTCAGCGCAACCATTCGGCGCTCAACGTTGGCTTTGTGGTGCTCAACCGCCTCCGCGAGTTGCTTCGAATCACTGATCTTCCCCAAGTCTGAGCGGAACGCTCCGATCCAATCGTAGAAGGCTTGTCTTTCGCCTTCGAACTCGTTGCGAAAGTTGATGAGGTCCTTGATGTCAACCGACTCGATGTCAATCGGTACGGCACTTGAGAATACTGCCGTGGCCAAGAGCAGCCCATGATCGACAGGCGCAGGTGTGGATTCGCCTTCCAGTGGCACATGCATGAGCATTTCGTACATCGGGTCATCGCTCACGATCGGGTAATGACGAGCCAATTGCCTCGCCAGAAATACCATGTACAGGCCCCCTATAGACCCATCAAATTCCACTTCATAGTCATTCACATTGCGGGTGAGACCTTCCGGTTCCAGAAGATCGAGCAGGCCTGGCTCGATTTTTTCGCGATACATGTTGTACGGCTTCCAGTCCCGCGATCTAAGTCTTGCCGTCAGCGCGGCTTTCGTATTTGGGCCTTTAAGAAGGGGCGCAATGAAGCTAATGAACTGCTCGCCCACATCCTGTCGCACACCATCTGGGTGCCTGTCCTCGATAAATCCGGCAGCCTGAAGGGCGTTAAAGTCGTTCAGTAGCTCTGGGCCGCTGTGTCGATCGTATGCAGTGGGTACGAACCCCGCCGGGACGATTCGACCGATCCGATCATGGTAAAGGGCAGCCGTGCGGAGCCAGAGCCGGCTTTCGGGGAAAATATGCGGGTAATACAGCGCTCTTCCAAAATGCACCGTCTCCATATAGTGGGAGTATACGGCACACGGTCTGTATGACGGAAAGAGGAGTCAGTCGCGAGTGTCAAGCCCGACAAAGAGGTCTGGTAACTTTGCCTGCTCGGTCACTAACCTCCGCGCCCGACCTGGTTGCTCGGGAAAACGGACTCCGCAACCGAAACCGGCACATCCGGTGCGTGGCGACCAAAAGAATTCGGCATGCGCGTTTCTAGTCCTAAATCCGCAACTCGTTGATCGCCGATCTGAAAAGCGGTCTAATTCGATATAATGACATGTTAATGATCCGCGATAACGCCCGCGTCGACGGCGTCTGTCTCGAACTGCGGCGCAAACGGCACTGGTCAAATCGTTGGAGGCGAAGATGGTCAAAGGCAATATCGGTACGGTTGAGGTCGTACTGAACCCGACAACGGATATTCAGACGTTTTTCTTGCGAGACCTAGAGCGACAAGACCGCACACCCGCTGAAGAGGCACGGTGGCTGTCCCACGCTGAACAAATCCAGACTTGGCGCCAAATCTCCACAAGAACCCGGAGCAGTTCAACACACTCAGCGGTATGGGTGTCGAGATTGTTGGCTAGTGAAGCAGTACCATGTCGTTCAGCGTCGTACCCAGATCGCGCGCAGAGAAGCCGCGGGTGATTTCGTGAGCGCTGCTTATAGCTGGCGCGGCCGCTCTTGCCGGTGGTGATCCCAGGAGATGATCGCAAGTGGAGCCCTACCGCGTCTTCATTTCCTGCATTATGAACCGGTTGACCGAAGACCTGATCGCCGAGCGCGAGTCCGCCTGCGCCGCCGTTGACCACTTCAAGCCGGTTACTACTCCCTGGGCGTTCGAGCACGAGCCAGCTTCCCCGAAATCGCTCCTTGACTTCTACATCGATGGCGTGAAAAGCAGCGATGTTTTCGTGCTCGTGATCGGCTCACGCATAACACCGCCAGTCAAGGCCGAGTTCGACACGGCCCGCGACCACGGTAAGCCGATGCTTGTGTTTGCGAAGGCAGTGCCAGCTCGCGAACCGGAAGCGGACCAGCTTCTTCACGCCGCGAACGTCAAGCATGACACGTTCGTGAATGCAACCGAACTGCACGAGAAACTCCGGCGCTCGCTTGGAGAGCACCTGTTGACCTTGATTCGCGGCAACGGCGAGCAGCCGTTCGGTCCTGGCGACCGGGCTGCACAGCTGCGGACGTATGCCCGAAACCACACAGCCGTTTGGGTATCTCCGCTGCTGCCGGAGGGCGCGGACAGATCGTTTCGCGTGAGGTCCGTCGACGCTGGTCTCGTCACCCTGGAAAACGATTCCAACCGGCAGACCCTCACCGTCCCTCTGCAAAGGATCGAGGACGTCTTGGCCGGTGGACCGGACGAGCAGCCGACGCTACTCCTAAGCGGCCGGCTCCAATGGATCACCGTGCCACAAGTGTGGCGGTTCTTCCCCGAAAAACCGCTGCCGACCGATCCTATGGCACTCGGCTTCCCAAAGGAGCGCGCTCGGAACAATCCTGGCGTGCCGCCGAAGATCGCACAGTCTGTGAGCTGGTCACTACCGCAGAACATCCCCGGCCATCGGGCTGGAGGCCACGCGGTGTTCTACGACGAGGACGGCAAATACATCACGTCGGCCGGCCAAATCCTGTTGGTTCGAGAAGGACATGGAACATGACGACGAGTCGCACGAAGTTATTCGGTATGAATGGGGACGGGGCGGCGTCGGGCGCGCGGTTCGCGCCGACCACAATAAACAGACGTGCAACTGTGGGAGCTCCGCTCAATGCAAGAACGGGCGAGGATCGGGGCACAGCGCACGCTGGCTTCGTAAGTTTCGGCGGACTAGTACCGCTAAGTCGTCCCGGAGCTCTGAATGTACTCGATAAACCTGTAGCCGTATTCCAAAGGTCTGAAGACCGGTAGTTCCCATTCTCGGCCCGTTTCCACCTGGGTTGCAAGCCCGAAGCTTTCTAGTCTCGAACCGATCGTAATCAGCTCGTCTTCTGAGATGGCACACTTAGTTTTGTGCGGGACCCGTCGCCACGCTCGCTCCGCTACTGCCCGTTGCGCTTCCTGTGGGTGAGATGAGGTCTCGGTTCGATATTCCAGCGTCGCGTGCTTAAGGACTAGCAAATCCAATTCCGGGAGTCTTGCCGCCACGCTCATCATGTCTTCGATCCTGTCAGCTCCATCGTGCGAGCCCTTCGATGCCGCATGCGTCAGTATTCTTGCTAGTCGGCCAATCCGCTCCTTTGTTCGACACTGTTCGGCTCGGCGGAGCGCGTCTAACGTCAATCCGGGCAATTCATCCTCGACAAACCTCCGCTGCGCCTCGTTCTCGCAAAGAAGTTTCTGGACATTGTCTCTGCAGTATCGGATTTCGCCGGCAAATACTTTTGCGAACTCCTCTCGGTTAGATTCAGCGCGGCGATCGAACCACTGCGCGGCGATCTCGAGGGTGCCGGGAACGATGCCTGGAGGGCTTAACAGTTTAACTATCTGAAGGAATTGGCTACTGAAGCGCCACAGCGGCGATCGCAGGAGTTCATCGCTCCGATTCAACTCCTCAAGGGCTGAGATAGGATCATCAATCGACATAGTTCAACCTTCTCCCAGGATAATCCGTCGAATCCGCACGCACACCCATCAGACAAAAAGTCACCTCAATTTTGCGGAAAATCCCTGGCCGTCGATCTGCTGCACCGTGCTTTGGGCGCACCGGTCAGACACTGATACAGGACTAGGAATGGCCCAAGTCGGCCTACGTCCTCCCCACAAGCTGTTTTGCCGCGGATAGCTTTCCTGATGCCAACCCCAGGCCGTGGACCCGCTATCCCGCCCTATTTGCCCGACCACTCACAAAAATTCCGTCCTCTCCCCGGTAACCAAACTTTCGTGCCGAATTTTCCCCGATTATCAACCACTTCCACTCCCGCCTTGAGCCAATTCCACCTCGCCCGATGCTATGCACAAAGCGAGGATCTCAACATGTCAGCACTGCCTTTAGGCTATTTACACCGCGCGATCGACCGCTCGCAAAGCGACCCGGCCCGCGCCCACCGCATTGTCGTCAACCGCGCCAACGCTCAACATTCCACCGGGCCGCGTACCGAACCCGGTAAACAGCGCTCCTCGCTCAACTCCATCAAGCACGGCCTCACCGCCGCCACCGTCGTCCTGCCCTCCGAAGACCCGGACCAGTACGAAGCCCACCGCCGCCAGTTCTTCGACGAATACCAGCCCGCCAACGCCACCGAAACCCAACTCGTCCAGGAACTGGTCGACACCTCCTGGCGTCTCAACCGCATCCCGCTGCTCGAAGCCAACCTGCTCGCCCGCGCCGAAAACCCGCCCGACGAGCAAGCCCGAATCGACTTTGATATCGTCGACGCCCACCGCATCATCGCCAGTATCAACGTTCAAGGCACGCGCCTGTCGCGCCAGTTCCAAAAGACGGTCGAAAAGCTGCGCGAGATGCAGGATGATCGCCGCTTCCGCGAGCGCCAC
>DATGMH010000098.1:0-187501 GCA_035293725.1 Bryobacteraceae bacterium
ATGCGTTGACGAAGAGGTGTCATGCGAAGGCTCCTGGGAATGTTGGATTGGTCTATTGGGATAAACCTGATCCAGTTTCTCAGGAGCCTCGCGCCAGTTCATTCGCGATCGCAGACGGTTACCGCGAAGCGGTTTAGTTCATTCGATCTCAGCTTTAGTCGGTAGTACCGGCTGAGCGGCCCCGTTTCCTCGGGAGTTCGCGAAACCTATGTTTCAGGACCCGAGGTAGAATGAGGATCGTGAAATACGATCAACTAGGCAACACTGGAGTTTTTGTTTCTCGTCTATGCCTCGGCGCCATGACGTTCGGCGGCAAGGGCGGCATCTTTGAGGTGATTGGCGGGCTGGGCCAGTCGGAAGTGGACGGACTGGTCGGCACTTCGCTGGACGCCGGCATCAACTTCTTCGACACCGCCAACGTATACTCTTACGGCGAGTCGGAGACCATGTTGGGCAAGTCCTTGGGGGCGCGCCGCAAGGACGTGGTGATTGCAACCAAAGTTTTCGGTCGCATGGGGCAGGGCGCGAATCAAGTGGGCCTCTCACGCCTGCACATCATGCAGTCCGTGGAAGCCAGCCTTAGCCGGCTGGGTACAGACTACATCGACCTGTATCAAATCCACGGCTTCGATCCGGTCACACCACTCCAGGAAACGCTGAGCGCGCTTACCGACCTGGTGAGGCAAGGCAAGGTGCGCTACATCGGCTGCTCGAATCTCACGGCGTGGCAGATCATGAAGGCGCAGGGTATCTCGGCCATGCAGCGCCTGGAAAAATTCGTAACGCTTCAGGCGTACTACTCGCTGGCCGGACGCGAGCTGGAGCGCGAGATCGTTCCGATGCTGCTGGACCAGAAGATCGGGCTGCTGGTGTGGAGCCCACTGGCTGGAGGTTTCCTGTCGGGTAAATTCACGCGCGCGGGCGCCGCGGACAACTCCGCGCGGCGCGCGAAGTTCACGTTCCCTCCGGTCAATTTGGAGAAAGGTTACGACATCATCGACGCCATGGGTGCCATTGCTGCGCGGCGTAACGCCACCGTGGCGCAAGTCGCGCTGGCCTGGCTGCTGCATCAACCCTCGGTGAGCAGCGTGATTATCGGCGCCAAGAGCATGGCGCAGTTGAAGGACAATCTGGGCGCGGTGGATGTGAAGCTCGAAGCCGAAGACCTGAAGCAGTTGGACGAGGTCAGCAAACTCGCTCCCGAGTATCCCGGATGGATGCTTGGCACTCAGGGATCCGACCGCAGGCCAGGGCAGACGCGCGACTGGTCGCGGTTCGTCGCCAGCGCGAAGTAGCTTGCAAGACGCGGGCGCCCTGCGTTCTGCTCTCAGAAATCGCGGTTGGAAGGCTGTGCAATACTCAGTACATTGTGCGCTGGATATTGTTGTTGAGTTGTGCTTCGTTTGCGCTGGCGCAGACCCCGGCGGCCGACGAGCCCGCGCCGGCCGGCGACCCGGTTCTCGGCCAGCAGCGGTTTGAATCCCAATGCGCGCTCTGCCACGGCCAGGATGGCAGCGGTGGGCGCGGGCCGAACTTGCGGCGGCCGAAATTGGATCACGCGCCGGACGACGAAGCCCTGCGGAAGGTGATTGCCGACGGCATCCAACCCGAAATGCCTGGCGCATGGCAGCTCTCGCCGCACGAAGTGGCGAGCGTGGCGGCGTATGTCCGCAAACTCGGCGCAGTACCGCCCGAAGCCGTGCCCGGCGATGCCGCACACGGCGAACAGATCTACAAAACGAAGGGCTGCGCGAATTGCCATATGATCCGCGGCGTGGGATCTGGATTCGGCCCGGAATTAACTGAGATCGGCGCGCGACGCAGTGTCGCGCATCTGCGCGAATCCATCGTTGCGCCCGAAGCGTCCGTGCCGGACCGCTTCATGTTGGTGGAGGCCGTTACCGCGAGCGGCGCGAGCGTGCGCGGCCTGCGCATGAACGAAGATACGTTCACCATCCAGATCAAAGACGCGAAGGGACAATTTACGAGCTACCGCAAAGCGGATTTGAAAGAGCTGCGCAAATTACGCGGCAAGAGCCCGATGCCGTCCTATCAAGGCGCGCTCACGCCGGAAGAGTTGACCGACTTGGTCGCGTATCTGGCCGGCCTGAGGAGCAAATCATGAAGGCCGTCTCTGCCGGGTTTGGTGCTGCCGCCCTGTTCGCTTCGATTCTCGCAGCGCAGGTCCCTTATGAGCGCATCGTAAACGCCGATCGCGAGCCAGGAAACTGGCTCACCTATTCGCGCAATTATCTGGGCCAGCGCTTTACGCCGCTAAACCAGATCACCCCGGCGAACGTCACGCAGCTCAAGGTGAAGTGGGCTTATCAGTTCGACGTGCCGAACAATGAAGTATCGCCGATTGTGGCCGATGGCGTCATGTACGTTACTGGCCCGAACCGCGCGGCGGCGCTCGATCTGAAAACTGGACGCGAGCTGTGGCATTGGCGGCGGCCGATTCCCGCCGACTACCAGAACATCGGGTTCGGGCGCGTCAATCGTGGCCCCGCGATTTTGGACGACAAACTGTTCGTCGCGACGCTTGACTGTTATCTTGTGGCACTGGATATCAAGAGTGGCCAGGAACGCTGGGCTACCCAGGTGGCCGATTATAAGCCGGGCTACAGCATGACGCTGGCGCCACTGGCCTATCGCGGGAAAGTCGCGGTCGGAATTAGCGGCGGAGAGGCCGGTATCCGCGGGTTCGTCGATGCCTACGACGTAAACACCGGAAAACGCGCATGGCGCTTCTATACCATTCCTGGCCCGGGCGAAGCGGGTCACGATTCGTGGAAAACCGACGCATGGCAGACTGGCGGCGGTTCCACTTGGGTGACGGGCGCCTACGATCCCGAAGCCAATCTGCTGTATTGGGGCGTCGGAAATCCTGGACCCGATTGGAACGGCGATCCGCGCCCCGGCGATAACCTTTACACCTGCTCGCTGGTCGCGCTGGATGGCGACACCGGCAAGATTCGCTGGCATTTCCAGTTCACGCCCCACGATACTCACGATTGGGACGCGGCGCACGTTCCGGTCCTGTTCGAAACCACGATTCGCGGTCAGAAGCACAAAGTGGTGGCGAACGCAAACCGCAACGCCTTCTACTATGTGCTGGATCGCGAGAACGGGCAGTTTCTTGCCGGGCAAGCGTATTCCAAGCAAACCTGGGCCAAAGGCCTCGACGACGGCGGCCATCCGATGGTGATTCCGGGTACTGAGCCGAGCGATGAGGGCACACTGGTTTGGCCGAACCTGAATGGCGCCACAGTCTGGTTCAGCCCCTCCTACAGTCCAGCGCTGGGATTGTTCTACGTCGCGGTTCGGGAGACCGGCGCGACATATTTCAAGCGCGAAGCCGACTACAAACCCGGGACATTCTTCGCAGGCGGAGGACAGCGCGAGCTGCCTCCAGATGATGTGTGGGGCGCCATCCGCGCCCTGGATGCCGCGAGCGGGAAACTGGTGTGGGAGTTCAAGCTAAACTCGCCGCCCTGGGCCGGCGTTCTTTCTACCGCGGGCGGGCTGGTGTTCAGCGGTACCACCGAAGGCAACTTCTTCGCCCTGGACGCCAAGACCGGCAAGCCCCTGTGGGACTTTCAAGCCGGCGGCGGCATCGGAGCGAATCCGATTTCGTTCCTGATCGGCAATCAGCAGCACGTGGCCATCGCCGCCGATCGCGTGTTGTACGTCTTTGGGCTGTAGTTAATCCCCCATCGTCCGACCCGCGAGATCTAGCAACAGACCGGCTTTTGGATACGCACTCCGCACAGTTCGGCAAGGCGTTCCTCGGTGGCCTTCACCCGCTCGGCCGCCAGATTGAGGGCGCGGCGAAGGACCTCCATGCCCAATTCCGGATCGGCCTTGAGCGCGATGGCAAGATCGCTGCCGTCGATTCTCAAGGCGCGGCAATCCTCCCGGGCGCGGACCTGAAACAGCGTATCGTGATGTTCCAATAGCGACGACCAGCCAAACGCCTCGCCTGGGCCAAGTGCCTGAATACACACCGCGTAGGCTCGCGTACTGACTTCGACGCAGACCGTGCCTTCGAGCAGCAGGTAGAAGTACTGGGACTGCTCGCAGGCAGTTAAAACCAATTCATTTTCTGTAAAGTGAACTTCCTGGGCTAGCCCAACTAATTTTTCCGCCTGGGAGTCGGGGAGGCCAGCAAAGAAACTGTGTTCTTTCACCGAGGGGGTTAGTGTCATATCACCCAACCTGATTTTTGGACCTTTCTAAACAAACGGCCGACCGAAGATGGAGGATCGGCGACGTTTGGGCTGCAAGTCCGGGGCCAGTGATATTCCGGGCCGCGCTATACCGCGCAAAACGCGATAATACGGGTATGCTTCGGCTCGCACTGTGTGTCTCGCTCGCGGCTGGTTTGCAGGCTGCTACGCCGCTCTATCAAAGTTCGTTTGAAAGCCAAGCAACGGGTTGGACTGCGGTCCGGGGAACCGGCGCTCCCGACTCTTCCGTGGCTTATCACGGCCGGATGTCGATGCGAGTAGAGGCGGGATCGAGTCAGGACGCATGTCTCCGGTCGGCTCCGATTGCCCTCACAATCGGCAAGCGTTACGAACTAAACGGCTGGATCCGCACTGAGCAGCTCAAGGTGCGCGATCTGGATCGCACGCCCATCGCCATCGGGGCAGCTCTGACCATGGCCTCTTTGCCGTTCGACCTGCACTCGGAGTCGGTCGGCGGCACCCGCGACTGGACGCGCGTGCACTTGCGTTTCACCGCCACGCGCGCTCAAGACGCGATCCTGTTGACTGCGGGAACCGGCGGGGCGTTTCAAGGCAAGGCATGGTTCGCTGGCGTGAGCATCGACGAAGCTTCGGACCGGCCGGAATGGCCGGCGCCTGAGGCGGTCGCACAATACGGCCCTGCCTACCGGTATCCAACCGGTGGATGGATCTATTTGCATATCGAGGGCCAGCCCTATGAGCGCGGCTACCAGCATGGCCGCCTCATGTCCAAGGAAATCGTCCAGTACATGGCCCGCTGCGCCGCCGAACTGGATCGCAACGGCAAGAGTCAGAGCTGGAACCTGGCGCGCACCACCGCCGGGGCACTGTTCCTGCGCGGCTTCGATCGGGAAATCCTGGAGGAGATGCGCGGTATTGCCGACGGAGCTTCTGATGCCGGCGCGCGCTGGGAGGGTAGGCGGCTGGACCTCACCGACATGGTGGTCGTGAACACCACGGTGGAAATGGGCGAGCTGAACGAGGCGCTGCAGGTAACCCCGAACGGTCTCGAAGGTTTAGGCTTGCACTCGCCGAATTATGCCGGCCGCGACCTCGCGCCGGCCGACCACTGCAGCGCTTTCGCCGCCACCGGCAAAGCGACTCGCGACGGCCGCATGGTGATCGGACACGTAACCTGGTGGCCGCTCACGCTGGCCGAGCAGACCAATGTAATGCTGGATCTCAAACCGGTTTCCGGCCATCGCGTGTTGATGCAAAGCTATCCCGGCGGCATCGAGAGCGGCACCGATTGGTATCAGAACGACGCCGGAATCGTGCTGACAGAGACCACCATCGACCAGAGCCCCTTCAATCGTGAAGGGACACCGGTCGCGTATCGCGCGCGAAAAGCGATTCAGTATGCCGACAGCATCGATAAGGTGGTCGAGTATCTCGGAACCAGGAACAATGGCCTGTACACCAACGAGTGGCTGATCGGCGATGCGCGCACCAACGAGATCGCGATGTACGAGCTGGGCACCTACAAAACGCGCCTGTACCGCAGCTCTAAAGACGAGTGGTTTGGCGGCACCGAGGGATTCTATTGGGGTGACAACAACGCGAAAGATCTGAGCGTGCGGCTGGAGGAACACCCGGATCCGCAATCTGCGCCCGCGTTTGTTCCTTATGTCCCCCAGCCGCGGGATTTGAAATGGCAGGAGCTGTATCGCGAGTATAAAGGCAAGATCGACGAGCAGTTCGCGTTTCTCGCGTTCCGGACCGCTCCGCTGGTCAGTCCCACGACCATGGATGCCAAGGTCGCCACGGCAGACATGGCGTCGCGAATGATGGTGTGGGCGGCCTTCGGAAAACCGAATCAACGCGAATGGGTTCCTTCGCGGGCGGAGAGACAAGAATACGCAAAAAATGACGGCATCTACGCGTCGGGTTACCGAATGATCGAGGCAAACCCTCACGCGCCGGATGCGCAAACTAGGTCGGCGGCGTCCAAGCTTTCAGCTCCCCGCGAATCGTTTTCCGAATATCAGTTGTGGAAAGGCTGGGTGCTGCCCGCAACCGACGCCGATACCTGGCTGGCGGCGGGCGCCTCGGCATATTATCGTGATTTGCAGTCCCAGGATGTTGAGCGCGAAATAAAAGCCCGCTGGGCCGACTACAGGGCTGCAAGCGCCGAGCCGGGCGATCCCATCCAGCATTTCCGCCTCGAAACGGACAGAGGCGCTCTGTTCCTGCACTCCTTACGCCGCGACATGGGGAATGACCGCTTTCTCGGGCTGATGAAGAATTTCTTTGCCGCGCATGCCGGGCAGGCCGTCAGCGCGCAGGCTTTCTTGAATGAAGCCGGTGTTGAGTTCAAGATGCCGCGCGATCCGGGCGGCGCGATGTACCTGGCATCCGAGATCCGGCGGCGGCTCCCCAGCGCCTTGATCGTTTATGGAACCGTGACGGATGCGGGCGCGAATCGTTATGCGGCCGAGCAGCTTCAGACGCAGTACCTGGGTTCCTACGAAAGCGCCGTGCCGGTGAGGAAAGATTTCGAAGTGACCGATGCCGAGCTTCGCTCGCACGACGTGATCTTCGTCGGCCGGCCCGAGAACAATTCAGCTCTCGCAGCCTGGAGCGATAAGATCGGGCTGGATGCGCGGGGTGCCATGTTCCGCATCAGCGGCCTAGCCTACACTTCTGGCACCGAGGCGCTGGCGCTCGCGGCTGCGAATCCCATGGACCGGTCGCATATGGTACTGGTGCTGGCCGGAAACGATGCGCTCAGCACGGTCTTAACCGTCAAGGCCGGCCTGCCGCCGGCTCAGTATGCAATCTACGATTCAGGGGAACAGACCGGATCGGGCTTTCTCAACTAGGTTGTAGCCGCTATTTGTCTCCGTGCCGCGGCAGCCGCCGGGCGAATATCGCGCTGTAACCAAGCAGCGCCGATCGCTGTGAGATACTGAATCCGGTGCAGGTCCCGACCGGGAGGCGACCCATGGTAGACCGCAGAAATTTCCTGAAAACGGCCAGCGCGGCCGGCATTTCGCTCGGCATGGCTGGCTCGGCACTGGCCGGACGCGGCGCTACACTCAGTAACCGCGTGCTCGGCGCCAACGACCGTATCAACCTCGGCGTGATCGGCGTCGGGGGCCGCGGCAGCGATGACGCGAAATCTTTCCAAAAATACGGCGACGAGCACAATGCCTGCCAGATCGCCGCCGTCTGCGACGTGTACGAAAAGCGCAAGCGCGCCGCCGCGGAAAAATACAACTGCAAAGGTTATCTCGATTACCGCGAAGTCCTCGCCCGCGACGATATCGATGCCATCATCATCGCCACTCCAGACCATTGGCACGCCAAAATCGCCCTCGATGCCATGGACCATGGCAAGGATGTCTATCTCGAAAAGCCGATGTGCCACACTAACGAGGAAATCCGGCAGTTGGTCAACACCGTCAAGGAGACCAAACGCGTGCTGCAGGTCGGCTCTCAGACCACCTCCGGCGATCAGTGGTGGAAAGCGCGCAAGGCCATTGCCGACGGCATGATCGGCCAAATGATCATGAGTCAGGGTTCCTACCATCGCAATTCCATCGAAGGCGAGTGGAACTGGAAAATCGATCCCGGCGCCGGCCCAGACGGTAAAGGCGACGACTACATCGATTGGAAGACCTGGCTCGGCCCGGCATCCAAGCGGCCATGGGATCCCGACCGCTTCTTCCGTTTCCGAAAATATTGGGATTATTCGGGCGGCACCGCCACCGACCTCTTCTATCACGTGGTCGCGCCACTGAACATTTGCTGGGGTGAAGCCCAATTCCCGTCCCGCGTGGTTGGCACTGGCGGCAATTACGTTTTCAAAGATGAGCGCGAGGTGCCCGACACATTCATGCTGGTGGCCGACTATGCGGCCGGACACTCGCTCGTGCTGAGTTCATCCATGGCCAACTCGCACCACATCCCCGGCTTGATTCGCGGACACGAGGGTACGATTATCATGGTCGAAAATGGCCAGTTCGAGAGCCGCGCCGAATACATTACCGTAATCCCGGAACTGGTGCGCGATCCGAAAACTCGTGAAAAGGTTCCGCTGAAAGCCGAGTACGCATCCAAGTTCGGCAGCGAGCCCATCCAAATCCCCGTCGATCAGACCGACATGATGACTGCGCATATCGAAAATTTCCTAACCTGCATCCGCACCCGCGAAAAACCGCACCTGGATGTCGAGACCGGCGCGCGCGCCCAGGCGGTCATCAACCTGTCGGTGGAAAGTTACCGTGAAGGCCGCGTTCTCTATTGGGACGAGAAGAGCTGGAAGTCTTCGCCCAAACCGGTGAAGGCTTAACGGCACGCGGAAGCGCGCGCAAGATGCGGCTGGCACTTTTCGGCGGAACGTTCGATCCGATTCACAACGCTCATGTGACGGTGGCGCGCGAAGCCGCCGACCAGTTTCATCTGGACGAAGTGTGGTTCGTACCGGCAGCCCACCCGCCGCATAAGCCTGACTATATGCGCGCCAGCTATGACGACCGCCTTCGCATGGTGGAGTTGGCCTGCCGCGCCGACCCGCGCTTCCGCGCCTCGAGCTTGGAATCCGGCCCGCAGAAAAGTTATTCGATCGACACCGTCGAGAAGGTCCGTGCCCTGGGCCAGGAGCCGTTCTTTATCATCGGAGCGGATGCGTTCGCCGAAATCGGTACCTGGTATCGCTGGCGCGATCTGCTGCGGATAACGGAGTTCATTGTCGTCACGCGTCCTGGACATTCCTATACCGCGCCGGAGGGCGCGCGCGTGCACCGCCTCGACACGGTCGCACTGCCGATTTCGTCCTCGGAAATTCGCCGCAAACTCGCCCAAGGCGAGACGCCCGGCGAGCTGCCGCCGGATGTCGCAGCTTACATCGCGCAAAAGGGCCTGTATCGCTCCGCGAAAAAAATGGTGGGTCGCTGATGAACAACAGTTTTTACGAAGAGTTCAAGATTCGCGGCAGGGACTTGTTGGATAGAATCAAGGCCCTGGTGCACGAAGGCAACGTCCGCCGTATCATTTTGAAGGACGAAAGAGGCCAGACCTTTATGGAAATACCGCTCACCGTGGCAGCGGTCGGCACTCTCGCGGCTCCGCTCGTGGCCGCGATCGGCGCGCTCGCTGCATTGGTGGCCCACTTCACGGTCGTGGTGGAGCGCACCGGAGAGCCGCCCTCCACTCCTCCGGCCAGCTAGCCGGTCCACCTTTTCGGCCCCCGGCGTGCAATCTCATCATCAGCATGCCGGTGGTAGAAACGAAATATTTCGGTCTGATGGATTACCGCGAAGAAACGGTCTTCCATTTCCCGTTGGGCCTGCCCGCTTTTGACCACGAACGGCGCTTCGTGCTCGTCGAAATTCCGGACTATTCTCCCTTGGTCTTTTTGCAAAGCCTCCAGGAGCCGACGCTTTGTTTTCTTGCGCTGCCGGTACTTACGATCGATCCCGCCTACGATTTGGCGCTTTCAGCCGAGGAGCGCGCAATCCTGGAACTGGACAAGGATGCCTCACCCGGCGCGGGCGATGTCCTCGTGTTAGCGTTACTTTCCTTGCACGACGGATTTTCGGCCACCGCCCAATTTAATGGCGCCGATCGTTGCCAATCTGAGAAACCGGCGCACGGTGCAGTCAATCCGCGTGGATCAACGGTATTCGCACGAGCATGCCTTCGAGATTGCAGATTTTGCTGCGAATTGTGAGGCGCCATGCTAGTGCTGAGGCGCCGCGCCGGCCAATCCGTGTTGATCGGCGACGATATCGAGATCGAATTGCTGGAACTGACGGCGCACGGTGCAAAGCTCGGCATCCGCGCGCCGCGCGAGACTGTTGTTTTGCGGAAAGAGCTGAAGATCACGCGCGAGCAGAACGCCCGCGCCGCACAAGGCTTTGGCTCCTGTGACCCGCACAAGACGTTTCAACAGTTCTCCCGGGTGTCCACGCTCTCAAACTCGGGCGAACCGAAGCCGGGCCGGTTGCCTGTGGTTTGAACGACCAGGCCTTAAAAATCCACCTTCTTGTTGATGAATTCGCCGTCCCGAAGCTGAACGTCGAATTCGAGGAACGCTCCGTTCCGGCTGACCTTAACGCGATAGTTTCCCGGTGGATAGTTGAACAGCGCCGGTGTGCGTCTGGCTTGCGTCTCGCCGTTGATTTCGATGCTGGCGCCGGGGGGACTGGATGTAATGCTTAACGTCCCGCCGGCTTTGCTCAATTGCAGGAAAATCTCCCGCTCGTCCGGCACGCTGAAAATACGCGGGTACGGCCGATAGCCTTCCATGCGGGCGCTCAGCGAGTGCCGCCCCGGGCTCAGCGACATCAGACAAGGCGTTTTGCAACTCTGCTCGGAATTGCCGTCGATGGTCAATTGGGCATTGGCAGGCTCGGTTACGAACTGTACTTGCTGTTCCACTCCCGGTTTCGGAATGTTAACCGGCGGAGCCGAACGCGCCCGCGCCGCCTGGTCCCGCGGACGATCTATTGGTTCGTCATCGGGTGCCCTGGAAGGCTTGTTCGGTGCGGCGTCCGCCGTCACCGGCGTCTCCGGCTTGGCCGGTTCCGTTGCCGGCACAGCAGGCCGGGTGGATTCCGGCGCAGTTGCCTGGGGTCGATTGGGCGTCTGGGGCGCAGCCGCGGCCGCAGGCGCATCGCCGATCGGACTCGGCTTCGACGCCGAAAAGTCCTGCTGCGCCTGAGTCGAGCTTGGCGGAGCCGGTTCGCTGTAGCGGCTGAAAAGGTACTTTTGCGCGCCGAACAAAACCAGCCCCACCAGCCCGATGCCTACCAGCATCCATACCAGGCTCCTCACGATGGGGTTGCGATCGCTCCGTTCCCGCTCCGTTGTGCTTAGGAAATCCGGCGGCGGAATAGGCGCGGCCGGCTCCAGCTCGTTGGCGCGAGTCACGCGCGGCGGCTCGGCCGCGGGATTGGCCGTTACCCCAGCACCCGGCAGCCCTCCCCCGACAGTCGGCAGCGTCTGCGCCACCGTTCTCGGCAGGGCATGCCATTTCGGATTCACGTCGCACGCTACCTCCAGCGCCTGCACAAATTCGGAACAATTCGAATAGCGCTCCGAAGTCGCCTTCGAGAGGGCCTTGCGCAAGACCGATTCCACTTGCGGCGCCAGCGTCGGATTCAGGCGCTGGGGCGGCACCGGATCTTCCCGCACAATCCGGAACAGCAGCGCCGGCAATTGATCCGCTACAAACGGTTTCTCTCCGGTCAGTACCTCGTAGGCCACCACGGCCAGCGAAAACTGGTCCGCCCGGCCGTCCACCGCGTGCCCTTGCACTTGCTCCGGAGACATGTAATTGGGGGTGCCCATCATGACCCCGGCGTGCGTCATCTGCTGCGACAGGATCTTAGCGACCCCAAAATCCGCTATTTTCGCTGTTGTCCCTTCGTGAATCAGAATGTTGGCGGGCTTGATATCCCGGTGGACAATTCCCTTCTTGTGCGCGTAGTCCAGCGCGGTCGCCGTTTGCCGCAGGACCGAAAAGATGGTTTTCTGATCCAGCGCCTGCTGATCGTTTAGAATTTTCTCGAGCGACGGCCCATCCACGCACTCCATGAAGATGTAGGCCAGCCCGTCTTCTTCGGCGATGTCGTAGATGGTGACGATATTCGGATGGGACAAAATGCCGGCCGACTGGGCTTCCCGGAATAGCCGCTCGCGCATCCGGTCGCGCTCGCCCGCGTCCGTAATGTCCGTTAAACGGATGGTTTTAATGGCTATGATCCGGCCGATCGCCGGATCTTGGGCACGGTAGACGACGCCCGTTGCACCGCGTCCGAGCTCGCCCAAAATTCGGTAACGGCCGATCTGCACAATGCTGACCTGATTTTAACAGGTTGAACCGATCCACCTCGGAACACCGGCGCATCGCGCCGGAAATCGAGCCTCGCCTGCCCCGCCGGTTCATCCTCGCCAACCCTGCTTCTTGACCGTTCGTCCGGCCATCAAGTACATTGAAGAACTGATCCCAAATGTTACCTAACGAAACCCACGAATCCGCCGTGGAGCTGTCGCCCACGCGCCGGAATTTCTATATCGCATTCGTCAATGGCGCCATGGGTCTGATCGGCTTGGCGCTCGCAATACCCGCGGCCATTTATTTACTGATTCCACCTAAAGCACGCAAAGCCAGCCAGTGGGTGAAGACTGCCGATCTCGCAAGCATCCCCACCGGCAAGCCGACCGAGATCTCCTTCCAGCGCACCCGCGCCGACGGCTGGCAGCTGATTACCGAGAAGGCCACCGCCTGGGTCGTGAAGGAGCCCAATAACCAGGTGGTCGCCTTTACGCCCAATTGTACGCATCTCGGCTGCGCCTACCACTGGGACGACGCGACCCACACGTTTATCTGTCCCTGCCATACATCTTATTTCTCGATTGACGGCAAGGTGCTGGGCGGTCCAGCCCCGCGGCCGCTCGATCGTTATCAGATAAAAGTTGAGGCGGGTGTGCTTCAGATCGGCCCTCCGGAGGCGCATGCGTAAAATCGTCGAATGGCTCGAGCACCGCACGGGACTCGAGACCGCCATCAAGAACTTTCTTTACGAAGACATCCCCGCTTCCAGCGGCTGGCACCAGATCATCGGGAGCGCGGCCGTCTTCTTCTTCATCATCCAGATCTTTACCGGCGGCCTGCTGGCATTTAACTTCGCCCCGACTCCCGGCGATTCCTGGAACAGCGTCCGCTACATCATGACCGAGCTGACCGGCGGAAAGCTGATCCGCGGCCTGCATCACTGGGGCGCCAGCATGATGCTGATCATCGTCGTGTTGCACATGACGCAGGTGTTCCTCTACGGCGCTTATAAGAAGCCGCGCGAGGCCACCTGGATGCTTGGCGTTGTGCTGCTGCTGATCACGCTGGTGTTCGGACTCACCGGCTATTTGCTCCCTTGGGACAACCGCGCGTACTGGGGAACCGTTGTCACCACACAGATCACTGGGTCGGCGCCCGTCTTGGGACCCTACTTAGTCCGGCTGCTGGGAAGCGAGGACGGCGTAAGCCGTGTCACTTTCTCGCGTTTCTACGCAATGCACACCACCTTGCTGCCGCCACTGCTGATGATCCTGATCGGTATTCACATTTACCTGGTCCGCAAGCATGGCGTTGCGCCGGCGGTGGGCGATACGGCTCCGCGCCGCAAATTCTTCCCCGAGCAAGTTTTCAAGGACACAGTGGGCGTTGCGCTGGCGTTCATTATTCTGTTTACGCTTGCGGTCGTGGCCGAAGTGCCACTGGGCCGATTGGCGGATCCGACCGATACCTCGTTCATACCTCGGCCCGAGTGGTACTTCCTGTTCCTGTTCCAAACTATCAAGTTCTTTAAGGGACCCATGGAAGTACTGGGCGCGGTGGTTCTGCCCGGCCTCGCGGTGCTGGTTCTGTTCCTTATTCCGTTTATCGATCGCGGGCCGATGGTTCGTCTCGGGAAACGCACGTTTGCGTTCGCAGTCGCTGGCTTGGCGGCCATCGCCTGGACCGGCCTCACCACCGCTGCCGTCATGACGACCCCTCCCAATCCGGAAGAGAACGGGTTGATCGAACAAACCTCCGAGAGCGCGACATCGATTCAAGCTTGGCAGCATTTGTCACCGCAGGAATTGGAAGGCTTAGCGCTGTTCCGGAAGGAGAACTGCAAGGCCTGCCACCAGGGCGCCGGCAAGCAGGGAGTAGGTCCGGATCTGGGCAAGATGCCCGCCGAGCATCGTAATGCGGCGTGGCTCGTCCCGCATTTCCAGAATCCCTCCAAAATTGTGCCCGGCAGTTCCATGCCTCCAGTGCAACTCAAAGACGCAGAGTTGAACTCGCTTTCCGCTTTCGTGATGAAGCTCACGCCGGAAAACGAAGACTCCATCATGGCTGCGCCCGATTACGTAGTCCAAGGCGCGCTGGTGTACCAGCAGAACCACTGCGATTCCTGCCATCAGGTCTCCGGCGTCGGCCAGAAGCTCGGCCCGGCGCTGGATGGAGTTGGACAGCGCCACGATCGCGCCTGGCTCGAACAACACTTCCGCGACCCGCAAGGAACTTCCAAGGGCACCATAATGCCGCCCTACAAATTCAGCGACGCGGATATGGACGCGATCTGCAAATACCTGCTCCAGCTTCCGAAAGCGAGCTAGATTCCTTGACGTAGCCGGCGTCTCGCTGCGTCAGGATCGTTCTAAACCGCTCCAGCTGCTGTGTGCCGCCCTGCATCCCGCACCGCGTCGGCCACCTGTTGATATGCCTGGGCAGCCTGCGGCAGCACGCCCGCCAGCGAGAAGAAGGGGTGAATCATCCCCGCATAACGCTTCATGGCCACGGCGACCCAGGCGTCCTGAAGCCGCTTGGCATAAGCCTCGCCTTCATCGCGCAGCGGATCGCACTCGGCCGTGATCACTAAAGCCGGCGGGAGCCCTCGGAGGTCGGGCGCCAGAAGGGGCGAGGCGTACGGATTGCGCGCATCTTCCGGCCGCGCAAGATAGCGATCTACGAACCACTCCATCATGGGTTTGCTGAGCTGATGCCCTTCCGAAAATTCGCGATACGAACCCGTATCGAACGACGAAATATCCGTAACCGGATAGACCATCGCTTGCAGCGCTATGGCCGGACCGCTCTCGTCCCGGCTCTTGAGCGCGATCACAGCCGCCAGGTTGCCGCCGGCGCTGTCTCCCCCGACGCAAACGCGCGTCGGATCGATCCCCAGGCGTTCGGCATTCGCTACAACCCACTGAGTCGCGGCATAGCAATCGTACACCGCCGCCGGAAATTTGTGCTCTGGGGCCAGCCGGTAATCCACCGACACCACCACCGCCCCCGACCGCCGCGCGATGGCTGTGCAAGGCACCTCGTACATATCCAGATCGCAGATCACCCATCCGCCACCATGGAAATAAACAAGACCCGGCCGCGGCGCTGCTCCCTCGGGAGTGTAAACCCGTACCGGAATCTCACCGCCCGGGCCGGGGATCCGCAAATTTTCGATCGACCGGACGGCTTCCGGCGCTCCCGCGACCGCTTTCAATGTCTCGGCCGCCATGTTCCGCGCCTCGGCGGGCGGCAGGCTCTCGATCGGCGGCCGGCCCTGAGCCTGGATAATTTCGACCAACTGACGGACAGTGGGGTCCAGTTTTTCGCTCAACATCGTATGCCTCAATCCGACGCTGCCGAGCCGCAAACTCGGCTGGCGTCAATTCGTAGTCGTCCACTGCAAGCCGGGCTGTTTCGGCTTTATATTCCTCCACGCTACCGCACCGGTTGGTAATGCGCCCCTCCGCACGTTTACACCAGCTCGTACATCCGCTCGCCCAGGGCGCTGCCCGCCCAGCCGCTTTTGTACGTCGCGTGTTCCGCCGCCGTATGATCCGGAGCGCTTGCAGGATGTAATCGAACTGGCATTCCATCTCTAGGCCGCCCGCGCAATCACGCAAATACAATCCGCAAGATCAATGCTGACCCGAATCGGACCTTCTCTACCCGTGAGCCGCAGCGACAGCGATGACGCCGAGTTTCTTCGCTCGACGGTCAGCACGGTTCCGGGCCTCAGGCCGAGTTGGTCCAGCTCACGGAGAGCCGCGGGGTTCCGGTCGGAAACGCTGCTGATCGTTGCCGGTGTGTGAAGCGGCCAACGCGCAAGAGGCACTTCGTTGCGGTAGACCCCGGCTGCGTATTTCTGGGGGATAACGTGCCCGTGCGGGTCAATTTCGGGGTCGCCGAGAATGGCGGCGACCCGGTCTTCAAAGCGCTCGGAGATGAAATGTTCCAGACGCTCGGCCTCCTCGTGCACTTCGTCCCAGGAGTACTTCAGCACGTCATGCAGGAAGAGTTCGAGCAGACGATGATGTCTCACCAGTTCCCAAGCCCTTCGCTTCCCGGACGCCGTTAGACGGACACCGCGGTGCTTTTCATACAGCACCAAGGCAGGCCGCTCTGATGCAAGTCGTTGAAGCATTCCGGTCACCGAAGGGGTCCGGACCTTAAGCCGCTCCGATAGAGCGTTTGTCGTGACGCGCAATTCCTCCGCGCCGCCCAATTCCAGAATGGCCTTCAAATAATCGTCCACGGATTCCGAGGTCGCTAGTGGGATTAGTTTAGTTGCCACTATTTCAAATCGTAAGGCAGTTTGGGCCAGTAACGCAATAGTTCGGTGTACCATAGGCGAATTGACGTTGGCGAGCTTATTAGGATAGCCTAATTTCTGGAATGCGCCGCGCTGAACTCGCGATCGCTTGCCTTGTATGTCTTGTGTGTTTGCCTGGCCGCCTGCCTGCGCAGGGAGAGACGACCAGCGGTATTGTGGGCACCGTAGCCGATCCGAGCGGAGCAGTCTTGCCACGCGCGACCGTGGCGATCATTAACGCCGAGACGGGCGCAAAACGTGGTTCGACTACGGATGATGCGGGCCGCTTTAGTTTCCCGCAACTGAAGCCGGGATCGTATACGGTCAAGGTGGAGGCAGATGGATTTGAGCCACAGACTGCACCCAACGTTCAGGCAGGCCTGGGCCAGAAGCAGACGGTCAACTTCATCCTGAAGCTCGCTGCCGCTAAAGGCGAGGTGACCATCTCGGGAGAAGCTGCTCTGGTGAATCCGGACAATCCGAACACTGCGACCACGCTCAACTCTCGCGCGCTGGAGAACCTTCCGAACCCCGGTGGCGATCTGACGTATCCGTTGCAGTTCGCCGCAGGCGCCCTGATGAATACGGCGGGCAGCGGCAACGATTTCGTGGGCGGAACCAATGGTTATGGCAACGTCCAGTTCAATGGCCTGCCGGCGCTTTCAAACGGCTACATCGTGGACGGGCTGGAAACCAATGATCCGCTCACCAACCTCAATAGCGGACTTTCGACAAATCTCGTACTGGGGCTTAACTCCATCGCGGAAGTCACGGTCAACACCCTCTCGTATACCGTGGACCAGGGCCGATACGGAGCGTCACAGGTCAACTACGTCACGAAATCCGGGACAAACCAGTTCCACGGAAACCTGTACGAACTCTGGAACGGGTCACGATTCAACTCCGCTGACTTCTTCACCAACGCGACGCCGGGAAATCATAAACCCCGCTCCACTGTGAACCACTTCGGCGGCAGCCTCGGAGGGCCAATTCTTCGCGATAAGCTGTTTTTCTTCTTCGACAGTGAGTGGGTTCGCATCGCGCTGCCGATCGTGTCTGCAGCCACCGTCCCGACCCCGGCCTTTCAACAATATGTTCTGCAACAACTCCCGCTGGGCGGAACGGATTCCGTGACTGGCTCCCCATATAAGCCTGCGCCGCAACTGGTGCCCTTCTATCAGAAGATGTTCAGCCTGTACGGCAACACCAACGGGACTCCACTCGCCGTACTCGGCTGTCTATTCAACAGCGATGGAAGTCCGCCGGCCGGCTTTCCGCCGAACGGAAATGGTTGCGCTAATCGCCAGAGCGTTTCGCATTCCAGCGATGATCACGAGCAGGTCCAGACCGCCCGGATCGACTACAACATCAACGAGAGGAACACGACCTGGTACCGATTCCAGGCCGATACGGGTCTGCAAGCAGCCTGGACGGACCCGATCAATCCGCTATTCAACTCTATTTCGCCACAGCCGCTATATTCATTCGCCGCGGGCTACACGCATATCTTCTCTTCGAAGCTGGTGAACTATTTCAATCCGGCATTCTCCTGGTATGAAAGCCTGTTCGGACCATCGGATTTTCAGAAGACGTTGGCTGCTTTTCCAATCGTGCTCCAGGGCAACGGCGCCAATGCGCCATTTACGACGATTGGCGGGCTCGACAACACCTGGGTACAGGGCCGCCGCGCTGCGCGTTTGTTTATCAATGACAACCTGGCCTGGACCAACGGCAGTCACGAACTTCGTTTCGGTACGAACACGCGAATCTTTCGGCTCAATGATTACGACTTCGGTGAAGGCGTCGTTCCGCTTGTCACCTATGCGACCCTGCCTCAGTTCATCTACGGCGTCGCTTCCACAGCGTCGAAGACATTCCCGCTCGCGGATTCACAACCATATCGTTTCCTGAATCTGGATCTGTACGCGCAGGACACCTGGAAGGTGACCTCGAAAGTTACGTGGACCTTTGGTATCCGCGCAACGCACAATTCGAATCCGCTCAATCCGCATGGCGCGATCGCGCGGCTGGACCGCTCCTTCGCGTCGATCGCTCACGATGTGGATCAGCCGTTGAGCGCTGCTATTCAGACCGGCCTCGGTAATGTTTTCGATTCGACGCCGCTGGCGATTTTGCAGCCTCGGACGGCAATCGCCTGGCAGATTGCGCCAGGTACCGTGTTGCGAAGCGGCTTCGGTCTGTTCAGTGACATCCTGCCTGGCAGCATTGCGGATCTTGTCGGCGTCAATCCGCCGTACTCGCAGACGTTCCAGGGCGGTCTTCTCGGAACCGTGGGCGGAACGGCAATCGCGCCTGCAGTTCCGAACAGCGCAATCGATGCAACCATCGCTGCAAACCAGATATTCCGTTCGGGTTTTGCGAACGGTCAGAGGTCCTGCGCCTCGCTTTTATCGAACCCAAACACCTGTCTACAACCAGTGGCGATTACGGCCTTGCCCGACGGCAAGCTCCATGCGCCGTACTTCATGGAGTGGAGCTTCGGCGTGGAGCACCAGATCGGAAACACTATCAATCTGCGGGCGCAGTATGTCGGCACTCGCGCCGTGAACCAGCCGTACACCACCCAGGTGAATGGCTACCAGACAGTGTGCGAAGGCTGCTTTGGACCGTTTGCTTACGGCGCGCCAACCGATCCGAGGTTCGGCGCCGTCACGCAGCTCTCGACCGGCGCAAACAGTCACTACAACGCGCTTCAAACCACCACGGAGAAGCGTCTCGGTCACGGTTTACAGGTTCAGGTGAACTATACATGGAGCCATTGCATTGACACGGTCTCCAATGGCGGCTTCCTCCCGTTCTCGGCTGGGGGAATTCTGTCGCCAATCCCGGGCGATCTTCAGCGAGACCGTGGACCGTGTGACTACGACGTGCGGCACAATCTTACGGCAAGCTACGCGTATGAAATTCCGATCAAGGTGCGCGGCCGGCTTGGGTCCGCGGTTAACGGATGGCAGGTATCCGGGTCGATCTTTTGGCGAAGCGGCCTACCCTTCTCGGTTTTGAGCGCGCCATACTCGGCTAACGGAAACGGCATAATTAACGGCAGCGGTCCACAGTTTGCCAGCGTTGCCCCCGGCGTTCACCTGTATGAGCACAACCCGATTCCAGGCGTCACTCAGCCCGGCACGATTCAATGGCTGAATCCCAACGCGTTCGCTTCGACTGTGGACCCAAGTACCGGCGCGTGCGTAGGCGGCGACACGCCGCGAAATTGCCAATTCGGAAACTTGGGACGTAACGCACTTCGCGGACCCGACTTCACGTGGAGCGATCTCTACGTCACCAAATCGTTCCGCCTAAATGAGCGAACGAAATTGCGGATTGATGCGCAGTTCTTCAATTTGTTCAATCATCCGAATTTCGGCCTTCCTGTGCAGGGCTATGCCGGAATTCCTGGCAAGCCCTCGACGCAAACGGGTTTCGGCGCCCTTACATATACGGTGTCACCACCAACGGGACTCCTTGGCGTTGGGCTTGGTGGCGACAGTTCTCCGCGGATGATCGCTTTCCAAGCCCGCCTCGAATTCTAAGACACAGAATAGCGGCAGACTCGACCATTGGCCTCCAGGATGCACCGAGCCGCGCGGCTAAGCCCGCCAAATCCCGCACCGTTTATCGCTACTCGATCCATCAAGCACCCGCTTTTCCCGCCTGAATCCACTCCACCGTTTTCGTCGCCAGCCGATCCAGCGCGACGACTGACATTTCAAGATGGTCCGGTTTGGTGTCCTCGATCTTGTTGTGGCTTATCCCGCGTAACGATTGCACGAACATCATCACCGTCGGAATGCCGGCCCGAGACACTTCCGCTGCGTCGTGCAGCGGTCCGGAAGGTAGCTTGTGGACCGCGCCCGCGGTTTCGAGAATTGCCTGTTCGCAGCGCTCGATCAGAGCCGGATGGAACGCGATTGGCTCGATGTTCCAGATCCTCGACCACTCTACGGTGCACTTCTCTTCCTGCGCGAAACGTTCGCTGGCCTCGCGCGCGTCGCGATACATCGAAGCTAGTACGTTCGCGTCGAGATCGCGTTGGTCGAGTGTCGCCTCACACCGGCCGACCACCGCCGTCACGATGCCCGGGAATGTCTTCACGCTGCCCATGGTGCACACCGCGTCCGGATGTTTACCGGCGATCGAACGGATCTCGAGCGCTAGTTTCGCCGCGGCTGCCAGGGCGTCGCGCCGCGACTTCATGGGTGTGGATCCGGAGTGCGCCTCTTGCCCATGAAACGTGATCGCGTGCCGCTCTACGCCTTTGGTGCCGAGCACGACACCAAGTGGCAGCCCCATGCTTTCCAGCACCGGCCCCTGCTCGATATGCAGCTCCAGATAGGCCGCGGCGTTCTTCTGTTCCCGCTCAGCTTCAGGGAAGCGATCGATCTCTACACCGCAGCGGCGCAACGCATCTTCCATCCGAACGCCGTCCTTATCGGTGCGCCCGCGGTCCGCTTCTATGGAATGCGTGCCGGCAAATGCCGACGATCCCAACAAGCTCCGTCCAAATCGCGCGCCCTCCTCATCCGCCCAATCCACCAGCCGGATCGTAACCGGCGGGCGCCCGTTGTACTCGCTAGCAAACCGTCGCAGCACTTCCAGACCGGCCAGCTCATCCAGCGCTCCGTCCAGCCAGCCACCATTCGGCACCGAATCCAGGTGGCCGCCCAGTAACAGGGCTTTTTCCGAAGCTCCCCGGAGCGTTACCCAGCCGTTCCCCGCCGCGTCCATATGATGTTCTACTGGCAAACCCTCGAGTTTGGATTTAAACCACTCCCGCGCCTTCATCCACGTGTCGGTCCAGGCCACGCGCTGTGCGCCGTTCTCATCCGAAGTGAGCCCGCGCAGTTCCTTTAATTCCGCAACCGTTCGTTTGGGATTGAGACTCATGGCAGCAACCTTAACAGAGTTGGCTAACGGCCAACATCTAATCGGACAGACTATATCATGTCGACGAGAATGCGGCTGGCACAATTCCGCGTTCCGTCACGATCTAGCCCGTGCAGTTCGACGGCGCTTCTGTTCGGGTAACCGCCCTAAGAAGTGCTTCGTCCTCCGCGTCAGTTCGCTTAGCCAGCGAAGCTGGATCTGGGAACCGGTTCTCAGAAGCTGCAGCAGCTCCTCCGGATGTCTCGAGAAGTCGATGTTGGCTGCACCCCAGTCGGGCCGGCGTCCGTCGGCGTCTGCGAGCCGATACTCGCGGCCCAGTTGCCAGGAGCTCAAAAGCTGTCCAGAGCGCTCTAATATCGCAGGATCCGCTGCGAGCGCGGCGACCGCTCGTCCAACAAATAGCGGAGATTCCGATTCCAGAAAGTTCTTGTCTTTCTTTCCACCCTCACGCCAGGTCTTCTCGCTTACGCCGAACCGCTCCAGCATCGTTTCGGATCGCAGAAAACCAGGCGTGATCGCGACCGCTGCAACACCGTGTGGGCGTAGTTCCGCCGCCATGTTCAGAGCTAGGCCTTTTAAGCCAAATTTGACCGCCTGAGTGATTGGATTGCCTCCGGCGCTGAGGATGTCGTTCTCTGTGACCTCCACGATAAGGCCGCTGCGATCACGAATCATATAGGGAGCCGCATGCTTGGCAGTGATGATGTGAGAGACAAGCGACTGCCGGAGGGCCGCTTCGGCGTTCTTGAGATCGGTCTTCCAAAATGAGCACCACTGCGCCATCAGGGGATCTTCACCTGCAATGCTGTTCACCAGTATGTCGAGGCGGCCGCGCTCCCGGACCACGCGTGCAAAAAGCTCCTCCACTTCTCTTTCTACCGTGTGATCCACCCGCAGCGCGACGGCTGAACCGCCGGCGGAGGTAATCATCTCGGCGGTCTCGTCTACGGTTTCAGGACGATTGTACGGAGAGCGGTTACCACGCACACTTCGTCCCGTGCAATAGACCGTAGCGCCCGCCTCTGCAAGCGCTCGCGCAATGCCGCGCCCTGCGCCACGCGTCGCGCCGGCTACTACCGCAACTCGGCCAGTGAGTGGTTTCTTTCGTGCGCCTCGGCGCGTACGCGAAGCGACAGCGTCAGGGGCTTGCTCGGTCCGTTTCCGCATGACAACACCTCCAGAGGCGGATCATAGCCGAATCATCGGAGCGCATCAACTGGAGTAAAGGAGCCTAATCGCAGTGTATTTTTCCGATAGCCGCTCAACATCTAGGCCTTGCCATTCGCACGCGTGATTTTCAGCAGTTCGGTTTGCGACAATTTGCATATGGCGCTCACGCTCGCCTCGGCTCACTTGAACGACGACGATTTCCTCGAAGCATTTCAGTCCTGCCGTCTGGATAAATCGCAGTTCCGGCATGCCGACCACCTGCGCCTCGCCTGGATTCACTTGCACCGTCAGCCGTTTGAAGAGGCATTGCGGCAAGTCCGTGTGGACGTGCTAAGATTCGCCGTACATCATAACGTGCCGCATCTGTATCATGAAACCATCACGGTTGCCTGGATGCGGCTGTTAGCCACTCACCACGAGCCGACGTTTGACGAGTTCCTCGCGAAGAGCGAATCGCGGCTCACCAAAGATCTGCTATTTCGTTTCTGGTCTCCCGAACTGCTGGATTCCCGCGAAGCAAGAGAGATGTGGGTATCGCCGGATCGCCACAGCTTGCCGGCCAAATCGCGAGGCGGCAGCATGCCGAGCGATCCTGCTTAACTCTCAAACCTGCGCCGGACTCCGTCAGCACTAACCGGTGCGAGTCCCGCGCCGCCGCGCGCTTAATTGGATCCGGTCTGCTGGGCCATCACTGCGTTGCGAGGCCCGGGAACGAACGGCCGCTTCAACAGGAGCACAGCGCCGGGATGCGGGCCGGATTGATCCTCCGCGACTCCGAACGCGATCGTTCGACCAGCCCCCAGCGGCGCGGAATAGGTCCCGAAGAGCATGTCCCACCACGGAAAGATGTCGCCAAAATTGGTGTTCTGCAGATGCATATCCACCGTGTGGTGAACACGGTGGGTATTCGAGCTGTAAATGATCCAGCCCAGCACGGCTTGCCATCGTTCCGGCAATAGCGAGTTGGCGTGACTGAAAAAACTCTCGAAGACGCTCAGTAACTGCGCTACCAGAACCGCCAGGGGCGGAGGAGCGAGCGCCGCGATGGTAAGGACATTGGTCGCCTGGAAGAACAGTACCTCCACTGGATGTGCGCGTACCGCTGTGGACACATCCAAGTCCCGGTCGGAGTGATGAATCTCATGCACTCGCCAGAGGAACCGAACCGAGTGAAGCGCGCGGTGCGAGGCGTACTTGACCAGGTCAATAATCAGGACCGCCAGTACCCAACGCACGCCTAGCGGCAGCCATGGCCGGCTCAGAAGGCCATAGTGGCTGCCCTCGAGCGATGCCGCCAATAATACGGGGTTCAGCGGAATTATAACCGTGGTAATGATGGCAGCTACGATGAATAGCAACGAATGACGGGTCCAGCGCCGCTGCGCGGATTCGGACAAAACCAGCACCGGACGGAACGATTCCCATACGGCGATGGCCAGAAACGATGCGGCGAACAAAATCCAGTATGCTGTTCCGGCTGTGCGAATCATCCGTGGGGGTCCTTTGACGCGCCTGGACCATTATGATACTGTGTTCTGCACGCCTGTAAATAGTCTTGACGGCGTTCGGAGGATAGTAATGAGGAAAATTCTGGGCCTTGCGCTTCTCTTCGTGGGTACGTCGGTGTACTGCGTCGCCGGACTCACCGTCGCTGTACCAGAGATCGACTCGGCATCGGGCGGAGCTGCCCTGGCTTTGATTGCGGGCGCGCTTCTAGTGCTGCGCGCTCGGCGCAAGTCATAACCCACCCAATCGGAGGATCGTAATGCGGAAAGTCTTAGCTCTCGCGCTTCTGTTCGTGTGTACGTCGGCGTACAGCGTCGCCGGAGGCATCGCCGGGGTACCAGAGATTGACGCGACATCCGGCGGAGCTGCCCTTGCTCTGATTGCGGGCGGTCTTCTAATCCTGCGGGCTCGGCGCAAGTCATAATTGCTGGTTGTTCGCGCCGCGCCGCGCAGTTTGCCCCAGCCCCCGGCGCCCATCATCCCTGTGCCCGATGAAATGCCTCGGCCAATTCTTGTCCGTCTGAAATTTCCTTTGAAACATCGCGATCAGGCGCACGCCCGCGCTGGCGATCTGCCCGGCGTCTTTGCCCGAGGCGGACCTCGAATCCTAACGCGACCGTAGAGGCGCAGGCGCGGAATACGATAAGATGGCCATCCACAGCCATGGCCCGAACGACGCTGCCGATAGCCTGTGCCATCAACAGCAGCTATGCACTCCCACTAGTCGTCATGTTGGCTTCCGCTCTCGAGCACCTCGGGCCTTCCTACGAGTTGGTGCTCCATCTGGTCCACTGGCGAATGAACGGGGAGTTGATCACGAGGATTTCGCAATTGGTCGAAACGCGCTTGATCGCCCCGGATGCGCACCTGGTGGCCCACCTCCCCAGCGACGGTCACTTTCCTCCAGAAGCGGCCTTCGCACTTCTGCTGCCGGACCTGCTTCCGCAGAGTTTGGACAAGATTCTGTTCTTAGATGCGGATCTGTTGGTCCTTGGCGATCTATCTCAGCTCTGGGAATTACCGCTCAGCGGCTGCGCACTCGCTGCAGTGCAGGACGCTGCTATTCCTTTCTGCGATTCTCCGCGAGGCGTAAAGAACAGGAGCCGATTCGGCATTCCGGAAAATGCGCCCTATTTCAATGCCGGCGTAATGTGCATCCAACTCGACGAGTGGCGCAGACGCGACATCACCAAGCGGGCCTTCGCGTACTTGCAGCAGGCCGGCGGGAGCGCCGACTTCTTGCATCAAGAGGCGTTGAACGCTGTGCTTTGGAACGATTGGCTGCCCTTGGACCCGTGTTGGAATGTCCCCGGTAGTCTTGCGGGCCGATTCCAAACCCCAGCAGCCAGCAACTGCGATCACCCGGCGATCGTTCATTTTGCGGGCCGCTTTAAGCCCTGGCGCGCCGCGGTCGGGGGCAGCTTCTACCCTCAATACCGCGCGTTCCTCTCAGGCGCTACAAAGTTCGTCCCGCAGATACCGCCTACCGTAGCGGATAAGCTGCTTAGCTTCTATGACCGCCGGCTGCGCGATTCACTTTATGCCTGCGAGAGGGCGCTTTGGAATCGGAGGCTGATCTGAAACCGGAACTTTCCGTCATCGTGCCGGCGCTGCGCGGTTATGAGACTGTGCTGGCCGCCCTCGATGCATGGGAAGCTCAGACTTGCCGGGACCAGTTGGAAATCCTCGTGCTCTGCCCCAGCGCGCCGGATTCCACGCACGTTGCCGCAGGGCAGACCATCCTCTCGATCGGCTCTTCACAACTGCACGAAGCGCGTTCGCTCGGAATCCGCCGGGCTTCCGGCGAGTTTATCGTCCTGGCGGAGGACCATTGTCTTCCAGATCCGCGGTGGGCCGAGGCGATGCTGAGCTGCCTGGCCCAAGGCTGGGATGGCGTCGGTCCTGCCCTTCGATCGGGTAATCCGATCAACGGCTGGACGCAGGCATCTTTTCTGCTAGGCTACGGCGAATGGATTAATCCGCAGACAGGATCCGCTGCTGTCCTCCCGGGCCACAATGTGGTAATCCGAAAATCGCTGTTACTCCAGCTGGGCAGCCAACTGGAGCAAGACATGCTGGTCAGCGCGTTTTTGCTGCGCAGGTTGCACCGCCACGGACACCGTTTTTATCTGGAAAGCCGCGCCACCATGCGCCACTTCGATATAGCCGTCTGGAACCGGTCTCTGCGCATTTTGTTTTATGTGGGCATAGGGTTCGGCGCCGTGCGGGTCCGCCGCTGGCCGCGAGCCGCACGCGTGCTGTACGTTTTGGCGACCCCGGCGGTGGCTGCCAGACATTGGCTGCGGGCCTTGCTCCAATACCGCCGAACGGGCGCGAAAGCCGGGTTGACCGCGTCGTGCTTAGCCGTTGCAGCCGCGCTCTCCGTCGCCTGGGCTTGCGGCGAAGCGTTCGGCGCGATCATCGGCACGGCCAGGGCGGCGCCGTTCGTCACGCTCGGTGAGATCAAGCCGGTTGGGCGTGACGAGGTGTAGTTGTGAGCCGGCCCTCGCCACGGGGCGCCGGCTTGGCCCCCTCCGCAGATTCGCACGCGTCTTGCCACGGCGCATATGCGATGATGTCTGCGAACAGAAAACAAACAGACTCGAGCCGAGCTGAGACAGCACGGCAGAAGGATGGACGCAAGCATGAGCGACAACGCCGCGGGTACAAACGCACGCCTAAACCTAGCCCATGCCAAAATCGAAACTCAAGCCGTGCACGCCGGGCGGAAGATCGATCCGGCAACCGGCGCCGTCACGCTCCCGATCCACCTTTCCACGACCTTCGAACGCGCGCCCGATGGCGCATATCCCCTCGGCTTCAGTTATGCGCGCGAAGGAAACCCTACCCGGCAATCGCTCGAAGAGTGCCTGGCTGCGATCGAGGGCGGCAGAGAGGCGTTGGCCTTTTCATCGGGAATGGCCGTCGCCGCGGCTCTTTTGCAAGGTTTAGAACCCGGCGATCACATAATTGCACCGGAAGATGTCTACTACGGTTTGCGCCAGCTGATCGGAGGCGTGTTTGCCAAATGGCCGCTTGAGACCACCTATGTCGATATGACCGATGCCGCGGCCGTCAGGGCTGCGGTACGGCCGTCGACGCGACTGGTGGTGATCGAGACACCCTCCAACCCGCTGATGAGGATTACCGATCTCGCCGCCGTGGCGCGGATCGCCCGGACGGCCAACGCCATCAGCGTGTGCGATGGCACGTTCACTACGCCCATCCTGCAGCGCCCGCTCGATCTGGGCATCGATATGGTCTGGCATTCGACCACGAAGTACATCGGCGGACACAGCGATATGCTGGGCGGTGCTCTGATCACACGCTACGGGAACTACCTGTTTGAGCGCGCGCGCAAATCGCTGATGTTTGCGGGCGCGGCGCCGTCGGCCTTCGATTGCTGGTTGGCATTGCGCGGCGCAAGCACGCTGCCGTGGCGCATGCGCGCGCATTGCGCCAATGCCCTCGCCGTCGCTGAATTTCTCCAGCAGCACCCGGCCGTGGAGCTGGTGCATTATCCAGGACTGCCGGCGCATCCCGGCCATGACATCGCAAAGCAGCAAATGTCAGGGTGGGGTGGCATGTTGTCTTTTCAGGTTCGGGGCGGCCGCGACGCCGCCATGGCCGTAGCCGCGCGGCTTCAGCTATTCACCCGAGCGACCAGCCTGGGCGGCCCTCACAGCTTGATCGAGCATCGCGCATCTATTGAAGGCCGCGACACCAAGACACCGCAAAACCTGCTGCGCGCCTCCATCGGCTTGGAGAATGCCGGCGATCTGATCGCCGACCTCCAGCAGGCTTTGAGTGCCTGACCGCTGCCGCGCAGGCTCATCCCGCCGCGTGCCCGGCCGGAGTAAGATCGTAGGCTGAGCCATGCAAAAACCCATCGCCTTCCTTTGGATTCTGAGCGCTTCCGTTTGTTTGTTCGCGCAAAGCGCAACGGACACGATCGATGCCCACTTAGTCGCCGCCAGAACCGCTGCCGGTTTCGATTTCACCGGAACGCTGGCGCGTTTGTGCGTCGCCCCTCCAATTATGCCCGCGGGAATTCGGGACGTGGCGCCCGGACCTCCGCCTGCACGTGAGACGTGGTACATCGAACCCGCCAAGGTCTTCGACAACCTCTACTTCGTCGGATCGAAAATTCATAGCTCCTGGGCATTGACCAGCAGTCAGGGAATCATTCTGATCGATACGCTCTTCACCTATAATTCCGAGGAAGAAATCGTCGGCGGTCTGAAGAAGCTGGGACTCGATCCGGCAACCGTCAAATACGTCATCATCAGCCATGCCCATGCCGATCACGACGGCGGCGCGAAATTGATGCAGGACCGCTTCGCTTCCCGGATCGTCATGGGCGGGCCGGACTGGGATTCCATCGAGAAGTCCGTGCACGGGTACCCGCAAGGCAAACCGAAACGCGACATCGTCGCCGATGATGGCCAGAAGATTACTGTGGGAGACGCGAGCGTGACCATCGTCACCACACCTGGCCACACGCCCGGTACGCTCTCAATGATCTTTACCGTCAAGGACAACGGGAAACCGCTGACTGTTGCCTATTCAGGCGGCACGGCGTTCAATTTTCCAAGCACGGTCCCCAATTTCGACACGTACATCAAATCTCAGCAGAAGATGGCGGCCGCGGCTGCGGCGGCGCATGCGACGATTCTGATGTCGAATCACACGGAATTTGACGAGGCAGTGCCGAAGATAAAGATGCTGGCGGCGCGCAAACCGGGCGAGCCGCATCCCTTCGAATTGGGCGAGCCAACCGTCGCCCGCTATTTCACCGTCACCTCAGAGTGTGCGCAGGCGCAGCGACTGAAATTGCTCGGGCAGGCAAAATAGGCCTGCCCAAGCTCCCGCCGTGCATCGGCTCCCGGCTACGCCACCCCGCGTCGCGTGAAAAAATGAATGATCAAAAATACAACAGCCAGCACCAACAGTAGGTGAATCATGCCACCGGCGACGTGGAACGCCAGCCATCCTGTGAACCATACCCCTAGCAAAATGAAGAACAAAATCAGAAACATAAAATCCCGAATCATGCGCCACACCCCTTTCGGACCGGCGTGACTCAGCCGGCTGTACCGGAGATGAGCATCTTTCGTGCCACCTTGAGCGCCCGTACGTTAACCTAACGTCGCTTTGGATCCCCCGCGGGCCATCATCCGCCAAACTCCGTCTCAAGAGACCATAAACCGCACAGTAACGCGCGAACCAGTTAGCTGGATGATCGAAACCTGGATCACGAATTGGTCGTCTAGAGAACAAATCGTTCGACGGCGCGCGGTTTTCCCGCGAACGGCGCTCCGTCTCAAATAAAACTCTGACGAAAGGCTAAGTCTATGTCACGTTTTAGACTGCTCATGATTCTCGGACTCAGCGGGATTACAGCGCTGGTCGCCCAACCTCCCACGCCGACGCCCGTTACGCGCGAGATCGCGTTTCCGCCGGTCGGTTTAGCGGCGATGGAAACTATGCAGGTCAACATTGCCAACACGGCCGCCAACGCTGCGAGCGGAACTGCTGCGTCCTGTACAGGAAGCGTGTCGTTCCTGGATTCCACCGGCAAAGCCATCGCGGGGACCGGCGGCACGTTTACAGTTGCTTCAGGCGTTACTCAGTCCATGACACTGCTTGGTTCCAAGGCGAACACCACCACCACCAACGGATCGCGCGCTGAGGTGCGCGTCGTGATTTCGTTCAACATGACGCGCGGCACGCCGTGCGCGCTGGCCGATTCGCTCGAGACATTCGATCCCACCACCGGCTTCACGCACGTATACCTAACCGGCGGTACGGTCGGCTCGCTGCCCGTCCCGGTGGCCGTGCTTCCCAGAAACTAATCGAGCCGTCGCGTGGACATTGCCGGCCCGGTAAGCCCCGTCGGCCACAAATTCAGCGCTACACGCCTAGATTCGCCGTAGCCGCGAATCGTGGCGGCTTTCGGACTTTGCTCGCCTGCTCGAAGGCGTAGGCCAGCTTCAGCAGCACGGGTTCGCTCCAGGCCGGCCCGAAGAACGAGATCCCGACTGGCAGGCCGTGCACGAACCCAGCCGGCACTGTGATGTGAGGATATCCTGCGACCGCAGCCGGCGTGGTGCATGAGGGCCAATTGGCATCGCCGAGCACCAGATCGTTCAGTGGCGCGGGCGGCATGGTTGGCGCAACGATGGCATCCAGCTTATGCTGCGCTACCAGCCCATCGATTCCCTCCTCGCGCGACAGCTTCACGCAACGGGCGCGCGCATCCAAGTAGGCTCGCTCGGTCAGTGGACCTTTCTCCTGCGCTTTCTCGAAAGTCTCCTGCTCGAAGTACGGCATCTCTTCCTTGCGATGCTCGCGGTTGAACGCGATCAGGTCGGCCAATGACCGGGCCCGCGTCTTACTGCTCAGTCCGGCCAGATAAGCGTTCACTCCGGCCTTGAATTCATACAGCAGGACCTGAAACTCGTCGTCATCGTAAGTTCCGTGCGACGCCAAGACCGCCGGGTCGATCAGTTCCGCGCCTTCGCGTTTCATCAGAGCCAGACATTCTTCGATGATCCGGTCGGTTGCTGCATTTCCGCCGAAGAATTTCCGCTCGACCCCCAGGCGCGCGCCTTTGAGCCCGCCAGGAACGAGAAATGTAGTGTAGTCCGCCTGTGCTTTTCCCGCGTTCGCGCTGGTTGCCGGATCGCGCGGGTCGGCGCCCGCAAGCGCGGACAACAAAATCGCCGCGTCGCGTACCGTGCGCGCCATCGGTCCGGCCGTATCTTGGCTCTGCGAAATGGGAATGATGCCGGCGCGGCTGATCAGACCGACCGTGGGCTTGATACCAACCAGGCAGTTCACCGATGACGGCGCGGTGACGGATCCGTCGGTCTCGGTGCCCACCGCCACAGCGCAGAAATTCGCCGCCGTCCCGGCCCCCGATCCGGAACTGGAGCCGGAAGGGTTGCGATCCAGCGCATACGGATTGTGCGTCAGGCCGCCGCGCCCGCTCCAGCCGCTCACCGAGTGGGTGGAGCGGAAATTGGCCCACTCGCTCAAATTCGTTTTGCCCAGGATGACCGCGCCGGCAGCTCGCAACCGCGCGGCCACGAACGAATCGCGCGCTGCGATCGAGCCCATCAGAGCCAGCGAGCCCGCCGTCGTCATCATCCGGTCCGCCGTATCGATGTTGTCCTTAATCAGGACCGGCACGCCGTGCAGCGGCCCGCGCGGACCCTTCGACGCCCGCTCGCGATCCAGAGTCTCGGCGATCTCCAGCGCGTCCGGATTCAGCTCGATTACCGCGTTCACCCGCGGCCCGCCTCTATCCAGCGATGTTATCCGTGATAGATACCACTGCGTCACCGCGCGCGATGTGAAGCGGCCCCCGCGGAAGCCTTGCTCCAGATCGGCCAATGTGATCTCTTCCAGATCCAAGAACTGCGCGGAAGCGGAGCGCGCGGCCGGAAGCGCCAGCAGCGCGCCCTGAAGAAATTGTCGTCTGTCCATTAACTGAATTATGGACCGCGGGCAGGTCCGTTGAGCCACCTTCATCCCGCATGCGCTGCCCGCATACGAGCCAGCGGCGCTACCCACAATTGCGCGATGCACTGCACCGTCTTGCGGAATGCATCCAGATCCGAAGGCTTCTCGGCATACATATTTGCCCCGCTTGCGTACGCGCGGCTGATGTCTTCCTGAGTATTTCCCCGGCTGAAGACAACAACCGGCAGCTTAGGTATCCGGCGGCGAATCCGGCGTAGCACCTCACACCCGTCGAGGTTTGGTATGCGAAGTTCAAGCACGATCAGATTCGGCCGATAAAATTCGTTGGCCAGCAGGAGCAAAGCGGACTCGCCATTCTCCACCACCGTGACCGTAGCCTTGTACACGGTGCTCAGACAATCTTTCACAAGGAGGGCCTGCCTCCGGTTGTCATCCACAATCAGAATTTCGATCATTTCACACCATGGGGACGCAGTTCGAGCGATACCAGGACGAGGCGAGGCGCCTCATCAGGATAAATGTGTCCTCTTGGACGTGGTGCTGCGAGCCTCCCATCCCGCAGACCAGAACAACTGTACTAGGTCCTCTCGCTGAGGTGAATGGTCCTTCGGTACTGATTTTCCCTGTTTTCGCCACACTAGCCACCCCTCAGGTCAATCACCTAAGCGTTCGCAAACACTTCGGCCTTGTGCAGATTCTGCACGGAAGTAACCGGTCGATTCCGCCTACAATGAAAGTGATGGCTCAGCTTACCAGCGCGCCTCCAGCGATCGTTCGCAAGACCCTCAGCGGCATTCCGGTTGAACCGGTTTATGGCGCGGACGACGTCCGCGGTCTCGAATCTCCGCCTCCCGGTGAATTTCCTTATACGCGCGGCATTCACCAGACGATGTACCGCGGCCGGCTTTGGACCATGCGGCAGTTCTCCGGCTTCGCGACGCCCGAGGAGACCAACCGCCGCTATCGCTACCTGCTGAGCCAGGGCCAGACCGGCCTCTCCGTCGCGTTCGACCTACCCACGTTGATGGGCTACGATGCGGACCACCCGACGTCGGAAGGCGAGGTAGGGAAGTGCGGCGTCTCCATCTCGTCGCTCGAGGACATGGAGATTCTCTTCCGCGAGATCCCGCTCGGCGACGTCACGGTCTCGATGACCATCAATTCGCCCGCGCCGGTGATTTGGGCCATGTACCTGGCTGTTGCCGAGAAACAGGGCGCCGACTGGTCGCGCATCTCGGGCACGCTGCAGAACGACATCCTGAAGGAATACATCGCGCAAAAGGAGTATATCTATCCGCCGCGGCCATCCATGCGGCTGGTGACGGATGTGATCGAGTTCTCGACGCAGCGCGTCCCGCGATTCAATCCGATCTCGATCAGCGGCTACCACATTCGCGAGGCAGGGTCCACCGCGGTGCAGGAACTCGCGTTCACGCTGCGCGACGGCATCGAATACGTGGATTGGGCCATCGAGCGCGGATTGCCGGTGGACAGTTTCGCGCCTCGGCTGAGCTTCTTCTTCAACTCGCACAACGATTTCTTTGAAGAAATCGCCAAGTACCGCGCTGCACGCAAGATCTGGGCGGAGGTGATGCGCGACCGGTATGGCGCGCGCGACGAGCGTAGCTGGAAACTCCGCACGCACGCGCAGACCGCCGGCTGCTCGCTCACCTGGCAACAGCCCTACAACAACATCGTGCGGACTACGCTTCAGGCGCTGGCGGCAGTGCTAGGCGGAACACAATCGCTGCACACCAATTCACTGGACGAGGCCTACGCGCTACCCAGCGAACACGCGGTAACCATCGCGCTCCGGACCCAGCAGGTCATCGCTTACGAAAGCGGCGTGCCGGAAGTTTCCGATCCTCTCGGCGGCAGCTATTTCGTCGAGAGCCTCACTGCCGAAGTCGAGCGCCGCGCCAACGAGTACATCCGTACGATCGATGAAATGGGCGGCATGATCGCCGCCATCGAGCGCGGATTCCCACAAACCGAGATCGCCAACGCCAGCTTCGAATATCAACATTCCATCGAAACGGGCGAGCAGAAGATCGTCGGCGTCAACGCGTTTGTGGAACAGAACGAAGACCCCATCGAGCTGCTGCAGATCGATGAAACGGCCGCGCGCCACCAGGTGGAAAAGCTCGCGGCGCTCAAGGCTCGCCGGAATAACCAGGAAGTTGCGAAATCGCTGGACGATCTGCGCCGCGCTGCCGAGGGCCGGGAAAACACGATGCCCTACATTCTGGCTGCCGTCCGCTGTTATGCCACACTGGGCGAAATCTGCGATGCGTTCCGCGATGTGTTCGGGACCTACACCGAGACCACGGTCCTGTAGGCAACTCGGCCGGTCACTTCCCTTGCGCCGGGAATTTGAGCAGCACGTAGGTAATGTGTTTGCCCGCCGGAACCAGAAAGCTGTGCGGGATACCGGCGGGAATGTGAACGATATCGCCCGCGGCCAGCGGGTGCACTTCGCCGCCGCTTAGGGCGGTTCCAAGATATTCGCCCGTTTCGGCGCTGCCCTTCTTACCTGCCATCGTGCCCCCCAACATGAGCGCGCCTTCGCCGCTGTGTACCATCACTACATCGACGATCTTGTCGTGCTCTTCCGGGCGGCCATCCGCATCTCGATACAGCAGCCGGAAACGGTGGTCGCCATAGTCGGCCAGCGTCTCGCGCGAGGAATGGTCGGCGGCCACTTTCTTCACCAGCACAGCTTCGTGTTCGGCAATCGTTGCCGGGCTCCAGAGCGCGAAGCTGGATTGCTCCGCAGCGAAGACCGGGCTCAGCAGCAGAAGAAATAAACAGCGGCGAAGCATGGTTCGATCACCCTTTCTGTAACGCATTGGCCATGTTATTGAGCGCGAGCTCCAGCGTTTTTCGAGACGTGGCAAGATTCATCCGCATGTGGTTTGCCCCGCCCAGGCCGTAGTTCGTTCCAGCGTTGATCTGCACCTGGGCATGGTTCACCAACCAGCGCTCCACCATCATTTCCGGGGTAATCGGCCGCCTCCCGGTGTTGCCCCGGCTCGCCTCAGCCGCCATCTCCTTACCTCCGATTTTGTTCACCACCCCGCTGACATCCAGCCAGGCCAGATACGTCGCTTGCGCTTTGACCCACTTGATCAGCGGAATGTTCGAACGTATGAACGACTCAGCGAAATCATGGTTGTCATCGATGTACGGCACCAGTTGGTCCAACCAATCGCCGCTCTCCGTATAGGCCGCGATGCTCGCGATCATTCCCAAAGTATTGAAGTCCTGCCGCTGGTTGGCCCTAACTCGCGTGATGTACTCCGCATTCTCGGAAAACATCCACGCGCACTTCATTGCCGATAAGCCGAACGACTTGCTGGCGGACTTGAACGTAATGCTGTTCCTCACTACGTCCTTGTTGTCCAGCGTGCTAAACGGCGTGTAGTGTTGGCCCCTGGTGACGAAGTCGCAATGAATCTCGTCGGCCAGCACCACGACGCCGCGCCGCGCGCAGATTACTCCGATTCTGGTCAGGTCTTCGCGCGACCAGCAGTTGCCGGTGGGGTTGTGCGGATTGCAGAAGATCAGGACCTTGGTCTCGCTACTGATGTGGCGCTCAAAATTATCGAAGTCGATCGCATACCGGCCATCCTCCAGCTTCATGAGACATTCTTCCGGCGTGCAGCCAACGTGAGCAATGTCTCCGTAAAACCCATCGTATGCGGGCGTCAGGAGCAGGACCTTGCTGCCCGCCGGCGCGAAGGTGCGCAGCGCGCTGATGATCCCTTCGTGCACGCCGCTGGTCAGGAGCATCAGCTCCGGATTGATATCGATGCCGTACCTGCGCTTGTTCCAATTCACGATTGCATCCGGAAACGAGCGAGGCGTGTCCAGATAGCCCCAATTCTCGTGCTGGATGCGCTTGGCGAGCGCCTTCGTTATGGCGGGCGCGCAGCGGAAATCCATGTCGGCCACACCCATACCGGCAACGATGTGCTGGCCGTACAGCCGGATTTGCCGGTCCCACTTGACGCAATCCGTGCCGACGCGCTTGTATGGCGTGTCGAAATCGTACTTGCCGGCCGCCGCGTTTTTCGTTTGAAACTCAGCCGCATTGCGGAAACCGGCAGCACCCGCCAACGCCGCCATGCCGGCGCCGTTTAAGAAGCTGCGACGATTCGGCCGATCCTGAACGCTGACCGTGTCATCGGCACCTCGCTCTGCCACAACCTGCTGCGATGATGTTCCGTTCTGGAAAGTAGACATGAGTCACTCCTGTTCTGCCACTCGGCTGGCTCAATCGCCAACCAGCATACACCCAGGCCGCCCATAACAGGGCCAACAATACAGTGCCGACGGGATATCGTTTCTGGCACGATTTTGCAATCCTTTGGGTGCGTACTGTGTCAGCGACTTCCGCGCGGGAACGCCGGCAGCGGCAGTGAACTCACTTCAACATGCGAATCTCAACAGGCATTGCAATACTGATTTTGGCGGCCACCGGCGCTGCTGTGGCATTCGCCCACGATCCCATCACCACGCAGATCACCTGGAATCGCGAGATCTCCCGAATCGTGTATAACCGTTGCGTGTCGTGCCACCACGATGGGGGTAGCGCGTTCTCCCTCGTCACCTACCAAGTTGCCCGCCCGTGGGCCAAAGCGATTAAGGAAGAGGTCTTGGAGCGCCGAATGCCGCCCTTTGCCGCGATCAAGGGATTCGGACCCGTGAAGGACCAAGATGCCCTGACGCAGGAGGAACTGCATCTGATCGCCGATTGGGTCGAAGGCGGTTCCCCCGAAGGAGACGATCCGAATCTCTTGCCGAAACGGCCCGATTTCAGCCGCCCCGGCGGCGCCTCTTCAGGAGCGGCTGCAAGTTCAACTGGCTCGAAAGGGCTACCGTTGATCGACGACGGCACGATAACCCTGAAGCAGCAGGTCACATTAATCGGAGCCCGAGCCGGTAAGCTGGCCGAAGGCGCCTCCATCCAGGCCGTTGTACAGCAGCCCAACGGCGCCATCCAGCCCCTGATTTGGATCTACGACTACAAGCCCAAGTTTGAACGCATCTACCTGTTCGAGAAGCCAATTACGCTTCCCGCTGGATCGAAGATCGATCTCTACCCTCGCGGCAACGGCTCGCTCGAATTACTTGCTCAGTGAGGCACTGCGTCATAAAAACGGCGACCGCGGTGCCGATGTCACCTGGTGAGCGGCTGTCAAATGGGGTATCGACGGGATAGGCTCCGTTGGCTTCGACGCGCATAATGGGCCCATGACGAACTCGCCGCTAAAGCTGAGCCGTCGCGGGATGCTCCTGAGTTTGGCGGTCGCTCGCTTGGGAGCCCAGCAGCTGCCTAGCGAGGGCAGCACAGGCACACCCTCTGCCCCTCCCGCGCCTACCGGACCTCTGGATTATTACTGCCCCATGGACAGGGACGTCCGCTCCGATAAACCGGGAGTTTGTCCGCGTTGCGGAATGAAGCTCGCCTTTGGCGTTCAGGAAGAAATTGAATACCCGATGAACGTCACGTTCAATCCGCCCGCCTTCAAGGCCGGTGAGAAAGTGCAGATCACGTTCCGCATCGCTGATCCAGCGACAGCTAAGGCAGTCAAACATTATGAGATCGTTCACGAAAAATTGTTCCACTTGTTTCTCGTCAGCCAGGACCTGCAGTATTTCGTGCACGATCACCCCGTCCCTCAACCGGACGGCAGCTTCGTCTACGAAGAAACATTTCCAAAACCTGGCTTGTACCGCATCCTAGGGGATTTTTATCCCAGTGGCGGGACCCCTCAGCTCGTACCGAGAACCGTCATTGTACCGGGTGCGCCAGGCCAGGAAATCCCTCTCGCCGTTGCCAACCCGAAACCCGATCTGGGGGTCAGCCACTGCACCAACTTGGACGTCGAACTCACAACCGACCCGCCGACGCCGATCGTTGGACTCAAAACTCTGCTGTTCTTCAAGCTGAGCCCGTCCGACGGCCTCGAGAAATACATCGGCGCCTGGGCGCACATGCTGGCGGCGAGCGATGATCTAATCGATTTGATCCACGATCATCCGTTTATCGCCGACGGCGGGCCGCAGATGCAGTTCAACATCATTTTTCCGCGCGCTCACACGTACAAGATTTGGGTGCAATTTCAACGCAAAGGTGTCGTGAATACCGCAGCGTTTACGGTCCCCGTCTCCGAGTTGAAATAGCTCCTACGCGCGTCCGCTCGATTCAGCTCACAGCACCCATGTTGCTGATGGTCGCCGTAGTTCCGTCGAACTTAGTAATGGTGATCTGAAATGGTTCGCTGTATGATTTGGCGCGATCCTGCAACACGCTCAGCGCCACTTGCTCGCCCAGCACGATCGACCAGTAAGTGGAGCTGCGGAAATGGATTCCCGCGTGGATTCCGTGGCCGAACGAAATATTGAACGCCAGCTTCGTCAACTCTCCGTTAATGTCCAAAATGTCCCGGTCGGAATCTGTATAGGGCTCGAGCGCCAGGCCATCCGCGCTCGGCATAACCACGTCGCGGCCGGCCGCGTTAAGCAGTGGGCGTATTTTCTGCGTGCCGTCGAAGAAGAACTTGATCGCGGTGATGCATGCTCCCGCCACCGTCCCATGTCCGGTCGGATAGCAGGGATGAGTAGGCGAGCCTTCCGGATACGTTTGCGGCAGCAGGAAACTCCCATGCAGCGAGTGGATGATCGGTAACGCAGCCGAGTTCAAAATGTCCGGGTGCAGCGCCGCTGCAGCCTGGGGCATAGGCGTGGACTTGGTCAGGTTCGCATGCACCAGGGCTCCGTACTCTTCCGGCCGCAGCCGCAGATCCTTCATCCATTTGTGGAACCACGCGGCCTTCAACGCGCGTGTGGCCATTTCTGCCAACGTTCCCACGATGTCCGGGGCACCCAGAGTGCCGAACGGCTTTTGTGTTTTCGATGCGATGTAGGGATTTCCCGGATTGGGAGGCGCGTTGATCGCGCCGAGCACCAGCCCGGCAATAAAGTACGCTTCGTACAGCACGTCCATGCGTGGGTAAGCTGCCAATCGACGGCCGGTGCTGAGGAAACGGGGCGTGGGGTCGTAGGCCACTGTACGTCCCGAATCTCCTCCGTTTTGGACCAGCTGAAACTCGTCGAAGGAAGTCATGAAATCGCTGCCTCCCGTGGCGACGCTACGCAATGTCTGATACTGCTGGTTCATCGGCAGCGCTCCAAGGAATGCGGGCTGCAACAGGAATTGCGACAAGTACGGACCCTGCACGTTCCCATCACGCGCAAAAATCTGGCCGCGAAATAGGTTGGATGGCGTTATCGGGAACGGCCACTGCCGGTTTTCAGCGCTCTGCAGGAACGATAGGCGGTTCATATCGGCGACGGCCTGGGCCACGAGCGAGTTGCTGGTGTATTCGTTAAAAGGCACATCGCGCAATAGAGCGGCCCAGTAAAGTTCCGCGGCTTCGGCCGCGGTCTGGGCGCTGGCGACGCTGGGTGCCGCGGGAATCATAGTGGCATGCGAGTCCATGCCTTCCAAATCGAACGCAAGCGCCCCCTGCGGCCCGTTCAGCTTCGAGTTCGGTCCTCCACCGGGCGTGCCCACCTGAATATTTTCAAAATCGGAGAAGTCGCCCGTCCGAAACGCATAGATCAGGCTTTGGACGGCGGCTTTGTTGGGAACGCCCAGCGCGTCATGCTTCAGGGTCTTGGTGAAGTTGCCGCTAAAATCCGTAAAGCGCTGCGAATCGCCATTGTCTGGCTGAACCGGGACAAAGATCCGTTCGGCGCGTGCCATCCCCATCCGATAGTTGAAACAGGCTGCCATTCGGGTAGAGCCGTTGAACGGCACGATCGAGGCCTCGGCGGCCGAATCGGCGGGTGCCAAAATCGGCTGAAGCGGAATCCCCGCAGCAGCCGCTGCTGCGGCCACGAAATTTCTTCGGCTGGGTTTTTGCTTTTTGGGTTCACCGCTGGCTGGCAGCGGCTCCGGGTTTGACATGCTACTTCTCCTCGGGGGGTTCAGTGCGACATATTGTCGCAATTTTAATGACACTGCCGCCAGGCACGCACTAGAAGGGCGGCGTCGCAGCAGTGCGATCCCGTTACGTATGCATCCCATCTGCCAGATACGGGCGATTCGGGTAAGCTGATGTGTGATCTGGAGAACCCGCTTTCGAGTGCCGCGCGCGTGGGGCAATTAAGCCAGACTGGGTTGCTCCATACGGCGCTCCGGCGCAGCCTCGCCGTGCCCCGAACTGCCCGCTAGCTATGCTTCCGGCCGCTCTAGAAAGAGATGCCGAGGATAGCTGCCGCTTCGTTCTTGCGCAAAATGTTGTTTTGGCCGCCCCAGCGCGTACAACGGACCTGAGGCGAGAGGGCGAAATGTCCGACGCGAAAACGCACACCCGCGGCAAAGTTGGCGCCTATTTCCAGATCGCTTCTAAAGCTGCCGTTGAATGAGAAAGTGTTCAACGCGCCCTGCGCATCTACACTGGTCTCGCTTCCAGCTTGATGGATTTCGGCGAAGCGCAATGCCCATCCGGTTCCAAGGAACGGCTGCCATCCGGACGAACGGCGCCGGAAGTAGTACTTCCCAAGCAAAGGGAATTCCCACAAGTTCGCGCGCAAACGATTGGAAGATGCGAGGGTACCAGGACCCACCGGTTCTGGGTTGGATGTGAGCAGCCGGAAACTGAATGTGCCGCCAACGCGTTGATACAGTGCATCGGCTTCGAGAGCGAAGCCCGCTGGGAGCCGGACTTCAACGGAAGGTCCAATGACGTAAGGGCGCGATTCGTCGTGTTCGAAAGAGTTGGTTTGCTCGACAAGGGGCACTCCGCCCAGCGCGCCCACCGAGACGGGCTGGGCAAAATCAAACTGCGCGGCGAAAAACATCAAACAGAAAACCAAAGCGAGTTTTTGCATGCTCCCGGCTGAGCAAGCGATCGGCCAGGTCTGTCCGTTCGATTTTCAAACACCTGACGCGCACGGCAATGTGACGCGGCAGCACGCGTGTGACTCTGAAACATCTGCGTCGCAGGAAAACGAACTCATCCTCACTCCCGGCAGTGGCGCAAGTCACCGCGACTCTGTAACCGGATTCCGGCTTGAAACGTCCCCTGCACTTGGCGCCAACTCGACCGGGTGCTTACCTCGCCGTTTCTGCGACTGCCGGAGAGTAAGCAGGCGCAATCGGGTGCCAACTTCCAGTCGCGCGCAACCTCTACGGCACCGGTACGGCGCTACCCACAGTTCGCAATTGCGGGCAACCCGATTGGGGGCTACCTTGCGCGAGAACATGGAGCTGTCCGCCGGCGCCTTACGCGCGGCTCAACTGGAACCGCGCCGGCGAAGAACTGCAGCAGCTCGCCAAGGCGTCCGGCGGCCGCATGTATTACCCCGGCTCGACGTTCGACTTATCGGGCATTTATGACGATGTCATGGAGAACCTGCGGGTGCGGTACGTGGTCAGGTATAAGTCGACTAACTCGGGCGACCTGCGCGCCCCGCGTATGGTGCGGGTCGAGTTAATCGAGCCGGAAACTGGCGGCCCTCTGGAACTGGTGGACACGAAAGGCAAGACTGTTCCAAGCCGGATCTTCGTCGAGAACAGCTACATCCCGAGTAGCACCTCGCAAGCCGCGCGGAAGATATCTCGTGCCATGGAAACCAAGTAGATTGCCAGCCGAGGTCCAGCACCGGCGCCGCAGTCCCGGCCTCTTCCGCCCGCTAAACCTGTTTCCCGTCCGGCCCCAACTCGGGCCGCTTATGCCTGCGGGTGTTAAGCTATGTTATATGGATCGTATCCGGGTGCTGGTCGCCAAACCCGGTTTGGACGGCCACGACCGGGGCGCTAAAGTAATTGCACGCGCGCTTCGCGACGCGGGCATGGAGGTCATTTACACCGGCCTGCGCCAAACCCCGGAGATGATCGTCAACGCCGCGTTGCAAGAGGACGTCCAGGTCATCGGATTGTCCATCCTTTCCGGCGCGCATAACGCGATCGTGCCGCGCGTGATGGAGTTGTTGCGGGATAAAGGCATGGAAGACGTCCTGGTAGTCATTGGCGGTATAATTCCCGACGAGGACGCCCGACAGCTTAAAAAGCTGGGCGTCGCCGGCGTGTTCCAGCCAGGAGCCTCGCTCGAGGAGATTGTAGACTTCATCCGGTCTTCTGTAAAGCAGACCGCCTGAAGCATTCGGCAGGCATTGAGTTGCCCGCCGCGCAGGCTAGCGCCTGTGAAAATTGACAAACTAAAGAGAAGAAATGCAAGAAAAATTGAACATCGCCGTATTCGTGGACTATGACAACATCGAGATCGGCGTAAAATCCACGCTCCGGCGCGAATTCGACGTATCGCTCGCGCTGGATGCGCTGAAAGAACGGGGAGACCTGGTGGCGAAGTTTGCTTACGCTAACTGGGGACGGCAGGAGGCGTCCGCGCGCTCCATGGCCGAAAATGCGGTGCAGATGGTGCAGCGCCTGCCTTCGCCGCGTGGGGATAAAAATGGCGGCGATATCAACCTCGCGTTGGATGCGCTGGAGATGGCCTTTACGCATCCGCACGTCAATGCGTTCGCCATCATCAGCGGCGATAGCGATTTCATTCCGCTGGTGAACAAACTCAAGGAATACGGCAAGACCGTGTTCGTCGTGGGTGGCAAAGCATTCACCAGCACGATTCTGCAGCAGAATTGCCACGAGTTCGTCAGTTACGAATCGCTGCTGTCGGAGACCGACAGGTCCGAGCGCCGGGAGCGTCCGCCGCAACATGGAGGCCAACAGCAGCGCGAGCGCCCGCAAGGCGGCCATCGTGGCCGGCCGGAACCTCTGGATCTGGCGCAGGCTATGCCGCTGGTGGAGCGCGCCCTCCAAGTCCTGGAGCGCCGCGCTGTCCAGCCGCAACTCGGGTTGCTCAAGAGCACCATGCTGCAGCTCGATTCGGCGTTCACCGAAAAAGCATACGGCGCCAGCAGCTTCTCCGATTTCGTCGAAAAACTCAAGAAGGCCGACTACGTCAACGTCAGCGGACAGGGCGGCCGATATATCATCGAGCGCAAGACCTCGGCGCAGCCTGAGCGTCCCACGCCCAAACCGGAAGAAGCACTGCCGCTGCTGCGCGATGTGCTCGAAACGCATCGCCTCGAACTGGAAAACGGCGCGCCCGCCGAGGACCTGGAGACCTGGATGGCCTCGGAAGCGCCCAACTTCTCAGCCGCGGCTTACGGCTTCCAGGAGTTCTCCGAATTCCTGAACTACGCGCAGGACAAGTTGGTGGTGCGGATTGAGCCGGATGAGGAGAAGGGCCTGGTGGTCTATCTCGGCGCCGAGTTCTACCCGCCGGCCGAGCCCGAGCCGCCGGTGCGCGAGACGCATGAGCCCGAAGAGGACGAAAAGCAGCCGATCGTCGAGGGTCAGCCCTCACTGCTCGAGCCCAACCCGCCGCCGCCCAAGCCCAAGCCGATTCGGCGGCCGCGTAAAGCTGCAGCGTCCGGCAATATCTCCGACCGGCCGCGGCGCAGCCGCAAAAAGAAGCCGGATACCACACATCACGTCATGCAATAATTGGCGCGATGAGCACCGTGTCAAAACTTCCCAAGCCCCGAGGTCCCTATTCGCCGTTCACCCGGGCGGGAGATTTCATTTTCGTTTCTGGACAAGGGCCGATCGATCCGGAGACCAACGAGTTATCGCTGGGCGATATTCGCCACGAAGCGAAAATCGTCCTGGAGAATATCCGCCGGATTTTGGCCGAGGCCGGAGCTACGCCATCGGATGTGGTGAAGTGCTCGGTGTTCCTCGCCGATATTCGGGACTTCGCCCCCATGAACGAAATTTACGCTGAGTTCTTCGGCGCCAACCGGCCGGCACGCACCACCGTGGAAGCTCGTCTTCCCGGCGCCGGCATGAAGATCGAAATCGACTGCATTGCATACAAACGTGCCTGATGTTTCGATCCGCCGCTTGCAGCGCGCCGATGTCGAAGAAGCGCGGCGCATCGTTCGACCTTGCCTTCGACACCTTCGTGGGTGCGCCCGATCCGTAGCGTTGGAACGCGGATCGCGATTACGTGTTGCCGCGCTGGCACGCCAATCCTGAAGCCTTTCTCGTCGCGGAACTCGAGGGAAGGCTGGCCGGATCCAATTTCGCCACGCACGGGAGCTGTTCGAGCGCTGGGGCGTTCGCGAGGCCGGCCTGTTCACGTTCGCGCACAGCGCCAAGCACATCGCGCTGTATCAGAAGTTCGGCTTTTGGCCGCGCTTCCTGACCGCGATCTTGTCCAAGAACGTTCAGCCGCGCCAGGCATGGTATATCCGGTTTTCAACCCTCAGCGATGCTGAGCAAGAAGAGGTGTTACGTGCATGCCGCGCGTTAACGGATTCGATCTTTGAAGGTCTGGATGGGATGGCAGCTCGCTGGATGCGTTCGCGATCTGCCATTGCCGCGAAGGAACCGAAGCCGGCGCCAACCGCCAACGCTTCCGCGCAGGCATGATCCGTGCTGCCGCAGGAACTTGGAAGCTGCCTGAAACTTCAGACGAGTGGAAAGGGCGGGGGTGTTGCGTCACGAGTTGAAGCGGCTCGTACCGGCGCGAGCTGCACAGGCAGACATGAGAGGAACGTTTATTGCCTGGTGCTCAAGATTCGCGGGCCTACAACTCGCCCGTGCCTGGTATCGACGCGACCGGCCTAGCTCTCAGGCGCCGCTAGATGACCGGCTTAGATGTTTGTAGTAGCCCAGGTCCTCGCTGGTGAGGAGCTTGGTAGCGTAGATGATCTGGCCGGCGTGTTGGGCGAAGTGCTCCACCACGTGATAAATCGCTTCCATGATGGTAGGGTTGTACACCTTCTGAATCGTCTTCGCCTCCGTGAGGCGCTCCAGCGGCAATTTGCGAATCACTTCCGCGGCTTCGGTGGCGGTTGCCTTCAACTTGGCCGCAAGCTCGAGCGCCTGCGGACCGCCGCGCGCCGCAAACTCGGCATCGCGGTCGCGAATGTCGGGCTGGCCGCCCACGCCGGAAATGATCCATTGGCGCACATTGCCGCACAAATGCAGCACGACGTTGCCGACGGCGTTCTGGTTATCGCTGCCGCGCATCCAGACTTGTTCCGCGGATAGGCGCGCGAGGCAGTCTTCGATCCGGCCAGTGTAAGTGAGCAGCTGCTCGGCGGAATAGTTCAGGAACGCCTGCTCGATCATAAAACCTCCTCGGACCAGTTCTCCAGAATCGATTTGACCTTTCCGGTGTATTGATCGGCCAGGGCGCCATCGATCAAGCGATGATCGAAGGTCAGCGCGAGGTAGGCCATGGAGCGGATCGCGATGGCATCGTCGACGACTACCGGAACCTTCTCGACGGTGCCAACGCCCAAGATTGCGACTTGCGGCTGATTGATGATTGGAGTCGCGAACACGCTGCCGAAGCTGCCGAAATTGGTAATGGAGAAAGTGCCGCCCTGCACTTCATCCGGCTTCAACTGGCGCGATCGCGCGCGCGTGGAAAGATCCACGATAGCGCGCTGCAGGCCAACAATATTCTTTTCATCGGCGCCGCGAATCACCGGAACAATCAGGCCGTTTTCGAGCGCCACGGCGATGCCGATGTTGATGTCGTTGTGGTAGATGATGTTGGTGCCTTCGATGGACGCGTTCACGATAGGGAACTGATGAATCGCTTCCACCGCCGCTGAAACCACGAACGGTAGGAACGTCAGGCCGAAGCCGTAGCGCCGCTCGAACTCTTCCTTATAGCGGGTACGCATCTTGGCCACGCGCGTCATGTCCACCCGATGCACGGTGGTAACGTGCGCCGAGACGCGCTTGCTGAGGACCATGTGCTCGGCAATCTTGGCGCGCATCGTGCTCATCGGCTCAACGCGGGCGCGAGGAGCTTCAGCGCGGGGAACCGACGGCGCCGCTTGCTGCGAGGTGTAAATGGGCGTCATGGCTTGTGACGGCGGCGGCGCTGGAGCGGGCTGAGGCGGAGCAGGCATTGTGGCCACCTGAGTGGATGGCGCGGCGGGCGTGACTTGCGCCATAGTGCGAGCCCCTTGCGCTGACATGTAAGCTTCCAGATCCTGCTTCGTGATGCGGCCCCCTGCGCCCGAGCCTCTGACCTGTCGCAGATCGATGCCATACTCGCGAGCCATCTTGCGCACCAGCGGCGATAGCGGGCCGTTTGTGGATTCTATTTCGCCGTAAGGCGCCTGCGGCTGCTGCGGTGTTGCGGGCGGCGGAGGTGGAGCGCTGGGCTGCGTGGCCCTCGGCGGTTGAGGAGCCGGCGGAGGTTGATACGCCGGAGCGCTCGGTTGGGCGGCGCGCGGAGGGGGAGCGGGCGCGGGAGCGGGCGGCTGCGGCGGAGGAGCAGCTTTGGCGGCGGCTGGAGCAGGCGCCGATGCGCCATTGCCTCCGGCTTCGTTGATGCGTCCAACTACCGTGCTGATCGCGACCGTCTTGCCTTCCTCTACCAACACTTCCTGCAGCACGCCGGAAGTGGGCGCCGGAATTTCGGTGTCTACCTTATCGGTGGAAATCTCAAACAGCGGCTCGTCGCGTTCGACGTGCTCGCCCGGTTTCTTCAGCCACTTGGTCAGTGTGCCTTCGACAATGCTTTCGCCCATTTGGGGCATAACGACATCAATCATTAGAATGTCTCCGTGAGTTCAGGGACCGGTCGGTCCCGGCTTACTAAGTCGAATTGAAAGTGTTTTGAGAAGTTGCGCGCCAGCGCGGAAATTACCTCGTCGCGGCGGGCATCGCAGCCCAGCTCGTGCATAGAGGTTACAGGTTTCGTAAGTCCACAAGGCACGATGTACTGGAAATAAGTCAAATCGGTCGTATGATTCAACGCAAAGCCGTGGGACGTAACCCAGCGGCTGATATGCACACCTATGGCAGCCACCTTTTTTCCATCAACCCAGACCCCGGTGCAACCTGGCACGCGCCCAGCTTCGATTCCAAACTCCGCCAGCGCATCCAGGATGACCTGCTCAAGGGTCCGGACGTAGGCGACTACATCACGTTTCCATTCTCTCAAATCGAAGATCGGATAGCCGACCACCTGGCCGGGGCCGTGGTAGGTGATGTCACCGCCACGGTCAGTGGGGTGGAAGTCGATGCCGGCGCGGCGCAGCACCTCTTCGCTCGCGAGCAGATTCGTGAGATGGCCGTTGCGGCCCAAGGTGATGACGTGCGGGTGCTCGACGATGAGGAGTTGGTCGGGGATTGCACCTAGCTTGCGTTTTTGGACCAAATCTTTTTGGAGAGCGAAGGCGTCGCTGTAGGTGACACGTCCGAGATCGCGCAACTCAAGAGTTCGCATTTGTTGAGCCTCGGCGTGCACACGAGTGAACGCGGCACGCATGAGTGCGTACGCTACGCATCGATGGTCAATCCGTAAACGCTATTGAATGCTTCGCCCATGGCTTCGTACAGGGTCGGGTGAGCATGAATGGTGCTCATCATTGTTTCTACGGTCGCTTCGGCTTCCATGGCGGTAACGGCCTCGGAAATCAGCTCGAACGCTTCCGGTCCAATGATGTGGACGCCAAGAATTTCGCCGAACTTCTCGTCCGCGACGACCTTGACGAATCCCGTATGGTTGCCTTGGATGCTGGCTTTGCTGTTGGCCGAGAACGGGAATTTTCCAATCTTCACCGCGTGGCCTTGCGCGCGCGCCTGTGCTTCGGTCAGGCCAACGCTGCCGATGCCGGGCTCGGTGTAGGTACAGCTCGGAATGCGATTCTTGTTAATTGGTTTGGCGGCACGGCCGGTCATGTGCGCAACGGCCACCATGCCTTCCATTTTGGCCACATGCGCCAATTGCGGGGTGCCGGCGACAACGTCGCCGATGGCGTAGACTCCCGGCTCGCCGGTGAGCTGGAACTGATCCGTTTTTATGAAGCCGCGATCCAGCTCGATCTTGAGGTTCTCGATGCCAATGTTGCCGGTCACCGGCTTGCGCCCAACTGCGACCAGCAATGTTTCGGCCTCCATGTCCTCGCGCTTGCCGTTGGCCAGCGCAACGCACATGCGGACGCCGTTTTCGGTCCGGGTAATGTCCTCGGCTTTGGCGCCGGTCTCGCAGCGAATTCCGGTCTTGCGGAAGTACCGGTCCAGCTCTTTGGAGACCTCTTCGTCCTCGACGGGAACGATGCGCGGCAGCATTTCGATCACAGTGACTTTGGTGCCGAAGCGATTGAAAATGGACGCGAACTCGACGCCGACCGCGCCCGCGCCGATGATCAACATGCTTTTCGGAATCGCGGGCAAATCGAGAATCTCGACATTAGTCAGAATGGTTTTCGCGTCGGACTGCAGGCCGGGAAGCATGCGGGCTTCCGAACCGGTGGCGATGATGATGTTCTTAGTTTCGTGCGTCTGGGTGTTGTCCCCGGATTGCACGTCGACGCGCAAAAGCCCATTGGGACCCCGCGGCTGGAGCGTCCCGTAGCCCTTGATCCAATCGATCTTGTTTTTCTTAAGCAGGAACTCGACGCCCTTGGAATGCTTGGAGACGATCTTGTTCTTGCGGTCCTGCACGCGGGGGAAATCGAGCCGGGGATTCTGGCACTGAATGCCTTCTTCGTCGGAGTGAACGAAGCGTTCCCAGACATCGGCGGTATGGAGCAGCGACTTGGTGGGGATACATCCCACCAGCAGGCACGTACCGCCCAGGCGGGAGTCCTTTTCCACCAGGGCGGTCTTGAGCCCGTATTGCGCGCCGCGAATCGCGGCGGCATAACCGCCCGGGCCACTCCCAATCACAATCAGGTCGTAGGTCATTTAAATTTCAGGATAACGAACCAACATCATTAGATGCAGCTTGGAGCAGGGGAGATTCGCTCACGCCATCGCGACCGAAACGGAATAGACGGAAGGCAGATTGTCAGCCAGGATCTGCCAGTTATCGCCGCCATCGCGCGTATAGAAGACCTGGCCGGAGCTGGTGCCGACGTAGACGCCGGCCGGGTCGAGTGCGTCCGAGGACATGGCCTCCCGCAGCACGAGCAGGTGCGCGTTGCGCTGCGGCAGGCCGCGAGTCAGCAGCTTCCAGGTTTTGCCGTCGTCGCGAGTGCGCGCGATCCGGAACTGGCCCTCGAGGTTGCAGCGATATTGCGGCGACTCGATGGGAACGGTGAACATGGAGCGCGGCTCCGCGGCGGGAACAGCCAGGCCGAAACCGAAACGCGTGGGGAGGCCCTTAGAGATATCGGTCCAGCGGCTGGCGTCGAAGCTGGCGCGATATAGGCCGCAGTGATTCTGTTGATACAGCGCCTCGGGATCGTTGGGGTGCGCAAGGAGCTTGTGGACGCAGACGCCGACTTCGGGGAATTTGTTGGGTTGGAAGTCGGCGCGGACACCGCCGTTGAACGGAGTCCAGGTGGCGCCGCCGTCGGTGCTGCGGAATGCGCCCGCCACCGACATGCCGACGATGATGCGACCCTTTCCGAGGCACTGAATGCTGTGGACCATCATGCCGCCGCCACCGGGCTGCCAAAGGCTGCGGGAGGGGTGATTGGTAAGGGAAGGAACCTCTTCCCAAGTGGCGCCCCAATCGGAGCTACGAAACAGCGCGCCCGGATCGGCCCCGGCCCACACCACGCCCGGGTCGTCCGCGGCGCCGGGCTGGATGTGCCACATGCGCTTGATGGATTCATTCGGGATGCACTCCAGCTTGAGGCCTTTCTCGGAGAGCTTCCATGTTTTCCCGCCGTTCGTGCTGGCGTGGATGTGCGGACCGAACCAGGCGCTGTTCACGGCAGCGTAGAGACGCTTAGGTTCGCGGGGGTCCTGGGAGACGTGGTTCACTTCCTGGCCGCGGAAGTGCGGGCCGTCAGTGGTCCAAGTCTTGCGATTGCTGCTAGAAAGCGCGAAGGCGCCTTTGCGCGTACCAATCCAGACCGTGATTTTTTTCGAGGGCATTTGCCCATTTTAGCGAGAACGCAGAGAGTGAACGCCGCCGCAAACGGCGTGAGAAGAGGCGGCCAGTTGTAGAGGGTGGACTACTTCGCCTTCTTCTGCTTCTGTTGTCCGACGCGGATCTTGAAATGTTGCTGTTTGGCTTCCTGGAACGCCTTGTGATCGTGCCGCGCAACCGCATCGGCGAGGTAAGCGTCCACATTGGTCTCCTTGGGGAGGACGGCCATAATGGTGAAACTCTCGTTGCAGGTCGGGCAGAAGGGCCGGAAGCGCTTAACGTTCGGGATTGCCATACGAGATTAGGATAGCATGGGCGGTCGAAACACGCCTGAGTGCCGAAATATCGGCACCGATTTGACGCATCTCGCGGTTTTTCCCGGAGCGTTGGGATTTTTTTAATCCAATTTTGCCGATTGGTTTCGGGCTCACATATGAACCTCGCTTAGGACCAGTTTCGCGCCGGCTGGCCGCGCGGCGCGGGTGGTGGACGCAAGATGCTGTGCCTGAAGGAGAAAGATTTTTGGGAGCGCGGGTATTGTGGATCCCTAATGGGTTACCGACAAAACAATGCCCGTTGGCGATCGTACGCCGCCAATGATGATTGTGACGGGCCAGTCGCCGTCTGTGAGCGAGGCCGGTACCTGGATGGCGATTTGATAGAGACCTGCAAACCCAGGCGCTAAGGCCGCTCCGTACACCGTCGCAGGAATATTGCCGATGCTGACTGTGGGAGCAGCGCTGGTCGCATAGGTCTGATCGCTCGGGGTAACGTAGCCGAGCAGGTATGGTGGACCCGTCGCGACAAGTCCGGTACCCCACAAGACGATCACCTCGCCAGGTTTAGCCGCCACTGTAGGCAGTGTTGCGAACGTGCCGTTCTTGACTGCATAACTGTAGTCCTGATGCGTTGCGACCGCCTGATTGTTGGGCCAGGGAAAGACTGCCGGACTATACTGCGCCGCCGGCGTGTTGAAGATGCTCTGCACCTTAGCACCCAAGTTGCTGACCACTACGGATGTCAGGGAAGTCGCTGTGATATTGGGGACCAACACGTTGATTTGACCGCTGCTGATATAGCTCACGTAACCGGGCTTTCCATCGAAGGTCACAGTGACGCCATCGAGTGCGGCGGGCAATTGTCCGTTGGAAATGGAATTGTCCCAAGTGTCGGTGGTTGACGCCAGATTCGTGCCCTTAATGGTGGCGAACGTATTGGGCGCGATGCTGTTTTGAAAGCCGGCGGCGTTCACCACGCTCGAAATCACCGGGCGGGCCGGTGGTGTCGTGGTCACCAGATAGGTAACTGGAATGTTGACGGTAGGGAGATCGGGAGCCGTGGGCGTGAGGACGATATTGCCCTTATAGGTGTCGGCGGCCGGAAGGCTGCTTGCCGAGACGGTGATCTGGACCGGTGTGTTGCCACCGGCCGAGGTCGCTTTCAGCCAATCGCCGCCTGAGGTGGTGGATGCGGCAACACTAAAGCCGAGCGGAACGCTGCCGGTGGTGTAGACCGTTACGATTTGCGGATCGGGTGTATTTTCGGCGGGTGTGTTGGTGCCCGTAGTCGCCGAAAAATACACTGATGGCACGCTGGCCAAAAGGCCGGGCACTCGCGCGCCAAGCGTGACCTTGCGAATACGATTGTGGCCTTCATCGGCGATATAGTAATTGCCGGCCGCATCGACTGCGAGGCCCGCGGGCACGATCTGGGCACTACTGGGCGGTCCGCCATCTCCAAGATTGCCGGTGGACACCGCACCCACCGCGGTCGTGATCACGCCCGACGGATCGACTTTGCGAACGCGATGGGCTACGTACTCGGCAATGTAAATGTTGTTTATCCCGTCCACCGCGACACTATATGGGCCGTCAAGTATCGCGCTCGCGGCAGGCCCGCCGTCGCCCTGGGGGCCCTGAACATTTCCGTTTCCAGCCACGGTGCTGATGATACCGGTGACGATGTCGACCTTACGAATCACGTTGGCATTTTGATCGGCGATATAGATATTGCCTGCACTGTCGAGGGTGACGTCCATGGGGCTGAAGAGTGTGGCAGCGGTAGCGGGTCCGCCATCGCCCGCATAGCCGAACCCGCCATTTCCGGCAACCGTGGTAATAATTCCGTTGGTGTCAACTTTGCGGATGCGGGCGTTGTTGGTGTCCGCGATATAAAGGTTGCCTGCCTTATCGACGGCCACGCCGCTTGGCCGGTAAAGCGAAGTGCTGGTGGCTGCCACGCCGTCGCCAGAGTAATTCAGTTTGCCGTTGCCGGCTACGGTGTTGATGATGCCGTTAGTGTTCACCTTGCGAATGCGGTGATGCCCGTCGTCAGCGATGTAGAGATTGCCGGCGCTATCCACCGCGAGCCCGTCATGGTTGGAGGAGATGTAGATCGATGCTTTGGTTGCCAGTCCGCCGTCGCCGGAGAAAACGGTGCTCTCGCCCGCGAAACCTGCGACGGTGGTGATGATGCCGGCGGTGTCGACTTTACGGATCACTGACTTGGATAAGTCGGCGATATAAATGTTCCCGGCGGCATCCACTGTCACGCCGTTAGGGTGCATCGAAGCGCTGGTAGCAGATCCACCGTCGCCGGAATAGGCGTCGGTGCCGTTACCCGCAACCGTGGAGATTACGCCTTGGGCGCAGCAAACAGTGGCCGCGAGTAAGAGTATGAGGGGACGCTTCATAGAATGTGTAATTGTCTCGTCGGGCCGAATCCAAGTCAATCTGGACGACGGATCGCCTGTGGATGCTATTGAGCCCGTGTAGTAATGGCTGGTTTGGGACCGATTCTTTCAAGAATCTTATCGGGCGCGCCCTAGCGTGGCAGGCCACCGAGCCGCGGATACAGAACGGTGAGACTACACGGCGATCTGTTGAGCCGGCGATTGCCTTGACACCGTTTGAAAGTGCCTTTTAGTCTGGAGCAATGGAAGTCAAGCTTACTCCCCGTCAGGAATTTCTAATCCAGCGCGCGATTGAGCAGGGGCGTTATCGCTCGGCCGACGATGCGGTGCGCGACGCGATGGCGCGGTGGGAGGAGCGGGAGCGCGAGAGGATCGATTTGACGACCGACATCGGCCGCGCGGAGGCGGATCTCAAATCGGGATCTTATCAAGACTACACGGACGATACACTTGCGTTTCTGGCCGAAGAGCTGAAGCGCGAAGCGCGAGAGATGCGTGCATCGTTGCAGTCTCGATGAACCGATACCGCCTGACCGGAGTGGCGCGGCAAGCCATCCTGGAAATCTGGTTGAAAATGGCCGCCGAGAGCGAGCGCTCGGCCGACGCCTATGTGGACCGGCTGGTCCGCCATTTTCGGTTATTGGCTGATTATCCGGGTTCCGGGCGGCGGCGCGAGGAGTTGGGCAGCGGGTACCGCAGCGTTTCGGTAGACGAGTACGTGGTGTTCTATCGTCTGGTGCGATCGCAGGTACTCCTGATGCAAGTGGTTCACAGAAGCCGCGACAGCGCATTCAGTGTGCGTTAAGGGCTAAGTTGGATCGGCCGGTGCCGAGCGCCCAGGAGAGCTTCTCGAAATGAAAGGCGGCGTTCCAGAAATCTGCCTACGCGAAAAAGTTAACTGCACAAATAAAAAAGCGCCGGATGCGCGAAGCATCCGGCGCCGAATTTATTTCGGACTTACTTGGGACAGCCGATGCGGTTCATCTCGGCTGCCGGGAGTTCCCTGGCATCGCGCGCGGCGGTGGGCAGCGCCATGCCGCGTGGAACCAGCCAAACCTCGACACGCCGGTTCTTGGCTTCATTGACGTCCACCTGAGCGCCGCGCCGTTCTCGTGGCGCCGTAGTGGAGACGGCGCAGGAGGTCGGAACCATCTCGCTCTCCTGCGTTGCGCCAACCCAAGAGCCGCGGATCCGCCCGCGATCCAGCGCGGCGCAAGTGCCGGTGCCGCCGCTCAAGACGCCGGCGGTATTCAGCACGCGATCGCGATCCAGGTTGCGGTTGCGGCGCGATCCAGGACGAGGCGCTTCGGCGGAATCGATATGCCCCACCAGCACCACGTCGTAATTGGTATTGGCGGTCAGCTCGGGATAGAGCTGTTCGATCAAGATGCGTTTGCCGCAATTATTCACGCGCGCGCTGTCTTTCGGGAAGACGATATCGCCGAAGTGGCGCGCTTGCTCCGACAGATTCACCGTGATTTCGGTGGATCCGCTGGCCGTGCCGCCCTTGGAATCGGTGACGGTTGCGGTCACGCGGACCTGCTTGGATTGCGGCCGGCTGCGGTCGTTCTGATTCATAGCCACGCCGTTCGAGTTGAACTCCGCCGCGGGGCCATTACCGGTGACGCTCCCCTCGGCTGCAGCCCAGCTATAGCGCAACGAACCGCCGCACTCCGAGGCGCTGGCATTCACGCGCAGGTTCGAGGTCTGTCCGTAGTCGATGCTGGACGGATTCGCGGTCACGCCGCTAACGGTGGGTGCCGAATAGGACCGAACCGTTACTGAAACGGCGCTCACGTCCACCGGCTCCGCAGCGGCCTGGCCGGAGGTATCGGAGACGTGCACGCCGATACGGTATGTCCCGGAATTGCTCGGCGTCCAGGTGAAGGTCGAGCTGTTTGGACCCTGATTGGTGCCGTTCACGGACCACTGATAAGCCAAACTATGGCCCTGCGGGTGCGATGCGTTGGACGTAAACGTCACCGAATCGCCCGGGCACACGGAGGTCGCGCTGGCAGAGATGGCGCCGGCGTTCAGTGCGGCTGCCGCAGGAGGCGGCGGGGGCGGCGGAGGCGTTGGTGGCGGCGGCGGCGCGGGTTTCTCGCCCCGTCGTCCGAAGTAGATCGACAAGCCAATGGTAGTCTCCAGCCCTTGAATGAAGCGGTTGTCGGGGATGTAGTACCCAGCGGCGGCCGACCTAGGCAAGCCAAAACTCGGGTTTCGTCCAAGCGAAGCGCGCAAGTCCGCACGCACGCCGATGCGCGGACTGACCTGCCATTTCAGGCCTGCGCCGTAGGTGCCCTGGACGCCGTTCCATGAGTTGAACCCTTGAAGTCCGAGCGCTGGATCCAGGGCCGCAGCTAATTGCCGGGCATGACGAGAGGGATCCCAAAAAACGCCGCCCACGCCAATGGTGAAAAACGGGCGCAGAGCTTTATCGCGCGGGGTCAGATACGCCAGAAGATTGAGGCCGACTTCGTGGACGTGGATGTCCAGCGGCGGAATGATCAAATTCGGCGCGGGTTGCTGTTTGAAAGTCAGATTGTGATTTGAGTACACCGTCCCGTTTTCTTCAACGCCGAAGTAGTTCCAAAAATTTTCGGTAAGCCGGACACCCACCAATCCGTCCGTGTTGAACCTCGTACCGAGACCTGCCTCGACGGGAGCGTAATAGGCTACGCCGCCGAAAACGCCGGCTTCGACGAAGTTGAAGTAGTCATTCGTAGGCGATGCCGCGTTCTGCGCGCGAGCGGCCGGCGGAGCGGACGCGAGACCGAGTACGGTCGCAAATACGGCAGAATACCTCCAAATTGCTTTCGTGTTATTCATTTTCTCCCCTGCTTAGCGATCGCTTTTTGAAAGCGTCGTTTCCACATCAATCCGCGAACTGACATCCTGTTGCGGTAAGTCAAAAACCAGAGCGCCACGGGCTGAAGTCAGAGCGATCAGCCGCCCAGGCAGACCCGGGGTGAACCATAAGCGGCGAAGCGAAGAGTTCTCCAGCCCGTCGCTTGGAAACGGATCCCAGGACGTTCCTCCATTCGGAGACCGGTAAACCTTCCCGTACTGAATTAAGAATGCTTCGGATTTGTGCTCAGGATGAAAACGTATGGATTCGACGGTGGAGGCCGGGATACCCTGCGTTATAAGAGTCCAGTGCTGGCCGCTATCGGTGGACTGTAGGACGCCGCGCGAAGTAGCTGCCAGGAGCGGAGAGTCGCGGTCCACAGGCAGCGCCAGATCGTAAAGATAGTATGAATTGTCCGGAAGAAATGAAGAACGCCAAGTTACCCCGGAATCCTCGGAGATGAACAAAGCGGAGCGAGTGGCTACGGCCAGGCGGCTAGCGCCGCTGGGAGGAGCATAAATGGCCGAGACAGGGACGTCGGCGATCCCTGGAGACTTCAACTGCTGCCAACTGGCGCCTGCATTAGAGCTCCGAAAGAGGCCGGAATCCGTGCCCGCCAGCAGCAGGGTTTGTTTTTCGGCCTCGACAACCCGCAGCGCATTTACGCGAAGGCGGGCCGGCGGACGTGTCCCGGGCCGGACCGAGGGTTTCGGCTGGGACAACAACGGTGTCCAGGTTTTGGCCCCATCGACCGATTTCATCACGCCGTCTTCGCTGGCCGCGAAGAGCTGATCTGGTTTCGACGGCACGACCGCGAGGCTATTTAAATTGCGGCCCGACAATGCATCTTCGTTAGCGCGGAGCGTCCAACTCAGGCCGGCATCGTTACTGGCGAATACGCCGCCGAACCGCCCTTCATAACCGCTGCTGGCGTATAAATGCTGGCCGGCGCCGGTAATTTGAGTCAGCCGGTGGTTCGAAAATCCTCCATTCACGCTATGAAATGTCTCACCCGCGTCGGTACTTTTCAGAATTCCCGCATATTCAGTGGCGAGATAAAGCGTTCGCGGCTCCGACGGATCGAAAACCATCCAATTCACCTGCTCTGACGTTAGATGCCGCCAGGTCTTACCCGTGTCAGGGGATTTGAAAAGCCCCAGCGTGGTTCCGGCGTAGATTACGTCCTGAGCCGCGGGATCTTCCGCAATGATGTGGGTGCGGCGATGGGTGCCCGGGATGCCCTGCAGCTTGATCCAGGAGCCGCCGCCGTTACTGCTACGGTAAATACCGCTGCAGGCGCTGGCGAAAATCAGCTCGGGGTGCGAGGGATTCACGCGGATGGAAAAGATGTCGGAGTCATCGATGAGGCCCTCGTGAATAGATTTCCATGTGGCGCCGCCATCGATGGTTTTCCAGGGAAGATGGGGTGTTCCTGCGTAAATGACTTGTGAGTCGGTGGGATCGAACGCCAAAGCAGTAATATCCTGCATTTCGTTGTCGTTCTCACGCGAAATACGTTGCCATGTGACGCCCGCATCGGCGGTCAGGAACACGCCTTTGGCGGTTCCCGCGGTCAAGATTTTCGGGTCCTTGGACCACATGGCGAGCGACTCAATGCGCGCCCCCTTCAAACCGGCAAACTGCGTCCAGGTCTGGCCTCCATCCTTGCTCTCCCACACGCCCGAATCCGCGCTTTCTCCCGCGTCCAAGCCGGCATAGAAGTGTCCCGTTTCGGCCGGATGGATAATGAGCGCGTTGAAGGTGCCGGGCGTGCCCCGGGGAAACGGCACCAGGCGCCAGGACGAACCGGCGTCATCGGAGCGGAATATCAGCGAGTCGCGAGCGCCGGCCAGCAGAATGTTATGATTCTGCGGGTCGATGGCGATGGATCGCGCGCTTCCTCCGAATGGACCAGCCAATCGCCAGGCTGCGATGCCCGGTAGACTTACTAAGAGCCCGAGAACGAGGCTAAGTGAAACTTGCCTCCCTGAAGTTACAAGATCCACGCTCCTATTAGCCTATCAAAAACGAAGACGCGTAGCGTAGTACTTGAGGAGCTAAACCTCAGGCCATCAGCAGGTTTCAGTTTAGACCGGTGGCCGGGGCGTGTCCTGCGAGATCCGTAATTTGTTCAGCGAGCTGCTGCGGGCGATCCAGGTTTTCCACAATTAACCGGCTGTACTCACCGGCGGTTTCGATAGAAACATCGCCCACTCCAAAGATCCGCTGCCAAAACGATTGGATGGCGCGGACGTCCTGAACCTTGGGGAGTTGGATGATGCGCGTGGAGCGCGAGGCGAGGCCGGTTTCGTAGCGCAGCTTTTCGCCTGCAATGGTCAGCTTCACGCTTTGGCGCTGGATATGTCGTTTGATCGGCCACAGCAAAAAGAGGAGCGACGCCAAGGGCAGCCACGGGGTGGGGTACTGGTCAGCGAGGTACTTGTAATGAATGAACAGCGCCAGGCCGACGGCCGCCAATGCCAAAACATACCCGGCTTTGATGAACTTCATGCTAGGGCGGATTTGGATATCGGCCATCTGCTTCCTGTAAATTGTACCGCGGCGGTAATGCGCGACAATGGAGCATCGCGAACCTGAAAGCTCCTAGAAAACTTCGCCACAAGCGGCGCGGGAAAGCGCCGGCGCGAGTCGCCGCGTATTTGTTATCGGTGCCTGAGCGGTTGGTGCGGTCGGGTGCGGCTCTGGCGGGCGGCCTCATGCGGGAGATCGGCGATGTCGCGCTGCCTGCGAGTGTCCGGCGGACCAAAACGTACCAGACCATGGTGGAGATCGCGTTACGGTTCATGATTGAACAGTTGGGCGAAGTAAAGGGCGTTTACCCGTCCGAAGGCGAGCTGGCCTCGAATTTCCTGCTGCGCCGCACGGCTGGTCATGGGATCGAATTAGCAGGTTTGATCGCGTTCCGCGCCTCGCCGGTATGGATTTTAGCCGCTCTGGCCGACGTTTCGGGCGCGGGGCGGCAGATCGTGCAGGAGATTGCCGAGGCCATGAAAGAAGAAGGACTCCTGGCGGGCGACGCCAGGTTCGAAAACATCGACCAGATTCTAGACGGTCTCGAGCGTACGGCCGGCTGGGCCGCGGATGTTGTCAACGTGCCGCCGCTGGACGTCGCCGGACTGCGGAAAGAATGGATGGCGTTTCGCGAAAGCGCGGCGCGCATTCCTCCGCGAAATCTGCCTAGCGCGCAGCGTGTGCGCGCGCAATGGGAGGAATTGAAGGTGCAAGCCGCGGCGCAGCACCGGAGCGTGCTTCAACTTTCGTCCATTATGGCCGTGGCAGCCATGGCCCGCACCCCAGGGACGCTGCTACGTCTGGCTCGCGCCGGAAATCGGGCGGTCTGGCGCACGGGGCAACTGTTTGCGGGGACGCTGCTGGAGCATTACAGCCAGATGCTGCGCGAGATCGGGGACCGGGGATATGCAGCCTATTGGGCGGAGGCGTTCCGGCCGTATCTGCGAGCCGCGGCCGGGCAGTTCTCGATCAAACACCGGTCACTTACCGTGCGGCTGCTGCGCTAGATTCGCTGGATGCTTTGATCTGGCGGCCCAGATCTTCGTATTGATCGGTGGCGATAAAATCGACGCCGGCAGCGATGGCCGCACGCCAGCGTATCCTCGCAGCTTCGAGAGAGCCAAAATTGTAATCTTCGCTCCAGCCGTGATCATCGCCTTGTGGGAAGCCGTCCAGGGTGTAAAAGCGGATCCAGTAGCCGAGACGGTGCGCCCGGTCCACCAGCGCGCGAAGCCGTTCGGCATCTGCTGGAGTCCAATCGCCCGCACGCGTTTGGCCGCCCTCTTCTACTTCGTACCAGGAGTTATTCCACCATCGCCGGTAGTTGGTCGGCCGATCGATCAACAGCTTCTCGGGAGGCAGCGTGGCCAGGAAATGAGCGCGTTCTTCCCGGGATTCGCCGGGAGAACGGGCCGTGTGGGCAGATCCGAAAACACGCAGGCGCGCCCCGGCCGGCAACTGCTTGTAGAAAACCTGTTCCTGGGCGTCTGAATCTTCGGTGATCACCAGAATCGGCTTAGTGTCGAACGGCGCAAGCGTGGCCGGATCCGCCAGCTTGGGCGCGGTGGTTATCCAGCTCTGATACTCGCCGAGCAAGCTCCAGACGGCTTGGAGCAACGGCAGGCTCTCGCTTTTAAAGTCGAAGTGCAAAACGATCAACGGCCAGCGCCTGGTGTCGTTCTCGGCCAGGGCTTTTTCCACGATGGGCCGCACGCGTTCGAAAAAATAGTCGCGCAGCGCCGGTTCGGAACCGTCGGCTTCGGCGCGGTGAGTGACCACGACACGGCGTGAGCGCTCGTCCCAAGTAAGATCCTGCTCGATCGAAACGGGGAATCCGCTGGCCAGCGCGCGATCGATGCGGTCGGCCCAGCGGCCATCATAGGGATAACAGTTGTGCGCATCGAGCACCGGTTGGTTATGGTTTAACCAGACCAAAGGTGCAGGCTGCGCGAGCAGTTCGACCGCCGCGAGAATCAACCAAAGCGGCTTCATAAGCGCTTCATCGTAACATTGGGCAAGGACGCGGCAAGTTACAGTGCCGTCATAAATCCTCCGGCTGCCCAATGGGAAGATAGGAGACCAGGAGAGAACGTCTGAAATCGGCCGACGTGATCATCATCGGTGGCGGCATTGTGGGATCGAGCATCGCCTACCATCTCACGGAGGCCGGATCTCGCAGTGTGATCGTGCTGGAGCGCGAGGCGCACCAAGGCAAAGGCTCGACCGGGAAAAGCATGGGCGGCGTGCGCGCTCAGTTCACCACGCCGGTGAACATTCAGATGTCTTTGTACTCCATTCCATTCTTCGCCCGATTCGACGAAGTGGTCGGTTATCCGTCAGGCTACAAGCCGCAAGGCTACTTGTTTGTTGCCAGTGAAGAACGGCATATGAAGTACCTGCGTGCCAACTACGAACTCCAGGCGAAGCTGGGGTTGAGGTCAGTGCGGCTCCTGGGGCCGGACGATGTTGCGCGGCTGGCGCCGGAAATCCGCACGGACGACGTAATCGGCGGTAGTTTCTGCGCAACCGACGGCTTCGTAGATCCCTACAGCGTCATGACGGGGTTCATGCAGAAAGCGATGGGACGGGGCGCCGAATTGATGCGCGAAACCGAGGCAATCGGCTTTCAGCGGGACAGCAACGGAATCGCAGGCGTGGAGACAAATCGTGGATTTATTTCGGGGCGCGTGGTGGTGAACGCGGCCGGACCGTGGGCCGGACTTCTGGCGCGGTGTGCCGAGATCGAGCTGCCCATCGAGCCGCTGCGCCGGATGCTGGTTCCGACCGAGCCGTTCGATAAAGTTTCGCAGAAATCTCCCATGGTGATTGATATGGCGACGGGGTTCCACTATCGTCCCGAAGGCCTGGGCATCCTGATGGCGTGGAACGATCCGGATGAGAAGCCGGGGTTCAACACGAGCTTCGATCCGGCTTTCGTCGAAAAAATTCTGACGCGCGGCGTGAAACGCCTGCCCTGCCTGGAACAGGCCGAAGTGAATCCGCGGCGGGCCTGCGCCGGGCTGTACGCGATGACTCCGGATCACCACTCCGTGCTCGGTCCCGTGCCGCAGCTACCCGGTTTTTTCCTGGCGAATGGATTCAGCGGGCATGGCGTCATGCATTCTCCGGCAACCGGGCGGATCGTGGCGGATCTGATTCTCAAAGGATCGACGGACATTGTGGATGCAGGCCAGCTCGGGTTCGATCGTTTTAGTTCGGGCCGACTTTTGGAAGAAACGGCGGTGCTCTGACGCCGCCTCAGGCCGGGAGCACGAACGAGCGGCTCGGGTATATTCTGAAAATCATGCCAGTAGGTATGCTCCGGAACCACGCGGTTGTGGTGGCGCTGCTTTTATCCGCCTTGCCCACTTTTGCCCAGCGAGGCGGCCAAAACGTTTCGCCGGTGGAGAGCTTCCGGTTCCGATTTATGGGGCCAGCGGTCGGCAACCGGATTTCGGCTGCCGCGGGAATTCCGGGCGACCCGAGCACATATTACGCCGGCGCGGCATCCGGAGGCGTATGGAAGTCCACCGATGGCGGCGTGCGCTGGACGCCGGTGTTTGACGATCAGCCCGCCCAAGCTATTGGCGCGCTCGCCATAGCGCCCTCCGATTCCAAAATCATCTGGGCCGGCACCGGCGAAGCCTGGGCCATTCGCGACGTCGACATGATGGGCGACGGAGTTTATAAATCGACCGACGCCGGAAAGACCTGGACCCATATGGGGCTTGGCGAAACGGGCCGCATCGGACGCATCGTGATTCATCCCGCCAATCCGGATGTTGTGTTTGTTTGTGCGCTGGGGCGCCTCACGGGGCCGCAGCAGGAACGCGGCGTTTATAGAACTACGGATGGGGGCAAGAGCTGGACCCGCGTATTGTTCGCCGATGCAAACACCGGGTGTTCGGGTCTCGCAATGGACCCGCACAACAGCAACGTGCTGTTCGCGGGCATGTGGCAGGCCGAAATGCACACGTACGCCATGTTCAGCGGCGGGCCCGGCAGCGGCGTATACGTCTCGCGCGACGGCGGTTCAACTTGGAAGCGTCTAGAGGGTCACGGGCTGCCGCATGCGCCGGTGGGCAAGATCGACGTTGCCGTCGCGCCGACGAACAGCAATCGCATATACGCGCTGATTCAAACCGCCGATCAAGGTTCGCTGTGGCGTTCCGACGATGCCGGCGAAAACTGGACCGCGGCGAGCTGGGATCGTTCACTGATCGGCCGCGCCGGTTATTACATCCGCCTGGCGGTATCGCCATCGAACGCCGATGAAGTTCTGGTGGCCAACAGCGCCTTCCATATCTCGAGCGATGGCGGCAAAACATTCCGAGCGGTCCGTTGGGGCGGAGACACACACGACATCTGGGTGGATCCACTCAATTCAAACCGCATCCTGGTTACGCATGACGGGGGAATGTATATGACCACGGACCACGGGAAGACCTCAAAAACGGTCACTCTTCCCATTGGGCAGATGTACCACGTGGCCGTAGATAATGATGTCCCGTACCAGATCTATGGAAACATGCAGGACGATGGCACCATGCGCGGCGCAAGCAACTCGCCCGAATCGGGCGGGCAAGGCATTGATTATCCGGGCGGTGGGCGGCGCGGCAGCATCGGCATCGTTCCAGGCCCGTGGGATCACAACCTCGGCGGCTGCGAATCGGGATTCACGATCCCCGACGTCACCGATACGAACATCGTCTGGGCGACTTGTTATGGCGATGAAGTAACCCGCTACGATGCGCGCACCAAAATGGCTCGTTCCATCAGCCCCTGGCTGCACACGCTTGACTCCGCGCCCAACGAAGCGAAGTACCGCTGTCATTGGACTCCGCCGCTGGCTGCGGATCCGTTCAACCACAACACGATGTACTACGGCTGCCAGGTAATTTTCAAAACCAGCAACGGCGGCAACAGTTGGACCGTAATCAGTCCCGATCTGTCCACGCAGGACCCGAGCCGCATCGTTTCCTCGGGCGGAATTGTCGGCGACAATCTAGGCCAGTTTTATGGCGAGGTCGTTTTTTCGATCGCGCCATCGGAGATTCAAAAGGGACTCATCTGGGCCGGAACTAATGACGGGAAGGTTTGGTACACACGCGACGCGGGCGCGCATTGGAACGATGTCACTAAGAACATCGCGGGAATGCCTTCGTGGGGGACCGTTTCGAAGATCGAGCCGTCGCACTTCGATGCAGGTACGGCATACATCGCGGTGGATTTCCATCTGATGGATAACCGCGATCCATTTCTCTACAAGACCAGCGATTACGGCCAGACCTGGACGAGGATCAGCGGCGATCTGCCGCATGGCCCGCTCGCTTACGCGCGGGTGATTGCGGAGAATCCGAACAAGAAAGGGATGCTTTTTGCGGGCACCGGTAACGCTCTTTACTATTCCAGCGACGATGGTGTTCACTGGAAGCAGCTCAAGGACGGCCTGCCCGCAGCGCCCGTTTCGTGGATCGTGGTGCAGAAGAAGTATCACGATCTGGTTGTTTCCACGTACGGGCGAGGGTTCTATATTTTGGAGGACCTCTCGCCGCTGGAGCAGGAGACCGGTGCCGCCGCGACAAGACTGTATGCGCCGCGAGCCGCGTACCGCCTGGTGCATGCGGCGCGCGGCGTGCTGAATTACTCACTCCAAACGGCTGCTAAGAGTCCGCCGCACATCGAGATTCTGGATTCGACGGGCCACGTGGTCCGTGACCTCGGAAACCTGCCGGGACAAGCCGGGCTGCACCGTGTGATTTGGAATCTTCGAATCGACGGGCCGCGCCTGGTGGCGCTCCGGACGACGCCTGAGGAAAACCCGCACATCTGGGACGAGCCGCGCTTCGAAAAAGCGGAAACACGGCCGGTGACCCACTGGGGAATCGAGCAGGCCGGCTTAGGACCGCTGGTAGCGCCGGGCAAATACAGCTTGCGCCTCGTCGTGGACGGCCAATCCTACACGCAACCCATGGAAATCCTGCTTCCGCCCGACAGTCATGGCAGCGAAGCGGACATCCAGGCGTCCGTCCGGCTGCAGACGCGAGTTCGCGACGACATCAGCGCCGTGTCGGATATGACGAATCAGATCGAATGGATGCGCAAGAAGCTGGAAGACGATCGCAAGAAGTCGGCCGCTCAAGCGGATCTGGTCCGCCGCGTTGACGCAATCGACCGCAAACTGCAAGAAATCGAATTTAAATTGATCTCGCACAACGACGCGTTAAGCGATGACAAGTACTTCATCTCGCAATTCAAGTTGTATATGAACCTGGTTTGGTTGGAGGGCGAGATTGGTTCTGGGTTGGGCGACGTCGCAGGCAGTGGAGATTATGGGCCGACCGAGACGGCATTGAGTCTCGTGCTCGGCCTCGAGAGAGAACTGCAGTCGGTGCAAACAGAGTACAAGAGCGTGATGGAAAAGGATGTGCCCGCCTACAACAGCTCGATCGCGGGCACGGGATTAACGATCCTTCAGACCACGGGCGCTCCCCCGCCGCCGCAACAAACGGCACCACCTACAGATCAGTAACGATCCATTACACCTCCTTACAAGGCGTGACAGGCGAAAATACCCTGTCCACATCCAAACAGGTGGAGGTGGAAAGCGATGTTAAAAAGATTTGGAATTCCGGCTTTGGCGCTGGCTTCGGCATTAGCGGTGGCAGCTCCGAACGTAACTTTAGCGGCCGAACGTGGTGGCGAGCGAGAAGGGCATGAAGCGGCGCGGCAGGATTTCCGCGGCCGTGGCGGCGATGGCTCCGATCGCGACCGGCACTTCGACCGCGACAATCGCGGGTTCGACCGTGATGATTATGGCCGATTCAACTTCGGCGTAGGTGTGTACGCGGCTCCCGCTCCCGCCCCCGCCGCAAGCGGCTACTATGACCAATACGGCGTGTGGCACGCCTCTGGCTATTACGATCAGTTTGGGGTCTGGCATCCCTACGGCTACTGATCAGGCGGATGTCACAAGCGGCCGCGCGATCCTCCTCCGCGCGGCCGTTTTCTTTTAAAGGCTCAAGCTAGCGCTGCGCCCAATACCGATCGCGAGTCTGAACGATGAGACCTTTCTCTTTAGTCGCAACCTGGAGGGTGCGAAACTCCGACACGCGCACGGGCTGGTCAGAAACAAACCCCATACTGTACTGGCTGCGCAACTCGTCTTCAATCAGCCCAAAAATCTGCTCGATATTTTGCTTCTTCGAAACCTCGAAGAAGCCTCCGCCCGTTTCCCTGGAGAGATGCTGCAGCACCTTTCGGCCGTCCGGTTCGCCGAATCCGAAGCCGTAAGCGCCGGGGTCGGAGAACAGGATGGAATAGACCAGCGTATCGGCCCGCTGAGCTGCATCGATTGCGTCGTTGAGCGATAAGTCGCTGCCCGTGTCAACGCCGTCGGTCAACAGGACGAGGGCCTTGCGATTGCGCTGGTCCTTCATGGTCTTGCACGCCTGCACGATTGCGTCGTAAAGCAGAGTGCCCCCGCCGGTCTGCTGCATCAATTCCGCGCGCGTGGGAGCGTCGACCAGGGCCAGCTTGTCTTCGAGCTTGCGGCGCGACGATGTAAGGGGTTCCCGCATCATCACGGCCATGTCGAACTGCATCAGAAAGACCTGATCTTTGTTCTCGCGCAGCACCTGATCGAGAAAGCGGAAGGTTGCGGTCCGCTCCACATCCAGAACCTTCAACTGGCTTGTGCTGGTATCCACCAGCAGCCCGATGGTGAGTGGAAGATCGGTCTCGCGCGAAAAATACCGGATGGCCTGTGGCCGGCCATTTTCAAAAACCGAGAAGTCGTCCTTCTTTAGATTGTTGATGATCTCGCCTTTTTTCGTACGCACGACGGCGAGGAGATCCACAACTTTCACCGACGTCGAAAATGTAGGCGTATCCTGCGCCCTGACCGCAGAACCAGCCAGAACGGCAGCAGCGGAGGCAAGAAACTTACGGCGGGAACAGCGGGCTTGCATTCGGTTTGATGTGGCCGTCTTACTTCACGATACTGCTTTCAAGATACTGCGGATCCGGCTAGTCCGGAGCCGGGAGCGTCCAGTGATCTTTCAATGCGGTTCGCTCGACGCTCCCGCAGCTTTTTGCTCCGCATGAGCGCGCAGAAGCATGCCTGCCTCAGTCTGCGCGTTCCCCTCGTGGCACGCAAATTCGTACAGCTTTTCCTCAGTGAGTTTGAGCCGGATCATGGCGGACCAAGGCCTGGTCCATGTAGTCGCGTCGTCGATCGTCAGTTCGTACCGGATTTCTTGCGGCGCGATGCGTGTGAAGCGCTCTATGAGGTGCAGATTTTCGGCGGATCCTAGAAAGTTGCTGTGGGTGGAAAAATTTGTCGTATCCACCACCAGCGTCCCGCCCTCCCAGTGTCCTCGGGAGTCGCCATTCCAGGTACGGACGTTTTGCGGCAAATGAGGGCGGCCATCCAGCGGGATGATTCGGGCGTCGTGAATGGTCTCAAAGAAAAGCACCACATAGCCCGGTGCTTGGACGATCTGCATATATGCATATTGGCCGGAGCTGAAAGTGCCACCCAGCCGCGGCACACCGAATGTGATGCAGCGCTGTGAGGGCGTCAAGTCTTGGGGTCCGGCGGGGAAATTACTGCCGGCTGCAGCTTCGGCCGCAGCGGTTTGCCGCCGCTGTCCTTCGAGGGTATAGGGCGGAATTCTTCCATCCGGAGGGTCGGTGATAAGCGAAGTGCGGTTGTCAAACTCCCACGGGACCATATCTTCGGAAGTGCCGGTCGCGGTTTGACTCTTATAATGCTCAGGATTCGTCAGGACGGCCCGGAACAGATTATCGCCCGCGGCGTAATCGTTGTGTCCATATTTGAATAGCCGATCTGCCCGACGGCGAAACTCGGCGACTTCAGCATCGGTGAGAGCCGTGCGGCCTTGCAACTCTTTAGGTCGCTCCAGCGGGGCCGCGCTCCGATTCAGCCACACGCCTTGCAGGTCCGGCTGGCCGAATGCAGTCCGGGGCCCCACCCATCGATCTTCCTGTGTCTGGCCCTGAAGCGGAAGCGTGACGACAACGAATCCGATCAGAGGTAATAGGCGGCCGATCACGTCAACCTTCCTTAAAGATTATCTCTCCGGTCTCCGGGCTACGCCAGGCCCATACACAAACGGCCGTCTCTGCCGGTACTGATGAAAGCTTGGGGCCGCATAGTTACGGGAACTTACTCGTGGCGCGTATCGTTCTCGTTATGATGGGCCGAGAGTCTTCAATCTAAGGTCCAACAATACTAATGAGACGAATTCAAGCTCGCCTGCTCGCGTTATGCGCTGTTTTGCTGAGCCATTCTGCGCTCGCGCAAAACGCGATTCGAATCGAACCGGCAACGGGTCGCCTGGGATGGCTGTTGAACCCCTACCGGCCGCGTGATGTGCCGCCGATCAACCTAAGCAATACGCCGCGGCTGGAATCGCTGGTGCGCGGGGGAAATCTCTATTTGACGGCGCCGGACGTTGTGGCGCTGGCAATCGAAAACAATCTCGATGTCGAGGTCCAGCGATATGGCCCTCTGCTCGCGCGCGAAGTGCTTCGCCGGGCTGAAGGAGGCGGCGCGCTACGCAGCGTAGGAATAGGGGTCGCGCCCGGACCGCAGAGCGTGAGCCTTCAGGGCGTCAGTCTGAATTTTGCCGGCGCCGCGCTCGGCAGCGTGGGTGTTGGCGTCAGTTCCGGCGGCGGTATCGTTACACAGCTGGGACCCGCGATTCCTTCGCTCGACCCGACGGTGGTCGGTGTGGTGAATTTTCAGCACGCGACATTCCCACAGAGCAATACGATCCTTACCGGGACCACAGCGCTGATTCAAGACTCGCGCAGCGTTCAGATGCAGTATCAGCAGAATTGGGTATGGGGCATGAGCGCCCAGGTCACGTATTTGAGCCAGCACAACCACGTCAACAGCCTGTTTTATAGTCTGAATCCATACACGACGGGCGATTTAGATTTGCAGGTGACGCAGAACTTGCTTCAAGGATTCGGGCCGGCCGTGAACGGCCGCAACATTCTGGTGCAGAAAAACAATCTGAAGGTAACGGATCTCCAGTTCAAGCAGCAGGTGATCACTACGGTTTCGGCCGTGCTCAATTTGTATTGGGACCTGGTCAGCTTCGATCAAGACGTACGGGCACGCCGGCAGGAAGTGGCCACATCGCAGCAATTGCTCGAAGATAACCGGCGGCAGGTTGCCATTGGCGCATTGGCTGAGATCGAAGTAACGCGCGCGGAGGCTCAGCTTTATGCCAGCCAGCAGGATTTAGTAATTGCACAGACCAACCTCCTGCAGCAGGAAACGATCCTGAAGAACGCGCTCAGCCGCAATGGAGTCGCCAGCCCGACACTAGCTCAGGTGCACGTGGTCCCGCTCGACATGCTGCCGCCGCCGGACACGACGCCACTTAAGCCTACAGAGGAGTTGACGGGTCAGGCGATCGCGCAACGAAACGAAATCCAGCAGGCCAAATTAAACTTGGAAAGCAACCAGATCAATCTTGCGGGAATCAAGAACTCGCTCAAACCTACGCTGCAGGCCTTTGCCGAACTTACGAACAATGGTCTCAGCGGCCAACTCACAGCCTTGGGAGCATTGGAGCCCGGCGTGGCGTACTTGGCCGGCGGGTACGGGAATCTGCTGGCGCAAATCGCGCGGCGGAATTTCCCGAACTATTCAGCCGGATTTTCGTTGAACATTCCGCTGCGGAATCGCGCGGCGCAATCTGACTACGTCACCAGCCTGCTCGAAATCCGCCAGAACGAGTTGAATCTGCAGAAGAATGTCAATCAGGTGCGAGTCGACGTCCAAAACGCGGTAATCGGAATTCAACAGGCGCACGCCCGATATGACGCTGCCGTGAAATCACTAGACCTGCAACAGCAGACGCTGGCCGCCGATCAGCGCAAATACCAACTCGGTGCGGGTACCGTGTTTCAGGTGATTCAAGATCAGCGCGACCTGGCCAGTGCCGTTAGCGCGGAGGTGCAGGCCATGGCGAACTACACGCACGCCAAGATCGCGCTCGACCAAGCCCTGGGCACCACGCTTGAAACCAATAACGTCGCGCTTGACGAAGCGATGCGAGGCCAGATATCCAGGCCATCCGCTCTTCCCGCGAATCTTCCGGAGGGGCAGCAATGAGCCTAGGGAATTTTCGCCAGCGGTGGCGGCGAGTACTGGCGATTGCGGCGTGCTCAAGCACGCTCTCTTGGGCACAGCAGCCGCCGATCGCTCCCGTACGGCCATCGGCGCAGGTTCTGGTCCGTCCATACCTTCCAGCGTCAGTTCCGCCTATCCGTTTACTCAATTCCACGCACCTGCACGATCTGATCCGGGCCGGAATGCTGTATCTAAGCGCTCAGGATGCAATCGTGCTGGCGCTCGAGAACAACATCGATATTGAAGTGTCCCGATATGACCCGCTGCTGGCTCAATGGCAACTCGAGCGCGCGCAAGCGGGCGGATTATTGCCAGGCGTGCCCAGCGGTGCATCGCAGGCCGGGTCAGTGGCCAGCGGTCAAGGCATCGCCGGAAGCCAAGCAGCCGCCGGCGTTGTGCCCACGGGCGGAAATGCAGGTACCGGCAACGCCGGGAATGCCACTATCTCGCAAATCGGTCCCGTCACCCAGAACCTGGATCCATCCATCCAAGAAGTGAGCACGTTCACGCATCGCACGACGCCTCAATATAATGTGACGCAAAGCATCACGCCGATCCTGATCTCGGATACCAAGGTCTACAACGGATCGTATCAGCAGGGTTTTCTCTCCGGTGGCGCGTTAACGGTGAGCTACAGCGATCATTACTTGAACGAGAACGCGCCGACGGATGTTTTGAACCCGTCGGTCGCGCCAAACCTGTCGATATCGTTTCAGCAAAGCCTGCTGCGCGGCTTTGGAATCGCCGTGAACTCCCGGACGATAACAGTCGCGAAAATGAGTCTCGGCACTTCGGATCTCAATTTTCGGACGCAGGTCACTAATGTGATTGCACAGGTGCTGAGCGTGTATTACGCTCTAGTGGCCAATTCGGAAGATCTGAAGGCGAAACAGAGCGCTTTGGACCAAGCGCAGGCGCTTTACAAGAACAATCAACGGCAGGTTGAGCTGGGAGCGATGACGCCGCTGGACGTAACCACCGCGGAAGCGCAAATGGCATCCGCGTCGATGGACTTGGTCGATTCGCAAGCGAGCTTCGACCAGCAGGAGCTGCAGCTCAAGAATTTGATTAGCCGGACGGGCGTTGCAGATCCTGAGCTGGCGCGGGCTCGCGTTGTGCCAACCGACCGTATCGAAATTCCTCCGCGGGAGGAATTCCCTCCGGTTCAAAGTCTGATTCAAACGGCGCTGGCAAACCGCAGTGACCTGGCCGCCCAGAAAGCCAATGAGAAGGCGCAGGAAATATCCGCGCTTGGAACACGCAACGGCATCCTGCCGAACTCGCAGGTGTTTGGCGGAACCAGCCAGGCGGGACTTGCGGGAGTTCCTCGCACCATCACTCTGGAAGGGCGCCGGTTGACTGCCGATCCGTACTTCGTGGGCGGCATCGGAACGGCTCTTGAGCAGGTATTCCGGCGAGATTTTCCGACCGAGCGAATTGGCGCATTCATCGCCGCGCAAGTGCACAACCGGCAAGCGCAGGCTGACTTCGGCATCGATCAACTGCAGCTCCGGCAAACCCAGCTCGAGGACCAAAAGAATCTGAACCAGGTTGGAGTGGATATCAGCAATTCGATCATTGGCCTTCAGCAGGCTCGTATCCGTTATGAGGCGGCGGTTAAGAGTCGTGAGCTGGATCAGCAACTGCTCGACGCCGAGCAAAAGAAGCTCAGCCTGGGGGCATCGACGCCATACAACGTTATCGTGCAACAGCGTGACCGGGCCGCCGCGGAATCGGCCGTGATTTCAGCGCTCGTGAGCTACAGCAACGCACGCATTGCTCTCGATCAGACCCTGGGAACGATCCTGGGCACGTATCACATTTCGATTGCGAACACGGTCAGAGGGCAAGCAGCGGGGCCGGCGCCCGTCAGCGGGCCGCAACAGCCGTGACGATGCTTTGAGGTTGTTCGTGCGATACGGCCGTTTCGATTTGAACCAGGTGCTGGCCGCGGGGAAGCATTACGAGAAACCCGGAGCCCGTATCCACGGCCTGGACCGGTCCGGCGGCACCGTCGATCTCGATCCGGCTGGGGCGTGCGCTGATCACGGCCATCGCGCGCGCGCTGCTTTCATAGGCAAATTCCAGACTTCCCGCGGAAGCGCCGGCCGACCGAAGCTCGCCATTGAAATCGAGAATCCGCGGTCCCGTGTCCGTCTGAGCCGGTTCTATAACGGCAGGGCCAGGCGGCAGCCAGACGGTGTCGTCGCTACGCACCGGCCAAAGCCGGCCATTGACTCGAGCCGGACCTCGCCACGGGACGCCCACGCCTCGCGGCGAATCGACGATCAGCTGCGCCCCGTTCTGCTGCACTTTATCTACCACTGCCGCCGCGGAAGCGAGCAACTGCAGATCGGGGCCTAAAATCGAACTCTCGAAGTACAGTGCGACGCGCGGGAACGATCGCGCTGCCAGATGCACCAACTGAAACAGTTCCGTACCCGTTTGTTGCTTGGTTGGATAGACATCCTGGTAACGCTCGACGATATTGATATCGATTGCCAACTTTTCGGTGTGGCCTGTCAGCGGCTGGTACTGCGCCGCTATTTTGGGATAACGCTCGGGTCCCAGATTCCACACGGTTGCGGGATCTTCGATCAGGAATGTAAAGTCGTGGTGGTCGAGCAGGGGCAGCGCGCGCGCCGCGTCAGCTCCGATCAGGTCGCGCATGCGCGTGTCGAAGCGATCGTCCACATGCGTGAGAACGAAATCCAGATCGGGTTTGGAAGTCCGAGCCGCTTCGATCTCCTCGATCCATGTTTTTTGCTGCCGGCCGGCCAGCTCCGCGCGATAGTTCAGAAACTCGGCTAAGCGGGCCGGATCCGATTTCGGAGATTGAAACAACTCCAGCGGGTCGAAACCGTGCGCTGCTCGAAAGCCCTCCCGCACGTCGCCGTTCAACGGCGTAAACCGCGCCGGATTGGAAGCGCCCTCTAGCGACTCGAAGTAGAGTTCGGCGAGATTCACGCCATCCCAATCAAAGCGGCCAATCAACTCTTGAACACCCTTCGAAACCGCTGCAAAGCAGTCGGGGTTGCTCAAATTCATGAGTTTGCGCCAGTCCAGCTGGGCATCTTGCAGAAGCGCGGTCTTTTCGCGCCACTCGGGGTGACGGTCCCAGAATTGTTCGCTGACGTGCGGCAGTTCCAGCCAGAGATATACCGAAATCGCGTTGCGATGGCAGACTTCGATCAACCGCCGAAGGTAAGCATCGTTCTCCGGGTTAGATTCATAGTAGTGCCAACCGGCGACGTGCAGCGCGCCAATTCCCGCGGCGCGCCAGCGCTTGGCAAAGTAGTCCAAGTCGACGCGCGACCGGTAGGCGCTGTCGAAGAAGGCCCACAGGCGCCGGCTGCGAAACGGCGGTCCGACGCCGAGGTCCTGCAGCGCCTGCAACACATAAGGGAAACGCTGGTAGCCGTCGGGGCCCGGAGTTGTAACCATCCACAGCACGGCGCCGGAACCTCGCCGAATCGCGGCCATCGCCGGGGCATGCTCCCAGCGCTCGAAAGCGAGCAACCGGGCTTCCCGGGGTAGCTGGAATACTGGGGTTTCCAGCGCGTTTTCCCAAACGATCGGCAGTTTCGGCGCGCGCTGATCCACGATGCTGCGAATGACAACGCGTTTTTCTCCCGGCTTGAAACCAAGCGCGGCCGCGAGATCGTTCTCACCTTCCAGCACAACGATTCCGCCCTGTTCGATCCGCTGGAGCCACTGCGGAACGGATCCGGGCGCCACCGTGCGCACTACGAACAAATTCGCCGGTCCCCCGGCCGCGCGGGTCAATCCGATGGAGGAAAGAATGTGCGGCCACGGGCCCGGATCATCGCCGGCAATATGATAGGTGAAGGTCGTCGCCGGCAGCGTGGCCGTCACAAGAACGAATGAAATCAGATTAGTGCGTAAAGGCATACCAGAATCCGGCGCGCAGGTCGAAGAAGTTCGGACGGCGCGGATTGTATTGATTGATCGTATAGGCGCCCCGCAGGAAATTGATCGAGAACACCATCGATTTCGGCAAGCCTTCGAAACGGAATCGCACGCCGGGTCCCGTTTCGACATAGTTCGCCCAATACTGGCGCAGGCGGTCGGCAGTGGCGTTGAAATTCCAGTACAGCTGGATTCGCATTCCGTTTATGGAGTCGATCGGGATTAGCGTATAACCGGTTCGGTTCTGTGCATAAAGCAGAAAATCATTTTGAAATCGGCTCACGAACACCGCGTCGTCGTTGGTTTCGAAGAACAAGCCGCGGCCGCCCCCCAGCATATGGCCGAAACTCTTTGCGTAGGCCACGCCGCCACGATAATCCGGAATCATCGTGCCCACATCGGAGCGCCTGGCCAGGTACTTCATCGCTTCGCCAGCCTCAAACCAAGTCAGGATTCCGTGCCACGGCGTGCTTGAGAGGCCCAGCGCGAAGATAAACGATGTTTCCGAAAGATACTGCGGATCGGGGTTACTCAAAGTCGGACCGCCCGTGTCCTTCGTATCGCCTACGAAACGCGTCGACAAATACGGGTGCAGGGGAAATTTTCCAAGCCGTAGCTCCGTCTTCACCTGGCCGTATCCGAAGGCATCGTGCCAGCGCGTCGAAAAGAACGGGTACAGCCATGCGGTGGTACGGAAGCGGGCAAATTCCGGCGCCAGATTGCGAGAGGCATTGCCAGCTTCAGTCGAAATGGATCGATCCGGGCTCTTGCTCGCGAGGTTGAACCACTTCACCGCCTCGCGATCGTCCTTCAGCACGTTATAGAGCCAGCCAAGTTTGAGCATGACGGCGAAATCCACGGGATCGTTCTCGTGGGCTATCGTGAGATACTTCAGGGCATCCTTCAGGTACCCCGCCTTCAGGCTTTTCTCCGCCATGGCCTTGGCTTCATCCGACGTGCTCTGCGCACTCGCGCCTCGGCGGCGTAGCGTTTGCGGGAGCTTCAAAACCACGCGCACTCGATCAGCCAGCTCTTCGTCGCCGCCCTTGAGCACCTGATCGAGCAGCGGTTGAGCGCCCGCATAGTCATGGCGGTTTAACCGCAAAAATCCGAGCTGCGCCGCTGAGAGTAGATCCTCGGGCGCCGTTTGGTTCAAAATTTCGAACTCGTGTTCCGCGGCATCCTGGTTGCCCATTTGCAGGTGCAGATAGGCGAGTTCCCGGCGTAGTTCATAATTTTGCGGGTCGATATTTAGCGCTTGTTCGAATTCGTATACATAGGGATACCGAGCGGGCAGAAGTTCGCGGGCCTGCTCGGCGACTCGCGCCTGACCGCCCCGGGAGGCCGCCAGCAGCACGGCGTTTGCCTCTTCCGAACGGCCTAGCGCTTTCCAGACGCGGCCGAGGTCGAGCATCAGAGAGCGCTCGCCGGGCTTAAGAAGCCACGCCGTCCGGTAGTGTTCGGCGGCAAGATCGAGCTGATCGCGCTGGTCGGCTAAGCGAGCCAACTCCTGGTGCGCGCTGAAATTGTCCGGCGACTGTTCGAGCGCTTTTCGCCAGCGCTCGATTCCCTCACGGAGGGGCCGGTCAATGTTCTCGAAGGCCTGCTCCGCTGTCGCATTTCCGGTTTTCCGGATGCGATCGAAAATGCGGCGCGCAGTGGCGGGCTGCTTCGTCTCGTAACACAAAAACGCGTACTCGAGCGCGGCCTGCGTGTCGGCCGGGTCCAGGCGCATCGCTTCTCCGAATTGATCTCGTGCCGCTTCGTTTTCACCGATCTTCAGAAGTGTGTAGGCAAAGTCCTTGCGGATGGAAGCCCGAACGGGCGCCAGCGCGGCCGCCTGCTCGAATCCGGCGACTGCTCGGTCATAGTTTTTCTGCCGCAACGCCTCGTAGGCCTGCTGCAAAGGAGCATAAGCGGGGTCCGCGGTCTGGCCGGCCGAAAACCCGGTTGCGAGCAGTAAGAGAACTATACTTCGTATCACCGGCCCACCATTTCGGGACATGCCAGTAGTGCCGGTCCGCCGGAACTCCTCTCACCAATTCCCGTCAGGCGGAGCGCGTTTCCCAGGCTGCGCGGCAACTGAATTGCCGCGTGCCGGTCCTTTATCATGGGAAAGAAGTGCCCACCGTCAATAAGAAGAGAACCCGGCAAGAACGGATCACTGTAGAAGCTCGTCCTCACCTGCTCGTTCGCATTGACAACTTCTTAAAGCGCCGCGCGCTCGCCCTCGTAATTGGTCTGATTTTGTTGGGCTCGGTTCGGATTGCGCTGACCTACACGGTCTTCAATCACACCTCGGACGAGCCGGCTCACATCGCTTGCGGGATGCAATGGCTGGACCAGGGCATCTATACGTACGAAGCACAACACCCTCCGCTGACCCGCGTTATGGTGGCGCTCTTGCCTTACCTCTTCGGCATTCATGGCAACCGCCAGAACGACATGACCCTTGAAGGCAACACGATTTTATACGGCGGCGGTCCGGGCGATTATGACCGGCGCTTGGCACTCTCGCGAGCAGGAAATCTTCCTTTCTTTTGGCTGGCCTGCTGGATGGTGTTCTTGTGGGGTCGCAGAATTTTGGGTACTACCGGAGGCGTCCTAGCGGTATTGATCTTCAGCATGATTCCAACCATCCTGGCGCACGCCGGCCTGTCCACGACCGACATGGGTGTTACGGCCTGTATCGCAGCCGCGATGTATGCGTCGCTGCGTTTACTCGAGGAGCCGAACCCGAAAACCGCGGCATGGTTTGGATTAGCCATGGGCTTCATGGTGCTTTCAAAATTCTCGGCTGTGGTTTACTATCCCGCAGGAATGGCGCTGGCATTCGCCGCCTGGGCCTGGTCGGCGCGCCCGCGCATCGGCGATCTGATTAGCCGGGGCCTGCGTCTGCTGCCGTGGGTAGCCGGATCGGCGGTTGTGGCTTTTTTCCTGATTTGGGCCGGATATCGATTCTCGTTTGGAAGGAATCTTTATCTTCCGTTCTCCGCCCCATTTCCTGAACTGTTCGCGGGAGTACATGCCGTCAGCGAACACAACAGCGGCGGCCATCTTTCTTTCTTGCTGGGCCAACTGCGGATGGATGGATGGTGGTATTTCTTCCCAGTTCTAATGGCAGTGAAGCTGCCTATCGCGTTGCTCGGCCTGATCGCGCTTGGGTGCTGGAAACGGCCCAAGCCGTTACGAAGTGGCTGGAGCTTCGCCGCCGTTTTGGCGATTCCGTTGGGCATGCTTGCGGTCGCGATGGCGGCGCGCATCAATATCGGCATCCGGCACATCCTGCCGATGTTTCCTTTTCTCGCCATTATCGGCGCGGCGGGAGTGGTGTGGCTGGCGGAAGCAGGCGTGAAACAGACTTGGGCGCGATGGACTCTGGGGCTGTCGTTGCTCTGGCTTTGTGGTACGTCGCTGGCCGCGCATCCCGACTACCTGCCCTATTTCAACGCCTTCGCCGGAGATCACCCCGAGCGTATCGTTGTCGATTCGGATCTGGATTGGGGCCAGGACATAAAGCGCTTGGGCGCGCGCCTCAAAGAACTGAACGCGCCGTCGGTTGCGTTTACGCCCACCATCACTATTAGTTTGGCGTCGCACGGGTTCCCCGTCCATACCCGCAGCCAACCGGATGCTCCCGAGCCGGGATGGAACGCGGTACAGATTACGCAATGGAAGCTGTACCGTCTAGGGCTTCAGATGAATGATCCCACCGCTCAAACCTGGCCGGACCTGATTGCGCCAACGGAACGGATCGGAAAATCGATTCTGCTCTATTACATTCCGCCGCAACCCAACGGAGCTCGGTAAGGACGGCAGCGCCTAGCAGCAACCGTCGTTGACCGAGGCGGTCCTACTTAACTGCCGATTAGCCGCGCTCAGTGCTTGATCTTCTTCGGTTTTTTCGCCTTATACTTCGACATGGCATGGTTCGGCTTAGGATGTTTGCCGGCAGGATGAGGTTTCCTTTGTTTGGCGCTGGCCGCGGGGACCAGTAGTCCCAGGCAAAGGCAGGCGATGATCCAAGGACGGGAAGACATGGCGTGTACTCCTTGATATTCAGTTCGGCGGATAAAGCATAGGTCTTTAGCGAGCGCCAGTCAAGGAACCGATAGCCGTCTGGTGGTAGCCTCGTCTGTATGACTCCCTCGCCTCAGAAGACATCGGTCCGGCCCGTGCAGATCGCCGGATGCCGTCCTCAATTCCGCAGCAACCGGACGCGCCACTTCACCGAATCGGTCATCCGAGAGATGACCCGTCTGGCATTAGAGGCGAAAGCCGTCAATCTCGCGCAAGGCTTTCCGGACTTCAGCGCCCCGGAAGAAATCAAGCGCGCAGCCCAGGAGGCGATTGCGGAGGATTTCAATCAGTACGCCATTACCTGGGGCGCCAAGCCATTCCGCGACGCTATCGCAGCCAAATACAGTAAGTGGTACGGCCTGGATTACGATCCGGAGAGAGAAATTACGGTCTGCTGCGGGTCAACGGAAGGAATGATCGCCTCCATGCTTGCGGTCACGAATCCCGGCGACGAGGTGATCGTGTTCGAGCCGTATTATGAGAATTACGGTCCCGACACATTGCTGTGTGACGCCGCGCGAAAGTTAGTGGCGCTTCGTCCCCCAGAGTGGACCTTCGACCCGGACGAACTTCGCGCCGCATTCTCGAACCGCACCAAGGCGATCATTCTTAACTCGCCAAACAATCCGACCGGAAAAGTTTTTACGAGACAAGAATTGCAACTCATCGCCGACCTTTGCCAGGAGTTCGACGCGCTCGCAATTTCCGACGAAATCTATGAACACATTTTGTACGAATCTGCATCTCACTTCCCGATAGCAACAATTCCAGGGATGCGGGAGCGAAGCATCCTGGTAAACAGCATGAGTAAGACTTACTCTGTGACTGGGTGGCGAGTAGGCTGGGTGCTGGCGGCGCCGGATCTTACAGATTCAATCCGGAAAGTTCATGACTTCTTGACAGTGGGAGCAGCGGCGCCGTTGCAGCAGGCTGGGGTTTACGCGTTAAGTATGCCGGATTCGTACTACGGCAAGCTGGCGGCCGGCTATCGGCAGCGCCGGGATCTCTTGCTGGGTCTGCTGGAACGGGCGGGTTTCCGCTGCTTCCGTCCAGACGGCGCGTATTACATCATGACGGATATTCGCAACTTCGGTTTTCCGGACGACTACAGCTTCGTGCGTCATATGATCGAGCAAGCAGGAGTGGCGGCCGTGCCTGGCTCGAGTTTTTTCGCGAATTCTAACCCAGGTGCAACATTAATTCGCTTTTGTTTTTGCAAAAAGTATGAGACGCTAGAGGAGGCGGGAAACCGCCTCTCCAAGTTGTAGTTACTGAGCAGTAGAGTAGTTACTCAGTTGTATTCTGCCAGGTAGCAAAGCTGAAAAAGTTCCGGCATGTTCCCCGGATTGGAGGACGAATGCTGCCAACTTTACTGTTGCCTGAAAGCGTCGCTCGAGCCGATGGCACCGGACCGGAGTTTGATCTCGGATCCAAGCGAGGGAAACTCCTGGTTCTGACCCTAGGAATCACACGTATCGTCGAACAGGAGAGCCTAGAGGTGTCTATTTGGGGCTCTTCGGACGGTGAGAGATGGGGGTCGAGGCCGCTGGCTACGTTTCCACCCAAATTCTATTGCGGAATCTATTCCATTCTCCTGAACTTGTCTTCGAAGCCGGATGTACGGTTCGTGCGAGTCTCATGGAGTATGAGCCGCTGGAGCAGGGCGGAGCAGGCGCCCATGTTCGGTTTCTACGTCTACGCGGAAGAGTCCGGCTCCCGGGTCAGTGCTGCCGTAGCGTAAGGTTAGTAACCGGTTACAAGCGATTTATCAAACTCGCTACGTAGCCGGCGCCGAACCCGTTATCAATATTTACAACCGCCACATTGCTGGCGCAGCTGTTCAACATACCAAGGAGCGCGGCCAAGCCGTTGAAGCTGGCACCGTAGCCGATGCTCGTCGGCACAGCGATGACGGGGACCGAGACGAGTCCTCCGACCGCGCTGGGCAGCGCTCCTTCCATTCCCGCCACTACCACCACGACCCGCGCCGCCATCAATTGCTCACTGTGCGCCATCAATCGATGGATTCCTGCCACGCCAATGTCGTAGATCGTTTCCACGTCGTTGCCCATGGTCTCGGCCGTGACTTGGGTCTCCTCGGCCACCGGGATATCGCTGGTGCCGGCGCACACCACCGCCAGCTTGCCTTTCCCGTGAATGGTCCGGTCGCGCCACACACGCACGGCGCCGGACTGCGGGAAGTAATCGGTTTCGGGAAAAGCTTCTTTGAGGCGGCTCGCTATGTCGGCAGTGCCTCGCGTAATCAGCAGATTTCGCGATTTATCCAATAAACGCGTGGCGATCGAGATAACCTGTTCCGGAGTTTTCCCTTTTCCAAGAATGACCTCGGTAATGCCATGGCGCAGGCTGCGGTGATGGTCTAACTTGGCATATCCAAGATCCTCGAATGGCAGGTGACGAATCCGATCCAAGGCGCCGTCGACGTCAACCGCGCCGGCTCGTACGCTTTCGAGCAACGCCCGCAACTGTTCTGCATCCATCTGCCATTGAGGGTAGCAAACGCGCCCGTATGGGCCCGGCGACTTACCAATTTAGTTGCTGGCCCACTTGCAAATGATATTTTTTCGCGGTTCCACCGGCCAACTCGACGACGTAGTGGGCCGGGCGCGCGGAGCCGTATTGCGGGCACGCATTCGGATCCGCGCCGCACGGCTGTACACTGAGGACCATTTGAACGATCTTACGATCGCTGTCCAACCAGATAATATCCAGCGGGACAAGAATCTGGTACATCCAATAGCGATAATAGCCAGGCGTGTAGTGCACGAACAGCATCCCGTGATCCGGCGCCAAGGATGGGCGGTACTTGAGGCCGCGGCCAAGATCCAGTTGTCTGATCATGGTCTCTACTTTGATGACCTGTCCGCCCGGCAGGGTTAGGTCGGTGGTGTTGAAATCGCCTGGATCTTGAGGCTTGTTGCAGCTTGCGAACAGAAGGCAAGCCAGAAGCGCGGCATAACGCATGAATTAGAATGGTAGCGAAGTTTCGAATACGGCAGACACGATGAGGTTTTGGAAACACCTGCGCCTGACGCTGGAAATGATCAAGTTCGAGCACTCTGTGTTTGCGCTGCCGTTCGCCCTCACGGGCGCGCTGCTGGCTTTTCGCGAAACGCACCCGGAAGGCCGGGTCTTGGCGATCAAGATCGCCTGGATCGTGGTGGCGATGGTCGGCGCGCGGTCGGCTGCCATGGCGTTCAACCGCCTCCTCGACCGCGAAATCGATTCCAGAAATCCTCGAACCAAGATGCGACACCTCCCCGCGGGGGTTTTGACCCCGCGTTTTACCTGGGGATTTGTGGCTGCGTCCGTCCTGGTGTTTTTTCTGGCGGCGCGTGCTCTCAATCCGCTGTGCCTCAAGCTGGCCCCGGTTGCGATGGCTGTGGTCTTTTTTTATTCGTTCACCAAGAGGTTCACCACGTTTTCCCATCTGGTCTTAGGCCTGTCGCTGGGCATTGCCCCGGCTGCCGCTTGGATTGCGGTAAGCGGCTCGCTGGATCCGCGCATCTTATGGCTGACCGCGGCGGTTACTTTCTGGACCGCCGGCTTCGACATCATCTATTCGTGTCAGGATTACGAGTTCGACGTGAACGCCGGCCTTTTCAGTCTGCCGCGCCGGTTCGGCATCGCCGGCGCGCTGTGGATCGCGCGCATCTTCCACCTGATCATGATCGGTTGCCTGCTGGCATTAGCAGCCTCGTTCGCTTTGGGTTGGCTGAGTCTGGCCGGAATCGCCGCCATCGTGCTGCTGCTGCTGTACGAACATAGCTTAGTGAAAGCAGACGACTTATCGCGCGTGGACGCCGCCTTCTTCACAGTCAATGGGTATGTCAGCGTGTTATTCTTTGTGTTTTGGGCGGCCGACATCTTTTTGGTCCGCCTCAGAGCCTAAGTCGAATGCAGCCCATTATTGAAGATCCCCGGTTACTGCCGATTCTCGAGAAAGTGCAAGAGGGGGCGCGGCTCGATTATGCCGATGGCGTAACGCTGTTCCGCTCGCCGGATATTCTTGCGCTGGGATATTTGGCGAATCTAGTGCGCGAGCGCAAGCATGGCAATGTGACCTGGTTCAACGTGAACCGGCACATTAATCCCACCGACGTCTGCGTCGCGAGCTGTAAGCTATGCGCGTTCGGTAAGCGTGCGAAAGACCCCAAGGCTTACACCTGGTCGCTCGAAGAAGTGTGGCATCGCGCCGGTGAAGGCTGGAGCGAAGCCGTCACCGAGTTTCACATTGTCGGCGGTTTGCACCCCGAGCTCACGCTGGACTGGTATTGCCAGATGCTGCGCGGCCTCAAGCAGCGCTTTCCCGAGGTACATCTGAAGGCGTTCACGATGGTGGAAATCGCTTACCTGGCGCAACGTAGCAAGCTCTCCATCCGCGACACCTTGCAGCGTTTGATCGATGCGGGAGTTGACTCACTTCCCGGTGGGGGCGCAGAGATCTTTCACGATCGCGTACGGCGGATCATCTGCGACCACAAAATCGACGGCCAGCAGTGGCTGGAAGTCGCGCGTACGGCGCATCAGCTCGGCCTGAAATCGAACTGCACCATGCTCTACGGTCATATCGAAACCGAAGAAGATCGTGCCCATCACCTGGTCGCGTTACGTGAATTGCAGGACGAGACCGGCGGATTCCAGACCTTCATCCCGCTGGCTTTCCATCCGGTGAATACGGCGCTCGAACACATCGACACGACCACGGGCTTTCTGGACCTGAAGATGATCGCCGTCTCGCGTTTGATGCTGGACAATATCGACCACATCAAGGCTTACTGGATCATGATGACGCCGCGCATCGCGCAAATCGCGCAGCGTTTTGGCGCAGACGATCTCGACGGCACTGTGGTTGAGGAAAAGATCTACCACGACGCCGGCGCAACGACGAGCCAGGGGCTGCGCCGTTCCGAGCTGTTGCGCTTGATCCGCGAAGCGGGTCGTGAGCCGCTGGAGCGCGACACGCTGTACCGGCCAGTGACCCGCGCCGAAGCAACGTTTACGGTCTTGGTTTAGGTCGCGGCGCCCGCTGAACACCCTAAATCCCAAGCACGGCCCGAACCGCTACATATAGATTCGCCAGCCTATCTGCCGACGCCGCATCGCTTCGCGCGAGCAGCGTAATGACTTCATCCTGCGACTGCAACAACGGCCGGAGCGAGTCGCGTTGTCCCGAGGTCAACACCGACTGTTTCGGCTCATCGATCTCAAAACGCGCCGCGGTATAAAATGCGCTGGCTTCCTGCCGCGCCGCTTCGTATTGCCCGCGCCGCGCATCAATAGCGGCCGAGCCCAGGTCCTTCTCGATCCGTACGACCGTCAGCGCATGCTCGGCCTTGAGGCGGAGCGCGGTTTGCTCTCGCAGTCTCATCCAGGTGGGGACGAAGCCAAGCAGGAAGATAATGAGCGCGAGAATGAAAGCAACGAGAATGCGCCGGCCCATCCGCCTGGGAGGTGCCAAGTTTGTTTCAGCCATGAACAGGCGGGCTACTTCTTGGCCTCGCGCTCCTGGTCCTCGACCATACGCTTAACGCGGTCCAGCTCGTCTCGCAGCCGCCGCTCCCGCAGCGCGATGGAAATCACATAAACGATCACGATCACCCACGCGGCGGTAAAGCCGTAGAACATGTACTCGAAGTTTCGGTCCATGCTTCTCCTAGAACGCGTGCGCGTACCGCCGCAGCGATTCAATCTCACTCTGTATCAATTGCTGGCGCATGCGCACCAGAACCAGCGCGGCTTCCAACAGCAAGAAGACCAGGACGTTCCAGAACAAAGGAGCCTCCATGCCAGGAGCCATGCCGCCGCCGCCGCGGATTTCTAAGACCGGCCCCGGATGCTGGGTTCGGAACCATTCGATCGATTTCCAGACGATCACGATGTCCACCGACGCTAGAATCGACAAGACCGCCGACAAGCGAGCCCTACGATGCGGCTCGTCGATGGCGCGGCGCATCATGAAATAGCCGAAATACATCAGCAGGCAGATGAAATAGGATGTGATTCGCGGATCCCAGGCCCACCAGATGCCCCAAATGATCCGTCCCCAGATCATACCGGTAATCAGCGTAATCAGCGCAAAGGTGAACGCGACCTCGTTGATCGCCGCTGCCGCCGAGTCGTAACGGAGATCGCGGTTGCGAAGATAAACCAGCCCGCTGAACATCGCAATGAAAAAAAGCGTGAACGAGGTCACGGCCGCCGGGAAGTGGAAGTAGAAAACACGAAAGACCGCGCCCTGGCTGGCCTCATCGGGGACGCGAAGGAAGATAGTGTGCAGATTCCAGGCCAGAAGCGCTCCAGCCAGTACCGAAAGCAGTACGATAATTTTCGTCCGCATATTTACCCCACTAGAACAGTCTCAACCAGCGCCAGCGCCAAGAGCGAAAAGATCACATCGAACGCCACCAGGAGCCGGAACCAGATCTGATTTTCGGCGCCCACCGGTTCGCCTGCGACGAGCACGCTGCTAAGCTGAATCGCTCCCATCAGCGCTGGAATCATCATCGGATATACCAGCATCGGCAGCATCAATTCGCGGAGCCGGAGATTCACGGTCATCGCGCTAAACAGGGTTCCGATCACGGTCAAGCCCCACGTGCCCAGCAGCATCACCACAAAGACAAGACCGATCGATTGTGTCCAGTGGACATTATAGAAGACCGTAAATACGGGCAGCGCCAGCGTCTCCACTGCCATTAGAATGACAAAATTTGCGATGGTTTTGCCCAGGAACAATTGCGCCCCGCTCACCGGCGAGGCCAACAGCGCGTCCAGGCAGTCATTCACCAGCTCGCGCGCGAAGCTGCGATTGAGAATCAGCGTTCCTGCGAAAGCGAACACCAGCCACAGCAGCCCGCCTGCGATTTCGCGAACCTGGTCCGAGGTGGGATCGAAGGCGAAGCTGAACAGAAGTAAAATGACGAGCGCAAACGCGACGGAAGCGTTGATCGACTCCTTACTACGGATTTCCGAGCGCAGATCTTTGGCTGCGACGGCCCACGCCTGACGCAGAAATTTCATGCCTCTCCGTAATGACGATACAGCCAGGTGGGATCTTCCAACATTTCCGGGGTCCGCTTGCCGCGGAACGCCAGGCGGCCGCGATTGACCAGCGCCACATCGGTTGCCAGTTGCAATGCCTCGCGTAATTGATGGGTCGACATGATCACCGTCCGGCCATCCGCCAACGCGGCCCGCAGCAGGTCCTGCAGCATTTTGATGGCGCGATCGTCGAGCGCGGTAAAAGGCTCGTCCAGCAGCAACAGCGAGGGATTGTGCAGGAAAGTGCGCGCCACCGCCAGCCTTTGCCGCATGCCGCGCGAGAATTCCCGAACCAGCCCGTCACGAACGCGGTTCAGATTGGTTCTCTCCAGCCACTCATTGGCGACTTTGGCGGGGTCGGTCAAGCCGTACAAGCGAGCGAATAGCTGCAGGTTTTCGAAGGCTGACAATTCATCGTAGACCCCGATGCCGTGCCCGAGAACGCTGACCGCCCGCCGGGTAGCCTCAGCGCGGGCATCCTGTCCTAGAATCGTGATCTGGCCGCGGCTGGATCGCGAGAGGCCCGCCAAAATCCGCAGCAACGTGGTTTTCCCGGCCCCGTTGCGCCCTAATAGAGCCAAACAAGACCCCGGCTCCACGTCGAAACTGATGTCCCGCAGGGCGGGATAATCGCCGAAGTACTTCCAAACGCCTTGGATCGCTACGGCCGGCATGGTTAGGGCACGCCCGCTATTGGGGCTTCGCTACCGTGCTAGCAAGCCGAATGCCTAACTCCCGGAGCTGGCGCTCGGGCACGGGTGCCGGAGCGTCGCACATCAAATCCGTGCCCCGCGCAGTCTTCGGAAACGGAATGACTTCCCGGATCGAGGTCTCGCCCGCCAGGATCATTACCAGCCGGTCCAGTCCCAGGGCGATTCCACCGTGCGGCGGCGCTCCATACTCTAGGGCCTCCAATAAGAAACCGAACCTCCGCTTGGCCTCCTCATCGGAAAATCCCAGGGCGGCGAACACTTTGGCCTGCACGTCTCGGCGATGGATACGAATCGATCCCGAACCCAATTCGGTGCCGTTCAGCACTACGTCATACGATTTCGCGCGGCAGCGTGCCGGATCGGTGGTAAGCTTCTCTATGTCCTCGTCGTGCACCGACGTAAACGGATGGTGGGCGGCATTCCAGCGCTTCTCTTCCTCGTCCCATTCGAACATCGGGAAGTCCACCACCCAAAGCAACTTGAACACTCGCGGATCGAGCAGCTTGTGCTTGTCGTTATACTTCTGTCCTGCAAACAGCCGCAGTTGTCCGCAGGCTTGATAAAAGGTCTCTTCCGGCCGCGGTCCCGTAGGCGGTCCGGGCCAGCCGGCGATCAGCAACAAGTCATCCTCGGCAGCGCCGGATACCGCGCGCGCCTGTTCTACCAGAGCCTGATCGAGCTTTTTCAGATCGTCGTATACGCGCAGCCCGCGCTCGGTCCCGAAGGCTTTCAGCTCGTCGCGCTCTTTTCGGCTCAGCGGCCCGGTTTTAGGAATATGGATCGCTACCGGGGGGAACGTGAGCCCCAACTGCCACGACTGCCCGTCCAGAACGTAAAACGGCGGCAGACGTAGATCCGGTTTATCGATTCCATAGGACCGCATCGCTTCGGCATAGGTCAGCCGGGGAAACGGAGTGGGAATATTGAAGCCCGCCGCCTCGAACACGCGCTGCAGCATGGGCTCAATCACTTCGTAAATCCGTTCCTGCTGCGGAAACGACATCTCGAGGTCGATTTGCGTGAACTCCGGCTGCCGGTCGGCCCGCAAGTCTTCATCACGGAAACAGCGGACGATCTGAAAATACCTCTCGTAGCCGCTTACCATCAGCAGCTGCTTGAAAAGCTGCGGTGACTGAGGCAGCGCATAGAACGACCCCGGCTGAACACGGCTCGGAACCAGGTAATCGCGCGCGCCCTCCGGAGTGGAGCGCGTCATGAATGGTGTCTCGATTTCCAGAAATCCTTGACTGTAGAGGAACTCGCGAACGGCAAAGCTCACTTTCGAGCGCAACATGATATTGCGCTGCATGTGCGGGCGGCGCAGGTCCACGTACCGGTATTTCAGCCGCGCGTCTTCCTTCACATCCACGTTTTCTTCCATTGGAAACGGCGGGGTGCGCGATTCGTTGAGCAGCCAGAGCTTCTCGGCCACAACCTCAACTTCGCCCGTGCCGAGGTTCGGATTCACCGTGTCGGGTGTGCGCTTGGCTACGGTGCCTTCCACCGCCACAACATATTCGGAGCCGAGCATCTCGGCTTTCTTGTGCACTGTTTCGTCGGCATCGGCATGGAACACAATTTGAGTGACCCCGTCCCGGTCGCGCAAATGAATGAAGATAACGCCGCCCAGATCGCGGCGCCGGTGCACCCAGCCCATCAGCAGCGCGCGTTTGCCCGCGTCGGAAGCGCGCAGCTCGCCGCAACTGTGAGTGCGGCGCAATTCGCCCAAAAAATCCAGTTGTGCCGTTTCCATGTGTTATTTTATCCGCGCGACTAATTCGCTGCGGTCCACCATTTGCTGTTCTCCGCTTTGCATGTTCTTCAAGGCATATCTTCCGGCAGCCATCTCGTTCTCGCCCACCATCAAGACGAACCGCGCGCTCATTTTATTCGCCAATTCGAGCGATCGCTTCAGTTTGCCGTCCAGCCCAAGTTCGACCGAAAGTCCCGCTGACCGCAATTCGCGCGCCAGCTGAGCGCAATGTTTTTCCGATGCCTCGCCGATGGGCGCGACATACACGTCCAAGGCAGGCGCGTATGCCTCGGGCCGCTCTTGTTCGACCGTCATGATCAGCCGGTCCTCACCAATCGAAAATCCAATACCCGGCGAGTGCACCTTCGATCCGAGCGCTTCCGCGAGTCCGTCATAGCGGCCGCCGCCTAGCACCGAATTCTGCGCGCCGAGCGCGCCATGCACAATCTCGAACGTGGTGCGCATGTAATAATCCAGGCCGCGAACCATTCTGGGGCGCACTACATATGCAATCCCGCGATCGTCCAAGTGCGCGCACACCGTCTGGAAATGGTTGCGGCAGCCGTCGCACAAATGCTCCTGAATCGAAGGCAGCGCATCGATGATCGGCTGATCTTCAGGAACCTTGCAGTCCAGCACCCGCAGCGGATTGGTTTCCGAGCGCCGCCGGCAATCCTCACAAAGACGGTCCTTCACCTCGCGCAGCTTTTCCTTGAGCAGGGCGACATACTGCGGGCGGCAGTTCGCGTCGCCCACCGAGTTCAGATAAAGGTGGAATCCGCTGAGGCCTACCTGGCGCAGTACCTCGATTACCATCTCGATGACTTCCGCATCCACGGCCGGCGATTCCGATCCCACCGCTTCCGCCCCGATCTGGAAAAACTGCCGGTACCGGCCCTTCTGCGGCCGTTCGCGCCGGAACATCGGGCCGATGTAGTAAAGCTTTTTCAGACCCGGCTTCTGATCTAACCTGTGCTCGATATAAGCGCGCATTACGGACGCAGTCGCCTCTGGACGCAGCGTCAGCGAACTGCCGTCCCGATCGTCGAAAGTGTACATCTCTTTGGTCACGATGTCGGTCTCTTCGCCCACCCCGCGAGCGAACAGCGCCGTCTCCTCGAGAATCGGCGTGCGGATCTCCTGGTAGTTGTAGGTGCGAAACACCTCGCGCGCGATCGCTTCCACCCGGTTCCAAACGTTGCTGGCCGGGGGAAGGATGTCGCGCGTGCCTTTTACTGCCTTGATCATCGTTTGGATATCCTGCGCGGACCGAGCCAGCTCAAGCCGGTTCTTCCCGATAGATTCGGGCAGCCTCGACGTAGTGTTTGGCGTTTTGGCTGAACCGTTCCCGCTCGGCATCGGTCAGCGGGCGCTTCACCTTGGCCGGAACGCCCATTACCATGCTGTACGGCGGAACTTCAGCGCCTTCGGGCACTACCGCGCCAGCCGCGACCACCGATCCTTTTCCGATCTTGGCCCCGTTCAACACCACTGCGCCGATCCCGATCAGGCAGTCGTCTTCGATCGTGCAACCGTGGATCATCGCCAAGTGCCCAACTGTTACGCGGCTCCCTATATTCAGAGGAAACAGTCCCGCGTCGCAGTGCAGGACAGAATTGTCCTGAATATTCGTTTCTTCGCCGATCCGGATCGAATTAACGTCGCCCCGCGCAGTGACGTTCGGCCAGATGCTGGCTCGCTCTCCGAGCACAACATCTCCGATCACCTGCGCGCTCGGATCTACATAAGCGGAAGCGGCAATATTGGGTACCTTGCCGCGATAGGCGCGAATCATGACGGGGCGTAGTCTTCAATCCTAGCACGCGGATCTCGACCCGTGCGGTAAATCGAGCAGCAGGCGAGACTTAGCGCGTTCTTTCGAGATGTCTGCGGCGCGCGTCCGGCAGTTCCTCGACGCGATGCAGGCCGGCGCGTCACGAATCCCGCACGCATTTGGACGTACCCATCGATTCGTGTTACAAGACACTGAGGACTTACGTCATGAAGATCTTCCGAGCCCTGCTGCTCCTCTGGACCGCACCCCTTGCCCTGGCCGCACCGGATGGCGCCGACCTCTACACCAAGAATTGCGCTGTCTGCCATGAAGCGTTGGCCGTGCTTCAAAATCATGTCGCGCTGAAAACGATGCCGCCGGAGTACATCGTTCATGCGCTAAACGATGGCGCGATGCGCTTGCAGGCCGCGAAGCTAAGCCGCGATGAGCGCACAGCAATTGTGGAGTATCTCACCGGAAAGGCGCTCAATTCATCTCCAGCCCTCGCGGGCAAATGCGCCAGTCCTCCGTCCAAGAGCTTCGCGGGCCCGGCTTGGAACGGCTGGGGCGCCGACCTGGAGAATTCGCGGTCGCAAACTGCGGAAGCGGCGGGAATCACGTCCGGCGAGGTTCCCAAGCTGAAGCTCAAATGGGCCTTCGGATTCCCGGGCGCCTACTCGGCCTATTCCCAGCCTGCCATCGTCGGAGGACGTGTGTTCGTCGGTAGCGTTCAAGGCCAGGTTTATTCGCTGGATGCTGCCACTGGGTGCACGTATTGGACTTTCGACGCCGGGGCCGGGGTCCGCAGCGCGATCACTATCAGTCCTGACGGCATGGCTTATTTCGGAGACGTCCGCGGCAACGTCTACGCCCTCGATGCGAATACTGGCAAGCTGGGCTGGAAAACGGTCGCCGATGATTACCCAACCGCCCGGATCACGGCGGCGCCGAAACTTTATCAAGGCCGGCTATATGTCGGCGTCGCTTCCCGCGACGAGTGGTTTTCCACCGATCCACGTTTCCAGTGCTGCAAGTTTCGCGGCAGCGTTCTGGCTCTGGATGCGCAGACGGGAAAGCAGATCTGGAAAACCTACACCATCTCCGAGCCGGCCCGGCCCATTTCAAAGAAAGCCGGCACCCAATTATGGGGGCCCTCGGGCGTAGGCGTCTGGACCTCGCCGACTATCGACACCAAACGCGGCGTTCTCTATGTCGGGACCGGCGACAGCTACTCGGAACCGCCGACGCCATTGAGCGATTCCATCCTAGCTCTCGACCTCACCTCTGGAAAAATCGTCTGGTCGAAGCAGCTCACCGAAAACGATGTCTTCAACGGAAACTGCATTCAGCCGAAACCCAGCACCTGCCCGGAGAACGTCGGGCCTGACTCCGATTTCGGCTCTTCCCCGATCCTGCGAACGCTTTCCAGCGGCCGGCGCGTCCTCATCGCCGGTCAAAAATCCGGTATTGTCCATGCACTGGATCCCGACGAGAAGGGGAAGACACTCTGGCAGACACGGGTGGGCAAGGGAGGAATGCTGGGCGGAATTCAATGGGGTCCGGCGGCAGACCGCGACACAGCGTACGTCGCCCTCTCCGATCTCGGCCTGATCCCGGCGCCGGAAGGCGTCATCCCGGACCCGAACACAGGCGGAGGGCTGTTCGCCATCCAGATGGCGACAGGCGAGAAACTCTGGAGTGCTCTCCCGCCCGAAGGAGGCTGCCACACTCCGCATTGCAGTCCCGCTCAATCTGCCGCGGTTACCGTCATCCCGGGGGTGGTTTTCTCGGGCTCGCTGGACGGCCATCTCCGCGCGTACTCCTCCAAAGACGGCACAATCCTTTGGGATTTCGACACGGCTCGCGATTTTCAAACCGTCAATGGCGTGCCCGCTAAGGGTGGCGCTCTCGATGGCCCCGGTCCCGCGGTGGCCGGAGGACTTGTGGTCGTAAATTCCGGCTACGGCTTCTTCAATGGAATGCCGGGTAATGTGCTCCTCGCGTTTGCCGTTGAGTAGGCGTCTCGCGCTAACAAAGCGCGCAAGAGAGCCTTCCTGGCCCGCGGCCAGATCGGCAAAAAAAAGCGCCCGAGGTACTTACATCCGCGGGCGCTGACCGGAGAGGAAACATCTTATTAACTCAATGAATTGATGCTAGAGTAAGTCCGCAATCGGCTCCGCGGAATGAATCCATCGACCTAGTACGTTTTAGACAGGAAGGTTTTGGTATGCTGCCGGAACCTAAGTCGCGCCACACGGGACGCCGAAACTATGCAAAACAAAAGCCTCGCGACTCCAGGATGTAACAATCTGTAAATAAATCAGGACTTTTCCTGCCGCTCGGACTCTGGCAGAATAGGTCAGACTGGAGGGGCATGCTCTCGGAAGGCCGAAAAGTCCAACTCCGAATTCTTGCTTTCGTGCTGGCTGGAGGCAAAGGTACACGGCTGTACCCGCTTACCAAAGAGCGTGCCAAGCCCGCCGTGCCTTTTGGCGGCCGTTACCGCATCATCGACTTTGTTCTAAGTAATCTAATTAACTCGGGCGTGTACTCCATCTACGTCTTGGTCCAGTTCAAGAGCCAATCGCTGTTAGAACACCTGCGTGAAGGGTGGGAGGCGCATGGGCTGTTGCGCAATCACTTCATTACGCCCGTGCCCGCTCAGATGCGATCACTCGGTGAAGATTGGTATCGCGGCACCGCCGACGCCATTTACCAAAACATCAACCTCATTGAGCAAGGCGAGCCGCACCTGGTTGCGATTTTCGGCGCTGACCACATCTATCGGATGAATATCCGCGAAATGGTGGAGTTTCACGTCGAACGTGGCGCGCAGGTTACCGTTTCTGCGATCCCGGTGGAAAAAGAGCAAGCAGTCGAATTCGGTGTCGTCGAGACGCGGGAGGATGGCTCGATCATGGGCTTCCATGAAAAGCGGCCAGACGCACCGACCATGCCGGGCGATCCCAATCGAGTGTACGCCTCGATGGGGAACTACATTTTTTCGACGAAGTTATTGCTGGACGAGCTCCGCGTGGATGGGGAAAACCCGAACAGCTCCCATGATTTCGGCCGCGACATTCTGCCCGGTTTGATTGGCCGCGCGGACATGTACGCCTATGACTTTCAGACCAACCGGGTCCCCGGGGACCCGCCCGGTGCGCCGGTTTACTGGCGCGATGTCGGCACTATTGACGCCTTTTTCGATGCGAATATGGATCTCCGCTCGGTATCTCCGGAGCTGAATCTCTATAATCGCCAGTGGCCCCTTCGGACCGCCGGTTACTTCGACGCGCCGGCAAAGTTCATATTCGACGCCGATGGCCGGCGGGGCCAGGCGCTCGATTCGATTGTGTCCGGCGGATCAATCCTGTCAGGCGGATTGGTGCGCACGTCCGTAATCGGCCGCGGTGTCCGCGTCCACTCTCATGCTTACATCGAGGATTCCATCATCTTCGATAACTGCGATATAGGCCGCCGCGCGCGAATCCGGCGGGCCATTCTGGACAAGAACGTACACGTGCCGCCGGACGCCACCATTGGCTACGACCTGGAGCAGGACCGCAGGCGGCATCATGTTACCGAAAGCGGTATCGTAGTGGTGGAAGGGCACCGGTCGCCGGTCGATATCGCCAGCATGAACTTGTGAGCGCGGCCCGTCCTGCGCTTGCAGCCGTTAAGTGCACCGCTTGGTCGCCCCGGCTAACACCAAGGGAGACCAGCGGAAATCTGCCGAAAGCGTGCCATCCCCCTGGCACATTTTTCATGTAACTAGTTAGCGGTCCTCGGTGTCGAACTACCGAGATGAATCCTACAGCAGTATCCGCAACAGAAGAAGAAACGATTGTATTGAACGGAATTCCGGGACCGGAGATTCGAGCTCAATTAGACAAGATTCTCCGCAGCCGCGCGTTCATTCAGTCACATCGTATTCGCCGCTTCCTGCAATTCATTGTGGAAGAAAGCCTGCTTGGGCAACCCCACCGGCTTAAGGAATACCTGATCGGTCTTGAAGTATTCGACCGCCGCGATGCATTTGACCCGCGGGTAGATTCTATCGTTCGAGTCGAGGCGCGACGCCTGCGGCATAAACTCGATGAATACTACCGCACGGAAGGACGCGAAGATCTCATCCGAATCACGCTGCGCAAGGGCAGCTACGTGCCTATTTTCGAACCTCGCGCCGCCACACCCAGTCTAGGCATTCTAGAGCAGCGCCGCGCTATCGCGATTGCCCCGCTTTCGATGATCGATGCCAATCCCGATGCCGAGCCTTTGGCCGAAGAGATTCGGCGGCGCCTCGCTCACGTTCTCATTCGGGAAGGCTGTTTCCAGGTCATCGCGAGATTCGCCGAAACTAGCCAAAACAACGGCGACACCAACGGCGACGGCAAGGGGCATTCATCCGCCAGCCGGCCCGATTTCCTCGTGGAAGGCAGCCTCGAGTTTCGGCAGGATGAATTTCACTTGATCCTGCAGCTCGCGCGGTATGCCGACCGCTCCTATATCTGGTCCGGGGCCGTGGACGGCCGCGCGGGAGACCTAAGCGGCGTCGAACAATTGGCCCGCTCCCTGGTCTCCGACCTGATGACGCCGGCCAGCGACTTCGCCACGCGGCGCCATTCCACTCGCAAGGAGAGCCTAGACGCCTATCTCCAGGGCCGCTATTACTGGAAATTAGCGACACCCGATAACATCGTCCAGAGCGTTACGTTGTTTTCCAAGGCAGTCGAGTCGGACGAGAACTATGCAGCAGCTTGGGCCGCCTTGGCTGAAGCGCTGCTGGTCAGTTCCATGTTCGGTTTGTACTCCACCTCCACCACGGGTCCGCGGATGAAGGAAGCTGCCCTGAAAGCAGCATCCTTGGACGCCTCGCTCCCGGAGGCTCACGTAGCGTTGGGCGCCATCCTATCGCTCCTGGACTGGGATTGGGCGGCTGGCGAACAGGAACTCGAGAAGGCCATACAACTGGACCATCACGATCCGGTCGGCCACATTGCTTACGGAATCCAGCTCGCTTGCCGCGGTCAGCTCGATGCAGCCGTTTCCGAAGTCGAGCGGGCGCTCGAATTGGATCCAGCCTCGCTCTTCCCCAACTTCATCCTGGGATGGCTGTACGGAGTTTGCCGCCGGTATGACGAAGCCATCGCGCAACACACTCTGGTCGCGCGTTTGGCGCCCGATTACGGGCTTCCGCAGCTCGGCCTCGGCCTGGCATACGCGGGAAAAGGCCAATTTTCAGACGCGATCGCGCACTTCACCAATGCCTCGCAGATGAAGTGCCGCACGCTCTTGCACGGGCAGATGGGTTATTGCTACGCACGCGCCGGCCGCATCGACGAAGCGCAGCGCGAGCTTGCGAACCTAACTTTCCGATCGGAAGGAGCTTATGTTTCGCCCGTGACGTTCGCTTGCATCTTTGCCGGACTCGACGACAAAGAAAAGACGCTGGATGCCTTAGAACAGGCCGTATCCACACACGACACTTCGCTCCCGCTGCAATTGCTCGGGAGGGAATTCGATTCCCTGCGCAACGAACCCCGCTTCGTCGCCCTGCAGCAACGAATCGGATTGGCCTAAGCTTGGTTGGTCCTCGCGCGCTGTCAGGCGCGCATATTTAGCTCTAACCGAGGCGCAGTGCGTCGCCATTGCGCCCGGTTTTTTTCCATCTGACTCGATAATAAACCAGTTCAACTGCGGAAACGTGCTGGAATCGGCGCTCACGCTATAATAAGGCTTACCCAACGTGCGGCCGGTCGGCTCGCACTCTGGAGACGGAATGGCCTACGTTATTGCGGAACCCTGTATCGGGACGAAAGACACGGCATGCATTGACGCTTGCCCGGTGGACTGCATCCACCCCAAGAAAGACGAGCCCAATTTCGGCGAGCACAACATGATCTATATCGATCCGGTCGAGTGCATCGATTGCGGAGCTTGCGTGCCGGTCTGCCCCGTCTCGGCGATTTTTGCGCTGGACGACCTCCCGGAAAAATGGGCTACCTTCGCCCAAAAGAACGCCGAGTATTTCGGCCGCTAAACCGTCCTCCTCACGTCCCCGTTCACAACTGCGGAAGCGACTGGCGCAGGATAGGCCTCGCTCCAAGAATCAATCGAGCTGGCGCTTGACGGGCAGCGCTAAAATAATCGTGGGGCTTGGCGCCTGTGATCCGGACCATCACCATCGAGCGCGAGTTTGGAGCCGGTGGCGCAAATATCGCGCGGCTGCTGGCCGAGCGCTTGGGGTGGACCCTTTGGGATCAGAACCTCACCTCCGAAATCGCCCGCCTGGCTCACGTGGACCCCGCCGCGGTCCAGCGCTGCGATGAACGCTGCGATTCACTGTTCTACCGGCTCATGAAGACGTACATGCGCGGCAGCTTTGAGCGCAGTCTTCCTGTCAATGCGCTGGATCAGTTCGATGCCGACAGCATGGTGGCGTTCATGCAGCGCGTGATCGAGCGCGCGGCCGATCAAGGCAACTGCGTCATCGTCGGCCGGGGCTCAACCTACCTGCTGCGCAACCGGAGCGACGCCTTCCACGTGTTCATCTACGCACCTTGGGAGGAAAAGGTGCGGCGCGTCAAGGCGACCGGCAGGACCGAAGCCGAAGCCGTCGAGCTCATTTCGGCCATCGATAACGAGCGCGCCACCTTCATCCAGAAGTATTTCAGCAAGGAATGGCCAACGCGCGACCTGTATCACTTGATGATCAATTCCAAGGTGGGCGATGAGCTGGTGGTTCGCGCAATCGTAAACGAAGTCGTGGATATCGACGCGCACAGCGCCACTGAAGCCGCCGATCACGGCGTGGGGGAAACGCGCTAGGTGTCGGAAGTCCCCGTTGAAACGGCGGCAGCCGCTCCCGCATCACGTCCGGCATGGCGGCCCCGAACCAGCCCGCCCCTGATCGCCGCCACCGTGATGCTGGCCACCTTCATGGAGGTCCTCGACACCAGCATCGCCAATGTTTCCCTGCCGCATATAGCGGGCGACCTCGGCGCTACCATCGACGAGAGCACGTGGGTGCTTACGTCTTATCTGATCTCCAACGCGATCGTGCTCCCGCTCACCGGCTGGCTGCACATGCTATTCGGCCGCAAGCGCTTCTACATGGCCTGCGTCGCTATCTTCACCGTCAGCTCCTTGATGTGCGGCTTGGCGCCCAGCCTGTTCATGCTCATCCTGTTCCGCATCCTGCAAGGTACCGGCGGCGGTGGATTGCAACCAACCTCGCAGGCCATTCTGGTGGAGAGCTTCGAGCAAAAGCAGCAAGGCATGGCCATGGCTGTCTATGGCATGGGCGTCGTGGTCGCGCCGATCATCGGTCCGACACTGGGCGGCTGGATCACCGATAACTTCTCCTGGCGCTGGATCTTCTTTATCAACGTTCCGATCGGACTTCTGTCGATGACCATGACGTCCACGCTGCTTGAAGACCCTCCTTACCTGATTCGCAAGACTCTGGGGCGCGGTTTTCGAATTGATTTCATGGGTCTGGGCTTGTTGAGTATCGGGCTGGGATTCGGTCAGGTTGTGCTGGATAAGGGCCAGCGGGAAGACTGGTTTGGATCGCGCTTCATCGTATGGTGCACGGTCGTGAGCGTCATGGCGCTCGTCGGCGCGGTCTTTTGGGAGTTGCGCGAAAAGCAACCGATCGTCAATCTGCGCCTGTTCGCGAACCGCAACTTCGCGATGGCGACGTTTATGATGTTCTCTCTCGGCCTGGTGTTGTACGGTACCACCGTTCTGCTCCCGGTGCTGGTGCAGAGCTTGATGGGCTACACGGCCGAATGGGCCGGATTGGTGCTGTCGCCAGGCGCGATCTTGACACTGTTCACCATGCCACTAGTGGGCAGGCTGCTCACCAAGGTACAACCGCGCTGGCTGGTTGTCACCGGATTATTGATCCTATCGCTCGGCATGTTCCGGCTGTCAACATTAAGCCTGCAGACCGGATTCTGGACGTTCGTGTTCACCTGGACCATTTCGCGCGGCGGTCTCGCGTTCCTCTTCGTGCCGATTAACGTGACCGCCTTCTCGCACATCGAGCGCGAGAAGACCAGCAGTGCCACGGGATTGATCAACCTGACGCGCAACATGGGTGGCAGCATCGGCATATCGCTGGTCACCGCATTCCAGGACCGGCTGTCGCAGACGCACCAAAGTTTCCTGGCCGGACACCTGACGCCTCTCGATCCCAGCTATACATCGCGCCTGCAGTATCTGGAGCGCGCGCTACAGACGGCCGGCGCAAGTCCGACGCTCGCGGCGCAGCAGGCGCAAGCCATCATCTATCGCGAACTGCTGCGTCAATCTACGATGCTGGCCTACATCGACGTCTTCCGGCTATTGAGCTATCTTTGCCTGGCTTTGATTCCGTTGATGTTCCTTATGAAGCGGCCTAAGCCGAGGCCCACATAGTTGGCGCCGCAATGCCTGCAATCGTAAAAAAAACGGCCCGGCAGCATGCGCGGGAGGTGTAGCCGGTTCGCATGCATGCCGGGGCTGACGAAAGAGGCGAGAGCTATTTATCGAGCGCCAAGCTGTTCTGCCAAGTGGTGTACATCGAAATGGCGAGCAGCACAAAACCAAACACGAGATCAGCCACGGTGAGTAGCTTGCCCCACCGGTCGATCTTGTCGAGCTTGTGGGCCACTTCCGTCTGATGGGTAATGACGGCGTCCGCGACTCCGGTCAAGTGCACCAGATCATCCTCTTCGCGCGCGGCATATTTTCTGACCAGCGCCAGCGAAATTACGAACAGCGTAAGAGCTATCCAGACCATCCAAAGCGTAAACATGGTTTAGTCTCCTTGCATACCTTTGTCACTGCAACTGCAGAACCTTGGGTACGCGGACCAGACTGTCCGCCCTCCTCCCGCACGCGCCTAATCTTATTTCGGGGCGCAGTTTTCTAATGAATGACCGTGCTCGGCGTAGCACTTCCCGACGTCATTTAAATCCTTCTTGCCCGCCGCCGTGTGGCAATACGTGCAGCCCTTTCCCTCTTTCTTGGTGTACTCGGTCTTACCGAAGCTGGTAAAGGGCGACGATACGATCAAACCGCATAAAAGAATCGCGGAAGGAACGCCGAAGTTGAGTAATCGCTTAGACATAGGCTATAAGAAATCTCCGCCTCACGAACATGCAATCGGAACGCCGTTCCGCGTGCCACCCGCAACTTTATCGAACTGGGAGAAATCCACTGCCGTCACCGCTCCGGTGGGGTGAAATGGCTCAATTGCATGGGGAACTATCCGCAACGCAGCAGCCTTCGGCGCGAGCCTTGCTCTGTTCGTAGAGCTCCCGCACCACGTCTTCTACGGCTTGCATGACGTCGGGTACCGGCTCAGATCCCGGCTCGAACTGCACCGCTTCGATACCAATGATCCGAATGCGCTCCGGCAACCGGCCGACCGCGCGCGCGATCTCGATTGCTTCAGCGGGCCCGAACACGTGCGTGGAGCAGCGGCAGTGTTGCGATTTTATGGGGTCGGCGCCGGCATCCCAGGGCGAGATAGTTCCCGGCGGCGCTCCACTCACAATGGCATCGACGAGGACCACATCGTCGGCGCCGTGCCAGAGTTCGAGCAGGGCAAAACCGTCGCCCGAATGTTCAATGGAATCCAGGCCGAGCTCCGCCAGGCGGCGCGCCACCAGGATGCCGGCCGCGTCATCGCCCCGGTCGGTATTGCCGCACCCGATGATCCGCATCACTCCCGCTCCAAAATGAGCTTGAGAAAATGGGTCGCGCAGGAGATGCACGGATCGTAGTTCCGTACGGCCTGCTCGGAGCGGCGCGTAATCTCTTCCACCGGCTGCGACACAATGGTGGGAATAAAGTTGCGCAGATCGTCTTCGATCCGCTTCTGGTTTTGCGATGTCGGCGGCACGATCTTCACCGAGAGAATCAGCCCGTGCTCATCGAAGCTGTACTTGTTGAACTGGATGCCGCGGGGCGCCTCCGTGATGGCGTATCCCGTGCCGGCGTGAACCTCAAACGGCATACGCGGGGCCGGCGGCGGCTCGTACAATTTGATGATCCGCAGCGCTTCGTCGAGCGCGAATACCACCTCCACCGCCCGTGCCAGGATGCTCTTGAACGGATTTAGACAGGGCACACGCAGCCCGCAATGTTCCGTAACCTGTCGCGCAACATTCGGCAGCTTGGAGTAATTCAAATTGAACCGCGCCAGCGGCCCCGTCTGATACGATCCGCGCCCGCGAATCACCGAGTGCAGCGCGTTGGAATGCTTCACATGTTGCTCAACGAAATAGTCTTCATACTGGCTGGCGTCGAGGTTTAGCCCTTTGTTGGAGACCAGCCGCCCCTCATTCAACGGGTATTCCGACGGATGCGACAGCGCTACAAACTCGTAGGTCTGCTCGAAATCGGGATATTCGAACCCTGCCAGGAATTCCGCTTTTGAGCAGGCTGTGTCCAGCGCCCACTTGAGCTCATCGGCTAATTTTTCGAGATCGGCCCGCTGCGGCGTCTTGTAGAAGCCGCCCACCGCCGCCGACACCGGATGGATCTCCCGCCCACCCAGCAGCGTCATGATCTGATTGCCGAGCTTCTTTAGCCGCAGCGCCTCGGTAGCCTGCTTGGGATGATCCTTCGCCAGCTCCACGAAATCGCGGTATCCCAAGAAATCCGGCGCGTGCAGCATGTATATGTGCAGTACGTGGCTCTCGATCCACTCGCCCGCATACAGCAGCCGGCGCAGCTCGCGCACCATGGGATGGACCCGGATCCCCAACCCGCGTTCAATCGCTTGCACCGCGGTCATCTGATACGCCACCGGGCAGATCCCGCAAATGCGCGCGGTTATGTCGGGCGCCTCGTTGAAATGCCGGCCCCGCAGCAAAGCTTCGAACAGGCGCGGGGGCTCGAAGATTTTCAACTTGACGTCTTGAACCTGATCATTCTTCAGCTTGACGAACAGCGCGCCTTCGCCCTCCACGCGCGCCATGTAATCGACTTTGATGGTTCCGTTCTTCTTGCGAGGCGCCGTTTCCACGCTCATGACGTAGCCTTTCGCTCGCTGGCCTGCCGGCAGGGCCAAGCCCAGGCGTTGAATGAACGGAAGTCGCGCGCCACCATCTCGGCCGGGCGGCCGCCCGCGAGCAGCCGGTCGGCCAAAATCACGGTATTCAGCGTCTCCGCCGGGCCAAAGCAGCCGTAGCAGCCGCGGTTGAAGCTGGGACAGATCGCCCCGCACCCGGCCTGCGTCGCCGGACCCAGGCACGCCGTGCCGTGCGCCACCGCGACGCATACATTGCCCGCGCGCTTGCATTCCATGCACACGCTATATGTCGGAATGCTCGGCTTGCGGCCTGCCAGCGTCGCGCTCACCAGTTCCAAGAGCTGATGCTTGCTGACCGGGCAGCCGCGCAGCTCGAAATCTACCGGAACGTGCTCGGAAATCGGAGTCGACATGCCCAGCGTCTGGATGTATTCCGGATGAGCGTACACCTGCGCGACCCATTGCTTGGAGTCGTTCCAGTTGCGCAGCGCCTGGATTCCTCCGGCGGTTGAGCAGGCGCCGATCGCTACCAATATTTTGCACTGTTTCCGGATGTCATGAATTCGGCTGGCATCGTGATGCGTCGTCACCGAACCTTCCACCAGGCCGATGTCATAGGGGCCCTTGCGCATGTTGCTGGACATTTCGGGGAAAAACGCGATATCCACCGCATCCGCCAAGGCGACCAACTGGTCTTCCAGATCCAGCAAGCTGAGCTGGCAGCCATCGCAGGAGGCAAACTTGAAAACCCCAATGCGAGGCTTTTTGGCATCTGTTCTAGAGCTCACGATGGCCTCCCATCCAACGCCGTATCTGGGCATAACTGAACACCGGACCGTCTTTGCACACGAAGTAAGGACCCATCTGGCAATGTCCGCAGAACCCGACCGCGCACTTCATGTTCAGTTCCATCGAAAGATAGACGTTTTCATCGGCGATCTTTCGCGCTTCGAGCTGGCGCACCACAAAGCGCATCATGATCTCCGGGCCGCAGGTCATTGCGACTAGCCGCTCCGGCCGGAGCGGGGCGTATTCGAACAGCTTGGTCACGACACCCACGTGACCGCGCCAACCGGGCTCTCCGGTATCCACCGTGGTCAGCACCTGGGTGTCTTTCTGGGCGCTCCAGGCCTTTAGCTCTTTCGCGAACAGCAGCTCTTTGGGGCTGCGCGCGCCATAAAGCACGGTCAGCTTGCCGTAGCGGTTCCGATTCCGCAGCACGTGATAAATCGCAGGCCGCAGCGGCGCCAAACCGATCCCGCCGGCGACCACCAGCACGTCGCCACTTTCGCCTTTCTCGACCGGCCAGGAACTCCCGTACGGGCCGCGCATCGCGATGAGATCGCCGGCGTGCCGATTCACCAAAGACGTGCTGACCGCCCCTACGGCGCGGATCGTATACACCAGCCGATTTTCCAAACCTGGATCGCCGCTGATCGAAATCGGAATTTCGCCTACTCCGTTCCGATACAGCATGCTGAACTGCCCCGGCGCGAACGGCGGCAGCTTCTCTCCGTCCAGCGGCTCCGTAACCAGAGTGCACGTGTCGTACGTTTCCCGGCTGACGCTGGCGACGCGCACCGGTACCGGAAGCATCGGGTCAAACGTGGATGGCAAGCGCGCCGTCATGCACGAACCGCTCCCGGCATGGCGTACATGTCCAGCAACTGCATGCGGGTGATATCCAGCCGCTCGGTAACCAGAGAAAGCAGAGCCTTCATCATGCGATAGCCGAAGGCCGGGTCGGCGTCGCAGGCTTCACGGAGTTTGGCGCCATCGAACGCCAGCGCACGCGTGCTGGTCAGCGCTCGCGCTTCGAAATGAGCGCCGCTACCGCCGTTGGTCAGCGACGACCAGGCCATTGCGTCGCCTGCATGCAGCGTCTGCAGCAATACCGGATGCCGCGCCGTCATGATCTCCAGCCCCACGCTGCCGTCCAGGATCAGATAGAACTTGCCGTGATGCTCTTCTTCATGGAAGACGATCTGGTCACGGTGAAAGTCCACTTCTTCGGCCAGAGAGGCTAACCGCTCCAGGTGCTGCGGCCCGAACGCTTTGAGCAGGTCCTGTTCCTTGGTCAATTGAATGAATTCCTGTGTGCTGATCATTTGCAAATCCTCTTTCAATCCGATTTGGACCCAGCGCGGATCGCCGCCACTTCCTGGGTCAGATCGATTCCTGCTGGACACCACGCGATGCAGCGCCCGCAGCCGACGCAGCCCGACGAGCCGAACTGATCGTGCCAATACGACAGTTTGTGGCTGAGCCACTGGCGATAGCGCGACTTGGTGGAAACGCGCACGCTGCCGCCGTGAATGTAGGAAAACGCGAGCGTAAAACAGGAGTCCCATTTGCGCCAGCGCTCGGCTTGCTCTCCGGCCACGTCGCTGGAATCTTCCACCGTCACGCAAAAGCAGGTGGGGCATACCTGAGTGCAGTTGCCGCAGGCCAGGCATCGCCGCGCGATATCGTCCCAATGCGGATGATCGAAGTTGTCGCGCAGCAGCTCGCGCAGGCCCTGCGTCTCCAGCGTCCTATGCATAACCGCCTCGGCCGACTGTGAGATGTCGTTGGCTTGCTGCTGCAGTTCGCCGGATGCGTCGGAAAACTCGATCTCGGAAACCAGCTCCGCGCCGAGTTCGCTTCCTATTTCGATCAGAAATTCGTGCGTGCCCGGTCCGATGATTTCCGTAAGAGCCAGATCGTAACCGCTGGTAGCTCGCGGACCAGTGCCCATCGAGGAACAGAAGCAAAGGTTGGAAGGTTCCGAGCACTGGACCGCGATGATCACTGCGTTGTCGCGCCGCGCGCGGTATACGGGATCGCAGGCATGCCCGCCCAGCAGGACCCGATCCTGCAGTCCCACGGCGGCCAGCTCGCAGCCTCGCACGCCCACGAACGCGTAACGAGGCGCAGGCTCAGTGTTTGGCAGAATGTTGAACGACCCGCCGTTCGTCTGCACGCTGAATAACTTTATCTGTGAAGGATGGATAAAATCCTTGAGACTATTCGGTCCATTTGCGAAGCCGAACAGAGCGGCGTCGGCTCTGCGCTTCAAGTGGTAAGATGCCGGGCCTTGCTCCGATGTCCAACCCATTGGTAGATCGTCCAAGTGCTCAATGGGCCCGTAGCAGATCGCGCCATCTTTCAGGCGCGGTCCAATCACTTCATAGCCGCGACGCCCAAGAGCTGCGATCAGCGATCCCAATCCTTGGCAGTCGATGCGAACGGCGGAACGGATGTCTGGTAGGCAGCCATGCATTCACTTTGCAAGGGAGCAGGTAGTCTTCCAGAGGCAGCCGGATCTAAGCCAATGAAACCGGTCGCAGTTCTTTTGGTACCAGCCCCTCACTTGGGTGAAATGCCCCAAAAAAAGGGCCGGACTGGCGCATGCCGGTCCGGCCGATTCATCCGATCGACAGGTCTGGAGGAGGAGACCCTCGACGGATTGGTGCTAACCTGTGGCGAAATCCATTCGGCGCGCTTGGCACGATTTGTGTTTCGTGTCGAGCCACGCGAGCCAATCGGTGAGACCGTCACCGGTAGAGGACGAAACTTCCAGAATTTCGGCGCTCGGGTGAACTTTGCGAACGTTCTCCTTGGCCTGTTCGAGATCGAACGAGACGTACGGCAGCAGGTCTATCTTGTTAATAATCACCAGGCCGGCACGCGCAAACGTGGCCGGATATTTCAGCGGCTTGTCCTCGCCTTCGGTCACGCTGAGGATCACGATCTTGTCGTTTTCGCCCAAATCGTAACTAGCTGGACAAACGAGGTTTCCGACGTTTTCGATGAACAGATAGTCCAAAGATGCAATCGTCCATTCCCCCAGAGCGCGCTCGACCATGCGGGCGTCCAGATGACATGAGCCTCCCGTACTGATCTGACGGACCGGAAAGCCATAGCGCGCCAGACGTTTGGCGTCGTTATCGGTCTGAATATCGCCGGTCAATACCGCCAGGCGCGCATCGCGCGGCATACGCTCGAGCGTACGCTCCAACAGCAAAGTCTTTCCCGCGCCGGGAGAACTGATGAAATTTGGACAGTAAACGCCGTTCTCAGCGAGCTTTTCCCGAAGCGTGCCGGCCAGGCGATCATTTTCGCTCAGGACCTTCTGCTTTACATCTACCCTGGTCACGGTTCCTCCAATTCCACGAAGGCGAGTTCTAGTTCATCTCCACTGACCGGCTCTGTAACCGCCCCGCCGCAGCGGGGACACTCAATTTGAAAACTTTCTAAAGCAAACACATTGCCACATATGGGACAGCGATTTTGCCGCTTCAAGAATTCGATTTCCAGCTCTGGTGGGGGCGCACCATCCCCGTTGGCCAAGACCTCGAAACAAAACCGCAGCGATTCCGGATCGACACCGGACCATTCACCGATTCGCAGGCCGACTTTTAATACGCGCGAGCCCAGCCGTTTGGCGGCCTCATTCCTGGCCGCATCCAAAACCGACGTTGCAATGCCCATTTCGTGCATAGCTGTCAGCAAATGCGAGGCAGTTGGTCTCCGGCCAACATATCGACGATGCGCGTCGTGCCGAGCACGGTTCGCATGGTCACCCAGCCGCGATCGGATTCGGTCACAATTCCGATTTGGCGCGCTTCTAAGCCTGGCGGGTGGCGGCGCATAGTGGCGACCAGTTTATCAGCGTCGCTTGGATCGACGATGGCCAGCAGCTTTCCTTCATTCGCAACGTAGAGCGGGTCCAGGCCCAACATTTCACAGGCGCCCCGCACCTCGTCCCGCACCGGAATAGCTTCTTCTTCGAGCAGAATGCCGACTTGCGATTGGGCCGCGATTTCGTTCAACGAACTGGACACGCCTCCGCGCGTGGGGTCGCGCAAGCAGCGGATGGCGCGCGTGGTCTCCAACATTTGTGCCACTAGCGTATGCAGCGGGGCCGAATCGCTCTCCACCTGGGTTTCGAATTCCAATCCTTCACGCTCGGCCAGTATGGCGATGCCATGGTCGCCGATGAATCCACTCAGGATTACGGCATCGCCCGGGCGAGCCGCACCCGCCGAAAGGTACAGGCCTTCCGGCGTCAGACCCAAGCCCGTGGTGTTGATGAACACGCCGTCGCCGCTTCCTTTATCGACTACTTTGGTGTCGCCAGTGATCACTTGCACACCGCACGCCGAGGCAGCCCTGCCGAGTGACGCCGTGACACGCCGCAGTGTCTCCATGGGCAGGCCTTCTTCAATAATGAACGCGACGCTCAGGAATAGCGGGGTCGCGCCGCCCATCGCCAGATCGTTCACGGTGCCGTGCACTGCCAGGGAGCCGATATCGCCGCCGCGAAAGAATAGCGGTTTCACGACAAACGAATCCGTGGTCATCGCGATCTGGACATTGCCCAGCTTTACCGTGGCCTGATCTTCCAGCCGCTCCAGTGTTTCGTTGCGGAAGGCCGGCAAGAACACGTCACGCATCAGTTCCGCCGACAACTTACCACCGCTGCCATGGCCCAACGAGACGTGGTCGCGCGCGACCGCCGGCACGGGACAGTTCAATGTAAGCGCGCTCATACGAGTTTCTTCCTCAAGCGATGCACTTCAGACTGGCAGCGTGCCTCCGGTATTGGTAATAGGCCGCGCACGCGCCTTCAGCAGAAACCATGGGCGCCCCCAGCGGGTGCTCGGGCGTGCATTGGCAGGCGAACGCTGCGCAATCGATCGGCTTCTTCAAACCTTGGAGCACCTGAGCCGCAATGCATTCGGCCGGTTCTTCGGCTTCCAGTGCCTCGACGCCGAAGATCTTTTCGGCGTCATAGACGGCGAATTCGTCGCGCAACCGCAAGCCGCTCATCGGGATCGTGCCAATGCCGCGCCACTTGCGGTCGGCCACCTCGAACACCTCTTCCATGATGACTTGCGCCGGATGATTGCCGGCGTAGTCTACTGTGCGGCCATACTGGTTTTCCACCTTGGCTTGGCCGTTTTCCAGCTGGGTGACCAGCATCAGGATGGCTTCCAGCAGATCCACCGGCTCAAAGCCGCCCACGACGATGGGAACATGGAATTCGTCGACCAGCGCCTTATATTGCCAATAGCCCATTACGGTGCACACATGGCCCGGCGCGATGAAACCTTGCACGCGATTTTCGGCAGAATTGAGCAGCAGGCGGATGGCTGGCGGAACCAGTACGTGCGATACCAGCTCCGAGAAGTTCTTTAGGCCCAATTCGCGGGCTTTCCAGACCGCCATCGCATTCGCCGGAGCCGTCGTTTCAAAACCGATTCCGAAGAAAACGACCTTTTTCGAGGGGTTATTGGCTGCAATCTTGACCGCTTCCATGGGCGAATACGCAATGCGAACATCGCCGCCGTGCGCCTTCACCCGAAACAGGTCCGAGCGCGTCCCCGGCACGCGCAACATGTCGCCGTAGGAAACGAAGATCACGTCCGGGCGCGCTGCGATTTCAGCCGCCTTGTCGACCACCTCGATCGGCGTTACGCAAACCGGGCAGCCCGGCCCGTGCACCAACTCTACTTTTGGGGGAATGAGTTCGTCGATGCCGTAGCGCATCAACGTGTGCGTCTGCCCACCGCAGATTTCCATCAAAACCCAAGGTTTCTTGGTCCGCGTGTGAATCCGGTCCACCAGCGCCTGGGCGATGCGGGGATCGCGGTACTCGTCAACGTATCGCATTGTTGCCCCCAGTCGCGGGAATCGGTTCGGCCGTCTCGGGGCCAGGATTTGGGCTGCGCTCAATTGAGGCCAACGACTCGGCTGCGTCCGGGTCGCCCGAAAACGCCGGGTCCTCGATTTCGAGCATCCCGATGTGTTCCAGGAGCTTGTAGGTGCGCTGCGCTTCCTCTTCGTCCATGCGGCTGATGGCAAAGCCGACATGAACCAATACGTAGTCGCCCACTTGGGCTTCCGGCACAAAATCAAGAAAAACCGAGCGCTTGATTCCGCCGAACTGCACCACGCCGACCCGGCTTTCACTGATCGACTGTGTTTCTACTAATTTTCCGGGTACCGCCAGGCACATACCACCCTCCTACTCAGATGCAGAAGAACGTTTGAGCTGAGATCAGCTAATGAGCCCTGGGTGAAAGCACCCGGTCGACGGCCATGCGCGCAAAACCGGCCGCCAGTCCAATGCTTCCAAGCACTTCTGGCGACAAACCGATACCGGTTTCGATCTTCTTGGGCTCAATTCCAACCAATACAATCTGTTCCGGGGTGTCTCCGAGCAACTGGAGGGCCCTCAAAATATCGGGAGCGCTCCCCTCGTGTGCGGAGGTGGCAGGACGGCGGCCCATCTGGATCAACTCCTCGCCTGTTAGCACATGCACCGCGCCGGCTTCGCCGCCCAACCGCACGGCATCCAGGAACACCACCGCCTTGCGCTGCTCGAACTTACCCAACAGAGCAAGTCCCTGGGTTCCGCCGTCCAGCAACTCTACCTCGGAGCCCCATTCATCAGCGGCAGACTCCAGGCGGGACAGAATCTCCTGTCCCGCACCATCGTCGGCCATGAGCGGATTCCCGATGGCGAGCAGCAAAACCGGCGCGGTTTGTTCGTGAACGCACGGATGCACGCAGCGGCAAGTTTCTCCAGGGGCCGCTGCGCAGCACGCCGTCCGTTCAGCGAAATCAACTGATCCAGGTATCCGCATCGTGATCTCCGGGCTCGTAAAACTTCGGACCGGCAATGATCGAGTCCACGAGACCGTTCTTGTACAACTGCACGTCATACAGCACGATGTAGATGTGGAACAGCACGAACACCATGATGAGCCAGGCCACCAGATGGTGCCACATGTGGACGCGGAATGAACCGCCCAGCAGTGGAATGCACCAGCCGGTCAGCTTGTCCCAGAAGCCGCCGGGATTCGACTCGGAATATAACGCCATTCCGGTCACGCCTTCAAAGCCGCACATGGCAAAGAACGCCGCGTACGAGGCGCCGGCCAGCGAGTTGTGTCCGATGTGAATTCGCCCGCGTTCCAGATGCAGATAATCGATGACCTGCTGGATTACCGCTTTGTACCAGGAGAACTTCCAGAACATCGGGAATCCGCTGCGAGCGTAGTTATTTCCAACGAAGAACCAGTACACGCGGATCAACACGCCGAGAATCAGCGCAAGTCCGAAGATGAAATGAAATTCGCGTACCCGCCCCATCACGAAGTGATTAGCTGCTTCGCCAGCGGGCATGAGAATCGGAGCAGCGATAAAGAGCCCGGTGGCGAACAGCACGAAAATCGCGATCGCGTTGATCCAATGCGAAAGCCGGATGGGAAATTCCCACACGTACTTCCGGCCGGCGATCAAACCGGGCGGCGGAATCGCTTCCGCCTCCAGCTTGGGCAGGGGAATATTGGGCGGAGGAAGCGGCGGCTTTCCCGCCGGCGGCGCCGCCCCCGCTACGTTGGTCGTATGAGTGGTTGCCATCGAATCCTCCTAGCGGACGATCACCTCAGCTAAGGTCTCGCCCTCGGGACTGGTGACGTGCGTGGCGCAGGCCAGGCAGGGGTCGAACGAGTGGATGGTCCGGAGAATCTCGAGCGGACGTTTCGGATCCGCCATCGGCGTTCCCATCAACGCCGCCTCATAGGCTCCCCGCTGTCCCTTGCCGTCTTTGGGCGAGGCGTTCCAGGTACTGGGCACCACGATCTGATAATTGGCGATCTTTTGATCTTTGATGTGGATCCAGTGACCCAGCGCACCGCGCGGCGCTTCTTCAACCCCGAAGCCTTTGCAGTCTTCCGGCCAGGTCTTCGGATCCCAGCGCTTGGTGTCGGCGGTGGTGTAATCGCCGGCTTTCAAGTTGGCGATCAGCCGGTCGTACTCTTCGAGCAGCCATTTCGCGGCCAGCTTGGTCTCTAAGCCACGAGCCGCGGTGCGGCCGAGCGTCGAGAACAATGCCGCCGGTTCCAGCTTGAGCCGGCCCAATGCCTCGGTGACGACTTCTTTGTACTCGTCGCGTCCGCTAGCGAACCCGACCAGCATGCGCGCCAGCGGACCCACTTCGACGGCGTGCTCTTTCCAGCGCGGCGCTTTCACGAACGAATAGCCAGCGTTTTCGTCCAGCTGCGCAAAGGGCGGCTTGGGACCGGTGTAGTTCACCTCTGTGACACCTTCCCAAGGATGCAGAGCTGCTTTTCCGTCCTGATATTTATACCAGGAGTGCGGGACCTGTTCCTGGATCTGGTTCGTGTCCGCCGGATCGAGCGGCAGCACCTCGCTGAGGTTCTTGTTCAGGATCACGCCGCGCGGGAACTTGAACTTGGATGGATCGTTGACGCCACTCTGCGGAATGTCGCCATACGCCATGTAATTGCCCAAGCCGCCGCCGTAGGTGGTCCATTCCGGATAGAACGAGGCCACGGCCAGCAGGTCGGGAATATACAGCTGTTCGACGATCTGCTGCGCATCTTTGATCAACCCGTGCACAAACTCCAGCCGCTCCATGTTGATGGCATTGTCGCCGTTCAAATTGATTGCCGAGCCGACGCCACCCACCAGGTAATGCGGATGCGGATTTTTGCCGCCGAACACGGTGTGGATCTTGATGACCTCTTTCTGCCACTTGAGCGCTTCCAGGTAATGCGCCACAGCCATCAGGTTGGCCTCCGGCGGCAGTTTGTAGGCTGGATGGCCCCAATAGGCGTTCTGGAAGATCCCGAGCTGGCCGGACTCGACGAACTTCTTGAGCGTCCCGGCGACATCGGAATAATAGCCGGGAGTCGAAGTCGGCCAGTGCGGCGAGACTTTCTGCGCCAGCGCCGCAGTGGCTGCCGGATCGGCCTTCAGGGCCGACACCACATCCACCCAGTCCAGCGCATGCAGATGGTAGAAGTGAATTACATGGTCCTGGACATACTGCGCCAGCTCCATGATGTTGCGGATGATTTCGGCGTTCTTGGGGATCGTGATATTGAGAGCGTTTTCCACCGAACGAACCGAAGCGAGCGCGTGCACCGTCGTGCACACGCCGCAGATGCGCTCGCAGAACGCCCAGGCGTCGCGCGGATCGCGACCCTTCAGGATCACTTCCAAACCGCGCCACATGGTCCCCGAGGAGATGGCGTCGTCCACCATGCCCTTGTCGTTCAGCATGGCTTCGATGCGCAGGTGGCCTTCAATACGGGTTACGGGATCGACTACTACGCGTCTGGACATGGTTTACTCCTTGCCTTTCTGCTCGCCGCCAGCGGGCGGCTCATCTGTTTTCCCCTTCGCGAACTGCCGACGGGTCACCGTGGATGTGAGATGAGCCGCAAGTGCGGCGCCCGAAACCACCGTTAAGGTCTTGCCGATCTTATCGGGTGTGGCCTCGATTCCCGGCAAAATCACGTTGGACAGGCGTTGATAGAACGGCCCGTTGTCCCAGAAATTCTCTTCGGCGCAGCCGATGCAGGGGTGGCCCGAATTGACCGGCCAGCCTGCGCCGCAGTTCCATTTGAACGTGGAGCAGGAGTTGTAAGTCGTCGGCCCTCGGCACCCCATCTTGTACAGGCACCAGCCCTTTTTCGCCCCTTCGTCGTCCCAGGCTTCCACGAACTGGCCGGCATCGAAGAACGCGCGCCGGTAGCACTTGTCGTGAATGCGCTGGCCGTAAAACATCTTGGGGCGGCCCTGCCGATCCAATTCCGGCAGCGCATCGAAAGTAAGAATGTGCGTCAGCACGCCGGTCATCACTTCGGCGATGGGCGGGCAGCCCGGCACGTTGATGATCGGTTTGTCTGTGATCAGCTCGTGCACGGGCTTCGCGCCGGTCGGGTTCGGCTTGGCAGCTTGTACGCAGCCGTTCGATGCGCAGGAGCCCCACGCCACGATGGCTTTCGCGTCCCGAGCCGTTTCTTGGAGGATGTTCAGGAAACTCTCGCCGCCGATCGTGCAATAGACGCCGCCATCATTGGTGGGCGCGTTTCCTTCCACCGCCAGGATGTAGCCACCCTTGTATTTTTTCATCACATCGCGCCGGATCTCTTCCACCTGGAAGCCGGCCGCGGCTTGCAGCGTGTCGTCGTAATCCAGCGACACCAAGTTCAAAACTACATCCTGCGCGATTGGGTGCGAGGAGCGAATGAACGATTCGCTGCAGCAGGTGCACTCCAGGCCATGCAACCAGATCACCGGGATGCGCGGTTTCGTCTCCATGGCCTCCACGACCTTGGGGACAAATGCGGCGCTCAAGCCGAGAGCGGCCGCCGATTGAGTGCAAAATTTTAGGAAAGAGCGTCGGTCGACTCCGTGTTTGCGGAGGAGTTCATAGGTGGTCATTGTGCGGTCCGAAGGTTCCACGTGGTTTAACCTCCCTCGGTATATAAAAGAAGCCGATAAAGGCACGTTTCGTCGAGAAGCGCGCAAAAACGGAACGCATGAGTGCAAATGCGCAACCAAGGCACGTGATGCGAAAAGCTCGACGCACAATTTCATTTACGCGACCGAACGAGTCCGATATTTGAACTGCTTTGGATGCATCGGGATCGTGTCGTGGCGCCCGAACTCGGGCGCTGCCCCATCAACAATCGGATCGACACTGCGTCGCTGTTCCCAAAGGCGAGAGATGCGCGAAATCCCACAACGACTTAGGTCAACAACCGCACGTTCTGCGCGATTTGAAACCCAGATGAGCGGTTTTGCTCAGAGCTGGACGGCATTTGATTCGCGGTTAGCAGGCCTGGACCGTATCTTTGGAGCAGGCTGCGGGTAATTACCATTGATTCGAGGAAACGTTGACGGGATCTGACCTTCAGGAGGTTTTCAATGAACACAAAGACGCGGTCTACCGCTTCGTCTGAAGAATGATGAACTCAACTGAGGCGGCAGAAGACATTACACAGGACGTATTTCTCACGCTATTGCGTCAGCCTGGCAGATTCGACCCTAAGCGCGGAAGCATGCGGAGCTTTCTTCTTGGCGTCGCGCGAAACCTTGTGCTCAAGATGGCTCGCCGGGATAAGAATCGCTGGAAGGAATTAGACGAAGAGCAGTTTACTGCTCAGCCAGTGGATGTTGCCGGGTTCCAGATCGCGACTATCGTAGGAAAGGCGATCCAGGATCTGCCGCCACTTCAGCGGGAGGTCCTGGTCCTGTTCCAATATGAAGAGCTTTCTCTAGAAGAAATCGCCCAGACTGTGGGGGCCGACCTGGGAACCGTAAAATCCCGCCTGCATCGCGCGCGAGAAAACTTGAAGCGAATGCTCGCACCGCTGAAAGGAAATGTAGGGAGTCCGCGACCGTATGGAACCACTCACTGATTACGAATTGAAGCAGGTGTTGAAATCCTGGGTGGCGCCGAATGCTCCCCGGAGTCTCGTGCAGGTCTTCTCCCAACCGCGACCGCGCTGGTGGGAGCGTTTTTTAGACCCGTTAGGTAAACGCCGCCGATTCAAGCGGCTGAGAAAGGCTAAACGTTATGACACTTTCTGATGTGGAACGCGCCCGAATTCGCGAAGAAGAACTCATCAAGATGGAAGTTCGGATAGAGATGAAGCGCAAACAGACCCCGCGCTTGATCCTGCTAGCCGTCCTCTGGTCCGCCGCGCTTCTGGCATGCGCGCTCATGAGTCCCCTGATTCGCCGTTTTTGAACGACACAATTGAGCGGGCTACCAGGGATAGCTGGGGCATAACACCCAAATATTTGGCGAGAATTCCCTCACCCCTGTCTTTTCAACATCGTCCAGGCGGCAAATGAGTTGCACCTCTGCCTGACACAGTGCAAATACGAATACATGGACGCGGGGGGCAAGGCGTCGTATCTGCCGCCGAGATGCTCTCCATCGCCGCTTTTCTCGAAGGCCGCCATGCTCAGGCCTTTCCGAGTTTTGGCTCCGAGCGCATGGGCGCGCCGGTGATGGCCTTCTGCCGCATTTCCGACCGGCCTATCCGCTCGCGCGAGCCGGTGACGCAGCCCGACGCGCTGATTATCCAGGATCCGACATTGCTGAACCAAGCGGGCCTGTTCGAAGGCCTCCAGCCCGAAGGCTACGTGCTGATAAATTCCGCCCGCAGCCTGGATCAGCTTGGTGTGGCTAGCTTCCTGAAGAGCCTGCCCCAGGACCACGTATTGACAGTCCCCGCGACGGAACTGGCGCTCCGCTATATCGGAAAGCCTCTGCCCAACAGCACACTGCTGGGGGGATTCGCCGCCATGACGGGTGAATTGCGCCTCGCCTCGGTGTTAGCGGCCATTCGTCAGAAATTTCCAAGCAAGATTGGCGAGACCAACGCCGCGGCGGCGGAAGCTGCCTTTGAACAGGTGAAGCAGGCCGTAGCGCAACCGCCGCTGGAGCATTTGTGCGCCATCCGGGAGGAAACCCATGTGGAAGCAGATTGAAGGCTCGCGAGCGATCGCCGAAACGGTCGCGATGTGCCGGCCGCAGGTGATCTGCGCCTACCCGATTACGCCCCAAACTCACATCGTCGAAGGCTTGGGCGAGCTGGTGAAATCCGGCGAATTGGCGGGTTGCGAATTTCTAAACGTCGAATCGGAATTCGGAGCGCTTTCGGTGGCGATCGGCGCATCCGCCACCGGCGTGCGCACCTACACCGCGACCGCCAGCCAAGGATTGCTGTTCATGGCGGAGGCGGTCTATAACGCGGCTGGGCTCGGGCTGCCCATCGTCATGACGATCGGCAATCGCGCGATCGGCGCGCCGATCAACATTTGGAACGACCATTCCGATTCGATGTCGATGCGCGACTCCGGGTGGATCCAGCTCTTCGCCGAGACCAATCAGGAAGCCACCGACCTGCACATCCAGGCCTTTCGCCTGGCCGAAGAATTGTCCTGCCCGGTGATGGTCTGCGTGGACGGGTTCATACTCACGCATGCCTACGACCGGATCGATCTTCCTCTGCAGCATCAGGTGGACGCGTGGCTCCCGCGCTTTGAACCCAGACAGGTGCTGGATCCGGCCGAGCCCGTATCGATTGGCGCCATGGTGGGGCCGGACGCGTTTACAGAAGTCCGCTACCTGGCGCACAACAAGCAATTGCAGGCGTTGGAGCGAATCCCAGAGATCAGCGGCGAATTTTACGAAATGTTCGGGCGCGAGTCTGGCGGCCTTTTGCGGCCGTACAGGCTGGACGGAGCGGAAATCGTTGTAGTCGCGCTGGGATCGGTGAACGGCACTATCCAGGAAGCCATCGACGAGTTACGCGACCAAGGCGTCCTGATCGGTTCCATCAGCATCTGCTCGTATCGCCCATTCCCGCTGGAAGCCGTCTGCCGCGCGCTGATGAATGCAAAACGCGTTGTTGTGGTGGAGAAATCTCTATCGGTCGGCTTGGGCGGAATGCTGGCAACGGATGTCCAGATGGCGCTGGCAGGGCGGCGACAAAAAGTTTTCACCGTCATCGCGGGGCTGGGTGGACGTCCGATCACGAAAGCGTCTTTGCTCAAGCTCTTCCGTCAGGCGAAAGCGGATGCGCTCGAAAGCGTCACTTTCCTGGATTTGAATTGGAACGTGATCAACCGGCAACTGGCGCGTGAGAACGCAACCCGGCGCTCGGGACCAGCCGCCGAAAGCATTTTGAAGGATCTTGCCACGCTGCCAACCAAGATGGTGTAGGAGCATCGATGCCGTTTCAACAGATCAAGTTTTATCAAACCGGTACGTTCACGGTCGGCAATCGCCTGCTGGATCCGGCCGTCCGAACGGTGCAGTCGGATGCGCGGCGTTCCAACGCGCTGAACTGCGGGCACCGGGCATGCCGAGGTTGCGGGGAAGCACTGGGAGCGCGCTACGCGGTGGACGCGGCCATGCGAGCTTCTGACGGAAATCTGGTGGCAGTGAACGCTACCGGCTGTCTGGAGGTGTTTTCGACGCCGTATCCGGAGACATCCTGGCAGGTGGCCTGGATACATTCGCTGTTCGGGAACGCCGCGGCGGTGGCGGCGGGAGTCGTGGCGGCGATGAAGGCGCAAGGCAAGAACGAAGTCCGCATCATCGCGCAGGGCGGCGACGGTGGCACGGCCGATATCGGCCTGGGTTGTTTATCGGGGATGTTCGAACGCAATGACGACGTGCTCTACATCTGTTACGACAACGAAGCCTATATGAATACGGGCGTGCAGCGCTCGGGCACCACCCCGCCAGCCGCACGCACCGCCACTACACCTCCAGTGGGCGCCAAACCGGGGAATGTGTTTGGGCAGGGGAAAAGCGTGCCGCTGATAGCGATGGCCCATTCCATCCCCTATGTCGCGACAGCATCCGTGGCCGAACTGCACGATCTTGAGTATAAGGTGGAGAAGGCGATCCCGATTCGCGGCGCGCGCTATATCCACATTCATGTTCCCTGCCCGTTAGGATGGGGGTCGGAGCCGCACGACACCATCAAAGTCGCTCGGTTGGCAGTCGAAAGCGGGCTGTTTCCGCTGTTTGAAGCGGAATACGGTGACGTTACGGAACGCACGGTAATCCGGCACAGGCGTCCCGCCGAAGAGTATCTGAAACTGCAGAAGCGATTTGCGCACCTATTCCGGCCGCAACGCGACGAGGAGCGCATCGCCGCAATCCAGGCGATTGCGGATCGCAATATCCAACGATTCGGGCTGCAGAACGGGGAGGCCCGCCCATGACGAAACCCTTTGCGATAACGCTGGATGTCGGCTCCAGCCTGGTCAATCACACCGGCTCATGGCGTACGGAGCGCCCGGTTTATGTGGACCGGCTTCCGCCCTGCAATCACGGCTGCCCGGCGGGTGAGGACATCCAATCCTGGCTGTATCGCGCCGAATCCGGGGATTATTACGGAGCCTGGAAATCGCTGGTGGAGAACAACCCGCTGCCCGCCATCATGGGGCGTGCCTGCTACCATCCCTGCGAGTCGGCATGCAATCGCGCGCGGCTGGACCACGAAGTGAATATCCACGCCGTGGAACGCTTCCTGGGCGATGAAGCGATTCGGCGCGGGTGGCAGTTCGAGCCGGTTGCCGCGACAGGCAAACACGTGCTGGTGGTCGGCTCGGGTCCGTCAGGTCTTTCGGCCGCCTATCATCTGGCGCGGCTGGGCCACAAGGTCGTCATTTACGAGGCTGGTCCGGCGGCCGGCGGCATGATGCGCTTTGGCATCCCGAAGTACCGGCTGCCACGCGAAGTCCTGAACGCCGAGATCGCCCGGATCGAGAAAATGGGCGTCGAGATCAAGCTGAACACGCGTGTAGACGATCTGGCGCAGGTGCTCGAAACCAAGGAGTTTGACGCGGTATTCCTTGCGGTCGGCGCGCACGTATCCAAGCGCGCTTACATTCCGGCCGGCGATGCGAGCCGCATCCTGGATGCTTTGGGCGTGTTGCGCAGTGTCGACGGTGGCAAACCGCCCGAGCTCGGCCGCCGCGTTCTGGTCTACGGCGGCGGCAATACGGCGCTGGACGTCGCGCGCACCGCCAAACGGCTCGGGGCCACCGAAACTCTGATCGTTTACCGGCGCACGCGCGAGAAGATGCCCGCTCATGATTTCGAAGTTCAGGAAGCCATGGAAGAAGGCATCCAGTTCCGCTGGCTGTCCACTATCAAAGAGGCCGGCGAGGCGCAGTTCAAGATCGAAAAAATGCGTCTGGACGAGAAAGACTTCCCGCAACCGACCGGCGAATTCGAAACCATTGAGGGCGACTCCTTGGTGTTGGCCCTGGGCCAAGATGTCGATCTCAGCTTTTTAGAGCGCGTCAGCGGGCTCGAGCTTGCCGACGGCGTGGTCAAGGTCGACTCGCAAATGATGACCGGATATCCGGGCGTGTTCGCTGGAGGCGACATGGTTCCGGCGGACCGCACCATCACCGTCGCGGTCGGCCACGGTAAGAAGGCGGCGCGCAACATCGACGCCTTTCTGCGCGGCACAGCCTACCAACCTACGCCGAAACATGAGCTGGCGGCGTTCGACAAGCTGAATCCCTGGTATTACTCGGATGCGCCCGAAACGGTTCAGGCCACTCTCGATGCGGTGCGCCGCCAGACCACCTTCGACGAAGTGGTCAGCGGCCTGGATGAATCGAACGCCCTGTTCGAAGCCCGCCGCTGCCTGTCGTGCGGCAACTGCTTCGAATGCGACAACTGCTATGGGGTCTGTCCGGACAACGCTGTAACCAAGCTGGGGCCGGGCAACCGTTTTCGCTTCAACTACGATTACTGCAAAGGCTGCGGGATGTGCGCGGCCGAGTGCCCCTGCGGCGCCATCCAAATGGTGCCGGAAACAATCTAGCTACTTGCTTCCCGCGACCGCCGCAGAGCCGGTTGAAGTTGTCTGGCGCGGATACTTCGGCCGCGCCGGCGGCTTGGGTTCCTTGTCGAGCGCCTGTTTGGCAAGTTCAATCGCCTTTTCCAGTTGGGGATCGTGGCCGGCTACCTCGAGATCCGGCCGCTGCTCGACTACTACGTCCGGATCGACCCCGTGGTTTTCGACGATCCAGTGCCCGCCCTTATCCGGCGCCCAGAAAGCGACCTCAGGAGCGGTTACCGATCCGCCATCCATCAGCGGAATATTGCGCGAAATCCCAACCAAACCGCCCCAGGTGCGCGTTCCCACCACCGGCCCGATCTTCTCCTGTTGGAAGAACCACGGGAAGGCGTCGCCGCCGGAACCCGCGAGTTCGTTGACGATCATCACTTTGGGTCCAAAGATCGCTGCCTCTGGAACCGGCTGGTCTTTGCCTTCGCGCGGTGAAATGCTGGCCAGCCACCGGCGCTGCAACTTCTCCGTGAAGAAATCCGGAACGAAGCCGCCCCCGTTATATCGCTCGTCGATAATCAAACCTTCCTTGCCTATTTGGGCGGTGAAATATTTGTCGAACGCCTGCAACCCGGGAATGGCCGTATCGGGCACGTGCATGTAGGCGATGCGCCCGCCCGTAGCATCGGAAACGGTCTTTCGCCGCGACTCCACCCAGTCGTGATAGCGCAGGCCCGTTTCGCTGGCCACGGTTTTGACGGTGATTTCCCACGCGCCGTCATCCGACGGTTTGTCGTTAATTTTCAGCGTGACAATCTTGCCTGCCAGGTTTTCAAAGAACGAATAGGGGTTAGCCGGAGCACGGACCGCGCCACCATTCACCGCGATCAGGTAATCGCCTTCCTTCACCTTGAGACCCGGCTCGGTGAGCGGGGACCGGGTCGATTCATCCCAGTTTTCCCCACGATAAATCTTGGCCAGCTTGTAATAGCCGTTATCGAGCGCAAAGTCGACCCCCAGCAGGCCTGTGCCGATGCGCGGGCGCGCGGGAAGGTCGCCGCCCTGGACATACGTGTGCGAGGTGCTGAGTTCGGCGATCATTTCGCCGATCACGTAATTCAGATCGCTGCGGTGAGCCACCCAGGGCAGCAGCGACTCGTAGCGATTTCCAATGGCTTTCCAATCCAGGCCCTCCATGGCCGGATCCCAATAAAAATCGCGCTCTACGCGCCAAGCCTCGTGGAAAATTTCCTTCCATTCGGCGCGAGGATCCACGCGGGCCTGCAAGCTGGACAGATCCAGCTTGCCGTCGCCCACCTTTTTTCCCGGCGCGGCATCGATGATTCCGAAGTTGCCTGGGCCGGCGCTATAAATCACTTTTTTGCCATCGCGATCCAGATCGTAGTTACTGATGCCGGTGAGCACCACTTTGTCATCGCGTTTGGCTATGTCAAACATATGTAGGGTGGCGCCCACCGGCGGACCGGGACGGTCCGCTTCGGTGGATTCGATGGGCCGCGAGGTATAAAAAATTACGTTCTTGCGTGCTTCCAGGTGTCCATACATGCCCGCTGGAACCGGCACTTGCACGATCCGGGCGCCCAGCCCGTCGAGGTCGATCGCGATCGGCTTGACGTCGGGCTTCTTTTCCGCCGTTTTTTCGTCGGACGACTTCGATTCGTCGGCTTTTGCTTCCGCCTTCGGCTGGTCCTTGGTGTCACTCTTCGCGTCGGTGTCAGGCTTCTTGGCTTCGCTGGCATCCTTTTCATCGTCGATCTGCGGCGCGAACGGGGATGCTTCGTCGGCCTTCAGCACTAGCGCGAAAATTCCACGCGTATCGTAGTAATTGAACCGGCGGTCTAGTTCGCCGCTGCTCGGATAAAAGAACCGGTCGGAAAGGAAGTAAAGATATTTTCCGTTCTGATCGAAAACCGGGTTGATGTTGTTGTAAAAGTCTTCGGTGACGCGCGTGACCTGGCTTTTATCCAGCGAGTACAGGAAAATCGCGGCCGCCTGGTTTTGTTCATTCTTGGCGTAGGTGAGCCACCGGCTGTCAGGCGCCCATGCCGGCGCTCCTTCCAGCCCATACTCAGCCTGATCCACCAGGACCGGCTGCTTGGCATCGATATCGATGTAATAGAGCCGGTACTTCTTATCCCAATACGCTAGTTTCTTGCTGTCGGGCGACCACTTCGGCCCGTAGCGGTAGGAGTCGCCGTCGTTCGTTATGCGAATCTCGTCGCCGCCCTTTTGCGGCCGCAGGTACAGTTCAAACTCGCCGCTGCGGTCGGAAAGATAAGCGATCCACTTGCCGTCCGGCGACCAAACCGGGTTCTGCTCGTGCACTCCGGGCGTATCGGTCAAGTTGCGAATGCTGCCGTGTTCGGCCGGAATGGTGAAAATATCGCCGCGCGCTTCTACCAGCCCGCGCACGCCGGTGGGCGACAGCTCGATGCTGCGAATCATGTTCGCTACACTTTTGATTTCTGGCCGCGCGGTGGTCAGATCGCTCGAAACCGTGATCGGAATGTGCGACACCTTGCCGCTCGCCAGTTCGTAGGAATACAGCAGACCACCGTTCTCGTACACGATCGCGTCCGCGCCCGCGCTGGGCCACTTGATGTCGTATTCGGTGTAATTAGTAAGCTTCTTGGTTTGCTTGGACCCGAGATCGTAGCGGTAAAGGTTCATCGTGCCATCGCGATCGGAAATGAAGTAAACGGCGTTGCCGCGCCACATTGGGAATTGATCCAGCGCGCCCGATCGCGGCAGCTCCTGATACGCGTTGTTTTTCAGGTCGTAGATTCCGATGTAGTTGTTCCAGCCGCCGCGATAGCGCTTCCAGGTACGGAACTCCTGCGAGGTGGGGTTGTAGGCGACCTTCTGGCCGTCCGGCGAAAAGCTGGTCAAACTGGCGCGCGGCACCGGGAGCATTTCCTCCAGGCCGCCATCGATCGATACCAGAAAGAGCTTGGTTGTGGCCGCCGGCGCGCTGGCGCGATTCGAGCGGAACAGTACTTTTTTGCTGTCGGGCGTCCAGCCCAGCACTTGGTCATTGGCCGGATGATACGTGAGGCGCCGAGGCTCACCGCCTTCAGTCGGCATCACATACACGTCGGCATTGCCGTCGTACTCACCGGTAAAAGCGATCCATTTGCCGTCTGGGGAAAATTTTGGGTACAGCTCGTCGCCGGCATGCGAGGTCAGACGGCGTGCTTCGCCGCCCAAGCGCGGAACAGTCCAAAGGTCCTCGGCATAGACGAAGACGACCGCGTCCTTAGAAATATCGGGCTGCCGGAGCAGCCGGGTTTCGGGAGGGGCGGTACGGACTATTGAGGGTACCAGCAAGACCAGGAGCAAGGCGCCGCCGAACCATTTCATCGATGAGACCTCCTTCGTGACAGGCAATACAACAAGCCCAAACCAATTGGACCGCTCGAGCCCCGAAAACGATAGGCAATTTTCGAGCTATAGTCCGATTCTAACGCTTGCGAGGCGCGTGCCCCCTCGGGTAGTGCGCTAAAAGTTGGTTGATCGGTCTTGTGGTGGTCGCAAGCCTATCGCTGGCCTCAGCAGGCCGCGCATGGTATTGTATTCCCTGGCGCAGGGGCGTAGGACGTCAGCGATGGACAAGCGAGGAGCCTTGCAAGCCGCACAGTTAGCCTCCGGGAGAACGGCGGTCAAAATTCACCAACAAATGAAGAGGGGCGTGAACAGTCTAGCGACTATCACTTCCACCGCGCCATGGATCGGAATTCTAGGAACACTCTGGGGCATCGCCAATTCATTTCCTGCCTTAGGTGGACAGAAGGGGTCGGGTCTATCTCGCGTTTGCGAAAATCTCTCGCACTCGATGATTTTTTCTGCCATAGGTCTTTTGGTGGCGCTCATAACGTCGGCGCTCTATGATTACCTATGCACTGAGATTGAAGAACTTGATCTGGAAATTAAGTGCGCTGCGCTGCAACTGGTTAATGATCTTGGACGGATAAATAGATCAACCAACTTTTAGCGCGCTACCCCTTCGAGCAAAGCCCAACAGTACAATAGAGACCGGTCCACATGCCGCCGCTACGCCTGGTCGCGATTCTCCAAACTGACTGCCCGACCTGCCGCCTGATCACCCCCTATTTGAACAAGTTGGCGGGCGATTCGGCATCCGTCAGCGCCATGTCGCAAGACCCGGAGGATGCCACGCGCGAGTTCGTGCGCCAGATGGATGTCCGTTTTCCGGTGGAGCGCGACCCTGATTTCGTGGTTTCAAAACGCTTGGGCGTGGTGACGGTTCCCACGCTCTATGTTCTTGATCCGCAAGACCGGATCGTGCGTCAAGAGCCCGGGTTCGATAAGAACGCGCTGAATGAAATCGCCGCCTTGCTGGGGGGGGAACCGGTTGCGAGCCCCTACGACGGCGCACCGGCCAGCAAGCCCGGCTGCACTTCCCGGCATCTGGAAATTCACACGGAGGATGCGTCCGCGGCCGCGCTCAACGTACACTCGACGCGCGGAACTGCAGCATCCATCATCGATGTTCCCGGCGGCGAGGATGACTACGAGTACTGCTTCCAGATGTTCAAAGACGCGCTACCTGTGGTTCCCCCGACGCCCGAGCGCGTTCAGCGGATGCTTCGTGCCGCCGCGCGCGATCCACAGGAAGTGATTGCGCGGATTCCCCCCTGCTACGGCGAAGCCACGGCGGAAAAGATCGCCGCCAACGCGGTTATGGCCGGGTGCTTGCCGGAAATGATGCGTGTGTTGATCCCGCTGGCGCGGGCGGTAGCCGATGAGCGCTTCAATGCTCATGGGGTACAAGCCACGACGCATTTCGCCGCGCCGCTGATCGTCATCAACGGGCCCGTTCGCGGCGAGCTGAAGTTCCATTCGCGCCAGAATGTTTTCAGCAACGTTGCTCGCTCGAACAGCACGCTGGGCCGGGCGCTGCAACTGATCCTGCTGAACCTGGGCGGCGCGCGTCCGGACGGGATCGACATGTCGGCGCTAGGCAATCCCGGCAAGTTCTCCTACTGCATCGCTGAAAACGAAGAAGAGAATCCGTGGCAGCCGCTGCACGTGGATCAGGGCCTGTCGTACGAGCAAAGCGCCGTTACGTTATTTGCCGCCGAATCGCCGCACGGTGTGAGCGAGCACAACGCGCGGACTGCGCGCGGCGTGCTGAAGGCGATCAGTTACGCCCTGGCTGCGGTCTGGAGCTATCGCGCTTGCATGGGATTCGAAGCTGTGGTCGCGCTTGGGCCGGAGCACGTGCGCACCATCCACCGCGACGGGTTCAGCAAACAGAACGTCCGCGAGTTTCTGTTCGAGAATACGGGTGTTCCGGTGCGATGCTATGATGCCGAACCAGGCGAAGGCGTGGGGCAGCGGGCGATGTATAAAGAGATCATGATTGACGGCGAACGCTGTTATCAGAAATTCCGCGCGCCGGAATCGATCAAAATCGTTGTGGCCGGAGGAACGGCCGGAAAATTTTCCGCGGTGCTTGGAAGTTGGTCCGCCGGGCCGCGCGGCAGCCAGATGGTGACGTATCCGATCTGAGGAGATCTCAATGCCGATTCAGTTGGTGAACCCGATGAACGAGCTGGCGCAGCAAGCGGCGCCGGCCGCCCCCCGCCTTCCGCGGCTCGAAGGCGGCACCATTGCGCTGCTCGATATCAGCAAGCCCGGCGGCAGTGTGTTCCTCGACCGCATCGAACAACTCTTGAGAGATCGCTATCGCGTCGCGAAAGTAATTCGTGAAATGAAGCCGACTTTCGCCAAACCAGCGCCGGCGGGGATGATCGAACAAATCCGCGATGCCGATGCGGTGATAGAAGGGTTGGCCGATTGAGGGTCCTGCACAACGTGCAGTTTGCACGATACAGTGAAGCTGGAAAATTTAGGCATCCCGTCGGTGCCGGTCGCAACGCATGAGTTCATGACGGCCGCGCGCGCCCAAGCCGCCGCGCTCGGCCGGCCCGAATTCGACGCGGTTTACGTGCCGCATCCGATTCAGGACCAAACCAAACAGGAGATCGAAGCCAAAGCCGACGCCGTGATCGAAGAACTGGTGGCGCGGCTGACTTAACGCGCGTTCCGGGCGCCGTGATGGTTCGGCGTACCGGTTCGGTGTGAGAATACCGTGTGAGCACCGCAGACACGACGGGTGCGTGCGCCACGTGCTACGATGCTCCCCATGCTCACACGCCTGCTCGTTCTCGCGATGCTTGTTCCGGCCCACGCGATCGCTGCCGATACCCTGGAAGGCCGCTGGAAACTGATCGCCGCCGAAGATGTCCGGCCCAACGGCGAAGTGGTGCGCCTGCCCTGGGGCGAACATCCGGTCGGGTCGATCGTCGTGCAGAACGGCTGGTTATATCTTCAGATCATGTCGGGCGACACACCTTCATTCACCGCGGATAAGCCATTACCGGACCAGATGAAGGCAGCACTGCTCAGCTCCTATATCGCCTATGCCGGACCTTGCACCATCGACGAAGCTGCGGGCAGCGTGGCATTCAAGGTGGAAGCTGCCTGGCGTCCGGATTACGTTGGCACCGACCAGCGGCGCATTTTTCATTTCGAAAAAAATAAGCTGATCTTCGGCACCGCGCCCAACTCGATCCGCGCGGGTTCAGAGCGATTAACTCGCCGTCTTACGCTCGAGCGCGTTCAGTAACGACCTGCCGTGTTATGATTGCCTAAATACTCGTAACACCCCCTGAAGGAGCACCTCTATGAATCAACTCACTCGACGCATATCTCTACTGGTGGTTTTGTTGGGATTTATGATCGGCAGCCTCAGCGCGGCCGATGTTAGCGGAAAATGGATTGGCGACGTGAGCACGCCGGATGGGCAAACCATCTCGCTGACGTTCACTTTCAAACTGGACGGCGACAAGGTGACCGGCACCGTAACCGGGCCGACCGGCGACATCGATATTTCCGACGGCAAAATGGACGGCGAAACGCTCCAGTTCGGCCTCAGCGTCGATGCGGGCGGGCAGCAGCTGGTTTTCAAGTGCACCGGGAAAATAGTCGCGGACGATCAGCTTAAGATCACAATGGCCGGCGGCGGCGACATGAATTTCGAAGTAAATACCAAGCGCTCGACTTAGTAATTCGCGCGCGAAATTCCCAGGACTTACTTCGGCGCCATCCGGATCGCGCCATCCAGGCGGATTACTTCGCCGTTCAGCATCGGATTCTCGATAATTTGCTTGGCGAGTTGCGCGTATTCGGCGGGATGGCCCAGCCGCCGCGGAAAGGGAACCATGGCGCCGAGCGATGCCTTGACGTCCTCGGGAAGCCGGGCCAACAGCGGCGTGTCGAACAAGCCGGGCGCGATCGTCATTACACGCACACCCAGGCTTGAGAGATCGCGCGCCAGCGGCAGCGTGAGAGCCACGATGCCACCCTTGGAGGCCGAGTAGGCTGCCTGCCCGATTTGGCCGTCGTAGGCCGCTACCGAAGCCGTGTTGATAATCACGCCGCGCTCGCCGTCCGGGCCAGGATGGTTGCGAGACATCTCCCAAGCGGCGAGCCGTGCCATGTTGAAAGTCCCGATCAAATTGACCTGGATCACTTTCTTGAAACGCTCCAAATCCGCCGGGCCTTCCTTGCTGACGATCCTTTGCGGATCGCCGATGCCGGCGCAATTGACGCAGACATTGAGTCCGCCGAACGCATCCACCGTGGCTTTAACCGCCTTCTCGGCGTCCGCCGCCGAACTGACATCGGACCGGACATAGCGGGCATTCGCGCCGAGTTCGGTTGCCAGGCTGGTTCCCAATTGCTCGTTGAGATCGACGATCATGGCGCGGCCGCCGGAGGCGAGAATCATCTTCACGGTTGCCGCGCCTAACCCCGAAGCTCCGCCGGTTACGAGTGCAACTTTTCCCAAGATATCCATAAGTGGTCTATCGTAGCGGATTAGCGCCTGACGCGCTTAGCGCAAGTCATCGGAACGGAGATCATCGGCCAGCGTTTGGATCTGACGGTCCAGCTCTTGAAATCGACGCGCGATCGAGTGCAGCACCAGACCGGCCAGGATGGAAGCCGTTCCGGCGCATAAGAACATCCCGCTTACTATGCAGGCGAGAAGCGGCAGCAACCCGGTGCGCGAATACTGAACACCGGCCCAGATTGCCGGTACTGCGCCAGCCAGCCACAGCAGGGCTCCCGCGCCCGCGAAAAACGTCAGCGCTTATAGTCGCGCAGCAAAACCAGAATGCAGTTCAGGATCACGAAACCGTCGTGGAGCAGGCGGATCTTCGAGTGGCTGCCCGCCGGGCGCGCGCGGATAAATCTTTGCAGTGCTGCGCGAAATTGGCGCACCACCTGGCCGATGGTCCGTTCTTCGTTATAGCAGGGGATCAGCACGGCCACCCGCTTTTCTGACGCGAAGTTCACCGGCCCGGACTTTAGCTGACGGAGGAGACATGCTGCAAAGCCTAATATCGGCGCGCTGGGCGTCTCTGCAACTACGCGCCAAGCACAATACGGACGTCGAAGCCACAGACGCGCACGTGCGGCACATCGGACCACAAGTATGCTAGGTAGTGGATTCTTCGAGTGACCACTCAGCTCGCCACCGTCATTTCCCAAGGCCGTTGGGAACAAGCCATTGCACTGCTCCAGGGGATGGATGCCCAACGCGCGGCCGAGGCATTGATGAGTGTTCCCTACGAGCAGCAACAGGCTCTCTTCCGCAAGCTGCCGGTGGAGCTCGCAGCCAAGCTGGCCGGCGTGTTTCCTTACTATCACACATATGTGCTGCTGCACTCGCGCCCGCGCGACGAGATGAACGCGATCGTGAACGGGATGAATCCGGGCGAGCGGATGCACTTCTTCGATGAGCTCCCCGAAGAGGCCTGGCAACACTTAATGGACGAGTTGGCGGAAGTCGAGTCGAAGAAGCCGGATCTCGAGGCGCGTCCCGCAACCGTCCAGCCAGAAAGCGAGGCTGCAGCCGGGGCCGAACCCATCGTGCAGGCACGCGGCATCGAAAAATCGTTCCAGCGCCCGGATGGCGGCAATATTCAGGTGATCGCTTCGACGGACCTCTCGGTGCAACCGGGGATGATCATCGCGCTGCTAGGGGCCTCCGGTTCCGGCAAATCTACGCTGCTGCGGATGCTGGCTGGCTTGGCGCAGCCGTCCAAGGGCGAGGTCCTATGGCATGGCCGGCCGCTCTCGGAGAGCCGTCCAAACGTCGCGATCGTGTTTCAGAGCTTCGCGCTGTTTCCCTGGCTCACGGTGCTGGAGAATGTGGAAGCACCGCTGTTAGCGCGCGCTATGAAGCACTCGGAAAGACATCAGCGGGCGCTGCGGACGCTGGCATCCGTCGGCTTAAAAGGATTCGAAAATGCCTATCCCAAGGAGCTTTCCGGCGGCATGAAACAGCGCGTAGGTTTTGCGCGCGCCCTCGCGGTCGAGCCTGAAATCCTTTTCATGGATGAGCCGTTCTCGGCCTTGGACGTCCTTACCGCCGAGAACCTGCGTGGTGAACTCATGGAGCTTTGGCTCGAAAAGAAGATGCCCATTCGCAGCATCTTTCTGGTGACGCACAACATCGAAGAGGCCGTATTGCTAGCCGATCGTGTGCTCGTACTAAGCCGGAATCCAGCCAGGATCCGCTCCGATTTCCTGATCCCGCTCAAGCATCCGCGACAACGAAATTCTCCGGAATTTTCCTTGTATGTCGACTACATATACAAGCTGATGACCGAACCCGAACTCGAGGCCGAGCCGCCTACGCCGGAAAGAGCGCCCAAACCCGGATACCGCATGCTGCCGCACGCGCGGCCGGGCGGAATTGCAGGCTTGCTCGAGCTGGTGAACGAGCGCGGCGGCAGTGAGGATTTGTACCACGTCGCCGAAGAACTGCAGATGGAGGTAGACGACCTGCTCCCTATCGTTGAGGCAGCGGTGCTGCTCGGTTTCGCGCAGCTCGACAAAGGCGACATTGCAATTACACCGGCCGGCAAGCAGTTAGCCGAAGCTGACATTGCGGCGCGCAAGAACCTGTTCCGCGAAGCCATGCTGGCCCGCGTTCCACTAATGCAGCAGATATATACGGCGCTCTCCAACAAATCCGACCACGCCATGCCGGTCGAATTTTTTCGAGATGTCCTGGACGAACACTTCTCCCATGAAGACGTGGAGCGGCAGATCGAGACCGCCCTCGACTGGGGCCGCTACGGCGATCTTTTCACCTACGACTCAGAAGCCGACCGGCTGCTGCTTTATCAATCCACGCCGGCCGCCGAGAATAGTGAGGACTTGTGGCGTCACTAAGCGCGGGCCGGCGGCTGTCCGGCGCGCCGTGGGACGCGCGAGCTGCTTCCGCGTCTTCGCTCGTTCGCGACCTGCCTATCTTGCTCGCAGGCTTGGCCTTGTTTTACGCGCTGCTTTCGCTGGCCCGCTACTGGGCCGGGCCCGTCAATGCGCAAGCCGCGATCGACCTGCATCCCTCCGCGCTGCCTCGCTATGCCGCTTTCTCGCTGGCCCGGATCGTCCTCGCATACGGACTTAGTTTATTGTTCACTCTGGTCTACGCCTACGTCGCCGCGCATAGCCGTCGAGCCGAACGCATCCTGGTCCCGTTGCTCGACACGCTTCAGTCTATTCCCGTGTTGAGCTTTCTCCCCGGCGTCATGCTGGCGATGGTTTCTCTGTTTCCTACCCGCCAGTTGGGCGTGGAGCTGGGCGCGATCCTGTTGATCCTCACCGGCCAAGTCTGGAACATGACCTTTAGCGTCTATTCGTCGATGAAATCCATTCCGCGCGAGATGTTGGAGGCGGCCGACGTATATCGGCTGAGCTGGTTGCAAAAACTGGTCCAACTCGAGCTGCCGTACGCCGCCATCGGGTTGGTGTGGAACTCGATGATGTCGGTCGCGGGCGCCTGGTTTTTCTTGATGGCGTGCGAAATGTTCGTACTCGGCAATCGCGATCTGCGGCTGCCGGGCCTGGGATCTTACCTACAAACCGCATCCAACGCCGGCAATATGCAAGCGATCGTGTGGGGCCTGGCGGTGATGATCGCAGTCATCGTTTTGCTGGATCAGCTAGTCTGGCGGCCGGTGATCGCTTGGAGCGAGAAGTTCAAGATGGAACAAGTGGAGGCTTCGCAGACGCCGCGGTCCTGGGTACTTGATTTTTTGCGCCGGTCGCGCGCCCTGGCTGCCATAGGGCGGGTGTCCACTTCCGCCGCGCGCGAGAAACTGGCTTTGCATTACGCCCGCCGCGCCGCGCTGCCGCGCGAACACGCCGCCCACAGGATTGCTGGGATTGGCCGCATTGCAGGCTTGGCGCTTCTACTCGGTTTAGGGTTCCTGGTCGTGAGAATGGTTGTGATGTTGGGCGCGCTTTCCGCGACTGGCGTGTTCGGGATCTTCCGCGGTGCGGGCGCAACTTTTCTGCGCGTGGAATTGACGCTGCTGCTGGCGGGGCTGTGGACTGTTCCCGCGGGGGTCCTCATCGGGCTGCACCCGCGATTGTCGGCCATAGCGCAGCCGATCGCCCAGATTGCGGCTTCCATACCCGCCACCGCGCTGTTCCCCATCGTGCTGCTGTTTCTGATTCGAATTGGAGGCGGGCTGGGGGTCGGCTCCATTATCTTGCTCTTGCTGGGGACGCAGTGGTACATCCTGTTCAACGTGATTGCGGGCGCCAGCGCCATCCCGACCGATCTCAAGGAAGTCTGCACCGTCTTCCATCTTGGCCGCTGGGACCGCTGGCGGCAGTTGTTCCTTCCCGCGATTTTTCCGTACCTGGTCACCGGATTCGTCACGGCGTCCGGCGGCGCCTGGAACGCCAGTATCGTCGCCGAGTACTTCCGTTTTCAAGGCAAGACAATTTCTACGGTCGGTCTAGGCGCCGTGATCAGCGCCGCCACGGATGCCGGAAATTTCCCGATGCTGCTGGGCGCAACCATCGTGATGGCGCTGATGGTCGTGGTTTTCAACCGTCTGGTATGGCGGCGCTTATACGCGCTGGCAGCTACCCGCTATAAACTCGAAATCTAACGCCGACCTCTCCGGCCACTCAAGCATTTAAGGCGGCGCGCTGCCATTTGTGTTAAATTCCTCCCTTAGGAGAATTGGGATGAAACGCAGCGTGGCGATCCTCGCCTTATTCGTTTGGCCGCTTCTGGCGCAGCGGCAGAATTTCACCATCAACGTCGGAACGCCGGAAGGCCAGCAGCTTCAAGCCATCGGCCAGGAAGCGGATGAAGCCAAGAAGACGGCTCTGATGGAAGATTTTCTTTCGAAGTATCCGAAGCACGAAGGTGCTCCCTGGGTGGCGGGCCAGCTGGAGTTGATCTATCTTCAGCAGAAACAGTACGACAAGGCCCTGGACGCGGCCGATAAGGCTTACACCGGCGGCCCCAACGAGCTGGATCTCGGCTATAACGCCATTAAGGCCGCCGAAGGCAAAGGCGATGTTCAGCAGGTGAAGAAGTGGGCCGAACGCACCGCCGACATCGCGCAAAAAATCACCTCTGCCGGCAAGGCGCCGGCCAACGACGAAGACAAGGCGGACCTGGAGCACGCCAAAGAGGTCGGCACCTACGCCGAGTACGCGCTCTACGCCGCCGCTTCCAAATCCCGGGATACAAAAGCGATCACCGATCTTGGCGAATCGCTCCAGAAAATCAATCCCAAGAGCCAGTACATGTGGCTGATGACGCCGCGGTATTTGGCGTCTCTCGGCGGCAAGGGATGCGGCGAAGCTAGCAAACTATCGGCAGCGGATCCGAAAAATGCCGAAGCCATGCTATTCGAGGCCGATTGCAACTGGCGAGGGAGCCGCTCTTCCGCCGTCATTGCGAGCGCCAACAAAGCGTTGGAGGCTCTCAACAGCAGGCCGAAAGTGGAAGGCGGAAATGAAGCGGGTAAGATCGCTACGGCGAACTTCTTCATCGGCGCCGGAAACGCAATGGAACAGCGATGGGGTCCCGCCAACAAATCGTTGCGTGCGGCTCTGCCCGGCCTGAAGGGCGAGCCAACCTACGAAGCCAATGCTCTATTTGACTTGGGCCTGGCAAACTACACGCTCGGCAAAGCTATCGGCGACAAAGGACAGATGCGCGAAGGGCTGCGTTACTTTGAGCAAGCCGCTGCCATGAAGAGCAACGTTCAGGGCCAGGCCGCCCAGAACGTGACGGTTATTAAGAAAGAACTCGGCCTTCCATAAGAGCCGCCGCCGGCATGCAGGACGCGCCGAGCGTAATCGAAATCCGCTAAGGCGAGCTTTTTCGTTCGCCTTCGGGTTCTTACTGCCGGTGGCTCTTTACCTGGACCACCACTCGATGTTAGAACTGAACCCGGAGGAACGGATACGTGCGCTGTCCAAGAATTGTTCTGATATGTGCCGCTCTCGGCACAACCGCCGCTTCACTGCTGGCGCAGAACCCGACAATCGGCGGTGGAACTTGTAGTTCTTCGTCGCTGAACGGGACGTACGAGATTTCACTTACCGGAAGGCAAACGGCAACCGCAGCAATCACGAGCGTGTTGCAGGCCAACGGCTTGGCCACGTTCGACGGGTTGAACAAGGCGACCGTTAGCCTGACTTCTGACACGCTACAAGCGGCCGGAACCTCAGTGCCGTGGTCAGGTACCTACAGCATTCAAGCCAACTGCGTGGGTCAACTGATCGTGAACACAGGCGGGAACGTAACGTTCGATCTTCTGCTTTACAACGGCGGGACCGATTTTCTGCTGGCCGGCAGCGATGCAACCTACGCTTACACGGGTAGCGGGAACAGTCAGCCCGCCAGTTGTGCCGCCAACATGCTCAGCGGGGTTTACACCTTCAACGGCACCGGCTACGCGCTCAATGCAACTGCCGTCAGCGGCGTCGAGGACGGGGCCGGGTTGCTTCAGTTCGACGGAGCGGGAAACATCACGGCCAATATCACCCTGTGGACCGGCGGAGCGACATCGAGCGCGCTGACCCTCACCGGGTCGTACACGTTATCCAACTGCGCGGTATCTGCCAAGCTTACGGATTCGAAATCGAATTCGTACAGCATGAGCTTCAGTGTGGCATCGGAGAATCGAACTGCGATTACTACAATGTCCGCGAGTTTTGCGCAGAGCGGAAAATTTTTGATGACCGGGACTGTACATTCTGCTTACGGACAGCCATCCGCGACACCTCAATCTGTAGGCGCGCACGATACCTCGCAGGTCTCTGAACCCATCCGTGCCGGGGGCCGGTCATGAAAATTTCACGCATGGCGCTAGGATTTTCGCTCGCACTTTTGACCGCGCCGGTGTTTGCGCAGAACCCGATCGGCGGTGGAAGCTGTAGCGCGGCTAACCTTACCGGGACGTACTCACTCGCCCTGAATGGGCGCGCGATTTCGTCTGGAAAATTAGCGGGCTCGTTTCAAGGTGTAGGCACGGCTACATTCGACGGACAGAGTAAGGTCACTCTCGCCGGAACCGCGAACACCAACCTCGCCCCGGGTAAGGCCTTTAGCTATTCCGGCACGTATACCGTGCCGTCAAATTGCTCCGGAACCGTCTCGATTCCGAACGGACCTTCTTTTACTCTGCTGGTCTGGAACAATGGCCGGAACTTTATCCTCACTGGCGCCGATGCAACTTACGTCTACTCGGGCAACGGCGGTAACGAGATTCCAACGGCGTGCGGTACGTCGTCCGTTTCCGGCCAATACGTCTACACCAGCAATGGATCGACGCTATTGGGTACGGCCCAAACGGGCACCGCCGAGGAGAGCGGGATCCTACAATTCGACGGACAGGGCAATGTGATCGACAGCTACACGGTTTACTTCGGCGGCGGACTGCAGCCCCAGCAGGTCACTGCGAGCGGCACGTACACGGTCACGCCCGCGTGTTTTGTTTCCGCAACGCTTACCGACAACCATTCTGTATCCCATACGCTGAACTTCCAAGCCGCGTCGGTTTACGGACAGGCTCTCGACATGACCGAGACCGACCTGCAATTCCTCCGCGCCGGTTCAGCCCACAGCGAGTTCAGCAATCCCACGCAATCCATTGGCAATGTCGCGAGCTATGCGGTGAACTCCACCCCGCCGGGAAGCGTGTTTGTTCTCTTCGGAACGCAGCTTGCAGCGAGAGAGGCTGGTGCGGTCACCACGACTCTTCCAACGACCCTTTTGAATACGTCGGTCACCGTTAACGGTGAACTGGCGCCGCTGTTCTACGTGAATACGGGCCAAATCGATGCTCAAATGCCCTGGGATATTCCTGGCGGGACGGTCGCGACCGTGATCGTGAAGAACGGTAGCGCTACCAGCAATGCCGCCGCGGTATACGTTCCCGCCACCGGCACGCCGGGCATCAGCACCTATGCGAATAACCGCGCGGTCGTTGTGAATCAGAACGGAACTGTAAACTCCGCCTCCGACACGGCCGCGGTAGGCGATGAGGTCGTGGCCTATTTCACCGGCGGAGGACCGGTGCAGGCCTCCGGCAAGCTGGTGAGCGGACAACCCGCGCCTTCCGGACTCTCGCCTGTAACGGGACAGAACTCGGTGATGGTGGGCATCGCCAACGCGCATGTCGCCTATATGGGCCTGACGCCGGGGTCCATTGGTCTCTACCAGGTGAACTTTATCGTGCCCGATCTGCCCAAGGGCACATATCCGGTAGTGATCACGATCGACGGCCAAGCTTCCAATGCCCCGGTAATGACCATTTCGAACTAGCGCCGGTAAGCCGAGATTTCGCAGCCGCTTCCCTGTGAGCCCGGGGGTGTAGAATGAGGCCGGAGTGCATTCCGGCCAACCGATCGAAATTCCGGGAAGAATTCGTCCGCCCAGTCCGTCTAAGTTTCTTGGCATGGTGCTAGACGCCAACCACGAGGAAGTGATTGCGGCTTGCCAGAACGGCGACGAGGACGCGTTTCGCGCGTTGTTCGAAGCTCACAAGGACCGTGTGTACTCGATCGCGCTGCGTTACTCCGGCGATCGCGCGGCGGCGATGGACATCGCCCAGGATACGTTCGTGAAGCTGCTCTCCTCGATCCAAAACTTCCGCGGCAACTCGAGCTTTGACTCCTGGCTTTATCGCATCGTGGTGAACACCTGCCTGGATTACAGGCGAACTGGCCGGCGCGTAATACCGTTTGTGGATGGCTTGCTGGACGCCGTTGCCGCGCCCGTCGAAAGCGTTCTCAGCCGGCTGGTGCGGGCTGAGCGAGAGCAGACTGTGCAAGAGATTGTTGCAAGATTGCCCCCTCAGCAGCGCATCATTGTGGTCTTGCGCTATACAGAAGGCCTTTCTTACGAAGAAATCGCGGAAATCACCGGCTGCTCACCCGGCACCGTGGCTTCGCGCCTGAATCGAGCGCACAAAATATTGGAACGTCGCTTGGCGCACTTGCGCGCGCAGGAAGGTAGACATGCTTAAATCGGAGAACCAACAATGGATTGAGCGCGAGTTGGAGCAATCGCTGCGCCGCGTGGCCGCTCCGGGCGAATTGTGGGAGCGCATCCAAGGCGCCGGAAAGCCGCGGAGCTGGATACGCAGCCGCTTCGTTGCGTGGGCTAGCGTCCCGGTGCTTATGGTTGCTGCGTTCTTCGGATCGCATACGCGCAACAATTCCGGGCTGCAATTCCGCTCCAGCGATCCAACGGAAGTCCGTGCATGGGTGAAGGCGAGTACTGGTCTCGACGTTCCGCTGCATACTGGGAATCTGGCGGGAGCCAACCGTATTTCCGCGCACGCGGCCGAGATCTCGTATCGGGCAGGTGGACGCGAGATGTCGTTAATCGTCTCCAGCGCTCCCGCTCAGGTGCGGCGAACCGGCAAATCGGTTGCCTGGACGGCGGACGGCCAAACGTATCTTTTGGCCTGTAACGCGCCCCAGGATATGAGGGCTTGCATACTATGCCATGTGGGGGGATAGCTGTTTACGGCGAATTGCCGGGGTTAATTGGGGCATTTGCCCCAGATGTGGAGTGGTTCGGGATCCGGGCCGATCCGGGCCGATATTCCCCTGTTTTTCATCAAGATGCGTTCTTCGTCCCCTACACATCATTAGCTGGCCAGCCGATTGCTCATCTTGGCCTTGTAGACGGAAAGCAGCGCTATACTGATAGTTTGAGGTGCTAAAGCGATGAAGACTTACGCGAAGTTCGGTGCTATCGTTCTCGTGGTGGTCGGTGTTCTGGCGTGGTTAGCCCTCGGCGGCGTCAGCGAGAGCAAGACTTACTACAAGACGATCTCTGAAGTTCAGAAGATGGGAGATCAGGCCCAAGTGAAGCGGGTGCGCGTGGACGGCTATGTCGTGCCAGGTTCCATCGTGCGCAACGGCGCACAAGTTTCCTTCATCATGCACCAAGATCCCGCCAAGCGCGCTCAGGACACCACCCGTCTCAAGGTTGTTTACAGCGGGATCGATCCGCTACCGGACACATTTAAGGACGACGCTCAGGCCATGGCCGATGGGAAGCTCGGAGCGGATGGAGTGTTTCAGGCCAATAAAATTCAGGCCAAGTGCGCATCGAAGTACGAAGCCAAGCCACAGATGAAAACGGACGCGACTCGCGCAGGTATGTAGCAGCACGCTCGCTCCGTTCTAGAGGACTCAGCTCGAATGGAAAATATAGGCGCCCTGTCGATTCTGCTGGCGTTTTGCCTGGCAGTCTACGCGGTCATCGGTTCGGTGATCGGCCGCGTCAAAAAGAATCCTTTTCTAGTAGTTAGCGCAGAGCGCGCGGTCTATTCGGTCTGGATCCTGCTCACCACTGCCTCCGGCCTCCTCATTTATTCACTGATACAGGGCGACTTCCGTCTGGGCTACGTAGCCTCGCACACCGACCAGTCCATGCCCGCCATCTACAAATTCACGGCTTGGTGGGGCGGGCAAGAAGGTTCATTGCTGCTGTGGGCGTGGCTGCTTTCCACTTACTCGGCAATCGTTGTTTTCACGAATCGACGCAAGTTCCGCGACATGATGCCGTGGGTGACCGCCATCCTGATGGCTACGGAAACCTTCTTTCTCATCTTGATCTCGTTCGTGCTTAGCCCGTTCAGCATCCTTCAAGCCGGACGAGGCAACATCGTCGAAGGTATGGGCCGTGGTCTGAACCCGCTGCTGCAGTATTGGACCATGGTGATCCATCCGCCCATGCTGTACCTGGGCTATGTCGGGTTCACCGTCCCGTTCGCCTTCGCGATGGGGTCGCTCATCACCAAGCAGCCCGGCGAAGCCTGGATTCACACCACACGCCGCTGGACCATCGTCACCTGGCTGTTCCAGAGCTGCGGCATTATGCTGGGCCAAGGCTGGGCGTACGCAGTCCTCGGCTGGGGCGGGTATTGGGCTTGGGATCCTGTGGAGAACGCATCCCTGCTGCCCTGGATTACGGCGACGGCGTTTTTGCACTCCGTGATGATGCAGGAAAAGAAGGGAATGATGAAGGTCTGGAACATGGTTCTGGTTTCCTCCACCTTTTTCCTGTGCATCTTTGGAACGTTTCTGACGCGCTCGGGCGTAGTCAGCTCGGTTCACGCGTTTGCTCAATCGGCTATCGGAAAATACTTCGTCTGGTTCCTGGCGATCGGCATTGCCGCGACAGTGGCTCTGATTCTGGAACGGACGAAATACCTCAAGAGCGAAGCGCGGCTGGAAAGCGTTGTTTCGCGCGAGTCCAGCTTCATGTTCAACAACCTGATCTTGCTGGCGAGCTGCTTCGCGGTGCTGTGGGGCACGCTGTTCCCGGTGATCTCGGAAGCGGTTACCGGCGAGAAGATCAGCGTGGACGCGCCGTTCTTTAATCGCATCAATGTACCGATTGGATTGGGGCTACTGCTGCTCACCGGTGTTGGTCCGTTAATCGCCTGGCGCAGAAGCTCGGTGGAAAGCTTGAAACGCGCGTTCTTCTGGCCGTCCATTGCCGGCGTTGTTCTCATGGCTGTGCTGGCTGTGTTCGGCGTTTACGAGCACCCCTTCGCGCTGGTTTCGTTCGGCTTGTGCATGTTCGTCGCGGCCACGATCTTCGCCGAATTCTGGAAGGGCGCAAGAGCAATCAGCGCCAAGAGCGGCGTCGGATTGATCCCGGCCGCGGTGGAACTGACGCATCGCAACACGCGCCGTTACGGCGGATACCTGGTGCACATGGGCATCGTCTTCATGTTCATTGGCTACACCGGCTCGGCGTTCAACCAGGACACTACCAAAGAGGTCACCCCGGGCGGCACGTTCCAGTTGGGGAACTATACTCTCAAGGTCACCAACATGGAGCAGGGCGAGAACGATAATTACACGTGGCAGAAACTCTCCATTGACGCCACACGCGGGTCGACGCATTTGGGCATTATGGAGCCGGAACGCCGGTTCTATAAGGCCAGCCAGCAGCCGACGTCGGAAGTCGCGATCCGCCGCCGGTTGAACGAAGACTTATATCTCAATTTTGCCGGACTCTCCACCGACAACCAGCGCGCGGTCGTCCAGGCTTACGTATTTCCGCTGGTGTCCTGGATCTGGATCGGCTTCTGGGGGCTGCTAATGGGCACCCTGGTGTGCTTGATCCCGAGCAAAGTGCGGCTGTCTTATGCGCGCACCCAGGTAATTGGAATGGCGCAAAAACATGCGAAGGTTACGAGCTAGTATTTTTGTCCTCGCGCTGATCGGCGCACCCTTGTTCGCGCAATCGGCCGAGGATCTCGAGAGTCCCGCGGTCAATCGAGTGGCAGGCAAACTGCTCTGCCCTTGTGGGTGCAAGATGACGATGTCCTGCCGTATGGACCCATATCCTTGCCGCACTTGCTGGGACAACAAGAAGAAGATCCTCAGCCTGCAGAAGGCAGGCCTGTCGGACGACGCCATCCTGGACCAATTCAAAAAGGACATGGGTGAGGACGTGGTCGCAGTTCATCCCGGCGTGCTGGGTTCAATTTCGTTTTACGCAGCCGCCGCGGTCGGATTGATTCTGGTCGTGTGGGTGATCCGGAAGTATACCCGGCCTGCGCGGGCATCCGCGGACGGCGCACCGGCCGAAGACGAGGCGATTCTGGACCGCTATCACGAGCAGATCGAGAAAGAAGTAGAAAAGCTGGACTGATGACGCTGTCTATTGCAGTAATATTGGCCATCGGAACGATCATCTTTACGCTGTTCGTTCGCGCCAAGGATGTTCCCGAACCAGCGCCGGTATCGCCCACCGCGCATCTGGAAGAGCGCAAAGCGCAGATCTATGAAAACCTGCGCGACCTTCAATTTGAGTTTCGGGTCGGGAAGCTTTCCGAAAGCGACTATCAAAAAACCAAGCTCGATCTGCAGCGCGAGCTAGCCCGCGTGCTGGCCGAAATTGATGCGCTACAACCGGCGCAGCCAGCGCAGGCCAAGGTAACGAAAGCTCCCGCGGCACCGGCCGCGCGGGTCCACGCCCCCGGGAACGGCAATAAGGCGGATGTGCATGCTTGCCCGCACTGCGGCGCAGCGTTTCCGCAGGCGATGAAGTTCTGCGGCGAGTGCGGAAAGGCGATGGTGTCATGAGTTTCGCATTTCGCGCGGTGTTTGTTTCGCTGGCGATCTTGGCGCCATCCTTCGCGGCTGTGGACGGCATTGTGATGAACGGCACCACCGGCCAGCCTCAATCGAATGCGATCGTCTCGCTGGTTCAGCCCGGCCAAGGCGGCATGCAGACGCTGGCCAGCGTCAAGAGCGACGCCCAGGGCAAGTTTGTATTTGACAAACAAGTGCCGCCCGGCCCCGTGCTGTTACAGACCCTTTACGAAGGCGTTTTGTACAACCAGCCCGTCATGCCCGGCGGCGCCGGCAGCGGCATACGTGTTCAGGTCTACAACGCGACCGATAAGCCAGGCACCGCCAAAGTCGCCCAGCACTTTATCGTGCTGCAACCCAGCGCTAGCGAGATTACCGTCAGCGAAGGCATCCTCTACCAAGGTGATCCCAAGCTGGCTTATAGCGATCCGGTGAATGGTTCGTTCCGCTTCTACCTTCCGCCGGAGGCGAATGGTAAAGTCCAGGTCACTATCAATGCCACAGGTGGAATGCCGATCCAGCGCCCCGCCGAAAAGACGAAAGAAGCGAATGTTTATAAAATCGACTATCCGATCAAGCCTGGCGAAACCCGGTTCGATCTGAATTACACCGTGCCGGCCGCGAACCCGATGCGCTTCTCCACCAAGATTCTCCATCCGGAAGGCCAGTCGGATCTCGTGCTGCCGCAAGGTGTCACGGCTAAAAGCGACGACATCGAATTAGCCGGTCAGGAGCCAACCACCCAGGCCAGCGTTTATAAGATTAAGAACGCCAACTTCACGGTGCAACTCGAAGGCACCGGAACGCTGCAAGAGGCCAGCGCACCGTCCGGAGAAGACAATGGCGCTCCGAACATCGAAGAAGTTAAACCGCGTATCTACGACCGCCTGTACTGGATCCTCGGCATGGCCTTCGCCGTCCTGGCGCTCGGCACCATAGTCCTGTACCGCAGCAATAACCGGATAGCGTAGCGAACGCATCGCTGCGTGCCGCGTTCACGCTCGTGTGAAACGCATGTTGAAGCTATCCCGCGCGCATAACACGCAGCGTCTCACGGATGCCGTCCTCGTACGAAGTCTTCTTAATCTGCCCGAGCAACCCATGAATGGCGGAATCGTCCATGATGAGAGGCGACTCAAACAGATACATCATCTCGACCATCTCGCGCATCAGCGGGCTGACTAACCCCATGACGCGCAGCACGGTTTTGTTCGCCACAATGTACTTCGGCTTGCGTCCCGCTTCCTGAAACACACGTTCGACAAAAGCGCGTCCGCTGATCGCTCCCGGACCCCCGAAATGCCACGCCCGCCCATAGGCGCGCTCTTCGCTGGCCAAAGCCAATGCCACGGGGCCAACGTCCGGAACATACATAAACTCATGCGGTACATCGATGGGCCCGACCATTTGCGCGCGTCCGCCTTTAATCGCGGCTTGAAACGCGCTGGCCAGATAACTGCGCTCAATATTCGGCCCATAGAAGTCGGGGAGACGCAAGATCGTCCCTCGGAGCGAACCGGCGGAATCTACGGCGAGTAGGAGGTCCTCCTGCTGTTTCCGCATCCGGCCTTTGAATGTGTTGGGCTCGCGTGGATGGTCCTCGCTGACACGTTCGGTTCGCGCCCGTCCAAACGGATAGACGGTCCCGATCAACACCATACGCTTCACACCCCCGGCGATTGCGCCCTCCAGTGTTTTGCGTATCAACTGCGGATGTAGTTCGAATTGCCAGTACGGCACGCCGACCAGATAGAAGATGGTATCGATGTTGCGCGCCGCCGCACGGACACTGGCGGGATCGTCCGGATTCCAGGTCACAATCTCGGCCCGCGGATCGGAGCCGAATCTTCGCTCCAACTCGGCTCTTCCCCGGCCGACAACACGGTATGCCGCACCTGTGCGCTGGAGTTCCGCAGCAATGCTTCCGCCGATTGCACCGGCAGCGCCGAAAAGCGCAATCCGATCCATTCATCGCCTCCTGGCTGTCAGGATGCCGAAACGGTCAGGCTAGAATCCGGCGGCTACGCGGTCGCGCGCGCCAGTTTCCAACCGTACAGCGGGAACTGCTCGGCGAGTTTGGCCACGCGCCGCCGCACCGATGCCAGCGTCTCCTGCGAATTGATGTTGTGCAGCACTTCGCCGATCAATGCTCCTACTTCGCGCATCTCCGCTTCGCGGAACCCACGCGTCGTCACCGCGGGGCTTCCCACGCGGATTCCGCTTGGATTCAGAGGCGGATTCTGGTCGAACGGGATCGCATTCTTATTCACCGTGATGTAGGCATCGTCGAGCGCCTTCTCGGCTTCCTTGCCGCGCACACCCTTCGCGAAAACATCCACCAGCAGCAAATGCGAATCCGTGCCGCCCGACACAATCCGGCACCCGGCGGCCTGCAAGCTTTCGCCTAGCGCTTTGGCGTTCGCAATGACCTGCTTTTGGTAAGTCACGAATTCGGGAGCCGTCGCCTCTAAGAAGCACACGGCTTTGGCGGCTATTACGTGCACCAGCGGCCCGCCTTGCACGCCCGGAAATACCACCTTGTCGATGGCCGCCGCATACTTCTCCGTGGATAGAATCATTCCCGCGCGCGGCCCGCGCAGCGTCTTATGCGTGGTGGAGGTCACGATATCGGCGAATTCGCAAGGATTTGGATAAAGTCCCGCCGCCACGAGACCCGAGAAATGCGCCATGTCGACTAGGAACAGCGCGCCCACCGAATCAGCCACTTCGCGGAACCGTTTGAAGTCGATGATCCGCGGATACGCGCTGCCGCCGGCGATCACCATTTTCGGCTTATGCTCTTCGGCCAACCGCGCCAACTCGTCGTAATCGATGCGCTCGTCGTCGCGACGGACGCCGTACGGCACCACTTTGTATGTTTTGCCGGAAAAATTCAGCGGATGCCCGTGCGTCAAGTGCCCGCCATGCGCCAGGTTCATTCCCAAGATCGTGTCGCCCGGCTGCAGCACTGCGGCGTACGCTGCCTGATTCGCCTGCGATCCGGAGTGGGGCTGCACGTTGGCGTGTTCGGCGTGGAAGAGGCTCTTCGCGCGTTCCCGCGCGAGATTCTCCACAACATCCACGAATTCGCAGCCGCCGTAATAGCGCTTGCCCGGATAGCCTTCGGCGTATTTGTTGGTAAACACGCTCCCGGTGGCCTCCAGAACCGCCTCAGAAGTGAAGTTCTCGCTGGCGATTAATTCCAGCCGGCTGTGCTGCCGGTCCAGCTCATGCTGGATTGCTTCGTAAACTTCCGGATCGACGGCGGATAACGGGCGCGCCATTCGTTCTTGATCGGTCATAGGACTCTAGTTTAACTCGCCGGGGCTGGCATTCCCACCAACTGGCATTCCCACCAACTTGCCCCGGCCTTTTCGAAATGCGAAAGTAGATAGGCAGGGCCATGCACCCGTCCACCATCCATCCGGCTGCCGCTCCCGCCCGCGCCGACCATTCGCTCGAGACTCTGCCGTTCGAACCGGCTCCTGCCTTCCGCGCCAGCAGTCTCCAGGACGACACGCCGTTCGCAAGCAACCTGGGAAAGCGAATCGGCATTCTGATCGTCACGTACAATGCTGTCACCACCCTGACCAAAGTGCTCAAGCGCATCACGCCGAACGTTTGGGAAAACGTGGAAGAGATCGCGGTTTTCGACGACGCCAGCCAGGACGCCACTTACGAGCTGGCGATGGGCATAAAAGCTTTGCGGGGTATAACGAAACTGCAGGTTTTGTCGCATCCCAAGAACTTGGGCTATGGCGGAAATCAAAAGGCCGGTTACCGCTATTTCATCGAAAAGGGTTTCGACGCCGTGGTGCTGCTGCATGGCGACGGCCAATACGCGCCCGAGATTCTTTCGCATTTGTACCACCCCATCGTCACCGACGAGGCGGAGGCTGTATTCGGCTCGCGGATGATGAAGGATTACGGCGGGCCGCTCAAGGGCGGCATGCCGGTCTATAAGTACCTAGGTAATCGCATTCTCACGACTTTCGAGAACCGGGCGCTAGGCATGCATCTGACCGAGTTCCATAGCGGCTATCGTGCGTACAGCCTGGCTGCACTGCGCAACATTGATTTTTCGCATATGACGGATGATTTCCACTTCGATACGGAAATCATCATCAAACTGAATCATCAGGGCTATCGGATCAAAGAAGTACCCATTCCCACCTACTACGGCGAGGAGCTTTGCTATGTGGATGGCATGAAGTACGCGCGCGATGTGGCTCGCGCCGTCCGCCGTTACAAGCAGACCTGCCGTTCGGTCAGTTGCTATCGCGAATTTCAAGAATATTTCGTCCACTACCCGATTAAGCACAGCCGTCATTCCAGCCACTACTACGCGCGCTTGCTGACCGGGTCCAATCATGACGTGCTCGATATTGGCTGCGGGGAGGGTTTCTTCGCCGCCGAACTGGCCAAGAGCGGCAACCGAATCACAGGCGTTGACGATCGCACCGCTCCCGCGAACGACGTATTTGAACGTTATTTCAGCGCCGATCTCGACGGCGGAATCGGTTCGGTGATTCAGAAACTGCAGGGCCAGCGCTTCGACCGCGTGCTGCTGCTGGACGTACTGGAACATTTGAAATCGCCCGGCCAGATTCTGCAGCAAGCGCACGCCGCGCTGAAACGGGAAGGCTCGCTTATCGTTTCGCTGCCCAATGTAGCCAATATCGTGGTCCGTCTGATGCTGTTATTTGGGCAATTCAATTACCAGCAGCGCGGTCTGCTCGATAAAACCCACCTGCGCTTCTTCACGCGAAAGACCGCGCGCCGCCTGCTGGAAGAGAATGGCTACTCCATCGAACAAGAGCGCGAAACCGTAATTCCGATCGAACTCGTCTTGGGTTGGTCGGAGAAGAACATGGTTCTGCGTTTCTTGAATCGCGCATTAGCTGCTGCGACCTGGCTAATGCCCGGACTCTTCGGCTACCAGATCATGTTCGTGGCCCGCAGTACGCGGCCTGGATACAATCCGGCTTGACCTACATTCCCGCCGCCAGCCGTAGCGCAAGCATTTCAGGCAGGCCGGCGTCGATGATTTTCTTCTGCGCCACTCCGACATCGTAGACCACCCGGCGAAGCGTCACCAGGCGCGCTTCATGGTCGTAAAGCGCATAAGCGGCGCGCGGATCGCCATCTCGCGGTTGCCCCACTGAGCCCGGATTCACCATGTAATCCATGTCGTTCTCCAACTCCAGCACCGCTTCGTTGGATTCGGCATCGACGCGGCGCAGCCGCTTGATCCCGTTCCGGTGACACAAAAACCCACCCTGCACATGAGTATGCCCGAAGAACGTCACCGGCACGTTCAGATAAGGCGCGACCTGGGCGACTTCTTGCTCGCTGAACAGGTATTCGTCCTCGTCCACGGGCGATCCGTGCAAAATTTCAAAGCCGTCGATTCGTTCCGGCCCTTGTCCAAGATCGCGCAGATAGGCGAGATTCTCGCGTTCTATGACCTCCTGCGTCCAGAGCGCCGACAGCTTCGCCATGGGATTGAACCATTCGAGATCTTCCAGCCCCGCACACGCTTTATCGTGATTACCGCGCACAATATTCGCGACGTTTCCGCGCACCCATTCCGTCACCGAATCCGGATCCGCGCCATAGCCGACCACGTCTCCGCAGCACAGAATGCGGTCATACCCTGGAGGCGCGTCCGCCAGCACAGCTTGCAGCGCCTCCCAATTCGCGTGCAGATCGCTCAGGATCAGATAGCGCACAATCGCAGCAGCGAGACCTCCGCGGGAGCACCAATACGCACCGGCACGCCGATGGTTCCAAGTCCCGTCGAAACGTAGACGGATGAGTTGCCGCGGGTGTACAGGCCCGCCACATACGGTGTGTACACGCGCGCGACATTCATGTGCCGGTGAAGAATCTCGAAGTCCACTTGCCCGCCGTGTGTATGGCCGGCAATGGTCAAGTCGTAGCCTTGCGAGGCCGCAACCGGAAACACGTCTGGATTGTGCGACAGCAAGATGTTTACCGCGCCGGGAGCGATCAACTGCTGGGCGCCGCGCAAGTAGGAGTCTCCAAAGCGCTGATAATCCACTCCGGCGAAGTTAATGGAGGCGGTGCCGAACCGCAGCGCTCGCGCGCGCATGCGCAGGAAGTCGATCCCAATGCGGGCGCCGTGCGACGTAACGTAGTCGGACGTCCCGGTATAAATCTCATGATTACCGAGACATCCTAGCACGCCCGCGTCGGCCCGCAAACGCGCTAACTGCCGCAGGCATGCATCCAACGGATCACCCAGCCGGCTGATTAGGTCGCCGGTGATCAGCGCCAGGTGAGCCTTGGTTTCGTTCGCCATATCGATAGCGTGCGCAAATTCCTGTTCGCTCAAGAACGGACTCAAATGAATATCCGTGATCTGTACGATCCGCAGGCCCTGCAGGTCCTTGGGTAATCCAGCGATTGGGACCTCCAGCTCCGAAAGCCGGAACTGGTTCCGGCGCACGATCCCGAAGACGGTAAACGCCGCGGGCGCGATACACAGCCCAGCTCCAGCGGCTTGAAAGAACGCGCGGCGCGGCGGCTGAAATTCCGGGGAAAGTCTCGCCCCACCGAGTACGAGCGCAGTCACAATCAGCAACACCAGCTCAAGGATGGCAGCGCAGTCCAGCCAGGTCGCCCACCCGACTGGAACGTGCCACGCAACGCGATTGAATTCCAGCAAATACCCCAAGACCAGCAATCCCGCCGACGCCGCCGCAAGCCCCGAAAACCAGCGCGCTTCGGATAACGCTGCGACACAAGCCGGCGAATATACAACAAGAGCGCAAGGCCCGCCACCAGCAGGCAAACACCAGGGAAGAAATGAATGCGGACCAACATGACCCCGCTACTACTATTCTATCGGCGTCCTGCGGCGCGACGTGAGCCCCGGTCGATCCGCGGGACACGTTCGCGTTCCATACCTAAGGCGGGTGGCTGTGCTTATGTGGACGTGCGGTGCTCTTCTGGTACAGTGGCTTCATCGTGATATTACGCGTTCTGCTTTCGCTGTGTACCGGGCTGATTCTCGCGGCCAATTCCTCGCTTGCCGCCGATCTTTACTTCATCCAGATGACGGATCCGCAGTTCGGCATGTATTCCGCCAATCACGACTTCGCGCATGAGACCGCCAATTTCGAGTTCGCGATCGCCAACGCCAACCGGCTGAGACCCGCATTCGTGGTGGTCTGCGGCGATCTGGTCAACAAGGCCGGCGATCCCGCCCAGATCGCCGAGTATCAGCGCATAGCCTCTCATCTGGACAAGAGCATCAAACTTTACAATGTCGCCGGCAATCACGACGTCGGAAACGATCCCACGCCAGAATCGCTAGCCGGGTATCGTGCCAAGTTCGGACCCGACTACTACACCTTCCGCTTCCCCGATTTCGCCGGGTTTGTGCTCGATTCCAGCCTGATCCAGCACCCGGAAAATGCGCCCCAAGAAGCCGCGCGCCAGGAACAATGGTTGCACACCGAATTGGAGAAAGCCGCCGGGGAAGGCGTCCGCTGGCGCGTCGTTTTCCAGCATATCCCCTTCTTTTTGGCGAGCACGGATGAGCCGGATCAGTACTTCAACATACCCAGAACGGCTCGCGATAAGTATCTCGCGCTGCTGCAGGAATACGGCGTCAGCGCCGTATTCGCCGGTCACTACCACCGGAACGCGCGCGGCCAAGCAGGTTCGCTGCGCATGATCACAAACGGTCCCATCGGCATGCCTATTGAGGAACCCGCGTCCGGCATCAGGATCGTCAAGGTGTCGTGTCGGCCTCATCCATCGATGAGCAGTGGTACACGCTGGGCAACATTCCCGACACGCTGGTTCCTGTACCCAAGCCTTAGCCGGGGCAATGGAAGCGCAAAAGCGGGCTCTGCGCACTGGCAGATCGCGCTCCGATACTCTGTTCCCATGCCCATTGATGTCTCGATCTTGAATGAGGTGGCACACCTGCGCGAGCTTGGGTTGCCGGAGAAGACCGCGTTAGCAGAGAAGATCGATCTGCTGCGCTACGCCCCCGGACAGATGGTCTTCAACTATGGCGATCCGGGAAATGCGCTCTACATCGTGCGCTCGGGCGAGGTGGAGATCTTCGTCAAGAACGATCTCGGCGAGAAGATTGTGCTCGAACAGTCGCAGCCCGGCGACGTTTTCGGAGAGATTTCGCTGCTCGATCAAGGGCCCAGGACCGCATGGGTGGCATGTCTCGGAGAGGTGGAAGTGTTGCGGCTGGATCGCGCGCACTTCGAAGACTATGTGCGCCAGTGTACGCCGGCCGCACTGAATCTATTGAGTGTAGTAGCGCGGCGCCTGAGAAGGTCCGATGAAGTCATCCGCCGCACGGTGACGCGCAACGTGAACGAAGTGGCGGCGCAGCAGGGCACCGCGTTGACGCGTCTGGCTGATGCCGTTCCCGCGCTGACCGGCAGCATCGGATCGCTGTTCTTTCACGCGGTGTTCTTCGCCGCCTGGATTGTTCTCAACCTGGGCTTGATTGGCCACTGGAGAGCGTTCGATGCTTACCCGTTTGAATTTTTGTCGGTAATGGTTTCACTGGAGGCCATCTTTCTCACACTGTTTGTGTTGACCAGTCAAAACCGCCAACGCGCCCGAGATCGCATCCGTGCCGACATCGAGTTTGAAAGCAGTATGAACACCGAAATGAAAATCGCTTACCTGCACGAAAAGATAGACCAGTTGACGGAACGGAATTTCCAGGTGCTAATGGGCGTAGAGAAACTTCTTGGCGCTGCGCAGGAGTGACGCTACTTCTTCGTGGCCGGGCCGCCGCGCGCGGCGGTTGACGGAGGGACGATCCCGCTGGTGCGGAGATAACCGGCAATGTTTCCGTAGATCTCATTGTTATGCACGATGACGTGCAGGAATGCGGTAGAGATCTGCTGCGACGATATGGCTTTTTGATCATTCATGTTTTCCAATGCGGCCGCGCAATACGAGAAAGAATCTTTCAGGGCTTTGCTGACTTCGGCTTTGTCCTTCAGACCCGCGAGTTTCTTCTCTGCTTCGGGCGTGGGCTCGCCCTTCAGAATCGCGCAGTCGGCGTAGTTGCGCTGCGCGCTATGGAGGAGCCACTCGGCGAATGTCATCTGTCCATCCGTGAGTCTGAACCCAAATTTTTCGGCGGGCATCACATCCGCGCTGGCCTCCAGATTCCGCCGGACCGGGTTGAAGTAGCGCTGGACGGCGCTGGCGGTCAGCGTCTGGGCGTCAACTGCTCCCGCGATGAGGCAGGCGAGTAGTAAGGCTTTGCTCGTCATGATCTTTTCAGATTACACCGCCGTAACCTGCGCTAGGCCATGCTATCAATAAAATGTGTCTTCCGATCGAGAGCTGGTTCAGATCTTTGATGCAGCATTAGTGCAAGCAGCCCGCAAGAGCGGCGAATGGCTGTTATGTCGGCCAGGCTGCAATCAATGTTGTTACGGCCCGTTCGAGATCACGCAACTCGACGCACAGCGGCTGAGAGAAGGTTTGACGGAACTGGATCAACGCGATGCGGAACGGGCCGCGCGCGTTCGCCAGCGCGCTCGCAAGGCGGCACTGGGGGGCATCGGCGACGACGATCCTTGCCCGGCGCTCGATCCCCAATTTGGCACTTGCGATCTTTACACCGCGCGTCCGATTACCTGCCGCGCGTTTGGGCCGCCCGTGCGATGCGAGTCCGGCGTGGTGGGAATCTGCGAATTGTGTTTTGAGGGCGCGAGCGAGGACCAAATCCGGGCCTGCCTCGTGGACCTGGACATGGAAGGATTAGAAGCGGTTCTCATTCAGGAGGTCGAACAAGCCACCGGGGTTCGCGGCATGACCAGCGTGGCGCAGTGCCTGGCTGCCGGCGCTTAGTGCGTTACGCTGAAAAGAGCAGTCCCCATGCCGCAGCGCGCTCCCCGCAAGCCCGAAATCATGAGCCCCGCCGGATACTGGCCGCAGTTGCACACGGCGATTGAGGCTGGGGCAGATGCGGTCTACTTCGGCCTGAAGCACTTTTCCGCGCGCGCCAAAGTGGGATTCTCGCTCGATGAGCTGCCGGATGTTATGCGCACGCTGCACTCGCGCGGCGTTCGAGGATTCATCACGTTTAATACACTGGTCTTCGAGCATGAACTCGAAGAGGCGGGGCGGACGATTGCTGCAATCGCCCGGGCAGGAGCCGACGCTCTGATCGTGCAAGATTACGGCATTGTACGCCTGGCGCGCGAGATCGCGCCGGAGCTGGAACTGCACGCCAGCACGCAGATGAGCATCACCAGCGCCGATGGCGTGAATCTTGCCCAGAGCTTCGGGATCCGGCGGGTGAACCTGGCGCGGGAGCTGTCGCTGGACGAGGTGCGAGCCATCGCGGCGCAGACGAACTGCGAACTTGAAATTTTTGTCCACGGCGCGCTCTGTGTCGCGTACTCCGGGCAGTGTTTCTCGTCGGAAGCCTGGGGCGGCCGCAGCGCCAACCGCGGCCAGTGTGCGCAGGCATGCCGGCTGCCGTACGAAATGGTCGTAGACGGTGCGGTGCGGCCGCTGGGAGATGCGCGCTACCTGCTTTCGCCCGGCGATTTGTTCGCGCTGGAGCAGATTCCTGAGATCGTCAAGATCGGCGTGGCCGCACTGAAGATCGAAGGCCGGTACAAGGACGAGAACTACGTAGCCCTGACCACCAGCGCATATCGGCGGGCGGTTGACGAGGCTTGCGCCGGACGCGCACTCGCGCCGGATGCGGCTACTCGCCTGCGGCTCGAGCAGGTGTATTCGCGGGGACTCGGCCCGTTCTTTATGTCCGGTACGAACCACCAAGCCCTCGTGAGAGGCCGTGCACCGCGGCATCGCGGGGTGCTGATGGGGCGTGTGGAGCTTGTGGACGGCGGCCGTGTGCTGGTGGAGCCCACCGCTGCGAATTCCTTAGCGCCGCTCAAGGCCGGCGATGGCATTGTTTTCGATGCTGCCGGTTGGCGCAGTCCCGAGGAACCTGAGGAGGGCGGGCGCATCTACCAGGCGTTGCCCGCGCGCGGTGGACAAATCGAGCTGCGATTCGCCAACCGCGCGGTCCAGTTTCAGCGAATCCGCAGGGGCGACCTGGTGTGGCGGACGCACGATCCCGAAATGCAGCGGGCGGCGGAGCAGTACACCCAACCCGTTGCACCGGTTTCGCGGCAGTTGGTGTGGGTGCACGCAGCGGGTCATGTTGGAGGGCCGCTCGTGACAGAATGGTCGCTGGCCGATCGCCCGGGTGTGAGTGTGACCGTAACGTCTGAGATCGCGCTGAGCGCGGCTCAGAAGCATGCCCTTTCTGCCGGCATGTTGCAGGAGCAGTTCGGACGTTTGGGAAACACGCCGTACGAAATATGCGAGGTCTCGCTGGAGACGAGCGAACCCGTGTTCATCCCCGCGGCGGCGCTAAATAAGATGCGGCGAGAGGCCGTGGAACGGCTGCAGACGCTGCAGGCCGAGCGCAAAACCATTGAGGTGCGCGATGCCGACACTGCGCTGCGATCTCTGCGTGCTGAAGCGATGCATGCAAACACCCACGCCCGGCCGGCGCCCGCATTGCATCTTCTGGTCCGAACGCCGGAGCAGCTCGCAGCGGCATTGGAGAGCCGTCCGGCCAGCATTACACTCGATTACTTGGACCTCTACGGACTGCGCCCGTCATTGGAGCGAGTGAAATCGAGCGGGATTGCCGCACGCGTAGCTAGCCCGCGCGTGTTGAAGCCGGGTGAAGCGCGCATCGTCGATTTTCTCGTCAGCCTGGATTGCGCGATTTTGGTTCGTTCGGCCGGTTTTCTCCATGCTGTCCGTGAACGTGAGCATCCGCCACTGATCGGAGATTTCAGTCTAAATGCGGCCAACTCGATTGCAGCTGCAAAGCTTCTCTCGCTTGGCCTTAATCGCATTACCCCCACGCACGATCTGAACGCAGCGCAGATCGCGGACCTGGCCACCGACATCGGTCCCGCGAAGATCGAGGTGATCGCTTATCAGCACTTGCCCGTGTTTCACACCGAGCATTGCGTCTTCTGCCGGTTTCTATCGAACGGGACCAGCTATCGCGACTGCGGCCGTCCGTGCGAGAAGCATCAGGTACAACTTAAGGATTCGGCCGGGCGCGCGCACCCCGTTATGGCCGATGTAGGATGTCGCAATACGGTGTTTGGCGCGGAGGCGCAGGAGGCCAGTGCGTTTTTCGAGGCGTGGCTCGGTGCGGGAATCCGCGATTTCCGGCTGGAATTCGCGCACGAAACGTCCGAGCAGGTTCGCGATGTCGTTCGTGCGTGGGAGCGCGCGCTGGCAGGCGAAGTAAGCGGGCCGAAACTGCGTGCTGAAATCAGATCTATTGCGAGCCAAGGGACAACGCAAGGCAGCCTGTTCGTGCCCGAAGATTATCTGAAGCTGCCGGTGCTCCAATAACCTTATGCCGGATTACGACAAGGTCGGCCTGCTTACCGTACGAGACGGCAAAATTCTGCTGTGCCGGAATAAATCCCAGACTTCGCTTTTGATTCTCCCGGGCGGCTGCCGCGAAGCCGGCGAAGCTTCAATGGATTGCTTACATCGCGAGCTGCGGGAAGAATTGGGCGACGTGCAACTGGGCCCAGTGACGTTCCTGGGCGAGTATTCGGATTTTGCGGCGGGAAGCGGGGGCGCAAAGACGGTCCGGATCGAGCTTTATGGCGGCGATCTAACCGGGGAGCCGGCGCCGTGTTCAGAAATCGCTCAATTAGTATGGTTCGGCGAAGACAGCGATTGGGCGCGGTTGGCACCGAGTATCAGAAATAAGATTTTTCCCGACTTGATCAGGCGCGGCATTCTTGCGTGGCGGCGCCATTTTTCGACTGAAACCGCTGCACGATGAATTCACGGCCGCCATACGCGGCGAAACGCTCACGAGTTTCGGTGAACACGCCGTTCGTGTAGCCGGCAATCACGCGGCGCCAGAACTCCTGCGCAGGCCCGTTGCTGGGCATCTCTCGCACTTCCCACTGGCCTGGGAAGCTGTCGAACAACTCGACCGCCACGCGCTGGCCGATTCCCTTCCGTCGATACTGCCGAGCGACGAAGAACTCGCCCATATCGTACGCCGGAGGTTGCTCGCTCAGCCGCTTTATCAGCGCGAACCCGGCAGGATGGCCATCGATCCGAATCACGAACGGGAAACCACGCCACTCCCGAGGCCACGCGTGTTTCCCTGTATCCGCCAGGTTCCAGTAGCGCGCGAACTGGTCTTCGGAATCGAAGAGGCCGTCGGACGGAAAATGCCAGCCGGTGTGCTCGGCCATATCGTAGATGTAGAAGCGCGCGAGATTGGAGACGATGCGGTAATCGGCCGGGCCTGCGACTGTTACTTCAATGGACATCGCGATCTAGGACTCGATGCCCATCTGAGTAAGCCGATAACGCAGCGCGTTCCGGGTCAAGCCCAGCAGGCGCGCGGCCTGGCTTTTATTGCCGTTGGCGCGGTGCAGCGCTTCTTTGATGATGGACTGCTCGAATTGGTCCAGTGTCATCCCCTCCGGCAGGAAGCTGTCCACCGCGGCGGCGCGTGCCTTCGGCGCTATATCGAGCTTAATGTCGGCGGCTTCCAGCACCGCCCCGCTGGACAAGACGATGCTGCGCTCGATGACGTTTTCCAGCTCCCGCACATTGCCGGCCCATTGATACGACATAAGGCGTTCCATCGCGCCTTCGGATATCGATTCGACGCGGCTACCGAGGTCCTTGCGGAATTTCCGGACGAAATGGTTTGCGAGAAATGGAATATCCTCTTTCCGATCGCGCAGCGGGGGAATGTTGATCGGCAGGACGTTCAACCGGTAATAGAGGTCTTCGCGAAACGTGCCCTGCTCCAGGGCCGCTCTTAGGTCAACATTCGTCGCGGCCAGCACCCGCACATCGATATGGCGCGTCTTGTTACTGCCTAACCGTTCGAACTCGCGTTCCTGCAGTATGCGCAGCAGCTTCACCTGGATGGAGCCGGGCACGTCGCCGATCTCGTCCAAAAAGACTGTGCCCGTATCGGCCTGTTCAAATTTGCCGGGCTTGCTGGTATTAGCTCCGGTGAACGCGCCCTTCTCGTAGCCAAAGAGCTCGCTTTCCATGAGGTTTTCGGGCAGCGCGGTGCAGTTGATTTTTACGAAGGGCCGGTCGGCACGCGGCGAATGGTGATGAATGGCGCGCGCGATCATATCTTTGCCGACGCCGCTTTCTCCGCATAGCAAAACGGTGGCGCGCGTGGGCGCAACGCGCTCGATGGTCGCGAAGATCTCGCGCATCGCGTCGCTTCGCCCAACGATGTTGTCGAATTCGTAGCGCTGGCTGAGCTCGGCGCGCAGTTCACGATTCTCATTGCGCAGGTTTTTCAGCTCGAGCGCCTTTTCGATGACGGTCATGAGGTGATCGAGAGAAAACGGCTTGGGAAGAAAATCCACGGCTCCGGCTTTCATGGCCTCCACCGCCGTTTCAATGCTTCCGAAAGCCGTCATCACAATGACCGGTGTGCGCGAGTCCTGGCGGCGCAAAGTCATCAGCAGATCCAGCCCACTCTGGCCGGGAAGACGCAGATCGGTGAGGATCAGGTCGACGCGATCCGCTAGTTTGAGCGCTTCTTCGGCGGTGCCGGCCTGCTCGACATCGTAGCCGCCGGTCTTGAGTTGCAATTCGACGACGCGCCGGAGCTTCTCTTCGTCTTCAACCACCAAAACCGTGGCCCTCATGCACCGTCCTTTCCTTTGGTCTCGCGAAGCGGCAAGAAAACCCGGAACACAGTGCCTGCGCCGGTCTCGCTCTCCACCGTAATCTTGCCCTGATGCTCGTCTACGATCTTCGAAACGATGGCGAGGCCGAGCCCTACTCCGCTGGACTTGGTGGTGAAAAACGGGTTGAAAATGTTCTCCAGATGCTTCGGTTCGATACCGGAACCACGATCGATCACGGCAACTTCCACGGTACCGTCGAGTTGTCGTGTCTTGACCGTGATGCTCCCGCCCGGCGGGCTGGCCTGAGCCGCATTCAGCAGCAAATTGTATATTACCCGCTCCATGAGCTGATGGTCGCAGAGAAAGGGCGGGATGTCGGGCGAATAATTCTTATAAATCGATACGTTGAAAGGCGGGACATGCTGGCCGACTTCGGTCACGGCTTCGTCGATCACTTGCGCCAGGTCGGTGTTCTCCAGGCGCAGCGCGAGTGGGCGAGCGAAATCCAGGAAACGCGTAACTAGCGCGTTAGTTCGATCCACTTCCGAAGAAATGAAGCCGGCCATTTCGCGAGCCACTTCGTTCGTGGATTCGACCGACTTGGCGAGCATTTCCGCGGATGCTTTTACAGTCCCCAGCGGGTTTCGAAGTTCGTGCGCCAGCCCAGCCGAGAGCTGCCCGAGGGCGGCCAGCCGGTCGGAGCGCCGCATGGCGGCTTGCGCTTCTTGCAGCCGGCTGTTGGCGTCGGATAACTGTTCGGCTGCGGCTTCCGCCCTTCGCACGGCAGACCTGCTGGCTTCCGTCAGTTCCTGGGCGAAATAGCCGACCACGGGAAAAATCGCGGTCCGAAGGATGACCACCTTCCATTCGTCAGGCGGGATGAACTGGCCTGGCCTGAGGAAAACGATGAACGAAACGTACGCTGCGCATGCGGCCACCGTCGCGAGCGCGGTGCCAACGAAGCCGGCGGAAGTCGCCACAGCAATCACGGGCAACACGAGAATCCAGTAGTAGCTGCTTTCGATTCCGTCCGTCCAGCCCATCAAGATATACCAAAGTCCCAGGCTGATGAGAAACGACATTGCGGTGCCAAAGCCGGTGCGGAAGTATGGAATCTTGGGTTGAATTACCTGCATGACGCCGATGCCGGTGAGCGTCGTGACCGTGTATTCGGAGCGGTCCGGGCCGAATATGGCTAGAAAGATACAGAGCAGCATCCATCCGACATCCTGCGGACGCACGATGCGTCTTATACCGCGAGGCTCCACGCTGCCATCTTATCCTGGCGGTATGACACAATAGTTTTAAACGCGTTCTTCATGGAAAATCTCACATCCCCAGCAACACCCGGGGGTTCCTTATCAACCCTCGATGAATCGCCCGCGCCTGGCGAACAAAATTCTTTTGGCGACATACTTTCTGAGTTCGAGCAGCAGCACCACGGGCCGGGCGGCGGGCAGGCGATTCCCGGCACGGTAGTTTCGATCGGTCCCGAGTCGGTTTTTGTAGATATCGGGCGCAAGCTTGACGGCGTGCTGCCCACCGAACTGTTTCGCGGGCCGAAAGGCGAATTGACGGTCAAAGTGGGCGATCCGCTGGTGGTGAGCATCACCGGCAGCGATGGGGAAACGTACACGCTTTCGACCGTCAAAGTGGAGCGGCCGAAGGACTGGAGCGCGTTGGAGCGAGCCTCGGCTGAACATCGCGCGATCGGCGGCGTAGTCACCGAGGTGGTGAAGGGCGGCCTTCGCGTCGACGTGGGAGCCAAGGCATTCATGCCGGCGTCGCGCAGCGGCGCCAAGGACCAGGCCGAAATGGAAAAGCTGGTCGGCCAGGAAATCCAGTGCCGGATCATTAAGCTGGACACCGCGAGCGAAGACGTCGTGGTGGACCGGCGTGTGGTTCTGGAAGAAGAAGAGGCTCGCAATCGCGAGAAGCGGCTATCTGAGCTGACCGAAGGCGCAGTAGTTCGCGGAACGGTACGCAGCCTGACCGATTTCGGCGCGTTCGTGGATCTCGGCGGTGTGGACGGATTGCTGCATGTAGCCGATATGGCATGGCATCGCGTGGCCAAGCCGTCGGACGCGGTTTCTGTGGGTGACTCGGTCGAAGTAAAGATTCTTAAAATTCAGCCCGGCACCCGCCGCATTTCGCTCGGTTTGAAGCAACTGGCGCCCGACCCTTGGACGCTGGCGGGAGAGCGCTTTCATGTCGGCGATCGCGTGCAGGGCAAAGTGTCGCGCCTGGCCGATTTCGGAGCGTTCGTGGAACTGGCGCCAGGGGTGGATGGCCTGATCCACATCTCCGAAATGTCCTGGTCGAAAAAAATCAAAAAGCCCAGTGACGTTTTGAAAAGCGGCGAGATGGTGGAGGCGATCGTTCTGGGCGTGAATACCGCCGAGCGGCGGATTTCGCTGGGACTGAAACAAGCGTTAGGCGATCCGTGGGAAGAGGCTGCGAAGAAGTACGCGCCGGGCGCCGTTGTGGAAGGCTCGGTTACCAGCCTCACCAATTTCGGCGCGTTCATTGATGTTGGGAACGGGATCGAGGGCATGATCCATATCTCGGACATCACACGCGAAAAGCGCTTGAATCATCCTAAGGAAGCTCTGACCTTGGGCCAAACCGTCCGTGCTCAGGTGCTTGAGCTGGATAAGGACCGCAGACGGATCAAGCTCGGGATCAAACAGCTCGAACCCACCAGCGTGGACGAGTACTTAAGCGAGCGTAGCGTGGGGCAAACCGTAACGGGGCGCGTGCTGGAAGCGAGCAACGGGCGGGCGCGCATTGAACTGGGTGAGGGGATTTACGGCGAGTGTAAACTACCCGCCGAACCGGCTGCCCAGGCCGCAGCAGGAGCGCCGGCGCACGCGGATCTATCTTCGCTAACTGCAATGCTTTCAGCAAAATGGAAGCAGGGCAGCACTGCCTCGGCAGTCCGGCAGGAACCCATGCGGCCGGGCCAGATCCGGTCCTTCCGGGTCACGAAACTTGACCAGGGCGCGAAAAAAATCGAGTTGGAATTGGCGGGCTGATTACCGCCGCCCATTCATCCTCCTAAACTGGCCAACCGTACAGATTCGGTCCCGCTCGAGCGTGACACTTTTCCTCATCGCCCGTCTATCATTGTGTTGCAGGCAACAGTGGCCCAAGCGGCCGTCAAAATGGACGAAGCCGAGCTGATTCGGGCGGCGCAGAAGGGTGACCAGCGCGCGTTCGAGCAGCTCGTGCGTCTGTACGACCAGAACGTTCTGCGGCTGGCCTTCAACCTGCTTCGGTCGCCCGAAGACGCCAACGACATTTATCAGGAGGCATTTCTGCGGGTGTATAAAAACCTGCATACGTTTCGCTTCGACTGCAGCTTCCATACCTGGCTGTATCGAATCGTGACCAATTTGTGCCTGGATGCGCTGCGAAAGAGACGAGTACGGCGCGAGCAAAATACCGTGATCGAGACCGGCGAAGGCGTGTTGGACCGCATGGACGCGGTGGAAGAAGAACGGGCGCACGGCGACCCGCAGCGGCAACTGCTTAGCCGGCAACTGCGGGGGCGGATCGAGCAGGTGCTGAAGGAGCTGACGCCGCGCGAACGCACGGTTTTCGAATTGAGACATTACCAGGGGCTGCGCTTGCGAAACATCGGCGAGCTGCTGGGTACATCCGAGGAGGCGGCCAAGAACTGCCTCTTTCGCGCTACGCAGAAGATGCGGGCCGCACTAGGAGATTTCGTATGAAGTGTGAAGAAGCGCGAGACACATTGCCGCTGTTGCTCTATGGCGAGCTGTCTTTTGAAGATGAAGAGCGTCTGGAGACGCACATCGACGAGTGCGCCGGCTGCCGCGAGGCGCTGGGACGCGAGCAGGCGTTATTCCACTCGCTGGATGCGGTGCAGGCGATTCCCAGCCAGCAATTTTTAGAGAATTGCCGGGCTGAGTTGCGCGGGCGCGTGGCACACGTCGAATCTGAGCAGGTGAGTTTTTGGCACAAGCTGCGCGGGGGCTTTAGTGTCCATTTCCATTTCCCTCCTGGCTGGATGCAGCTCGGCGGGGCAGTCGCGATGCTGGTGCTGGGGTATTTCGCAGCGCAGTGGACGCCGCTTTCCAACCTGCGCCCTGGACACTCCGAAGCCTCGCTACAACCGGTTACCTCCCGCGTGCGTTATGTCGAGCCCGTGGCGTCCGGACGCGTGCAGATCGTCGTGGATGAGACCAGGCAGCGCGTGATGTCGGGGAATTTAGATGATCAATCCATCCAGCGGCTGCTGCTGGCGGCGGCTAAAGATCCTTCGGATCCGGGGCTGCGTGTCGAGTCGGTGGACTTGTTGAAGAACCGCCCGGAATCCGCCGAAATTCGTAGCGCGCTATTGTACGCGCTGCAGCACGATCCGAATGCGGGCGTCCGCCTGAAGGCTCTGGATGGTCTGAAAGAGTTCGCGAACGATCCGGATACGCGCAAGGCGCTTGCGCAGGTCTTGTTGAAGGACGATAACCCCGGCGTGCGCACACAGGTAATCGATCTTTTGATTCAGCACCGCACCGAAGCCATGGTCGGCGTCTTGCAGGAATTAATGAACAAGGAAGACAACGACTATATCCGCATGCGCTGCCAAAAGGCGCTGAACGACATGAACGCATCGGTGGAGACGTACTAGGGCGCATGCAGCGGTTACCGTTCATTTTTGTGGTTGTGGCTGCTGGAACGGCTCCGGCGTTGGTGGCGCAAAGCGACCCGCCCATTGTGCGTGAAGGCCGGTTCTGGGTTCGGACGTTTTCGGGCACGGTGGATCTGCACGAAGCGCAGCGATTCCGGGTGGATACGGTGGGCAACGTAGCGCTGCACGGAGAATCGGGAAAAGCTGCGAATTTCACACTGAAATTGCGGGTGGAAGCGCGCGACGCTCGCGAAGCCGCGGCGCTTTTCCGCCAGGTTGAGTTGCGGACCAGAACGCAGGGCGGCTGGGCGTACTTGAACGTGAGCCCACCCCGGCGGATTTCGGAACCGCCGGAACTGTCGCTGTCGGTACCGCGGCGCCTGCAACAGGTGCGCATCGAAACGCGCGCCGGCAACGTACAGGCCTCGGAGTTGGATGGAGCGCTGGAGGCGCACTCGATGGGCGGGAAGATCGCGGTGGATGCAATCCGCGGCGCTGCCGAGATCCGGACGGGCGGGGGCGATGTCCAGGTCGGCTCCGTTTCCGGACTTTTGCGCTGTTATTCCGGCGGAGGCGTCATTCGCGTGCAGAACAGCGGCTCCGAATGCTGGCTGGAGACCGCGGGCGGGGAGATTCTCCTGCATGATGCGAACGGGCCCGTACACGCGGCCACCGCCGGGGGGAACATTCATATCGATCGCTCATCGGCGGCGGTTTTCGCCCGCACCGCAGGTGGCTTGATTCAGGTGCAGCAGGCGGGCGGGCTGGTTACCGCAGAAAGTTCGGGTGGCGCGATTCAGGTCAGCGCGGCCAACGGTGTGCGGTGCGATTCGGCCGGCGGCGCGATCCGGCTTCGGAATGTTGCGGGCGCGTTGCGTGCTTCCACCAGCGCTGGCAGCATTCTGGCGGAGCTGCAGAACGGCGATCGGCTGGAAGATTCCACACTGAGCACCAATGCCGGTGACATTACCGTCTTCATTTCGTCCAATTTGCCAGTGACAATCTTGGCCAGAAACCAATCGGGCGGCGCGGGGCGGATCATTTCCGATTTTCCTCAGGTTCGGGTGCGGCCGGCCGGCGGCGACGGAATGGCGCCTCTGATTGCGGCGGGCGCGCTTAATGGCGGCGGGCCGATGCTGCGGATCAATGTGATCGGTGGGACGATTTATCTGCGCAAACAGAGATGAGATTCGAGTGGCTCTGAGGTGATTGCATGAAGCGAACAATATTCTGCACGATATTCATAACGGCGGGCCTGAGCGCGCAACCTCTCACTTTCTTCCAGGCGCAAGCAGGGCCCCAAGTAATTGAACTCCACTCAAGTGGTGTTACGTATCTGGGTGTGAATCTTGCCGAAGTGACGGCGGACCGCGCACGCGAGCTGAAGCTGAAAGAGCCGTTTGGTGTGGAAATCACGCGCGTCGAGGACGGCAGCCCTGCCGATAAAGCGGGGTTGAAAGCGGGCGACGTGGTGCTGGAGTACAACGGCCAGCGCGTGGAAGGAATGGAGCAGTTCGGGCGCCTGGTGCGGGAGACGCCCGCCAGCCGCGAAGCCAAGCTGTTGATCAGCCGTGGCGGCGCTACTCAAACCATCACTGCGACGCTGGCAACGCGCAAGGCCAGGGCGATGGGTGGGAATCTGTTCCCCGGGGTCGATATTCCGGTAATTCACATCCCGGATATTCCACAAGTCTTTACAGCCTGGCGCAGTCCCATGGTGGGCATCGAAGCGGAATCGCTGGGGCCGCAACTGGCGGCTTACTTCGGCGTCAAGGATGGCGTCTTGGTGCGGTCCGTAATTAAGGACAGCGCCGCCGAGAAGGCGGGGATCAAAGCCGGTGACGTGATTACCAAGATCGATGGGACCGGTGTGACGACTCCCGCCGAGGTGTCAAGCGCGGTGCGGTCAGCCAGCGCGAATAAGACGTTCTCGGTGGAACTGGTGCGCGAGCACAAGGAGATGAACCTCAATGTCAATATCGAAGACGGCCGCTCAGATCGTGAACTGCCGCGCGTCCGCGCCGTCCGAAATTAAGAGGCCACTCGAGTTTGCTTGCGTCTGTACTGCCGGCGTACCTGGCGTTTCAGGAAGCGGGTCTAAGCAAGTTATCTACAGAAGCAATTCGGGCTGGTTGGTGGCGCCGGCGGGTTGCGGCAGGGCGCTTGAGCGGACATCCGCTTGGCCGACGAGTTCAGAGGCGCCCAAGTGGCGGGCTTCGGTGCCGGATTTTTTGGAATGGACCAGCATAGCGTCCGGCCGCATGTCGCGGGCCCCGGCCTGCCACCTTGCCTGCTAGGATGATTCGGGCACTATATAGCGCGGCCAGCAGCATGGCCGCCCAGCAGATGAGGGTTGACAATATCGTCAACAATCTCGCCGATGCTAACACCAATCGCTTTAAGGGGGTCCACAGTTTCAAGACGTGCCCGCAGGCCGACGTAAACCACGACTGCGGCCGATGCACCGTTAGAAGCACGTAGCTGGGCGAGCATGGCAGGTGGCTAGCCAACATCCAACTCGCCATATTTCCTAATCCGGGCGGGCTTAACCGCATTTGAACAGAATCTCTTCCAATCGATGGATGCGTAGTTCGCAATCGGCCGCAAATGGCGGCTTAGGCATCGCTAAGATAGTTATGACAGGATTGAATCATGCGGATTGACGATCTGAACCGGACCCGTCTCGCGGCGGGCACTGAAAAGACAGATCCCGCAGCCTCCAACCGTGCCGGCACCAAAGATGGCACGGCGGCCGCAAACACCGATCAGGCTGACGTCTCGCGGCTCGCGCAAGCGCTTTCTTCGCGCGATCCTCAGCGGCTGGAGCAGCTCCGGCTAGAGGTACAGTCGGGCAAGTACAATGTTTCAGCGCAGGAAGTGGCGAAGTCCATCATAAAAGCCCATTTGGGAGATTGAGGCTAAATCAGTCTGGAAGAGGCAGTGGACGTTTTAGCCCGCGGTAAATCGCGAATGCTCCGGACCTTCCAGCTTTTCCGGGCGCCGGTCAATACGCGCAACTAACCGGCTGGTAGGAATCGCGAATGACGGCATTAGTAGGCGACGGATCGCCCGTTCGCTCCGCGGTGAAGCTGTCCCACGCCTGGGCGAGCTTTGAAACAAGCTGCTCTGCTTCCACCAAAGGCTTATCACGTTGCTCGATGTTGGCCTGAATAAGCAATCTCTGGACGTAATCATACAGTTGAGCCAGGTTGCGGCTTAGCTCGCCTCCCTGTTTGGAATCCAGCGAACCAGCGAGTTCAGTCAGGATGGCGATCGCTTTGCTAATCGATCGAGAACGGGAGCGAATATCTCCCAGCCGGAGATGGCGGCGGGCAGAAGCGATGGAGTCCAGCACTCCGCGATACAGCATCTGCACCAGCTGAACTGGGCTGGCATTCAGGACTTCGTCGTCGAAGTAGTTTTGATAACCTTTGCTCCGCATTCTATGTCACGTATCGGCTGACTATGACATTGTTACTGTCGAACCGCCACGCAGTTCTTCGGCCAGGCGCAGCACATAGTCCGGAGGAATCTGAAGTACGAGCTCGTGTGTCTCCCGGTTCTCGACACGAATAATCGAGCGGCGCGTGTGGCTGTCAATCGAGAAAACGAGCTGGTTTTTACCTAATGCTCCGCTTTCGTTAATATCCTTAACAGCCCGAACCACTTCTCTGCGGTGCGGCGCATCTGCACCGCCCGGAGGCGTCGCCCAATTCCCGAGAGCACCGATGGAAGATACGGCCATCCTTCATCACCACGCTAACCACTGCGGATTTCTTTTGAAAACCTTATCGGTCCGCGAGGAAAAAATGTGAGCAGGGGAAAACTCTGAAAAAACGAAGCGCGGACTCTGTGCTCGAGTCCCGCGACCTGTCTCAGGCCAGGTTCAGCACTTCCTTCATTGTGCCCTTGTGTTGCTCGATCTTCTTTTGCAGCAACATGATGGAATAAATCAGCTGCTCCGGCCGTGGCGGGCATCCGGGCACGTATACGTCCACCGGAATGACCTGATTCACCGGAATCAACGCGTAATTGCTGAAGACACCGGTCGAGGTCGCGCAAGCACCCATCGAAATCACCCATTTGGGCTCGGGCATCTGCTCGTACAGCCGGCGGATCACGGGCGCCATCTTGTTCGAAACCCGCCCGGCGATGATCATCAAATCGGATTGCCGTGGAGAACCGCGCATCACTTCCGCTCCGAAACGCGAAATGTCATAGCGGGACCCGATCATAGACATCATCTCGATGGCGCAGCACGCCAGCCCAAACGACATCGGCCAAATCGAGTTCTTGCGGCCCCAATTGATGGCTTTGTCAAGGGTGGTTGTTATAATGCTTTCAGACCCGATTGCGGAGTCCTCGTTGTCGATCCGCGCGAAGAGTTCGCTCGGAAGACTCGGCTGAAACTTAGTCTCACCGTCCACGATCCTATTATCACATGCACGAACCGGCGCCCCACTCCGAGGCGGCTGATCCACCCAGTCGCCAGCAACTGGAATCCGCTGCGCGCCTGTGGGGCATCGAGACGGAATACTGGGATGTGTGGGGCCACCGTCACGAGGCTTCGGCAGAAACCCAAACCGCGATTCTGGCTTCGCTGGGTGTGGACGCGCGCTTAGAAGCCTCGCTCGCGGAGGCTGTGCAACAACGCGAGCTGCAATCATGGCTGGCGTGCGTCGCTCCTGTTGTTGTTCTCAACCAAAACCGCCCCTATCAAATTCCGCTCTCCGTGCCGGTGGAATCCGCCGGTTCGCCAGCGAATATCGAGGTTCGTTTCGAGGATGGAGATGGGTTGCGGCTGCGCATCGAGCTGGCTGCGGTCGCGCCTGCCGCCGGCCTGCAACTGGGCGGGCGGCACTTCGTCCGAAAAGCGATCGCGCTGCCGGATAACCTTCCGCTGGGCTATCACGACTTGTCCGTCAAAATGGACGACAACTCGGAGCGCGTGTGCGCCGCGCGGCTTATTGTTTGCCCGCCACGCGCGTATCAACCAGAGTGGCTGGAAGCCGGCCGCGCCGCGGGAGTCGCGGTCAGTCTATATGGGCTTCGCTCCGATTCCAACTGGGGGTGTGGGGACATCACGGATCTGAAAGCGGTCATCGATTGGGCCGCCGAGCGCGCCGGTGCCGACTTCATCGCTTTGAACCCCCTACACGTCATCGCCAACCGTCAGCCGTTCAACATCAGCCCCTATCTTCCTAACTCGATTTTCTTCCGCAACCCGCTGTACCTCGACCTGGAAGCCATGGACGATTTTCAAGCATCGGCCAAGGCCCGCGCGTTGCGCAGTTCGCCCGCAATCAGCGCTGAGATTCGCGCTCTGCGTGAGGCTCCGCTGGTAGAGTATGAGCGCGTCTACCGCCTGAAAATCCGTTTTCTAAAACTGCTCTTTCGCCTCTTTTGCGGCGAACTCCGCCGGAACACCGCTAGGGCCGCCGCTTTTCGCAGCTACGTGGATCGGGAAGGCGATCTGTTGCATCGCTTCGCGACGCATGCCGCGCTGGATGAGGAGATCCACAGGCACTGCCCGGAAGTTTGGACCTGGCGCGAGTGGCCGCAGCCCTATCAAGATCCCGGCTCGGATGCAACGGCCGAGTTTGCACGCAAACATTGGCGCAGCGTTCTGTTTCATAAATACCTGCAATGGCAGCTGGACCAACAGCTTGCTTCTGCGCAAGAACACGCGCGCGAACGCGGGCTCCGCATCGGCTTGTATCACGATCTGGCTTTGGCTACGGATCGCTTCGGGTGTGACGTCTGGGCACATCGCGATTTCTTCGTGTCCGGCTGCCGTGTCGGCGCGCCGCCCGACGGCTTTTCTCCTAAGGGCCAGGACTGGGCCTTTCCGCCTCCCAACTCCGAACGTCATTATCAGGACGGCTACCGGCTGTTCGCCGAATCCATCCGCAGAAATGCGCGTCACGGCGGCGCGCTCCGGATAGACCACGTCATGCGTTTCTTCCGCCTTTATTGGATTCCCGACGGTGGCGACGCCACCGCGGGGACCTATGTGCGCGACCGCGCCGAAGAACTGCTGAGTATCCTGGCGCTCGAAAGCGTCCGGCAACAGGTTCCGGTGATAGGCGAAGACCTGGGCACCGTTCCCGACGAGGTTCGCGAAGCTTTGCATCGATTCGGAATCCTCAGCTACCGGCTTTTGTACTTCGAGCGCGATTCGAGTGGCCGCCTTCGAACGCCGTCCGAGTATCCGCGCGATGCGCTAGCCTCCGTAACAACTCACGACCTGCCGACTCTGGCGGGATTCTGGCGAGGCCGCGATATCGAAACGCGCCGCGAGGCCGGAAGTCTCGCCGACGAGGCGGCTTACCACCGCATGCTGGAGGAACGGGCCGGAGAAAAGCAGCGCATTCTGGATGCGATGTTTCAGCTTCGTCTCCTCCCGGATTGGTTTCCTCGCGGCGCCCGGGATGTGCCGGAGTTAACCGGGGAATTGCACAATGCAATCGTCGGTTTCCTCGCGTCCACCCCCTGCAAGTTGATGCTCCTGAATCAGGAGGACCTCTTGAAGGAAACCGAACAGCAGAACTTGCCGGGCACCACCGAACAATACCCGAACTGGCGCCGCAAAATGAAATGCACGGTAGAGGAATTGTGGACGTCGCCCGAAGTGCAAGCGTTCACTGCGATGTACAGGAATTGGATGGAACGCACGGGACGGCTGAATGCTGCGCACGCCGGACCGCTCGGCGCTACATGAAATAGTCCTTGACCTTATCGATTAACCCTTTTTCATGAGGTTCGTTTTCGGTCGGCAGTGTTTCGCGCAGCTGTTCGAATAGCTTCTTCTGCTCGCGCGTTAATTTTGTGGGGACGCGCACGTCGACGTGGACGAACAAATCGCCGCGGCCGCTGCCTTGCAAACGCGCCATACCGAGATTCTTGAGCCGCACGGTGGCGCCGCTCTGGCTGGCCTCCGGAATTTTCACCGTTTCCAGGCCGTCGAAGGTCAGCAGACTGACCTCGGCCCCAAGCGCCGCCTGCGCAACATTGACGGGCACGGTGCAATGCAGGTCGTCGCCGTGGCGCTCAAAGATCGGGTGCTCCTTCAGTTTGATGACGACGTAGAGATCGCCTGCCGGCCCGCCGTTGTGCCCGGCTTGGCCTTCTTGAGCGAGTTTTAGGTGCGTGCCGGTATCGACGCCCGGCGGAATGGTGACCTTCAGTTTCCTTTCGGTGCGGACCTGACGTTCGCCGCGGCACAGGGTGCAAGGACGCCGCACGATCTGTCCGCGTCCTCCGCACTGCCCGCAGGTACGCCGGATCTGGAGAAAGCTCTGCTGGTAAATCACCTCGCCGCGGCCGTGGCACATGGGGCAGGTAACCAGGCCATCGTTTTTCTCCGCGCCGGTGCCGCCGCAGCGCGCGCAAACATCCAGCCGCGGAACCTGAATTTCGACGCTCAAGCCGCGGAGTGCATCTTCCAGATTGATCTCGAGATCATAGCGGAGATCCTCGCCGCGCTGCGCACGCGTCCGGCCGCCCCGCCGGCCGGCGCCGAACAAATCCCCGAATCCAAACAGATCGCCGAGAATATCGCTGAAATCCGTGAACGCCGACGGGTCGAATCCCTGGCTGGCCCCGAAGCCCTGGAGCCCTTGATGGCCGTAACGGTCATACGCCGCGCGCTTCTGCGGATCGCTGAGCACGCTGTACGCCTCCGCGGCTTCCTTGAATTTCTCTTCTGCTTCCTGATCGTTGGGATTTCGGTCCGGATGGTACTTGAGAGCCAGCTTTCGGTAGGCGCTTTTCAGCCCGGGATCATCGATCTCGCGACTGACGCCCAGCACTTCGTAGTAGTCGCGCTTGGTCGCGTTCATTTCTTCTCTACCGCCACCTTTACCATGGCTGGCCGCAATAGACGCCCCCGGAAATTATAGCCGCGCTGGAACTCCTCCAAAATCGTGTGGTCCTCCACCTCGTTGGTTTCGACCATGTCCACGGCGTGATGCAAGTTAGGATCGAATTTCTCGCCCTTCGAATTAATCGGCTCCAAACCCAGCTTCTTTAACGCTTCGGACAGGCGCTGATAAATCAATTCCATACCCCGCGCGTATTCTTTGTCGGCCGCCTCCGTTTTCAGCGCGCGTTCGAAATCATCCAGGATCGGAAGAATGGCGCGGACGCTCTCCGTGTGCGCGTACTCGAGAACGTCGGCTCGCTCGCGCTCGGCGCGCCGGCGGAAATTATCGAATTCAGCTTGCCGCCGCAAGAGCCGGTCCATCAGGTCGTTTTTCTCTTCGATCAGACGGTCGCGCTCGGCCATCACCGAGGCTATGGTGCCGGCGGAGCCCGCCTGATCCGTCGTGGGATCCCGAGGCGCCTGGTCCTCGGTTGCATCGACAATTGGCTCTTTCGAATCCATATTTTCAGTTTAAGGTACGACGTGTTTCTGCGTTCCCACTGCTATACGGGCAAACTGCGGAACGCCTGTCCCATGTGATAAATCGCAGAGATTGCCTTGCCGTAGTTCATTCGCATGGGGCCAAGCACGGCGATTTTCGTGGATGATCCGCCATGCAAGGGAATCGACATGCCGATTAGCGATAGCTCTCGCATGCTGGGATGGGCGTCAGCGAGCCCCACTTGGACCGCCAGCTCGCCCGCAGGCTGCTCGAGGAAACGATCCAACAGCTGCAGAATCCGCTTTTTCTCCTCCAGAGTGTGGAAGAGGTCGCGCAATTTTTCCCGCGTCAGATGCAAATCCAGGCCAACCAGGTTGCTCGCGCCGTCCATGTGAATCTCGGGCGACACCTCGATGTCCAGAAGGCCTTTCGAGTAGAGCAGCGTAACGCGCTTCAGCAAAGCATCGTAGGCGGCGTTCTGCTGCTCCAAACGTCGCTCCAGATCAGCGCGGATATCCGCTAAGGTCCATCCGGCGAAGTTGCGGTTGATGTAGTTGCGGATCGAAACCAGCTCGTCCTGGGAAACAAATTCGTCCAACTTCACCACGCGATTGCGCACCATACGGTCGCGCGTGATCACGACCATCAAAACGCGTTGCTCCGATAAGCCCACCAATTCGATCTGGTCCAGCGTCTGGCTCGAGGCCGGGATCGCGGCGGTGATCCCGATGCTGCGCGTCATCTCCGTCAGCATGCGCGACGAGCGTTCCACTCGCGCTTCGATCGTGTCCATCCGGCTCAACTCGCCTAGCACACGCTGCACTTCCGTCATCAACAGGCGGCCACGTTCCAACGACTGTATATAGACACGAAACGCCTTCTGGGTGGGAACGCGCCCAGCGGACGTGTGCGGTTGCGAAAGGTACCCTGCATCGCACAGATCCGCCATTACATTCCGAACCGTCGCTGCGCTCAGGCCGTCGCGGCGGTTGCGTGCGATTGTACGTGAGGCTACAGGCTCCCCGGTTTGGATGTAACATTCCACGACGGAGTGTAGGATTTCCTGTTCGCGCTGTGTCATGGCGGTAAACCTGCCGTTCCGCAGTTTTGAGGTAGCACCCTCCTAGTTATTGATTATAAAGGCCTTCACTGGTGATCGCAAGTTGTGTGTGAACGCGATGTGCGCCAACGCGTTGCTCCCGTTCCAGCCAGGCTCGTTTTTATCGTTGGCGCTTAGCGGATTGGTAGGCGTTCATGCGGATACGCGGCTCATCTGTCGTCCAGGCTTTCGCGAACGAATCAATTCCCGCGCGGATCGCTTCGCGCAGCGGCAGCGCTTCCCAATCTCGGATCAGTTTTTTCTGGAGCCGGATCGCGACTGGGCCCGCCTGGAGCAATGAGGCAATGCGCTGCTCCACGGCGGCATCCAGCTCGGCACGCGGCACAACTCTTTCCACCAGTCCCCATCTTTCCGCGTCGGCGGCGGAAAAATTCTCACCGAGTAGGAGAATCTCTCGCGCTCGACCCCAGCCCACCAAACGAGGCAGTAGCGCTGCTTCGATCACCGATGGAATTCCGAGTTTTACCTCCGGCATCCCAAAGATGGCGGTATCGGCGGCAATTCGGATATCGCACGCCGCGGCGAGTTCAAGACCTCCGCCGAGCGTATAGCCCTGAATTCGCGCGATCACGGGAACTGGCAGCGCGCGCAGCACCTCGCAACAGCTATGCAATCGCGTGATGAACGCTTCGGCCGATCCGGCATCGAGTTGCGCCATCTCATTGATATCGGCGCCGCCGATGAATGCTCTCTCGCCCGCGCCCGTCACAATCACCGCTCGAAGCAGGTCATCCTCGCCCAGCGGCTCGACGGCCGCTACGAACTGCTCCATGAGAGCGCTGTTCAATGTGTTGAGCTTGCTCTGGTTGTCGACGGCGATGCGGGCCACGCGAGCGTGTTCGCCGATGTCCTGGACAACGACGCTAACGCGCGGTGGGGTTTCGCCAGCACTCGCCCTACGCATTCAAGTCAAGTGTAGTCTCACTGAACGGCGGTGGTACAGCTTGGCGATAGCGATTCGTATAACCTTCCCGAGGGAAGCGATCGCTGCCGGCACGGCAAGGTTTTTCCGCGGTTTTTTGTGCGATTTGACTCTAAAGATAAGGAAATACGGGAGTTCCCGTCTTTGTGCATCGTGACGCCGAGAATGGATATTCCGGCATCCAACCGCGATCAGCGTTGGCCCACAGCTCTGGTATAATTTGCTTAGATGTTCGCTTTTCCTCCGCGCTTGCGGATGAGGACCTTGGGCCGCCCCGGCCGCTTCCTGCCAGGAACTTCAGGTTGCTCTGCCGTTCCTTCATGCATCTAATCTTTATACGTCATCAGGAATGAAAGTCAGCGTTCAGATCACGCGCGGTATCGAATCGCTTTTCGGCACCCGTGACGAAAACATCCGGCTTCTCGAGAATGGCTTGCATGTTACGGCCAGTCTGCGGAACGACTCGCTCGAGATCGAAGGCGATGAGCCTAACGTAATCCGCGCCGCCAGCATTCTCGAGGACTATGTCGCGCTAGTGAAGGAAGGCCAAGTCTTTGCGAACGGCGATTTGAATAGCTATCTGCGCGTTGTGACCCAAGATGAGGAAGTGACGCTGCGGAGCCTGGTCCACAGCGGACGTCAACGCAATTTCGGCAAAAAGACGCTCGCGCCCAAGACGGTCAATCAGCGGCGCTACGTGGAGGCGATCGAGCGGCACGATTTGGTGTTCGGCATCGGTCCGGCCGGCACCGGCAAGACGTATCTCGCCGTTGCAATGGCGGTTTCCGCTCTGCTCGGCAAGCGCGTTAGCCGCATCGTGCTTACGCGCCCGGCCGTAGAAGCAGGCGAACGCCTTGGATTCCTGCCCGGCAATTTGCAGGAAAAAGTCGATCCGTATCTGCGCCCTTTGTATGACGCGCTCTACGATATGCTGGAAGCCGACAAGGTGGAGAAACTGCTGGAGCGTTCTGTAATCGAGGTGGCGCCGATTGCCTTCATGCGCGGGCGCACGCTAAACGACAGCTTCATTATTCTGGACGAAGCGCAAAACAGCACCGCTGAGCAGATGAAAATGGTGCTGACGCGCCAAGGGTTCAATTCTAAGATGGTGGTAACCGGCGATCTGACGCAAATCGATCTGCCGGGCGGCAAGCGCAGCGGCCTCACGAATGCGGTGGACGTCCTGCGCGGTGTGGAAGGCATTAGCTTCACCTATTTCGACGAGCGCGATGTGGTTCGGCACGCTTTGGTGCAGCGCATCGTCAAAGCCTACGAGAGATATCAGCAACTGACCGGCGACGGCCGGCAGCTTGCGCTGAAGCTGGGCGAATCGTCCAGCGATACGGCCGTCGAATCTGTTCCGGCCGAAACGTTGGCCGCGGCGCCGTCCAGCGTTCCTGAGATCCCCTTGGCCTGAGGCCAATCATGTCACCCAAGCAGACCAGTCTGCTTTTCCAAGTTCCCACCTACGGCGTGTCGCGCAGCGAGCTCCGAGACTTCGCGGGCCAGCTTGCAAGAGAGGTGGCAGGCGGGCGGCCCTTCGATTGCCTGATTACCACCGATCGCGAGTTGCGCCGCCTGAATCTGGAATTCCGAAACCAGAATCGCGCCACCGATGTCCTCTCCTTTCCGGCCGCGGGCGGAAATAGTTTTCTCGGCGATATTGCCATCTCGTATGACCGGGCAAAGCGCCAGGCCGGCGATTACGGCCTGTCAGTCCAACAAGAAATCCAGATTCTTATGCTGCATGGTGTGCTGCACCTGCTGGGCATGGACCACGAAAGCGACCGCGGGCGCATGGCGCGCGCCGAAGCCAAGTGGCGCGCCACGCTGGGCTTGCCTACGGCTCTGATCGAGCGGGCGCGCGTATGACTTGGTTTATCGTGGGGGCGATTGTGGCGGCAGTGCTGCTCTGCCTCGTTACCGTGGTGCAACTCCTATATATGGAATCGCAGCGCTTGCGCGCTCGCGATTTGCCCGCTCTGCAGCTCTTCAAGGACACGCTCGAGGATCGCATCGGCTTGGAGGCCGACGAGGGCGTGCTGGCGTTCTCGCTCATTAAGCATACAGTGTTGGTCTTGATGACCCTCTGTTTCCTGGCGATGCAGTTCCGCGGCCCTAAGCCCGGCTGGCAGAGCTTTTTCGAAGCCGCGCTTTCGGCTTGGTTAACGATGCTGGTGGCCACTTACATGGCCGCCCAAATCCTATACCGCAAGACGCGAGGACATTGGCTGCTCCCGCTGGCTCCGCTATTCCGGTTCGGCGCGTTGCTTGCCCGCCCGCTCGCCGCTGTCCTGGGATTTTTCCAATCCTTGGTAGAACTGTCCGAGCCGGAAATGGTGGCCGAAGAGCCCGGAGGAGCAGGTGATATCGATGCGCTGATCACGGCCGGTGAAGAGGAAGGCATCATCGAGAAGGATGACCGGAAACTCATCGAGTCGGTGGTTGCTTTCGGCGATAAGACGGTGCGCGAGGTCATGACCCCGCGGCCGAAGATTGTCGCGATCGAGGCGAGCCGCTCGCTGGAAGACTTGCGCGATCTGGTAATCCACGAGCAGTATTCGCGCATTCCGGTTTATGAACAAACCATCGATCACATCATCGGGTTTGTGCACGTCCGGGATATGTTCGAATTGGACGAGGCCGGGCGGGAAGGGCGGCAGGTCCGGGAGCTGGTACGCCCGATCCGTTTGGTTCCGGAAACGAAGCCCGTCAACGATCTGCTGCGCGAAATGCAAGAAGCCGGAGCGCACATGGCGATCGTGATCGACGAGTACGGCAACGTGGCCGGTCTCGCCACTCTGGAAGATTTGGTGGAAGAGATTCTGGGCGAGATCCACGACGAGCATGAGCCGGAGCGCGACGTGCATCCGGAAGGCGATGGCCAGTTCGTCGCCGCGGGCAGCCTGGATTTAGACCGGCTGCACGACCTGCTCGGTTTCCGCCCCGCGGAAGGCACCGAATCGACAACTGTTGGCGGTCTGATGACAGAGTGGGTCGGGCATGTTCCCCAGGTCGGCGAGACCGTGGAGCGCGACGGGATCCGCATCGAGGTGCTCGCCGCCGATGAGCTGAAAGTCGAGCAGGTGCGCGTCTCCAAGGCCAAACAGGAGAGTTTGTCGCACGGGCATCTATGAGTAGCGGTCCGAGCTTCCGCTCCGGTTATGTCTCCATCCTCGGGCGCCCTAACTCAGGGAAATCGACTTTGCTGAACGCGCTGGTGGGCGCCAAAGTCGCGATCGTCTCTGAAAAACCGCAAACTACCCGTGCGAGCATTCACGGTGTGCTCAACACCGAAAATGCGCAGATCATTTTCATGGATACTCCCGGAATTCATCAATCGAACACGCTCATCAACCGCCGCATGATGGAGACAGTGCGGGAGGCATTGTCCGAGCGCGACGTGCTGCTGTACCTGGCCGACGCGACCGCAGGTTTCGGCGAACAGGACGCGCATGCTTTGGACGTTCTCAAGAAGGTTACCGCTCCGGCGCTGCTCTTACTTACCAAGATCGACCGTATTCAGGACAAGCGCTTGCTGCTTCCGCTGATCGAACACTACAAGGCCGCCCGGGAGTTCGATGAATACATCCCCGTGTCTTCCTTCTCCGGCGAAGGGTTGGACCAAGTGCGGAACGAAATCGTCAAGCGCCTGCCGGAGGGCCCGGCCTATTTCCCTTCCGACTATTTGACCGACCAGCCCGAGCGTTTCCTGGCCGCCGAACTGATCCGTGAGAAAGTGATGCGCGAAACACGGCAGGAGGTGCCCCATGCCGTCGCTGTGCTAGTGGATCAATGGACGGAGGGGCCCAAACTCACGCGCATTTCCGCGACCGTTTACGTCGAGAGGCCCGGTCAAAAGGCGATTGTCATAGGAGCGAAAGGCGTTACGCTAAAGAAAATCGGCACGTTGGCGCGCCAGGAAATCGAGGCGATCTTCTCGCGCAAGATCTTTCTGGAACTTTTCGTAAAGGTCCAGAAGGATTGGCGCCAAAACCCCGAATTCCTCAAGGCCATTGACTGGCGCTCTATGACGGGTGCAGAATTGGACACAGAGCCGCCTTCCGGACATGATTAAACTCCTTTGCATCGCGCTTGCGTTCAGCCTGTCGGTCGCGCCGCTGGTGGCGCAAAAACACGTTCCGGATGGTGAAGTGATCGATCAGGTCCGGGTCAAGCTGGCAAACGATCCCGACGTGGGTGGGATGAACATCAGCGTCGATTCCAAAGACGGCGCGGTTACGCTGGCAGGAAAAGTAAAGACCGAAAAACAACGCGCCAAGGCCGAAAAATTGACTAAGAAGGTCAAAGGCGTTGTCAGCGTAAACAACCAACTGGTGATCAGTCCCAACTAGATTACACTCGGCGCAAAGCCCGGACGAGTTGTTTACGTTTCTTGACACCAGGAGTGGTAACCCATGCGTCTACCTCATCGCCCAGTCAAAGGAATGAAACTGCTGGCCTTAATCGCGGCGGTCGCGTTAATCTGCGCGCAAGCACAGACGCCCGCCAAGCTGGTGGCCGGCGAAGTCACAGCCATCGATGCAGCGGCCAAGCAGTTTAAGGTAAAAGGCGACGACGGCGTCAGCTATACCGTCGCGTTTCAAGACAATGCCATCTACCTGCGCATGCCTTTCGGTGAGACCGATCAGAAGAAAGCAGCCCGCATCGCGTTTTCCGACATCCGTGTCGGTGATCGCCTAATCGCGCGCGGCCCATTTTCCGAAGACAGCAAAACGGTCACGGTACGTACTGTGATCACCATGACCAAGACCGACGTTGCGCAAAAGCAGGCGCACGATCAGGCCGATTGGCAGAGACGCGGGCTCACGGGAATCGTGACGGCTGTGAATCCCGCCAGTAAGGAAATCATAATGACCACCCGGGGGCGGGACAGCAAAGCGGTTACTGTGGACGTCTCAGGCGCAAGCTTCCGGCGCTATTCGCAGGATTCGGTCCGCTTTGCCGATGCGAAGCCTAGCTCGCTGGCGGAGGTGCAAACCGGCGATACGCTGCGTGTGCTGGGCGACCGCGCGGAAGACGGAACGCGCGTCAAAGCCGAGGAGATCGTGTCGGGCGCGTTTGAAACCATTGCCGGGACCGTTATTTCCGCCGATGCCGCCACTGGAGAAGTTCGGATTACCAATCTGCAGACCAAAAAGCCCGTAGTTGTGAAAACAAATTCGGGGACCATGCTGCGGCGCATTGACGAGCAAACTGCGACCATGCTGGCGCGGCGCATGCGCCCGCAAGCGGTTGCCGCAGACGCGCCGGGAGGCGCTTCCATACCTAGCGCTCCCCCGGGCGGCAGAGGGTTCGGCGGAGGTCGCGGGCCGGGAGCATCGGGCGATTTGCAGCAGGTTTTAGATCGATCGCCGCAATTGTCGCTCGCGGACCTCAAGAAAGGCGACGCCGTGATCGTATCCGAGGCAAAGGCGCCCGAAGGTGCGCCGGTTACGGCGTTTTCATTCGTTGCGGGCGTCGAGCCGTTCCTCGCGGCTGCCCCGCGCACGGCAGGCGAGGTGAACCTGGGTTCCTGGAATCTCGAAGTCTCCGGAGGCGCGCCCGAGCAATAAAAGGCGCGGCCCGGATAAGGAAACGAAATGTTGAAGCTGAGACCGGGCCTTTTTATCTTTCTTCTGTCAGCGCTGGCGCTTGCCGGGCAGTCATTGGGCATCCTGCACGGCGTGATTACCGACGAATCGGGAGCTGTCGTGCCCGGCGCCACGATTACCGTTTCGAACGCCGCTGGGCCGGTGAAGACAGGAACATCGGGGAACGACGGCGCCTACTCGATTGCAGGTCTCGCGCCCGGCAGCTATGCGGTTACTGCCAGTTCGCCAGGGTTGGCTCAAATCGCACCTGCCAGCGTGGACATCAGCGGCGGCCGGCCCGTAACGCTCGACATCCAGCTGCGCGTCTCGCTCGAAAAGCAAGAGATCACGGTTCAGGAGAACACAGGGCCATCCGTGAGCACGGACCCGGCTCAAAACGCGGGCGCCCTGGTACTCCGCGGCGCCGATCTGGACGCTTTGTCCGACGATCCGGATGACCTGCAGGCCGATTTGGAAGCTCTCGCGGGTCCGTCCGCCGGCCCGAATGGCGGCCAGATCTACATCGACGGCTTCACCGGAGGCACCCTGCCGGCCAAAGATTCCATCCGCGAAATTCGCATCAATCAGAACCCGTTCTCGCCCGAGTTCGACAAACTGGGCTATGGCCGGATTGAAATTCTCACGAAACCCGGCACCGACAAGTTCCGCGGCAACATCAACGCGAATTTCGGTGATGATATTTTCAATTCACGCAACCCGTATGCCGCCGAGAAAGCTCCATTTCTGTTGCGCGAATTCGGCGGGACCGTAAGCGGCCCGATTAGTAAGCGAGCGTCTTTCTTTCTGGATGTGTTCGATCGCGACATTCACAACGGCAATATCATCAACGCCGTTACCGTAGATCCGAACACCTTTGCCATCACGCCGTTCAATAGCGTTTTCGAAGCCCCTCAGAACCGGCTCCGCATCAGCCCGCGCGTCGATTATCAACTGAGCCAGAACAATACCCTCATGTTCCGCTACGGCTACACCCGCAACGACGTTCAGGATCAAGGCATCGGTAATTTGAGCCTTATTACCCGCGGGTACCACAGCCTGAACACCGATCACACGGTGCAGATCACGGAAACTGACGTGTTGAGCACAAAAGTGATCAACGAGACGCGATTCCAGCTTTACCATCAGAACACGGATCAACTGGCCAACACGCTGGCGCCGGGCCTAGTGGTTTCAGGCGCGTTCAACGGCGGCGGCTCGCAGTTGGGCCACTCCATCGACCAGGAAAATCATTGGGAGCTGCAAAATTATACGACCGTCGCCAGCGGCGCTCATGCCTGGAAGTTCGGCTTCCGTGTACGCGCGGTCACGATCGACAACACATCGCCGAGCAATTTTGGAGGCACGTTTACTTTCGCCGGAGGCTACGCACCCATTCTGGACCCGAGTACGAATTTGCCGGTTGTGCCAGGGGTCGCGTGCACTCCGGCCGCGCCCAATCCAGGATGCCAGAACATTACGTCGATCCAGCGCTATCAGCGGACCTTACTTTTCCAGCAGATGGGGCTCGATCCGCGGACCATTCAGCAGTACGGCGGCGGGCCGACCCAATTTACAATCAGCACGGGCAGTCCTTACGCGTTCATCGACCAGGCGGATATCGGTGCGTTTGTCAATGACGATTGGCGCGTCAAGCCGAACCTCACTTTGAGCCTGGGGCTGCGCTACGAAACCCAGACCAATATCCATGACTGGCGCGACTGGGCGCCGCGCATCGGCTTTGCATGGGCACCCGGGCAAAGCAAGAACAATCCCCGGCCGAAAACTGTGATCCGCGGCGGCTTCGGCATGTTCTACGATCGCTTTTCGGAAAGCAACGTTCTGAACGCGGAACGGTTCAATGGAATCACGCAGCTCGCGTACACGGTGCCGAATCCTACGTTTTTCCCGAACATCCCACTGCTGTCTCAGGTCACTCAATTGGGTGCCTCGACGGCCAGCACGGTTCGCGAACTCGACTCCAATTTGCGCGCTCCCTACATAATGCAGGAAGCCTTCACAATAGAACGGCAACTGCCGTACAGCACGACGCTGTCAGTCTCCTACCTCAATTCGCATGGCGTACATGAATTCCGATCTCAGGACATTAACGCGCCGCTTCCGGGGACGTACACGGGACCGGGTACCGGCGTGTTCCCGTACGGCAACGTCGGGCCGATTCTGCTGATGGAGTCCACTGGGCTTTTCAATCAGTGGCAGCTGATTACGAATGCAAGGTCGCAGATCAACAGCAGAATCTCGCTAAACGGCTTTGTCATGTACGGGCATGCGAACAGCAACACGGATGGCGTCGGTACGCTGCCGGCGAATCCATACAGCATGGCCGGCGAGTATGGTCCTTCGAATCTGGATGTGCGCTGGCGCGGCCTGATTGCGGGATCTATTTCGACGAAATTCCGGATACAGTTGTCTCCGTTTATTACAATGAGTTCCGGAGCGCCGTTCAACATTCTGGCGGGCACCGATCCGTACGGCACCACGTTCCTCAGCAGCGCGCGTCCGGGAATCGCAACCGATCCATCGATTCCGGGTGTGATCCAGACGCCATATGGACTCCTCGACCCGAATCCCAAACCCGGCGAAGCGATCTTGCCCCGCAATTTCGGACGCAGTCCTGGAAATTTCATGCTGAACCTCCGCGTTGCGCGAACCTGGGGATTCGGTGGGGCGCGTGAGCGCGCGGGTGGTCCCAACGGCGGGGGTGGTGGCCGAGGCGGTTTCGGCGGTCCTGGTATGCGAGGGCCAGGAGGTCCAGGGCGCGGTGGTCCGGGCGGTTTCGGAGGGTTCGGCGGCCCCGGTCCGTTCGGCGGGGGAACGTCGACGAACCGCCGCTACAATTTGACGCTCTCCCTGCAGGCGCGGAACGTCTTGAATCACGTCAATCCGGGTCCGATCAACGGGATTGTTACTTCCCCCTTGTTCGGCCAGTCCAATACGCTGGCCGGCGGCGTCGGGGCCTTCTCGGAGAACGGCAACAATCGGCGCATGGAGATGCAGCTCCGCTTCACCTTTTAGCCCGCTTTAGCTCGCTCACATCGAGAGATTCTCTTCAGTGATAGACTGGGCCTGAGTTTTTCTAAGGGGGAACCGCGCCTTGTTCAAGCTGATTGCATATCCTGCCGCATTGACGATCGTGCTCTCGACGTCAGTTCTCTGCGGGCAGGCTCCTAAGAGCGACGGGTCTGCGACATACGTTACGCCCTCGCAAATGACCACCGCATTGAAGAGCGCGCCGCGCCAGGACGCACCTCTCATCGACATGCCGGTCCGTGTGATCGAAGCGGGCGGTCACAACCTCGGCGTTGCCATGGTTCAGCGGACCAATTCCGACCAGAACGCACTGATCCACGACAAGATCGACGAAATTTATTACGTGCTGGAAGGCGGCGGCACGCTGGTGACCGGTGGCACGCTGGTAAACGCGAAGCAGACGTCCTCCAGCCCGACCATTGGCCCTGGCTGGAGCGGCGCCAGCATCAAGGGCGGCGAAAGCCGGCAAGTCAACGCCGGCGATGTGGTTTTCATTCCGGCTGGCGTGGCGCACATGTTCACGCAACTGAGCGGGCCCATCCGCTATCTGGTTTATCGAGTGGACCCGAGCCGCGTTCTGGCCCTGAAATAAATAACCGTGTGAGGAGCTACAAATGCCGAGGCTTTTACGGGTAATTCTTGCTTTGCTTCTGTTCTGTATTTGCCTGTTGTCCCAAGCCCGCCTGCCAGGCGACCACATGCGCGTGCCGCCGGCCCGAGTCCCTTCCATTTACATGAGCGCTGCCGATATTCAGAGCGGCCTTGACAAGCTCGATCCCAAGTCAATCGCGACGCCGACCGGCGGCGCTGTCGAGGTGGGCAAAGGCGTGCATTGCGTGGTACGCCGCCGCGTATCCGGCCCTCAGTATGCGATCACTCACACCCGCGACCTCGAGTATCTGATCATCACCAAAGGCAGCGGGACGCTGGTCACAGGCGGAACTCTGGTCCCGCCCACCATCGACAGCGATATCTATCCCAATTCGAATCCGAACGCGACCATCCGTAGCGCCAGCGGCGTGAACGGCGGCTTGGCGCGGAAGATCGGCGTGGGCGACGTGATCGTGAGCCCACCCGGGACGCCGCACTGGCTTAGCGAAATCGACGGCACGATCGAGTACGTGGAGATACGCATCCCGAACGTCGATCCAGAGGCGGGGATCCAGCGCGCCGAGATCGCTCCTGCCGCAGGCAAGTGACCGGACCTGGACGCTGGCGCAAGTTATTTTCGTCAGAAGGCGGGAACTTCGCGATCAGGGAGTTGACCGGCTAACGTTGCCGTTGCATCCGCTCCAGCATCGGCAGGAGTTCCGGGAAGCTCAACCCCTCGCCTCGCCAGCGGCAGTCCTTGAGACCGTCGATCCCGGTCCAGGCGGAGTGATACAGCGTGTAGGCGTCCTTTTCGGTAGCAGCGCTCCAGGTGCCGTCGGCGCGCTGGGTATCCAACAAATATGCAATACCAGTCCGGATTGCTTCATCAGAAGTATTCAGGCCAAAGCTCTTTAAACTATCCAGGAATTCGCCCGTGGTCTCTGGATCGTGAAGCTCGATTGCTTCTCTCAAATTGCGTCGAAGATAGAAGTACTCGTCGGGCAGCAGTTCACGCCGCAGCAAATGTTGCCCGTAATCGTTCAGCGTATAGATTACGTGCGTGACGGAATAGATCGTGTCGAGAAAGACCGGATACGTAGTTTGGCGGCGATCGAGATAAGGATGCATTTGCGGGAGCCATTGCAGGACCTCGCGGTAAGGCGCTCCGAGCTGAATTCCGTAGCGATCGCCCGTATAGCTCGTGATCAAAGCGTCTTCCCAGATGCTGTATCTCGAACGCATGCGCAGCGGCCGGCCGCATTTCGCGCAGACCTTCGCTCCGCGCGCGTTCTGAAAAGAGTCGCGCTTGCATTCCTCCGGGATATCAGACGGCGGAGCTTCTTTCGCCGGATCGAAGAGCAGGTAATCCTGTGCGGTGAAACGCGCGGCCGCTCGCCGCAGCTCAGGTTTGACTCGTGCATCGCTCTGGCCGAGCTGCGATGCTGCCAGCCAGCCGAATACCATATCCGCAACCCCGTCCGCACTGGCACCTGCCGAGACGATCGAGTGCGTTCTCGCCCAGCGCGCTGCGGCTCTCCGTCCCATACGTCCTGCGGCTGCTCGCAACTGCGGATCGCCGGAGGCGGCGATCGAGTCGAAACAATACAGGTAGTCCGAGCCGTAATCGCTGAAATTGGCGGGGATCGCGGCCGATTGCTCTATGAACGCGAGCGCCCGCTCGATAGCGCCGGTGCGGTTCCGCTCCGTGTATTTCGATCCCGGCCAGAGCGGCGGGTTTGTTGCGGGCCGGCACCCGGAGAGCGCCAGACCGGCCAGACCTGCGAAGATCAGAACTCGACAGCGTGCGAACAATGCCGTCTAAAGCTTACTCGATGCCATCCCGACAGTGCTGCGCCGCCAATCACAGCCGCTGCAGTAACTCAGCCATCGCCGCCATGTTGGTGCGCAAATTGTAGTGCTGCAAGACTCGCTGCCGTCCCGAATTGCCCAAGCGCAAGCGCAAATCGGAATCGTCCATCAGGCGCGCCAGCGCACATGCCAGCGCCTCGTCGTCGCCCGCCTCCACTAACAATCCTTCGCTTTCGTGACGGATCAGCTCAGGGATCCCGGTGATCCACGTCGCCACACAGACGATCTCCATCGCCATGGCTTCCATCAAAACCACCGGAATGCCCTCTGCAAAGCTTGCGAGCGCGAAGATGTCGGCCTGCGCGTAAAGACTGAGCAGTTGCTCGGGCGTCTGCCAGCCTTCAAAAATCACTCTCCCGGTGAGACCGCGCCGCGCCACTTCGGCCTCGAGGGTGCTCCGTTCAAGTCCGTCTCCCGCGATTCGCAACGTCACCTCGCGCTTGCTGTGGATCAGGCGATCCATCGCGGCGATCATGACAGGAAAACCTTTCACAGCAGCCAGACGCCCGACGCTGAGAATTTCGAACCGGGCCGGATTGTAGCGGAACGCGCGCGGCGAGTACAGGTCCGGATCGACGCCCAGCCGAACCACATGCGCTTTGCCAGCGTGGCGTGAATCGGAGAATCGCGTCACCTGCTTTCGCCCGTACTCGCTGATCGTGCAGATGGCATCGAATGCCGCTACTTTGCGGGCCATGTGAAACCCAGTTGGATCGATAAACTCATCCGACCCGTGAATGGTGGCGGAACACTTCATGGACCACAGCCGGGACGCAAGCAGGCCCACGGTGGTTGTGAAATGCATGTGCACCTGCTCAAGGCGCTCGCGCCGCATCCAATCGGCCAATACAGCCGCCTCGGCAAAGTACAGCAGGTATCGAACCCCGCCCAGCCGCAGCGCGTACCAGAATGTGGTCGCAAACGCGCCCGGATGCCGCAGCAGCATCCGCACATTTGCCGCGAGTGCGGCGGCGACGCCGGCCGGCTTGATATAAAACGTGCTGCGCTGTTCTTCCTGCTCTTCGGGAGTAAGTTGATCGAACGGGCGGTCCGGCCCGCGGATCGATACTACGCGAATTTCAAGTCCCCGCTCGCGCAGGCTTCGTATTTCGCGCAGGATGAACGTGTGGCTGACCGCCGGATATTGACTGACCAGGTACGCGATCCGACGGGGCGAGTTCCTCAGGAAAGTCCGGCCTTCTTCCAAAGCTGCGAGACGCGCTGCTTTACATCCTCCCGCATGCGGATTACATCCGGCCAGGGACGTGTGAACCCTTCTTCTTTCCACTTGCGCGTGGCATCGATGCCCATCTTCGATCCGTAGTTTGCAAGACGGCTGGCGTGATCCAGTGAATCCACCGGCCCCAGTACAAACTGGATGTCCCGCTCGGGATCGATATTGTTGAGCGACTTCCAGGCTACTTCGCTGACGTTCTGCACATCCACGTCCTCGTCCACCACCACGATGCACTTGCTGAACATTGCCTGTCCCAAGCCCCAGATGGCATGCATCACTTTGCGCGCATGCAGCGGGTATGATTTGCGGATTGACACCAGAATCAGGTTGTGGAAAATGCCTTCCGCAGGCATGCAAATGTCGCGAACCTCGGGCAACTGCAAACGCATCAGCGGCAGAAAAATGCGCTCGATCGCTTTGCCCATGTAAAAATCTTCCATTGGCGGCGGGCCAACGATGGTAGTGGCATAGATCGGTTTTTTTCTCTGGGTGATGCAGCTGATGTGGAACACCGGGTAATCGTCCGCCAACGAGTAAAACCCCGTATGATCGCCAAACGGACCTTCGCGCCGCATTTCGCCAAGCTCGACGTAACCCTCCAGCACGATCTCGGCGTTGGCCGGGACTTCCAGGTCAGAAGTCTCGCACTTCACCATCTCCACCGGCTTACCGCGCAAGAAGCCCGCAATCATCATCTCGTCCAGGTCCGGCGGCAGCGGCAGAATAGCCGAATACATAGTCGCAGGATCTGAGCCGATCGCCACCGCAACATCCATGCGTGCCTGTTTACCCTCTGCAAGCAGCCGGCGGTGATGTTCGGCGCCTTGCTTGTGGGTCTGCCAGTGCATACCGGTTGTGCGCCCGTCGAAAACCTGCAAGCGGTAACAGCCGCAGTTGCGCTTGCCGGTTTCGGGATTCTTCGAGAACACCATCGGCAGCGTGATGAAACGGCCTGCATCCTCGGGCCAGCACTTTAATATCGGAAATTCATCCAGCGAAAAGGTGTCGCGCCGGATCACCTCCTTGCACGGCCCGTCGGAGACCATCTTCGGAAAAAATGAACCCATCTCGGCCAGTTTGGGCAGCATCTTCAGTTTTCCGATGAGGCCTTCCGGCATCCGCATTTCCAGGTAATCGGAGATGCGGCGCGCGATGTCTTCAACCGAATCCACTTCCAGTGCGATCTGCATCTTGCGTTCGCTGGCGAAGCTGTTGATCAGCACAGGCACGTTGCTGCCTGTCGGCTTTTCGAACAGCAGCGCGGGGCCGCCGCCTTTGACCGCCCGGTCGGCGAATTCCGTAATCTCCAGGACCGGGTCTACCTCCAAAGAAATGCGCTTCAGTTCCTTGTGCTTTTCGAGCGCGGCGATGAAATCGCGCAGATCGCTATAGGCCATAAGTGATTGGGATCGCCCAGGTTTTACTATGATGGAAAATCAGTCCCGATGACAAATCGAACGGCTTTCATCACCGGCGCCAGCCGAGGGATCGGACGTGCGTGCGCGGTCGCGCTGGCCGAGGCGGGAGCACGGGTCGCCGTCGCCGCGCGCACCAGGGATCAAATCGAGGAACTGGCACACCAGCTTCGGGCGCAAAGCCGCGAGGCCGTCGCGGTCGCCATGGACATATCGAGCGCCGAATCCATTAAGGAAGGCCTCGCCAAGACCGCTAAGGACTTCGGTCCGATCTCGATCCTGGTCAACAATGCCGGCATCACTAAAGATGGCCTGGCAATGCGAATGAAAAAAGACGATTGGGACTCGGTGATCGCCACCAATCTGACCGGTGCTTTTCTTGCAATCCAGCAGGTGTTGCCCGGCATGATGCGCGAGCGCTGGGGACGGATCGTCAACATTTCTTCGGTCGTCGGCGAGGCAGGCAATCCCGGCCAGGCCAATTACGTTGCCTCCAAGGCGGGCCTCATCGGCCTGACGAAAGCGATCGCCCAGGAGATGGCCAGCCGCAACATCACCGTGAATGCCGTCGCCCCCGGCTATATCGAGACGGATATGACTCAGGGCCTCTCGCAGGAACTGAAGGACAAAATGCTGGAGCACATTCCTCTGAAGCGCATCGGCCGGCCCGAAGACGTTGCCGCAGCAGTACGGTTTTTGGCCAGCGAAGAGGCCAGCTACATTACCGGCCACGTCCTGGACGTAAACGGCGGCCTGCGGATGTAAAAGAAGCCGCGCCGGCCGCATCTAGTACGATAAAAGTATCCCCGACATGGACGCCGCAAGCGTGGATCTTAAGAAAACTGTCAATCTTCCCAAGACTGACTTCTCGATGAAGGCCAATCTGGCTCAAATGGAGCCGAAGATGCTCGAACACTGGGAAGCCGAGGGCTTGTACGAGAAGATCCGCGCCGCTTCGAAGGGCCGCCCTCGCTACGTGCTGCACGATGGGCCGCCGTACGCCAACGGTGAAATCCACCTCGGCACCGCGTTCAACAAAATCCTGAAAGATTTCGTGGTCAAAAGCAAGACCATGGCGGGTTTCGATTCCCCCTACGTCCCGGGTTGGGACTGCCACGGCCTGCCGATCGAAGCCAAGGTCGATAGCCACCTCGGCTCCAAAAAAGCCTCGATGACCGCGGTCCAAATTCGCGCTGAATGCCGCAAATACGCTGCGAAATATGTCGACCTGCAGAAGCGCGATTTCGTCCGCGTGGGCGTCCTCGGCCGCTGGAAAGAGCCCTATCTAACGATGAGCGCCGAGTTTGAATCGGTGATCGCGGGCGCTTTCGTCGAGTTTCTGGATCGCGGCTACGTGTACAAGGGTCTCAAGACGGTCAATTGGTGCATTCACGACCGCACCGCGCTGGCCGAAGCCGAAATCGAATACGAGAACCACACCAGCCCGTCCATCTGGGTTCGCTTCGCGCTCACTTCAGACCCGGCTCTGATCGATTCTGCCCTCGCCGGGCGCAAAGTCTACGGCCTGATCTGGACCACGACGCCTTGGACCATTCCGGCCAACGTCGCCATCGCCTACCATCCGAAATTCGAATACGTCGCGGTTGAGCTTGGCGAGGACGTCTATATTGTGGCGGTGGAACTTTTGAAAACCACCGCGGAGAAGCTCGGCTGGAAAGAACCCAAGGCAATCGCGGGATTCAAGGGAAGCAAGCTGGAAGGCGCCATCTTCCGCCATCCCTTTCTCGAGCGCGATTCGCTCGGCATCCTGGCCGAGCACGTAACCCTGGATCAAGGTACCGGAGCGGTCCACACCGCTCCGGGCCACGGTCAAGAAGACTTCGAGGTCGGAACGAAATACGGGCTGCCGGTTTACTGTCCGGTCGATGCCGCGGGAAAATTCTTCCATGCGGAAGGCGCTGCCGGCCGCCTGCCGGAAGACATTATTGGAAAAACCGTTTGGCAGGCTAACCCCGTCGTCATCGGCATTCTGAAATCGACGGGTGCGCTGCTCGGCCACGAAGAACTGGCACACAGCTATCCGCACTGCTGGCGCTGCCATCACGCCACGATTTTCCGCGCTACGGAGCAGTGGTTCATCGGGATGGAGCGCAACGATCTGCGCTCGCGCGCCCTGCACGCCATCAAACAAGTGAAGTGGCTGCCCGCCTGGGGCGAGGAGCGCATCACCAACATGATCGCGACCCGCCCGGACTGGTGCATCTCACGCCAGCGCGTGTGGGGAGTGCCCATCACGGTCTTCTACTGCGAGCAATGCCAGGAAGCGCTCACGGATCGCAAGATCCTGGATCGCGTAGTGGAATTGTTCCGGCAGCACTCGTCGGATGTCTGGTACGACCGCTCTGCCGCCGACCTGGTCGGCCCCGAAACGGCCTGCCCGCGCTGCGGCGGCCGCGAATTTCGCAAAGAAAAAGACATTCTGGACGTGTGGTTCGATTCCGGCTCCAGCCATCTGGCGGTCCTCAACGCTCGTAACGATCTGCCCTGGCCTTCCAACATGTACCTGGAAGGCGCCGATCAATATCGCGGATGGTTCCACAGCTCACTCCTGGTCGGCGTGGCGCTGCGCGGCGAGGCCCCTTACAAAGAGTGCGCCACAAACGGCTGGACCCTGGATGAACAAGGCCGCGCGATGTCCAAATCGCTCGGCATCGGCATTCATCCCGATCATATCATTCCCAAGTACGGTGCCGACGTGCTGAGGCTATGGGCCGCTTCAGTGGATTTCACCGAAGACGTGCGGTTGTCCGACACGATTCTGCAGCGGTTGAGTGAAGCGTACCGGAAGTACCGCAATACCTTCCGCTGGGCGCTCGGCAACTTGAACGATTTCGATCCCGCGCACGACGCGATCCCCGGCGATCAACTGCTGGAGATCGACCGCTGGGTACTGCTGCGCGCCGAGGAGGTGGTGGCTCAATGCCGCGCCTGGTATGCCGAGTTCGCATTCCACAAAGTATATCGGGCGGTGTACGACTTTTTCGCCAGCGAACTCAGCGCCATTTACATCGATGCCTCTAAGGACGCGCTTTACACGGCCGCCCCAAAAGCGCATCGCCGCCGCAGCGCGCAAACCGCGATTCATCGCATTACACACGCGCTGGTGCGCCTGGTTGCGCCGCTGCTTTCCTTCACGACAGAGGAAGTCTGGGGACATTTAACAACACCGCCGGGTAGCCCGGAAAGCGTGCATCTCGCTCTTTTCCCTGAGCCGGAGGATCTGACGGCCGGATTCAACGCGGAGCAGCGGAAACAAGCCGCCGATTGGGAAAAGCTGATCGAAGTGCGCGGCGACGTGCTGAAAGCACTGGAGGTCGCGCGTCAGCATAAATTTATTGGCGCTCCGCTCGAAGCGCTCGTCCGGCTGAAAGCTGCCGACAATCTACACGCCTTGCTCGAGCGCTATGCCAACGAACTGCCCGGCCTGTTCATTGTTTCGCAGGTTGTTTTGGAGCCTGGCCGCAGTGCTCTAGAGGTGGAGATCGAGCGCGCGCTCGGCCAAAAGTGCGAGCGTTGCTGGAAATATACAACAGATGTGGGCAAGGACTCTGAATTCCCCAGCTTATGCGCCGCATGCGTGGGGGCTGTCCGGGAAATGTTGGGCGAGTGAGATGGGCTCGCGCATTTTGCCCTTCGTTGCCGCGATTATCGTCTTTGTTCTGGACAGAATCACGAAAGACCTTATCAAGTCCAGCTTTTCGCTCTGGGATACACGGGCTGTCATCCCGGGGCTATTCAACATCGTTCACACTGAAAATCCGGGTATCGCGTTCGGGATGCTGGCCACATTGGTGAATCCGTGGCGGAACCTCATCCTGATCGGTTTCTCCATCCTCGTCCTGGCCATAATCTCCGCGGTGCTACTAAAAACGGGCGGTACGGGCCAACTCGTTCGCATGGGCCTGGCGCTGGTGATGGGCGGAGCGCTCGGTAATTTGTTCGACCGTATTGTACACGGGACGGTAACGGATTTCGTCGAACTACATGTAGGCGATCATTATTTCCCTGCCTTCAACGTGGCCGACAGCGCGATCACAGTCGGCGCGTGCCTGCTGCTCCTGGATATGTGGTATTCGAAGGAAAGGAAGAGCCAAACGGCGGAGTTTTCTAGATAGGCGGTCGCCGGAACGACGATGTTTCCAAAACTAATCTCGATAGGGCACTTCTTTGTACCGACCTACGGTACCTTGGTCGCTCTCGGCTTTCTGATGGGACTGTGGGTGACTGTGCGCCTCGCGCGTCGCAGCAAGCTGCCCACTGAGCCTGTTACTAACCTGGCGATCTATTGCGCGCTGGCGGGCCTGGCTGGCGCAAAGTTGTTCATGATCCTCTTCGATTTCGGCGACTACTGGAACGGCAGCAGGAAGCTGTTCTCGATGGATACCCTCCAGGCCGCGGGCGTCTACCAGGGTGGTTTTCTGCTGGCTTTAGTAACCGCAGCGCTGTACATCCGGCATAACCGGTTGCCGGGGCTCCCGACCTGCGATGTTTTCGCTCCCGGAATTGCATTGGGGCAGGCCATCGGGCGCATTGGCTGCTTTTCCGCGGGTTGCTGCTGGGGTGTCGAGTCCCACCTCCCCTGGTCTGTGACTTTCCGCAATCCTGAAGCCTGGAACTTGACTGGGGTGCCGCTGGGCGTGCCATTGCATCCAACGCAGCTTTATGAATCGGTTGCGGATGCCTTAATCTTTTTCTTTCTGTACCGTGCCATCTCGCGTCCGCACCAGCCCGGCGCCATTCTCGGATGGTATTTGGCCTTATATTCCAGCGCGCGGTTCGTCATCGAATTCTACCGGTTCCATGAGCAGGGGCTACATTTCGGGCTCTCTTATACTCAATGGATCTCGTTAGCCACATTGCTGGCAGGCGTCGCGCTGCTGATCACTCGCCGCAGCGCGCCGAAGTTGGCATTGAGCACCTAATCCGGCCTCACCTAAGTCCGGCTCAGGCTTCCTCAATGCGGATACGCTTGATCGGGGAAGTCTCGCCAGTTAGGATGCGGACCTTCGTCTTTGCGACCCCGAGCTTATCCGCAATAAATTCGCGCAGCGCATCGTTGGCTTTGCCTTTTTCGGGCGCGGCCGCGACCTTCACCTTCCAGGTTCCATCGGGCATTCTGCCGGCCAGCTCCGTGCGGGGGCTTTTCGGAATTACCTTTACTCGCAAGTCCATCGGCGTCAGGCGCCTGGTTGGCCGGCACAGAACCGCGCCACGGTTTCGAGCACTTTTTTCGAGGAACAGGGTTTCACCAGGAACTCGTCGACCGGAAGTGCGCGTTCGCTTCGAGCCCCGGAAAGCACAATAATACGCGCGGATAGCTCGGTCGCGGCCAGGATCAATTTCACTCCGTCGTCGACCTGCGGGATGCGCAGGTCCATAAGTACCGCGTGGCAACCGCGCAATTGCGGCAGAGCCGCGGCTGCGCTCTGAGCCGTCCGGACTTCATAACCCGCGTCCTCCAGCAACTGCCGGCGCATCGAGAGCTGATCCAGATCGTCTTCCACCACCAGAATTGCAGCCATCAACTAAACTCGATTCGCGCAATCACCAGCTGGGGCATCTGGTTGTTCCAGCTTCCCGGAATATCGTCGAACGGCAGCCGGAAATTCCGGGTTTCTCCCGGTTTGAGCCCTCCCTTGACGATGGCTACACGCTCCCTCAAGATCACCTCCCCATAAACGTTATAAAAAACGCAGTAGACGTCAGCGCCACTTACCTGCCGGCTGCCCGTATTGGTGATCTTCCCCTCGATTTCGGTCACAGTCTGCCCAACGTAGCTCTCGGTTGCTTTCATCGACACATCGGCCAATTGCAGGTTGTGAACGTAAGCCTTCGCATCGGCGCTCAGCGGGAGGGCGCCGGCGGCGGGCCGCGGACGGTTCACATACCAAGCCAGGCTGCCGCCCATAACGAGCACGGCAGCAAGCACAGAGATTGCAACTTTGCTGTTCACAACCGGGGAACTGAGTCCTGGATACAGCATACGCAAACCCTCGCGCAGGGTACAATGAGACGTTTCGGTCCAAACATGGGAAACATCATTGTTCTGGGTGCTCAGTGGGGGGATGAGGGCAAGGGGAAGGTCGTCGATCTCTTTTCAGAGAACTTCCAAATCGTGGCGCGATATCAGGGTGGCCACAATGCCGGTCATACCGTATTCATCGGAGAGAAGAAATTTGTTCTAAAGCTCATCCCGAGCGGGATTCTGCGGCCGGGCGTGCAGGCGGTAATCGGTAACGGCGTCGTTGTAGATCCCACGGCGCTGCTGGACGAGATCGAGACGCTTCAGCGCGCGGGGATCCCAGTCGAGAAACAGCTTGCGATTAGCGATCGGGCCCATGTCATTTTTCCGTTTCACCGAATCATCGAAAAAATGTCGGAGGCGCGCGAAAATCGGATTCCCATCGGCACTACGTCGCGCGGCATTGGCCCTTGTTACGAAGACAAGATCGGGCGCCGGGGCATTCGCATCGCGGATCTGTACGAGCGTGAAGCTTTCTGCGCGCTGTATTCGGCTCTGGCCCAGGACAAGCAACTGCTAGCGCAGACCTTCGATATTCAAGAACCGATCGATTACGAGAAGATCCGCGACCAGTATTTGAAACTAGCGGACCGCATCCGGCCTATGGTATGCGATACCGCTCAGCTTCTCAACGACGCGATCCGCGACGGCAAGCGCGTCTTGTTTGAGGGTGCTCAGGGAACTATGCTCGACGTCGACCATGGCACATATCCGTTCGTTACTTCGTCCAGTTCGACGGCCGGAGGAGCTTGCACCGGCATGGGTGTGCCGCCCACTCAGATTCATGGCGTGATCGGCGTCTCGAAAGCTTATACGACCCGCGTTGGGAGCGGCCCATTTCCCACCGAGCTAAACGACGAGACCGGCGAGAGAATCCGCAAGGCAGGCAACGAGTACGGGGCTGTCACTGGCCGGCCGCGCCGCTGCGGCTGGTTCGATGTCCCGGTACTGCGCTACACGGCTATGATTAATGGCTTCAGCAGCCTGGTCATTACGAAACTGGACGTGCTCGATCAGTTCGATGAGATTCAGGTCTGCACCGAATATCGAAGCGTCGAAAACCTGCCCGCGACCTACCGCGCATTGGAGAAGGTTGAGCCCGTCTACGAAACTCTGCCGGGCTGGAAATCGGAAACTCGGGGCCTGAGCCGCGAACAAGACCTGCCCGCCAAAGCGCGAGAATACTTGCGATTTTTGAGCGAGCGCACCGGAGTCGAAATCGGCTGTATTTCGACCGGGCCGGAGCGCGATGAGACGATCCTGATCAAGGGCTCTCGGCTCGCGCAGTTGATCTAACGTCCTATACTCGCGGCTTTAGTTCCGCGTCACCACCAACGATCGCCAGCTTGTGTTTCCCGCCGCATCGCTGGCGCGGATGACGA
>DATGMH010000099.1:0-59543 GCA_035293725.1 Bryobacteraceae bacterium
AGATGCAGGATGATCGCCGCTTCCGCGAGCGCCACGACCTGGAAGATGCCGCCGCCCTGCTGCAACTCCATAAGCACAAAGGACAACCCTGGGAGCCTGCCGACGATGGCTTCGTTTTAACAAAAGAGCAAGTCGAGCTCGCGGCCCAGCGCATGATGCGTCAAAACGAGGCCCGCCACATGGGCTATTGCCGCTTCAATGTGGATCCCAGGCTCCAGGCCTCCTACCTCAAACACCATGGCCTCTGATTCCCGCTGCCTTGATCCGCGTGCGTTTGCCAGCCATCCCCGCCCTCGGCTTCCCCGCCTCAATCGAGCCGCATTCGATCGGCGGCTTGCTCGCCGGATCCAACGCCAGGAGCCGTTCCGGCTGAGCTCACCGAAGCCATCGAATCCAATCCGAGCGCAAACCCAAATACGCCCTCATCCGGCCAAAGTGGTCCAACTCACTTGCCTCAAAGTGGCCCTAGCGAGACTACCGCGGGTGCAGCTATGCTGATTCCTGCATGGCACCGCAAATCACGTCCTCTACCAACCGTGCCCAGGGCGTATCCGATCAAGAAGCAGGGCTCAAAACACGACTGATCTTTTGGTTCGTCAAGCGCAAACTGAAGCGCCTTCCCCTCGGTGTGCGCATCCGCGCGCACGATCCGAAACTGCTGGAGTTGTCCGGGAGGATGGACATGCACGTTGCCGCCTCCCAAACCGTGCCCGCAATCCTGAAAGAACTCGCGCAAATCAAAGTCGCCGCGATGGTCGGCTGCCCGTTTTGAATTGACATTCATTCTGCGGTCGGCAGAAAAGCGGGCATCACCGAAGAGCAGCTTCTCGATCTGGCGCGTTTCGAGACCAGCCCGCATTTCAATGAACAAGAAAAGCTCGTGCTCCGGCTGACCGTGGCGCTCAGCCGGACGCCGGCCGATGTGCCGGACGACCTCTTCGAAGCTCTTCGCAAACATTTCTCCGAGCGAGAATTGGTGGAGCTAAACTCCGCCATCGCTTGGGAAAACTACCGCGCCCGTTTTAACCGCACCTTCGCCATCGAGGCCGAGGGGTTCTCGAAAGGGAAATTCTGTCCGCTGCCGGAGCGTTGAATCGGCGCCTAAAAGCCGCGATACGCCCCCGATATTCGACAACTCGTCAGCTACAATCGAAGTATGCGTTTTGCCATCCTCGCCGCCGCTCTCAGCCTCGGCTTGCTGCCTGCCCAGGACAAACCGAAATCCGCGTTGGATAAGCCGACCTTCGAAGCCTACGTCCGCCATCTGCTCGCGGTCATTCCCGAAGTCCAGGTCAAGATCGACGACCCGGTGCCGGCGCCCGCCGGCCTGCAACGGGTCGAAGTCCACTTCACGTACGGCACCCGCAGCCAGGACGAGACGTTCTATGTGTCCAAAGACGGCAAGACCGTCCTGCGCGGCACGCTCTACGACATCAATCAGAACCCCTTCCACGAAGATCTCGCGAAGATCAAAACCGATCAGTCGCCCAGTTTCGGCACGCCCGGTGCTCCCGTGACCATGGTCATGTATGGCGATTTCGAGTGCCCCGATTGCAAAATGGAGGCACAGACCATCCGTCAGAGTCTCACGGCATCGTTCCCCAACCAGGTGCGCGTCTATTTCAAGGATTTCCCGCTCGAGCAGATTCATCCTTGGGCCAAACCCGCCGCCATCGCCGGACGCTGTGTTTTCCGCCAGGATCCCAACGCTTTCTGGAAGTACTTCGACTGGATTTATGCTCACCAGGCTGAAATAACGTTCGACAACTTCAAAACCCAGGTGACCGACTTCGCCAAGACCGTTCCGAACCTGGATGGCATGCAGCTCGGCCGCTGCCTGGAATCCAACGCCACCGAAGCCGAAGTAAACGCCTCGATTGCGGAAGGAAGATCGCTGCGGATTGATGGCACCCCCACCACCTTTTTGAACGGCCGCCGCCTGGTCGGCGCCTATCCTTGGCCGAACATGCAGCAGATCATCGAAGGCGAGCTGAATTACCAGAAGACCAGCGGTCAGGACACCGCCGAGAAGTGCTGCGAAATCAAAATCCCATCTCCGCTGAATAAGTAAGATGCGACTTCCATTACTGGCCCTGCTCGCCGGCGGCCTGTGCGCCGCCTCGCTGAGCCCTACAGAATACATCGGCTACGTGAAGTACCTCGCGTCGGAGGATATGCGCGGCCGCGCCACCGGATCGCCGGAGTTGGAAAAAGCCGCCGCATTCATTAGCGACAAGTTCCGTTCGCTCAAACTCCAGCCCATCTCGGGCGACAGCTACTACCAGGATTTCGAAGTCACCACCAGCGCGAAACTCGGAGATCGAAACGAGATCAATTATTCCAACGGCGCAAATAAAGAGACCCTCCGCTTTAACGCCGATTTCGTTCCGTTCAATCTGTCGGAGACCGGCAAGGTTTCGGGCGACTTAGTGTTTGCCGGGTTCGGCATCACGGCGCCCGAGTACCACTACGACGACTACGCGGGCCTCGACGTCAAAGACAAGATCGTCATCGTGCTGCGGCACGAGCCGCAGGAGTTCGACGACAAAAGTGTTTTCGACGGCAAGGTCTACACCGCGCATGCTCAGCTCTTCAGCAAGGCGACTAACGCCAAGCTGCACGGCGCCAAAGCAGTATTGCTGGTTAACGACGTCGGCGCGCATCCGAACGATGCCGACGAGTTGGAAAAGTTCGGCGGCACCGCCGGACCCGCCAACGCGGGTATCGAGTTCGTCCAGGTGAAAGCGGCTGTGGTGAATTACTGGCTTAAGCCCACGGGAAAAACACTCTCAGGCATCGAAGCCGCCATAGACAAAGACCTGCATCCCGAGTCCTTTGTCATGCCATCCGGCCTGCACCTGGAGATGGATGTCGATGTGCGCCGTGAGGTGAAAACGGTGCACAACGTGGGCGCGTATCTTCCCGGCGAGACGCCCGAATACGTCATCGTCGGCGCTCACTATGATCACCTGGGCCTGGGAGAACAGTTCGCTCTCGACCCGTCGATGGCCGGGACCGTGCACCCCGGCGCGGATGACAATGCCTCCGGTACCGCAGGCGTCCTGGAGCTGGCGCACTGGTTTTCCCAGGAACCGAAGCACAAGCGGGGCATCCTCTTCTTAACATTCGCAGGCGAGGAGCTGGGACTGCTTGGGTCCAGCTATTACGTCAATCATCCGCTGATGCCGCTGTCCAATGCCGTCGCGATGATCAATATGGACATGATCGGCCGCATCCGCGATAACAAGATCTATGTAGGGGGCGTGGGTACCGGCACCACTTTCGCTCCCTTGCTTAAGGACATGGCGCATACGCACGATTTCGAAGCCGACATTACTGAGCGCGGCGGATACGGGTCGAGCGACCATACCTCGTTTACCACCAAGCAAGTCCCGGTCCTGTTCTTCTTCTCCGGCCTTCATGCCGATTACCACAAGGCCACCGACACTTGGGATAAGATCGACGCACCCGACGCGGTGCGCCTCCTCGATATGGTGGCGGACGTAATCGATCACCTGACCAACGGCTCGCCCCGGCCGCAGTTCGTGCGCGTGGCCGAACCCGAGGGCGAACCGGATATGGCATCGGCGCACTCAGGCACCAGCAGCGGCTCTGGCTATGGCCCCGATTTCGGCAGCATTCCGGATTTCACTGAGATCCCCAACGGCGTCCGCTTCGCCGATATTCGCCCTGGATCGCCCGCCTCCAAAGCCGGCCTCAAGGCCGGTGACGTTTTGATCGAGTTCGACGGCAAGCCGATCCAAAACTTGTACGATTTTACGTACGCGCTAAGGGCCAAAAAGCCCGGCCAGGAGGTACTGGTCAAGGTCCTCCGTGGGGACCAGTCAATTGTAGCCAAGGTACTACTGACCGAACGCAAGTGAGTACCCATACTGGATCCAGATATGGCTTCCAGATTCTCCTTCGGTACCGCGCCGGCCGTCGAGGGCGGCGCCGCATTCATTCTGCCTCCGTTGATCCTGCACCCCTTTGCGGATGCGGGCGGCCCCGGAAAATTAGTGGAAAGTTCGCGGGCGAGCCTTAAGCTCCAAGGGCTGCTGCCGGCGGGCGAATCCAGCCGCGAGGACCTCGATCGCGTGCTCTTGGACGGCCGCTACTCCGAGCTCCGTATGCTGTTCTACGTGGGTAAAGATCTGGCGCGTTGGATCGATCAATGCCTCGAACTGGCGAGCCGCCACCCGGAACTGTTTCCGCAGCAATTGCCGTATCAGAGTTTCGCCGACCTGCTCGTCCAAGACGCCCCGCCCGCGGTACAAACGAAGCTTAAAAAATGGGGCGTCGGCGATTACCAGGCGATTTTCAGTCGCGCGCTGGGCCTGCATTGCATGTTCGCGGACGCGCCGCCGCGCGTACTGCTTTCCGACGACTTCGTCCGCAATTACTACCGTTACGCGGACCAGATCTTCTCAATGAAGCAAGGCGAGTGCGCGTTCCAGGCGCTCAACTCGAAAGACTTCACCTTCGAGCTTTACTCATCCGGCGAATACACCCGCATGCTGGAACGCTGCTGGGGCGAATAGTTGCCCGCCAGATCCTGACCACGGACGGCGTTGAATATCGGCGCAGCTCCAACGAACACCGCACCAGCCCTCGGAGCTTCGCCTTATGTCGTCTGCGGTGAAAACCGCCGATGACGTACAGAAGGCGAGGCATCCGGATGAAGGTCAAGGTTTCCAGGAACCGCACCGCGGCAGCGGTTGAGTACTTCTTGTACTCGATCATCCTGCTGGAAACCTGCATCGCCGCGCTGTCTTACAAAGCGATTGTCCAGTTCGCGCAGCTTTCCCTCCTCACGCGCGCTTACCTGGTCCTGCTTTATTTCGGTGTTCTGGCATGGGTGTTTTTCCACCTGAACCGGCTACACCGGAGGCGAAAACAGCGCGATCGGAAGATCACACCCGTGACGGATCCCAGTCCCTCCACTGCGGCTCAGACTTCAGAACTTCAGACCTCGGATCAAACATTCGAAGTACACAGCGAAGTTCCGCAGCCAATTGCGCCGGTTCAGGCGCAGGCTGGGGCGCCGCCGGTGGCTGCTGAAGCCGTCGCGGCTGGTCTGTTCGGCCTGACCCGAGCCCAACTCGCGATTGTATTGGTTGTATTTCTCGCCGCGCTGAAAGCGTTTAGCTGGGCCTTGGCGACGCTGATAAAACCCTAAGCCGCAGCTGGGTTGTTCTTCAACAAGCGGCCGACGGTCTCCGACGGCTGGGCACCGGCCTTCAGCCAATACTGAACACGCTCATGGTTCAGATTCACCGCGGGAGGCTGGGTAATGGGATTGTAAGTGCCAATCACTTCCACGGCGCGGCTATCGCGGGCGCGCTCCTTGTCGATGACAACTATGCGGTAACTGGGCTTTTTCTTGGCGCCAAAACGCGCCAGTCGGATCATTAACATTTCTCTCCTACTGTACCATCGGCAGCTTGAGTTTGCCCAGGCGCTTGCCCAGGAACCCACCGCCGGTAATGCTCTTCATCATTTTACGCGCTTGCGCGTACTGCTTGAGCAGCGCGTTCACTTCCTGGACACTGGTTCCGCTGCCTTTGGCAATGCGGCGGCGGCGCGCGCCGTTGATAATCATGTGGTTGGCGCGCTCTTTGGGCGTCATCGAATCGATGATCGCCACAACGCGGGTAATTTCGTTCTCGTCGACTTTGACGTCCTTCAGATTCTTGATCGGTCCGATATTGGGCATCATGCCGAGCAGCGATTCCAACGGTCCCAATTTCCGGATCTGCCGGAGCTGGTCGCGGAAATCCTCGAGCGTAAATTCGTTGTCCAGCAGCTTGCGCTGCATCTCCTCGGTCTGTTTCTGATCCAGCGTCTCTTCGACTTTTTCGATCAGCGACAGCATGTCGCCCATGCCTAAAATGCGCTGCGCGACGCGATCGGGATGGAACGGCTCGAGTGCATCGAATTTCTCGCCGACACCGACGAACTTGAGCGGCTGACCGGTAATGCTGCGGATCGAGAGTGCGGCGCCACCGCGCGCATCGCCATCCATTTTGGTCAGGATGACGCCCGTAATCCCGAGGCGCTTATGGAACTCGTCGGCAGATTTGACTGCGTCCTGCCCAGTCATCGCGTCGGCGACGAACAGGATCTCAGTGGGCGAGAGCAGTTCCTTCAGCTCCTGTAACTCCGTCATGAGCTGATCGTCGATGTGGAGGCGCCCAGCAGTATCCACCAGCAGGATGTCGCGCCCAGTCTGGCGCGATTCGCGCAGTGCGGACCGAGCCAGCTCCACCGGTTTCGTTTCCTCGGGAGTGCCTTCATAGATCGGCAGCTTGATATCGCGGGAAATGACGGCTAGCTGCTGGCGCGCGGCGGGACGGTAAACGTCAACCGAAACCATCAGTGGATTGTGGCCGTTCTTGGACAGCCAGCGCGAAAGCTTTCCCGTCGTGGTGGTTTTGCCGGACCCTTGCAGCCCGACAATCAAAATCGTCGTCGGAGGCTCGTTCGCTGTCCGGAGCTTCGAGGTGTGGGTTCCCAGCGTCCGTATCATTTCATCGCGGACAATCTTGACCACCTGCTGGGTGGGCGAAAGCGCGGTCAGCACCTCCTGGCCCATGGCCTTTTCTTTGATGTTTTCGATGAACTGTTTGACCACCCGGAAGTGGACGTCCGCCTCGAGCAGCGCCACGCGGATTTCGCGCAGAGCGGCTTCCATGTTTTCGGGCGTCAGCTTTCCTTCGCCGCGCAGGTTTTTGAAAACGCGCTGCAGCTTATCGGATAAGTTATCGAACATGAAGTACTTCGGGAGCCTCAGACCTGCGGAGGGCTGAGACTATTATACGCTACGGCAGCTATACGGCCGTTGGGCTTTGGCGTTCGGTCCGCGCATTCTGTGCCGGATGATTGGGTCTCTCAAAGAAGGGGGTTAACGCGCCGTGACACTCTTGAAAGTTTGATGCACGTGCCACTGGAACCCAACCTGCAGCCCAGATGGAACATGGGGTTCCCAAAATGGCTGGCTGCCGTCACGGCAGCGGTGGGATTAGCCGCGGGCATCAAGGCAGCATCTGGGGTGCCGCCGGCGGCGGGTTTGCTCGAGACGCATACTTTGTTCACCGTTTACGGCCGCGGGTTTCGAATCGCGCCGATACTGGGGCGGCTCGGTAGCTACGCGGACTTTGCGGCGCTGGAGTCGGGCACGCGCGATCTGGTAGGCGAAGTTGCCCGGGACAGCGGAAAGCCGGTGGCAAGCGGAATTGATCTGATCTACGGATTGGCGGTGCCATGCAAAGGACGCGGCGACTGTCTGGAGTATCTGGACGGATCACAAAACCTCGTCGAACGCTATATCGTGCCCGCTCAGGCGCGCAGCATGACGGTCGTGCTCGATACGCAACTGGGCCGTTCGGACCCAGTTGCCCAGATTCAACACATGATCGGCAAAGGTTATCTCGATTACGAGAACGTGCACGTGGCGGTCGATCCAGAATTTCATGTCTATCCGGGAGGCTCGCTGCCCGGCTCGCCCATAGGCGTTGTTACAGCCGGTCAGATCAACGACGCGCAAGCCCTGTTGGACGCCCTCGTCGCCCGGAAAAATCTCAGGACGAAGAAAATTCTCATCGTGCACCAATTCGGCGACGCAACGGTTCGCGACGGCGTCCCCGTCATGATTCGAGGTAAAGCGGCGTTGCGGACATTTCCCAATGTCGAATTAGTCGTCGACATGGACGGCTTAGGCACGCCGCTAATGAAGGTCCACAAGTACAACCGGATCACCAGCAGCGCGGCATATCCGCTCATTCAGTTCCGCGGAATAAAAGTGTTCTACCGGAGCCCGCTCGAGCACCACGGCCACTTCGACAAGCCGCCTCTGACCATACCTCAAGTGTTCGGACTGCAACCTGTGCCGGGCGGGGTTCGCATGGAGAGTAAACCTAACGTTGTGATCGTGGCCTGATCCCTGCGGGATCGAAGCGCGCTGGTAACGGACAGAAGGGCTGCACGCGTACCCGCGGTGCGTACTTTTTACCCGACGCAACCCGCGACCTGCGCCGCCGGGTCAGGCGCTGCGATAGAGAGGACCTTCAGTGCAAAGATTGGAACGCGAATCCGTTTCCAAATGGGGCTGGCTCGCGCAAAACAATGGCGCGTCAGATGCTCCTAAAGTGAGTGGATTGAGCACCCGGCGGCCGCGTTAACGGAGGAAGATATGAACGCGTGGAGGATTTTAAAGACCACGTGGTCGGAATTTTCAGACGACGACTGCCCGACCATGGCCGCAGCGCTGGCCTACTACACAGCTTTTTCGTTGCCCTCCGTATTGCTGATCGTTCTGTTTATCGCCGGCTCCTTCCTCGGGCGCGCGGCAGTAGAAGGCCAGATCGAACAGCGGATCGGCTCCACAGTAGGGCCGAGTGTAGCCACGCTGGTGGAAGGGATGGTTCGTAGCGCTTCCCAGAGCACTAACGGCGGGACCATTGCCACGGTGCTGGGAATCGCAGGCTTGCTTTACGCCGCCACCAATAGTTTCGCGCAGCTCCAGGCCGCCATGAACCTGGCTTGGCGGGTCAAACCTCGCGGATCCGGATGGAAAACCTTGGCGCTAAAGCGCTTCATCTCGTTTCTGCTGCTTGTCGGCGTGTCGATCCTAGTCCTGGTATCGCTGGTCACCGCGACTGCGGCCACGGGTCTGGCCGGACGCGCGGGCATCGCACTCCCGGGCTGGTCAATGTACGCGCTGGATATCGTAATTTCATGGTTCGTCTTCATGGTGCTGTTCGGTGTCCTGTTCAAGATCCTGCCGGACGCGCGGATCGGCTGGGGGGACGTGAAGGCCGGCGCGATGGTCACCGCGACGTTGTTCATTCTCGGGAAGTTTCTTATTGGCCTTTATTTGAGCCACAGCTCCGCGGCGAGTGCCTATGGCGCCGCGGGCGCGCTGGCGCTGCTGCTGTTATGGACCTATTATTCGGCCATGATCTTTCTTTTCGGCGTTGAGCTGACGCAGGTCTGGGCACGCCAGCGCGGCCGAACCGTTGAGCCTGAGGAGGGGGCGGTGCGGCTCAAAGAGGAAGAAATCCCGCCCCGGGCCGCGTAGGCTCTCCCGAAGGGGGCCGCGGACCCTTGCTTGACCCGGACCTGTATGCCCCCCTACAATGGAGTTGTACCCGTAAAGGAGGCCCATGTTCCGATCTATTGGCTTCCCCGAGCTGGTGGTCATCCTCGTAGTCGCCGTTCTGCTGTTTGGCGGAAAGAAGATCCCCGAGGTCGCCAAGGGTTTGGGTGAAGGAATCAAAAACTTCAAAAACGCTCTGAAGAGCGAGGAACAGAACGTCAACGAAAAGAAGCAGGCCTGAGGCTTCCTGATTTGCTCGCGCGTTGAGCAAACCTAGATAGACATTCCACAAACATCGACATCCCAAAAAACCGAAAACCCCCGCGGCGGTATCCGCGGGGGTTTCAATTTTGGATGTTCCGGACGGCTACTTTTTCTTTGGCACGATGGCGTCCTTGACGGCCTTCGCGACGCGGAACTTCACCACCTTTTTCGCGGGAATTTTGATTGCTTCGCCGGTAGCCGGGTTGCGGCCCATGCGCGCCTTGCGCTCGACACGGACCAGGCGGCCGATGCCGGGAATGACGAACATGCCATTCTTCTTGGTTTCTTTAACGGCCAGGTCGGCGAAACTGGTGACAAACTGCTTGGCTACCTTGGTGCTGGTTCCGGTGACGGTCGCCAACTCCTTCATGATCTGAGACTGCGTCATCTTTGCTGCTGCCATTCACTTCTCCTTTTGGTGTACCTCTCTTGGTCTTCTTCCAACTCTCCAGTGCGGTTACGTTTAAAACATAACCATACTAAATTGTTCCTACCAAATCATACGGGATGCGGGGCCGTATGTAAAGAGAAGAGTAGCACAAAATTGCGGTTTTCCTCAGATTTTTTGCAGATCGCGCTTCCGCGAGCCCATGAATCGGGCTTATGGCGCGCTTGGAACCTTTGGAAGCCGCGAACTACGCGGTTTTGGCGGTCTGGCTGAGCGTAAACGAATCTTCCCCGGCGGATGCACCAAGCTGAAGCTGGCGGCGCAGATCGGCATCCAGGCGATCGCGAATCTCCGGGTTCGCCGCCAGGAATGCGCGGGCGTTCTCGCGTCCCTGACCGATGCGCTCGCCTCCAAAGCTGAACCAGGATCCGCTTTTCTCCACCAGGCCCTGGGTCACGCCTAAGTCCAGCAGGTCGCCTTCGCGCGAGATCCCTTCGCCGTACAAAATGTCGACCTCGGCTTCGCGGAAAGGCGCGGCAACTTTGTTTTTGACGATCTTGATCTTGGTGCGGTTCCCCACAACGGTTTCGCCATCCTTCAGAGACGCCATCCGCCGCACTTCGGTCCGGACGGAAGAATAGAACTTCAGCGCGCGGCCGCCGGTGGTAGTCTCGGGATTACCGAACATGACGCCAATCTTCTCGCGTATCTGGTTAATGAAAATGAGCAGCGTGTTGGTCCGGGCCACCGTGCCGGTCAGCTTTCGGAGCGCCTGGGACATCAGCCGGGCTTGCAACCCCATGTGGCTATCTCCCATTTCTCCGTCCAACTCGGCCTTAGGGACCAGCGCCGCCACCGAGTCCACTACAGCGACGTCGATTCCACCGGAAGCCACCAAAGCACCCGTGATCTCGAGCGCCTGCTCGCCGTAATCGGGCTGGGAGACGATCAGGTTGTCCACGTCCACCCCGAGTCTGCGCGCATAAGCCGGATCGAGCGCATGCTCGGCGTCAATGAAAGCCGCGGTTCCACCCGCGCTCTGAGCCTGCGCGATGACCTGCAAGGCCAGCGTGGTCTTGCCGGAGGATTCAGGCCCAAAGATCTCCACCACGCGGCCGCGCGGAAAACCGCCGACGCCCAAGGCGCAATCCACGGAGATGGAGCCGCTCGACACAACGGAAACCGGTAACACGTTCCGCGAACCCAAACGCAGCACGGTCCCCTTTCCAAACTGCTTGTCCATCTGACTCAGAGCAGCGTCGATGGCGCGCTGGCGCGCGGCTGTATCGGAAGACATCTTTTCGTCTTTCACGCCCGGGTAGTGGATCGGAAGGGCAGTTTCTCTCAGCCGCTGCGGGACATGCAAAGCTCGCGTGGTTACCTCCTTCGCGTGCAAGGGTTACGGCCAGGCGCTTTGCTGCCCGACAGGTCCTGTTTCAGACAGGTCCTGTTTCAGACATCGCTTGCTTTCAATCGACTGGTGTATACTTCCAGAAACCCGGAACTAGACTCCAGATCGGAGAACCATCATGATTGGGAGCATTATTGGGCATTATGAGGTCCTCAAGCAAATTGGAGCCGGCGGCATGGGCGTCGTTTATCAAGCCCGTGATCTTGAGCTTGGCCGACTAGTAGCAATCAAAGTGTTGCCTTCGAACTATGAAGCGGACCCAGATCGGAAGCGCCGTTTTCTCAACGAAGCCCGCGCAGCGTCGGCATTGAACCATCCCAACATCGTGACAATTCACGAAATAGGCCACGCTGGCGAGACCGACTTCATTGTCATGGAATATGTTGAAGGTCGCCCACTCAGCGAACTCATCAACCCAAACGGACTGCCGGTGGAACAGGCCGTAAACTATACGTTGCAGATTGCGAAGGCTCTTGCGGCGGCTCATGCCGCAGGCATTACGCACCGGGACATCAAGCCTGCCAACATCTTAATCTCCTCCGACGGAATCACGAAAATCGTTGATTTTGGTTTAGCAAAGCAGGAAACGCAAGTTGGCCCCGAAGCAGCAACGATGACCAGTGCTGGCACAGAAGGCGGAATCGTCGTAGGCACGCCATTCTATATGTCACCAGAGCAGGCAGAAGGAAAGCCTGCAGACGCACGAAGCGACATTTTTTCATTAGGAGTTGTATTTTACGAGATGCTATCCGGACGCAAGCCTTTCCAGGGTGACTCTCAAATGAGGACGTTATTGGCGATAATCGCTGAATCGCCCGCTCCGATTAAGGCACCGCGAGAACTCGCTGGAATCGTTTCAGCGAGCCTGGAAAAAAATCGTGAAAAACGTCCTCGATCAATTGAGGTTGTCGCGGCGCTGACGAAGCATAGTGCGGCCGCTACACCGCGCGCCGCCGCATTTCAGAGACGATGGCCCTGGTTCGCGATTGCAACCGTCGTTACTGTCGCACTGTTATTCGGAGTCCTTTGGCGTACTCTTCTTGGCCCTGTTCCGCGCTCGAAACGATCGATAGCCGAAATCGGGCGCTTAGTATCGGCCGGTGACTCGTTTCAAGCAGTTGTCCTTGGCCGAAAAATTCAACCGTATGTAGCGGACGACCCTGACTTCCGACGCATATGGGCTGATATCGCAAGGTTTATCGATGTCACCACGGAACCTGCGGGCGCGAGGATATATTACAAAGCGTATGGCTCACCTGATTCGGCCTGGCTGTTCGCGGGCCAGAGTCCACTTCAGAATCTACCGATACCATATAGCTGGAAGTTTCTGATTAAGGCCGAAAAGGACGGCTATGAACCCGCATACGGTGGGGCGATCGTCCGAGCTTTTCCACCCAAGCGTCCTTCTTTGCATTTTCGTTTAGACCCGCGCGGCTCGACCCCGCAAGGCATGGTACCCGTTCAGGCCCCTGCCACTCGGGGCGGTATAGTTTTGGCCAACGGGTTACCGCCCCTAGGGTCAGTGGCGGGCGGTTTTTATATCGACCGTGACGAAGTCACGAACGCCGAATACAAGAAGTTTGTGGATGCGGGTGGGTACGAAAAAGCCGAATTCTGGAAAGAACCGTTCATTAAGGACGGGCGTGCAATATCGTGGAAGGACGCCATGGAAGAGTTCAGAGATAAATCTGGCCGGCCGGCGCCGGCGACCTGGGAGGTAGGAACCTTCCCCGAGGGGCACGCAGGTGATCCAGTGAATGGCGTGAGCTGGTACGAAGCGGCCGCTTACGCGGAGTTCGCCGGAAAGAAGTTGCCTACTTTAGCCCACTGGATTCAAGCTGCGTTTTGGAACATTGAGTACGCGGCACCCTTGAGCAATTTCTCTGGAAAAGGACCCGTACCTGCCGGAACCTATCCGGGCACCGGAAACTACAATACTCGCGATATGGCCGGAAACGTTAAGGAGTGGTGTTGGAACCAGAACGAATCTGGACTGCGCTTTATCTTAGGCGGAGATTTTTCTGACCCGGTTCATCAAGCCACGAAGCTGCGGGTACTCTCCCCATTCGATCGCTCGGTGGGTAATGGTTTTCGTTGTGTTCGACCACGCCAACCGCTCGACGCTGCCGCGCTGGCGCCTAAGACGATTCGCGTCCTAGACGTTCCAAAGCCAGTCTCAGATGAGGCTTTTCAGGGTTACCGCGATTCTTTCGCGTACGATCCAGTTGATCTTGATATCAGAACAGAGGCCCCTACCCGAGAGGAAGCGGATTGGAGGGTTGAAAAGGTTAGTTTTGTTTCCGCATACCCTAACACCCGGATACCAACGTACGTTTATCTTCCCAAGAATGCTCGCCCTCCGTACCAGACAATTGTATATTTTCCGCCTCAGGTCGCTGAGTACTTGGATGTATTTTCAGCGAACGTCAACATTTTCAACTATCTCCTTCGTAGCGGGCGTGCGATCGTCTTTCCGATCTACGAGGGGACATACGAGCGGACCCGCGAATTTCCTCCGGCACCCACGGCCGAGGTAGTTTTTAAGCAACTTATAGTTCGTAGAGTTCAGGATGCTCAGCGCGCCGTTGATTTTATCTCAAGCCGGCCCGATCTTGATGCCACTCGTGTGGGATATTTGGGAACGAGTTTGGGAGCTGCTTACGGCCCCTTGGTGGTTGCGGTGGATTCCCGCTTTCGCGCGGCTGTATTGCACGATGGAGGGCTGGTCGTACTTCGTAACCTCCTGTCTGCCCCTCTCATGCCAGAGGTCAATCAGGCACCATTCGCGGCAAGAGTCAAGGTGCCCGTGCTGATGATCAACGGCACTTTTGACAATATTTTCCCACCAGACATTGCGCAGAAACCGATGTTTGATCTGTTCGCAACGCCAGCCAATCAGAAACGATACGTTCAACTGAGCACCGCACACGGAGTACTGGCGGACGATAGGCCGCGAGTTGTTCGTGAAACTTTGGACTGGTTCGATAAATATCTCGGCGCTGTTGCACGATAGTGATGATGTCTGCGTATTGCCCCTAAGAGAAGCACTGTCCCGGGTGTGCAGATGCATCAGTCGCTGTGCCCCCGCTCCGCCGGTTATGGCCGCTTTCAAAGCGCTCACCGCGATCTCTGAACGCGCCGAGCGCTTATTGGCGACCTGGCCCGAAATGACTTGTTTTGCACCTGAGCGCTGGAGTAGATTTCGCGACGGTGCGACGGTCTACTTTATCAGGAATGCTTGTGTTTGCTGTCCGAACCGCATGCAGCGCGCGGGTCGCGTGCTATACTCACTCGACGATCATGCACGAGCACCCAACACCGGAACAGATTCTCCAGGTCGGCCTGGGCTTCTGGCCTTCCAAAATCTTGCTCAGCGCAGTTGAGATGGAACTCTTCACCGAACTGGGACACGGTCCGGAAGACCTGGAGAAGTTACGAGCCCGCGTGGGGCTACATCCCCGCGCGGCGCGAGATTTTCTGGATGCATTGGTGGCACTAGGCTTCCTGGAACGGCGCGACGGGAAATACCACAACACGGCGGCTACGGATTTGTATTTAGACAAACGGAAGCCCTCCTACATAGGCGGTTTGCTCGAGATGGCAAATCACCGCTTGTATCCGTTCTGGGGACACCTCACCGAAGCGTTGCGCACGGGCAAGCCGCAAAACGAGCTTCGAACCGGCGGCGCCCCGCTGTTTGAAACTTTGTACGCGGATCCGGCGCGCCTGCGGCAGTTTCTGGCGGCCATGAGCGGGATCAGCCGCGCGGCCGCCCGAGCGATCGCGGCAAAATTCTCCTGGAAATCCTACCGCACTTTTGTCGATATCGGCACCGCCCAAGGCGACACGGCGGCGCAGATATCGCTGGCTCATCCCCACCTAAGCGGTGTGGGTTTCGATCTCGCCGAGGCCGGGCCGATTTTTGACGAATATATTGCGGAACTCGGCCTATCACAGCGTCTGCGTTTTGTTGGAGGCAACTTCTTTGAGGATCAATTCCCCAAGGCCGATGTGGTCATCATGGGGCACATTTTGCACGATTGGGACCTGGACACCAAGCGGATGCTGGTCGAAAAAGGTTACGCTGCAGTGCCCGAGGGCGGCGCGCTGATTGTTTTTGAGTCGATCATTGACGATGAGCGCTCCAGGAACGCCTTTGGGCTGATGATGAGCTTGAACATGCTCATCGAGACTCCTGGGGGATTCGACTATACCGGCGCCGATTGCCAGGGCTGGATGCGCGATGCGGGATTCCGCGAGACGCAAGTGCAACACTTGGCCGGTCCCGATTCTATGGTTATCGGCATCAAATAGGGAGCGGGTGTGGGCCTGTCGCTCGAAACCAGTTGAAGCAACACGGGTTTATTCCTCGGTAACCGGCCTGTCCGGAAACGCATCTTTTCAGGCGATGCCAGCCTCGTTTTCCAGACGCGCGTTTTTGATCTCAGCCGTGGCTGGGCCGGCCGCCACACGGTTGTTGCCGGCGCAGGATGCCAGGGACACCACGTTTACCGCCGACGTACGCGTGGTGAACCTCTTCGCGACGGTGCGCGACAAGCAAGGCAGAATCGTACGCGATTTGAACCAGGACGACTTCGTGCTGGAGGAGGACGGCAGGCCGCAGGTCATCCGGTATTTCTCGCGCGAATCGAATCTTCCGCTCACCTTAGGATTGCTGGTGGACACGAGCGGCAGCATGCGCCGGGTCCTGGGCGAAGAACGCACCGCAAGTTATCGTTTTCTTGACCAAGTGCTACAGCAGAAAGACCAGGCGTTCGTGATCCACTTCGATCGCGAGGTCGAGCTGTTGCAAGACCTGACTTCATCGCGCAAGAAGCTGGAGAACGCGCTGGCCGAATTGGAGCAGTCCCAGCCGCAGCGGCCGTCCGGTCAATGGGGCGGCGGAAGGCGCGGCGGGTACGGCGGCGGGCGCCGCGGCGGAGGAGGCGGCACGTCGCTCTACGACGCGGTCTTGCTGGCTTCCGATGAGGTCATGAAAAAGCAGTCCGGGCGCAAAGCGCTGGTCCTGCTGACCGATGGCGTGGACAACGGCAGCAAGGTGCCCCTCGCTCGTGCGGTGGAAGCGGCCCAAATGGCGGATACGCTGGTCTACGGCATCCGCATCGCCGATCCGGACGGGTACAACTTCGGACGGCGGCGCGGCGGGATGTCCGGCCGCGGCGCCCCTCCGCCTTACGTCTACGGAGACCGCCTCGATGGCAAGAAGATATTGCAGCGGCTCTGCCAGCCGACTGGCGGCGCTTCCTTCGATGTATCGGAAAAGCAGCCGATCGACGCCATTTACACCCAGCTTCAGGAAGAGCTGCGCAACCAGTACAGCCTGGGCTACACGCCCGACCACGCGGCCGCCGGACCAGGCTATCGAAGGATCCACCTGGCGGTGAAACGCGACGGAGTGAATATTCAGACGCGCGACGGCTATTACGCCGCCAGTTAGAGCTCCCTGCCGCGGCCTAAATGCTCACAATGGCCGCACTTACCGGCTTCGAGCCAACGGGAATCAGCATGAACAAGGGCGCCTTCTTCCAGCGCCGCTGCTCGCTGACTGCGCGCTCGACGTTCGGGATTCGAATCACCGCCATATCGCCGGAAACCTGATTCAGAACCAAGGCGTACTGATCGTCTGGAGTGATGGTGATGAACGAGGGCCGCGTCCCGACCGGAGTGATCGCCACCACGTTCTTGGTTACCAGATCCAAGATGCTCACGTCGCCCGAGTCGGGATTGGCAACGAAGAGATAACCGGTATTGGAGCCCGCCACACCGGACGCGGCCATCGCACCGGGATTGTGGCCCGCCAGCACTGTTTTGTCGATCTGGGGCGTGTAATAAGGTTGCACCACAACCACCGCGTCCATACCGTCCCCGGTCACGAACAACTCGCCGCCATCGGGTTTAAAGCACATATGATCGGGGCGCACCGAGAGCGGCAGATTGACCGCCAGCTTGCGCGTCGGCACGTGATAGACCGACAACATGCGCTCGCTCACGTTCGCGGCGATAAGTTGCCGTGAATCCGACTGGAAACGAACCAGGCCAATATCGCCGGGCGCGGGAACCAAGGGGAAGGCAGTGCGGCGCGCGAGATCGATAAACGAGATCGCGCGAGCGGCGCCGTAGCTGATGGCCAGCGTTGCCCCATCGGGAGAGATTTCGAAATCGACGGGGACCGCGGGGAGCGGCAGCTTCCAATGGATGCGCATGGGATCGAGCGCGAGCGCCACCAGTTGGCGCGGTTCCTGGCACAGCACGTAAACCGCGTTACCGGCGGCGCGCATCGTCAGAGCCGACTGCGCCAGCGAGATTTTGCCCGCTAACATCAGATTGTCCGTACGGATCTCATGCACGGAGCCGTTGGCGGGGGTCAGAGCGTACACGCGTCCATGATCCGGCCGCGCCACTACTGCGGTCGGGGCGCCGTCAACGCGGATGTGGCGCGCTACCGCGAAAGCTTCCAGGTCCACGGCAGCCACCGCCCCGCCCTCCTGGTTGGCGATGAAGGCATACCCTGAAAAGCCCTTGGCCTTCCGCCGCATACAGGAGGCCGCAGAAACTAGTCCGGCCAGAACAACCGATCGCCGCGTCAACATCGCGCTTCAATTTTCCCACGCGGGCGCCGTGTTTGGTGTCGGACAGGGTTCCGGCTCGGGCGCCGCCCAGTGCGTCACCTAGCGTTTTATGCGCTGCTAACGTGGCGGAAACGCCGACGAAATTTCGCCCCCAGCGAGCCATGCAATATGTTACGCTTGGGATGACTGCAAGACCTCCCGCTATTCCTCTGAAATGCCGATGGATGGGTGTAGCCTAACCCAGGCAATACCGAAGGAGCCCGACGACTATCTGTCATGAACGTCCGCTCGTTGTTTAGCTTGTTTTCTTCCGATCTTGCCATCGATCTTGGAACCGCCAACACGCTGGTCTACGCCAAGGGCAAGGGCATTGTTGTCAATGAGCCTTCAATCGTCGCAATCAATAAAACCAACGGCGAAGTGGAGGCGGTCGGCAAAGAAGCGAAAGATATGCTGGGCCGCACGCCCGGCAATATTGTCGCCATACGGCCCATGAAGGACGGCGTCATCGCCGACTTCAAGGTGACCGAACGCATGCTCAACTACTTCATCCTTAAGGCACATGGGCGTAAGGTGCTGGTACATCCCCGGATCGTTATCGGCGTGCCCAGCGAGATTACCCAGGTGGAAAAGCGCGCGGTCATCGATTCCGCTTATCGAGCGAAGGCCAGCGAGGTGCATCTGGTCGAACAGGCTATGGTGGCGGCGATCGGCGCCGGACTTCCGGTAACCGAGCCGTCCGGCAACATGGTGGTGGATATCGGCGGCGGAACCACTGACGTAGCGGTGATCTCGCTATCGGGCATCGTGTATTCCCGCTCCGTCCGCGTAGCCGGAAACCAGATGGACGACGCCATCATGCAGTACCTCAAGCGCAAGTACAACCTGCTGATCGGCGAGCGCACCGGTGAAGCAATCAAGATTCAGATCGGCTCGGCCTATCCTTTGGACAAGCCGCTGACGATGGAAATTAAGGGCCGCAATCTCATTGAGGGCGTGCCTAAAACCCAGACCATCGACGACAGCGAAATTCGAGAAGCATTATCGGAGTGTGTGGCCACTATTATGAATGCGATCCGCGTGGCGCTGGAGCGAACGCCGCCGGAATTAAGCGCCGATATCAGCGACCGCGGCATCGTTTTGACGGGCGGCGGCGCGATGTTGAAGAATTTAGATAAGCGTATCCGTGAAGAAACAGGTTTGCCTGTCTCCATCGCCGAAGATCCACTGGCGAGCGTGGTTCTGGGAACCGGCAAAATGCTGACCGATTTCAAACTGCTGCGAAGAGTCGCTATCGAGTAAACGTCTTTCCACTGCCGGTAGACGCGATGTAACTATGGACTTCTTCCTCAGCCGCTACCGCAACATCACGGTCCTGCTGATTGCGATCGTGGGGCAGTTGCTGCTGATTGCCTATCAGGTCAAAAGCAATAAAGACGTACCGCTGATTCGCGTCTGGGCCGTCACGGCCGTTACGCCGGTCGAGCAGGTTTTGGAAGTCGTTCGCGCCCATACCTGGGGTTTTGTAGAAGACTATTTCGTTCTGCTGGGCGTTAAGAACGAGAACGAAAAACTGAAGCACGAAAACGGCGAGCTGAAAATGGAGAATCAGTATTTGAAAACTGAGCTCTCCACCGCCGACCGCGCGCAGGCTCTCAGCGTGTTTCAGGCCCACAGCCAGTCCAAAACCGTTGCCGCGCGCATTATCGGCAACGGCACGGGCTCCAACTCCAAAGTCGTGTTCGTCGATCGCGGGTCGGCGAGCGGCATCGAGAGCGGCATGGCAGTGGTTACGCCTGACGGCATCGTCGGAAAGGTGGTGGATGCCTATCCTACGGCCTCGCTGGTGATGCTGATCACCGACCCAACCTTCGCGGCGGGCGTAGTTTCGCAGAAAAATCACGTGCGCGGCACGCTGAAGGGCCAAGGCCACAGCGAGTGCCTGATCGATTACGTGCAGAACGAAGAGCCGGTGGATTCGGGCGAAATGTTTTTCACCTCCGGGGACGATCGGATCTTCCCGCGCGGTTTCCCGGTGGGACGCGCGAGCGCGGTGCGCAACGGCAAAACGTTCAAGGAAATTTACGTCACGCCCAGTGGCATGCAGGGCGGTCCGGAAGAAGTTCTGATCGTGCTGCAGGGCGTGCATCAGGAGATACCCGATGGCGAGGTCGCGTCGCCCGGCTATAAGATTCTGCAACCGCCCGCCGATGAGAATGGAACGAAGGTGGGCGACCTCCCGGCTGCGCTGGTCACGGATGCTGACCGGCTGAAGCAACAATATAAAGAGGCGGGGCAGGCGCAGAACCACACTTTTGGAGAAGGCATTCCTGGATCGAAGCCTCCGGACTTCACGAAGATCCCCGGAATTCGGGCAGCCGCTCCGGCGGCTTCGAGCGCCAAACCAGCATCCGGAGCGCCGGCGATCCCCGCGCTGCCCAGCGCGGATCCCAACCGGCCGCCGACTGCACCGCCCACTGCGGCGCCGGGACCGGCCAATATGCCGGCACCTAAACCAGCGGCCCCTAAAGCACCTCAAACCGCGGATGCGCCCAAGCCTAAGCCTAGGCCGACGGCTCCGATTCTGGTAACCGACCCAACCGACGCCGATCCGGACGCCGCGCCTCCGCCTGCAGGCGCGCGGCCCGCGGCTCCCACACAGAGTTCACCGCCTCCGGCAACCCAGAAACCGGCCGCGGCCAGACCCCAGCCGCCGTCGAATCCATGACCGAATATAGCGAGCGCCTGCTGGACAAGCCGGTTCGTAAGGAATCGCCTAGCGCCTTGCGCTTCGGTTGGCTGATCGTGATACCGCTGCTCGCGGTGTTGTCGCAGGTTTACGTCCCGCGCTTCCTTTCGTTCCTCTCTTATCTGGAACTGCCGCTATTAATTACGGTCTATTTCGCCCTGAACCGCCGCAGTCCCGTACAGGCCGTGTTCTACGGAATGTCCATTGGCTTAGTGCAAGATTCGCTGTCTAACCAACCCATCGGGATGTTCGGAATTGTGAAGACTTTGGTGGGATACTTCGCCGCCTCGGTGAGCATGCGGTTCGACGTCGAGAATCCGGTGGTCACATTTATCCTGAGCTTTTTCTTTTATTTTTTTCACCAGTTCTTTTATTGGGTGCTGGCGCGCGCCTTGCTCGGCGAGGCGCTCAGTTTCGATGCGCAGCAGACCCTGGTTTTTGGCCTCTTGAACGCGGCCGTTGCTCTGCCGCTGTTTCGCGTTTTGGATAAACTGAAGGTAGCCGCTTAACGCCTTGGAACGCCTGTGAAACTGCGGAAAGACCGCGACCATCAGCAGATCGGACCTAACGACCTTCTGCACGACGACAGTAAGTTTGCGTCCGGCAAGATCGCGTTCTTCCAATACCTCATGGTCGGCGTTTTCCTGTTCCTGATCACCGGATTTTGGGACCTGCAGGTGCGCAATCCGACGCTCTACCAGGAACGCGCCATGCAGAACAGCATCAAAGCCATCCCGGTGCTGGCGCCGCGCGGCAAGATTCTGGACCGCGATGGCCGCGTCATAGTGGATAACCATTCCTCGTTCACCCTTTACCTGTCGCGCGAAAACCTCAAGATGGAGCACCTCAAGCCCATCGCCGAAGGCTTGAACCTGGATTACGACGCGCTGGTGGCGCGCGTGCGGCGTTTTCAGTCCCGCGGCGAGCCGCAATATCACCCCATTCCGATCAAGGAGGAACTCACTCCCGCCGAACTGGCATTCGTCGATTCGCATAAGGACGAGAACACGTTCCCGGAATTAGAAGTGATCCGCGTGCAGCACCGCTTGTATCCCCGCGACGGACTGGCCGCGCACGTAATCGGCTACGTCGGTGAAGTGAGCGAGTCCGAGCTAAACACGCCCGAGTTCGCGCGCTTCCATCAGGGCGACATCATCGGCAAGGATGGGATCGAGCGAGAGTACAACGACGTTCTGATGGGAACCGATGGCCAGCGGCGCGTGGAAGTGGACAGTTTCGGCAACGAGCGCCGCGTGCTCGCCGAGGACAAGGAAGCCGTCCCCGGGCGGAGTCTTCAGCTCACCATCGATCTGGATCTCCAAGCCGTCGCCGAACTGACGCTGGAAAATCGCAAGGGCGCGGTGGTAGCGCTCGATCCGCGCAACGGCGAAGTGCTCGCCATGGTCAGCCGTCCCGCCTTCGATCCGAACTTGTTCGCCGGGCGCATCCGATCGAAGGATTGGAGCGACTTGGTGAACAACCCCGCGCATCCGTTGCTGAATCGCGCCGTTCAGGCGCAGCAGGCGCCAGGGTCCACTTTCAAGCCCATCATGCTGCTGGCCGGTTTAGAGACGGGCGCGATTGACGACAATTTCCACGTGAGCTGCCCCGGCGGCGCTAATTTCTACGGTCGCTTCTTCAAATGCTGGGGCAAGCACGGCACCGTGGGCATACACGAAGCGCTGGTACATTCCTGCGATACGTTCTTCTACAACGTGGCCAACCGGATGGATATCGACGACATCGCGCGTTTCGCCGAAATGGTCGGCTATGGGCATAAAACTGGAATCGATCTGCCGCATGAGGCCGAAGGCGTGGTGCCCTCGCGCAAATGGAAGATCCGCAATTTCCGCGAGAAATGGTACCCCGGCGAGAACATCTCAGTGGGAATCGGTCAGGGCGCAACCACCGTAACTCCGATTCAGATGGCCTCGGCCATCGGTGGCATGGCTATCGGCGGAATGTGGTTCCAGCCGCACTTGATCCGGGATGCGGTTCACCTGATGCCTGCACGTCGCGCCGAGGTGAATCTCGACAACATCCGAAAAGTGGTTTCCGGCATGTACGGAGTGGTGAACGAAGGCGGCACGGGCGTTCGCGCGCGCATCCCGGGAATTGCGGTGTGTGGGAAAACGGGTAGCGCTCAGCTGGTTTCCAACGACGCTCTCAGAAAGGGCTTCAAGCAGGGGCAAGACATGAAGGACAACGCGTGGTTTGTCGGTTTCGCGCCGTGCGAGAACCCCGAGATCGTGGTCGCGACCCTATTTGAGAACGGCGAACACGGCCAGCTAGCAGCCCCCATTGTGCGCGACGTGATCAAGGCCTACTTCGATAAGAAAGCGCGCCTGGCGGCGCCTCAGCCCCAGATTGCCGCAGTGCCGCCGCAGATCCTGCGGCCTCCCACGCCCATTGCAGCTCAGCCGGCCAACGTTGGAGCGGGAGCAAATCCCTAATGGCCGCCTACCGGTCCCTTCGCGATCTCGATTGGCTGATGCTCTTCCTGGTGGCCGCGTTGTGCGGCCTGGGAGTCCTGCAAATCTTCAGCGCCACTTATGACACCCACTATTCGGATGCCTGGTGGAAGCAGATCATCTGGATTGTCGCGGCCTTCATCGCGATGTGGATCGCTACCCTGATCGATTACCACACGCTGCTCGGCCAAGTGCCCGTTCTATACGTGTTAGCGGTCGTGACGCTGCTGGCGACTTACGTCCTCGGGATGAGCGCGTTCGGCTCGCGGCGCTGGATCGGTACTGCCAGCTATCATCTTCAAGTTTCCGAATTCGTTAAGATAGTTATTGTTCTGCTGGTGGCTCGGTACGTAACCGAGCTGAAAACCGAACAGCTCGAGCTATCCGATATATTGAAGCTGGCCGGGCTGGTTGGGGTTCCCATGGTACTGGTGATGTTGCAGCCGGACCTCGGGACCGCGTTGACGTTCCTTCCGGCTCTGTTGGCTGGAATTTTTTTGGCGGGTTTCCGTTGGCAATACGCAGTGGCTTTCTTGGCGCTCGTCGCGATCGTGGCTCCCGCGAGCTACTTCTTCGTGCTGAAGGATTATCAAAAGGCCCGGCTGGTCAGCTTCATCGATCCCAGCCAGGATCCGAAAGGCTCGGGCTATCAGGTCATCCAGTCCAAGATCGCGGTTGGCTCCGGCGCGCTCTGGGGGCGGGGCGTCACCAAGGGTACGCAAACCCAAGGCCGCTTCCTGCCGGTGCCACACAAGGATTTTATCTTCTCGGCTTTCGCCGAAGAGCACGGCTTCGTGGGCGTGATTGTAGCGCTCGGAATGTATTTTCTGCTGCTCATGCAGATCGTGGAGAACGGACAGACGGCTCCGGACCGGGCCGGCATGTATATATGCATGGGCATTGCGGCAATTTTCTTGTTCCACGTGTTGGTGAACGTCGGAATGGTGGTGGGAAGGATGCCGGTCACGGGTATTCCTCTGCCGCTGATGAGTTCCGGCGGGTCGAACATCGTTGCGGTATTTGTGATGCTGGGGCTGGTGAATAATGTGCGGCTCCGGCGATTCGTAAATTGAGCGGTTGGGATACGGCCGGATTGAAGAGTTTGAGGGATTAGCGAGCTTAGCGGCTGCCTCGGAATAGCGCGTCCGAATCCGGGCAGTTCGGTGGCCTTCGAAGGTGTTGAGCATAGCATCTCCACCCCAGCGGGCCCGAGATTTTGTAGCCAGCGTGCCGGGACAACGGTCCCCTGGATCACCCGGCGGTCTGGATGGGAGGCCCTCAATTCCTTGGATTCTGCCGTTCTCGCCATGAACGGGAGTATTCATGAGCAAGGAATTGGTGATTTCGGCGAATCGCCACGAAATCAAAGTAGCTATTCTTGAAGACGACCAGCTGGTCGAAGTATTTTTCCAACGGGCCAACGAGTATTCCCTCGCCGGCAGCATCCACAAGGGCCGCGTTACGCGCGTTCTCCCCGGCATGCAGTCGGCGTTCGTCGATTTGGGGCTCGAGCGCGACACCTTCCTCTATGTCTCGGACTTCTTCGAAGAGACCGAGGATTTTGACCGCGTTTCCGTAAGCCGGGAGCCGCGCACTCAGGAACGCTCCGGACGTCCGCCCGCCGAGCCGGCCGAAATCGAAACGGCCGCGGTGGCCGCGGAACCAGTTTCGGAACCTCCGGCGCCCGCGCAAACGCAAACGCAAACGCAAACGCAAACGCCCACGCCACGCTCTGAAGAAGAACGCGACCGCCGCGGCCGGCGTTCGCGCCGCCGCCGCAACCGCGGCCGAGGGTTCCCGGAGTCTAAGTACGCATCCGATGTGACGCGCGCGCCGCGCGCCGCTGAAGAATCGCCGGCGGCCGAGGCCACCGCCGAATTGGCCAGCGAAGCTCCGGCGGATGCGGCCGGGGACTTCGCCGTTCTTCCCGGCGAGTCGCTCGCCAAATATCGCCAGACCACCATTCAGCCCCTGGACGAGGCCGAGGAGGAAGAAATCCGGAGCCTGCACGAGGATTCCGACGCCACTACTGCCGAAGCAAGCGCGGCCGACGCCGAGGCGCTAGTCGAAGAAACGACCGGTCAGCACCCTCTGAGGAAAGAGCTGGAAGATCAGGAAGCACCCTCCGCCCGCCCTGCTGCTTCAGCCGGAGCAAGCCAGGCCGCCGCGGCGCCCGAGCCCGAAGCCGAGCCTGAAACGGCCGAGAGCGGGTCAGAAATCATCGAGCTGGAAATCGAAGAAACAGCCGAGTTGGACGAGATCTCCGAGTCCGTGGAGCTGGCCGGAGAGTCCGCGCCATCGGACGCCGAGGCGCTCGCGCCGGAAGCATCGCCCGAGACCACGGCCGCAGAGCCGGAACCAGGCCACGGCCAGACAGCACAGGTTCGCGAGCAGGGCGGCCGGTATATGCACCGCATGCCACGGCGCATGCGCCGCAAAATGCGCGGCGGCGGCCTTGCCGAGAGCCGACCCGAGGGGCGCCGCGCTGACGTAGCACCGGCGGCCGAGCCCGCATTCGTTCGGCCGGAAGCATCCCGCACGGTCAGCCGCCCCGAACGGCCCGCGCAGCCTTCCATCACCGAACTCCTCAAGGAAGGCCAAGAGATCATCGTTCAGATCGCTAAGGAGCCGCTGGGTCAAAAAGGCGCGCGCATTACCTCCCATATCGCGCTGCCCGGCCGGTACGTGGTCTACATGCCGACGGTCGAACATACTGGCGTGTCGCGCAAGATCGCCAGCGACGAGGAACGCCAGCGCCTGAAACGTATCCTGCAGATTCATCACGCCGGTATTCCCGGCGGCTTCATCGTTCGCACCGCCGGCGAGGGAAAAACCGAAGAAGAACTCGCCGCCGACATGAATTTCCTGTTCAATCTCTGGCTGGACATCCGGCAGAAGGCGGAGAAGAGCCCCGCGCCGGTGCTGCTGCATCACGATCTCGACATCGTGCAGCGTACCCTCCGCGATCAGCTCACCCAGGAGTTCAAGTCCATCTGGGTGGACAACGAAGAGATGTACGAAAGCGTGGTTCGCTTCGTGCAGCGCTTCCAGACGGCCCTGGTCAACCGCGTCAAGCTGTTCACCCGGTCCGAGCCGATTTTCGATGCGTTCAACATCACGGCCGAGCTCGAAAAAGCGCTGCGCCCCAAGGTTTGGCTGAAGTCCGGCGGCTACATCGTAATTAATCAAACCGAGGCATTGGTCGCCATCGACGTGAACACCGGCAAGTACGTCGGCCGGTCGAACCGCCTGGAAGATACGATCGTCAAGACCAACACCGAAGCCGTGAAGGAGATCGTACGCCAGATCCGGTTGCGCGACCTGGGCGGCATCATCGTAGTCGATTTCATCGACATGGACGAGCGCAAAAATCGCCAGAAAGTGATGCAGGCGCTCGAGGATGCCATGCGGGCCGATCGCGCGCCGTACAAAATTCTGCAGTTCAACGATTTCGGGCTGGTTGCCATCACGCGCAAACGCGTCAAACAAAGCCTGGAGCGCGCGCTCTGTATGCCGTGCCCGTATTGCGAAGGCGCGGGCTACGTCAAGAGTGTTCCCACCATCGTCAGCGAAATTTTGCAGGAAGCGCACAAGATCGCGCCGTCGCTCGATTCCAAGGACGCCGTCCTGCGGACCCATCCCGATGTCGCGCGCTTCCTCAAATCGAATCAAAATAAATATCTGGAGGAGATCGAGGAGATCCTCCACCGGCCGGTCCTGGTAAAGGGGGATACCTCGTTGCACCACGAGAAGTTCGACCTGGGATAGCAAATAACGAAAGATTCTAGGAGGTAACAATGGCGAGTTATGCACATCCGGAAGTCTTGGTGACAACGGATTGGGTGGCGCAACATGCCGCCGATCCGAACGTGCGCGTCGTCGAAATCGACGTGGACACGAAATCTTACGACGAAGGCCATGTCCCAGGTGCGATCGCATGGGCCTGGAATACGCAACTCTGCGATACCGTAGTTCGCGACATTTTACCCAAGGGGCAGTTCGAAACTCTGATGACGCAGTCCGGCGTCAATCCCGACACAACGCTGGTGTTGTACGGAGACAATAACAACTGGTTCGCAGCCTGGGCTTTCTGGCAGGCCAAGATCTATGGCCACAAAGACGTCCGCATCATGGACGGCGGCCGGAAAAAATGGCTGGCCGAAGGCCGCGAACTCGAAACCGCGCCGCGTACCGCGACACCGTCGGCGAAGGCTTATCGTGCCAGCGAACCGGATTACTCGATTCGCGCTCTCCTGCCGCAGGTGCAGCAAGCGCAACGCGCCGGAAACGCAGTCCTGATCGACGTGCGCAGCCCGCAAGAGTTCACCGGCGAGATCCTGGCGCCTCCCGGCTTGCCGGAAACCTGCCAGCGCGGCGGCCATATTCCGAGCGCGCGCAATGTTCCCTGGGGTAAAGCTTGCAACGAGGACGGCACGTTCAAATCCGCCGACGACCTGCGAAACTTATACGGTGCCGAAGGAGTTTCGCAAGCCAAGCCGGTCATTGCTTATTGCCGCATCGGCGAGCGCTCCAGCCACACCTGGTTTGTGTTGAAATACCTGCTCGGCGTGGATAATGTCGTGAACTACGACGGCTCCTGGACCGAGTGGGGCAACTTAGTCGGCGCGCCCGTCGAAAAAGGCGCAGCCAAGACCGCCGGACAGGCATGAACGTCGAAAATTACGCCGAGCGCCGCATCGAAATCGACGGCTGGCCCGTGAATGTGAGCAGCTATCAACTCGGCACGAAGTGGCACGCCAAAGCCGATAATGTCTCGCCGGGCGCGAACCTGGCCCGTGCCGAAGCCGACTCCCGCGAGAGCGCCGAGCAGCAGGTGATCGACCGCGCGCGCCAGTTGCTGGCGCGCACCAAACGCCACGAGGTCTGAGCGCGCACGCATGCTAAACTGAGTTGCGCAAGCGTTCTCGCTCGCATCTGTTTTGACCCGGAGAGATGGCCGAGTGGTTGAAGGCGCACGCTTGGAAAGCGTGTATAGGGGAAACTCTATCGAGGGTTCGAATCCCTCTCTCTCCGCCAGTCCTCTCAAGAGCGGCGCGTCCCGCCGGAGCGATTCGGCTGCCACGCGTGGGGACCACTACAATAATGGACGTGCGGCTCATCGGGCTAGCCCTTGTGCTGGTTTGCAGTGGATGGGCGCAACCCGACTCCCGATTGGCAGCACTCCATCAGACTTTGCAGTCATTGCGTGCTCAGGCCGACGTGTCTGCTGTGAACCCCGGTGGGGGACCGAACCTCACACTTGCAAAGCACCAACTACGGGATTGGATCGAATCGCAGCTTTCCCAAATTGAAAAGCAGGGTGACGAGACAAACGCTTCTGTAAGAATCAACAGCGCCTTGAAGAATGTCAGCGTCGCACCCTCCGGGCACGATCAGCCGACTGATCAAAATCTACTTGGCTCTCTCGGCGACGTTAGCATCAAGTGGGAATCGGGGCTCCTCATCGTGATCACGCGAGTTGGAATCGTCTGCCAGGAAGATGAGTCCGTGTACGGCTACAAACGAATCGATAGCAAGTGGCAACGCATCTGGGAATCCGAGCAGAACAACTACAAGAGTTATACTCCGCAGACGATCAATGCTGTTCATGTTTGGCAATCCTATAAGGATGGAAGAGAAGCCGGACCGGCCTACGTGCTGACGCTGGGGAACCAATGGGGCTGTGCGTCTGCCTGGCACCAGGTATATTACAGGATCTGGCGAGTGGACGCTTCGGGTTCAAAGAACCTAGTGGATCGATCCGGCGAGGGTTACCTGAGGGGACAGAGCTACATCGTAGGCAGCATTGTAAATTCGCCGATGCACTTCAGCGGGCCAGTGGATGCTCTTATAGAGTTCACTCAGCGCAGCGTTGACGCCGGCGTGCACAATCGGGAGGCCGTCCAACACTTTCTTATCGAGGGAGATCAAGTTCGTCGCGTTGCCCCGGTGGCTTTGAGTCCAAGAGACTTTGTTGATGAGTGGATGACGCAGCCGTGGAGCGAGAGCCAAGGGTGGTCTTTGTCATCGGGTCTTTTCATGTGGCATCAGAGACTCCACGCCGACTTCGTCGTGGGCGATTTTCTCGGGGATACAATGCACTGTCGGACGCCAGACCTATGGCAGGTTGGATTCGAACCTCAAAATGCCAAAAGGAATTTCGAGTCCGAGCCAAACGTCTATTTCCTGGTTCGTTGGACGCCGCCTTATAGTTTTGCGTTAATGGGCATCAGCGCCAATCCGTGGCCTCGATGTACTCAGGCAGATCGCGAAGCAGACACGTGGCGAACGCTGTTCTCTACTCAGGATTGGCGCTGGTAGCTGGCAAGAACGAGGACGACGAGTGATCTTTTACCCAATCTCTGAACGTACAGCACCGGCCGCGTCACAGCGCGCAGAAATAAACGTCGAGAGCAGGCACAGCGTTTTTCACGCCAAACGGGCCGAAACTTTTCGGCGCACGCCTTCAACCGCCAAACCGAACACGGCGTGTTCAGCGCCGCTGAAGAGATGTTCTGCCACCCCGAACTTCGTCGCGCGGTTCGCAGTGGACAACAAAGGGACAGCTATGAACATTTCGCCGAGCCACAGCAGTAGCCCGAATGCAGCCCCATGAATGGCCGTCACTTCCGGTCGAAGCTCAGCCCCGGCGCCATATATTGCACCTGCAGCGGCGCCGTACGAATAGTGAACTGCCTTGCCGGCAAAAGCGCGCTTCTCTTTCGGGAGTGTCTGTCCCAGCGCGTGAGCCAAGTAATCCGCAACCGCGATCGAAACCACGGCATCTGGATCGGCCGCTCGTCCTCGCCGCTCCTGCGCTTCGGCCAATTGCCGGTGTTCGTCCAGGCTCACGTCCGGCTTGGCTGATGAAGGCTCTCGCAACCCTGTCCATAGCCGGCTGAGGATGTCCATGGCGAGCGCGCCAGCCAACCCGCCAATCGCGCCACTCAGCATTCCGCGACGAACACCGCGGCTGCTTCGAACGAACGAGACTCGCTGCCCCCGCTCACGAACTTGACCGTCGCCCAACACGGAAGTTAACTCCTTGCAGCCACGCGACGAAGTCCTGAACATTTGACACCGACCCCAGCGAAGCGTTTCCCGTGCCAACGCGCGCCCGAACTCGCTGGAAACAAAAAAAAAGGTCCTCTGTGGACCCCCGGCGCTGCGAACCGCTGGACGAATCGTCCCCATTCCGTGCGTGTCCTAACCGTTACTTCTGTTAGAACCCTTTCGGAATACCCGACGTATTTGTTATCATTTGTCCGTAGCGCTTGGGTCTTTTCCGTCCGCCTGCGTCCTGACGTTTCGTACATCGTGTGTTGCCACTCTCTGTAGAACTGGCTGAAACTGTGCTGGCCAGCGCTTTGTAACGCGGAGAGCGCGTCCGACACATATATATATAAACGAATTTTCTTGAGTGTCTGAACCTGAGGAGGAGTATGTCCATTGATGCCGCGCCGGCAGGGCTGATCGTGTCGGGCCCAGACTCCAGCCCCAGTGACTTGCGCATACGCCACCGTTATCCGATTGCTTTGCCCGTCCAGTATAAGTGGACGTATCGCAAAACACGTGGGCAACTTGGCTCCGGCACCTCCGTCAATATCAGCAGCCGCGGCATCTTGTTCCGTAGCTCCCAGGCGCTCCCGGTACGAAGTCTGGTAGAGCTGGCCTTGAGCTGGCCGGTCGCTCTGAACGATCGCGCGTTGAAACTCGTTATGCGCGGCCGGGTGGTGCGCACCGCCGGGGACACCACCGCGGTCCAAGTCGCGCAATACGAGTTTCGGATCTCGGGATCCCGGCACGCCGCTCAGGGTCCCGTGCGGGGGCCGCGGCTGCTTTGACCTTAGCCTGCTTCACCGATTGTGCTCCTCCACTTCGCGCAACCGGCGTTCCAAAAACCGCCGCTCGCTCTGATTGCTCGCCAGTTCCAGCGCTCTTGCATAGGCTTGGCCCGCGCTCTCGAATCGCCCCATTCTGCGCAGTAGATCGGCGCGCGCGGAATCCAACAGGTGGTAACCACTAAGTTCCGCGCCGCGGGCCAGTTCGTCGATAATCGCTAGCCCGGCCGCAGGACCCTCCGCCATCGCCACCGCCACCGCGCGATTCAACGACACTACCGGCGACGGCTGGATCGCTTCCAATAAATCGTACAACCTTACTATTGCCGGCCAATCAGTTACTTCGGCGGTCGCCGCCTGGCAGTGCAGCGCCGCAATGGCTGCCTGCAGCGCATACGCCCCTGGTCCGCCGCTAAGCGCCTCTTCCACCAGCGGCAGCGCTTCAGCAATCTGCCTCCGATCCCATTTGGTCCGGTCCTGCTCTTCCAGCGTCACCAGATCGCCTTTTTCATCCAAACGCGCCTCGCGCCGCGCGTCGTGAAGCAGCATCAGAGCCAACAGGCCCGTCGCCTCCGCGGGTGGGTTCGGCGCCATCAGCTCTCGTACCAGCCGTCCTAACCGGATGCCTTCCTGGCACAGTTCGGTCCGGACGTGCCGCTCGCCCCGAGTGCTGGCGTATCCTTCATTAAAAATTAGATAGATCACCAGGAGCACGGCTTCCAAGCGTTCGGGCATATCCGTGGTGCTGGGAATCACATAGGGAATGCCGGCGTCCCGGATCTTGCGCTGCGCTCGCACCAGGCGCTGCGCCATCGTAGGTGTGGTCACCAAAAATGCCCGCGCGATTTCCTCAGTCTCCAGGCCGCCCAGCGTCCTCAAAGTGAGCGCGATCTGCGCGTCCCGCGCCAGCGCGGGATGGCAGCATGTGAACATCAGCCGCAGCCGGTCGTCCGCTATCTCGCTCGCATCATAGTCCGGTACTTCGCTCGCTTCACTAGCCGTGGCCGCCAGAAGCGCCACGTGTTCCCGCTGCTTCGCCATCCGCCGGATCCGGTCAATGGCTTTATGGCGGGCAGTCTGAATAATCCACGCCCGGGGATGCTCCGGCACTCCCGCCGTCCGCCACTGATCAACCGCGGCGGAAAACGCCTCCTGCGCTGCCTCTTCAGCCACTTCGAAGTCGCCGGTCATTCCGATCAGGGCGGCGATAATGCGCCCCCATTCGGCCCGGTAAAGCGCTTCAACCGCCGAGTCAGCCCGATCCGCTCTATTGGCTCCCGCGGCCGCGCCAGATTCCTCGCCCATGCCCCGATGGTAGAAAATTATTAGACGACCTGTCGATACCGTCGCCCACCGTTCGACTCACTTGTGGAGGCAATGCAATGCAATACATGTTGCTGATCTATCTTGACGAAAAAGCGCTCACCGATGCGCAGCGAGAGCAATGTTACAAGGATTCCGCTCAATTCGCTCACCTGCTCGACGCCGCCGGACAGTATGTCGCTGCGGCCCCGCTGCAGCCTACCGCCACCGCCACCAGCGTCCGCGTCCAACACGGCAAACGCCTGGTCACGGATGGCCCGTTCGCCGAAACGCGCGAGCAGCTCGGCGGTTTTTTTATCGTGAACGCCAAGGACCTGGACCAGGCCATCGATATCGCCGCTCGCATCCCCGCCGGCCGTTGGGGCACCGTCGAGATCCGCCCCGTAGTTCCCGTTCCCGAATTACCCGAAAATTCTTTTTCGGCTCCTGTCGAAATGGCTCCCGCTCGTTCGACTCAACAGTAGAAAGGCTCAACGAGGAAGGAGACAAAATATGCGTTTCATGATGATCGTAAAAGCCAACCAGGACTCGGAAGCCGGCAAAATGCCGAGCGAAGAGCTTCTGGCGGCGATGGGAAAGTACAACGAGGAGTTGAGGAAGGCCGGTGTTCTGATTGACCTGAACGGCCTGCACCCGACCTCCAAAGGCGCGCGCGTGAAATTCTCAGCCGGCAAGCCCACCGTCGTGGACGGTCCGTTCGCCGAAACCAAAGAATTGATCGGCGGCTACTGGATAATCCGAGTCAAATCGAAACAGGAAGCCATCGAGTGGGCCAAGCGCGCGCCGGCCCCGCACGGTGAAAACGCGGACGGCGAAATCGAGATCCGGCAGATCTTCGAACTCGACGATTTCGCTCCCAGCCCCGCCATCGAGGCGGCGCGTGAACTGCACACTCAGCTCGCGGAGAGGAGCTAGCCATGACCATACCATTTGGACTTCAACCGGCAGCTGCATCCAGGGCAAAAACGCGGACAGGACACTTACTTAGCGGTCTCGCTATCGCGTTCCTCTTGTTCGACTGCGTAATTAAGTTCATTAACCCGCCGTTTGTCGCCCAAGCGTCCGTGCAAATCGGCTGGTCTCCGGCTCTAGCTCCCGATCTGGGCATGATCCTTTTGGCTTGCACCGTCCTCTACGCCGTCCCCCGAACTTCGGTTTTAGGCGCGATCCTGCTTACCGGATACTTGGGCGGCGCCGTCGCAACCCACTTGCGCGTTGGCGATCCACTTCTGAGTCACGTCTTATTCCCCGTCTATCTCGGCGTGATTCTGTGGACCGGACTGTGGCTGCGCGAAGACCGCCTCCGCGTCTTGCTTCCAGGCCGAAGCTAGTGTCATAAATCCTCACGGAGGCTGAAGCACATGGAAAAAATCACGCCATTCTTGTGGTTCGACACGCAAGCCGAAGAGGCCGCCCGGTTTTATACGTCCATTTTCAAGAACTCGAAAATATCCAGAATCAGCCGCTATGGCGATGGCGGCCCGGGGCCGAAAGGCAGTGTAATGGTGGTCGAATTTGAGCTGAACGGCCAGCAATTCTTGGCTCTCAATGGCGGTCCGCAGTTCAAGTTCACCGAGGCCGTATCGTTCGTCGTCAACTGTGAGGCGCAACAAGAAATCGACGAACTCTGGGAAAAGCTCTCGGACGGCGGCCGTGCCGACCGTTGCGGCTGGCTGAAGGACAAATTTGGTTTGTCCTGGCAAATCATTCCCAACGCGCTTGGCAAGCTGATGAGCGATCCGGACCCAGGCAAATCTAAGCGTGTCATGCAAGCCATGCTGCAGATGCAGAAGCTAGACATCCAGCGCCTCCAAGACGCTTACCAGCAAGCACCGCAGTAGAGGCAGCGCGCGCAGTCGCGTGTGCGCGGGTTAGCACTCATGCGAACCCGAGAGAACCGACATATCCAGAAAGGACGATATTGATGAGCAATGTTCGAGTCTTGGTTGGTACGCGCAAGGGCGCGTTTATTTTATCCTCCGACGGCAAGCGCGAGAAATGGGACGTTAGCGGACCCCATTTCGCCGGCTGGGAGATCTACCACATGAAAGGATCGCCGGCGGATCCGAATCGCCTCTACGCGTCACAATCCAGCGGCTGGTTCGGCCAGGTGATGCAGCGCTCCAACGATGGCGGCAAAACCTGGGAAACCGCCGGCAATAAGTTCACCTACGACGGTGTTCCCGGCACGCACCAGTGGTACGACGGCACGCCGCATCCGTGGGAATTCAAACGAGTCTGGCATCTCGAGCCGTCTCTCGCGAATCCCGACACTGTGTACGCCGGGGTGGAAGACGCGGCGCTGTTCCGCTCCGATGATGGCGGGCAGAACTGGCAGGAACTGGCGGGCCTGCGCGGCCACGGCTCCGGCCCGCGGTGGCAGCCCGGCGCGGGCGGCATGTGCCTCCACACCATTCTCCTGGATCCGGTCAATCCTCAGCGAATCTACATCGCGATCTCGGCCGCAGGCGCCTTCCGCACCGACGACAGCGGCAAGACTTGGCAGCCGATCAACCGCGGCTTGCATTCGGCCTATATCCCCGAGCCCACCGCCGAAGTCGGCCACTGCGTCCATCGCATCGCCATGCATCGCGCCCGGCCGTCTGTGCTGTTCATGCAAAAGCACTGGGACGTGATGCGCAGCGACAATGCGGGCGATTCCTGGCAGGAGGTAAGCGGTAACTTACCCACGGATTTCGGCTTCGTCATCGATGTCCACGCGCACGAGCCGGACACCATCTACGTTGTCCCTATCAAGAGCGACTCCGAGCACTTCCCGCCGGACGGCCAGTTGCGCGTATATCGCAGCCGGACCGGCGGTAACGATTGGGAGCCGCTGTCCAAAGGTCTCCCGCAGAGCGACTGTTAGCAACTGTGAAGAAGCCTTCAAGTTCTACCAACGCGTTCTCGGCGGAACAATCGAAGCAATGGTGGCCCACGCAGGCACGCCGGCCGAGCAACACACCCCGCCCGAATGGCGCGATAAGATCCTGCACGCCCGCCTCGCGGCCGACGGCGCCACCCTGATGGGCTCGGACGATCGAAACTACCAACCGCCGCCTCGGGGCATGTGCGTTGCTCTTCAAGTTAAGACTCCCGAACAGGCGGAGCGTATTTTTGCGGCGCTCGCCGAAAATGGAAAAGTACAGATGCCGATACAACAAACCTTCTTCGCCGCGCGCTTCGGCATGCTCACCGATCGGTTCGGCATTCCCTGGATGGTGAACTACGAGCAGCAATCCTGACCGCGACGTCGGCCCCGCGCGCGGAACCAACTGTCCATGACACGCGTACCCTTGGGCCACCCTCGTTCGCTCGCGGCCGCCGGTGCAGAATATCGGCACGAGGTTCGCGCGTTGATCCCCGGCTTGTTGTAATCCGCCTCCTCCGCCGCAAGAACGTGCCGCTACTGGCGCACTACACTGAAGTTTGGGGGTGGTTATGCAAGATAAGCAGTCTCCGACGCTTCATCCGCCGACCGAGGTACTCACCCGCGGCTTCGATCCCAGCCTCTCGGTCGGCTCCGCCCGTCCCGCGGTATTTCGCAGCTCTACTTACGTGTTCTCCAGTCCCGAAGCCGCCGAGCGCGCCTTCGACCTGATGGCTGGCCGCGCGCAGCCCCTGCCGGACGAAATACCCGACCTGGTCTATTCGCGCTTCAATCATCCCAACGCCGAAATCCTCGAGGAGCATCTGGTCCCGCTCGAACCCGGGGCCAATGCCGCGCTGGTGTTCAATTCCGGCATGGCCGCCATCATGACCGCGCTGCTCACCTTCGCGCATCCCGGCGACAGCATCGTCTACACCGTGCCCATCTACGGCGGCACGCAGCACCTCATCCAGGACTTTCTCAGCACGTTCAATATCGGCGGCGTCCCCGTCCCGGCGGGACGCTCCAGCGAGTTGGAGCACGCCATCCGTTCCGCAAAGAACCTCGCCATCGTATTGATCGAAACGCCGGCGAACCCGACCATCATCATGACCAGCATCAAGGATGCCGTAGCCGCCGCGGCATCGCTGGCGCCGAAGCCGGTACTGATGGTCGATAACACCTTGCTTGGCCCCGCCTTCCAACACCCTCTGAAGCTCGGCGCCGACATTTGCCTTTATTCAGCCACGAAGTATCTCTCCGGCTTCAGCGACATGATCGGGGGCGCAGCCACGGCCGCCGATCCAGCGCTCCTGCGCAAAATGCGCAGCAAGCGGAACCTTTTCGGCAACATCCTCCAGCCTGATGAATGTTGGATGCTGGACGGCCGCCTCCCCACCGTCACGCTGCGCATGAACCGTTCCAGCAAAAACGCCGAACGTATAGCTATGCGCCTGGCCAAGCATCCCAAGGTGGCGCGCGTGCTGTATCCCACGTTGTTCACCGATCCCGACCAGCTTCGGATCACGCGCGAGCAATGCACCTTCCCGGGCGGCATGCTGTCCATCGACCTGCGCGGCGGCAAACCAGCCGCGTTCGAATTTCTGCGCAATCTGCACATCGCCCGCACAGCCGTATCGCTGGGCGGCGTCGAAACGCTGGTCTGTCATCCCAAATCCACCACGCATTCCGGCTTCACGGAAGAGGAGTTTGTCCAAGCCGGCGTCACCGACGGACTGGTGCGCATCTCCGTCGGCATCGAAGATTGGCGCGATCTGCTGGCCGACTTCGAGCAGGCGCTCGACCTTATTTGATTTGGAACTTCACCACGGCTTTGCCGAAGTGAATCTCATCTCCTGGCAGTAGCTTGGTGCCGCGTGTGTCGCGATGCACTTCCTGGCCCATGCCGTCGCGCACGATCCAAAGCCCGCAGTTTTCCTCCGGCTTATTTCCGCGTTTGTACCAGCGATCGTTGAACAGCCGGTACTCGCCGGCCTTCTTGTCATAGACGATGTGCGCGTGCTCGCGCGAAACGGTGCGGTTCACGGGATTATCTGCGGCGAACGCCAAATCGTTGCGCCGCGACAGCCCCTCCGCCTTGTAAACATCCACCAGCCGGCCGATATTCGTGCGCGTTTTCTGTAGCAGAATCTCAGCTTTGTTGGCGGCGCCTGCCTCCACCACCAACCGCGCCACACGGCGCGCCTTGGGAGCTTCCGCGACGGTGCGCGGCAGATCCTCTGCAGCCGTTTCCACCCGCAGCCATTTTCCTTCTCCAGCGGTTACTCCACGGATCTCGACGCGCAGATCGCTAGGAAAACGGCAAGCCTGTTTCGCCAGCGCCTTTCGCACCTCTTCTTCGAAAAAACGGCGGAAGAAGTCGCGCTCGAATACTGCCGCGTCGCTTTCGGAAGCTCGAATGACGATGCGCACGACGTTGTAAGGAAATAGCGCCTTGCCGCCCGCGCGCTGGACCTTCTTCGAAATTTCATCCAGCATCGCGATCCGAACTTCCGCCACTTCCGGCGAATCGTTCATCGTTTCCGAGAACGCCCCGAACGGCGCCTCAAACACGCTCCGCCCAAGCCGCTCGATCAGTTCAGAAACCTTCATCGCTTCTCCGCCACGAGTCCCAACTCGGCAGCCGCCTCCACTACCGCGCGCGCAACCGGCGCCGCCGTCGTCGCGCCGTACCCTCCATGCTCCACGACCACCGCGAATGCGATGCTCTTCGACCGGTCGCCATCGAAAGGCGCAAAACCCGCAAACCAGGAATGGGGCATGCCCTCGTCCAGCTGCGCCGTGCCGGTCTTTCCCGCAACGCTGACTCCGATCCCGCGCATCGGCCGCCGCGCCGTTCCTTCTGTCACCACCGCTCGCATCGCCGTCGCGACGAAATCCGCCAGCTCCGGCGGCAGGATGGAACGCGGCGCCTCGGTCCGCGGGTTGCTGCTATCGATTACCCAACGTCCTTCCGGCATCGCCCCGCTGGCTGCAATCGTCGCCGCCACCCGAGCCATCTTGAAAGGCGTCACCAGCACCGGCCCCTGCCCGTACGAGGCAAACGGCAGCGCCGCCTGGATGTCCGGAACGCTGCCCGCGGGAATATCCAGCAGCTTCGCCGTATCGCTCAGCGCCTTCGCGCCTACGGAGAACACGCCCAGCTGCGCGAAGTACGCATTGCACGAAACTGCGATCGCGCGCGACATCGTCAGCGTCCCATGCGCCGAATCGCCGACATCGTCGCGAATCGGCTTGCGCCAGCCGGGAATGATCGCGCCCGCCCTCCCGTCCGGAAGCCGCCGGCAGCTAAAGCTCTTGTTCTCCAGTTTCGGATCCAAACGCAGGGCCGCGATCGCGGTCACCAGCTTGAAGGTCGATCCCGGCGGATACTGGCCGTAGCGCGCCCGGTCCAATAAATCGTCGGGCGTCGCTTGCACCTCCCCGCCCGGCGACGGCTCGCTCACCAGCGCCAGCACATCGCCGCTGTTCGGATCCATGACGACCACTGCACCCTTATCCTTGTGCGCTTTCGCCAGCTGCGCCTTCAACGCTTTGTCGGCGCGCATCTGCAGCCGAATGTCGATCGATGTCCGAATGGATCGGTCGCGTGCCATCAGCCGGGCGATGTCCGGATTTCCAGGTTGATGCCGGTAGCGGATCAGCGGCGCCAGTTCACGGTAATCCACAAAACCCTGGAGCTTCGCATTCGAATCATGCTCGATCAGCGACGAGTTGCTCGCGTGGAACTTCTCGCCGGTCCGCAGATCCCCTAGTAAGTGGGCGGTAAGCGGTCCGAAGGGATAATGCCGGTTATCTAGCCGCGAGCATGCCGTGTCGATGGACACACCCAGGTTCTCGTACTCGCCCCGCCGCCGCGCCAGCTCGTTCCAGTCGCTCGTCGCCAGCAGCACTCCGTTGCGGTCAAAAATATCGCCCCGCTGGATCTCGTGCGCCAGCGAATTGAGGCGCGGATTATGCTGCGCCCGCTTCACCCCGTCATCTTCGAACACCTTGGTATCGCGCGCCTGAAACTCACGGTCGTGCAGCACCTGATAATACGCCGCGAAGCCTAAAAGCGTCGCTGCGCAGCATCCTAGCGCGACACCCAGCGTCCATAGCGGCCGCCGGAACGGTTCATCCACTATTGCCTCACGCTGACCATTTGAGATAGCCAGCAGAATTCCCACGATCAGAAAATTTGCCAGCATCGCCGTGTTGCCCGAGCTCAAAAACGGCGACACTACTCCCGAGAGCGGCAGTGCGCCCAACACACCGCTCGAGATCAGCAGCATCTCGAACGCGATCAATGCTCCTAGGCCGACCGCGAGAAATAAGCCGTACTCGCTGGGTGCGTTCAGCCCGGCTCGCAGCGCCCGGTAAACCAAAAATCCCAGCAACAGCAATACCGCCGCAACGCCGCAGAATCCCCACTCTTCTCCGATGGCCGGCAGCACCAGGTCCGTGTTCCCGGCAGGAATCATGGCCGGATCGCCCCATCCCGGACCTGACCCGAGCGCACCGCCCGTCGAAAACGCCCACAACGAATGCGCCAGTTGATTGCCTCCATGCACATCGTTGTCCCACGGCGAGAGCCACATATCGATCCGATCCACCACCGTGGCAGGCTTGCCCATGCGATACCCAACCGCCACTCCGCCCGCTAGCAGGGCAATCCCGAACACCGCCAATCCCGCCCGCCCGCGCGCCACGGCGAACAGCGCCAGAAAGAGAAAGCCAGTGACCAATGCCGGTCCCAGATCTTTCAACAGGAAAAACAGAAACAACGCGCACGCCACCGCCAGCATCACCGGCAGCACATGCGCGAGCCGCGGCAAGTTGATCCACCGGAGCGCCCGCGGCACTAGCTTCTTCTCCTTGAGATCGCGCAGGCGCTCCCAATTACGCGCAAAGTAGCCGGCCAGGAAAAACACCAGCAGGATCTTGATTGCTTCCACAGGCTGGAACGGACCCAGATTCACTTTCGCATCGTTGCCCGCCGGGCCCGACCCAAACCGGATCAGCAGTACAAAAAGCGCGAACGCCGCGAACAACGGCGTGTAACACCACTTCGAGAACCGCTGATAATTCGCGATGCGCAGCAACGGCGCCAGCAGCACCAGGCATCCCAGCGACACACCCCAAGCGAATTTTGAAAACTCCAGCGTGTCGCGCAGCGGATCGCGCAAACTCACGGCCAGGATCAGTCCCACGCCCGTCAACAGATGCACCGCCGGCAGCATCGAGAAATCCCCGCGAAAGCCGCTCCAACGCCACACCAGGAAAACGGCATAAAAAGCCGCGAAGTATGCACCGATCCAAATCAAAAACTGTTTCTCATACTCGCGCGTGGTGCGGACCGCCAACGCAGGTTTCAGCCTCGCTAGCGGCAGCAGAGGGATTCTCAATTCGCCGCGCCTCGGCTTCGTCTTAGCTAGCGTCAACTGCTGTTGCAGTTGTCCGTTCAGATAACTCCACTCCGGATGCGCCGCGATCTCGTTTTGGCCGATCCGGATCCGCCCCAGCGCGCCGGCGTTCGCGATCGGCCGGTGTGCCGAGACAAATTCCCATGTCTCCTTCGCCGCGAACTCGCGCTCTTCGTCGCTGCGGAAAACCTGCAAGAACGGCAGCAGTTGATCGGCGCTTGCGACGCGATTCAAATCCAGCAGATCGCCTCGTTTCAGCGCCGCATCCGCGTCCGGAAACGTGTATGTCTTGGCCGAGTAAACCAGAAACAGCCCCGCTCCCACGAGCAACGACGCGCCGGCCAGCCAGGCAAATTCACGCCATCCGGCCCGCCCCTTCCGGGCGACGGCTTTTTTCACCGCGACGACATCGGCTTCCCAGCTCCGCGTTACTGCCAACGGCTTGCCCTCCCGCTATACCTGCGAACCCGCCGGACCGGCGGTTTTTTCAAGGCGTCGTTCAATTGCTGCCGCGCACGGTCGTCGTCATCCACCTGCCGCAGGGCCACGCTGGCGTTGGAAAATCCCTGGATCTGTTCGTAGATCTGCCGCGCTCGCTCGAAATCGCGCTCCGCCAACCTCAAGTAACGCTCCTCGCCGGCGCGCCTCACGCCATGCGCCCGCCGCGCCTCCGACAGTTCGGCGGTCGCGCGGAACCTGTACCCATCCGCTTCTTGTTCCAGTTCCCGCGGACCAAGTTGAAATCCCAATTCCGACGCCGCATGCAGCTCCGCCATCGCTCTGCCCGGGTTCTTGAGCCAATATACGTAGATTCGCGCCAGCCCCAAATGCGGATCGGGCGCGCGCGGCAGCAGCCCCGCCGCTTCGGCGAAATTCGCTTCCGCCGCCCGTGTGGATGCCGCCTGCGCCGCGCCCTGCTCCGCATCCGCCCGAATCAGGTTGATGTATCCATTTGCCAGCGCCAACTTGCCGCGGGCCGCCCGATCGCTTCGGTCCATCTCCAGCGCATGTTCCAGGCACGCTGCCGCTTTCGGCCAGTCGAAGTCGCGCAGCACCGTATGCGAGCTGTTCCGATAACCGTCGATGATCTCGTCCGCCGCTTGCACCAAGCTCGCCCGCAGCGGCGGACCTAGCCGGGCCGCCGGCGAGTAGCCGCCCAAAAATGCATTCTGCCGCTGGATCCGCTGGAACAAATCCCACTCCGAGTTGATCGCCGCCATGCTCGATCGCGCATAGTCGTGCGGTTCCCTCAGCGGCTGGCTGTCGCGCCAGAACCGGTAGTAGTAGCCTGCCGGAACGCATACCAGCAGCCCGGTTAAAAGGCCCCAGCACAGCGCGACCAAAATGCTCAACACCGACGCGACCTTCTGCGCCCGCGGCGGCTTCAGCTTGAGCACGCTCTGCTTCACCGTCGCCGCCATGCTCGACATGCGCTCGGGCAAACGAAGCCGCGGTTTCTCCACCGTCGGATTGCTCTGCCATGCGGTTCGCCGTTCCGCCTCGGCAACGGTCGGCCGGTCTTGCAGGAACAGCCGTAAATCGCTCTCGAATGCCGCGGCTGAAACGTAGCGTAGATGCAGGTCGCCTGCCAGAGCTTTCGTGAGAATCGCCTTCAACCGCGCCGGACACGAATCCGGCAGAGCGCGAGGCGGCCGCCGGGATTGAATCAGTGCCTCCAGCTTGCGCGTATCCTCGGCCTGATAAGGCGGCCAGCCCGACACCATCTCATGTAAAGTCACGCCGACCGCCCACAGGTCCGCGTGCATATCCACTTGACCACGGCTCAACCGCTCCGGCGAACAGTAGCTGGGACTGCCCAAACTCAGGTTCGTCCGGCTATGCGTAAACGTCAGCGCCTTCGCGATCCCAAAATCCAGCAGGCGTACCTCGTCGTCGCCTCCGATCTGAATATTGGATGGCTTGATGTCGCCGTGTACCACCGAGCGCAGCTGCCCATCGATCTCCGCCGTGAACGAGTGCAGCTTCCCCAGCTGGCTGAGAATCTCGACCGCGAAACGCGCCGCCCTGGCCGGCGCGATGCGCTTCTCCTCCGCCAGGATCTGCGCTACCGTGCGGCCTTCGATGTACTGCATCGCGACGAAGAAGTAGCCGTTCTTCTCGCCGTATTCATAAATTTCGATCACGCGCGGATCGGCATCGTGCATCTGCTTCTGCAGCTCGGCCCCGCGCCGCTCAGCCTCCAGAATCAATTGCGTAAGCGGGTCGCCGGACTCTTCGACGATCTTCAGCACCGCGTACCGGCTCGCCTCGCTATCGAAAGCGAGGTAAACATCCGTCATCCCGCGCGCCAGCTTGCGGATGATCTGGTAACTACCGAACTGCTTACTTCCCAGCACAAGTCAACCTTTAACTACAGGTGAACCGCCAACCACCGCCCGCGTCTTAAGACCGCAATGCCAGCGCCAGCACAACACCTAGGATAAACCCATAAATCAAGAACGCCGTGCGGCAGGTCATTACCCGAACCGCCCTCGACACCCCCGCCGGCGTCGCCGCTGCTGTCACGACACTCTCGGAACGGTCGCGCGTAATTCGATGCCGCGCTCGCGCCCCAGACATCGCCGGCGATAGAATACCGGCGAATTCGCTTCCAGCCACGAAAATCGCGGTCACATTATCCGCCCCACCCGCAGCGTTCGCCGCCTCCACTAAACTACGCGCCACCGCCTCCGGATCGTGATCGTACCGCTCGATGATCTCCACCATCGCCTCTGAGGTGAGCTGATCGCTCAAACCGTCGCTGCACAGCAGCAGCGCCGCGTCTGGTTTAAACAGAAATTCCTTAATTTCGATGAACTCGTCCTGGTCCGGCTCGCGCCGCCGCGAACCGACATCGCGAAACACTTCGTGCCGGCGCGGATGCGACATCGCTTGTTCTTCCGTCAGCTCCCCGCAATCTTCTCGCTCGCCCACGGGCGAATGATCTGCGGTGATCTTGCGGAGTACTCCGTTCCACACCAAATACAAGCGCGAGTCTCCGACATGCCCCACCACCACCCGCTCGCCATCCATCACCGCCAACGTCAGCACGCACGCCATGCCGCTCCAGGCCGCGTTCTCGCTGGCCAAATCGCAGATGCGATTGTTCGCCGCCGTGATCGCATTCCGTATGCGCTGCTCCAGGCCGCCCTGGTCTTTGAGCAGCTCGGCTCGAATTACTTCCACCGCCGTTTCGGCCGCCTTTTCTCCCGCTGCGTGCCCCCCCAATCCGTCCACTACCAGAAACACACCGCGCTCTTCGTCTACCCAGCTTCGATCCTGATTCTCCGCGCGAACCAGCCCGCAGTCCGTGGCGGCGCCCGCGCGCCATTTGCAATCTATGCTCATCATTGCCGCCGCTTGTCTGACAAATGCGAAAGCACGAAGACCAGCGCGAACCCGGCAAACGCCAGCACAAACGGAATGTGCGCCAGATAAGGAATCTTCATGGCCGAGCCTCGAATTCCAGCGTGATCACTTCCGCGACGCTGATTTCCGCGCGCGCCGGCAGCGGCTCTTCTATGCCGCGCTTCAGGCGCTTCCCATTGAGCCAGGTCCCGTTCATGCTTTTGTCCACGATGATGAAACGCCCGTGCGCCGGATCTCGCCGCAAGCGCAGGTGCTCCCGCGATACTTCATCGTTTGTATAGAGCGCCACGTTCACGGCCACATCCTCGCCGCCGCGCCCGATCGCGATCTCGTCCTGCGTCATCAGAAACACCTGCGGCCCGGAATCGTCGCGATAGCGAATCTCGGCAAAAACGCGCTCTCCCCCCTGGCGCGTGTTCGCATGCCTCGCGCCGCCGTCCGAAGCCCCCGTAATACTTCCCACGCCCGGCTCCCGGTTCAGCAGCGTCGTCTTAGCGCCATGATACCCGGGCTGCGGCATCTCGTTCAGCTCCGAGTGGATCTCGATATCGCCCACCGGCACCACGCCCTCGGTGTCTGGAAAAAATTCGAACACCCAGTCCCTGCACGCCGCCTTAAAAGGTTTCGTCTGCTTGGAAGCGCGCAATCGCCCGAACGGAAGCGGCTTCGCGTTCCACTGCTCCAGGCGTCCGGTCAGCGCCCGCCGCGCATCTTCCCGGATCAGATCGAACACCCCCGTCAGCCGGTTGAAGTCCTCGGGATTCAAATACAAGCTGAAAATGCAAGGCACCAGGACGCTATACTCCATCTCGAACTGCCCCAACTCCATGTTGCGCAGCAGTTGTTCGATAATCATCTTCCCCGTTATGCGGCCCTGCGCTTCGCCCGTCCCGCCCGGCATGTACACACCTCGCTTGGGTTTTCGACGCACGCGGCAGGGTACAAGGTTTCTTAGGCTTTCTTCACTTTTCGCCTGAGCAGCTTCGCCCGCTTATGCGCTATCAATGGATCTGTGTGGATCGCCTACGCTATTGGCGCAGCTTCGCTAGCTTCGTGGATCTATCTGCTGTTTTTCCGCGGCGATTTCTGGCGCATACCACCCACCCCCGGCCCGCCGCTTCGCGATGTAACCAGGTCCGTGGCCGCCGTCGTCCCCGCCCGAAACGAAGAAGCCGTGGTCGGCCAGTCGATTTCATCCCTGCTGGCTCAGGATTATCCCGGCCCTTTCCACATCATCTTGGCCGACGACCACAGCACCGACGCAACCGCCCGAGCCGCAGGCACCCATGAACGCCTCGCCATCGTCCCCGCGCGCCCCGTCCCTTCCGGCTGGACCGGAAAACTTTGGGCCGTCTCGGAAGGCTTGCAACACGCCCAGCGCCTCAATCCTGAGTATCTTCTCTTAACCGACGCCGACATCGTCCACGCGCCCGACAGCCTCTCGCGCCTGATCGCGCGCGCCGAAGCCTCGGATCTCGACCTCACGTCCTCGATGGTAAAGCTGCACTGCAAAACCGCCGCCGAACGCGCGCTGATCCCCGCCTTCGTATTCTTCTTCTTCATGCTGTACCCGCCCGCCTGGATCGCTAACCGCCGCCACAAGACCGCGGGCGCGGCCGGAGGCTGCCTGTTGATCCGCCGTCAGGCGCTGGAGCGCATCGGCGGAATTGCGGCCATTCGCGGCGAACTGATCGACGATTGCGCCCTCGCCCGCGCTATTAAACCGGGCGGCAACGTATGGCTCGGCCTGACCAACCATGCGCATTGCGTCCGCCCATACCATTCTTTCGCCGACATCGGCCGCATGATCTCGCGCAGCGCCTTTACCCAGCTCCGGTACTCCGCGCTGCTGCTCGCGGGAACAATCCTGGGCATGGCGGTCATCTACCTCGCTCCGCCGCTCTTGCTTCTGACACGCCACTCGCTCGCCGTCGCGCTCGGACTCGCAGCCTGGGCTCTCATGACCATCTCGTTTATTCCGATCCTTCGCTTCTATGGCCGATCTGCCGTCACCGCGCCCGCTCTCCCGCTGATTGCGCTGTTCTACATCGGCGCGACCGTTCATTCCGCACTGCGCTATTGGACCGGCCGCGGTGGCGAATGGAAGGGTCGCTTCCAAGCCACGATTAAGTCTTCCTAAGCATCGCAACCCCAAACCTGCGCACGGGTTGAAAATTCAGGAGGAGAAGAATATGAAGACCCTTGCGAAATCCTTGCCCTGGCTCGCGCTCTGCGCCCTGGCGATCGTGTCCACACCGCGCAGCGCCATGACCGCTCCGCCGCCTGAGCCGCATCCACACATCCGGGGCGCCATTCAAGAACTTCGCGAAGCCCGCCGCGAGTTGCAGACCGCTGCGCGCGATTTCTGCGGCCATCGAGCCGAGGCAGTAGAGGCCACCAACGCCGCGCTCCGCCAGCTGCAACTAGCTCTCGATTGCGACCGGCGCTAGGCGGCGCAAACGAAGTCGTGCAGCTAGCGCAATTTAATTGTCCAGTTTGTAAATCGTCATGCCGCTCAAAAGTTTCGGATAGAAATCCGTGGATTTCTGCGGCATGACCCCACCCGAGAACGCAACGTCCGCCACCTGCTCGATGGTCGTCGGCTCCAGCAGGAACGCGACCTGCGCCCCGCCTTCGCGCACCTTCCCATACGCCGCGTCCAGCCCGCGCACGTATTCAATGTTTTTCTCATCCCGCACCGCTTCTTCGGTAATCCCCAGCACGCGCCCCAGGATTTCTTCGTGCAGCACCTTCACATCCAGTTCGCCCGGCTTTCGCTCGCGCTCGCAAACATAAACCTCGCCCGAGCCCAGCGCAATCCCGATCCGGATCTTCGCTGGCTGTGGCGCACGGAACATCTGCTTCAGCTCCTCCACGGACCCCAGTTTGCGCGCCCGCACGTTCGCCGCGAGCGCCGCCCCATCGAAACCGTTTAATCGGTTCGCCACCCGGTGCGTTGCCAGAATCTCCAGCCCCGGCGAATGCATATTGACGAAGGTCATCATGACCTTCTCCGCCGCCTTCCAACCAGGGCTCTCGTTCCGCAACGCCAAGGCCGTCTCGTACCGATGATGGCCGTCGGCGATGAGCAGCTTCTTATCCGCCATGAACTGCTGAATGCATGCAATCACGGCCGGATCCGCAATCCTCCACATCCGGTGCAGCGCGCCGTATTCATCGGTCACCTCCGTCACAGGTGCGCCCGCGCCCGCCGCGCCGTCCAGCAGCTTGTCAACCGCCAGTTCGCGGTCCGGATACAACATGAAGATCTGCCCGAAATGCGCGTGCGTGTGCCGCAGCAACTCCAGCCGGTCCTTCTTCGGACCCGATAGCGTCTGCTCATGACGGTGCACCACTCCCGCCGAGTAATCCTCTACCGCGCCCAGCCCGATGAAGCCTTTGCGCTCCAGTGTCTCGCCGGTGTCCGGAACTTGGAAACGTTGAAAATAGGCGTACAGACTCGGGCTGTTGTCTTTCTCAAGAATCCCGCTCGCGATCCACGAGTTCAGATGCGCGGCCGCCCGCGTGTAAGCATTGTCTTTGTCGGAGTCCGCCGCCGATTTTTCACCCAAAATAATGCGTACTAAATTGTACGGGCTCGCGGCCAAGTATCGCGCCTGCATGGCTGGCGAAATCTTGTCGTAAGGCTGCGTGACCAGATTCGCCGCTGCTCCTGCTTTGTAGCTGTATCGGTAGGGTTGAAAAGGAAAGATTTGTGCCAATGCACAGGATATCATCGCCGCCTGCGCGCTCGGACATTGCGTTGCGTGCCGTCTTCCGCCTCGTGCAAACGCTAAACTTCCAATGAGCGCTCAATATTTCTTCGGCCAAAACGCACTACCGTGGCCGTCCGTTCTGCGCGTTCTGGAGAAGCTCTATGGACCTGGCGCACGCAAGTGCCGCGGCAGTCGCAGCCTTCCTGGCCGGAGCTATCAATTCCATCGCCGGAGGCGGAACCCTGATCTCCTTCCCGACGCTCGTTTGGATCGGCCTCCCCTCCGTTATCGCCAACGCGACCAACACCGTCGCCACCTGGCCCGGCTCCGTTGGCGGCGCCTGGGGTTTTCGCCGCGAGCTCCGCGCGGGCGAATCGCATTTTCTGATTCTCATCGCACCTAGCTTGGCCGGCGGAATTATCGGCGCGTTACTACTCCGCTGGACGCCGCCCACCATCTTCGACAAGCTCGCGCCGGCTCTGGTCCTTTTCGCGACACTGCTGTTCATGGCGCAGAAACCGCTCCAGCGCCTCCTCAAAACCCGGAGCGGCAGGTTGCGATCTCGAAACTGGCTCGCCGGCGCGCTGCTCTTTCAATTCCTGGTCGCTCTCTATGGCGGGTACTTCGGCGCCGGCATCGGAATCTTGATCCTGGCTGCGCTTGGCATCCTCGGCTTCAAGGACATCCTCAAGATGAACGGACTGAAAAATCTCCTGGTGGTCTGCATCAACGGCGTCGCCGCGTTCTACTTCATGTGGGCCCGAATGGTCGATTGGCCCTACGCCATTCTGATGGCCGCCGCTGCGATCTCAGGAGGGTATGCAGGCTCAGGCCTCGCTCGCCGCGCTGGAGCCAAAGCGGTGCGCCGCGTCGTGATCACGATCGGCTTCGCCATGACCGCGTCTCTGCTGATCAAGCTCGCTTGGACGTCGCGCGCTTAGTACATCACGCGTGAATAGACTCCAGCCCCCGGCTCTCCCGTGACCAGATAACATTCCGCCGCGTACGTAAACTCGCCCGGCCGCAACTTCGTCGAGAATTCTTCCGCCCGCGCCGATGTATCGTTAGCCCAATCCTGAACATTACCCGTCGACATGTCCAGCCGCGCCGGCGTTCCGAAAGAGCTCGCGCGCAGCCCGGCATTGCCTAACACGTACCGCTGCGTCACTACCGCGCGGCCTCGATTCGAGCACCCACCCGTCTGCGCGCAATCCGAATCGTTCACCACGCGAATCTTGCTCAAAATCAGCACCCCTCCGCCCCGGTCCATCCCTAAACCCTCAGCCACCCGCATCGCGATACTCCGGTTCTCGCTGCGCGAAAAATCCACTCCTTGCGCATACATGCTCGCCAGATCCCGGCAGATTTGATTCGCGCGACCGTCCTGATCGGCGTTGCTACTCACTAACACCACGCCGATGGTCAGCGGAATTAGAAAGATCGCACCCAACGCGTAAAGCGGAACCGCACCGCCGAGGTTATCGATAGGTCCGCGTCGCATGGGTGCAACTCTACCCTACTCACTTCGCGCCCATGTTTCCAGACAGCAGTTAATGCTATTGGCAAAAGAATAAGACTTAGTACGCGCCAGATCGAAGTTTCAGGTCCGTAGTGCCTATCGGTTCAGGCGTTCACCTAAGAACGCCGTAACGCCGGGTCGCCCGCTCTGAAACCCGCCCGGCCTCGATTCGCGCCCGCGGATTGTACAATTCGGCGGCGCGTGCCCCCACACCGAGAAAATCGGGAAAATGGTCTGCAATGCTTGCGCTTTGCTGGGAATATTCGACCACCAGTACCGATCGCGCATCGCCTCGCTCGATCAGCGGATTCCCGGGCAATATCCAAGTACCGTCCTTTTCCAGCAGCGGCCGCGGACCCTGCGCCGCCGTCCCGTCCGTATGCCAGTACGCCCCGGCTACCGGCGTGCCCGGATATGCCAACCGCAGCGCCATATCGAACCACGTATTGTCGCCGGCGAATGGATCCTCAGCGCCGCCGGGAACATTCTTATATAAGATCAGCGTGCCTGGCTTCACACGGGGCGCCGCCGCGAGCACCTCAGCCATCGCGCGTTTGTGCAGCTCCCAATTCCAGCGGTGCCCGGCCGATTTCTCGAGCGCCGAATAGCTGCCGCACCAGCAGACCCAAGCGCCCAACCCTCCCATCAGAATCACCCGAAGCCAGCTCGCGCGCGCCCATGCCGCACAGAAAGCGATCCCGGCGCTGAACACCAATCCCGCGCCGATGCCCGACAGTATCTGGGTCCGCCAGAGGCTTCTCGCCGAATCCAGAAGCAGGTACACAGGAAAACTGAGCACCACCATCCCGACCCCGGCAACCATCGCGCCGATTAGCGTTCGAGCATCCGGCCACGGCGCGCCCGCCGCCAGTACCATCGCTCCCGCCAGCATGGCGGCAACAGCCATCAGGGCAAACACTGCCACTTGTTCCGTTGCCGCGCGGCTCGGCCCCACACCGGCCCACGCCCAAAATCGCAAGCTCGCGCCAATATTGAACGCCCAGTCGCCCAGCATCGGCCCAACCGCCCAATTTTTCCGCAGCACCGATTCCTGATATGTGTGCCCGCCAGCGCGCATATACCGCGCTGCGGCGAACGCAACATAAATCGCCGGCACGGCATACCAGCCCCACCACGCCACGCGCAGCTTACCGGAAGTCTTGCGCCGCAGCCAAAACAGCAGCACCGGCGCGAAGACGATCAGCACGATCGGACTTTCGTACGTCCATAGGGACATCGCCTCGCACACCATCGCGCCGCCCAAACAAACACGCGCGCGCCCGCGCCCCGGCTCATCCAGCGCGCGCAGCAGCAAATAGAATGCGGCTAGCATCCAGAAAATGTACGCCTGCTGTGGCATCTGTCCGACCCACCCGGTCGTGAAGTCGGAAGAATGCACCAACGCCAACGCCCCAGCCAGGAAGGCGAACGCGTCGTGACCCGGCGCCAGCCGCCGCACAATGAGAAACATCAAAAAACCGCGCGCCCACCACAGCGCCGCATACACCACCTGGTAAGGCACCCAGCTCCCGGCAAATCCCGTCAGTTCCCCCACCAGATACGGCACCTGAAAGAACGTGCTGGTATGTATGCGGCTCCAATCGGCGCCGAACAGAAATCCATTCCACCAGGTCGACACTTCGCTGGTGTACACGAACCCGGTCTCGTACGGCATCCCGCTGAAGAGATTGAAAGGCGCCCAGAGCGCCAGAACAATTCCGAGGTAGAATGTTGCCGCGATCCACCCGGAGAACCGCGCCGGGCGAATTAGCGCAGCGCTTGGCCCCACACAGTTTCTTTCCTCAGCTTCGGCTTCAGAATTTTTCCGCCCGGATTGCGCGGCAGCACGTCCGGCCGGATAATCATGTACTGCGGAATCTTGAAATCGGCCAGCCGGCCTTTCAGAAATTCGCAAATCTCCTCGGGCTTCGCATTGGCGCCCGGCTTCAGCACCACCACCGCGCCCACCTTTTCGCCCATCATCGTATCCGGCACGCCCATCACCGCGCACTCGTACACCGCCGGATGCGCGCACAGCGCGTTCTCCACCTCGACGCAATACACGTTCTCGCCGCCGCGGTTCACCATATCCTTCTTGCGGTCGACAATTTGGACGAACCCTTCCGCATCGATGCGCGCCAGGTCGCCGGTGTGCAGCCACCCCTTTACGAACGTCTGCGCGGTCGCGTCCGGCTTGTTCCAATATCCTTGGACCACGTTCGGCCCGCGGACCAGCAGTTCGCCCACACCGCCCGAATCGGTCTCGAACAAATCCAGATCGACAACCGGCGCCGCGAACCCCACAGAATCCGGCCGCACTCCCGCGTATTCGTGCGGCAGGAACGTCGCCACCGACGATGTTTCCGTCAGCCCGAATCCATTGCCGACCCGCGCGTTCGGAAACGCCTCCACAATCCGGCCCACCAGGTCCGGCGCAATGGGCGCGCCCCCATACATCGCCCAGCGCACGTGCTTTACATCGAACTCGCGGAAATTCGGCTGATTGATCGCAAACCAGAAAATCGCCGGAACCGTGGTCACCGACGTGACCCGCTCCTGCGCGATTGCCCGCAAGAACGCCTGCACCTCGAACGCCCGCATGATCACCGTTGCGCCGCCCGATTCGCAACTCGTCAGCAATTGGCTGTTGCATCCGGTGACGTGAAACAGCGGAACCGAAACCAGCGTCCGCACGCTGCCGTCGCTCGGAAGCGGAACGATGCGCCGGCACGTCTCCGTGTTCGACAGGAAACCTTCGTGCGTGGTCATCGCGCCCTTGGGGAATCCCGTGGTGCCGCTGGTGTAGAAGATCGCCGCCACCTCGGCTTGGCTGAGATTCTCCACCACAAACGGATCGCCCGACGGCAGCGGCTGGTCCGGCATAAACACGAACCGCGATCCTGAATCGTTGATCACATACTCCACTTCGGGCTCGCTGAACCGCGTATTCACAGGCACCACGACCGCGCCCGACAGCACAGTCCCCCAAAATGCCACGCACCAGTCCAGGGAATTACCCAGCCGGATCGCTACCCGGTCGCCACGTTCAATGCCCTGCTTCTTCAGCCCGCCCGCCACCCGCGCCGCGCGCTCCCACAGCTCACGATAATTAATGCGGTCGCCGCCCAGCTCGACAATCGCCTCATTATTCGGCGACCGGTCCACCGTACACCGCAGCATTTCGACCAACGAAGCGGGCCGGTTCTGATACCGCGCGATGTGGTCCGTCCCCCGCGCTATCCCCGATTGGTCGAAAGGCCGGATCATCAGTAAGTCCCCTGCTGCTCGAAAATCTTGCGCGGATTATGAACCAGCATCGTCTCGATCTGTTCATCCGTCACGCCCTGTTTTTTGAGTGCCGGAATCACATCGTTGTGGATGTGCAGAAAGTTCCAGCGCGGCAGAACCGCCGGCAGGTCGCGCTCCGGAAGCCAGTCATTGAAACAGGCCGCGTCGTGCGACAACACCATCTTGCCCGCATGCCCTCGCTGGCACATCTTCGCGACCGTGTTCACGCGATCCTCGAACGGCAGAATCGAGTCGATGCCGAACCGGTCCATGCCCAAATACGACCCGCTCGCGATCAGTTCCTCCAAATAATCGATGTCCGTGGTGTCTCCCGAATGGCCGATGATCACCCGCGATAGGTCCACGCCCTCCTCGCGAAACACCCGCTGCTGATCGAGGCCGCGCTTGGAGTGTGCGTGCGTGTGCGTCGAGATCGGCACGCCTGTCTTGCGGTGCGCCTGCGCGACCGCGCGCAACACGCGCTCCACGCCTTTCGTCAGCCCGGGCTGATCGGTGCAGCACTTCAAAATTCCCGCCTTCGCTTGGGTCCCCGCGATCCCTTCGCGAATATCCTTCACGAACATGTCCACCATCACTTCCGGCCCGTCGAACGGCGTCCCCGGCCCTCGGAAATGAAAGTAGAACGGGATGTCGTTGTACGTGTAGATCCCGGTCGCCACGATAATCTGCAGCTTCGTTCTTGCCGCCACGCGCTCGATCCGTGGAATATAACGGCCCAATCCCACCACCGTCAGGTCCACCACCGACTGCACTCCGCGCGAATACAGCTCGTTCATGCGCGCCACCGCTTCGTCCACGCGCTTGTCTTCCTCGCCCCAGACCTCCGGATAATTCTGCATGATCTCGGTGGAGAGCACGAAAATATGTTCGTGCATCAAGGTGACGCCAAGCTGCTGCGAGTCGAGTGGCCCGCGAACGGTCTGCACTGTGCTCATAGGGATGCTCTCGCCACTATACTATGTGGCGCACGCATTCGTGCGTGCCGGGTTCACTCTCCTGTGAACCCAAAACATCCCGATGAAATCTGACCGGAAACGTCGGAGCACGCCGGCAGTATAGAATTTAGAATTGTCCGAACCAACCCGCGTCTACAAATACTACGACCTTCTTGCCAGCATCTTCATCGTGGTTTTGGTAATTTCGAATCTGGTCGGCCAGAAGATCTGCGCCTTCGGCCCGTTCCGCGTAAGCGGCGCGCAACTCCTCTTCCCCATCACCTACATCTTCGGAGACGTATTCACCGAAGTGTACGGCTATGGCGGATCCCGCCGCGTAATCTGGATCGGATTCCTCGCCAATGCCACCATGGCGCTTTTGGGCAACCTTATCGTCGCGCTGCCCGCCGCGCCGGAGTGGAAGAATCAGGATGCCTTCGCCATTGTGTTTCATCAGGTCCCGCGCTTGGTGATCGCCAGCCTGATTGCCTACTGGTGCGGCGAATTCGCCAATTCGTTCACGCTGGCCAAAATGAAACTGCTGACGAAGGGCCGCTATTTGTGGACCCGCACCGTCGGATCCACCGTGGTCGGCCAGGCCGTCGACACCGTCATCCTGGTCATCATCGCCTTCACTGGCGAAGTGACCGGTGCCGGCATGGTGCGGCTGATTATCTCGGCGTACCTGTTTAAAGTTGTTTACGAAGTCGTCGCCACGCCGTTGACCTACTTGATCGTCGGCTTCCTCAAGCGCACCGAGGGCGTCGACAAGTTCGACTACGATACCCGCTTCACGCCTTTTGCGACCCAACTGTAGCGCGCGCGGTCAAAGTCTCGCACAACTCGTCTAACTTGTCCGACTCCGCCTCGATCAGTGCGTTGGCCAACCCCTTTAGCGCCGCGATATTCGACGGACTGGCATTGTCCAGTGAGTGATTGCTGCCGTCCAACGCCACTTGAAAGCGGTAATAATGCCGGCACTCGCCGGCGATCTGCGGCAGCAGTTCCTTCAGCTGATAGTCCACTGTGCTGCTCACGCCGTCGAAAACAATATCGAGCAGCGGCTTGGCCCAGCGCGCCGCTCCCCAGTATTTGGCCAGCATCAGCGGCAGGCTGCGCATGAGCGACCCCGTCCCGAGCGACACCACCAGATACTCCGGCCCGCCGAACGTTGACCGCGCCTCGACCAGTGCGCAAGCCGCCGGATTGTTGGCGAACACGCCCCCATCGATGAGCGTGTAGTATTCCGAATTGGTTCCGCTGGAAATCTTCATAGGCTCGAAATAGCTCGGCGCCGCCGAGGTCGCGCGCGCCACGTCTCGCGCCAGAAAATCGTAATCCGCCCACGTGCGCGCGTTGGCACTCTTAAAGAAAAACGGAAATCGCCGCTCGATTTCATAACTCGTCACCAAAACATCGGTCACTGCATCGCGCAGCCGCGAATCGCCGAAATATTCCTTCAGCACTCCCTCGATGCCCTGGCATGAATACTTCTTCCACGTCAGATTGTCGACCGCAAACATCGCGCGCGCGAACGATCGGGAAAAAATACGCCGCCCCTCGTGCTCGTATAGCTCCACAAACCGGTTCGCGCTGTACAGCGGCGCTCCCGGACAGCGCGGAATTGCCAGTCCCAGCGCAATGATGCCGCCGGTCGAGGTTCCCGCTATCAGATCGAACAGCCGCGCCGCAGGCTCTCCGGTGCGCCGCTCGATCTCCGCCAGCACCATCGCGGGAATGATCCCCCGAATGCCGCCCCCATCGATCGACAAAATCCGAACCATATGTTTCTACCCGAGCGTACGCCCGCCCGGTCATATCCGAAACCCGCTTTGCCACGCTAACGCTCAGATGGAAAAACACAAATAATTCCGTTCGATCCGTGATTGCGCCGTTGTGCCGCGCGCACTCGGCCGTGCCGACGTTCCCAAACCGCCGAGAACGCCTACACTTCTTTTGACACCGCTGAGCTAAACCGAGTCACAGAACTCCGCCCGCTTTCTACCGTTTTGATTCTTGCGACTTACGCCGCGTCCTCGTTCCCCACTCCGCCGGGCATGCTATGCCGGTCTCGAAAGGACATTCCGATGCAACCCACTTTCGAAGATCCCGTCGCGGCACTCCGTGCTACCGCCAACCGCGCCAACGCGCAGCGCTCTACCGGCCCGCGTACAGAACTCGGCAAACAGCGCTCTTCTCAAAACGCCGTCCGCCACGGCCTCACCAGCCGCAGCCCCGTCCTGCGCTCGGAAGATCCTGCCGCCTACAAACGCCACTCCCAGGAGTTCCACGACGAATACCAACCCCAAACCCCGACCGAACGCCAACTCGTCCAGGAACTCGCTGACACCGCCTGGCGTCTGAATCGTATCCCGCTACTCGAAGCTCAGCTCCTCGACACCGCGGCCGGCGATTTCCGCTTCAGACGCAGAGTCTCAGGTATCTCTGAAGCGACGCGCGCTCTCGCCACTCTCGGACTCCACGCTCAGCGGCTATCGCGCCAGTTCAATAAGACTCTGGCCACTCTGCGCGACCTGCAGGCCGAGCGCCGCGCCTCGAAAGACCGCGCGTCCAACCAATCCGCCGCCCGCCCGGCGCCGCTTGACAACAAAAGCGATGCTGCTCCAATTGGCTTCGTTTTTTCGAGCGCCGCAGCGGGTTCCAACTCGCACCTCGACACTGCCTTGAACCAGGCCGCGAACACCGCTACCGCGCCCTGCCTCTCCACGCCGAACCCCGCCCTCTCTGCTGCTTCCTAGCGCGCCACGCCCCCGCGAACGTGAAAAAATGGAAGTAGTGTGCACCTCGTAAGAGCACCCCGAGGCCGCGAAATCTCTTGCCGGGGCTGGCATCAGGAAGCCGCCCTCCGTATGCTCATGAACAACCTCGATCCCGAGGTCGCCGAAAAATCCGAAGATCTGATCGTCTACGGCGGCACCTGCCGGGCCGCGCGCGATTGGCCGTCCTTTGAAGCCATCGTCCGCTCCCTCGGCAACGATGAAACACTGCTTGTCCAATCCGGCAAACCGGTGGGCATCTTCCAGACGCACGACGCCGCCCCGCGCGTTTTGATCGCCAACTCCAACCTGGTCGGCCGCTGGTCCAATGACGAACAGTTCCATCGCCTGGACCGTCGTCTCCGGAGGCATGGGCGGAATGGGCGGCGCGCAGCCGCTCGCGGCCGCCATGAACGACGCCTGCTTCCTCGGCATCGAACTCGACCGCGCCCGTATCCAGAAGCGCCTCGACACCGGCTACTGCAATCGCCTCTCGACAAATCTCGATCAAGCTCTCGACTTGATTACCGACTCCCGCCAGCGCGGCCATGCGCTCTCGGTCGGCTTGCTCGGAAATTGTGCCGAGTGCTCCCCGAAATGGCCCGCGGCATCGTGCCGGATGTCCTCACCGCCCAGACCGGCGCCCACGACGGTCTGAACGGCTACGTCCCCAACGGCACGAGCCTCGAAGACGCGCTCGCTCTCCGCTGCGCATAGTATCCGGAAGAATACACGCGCCACTCCTACGCAGCCATGGCCCAGCACGCCCGCGCGATGCTCGCTCTCAAACGCATGGGCGCGATTACGTTCGACTATGGGAACAACATCCGCGAGCAGGCTAAGACTGCCGGTGTCGAGGACGCCTTCGAGATCCCCGGCTTCGTTCCTGAATACATCCGGCCTCTGTTCTGCGAAGGTAAAGGCTCATTCCGCCGGGCCGCGCTCTCCGGCGACCCCGAAGACATTCACCCACCGACCGGCTGGCGCTCGAACTCTTCCCGAACAACCCCGTTCTCTCCCGCTGGATGACCCTCGCCAAAGAACGCATCCGCTTCCAGGGCCTGCCCGCGCGCATCTGCTGGCCGGGCTATGGCGAGCGCACCGAGTTGGGACTCGCGATCAACGATTACGCGCGCCGCGGAAAAATTCAAGCCCCCATCGTGATCGGCCGCGACCACCTCGACGCCGGCTCCGTCGCCTCGCGCTACCGTGAAACCGAAGCGATGCTGGACGGCTCCGACGCCATCGCCGATTGGCCTCTGCTCAACGCGCTTCTCAACACCGCCGCCGGCGCCTCCTGGGTATCCACAACGGCGGCGGCGTCGGCATCGGCTACGCACAGCATGCCGGAATGGTCGTAGTCGCCGACGGAACCGAGGCCTGCGCCCAGCGGCTGGAACGCGTCCTCACCACCGACCCAGGTCTCGGCGTCATCCGCCACGCCGACGCCGGTTACGCGAAGGCCATCGAAGTGGCGCGCGAGCGCGGCATCCGCATGCCGTCGCTCGAACAAAAGGCGCCCGAGCGGTGAAGGCCGCCGTCCTCGGCTGTTCGCAACTGCTCACGCTAGCCGGTCCACCGTGTCCCCCGCACGGGAGCCGAACTCCGCGTTCTCGCCATCGTCCCGGACGGCGCCATGCTGATCGAAGACGACCGCATCGCGCGCGTCGGCCCGCGAAGCTCTTGGTTCGTAGCGAAAACGCGCGAGCTTACTGGGCCGGCAAGCCTTTGACGAGCAGAGCAATCGTTTTCGCGCCCGCATGACGGTCTCGCACGATTTCCTGATATTCCGGCGATTCAGCCCATTCGAAGAAAGCGGCCTCGTCTGGAAACGACATCAGCACGACTTTGTCGCGGTCCCACGTGCCTTCCACCACACGCGGGTTCTCGTCCGCGGCAAGCAGTCGCCCCTTGTGCCGGGCGAAAACGGACATAAACTGCTCTTGGTACCGCTGGTAGGCTGCACGGTCGTGGATCGAAAGTTGCGCTATAGCGTAGACGGGCATCTTCTCAAGGATATATGTACCGGGCGATGTTAGAATGCCAGTACCGCGATGTTTCCGTCTGTTTTGAGCGCGTCGCCCGTCGCGTTGAACATTCCTTCCGGCAAGCTGCGCTGCACCAACGATAATCCCTGAACAAGGCCGGTGAATAACAAATCGTTGACCACCTTGGCCCTTTCGCGGTCGATCTGCGGGTCGATTTTGTGAATGAATGTCCGCGTTTCCTGCGAAAAATCAATTCCGATGTCGTGTGTTGCGGCGGCTTGCCAGACTTCCTGGCCATTGAAGCGCACCGGGCGGTGAAAGATGCGGATGTGATGGCGGGCGTTGAACGTATCGTTGAGCTTTTCGAAGACCAGGTCCGGCGGCTGCCCATCCAAATAGAGGACGGAGACCGGCGCTTCGCGGTAGCCGCGGTCTTCGGCCATCGCCCGGAATGTTTCCAGTTTCGACATCCCGTTCAACCGATCCGCTGACGACCAGCCCGCCTTTTCGAACGCTGCCTCGATCTGCTCGCGTGTGCCGAAGAACATCAAATTCGTAATATCCGATGGGCGGGGTGGCTTGGCCGCCATGGTCCGGAACGGCTCGCGAGCCACCAGCCGTGCCAGCGCGTCCGCGGGCTCGATCGCCTTGACTCGGGAGCCCGCGCTTGTTTCCGCCCACTCGAGCGACTTCGTGAGCGCGATCGTCATCTCCACGCCCGCCGCATAGTCGATGTTGGCGTCCGTCTCCTTGAGCACCGCTTGCTTCACCGTGCTCAGCAGATCGCCCAAGCCCGGATATTTCTGGGTGACCTTATTAATGCCCTGATCGAGGCGCGCCGACCCGGTCTCGGAGGCCTTGATGCCCATAATCTGCCCGTTTTCGTCGACGGACTCGCGTGCGTTGTCGACACTGGTGACTTTCGCCGACAGTTTGGAATTTCGGCGGCCTTCGGCGATCTCGTCGAATGACAACATTATGCTTGCTTGCTGATCTTTTTCATCGGCCGCCTGAACTTTAGCGACATGTCCTCGTACTGTCGCGCCCGGCGAAATTACCATCCTTCCGTCCACCACAACCGGCGCGATAATGACCGCCTCGAAACGCTGATCCGGTTTAGCAGTGGCTGTATTGATTGCGGAGGTCAGCCGGACCTGAACCTCCGTCCCGGAAGGGATCGAAGCTGCGCTTAGCCCCGCCGCGGTGACCAGGAGAAGAGCCGTGAACTTCACATTCTTATCCTACCGTCCGCGCCGGCTTGTTGGCCTTTGGAAGACTTAGCGATCCAAACGGCAATAAGCAAAGCATTAATGTGCAGGGGCTTCGGGTAGAATGAAGGAGCGTATCGGGCGGTTAGCTCAGCCGGTTAGAGCGCCTGCCTTACAAGCAGGAGGTCCGCGGTTCGAGCCCGCGACCGCCCACCACACGTCGTGTTGATTGCAAACGAGTTCGTTGTTATCGCTCCATCGTTTTCGTGTTCCATCCACTCAACTGTGTCCTA
>DATGMH010000100.1:0-48012 GCA_035293725.1 Bryobacteraceae bacterium
CGATTTTGTACGCGTCGAGATCGCCAGCGCGCTGAATCGCAACGTGCGCGTAATTCCGGCCCTGGTGGAGGGGGCGCTCATGCCCGGGCCGAACGATCTGCCTTCAGACCTGGCAGGCCTGTCGCGCCGCAACGCGCTTGAAATCTCGAATTCGATGTTTCGTGAAAATGTGGCGCGCTTGATTCGTGCGATTGAGGAAACGGTGGGACCAAAGACAGCGCCACCTCTACTGCGCGCATTTCAAAAGCGGCCTTCCGCTGAGCGCGGCCACGCTTCATCTGAACCGGCGCCCGCGCCGGCACTCACGGTAGCTCGTTTTGGCTGGCAGATTTTCGCGGCGGCAGCGGCATTTGGTCTGATTCAGATCCTGCTATCGCAAGAGCGCATGTCCTACCCGTGGATCCCTTCGGCAGGTCGCGTGCTCGCGACCGGTATTCTACAGTGCGCCGCGTTGGCACTCATCTGGCTGGCGCCGGGGCGGATGGATCGGGATCGCGTGCTCAAGCTGACGCTGGCGTGGTTCGGTACGACGATTTTCTGGTTGATTGCCAACCAACTGGTGCTCGCGCCGTGGGTCGCGCGTTCCGGGCCGAGCAGTTCGCTCCAATTCGTTGAGTCTGTGCTCCAGGTCGGCGCGGCGCTCGTGTTTGGCACCGCGGCCCGCCTCATCGTATGCGTCACCTGGCATACGATTTCCATACTTGCCCGCATGTGGCTCTTCGGGGGACTGGCGATCTGGCTGGTCCGGTTGATCGCACAGATGCCGGCCTCACCGGCCATCACCACCAGTACGGTCTTGCTCGAAGTTTTAATTGGATCGAGTGTTATCTGGCTTGTAGATCAGCCGGAGGCGAAGCGCTAGTGGAGAAGCGCCAGCGGGATAAGGGTACCGCTATGTTTCAGATCCGTAACAGGATAGGTGCGCTAACGCGCCGCCGGTATAGTACCCCCGCCATTTTTGTAGGTCACAGTTTCATTTCATTCTGCTATACTAGGGTTTCAGGGAAGCACTTTTTTGTTGGATGGTAGTGTAGATAAAACCCCGAGTCAACGGAGTATCCTTTGAAACGTGCAGGTTCCGATGACGCTCTGCGTTGTTCCTTCTGCCACAAAAGCCAAGACGTAGTCGGCAAGCTAATCTCCTCCCCCAACGATTACCCCCGAGCCTACATTTGCGACGAATGCATTGCCGTATGCAATTCGATCCTGGAAGACGATCGGCACGATCAGCCTTACGGCACTCCGCACAAGCTTCCTAAGCCACTGGAGCTGAAAGAATACCTGGATCAGTACGTCATCGGCCAGGATGCGACAAAGAAGAAGCTGGCGGTGGCGGTTTATAACCACTACAAGCGCATCCAAATGAACAAGCAACGCGGCGCCGAGGTGGAGCTGTCCAAGTCCAATATTCTCCTGATTGGCCCCACCGGAACCGGCAAAACGCTGCTGGCCCAGACGCTGGCCCGAATTCTCGACGTACCGTTCGCCATCGTGGACGCAACCACGCTGACCGAAGCTGGCTACGTGGGTGAAGATGTCGAAAATATTGTGCTGCGGCTGCTGCAGAACGCCGATTGGGATGTCCAGCGCTGCCAGCAGGGCATTATCTACATCGACGAAATCGACAAAATTGGACGCAAGGACGAGAACCCATCCATCACACGCGACGTCTCGGGCGAAGGCGTCCAGCAGGCACTGCTGAAGATCCTGGAAGGCACCATTGCCAACGTTCCTCCTCAGGGAGGGCGTAAGCATCCGCACCAGGAGTTCACACCCGTCGATACGACGAACATCCTGTTCATCTGCGGCGGGGCATTCGTGGGCCTGGAAAAGGTGATCTCGAAGCGCATCGGAACTAAAAGCATGGGCTTCCTGAGCCAGGAAGAACAGCAGCAGCACCGGCCGGATGCAGCCCACCGGACTACTTCGAATCGCCGGGATGTCGACATGCTCGATCAAGTCCAGCCCGTAGACTTGATCAAGTTCGGCTTCATTCCCGAGTTCATCGGTCGCATGCCGGTCGTAGCGGTGCTCGAGGATTTGAGCCGCGAAGCCTTGGTCCAGATTCTGACCAAGCCCAAGAACGCCATCATCCGGCAGTACCAGAAGCTCTTCGAGTTTGAAAATGTTAGACTGAAGTTTAGTGACGACGCCCTGGAGGCTATCGCTTCACTCGCCATGGAGCGAAAAGTGGGAGCCCGCGGGTTGCGCATGATCCTCGAAGACCTGATGCTGGATCTGATGTACTATTTGCCGTCCTACAAGAAGGTCCGCGAGTTCCTGGTGACGAAGGAAATGGTCATGACACAGAAGATCAACATGGCCTTGCTCGAAAAGGCCGGATAAGGCGTTCATTCGTTCCCCTTAGGTTCCTTGGTTCGGCGTCCGCTTGAGCGAATGAATTGAGCCGCCAAGGATCAGAATCACTTCCCATGCTTACCTCGAAAGAAAAATCCGATAACAAGCGCCTGCCGATGATGCCCATCCGGGACGTGGTGATCTTCCCGTATATGATGACTCCGTTTGTGGTGGGGCGCGAATCGAGTGTTCGCGCGCTCGAGGAGGCGTTGGCGGCGGACAAAAAAATCTTTCTGGCGACGCAGCACGACGCTTCCGTTGACGAGCCGCGCCCCGACGAGATTTATAGCGTCGGCACAGTGGCCAACATCGTCCAAAGCCTGAAACTGCCGGATGGCAACATTAAAGTGCTGGTGGAGGGCGTGGAGCGTGGGAAAGTCATCTCGGTCAGTGAAGATGAAGGCTATTTCCGTGCGCTGGTAAAGACTTTCCACTTCAAAGTCGACGCCGGAGCGCAGTTGGAAGCGCTGGTTGGGCGCGTTACCGGGCTGTTCGAGCAGTACGTAAAGCTCAGCCAGAACCTGAATTACGAAACGATGATCGCCGCCATCCGTGTGGACGAGCCCGGCAAGCTGGCCGACACGGTGGGCGCGAACCTGCAATTAACCATCGAGGAAAAGCAGGAACTGCTCGAAATATTCGACCCCGTGGACCGGCTGACGCGGGTGGCCGAAATGCTGGATATCGAGATTGAGAAGCTCAATGTCGACCGCACCATCCAGGGGCGCGTGAAGCGTCAGATGGAGAAGGCGCAGAAGGAATACTACCTCAACGAGAAGATCAAGGCCATCCAGAAGGAACTGGGCCGGGGCGAAAAGAGCGAATTCGACGAGCTGAAGCGCAAGATCGAAACCGCCGGCATGACCAAGGACGCCTTCGAGAAGGCTATGTCCGAGCTGAAGCGGTTAGAGAACATGCCGCCGATGTCGGCCGAATCTACCGTTTCACGCAATTATCTGGATTGGCTGTTGGCTGTGCCGTGGAAGAAGAAGACCAAAGAAATTCGGGATCTGAAGTACGCGCAGCAAGTGCTTGAATCCGACCACTATGGCCTGGAAAAGATCAAAGAGCGCATCCTCGAATTTTTGGCAGTGCGGCGTCTGGTGCAGAATCCAAAGGGCTCGATTTTATGTTTCGTCGGACCTCCGGGCGTCGGCAAAACGTCGCTGGGCATGTCGATCGCGAAGGCGACCGGACGCAAATTTGTGCGCCTGTCTCTGGGCGGCGTCCGCGATGAGGCCGAGATCCGTGGTCATCGGCGCACCTATATCGGCGCGCTGCCGGGTCAAGTCTTGCAGATGATGAAGAAGGCGGGGACGCGTAATCCCGTGTTCATGCTGGACGAGATCGACAAAATGTCGATGGACTTCCGCGGCGACCCGTCGGCGGCATTGCTTGAAGTTCTGGATCCGGAACAGAACTACATGTTCATGGACCATTATCTGGACGTCGAGTACGACTTGAGCCAGGTATTTTTCATCGCTACCGCCAACGTGCTCCACACGGTACCGCCGGCGCTGCAGGATCGCATGGAAGTGATCCGGCTGTCGGGCTACACCGAGCAGGAGAAGTTGGAGATCGCCAAGCGCTTCCTGGTTCCCAAGCAGACCAGGCAGACCGGAATCAAAGATACGGATCTGAAGTTTACCGATGACGGAATTCAGACCTTGATTCAAGCCTACACGCGGGAGGCCGGTGTTCGGAATCTCGAGCGCGAGATCGGCAACGTCTGCCGCAAGGTCGCGCGAACCGTAGTGAATGCCCAAGGCGAGAAGAACGGCAATAGCGAAAAGAACGGTAAGGAAAAACCCGCTGAGCAAGATAAGGAGAAGAAACCAACTCCATCGGTTCTCAGTTCCGAGACGGCCAACGAATTCCTCGGTCCGCACAAATTCCGCGATACACAAGCCGAGCAGAAGAACGAAGTCGGCGCAACCGTAGGGTTGGCTTGGACCGAGGTGGGCGGCTCAATCCTCACCACCGAAGCGGCTGTCATGGAAGGCAAGGGCAAGCTGCAGACCACCGGCAAGCTGGGCGACGTAATGCAGGAATCGGCGCACGCCGCCATGAGCTATGTGCGTTCGCGGGCACAGCTACTGGGCTTAACCCGCGATTTCTACCGCAACCTGGATATCCACGTGCACGTGCCCGAGGGAGCGATCCCTAAGGACGGTCCCTCAGCCGGTATCACCATCGCGACCAGTATTTGCAGCGCATTGACCAATATTCCGGTTCGGTGTAATATTGCGATGACTGGTGAAATCACCGTTCGCGGGCGGGTGCTTCCCATTGGGGGGCTAAAGGAAAAGCTGCTGGCCGCTCACCGGCAGGGGATTTACGAGGTCATCCTTCCGAAGGATAATGAGAAAGACCTCCCTGACATTCCGGAGAACATCCGAAAGGAAATGAAGCTGCATTTCGTCACATCCATGGACGAGGTGTTGAAGCTGGCTCTGGAACGGGAGATCGTGGCCCTACCGCTGGCGGCGAACACGCCTCCGGTGGAGCTGGTTCGGGAAACCAGAGAAGAACGGATTTCCCAGTAGGCGTCGGGGCTTCGGTTCCGGCGGCCAGATTGGGGCCGGGAGTGACGCCCGCTTGGGGGCATGGACGCCGAATTTTTGATCAGTGCAGCACGGCCGGAGCAGTTTCCGGCTGAGACTCTCCCGGAAATTGCCTTTCTGGGAAGGAGCAACGTCGGCAAGTCGAGTCTGTTGAACTGCCTGACGGCGCAAAGGGGTTTAGCGTTTACCAGCGCAAAGCCCGGCTGTACACAGTTGATTAATTTTTATCGGGTCGGCGGAAAATTCCACTTCGTCGATCTGCCGGGATATGGGTTCGCCCGTGTTCCGGAAAAGGTTGTATCCCAGTGGAAGCGGCTCATCGAACATTACCTCTTACATCGAAAAAGTTTGGAGCTCTGCTTCTTGGTCCTCGACGCGCGTCGGGGCTGGATGGATCAGGACCTGGAACTCAAAGAGTGGTTGGAGTTCCATAACCGGCGATATCTGGTAATCGCCACCAAGACGGATAAGTTGAAAAATCAGAAGGAAAAACGGCAGGCGACGGAAATTCGAAATCCAAATTCGGATGAAGCGCCGCTACCGTTCTCGGCACCTCAATGCCGGGGAGTGAGGGAAATTTGGCAAGCGATATCGAAAATCAAGACCCAGCAGCAGTAGCTGCTCCCACCACAGGAGAACAAGCCGAAACAACGCCGGCTAAGGAGAACGGAAAGGCCGCGGAACCCAAAGCCGCGCCGCCGGACGGCAAGCCCGCGGAAGAAAAAGCCGCGGGAGAAAATGCCGAAGGCAAAGTCCCGGAAGGCGGGCTGCCGCAAGGGCATCGCCGCCGCCATGGCGGCCCACAGGGGCAGAACCAGAAGAACGGCACGCTCGATTTGGTCGAACTCAAAGACATGAGCATTCAGAAGCTCAACCAGATCGCCAAGGATCTGGGTGTCACCGGAACGGCCGGGCTGCGCAAGCAGGAACTAATTTTCAAGATCCTGCAGACTCAGGCCGAAAAGAGCGGGCTCATCTTCTCGGAAGGCGTGCTGGAATGCCTGCCCGATGGGTTTGGGTTCCTGCGTGCACCCGAGTACAATTACCTGCCGGGGCCGGACGACGTCTATGTGTCTCCGTCCCAGATTCGCCGCTTCGATCTTCGCACCGGCGACACGATCTCGGGCCAGATTCGGCCACCCAAAGAAGGCGAACGGTATTTTGCGCTGATCAAGGTGGACGCTATCAATTTCGAGCCGCCCGAGGAAGCGCGCAACAAGATTTTCTTCGACAACCTGACGCCGCTCTATCCGCACGAGCGGTTCAAGCTGGAAACGGCTCGCGACAACTATTCGGGCCGCGTCATGGACTTGCTCACGCCGATCGGTAAGGGGCAGCGCGGGCTGATCGTCGCGGCGCCGCGTACCGGTAAAACGATGCTGTTGCAGTCCATCGCCAACTCGATCACTACCAATCATCCCGAAGTGACACTGATCGTGCTGCTGATCGATGAGCGGCCGGAAGAAGTCACGGATATGCAGCGCTCGGTGAAGGGCGAAGTGATCAGCTCCACGTTCGATGAGCCGGCTTCCCGGCACGTCCAGGTGGCCGAAATGGTCATCGAGAAAGCCAAGCGCCTGGTAGAGCATAAACGCGATGTCGTAATCCTGCTGGATTCGATCACGCGCCTGGCGCGCGCCTATAACACTGTCGTTCCGCCGTCGGGCAAGGTTTTGTCGGGCGGCGTCGACTCCAATGCGTTGCAGCGGCCGAAGCGCTTCTTTGGAGCCGCGCGCAATATCGAAGAGGGCGGATCGCTCACGATCGTCGCTTCTGCGCTGATCGACACCGGCAGCCGCATGGATGACGTCATCTTCGAAGAGTTCAAAGGCACCGGCAACATGGAAATCCATCTGGATCGCAAGCTGATGGACAAGCGCGTTTTCCCGGCCATCGATATCACCAAGAGCGGCACGCGAAAAGAAGAACTCTTGCTGCCAAAGGAAGAGTTCAATCGCGTGATCGTGTTGCGCCGCGTGCTCAATCCGCTATCGCCCACTGAAAGCATGGAGCTGCTGCTCGACAAATTGGGCAAGACGCGAACCAACGCGGAATTCCTAGCTTCGATGAGCGCGTAACGCCGCGCGCGCATTCGTGCGTGCCATGTTCACACTGGCGTGAACACCAGGCTCTAAAATGGGCAAAATCCGCGTCCTCTCCGACACCGTTGCAAACAAAATCGCCGCCGGAGAGGTTGTGGAGCGCCCGGCTTCCGTAGTCAAAGAGCTTCTCGAAAACTCGTTGGACGCCGGCGCAACCGAGTTGCGCATCGAGGTCGAAAGCGGAGGCCGGCGGCTGATGCGGATCGCCGACAACGGTTGCGGGATGCTGCGCGACGACGCGCTGCTCGCGTTCGAGCGGCATGCCACCAGCAAGCTCAGCGACGTCGGTGACCTGACGTCGATCGCCACCCTCGGTTTCCGAGGCGAAGCGCTGCCGTCCATTGCTTCCGTGTCGCGCCTGCTGCTTGAAACACGCTCAGCCGAAGAGACTACGGGCGCGCGCGTTGAGATTGCGGGCGGCAAGCTGCTCCGGTGCGACGAGCATCCGGGCCCCCCAGGGACGACGATCACGGTACGCGATCTTTTCTACAATGTTCCGGCCCGCAAGAAGTTCCTGCGCTCCGATCAGACCGAACTGGCTCACATTGCCTCGCTGGCAACACACTACAGCCTGGCCCACCCTCAGAAGTCGTTTCAACTCCGCCACGGCGCGAGCGAACTGCTCGATGTTACGCCGGTCCAGACGCTGCGCGAGCGCGTTTATCAGGTTTTCGGTGGTGAGACATTGGAGGATCTGGTCGATCTGGAAACTACTCAGCGCGAACTCGACGTGGTTGAGGCTGAAGAGCGTAGCCGTCGGCTGTTCTCACTGCGCGGATTCGTTTCCGCGCCGCAGGTTCAGAAGCTGAATCGAAATTCGATTTTTTTGTTCGTAAATGGCCGCCTGATACGCGATCGCTTGCTACTGCACGCCCTCTCCGCCGCGTATCACAACCTGATGCCGCCGGCCTGCTATCCGTTCGCGCTGCTGTTCTTGGACTGCGATTGCGAGGAGGTGGATGTCAACGTCCATCCCTCCAAAACGGAAGTTCGCTTCCGCCACGGCAGTTTCGTTCACGATTTCTTGCGTGATTCAATTCGTGAACAGTTGATCGCGGCGCGGCCGGCGTCCAGCATTCCCGTGCCGAATGCTCCTCAACGCGCTGCCGAACTGCCGTTTTCCGATTTCACACAGCGGATCGAGAATCAGAGGTTCGAGACGGCACCCGATCCGGCGGCCGGGCCGGAGCGCCCCGAAGACCTGCCCATTTTCACGTTACGAGGGAACGCTGCGCCGGAGCCAAGATTCGACTTCACGGAAAAACCACCGCCGTCCTCAATTAGGGTCCCTGACACGCATGGTTCGCTATCGATGCTGGAAAACACTCCGAGCCTGGCGGCATTAACCGATCTCCGGCCGCTCGGCCAGATTCACGAAAGCTTCATCATCGCGGCTGGACGCGACGGCCTGTGGATCATCGATCAGCATGTTGCCCATGAGCGGATTCTATTTGAGAAGGTCCTAAGGCAGCAAGCCGAGGGGCGCGTCGAGAGCCAGCATCTATTGATGCCGATCCTGATCGAACTGAGCCCCGCGCAACAGATCGAGTACGCTCGAATCGCCGACGAGTTGCAGCGTTCGGGCTTCGAGTCCGAACCGTTCGGCACGCGCACCATCGCCGTGAAGGCCGCTCCTGCGGGCGTGGGTCCGAACGAGGTTGAGAAGTTGGTCTGTGAGATCTTGGAAATTGCGGAGGGCGAAATGCGAAAGGCCTCCCTCGGCGACCTGCGCCGCGCCATGGCGGCCAGTATCGCCTGCCGCGCCGCGATCAAGATCAACATGCGGCTCGACCAGAGCAAAATGGAATGGCTGCTCAGCGCGCTGGCCGCCGCGGAATGCCCGATGAGCTGTCCGCACGGACGGCCGATTGCATTGCGCTACTCGATGCGCGACATCCTGAAAAGTTTTCATCGAATCTAGCATACGCGAGCCTTCCGCGAAGAGACAGGGGAAGCTATGAAGGTGTTGTCGCAGGAGGAGCAGGCGTTCCGAGACGGCGACGACAGATAGCTCAGCGAAGCGGCTGCCGTGGACGACAGCGGATCTGGCATTCTGCGCGCCGCGCTCGTTAGAGAACAGGAAGCGGCTCGCCTCCGAGCTACACAAACAGGCCGAGCGCTGGTTCACGACCGTAAGTTAACGGGCTATTCCCACTCAATAGTGCCGGGCGGCTTGTGCGTAAGATCGTAGAATACCGCGGACACGCCGGCGATCTTAAGCAGCTCGTCGGACATACGCGGTAAAAGTTCATCGGGCATTCGTACGACTTGAGCAGTCATACCGTCCACCGAGTGAATGGGACGCAGGACGATGGAATCAGGAGCGGAGCCGGCGCCTAACGGAATCAAAACCACGGGGAACTGCCAGACTTGGTGCTCAAACCCGCTGTCGATCGAGAGCCGTCGAACTACAGCGTCGGCACGACGCAGACGCGTGAGACGCTCGGCCGTCAAAGTTCCTCTCGTAGAATGCATTTGCGCGACCGGAACTTTGCCGCTCACGAAGCCGACCACGCGATTGATCTCCATTGTTCGATTCACTAACTCGGTCGCGATCTCGTCGGTTGGCAAGCTCTCGAGCGCCAGGACCGCGTGATAGCTGCGCGAGTCGCCCTTAACGCCCACGGAGCGGATCGGAAGCAGCCAGCCGCCGCCGAGTTGCTGTACGGGCGCTTCGGTTTCCGCGCACAAACAGCGGATTGCGAGCCCCGGTCCCGGGAACGGATGGCGATGCAGAAACTCGTCTGGAATGCCGAGTTCGGCACCGATCTCGCGCACCTCATCTTTGTAAAACGAAGCCAGCGGCTCGATGATCCGGCCGGTTTCAATCAGCTTCTGAATCCCGGCCACACGGTTGTGATGGGTCTTTATCACATCGGCTCGCGCCGTGCCGCCGGATTCGATGGTATCGGGATAGATGGTCCCCTGCCCCAAAATCCAATGGCCATCGAGAAAATGTCCAGTGCTCAGGACACGCTCCTGCACGGCGACGAACTGCTCGCCGATGATATGACGTTTCTTCTCCGGATCGCACACCCCCGCCAAAGCGCCAAGGAATTCGCCCGCGGCATCTTCAATATGGAAGGCCGTGGCTCCGAGTTGCGCGAACAGACGCTTAACGTACTCGCTTTCACCCTCCCGCATTAGTCCCGTATCGACATAGATACCGTAAACTCGTTCCGGCCCCAACGCCCGGAGGCAGAGGGTATACGCTACGGTTGAATCCACGCCGCCGCTGACGAAAAAGAACACGTTACGGTCGCCTGCAACCGCGCGGATCTCAGTTTCGATCGGCCGGATACGATCCTTCGGATCCCAGTCCTTCGCGCAACCGCACACTCCGAAGACGAAGTTCGACAGGATCTTCGTTCCAGCGGTGGTGTGGACCACTTCGGGATGGAACTGGACGGCCATAAGCGGCCGGTCACGATGCGCCATGGCGGCAATGGCGCACGTATCAGTGCTAGCCAAAACTTCAAATCCCGGTGGGACCTGCTCCACCTGATCGCGATGGTTCATCCAGATCTGCTGGCTGCCGCCGTTCAGGTTGGCGAACAGAGAATGGTTCTTTCGCGGCTGCAGCGAGGAAAGCCCGTACTCGCCCTTGTCCCCTTTACTGACACGTCCGCCCAGGGTGTGCGCCATGAGTTGTTGCCCATAGCAGATACCGAGCACGGCGCTGCCGGTTGAAAGAATGGCCGGATCGATGCGCGCACTGTCCGGCTCGTACACGCTGTCCGGACCTCCGGAGATAATGAGTCCTCGTCGGCCCCGGAGTTCCGTAGCCGGTGTATCGCTAGCCTGGACCTCCGCGTATACCCCGAGATCGCGGATCTTGCGTGCGATGAGATGGCAATACTGACCGCCCGCGTCCAGGACGGTAATTTGAGGGACCGATTTTGGTTTGTCCAAACTCTAGCGCCGGTCGTCTCGGCTCAAACGCTGCACGATCAGCTTCTTCGATGAATCCAGCAGGGCCCTGGCCTGCGGAAGCGCGTCGACAGCCTTGCCTACCATCGGGTCGGTTTCGATGGCGACCTTTTGAGATTCCTCATAGCTAAAGCCGGTAGCGTACATTTCGCGCTTCAGTTGCTGGGCGGTCCAGCTCTTGTTGTCGCTCCAGTCGGCGTCGGTGAACGCGATCTGTTGCTGGCTCAAGTAATCGCGGAACTCGTTAAGAATGGTAGCGTCAGGCTCCCAGCCTTTGGGCAGCTTGGCTTCTCCGCGAGTGCCAAACCACTTTGCCGAGAAGTTGAAGAAGGCGAAATTCCGAAGCACGTCCTGCTGGAATTTGTTCAACTTGGGCGGGACGTACTTCTCATCGGGCGTAATGCCGCCGCCGCCGTAAACAGTCCGGCCGCCGTCCGTGCTCTTGACGTCTTGGAGATTCTTCGTGTCCGTGCGCTTGCCGTAATAATAATCCAAGAACGATATATTCGAATAGTCGCGCTGGATCAAACGGCCGCTCGGCGTGTAATAGTGAGCCGTAGTGAGCGCCAAGCCGGTGTTGTCGTCCAATGGATAAACGGTCTGAACCAGTCCTTTACCGAACGTGGTCTGGCCCAAGATCCAGGCTCGATCATGATCCTGAAGGGCGCCGGAAACGATCTCAGCGGCTGAAGCCGAGAATTGATTCACAAGAACTACCATCGGATAACTTTGTCCGTAGGCGCTGCCCCTAGCCAGGTAAGGCTTCTCCGCCGAAGCGCGTCCGCGATGGGAAACCACCACTTCGCCCTTTCTCAAGAAATGGCCTGCCACGGCGACCCCTTCATTCAACAGTCCGCCAGGATTCTCACGCAGGTCCAGGACCAAGCCCTTGATGTTGGTCTCGCCGAGTTTCCGGAGGTTCTCTTCCATTTCCTGGCTCGTGTTCTCGTTGAAGGCAGTAATCTTCATGAACGCGATGCCTGGCTTCAACCAAAAAGCCTCTTCCACGCTAAAACGGGGGATCTCGTCGCGAACGATATCGAAGGTGATGGGCTTGTCGGTCCCTTGGCGCGCCACGGTCACCTGCACGTGCGTGCCGCGCGGTCCCTTGAGCAGATCGGCGATTTCGGGCGTGGTCAGGTTGTCGGTGCGCTTATCATTCACTTGAATGATGGTGTCGCCCGCGCGCAGACCAGCCTTGTAAGCAGGCGAACCGCCAAACGGCGCCACCACGATAGTTTTACCGTTCCGCGGAGCTACCGTCATTCCAACGCCATAGTAGTGGCCGCTCTGATCGTCACGCAGCGCCTGAAAATCCTTGGGATCGAAGAAATTCGAGTGCGGATCCAAGGTGCGCAGCATGCCGGGAATCGCGCCCTTGTAAATGCCCTTATCGGCAGTGACCTTGTCGGCGAAGTTGTTCTCCACAACCTCGTAGATCTTGGTGAACTGCTTGATGCTGGACTTAATGTCCTCTTCCGGCCCGGCAGTTGCGGCCGAAACGCCCGTCACGCCAGGCCCGAAAACACCCGCCACGACCGAGCAAAGGACAATGATGAAGACAATAAGGAGTAAAGGCCGCAATGAACGCGCCATCGGCACCTCGCTCTTTCAGTATATCGAAGTTCTGCTGGCCCTCTACCCCAGCCGGGCGGCGCGGCGCGCACCGGCGACGGCTGCCTCGGCCTTCATCGGCTTCCGGGGCGATTCTTCGAGGCGCCGGACCTGATCGCTGACGCAAACGAGGAACATGGGCTGCTTCGCGTTCTTTAAGATGTCGATGATCCGCTCTTGATTGTCTTCCAGGTAGATGGACTTGCCGTCGGTGACGAGGTGCAAGTCCGAGTCGGACTGCAGAACGTCGGCAAGCCGCTTGCCCATTTCGCGCTGCAGGAAACGCAGAACGCGTCGAATTTTTTGCAGCGAGAAGCCCTTGCGACGCAGCTCGGCAATGACCGTAATTTCGATTACTTCTTCGGCTTGATACAGACGCTTGTGGCCTTCGTGGCGCGGGGAAACAACCTTGCGTTCATCCCACCATTGCAGCTGGCGCAAGCTTACTTGCGCGATGCGGGAGACGTCACTGGAAGCGAAGGTCCTAACTCCTGCCTCATTGTCAGAACGGCTTTTCTTTGTTTTGAACATGTTCCCCCGCTAACGTTTTGGAGCTGGAAAAGGCGCATCTAAAATTCTACCTGACCTGGAGCGGGAGTCAATAGGCAAAATCGACGCCCGTTCCCGCTTGCGCCATTAGCCGCCGCCCACGAATTGTACGATCTCTAACGTAGCACCTTCGCCGACTTGGATCTCGCTCCAAGCAGAACGGCTTACGATCGCGCGGTTCAGCTCCACCGCGACGCGGCTGGGATCAACATCTAGATACACCAGTGTTTCGGCCAGCGCCTGACCCGCCGGGATTTCCCGAACGTGCCCGTTTACAACAATTTGTATGGTTTTTGTTCCCGAGATCTCCATGCTGATGATCCAGAGCCGCGAAACCGGAAGAGTCAAATCAACAACCGACTTGCAGCCTGGGGCCGGATCTCATTATAGTCAAGTTGAGGGCTGGCGAATCGCCAGCCTCAATTCCAGATGCCAACTTCTTATCCGGACACCTACTTCCCTGTACTGGTTCAGATTGCGATTGCCGTACTGGTGTCCACGGCACTGGTTGCGCTGTCCTACCTGATCGGGAAGAAGGTGAAGGACCGCGTCAAGGATTCGCCGTACGAGTGTGGGATCGTCCCCACCGGCTCGGCCCGCGAGCGCTTCAGCGTCAAGTTCTACCTGGTAGCGATTGTTTTCATCCTGTTCGACATTGAGGCGGTGTTCCTTTATCCCTGGGCAGTTGTCTACCGCGAACTGAAGATGTTCGCGTTTGTCGAGATGCTCTTGTTCGTGATCCTAATTCTAGTGGGTTTCTTCTACGTCTGGAAAAAGGGAGCACTGGACTGGTCGGAGACGGAGCCCAGCACGGCGGGCGCAGCCTCAGCGTCGCTGTCTTTGGAAGAAGCGCCCCTGGAACGACAATGATTCCTGAACAGTTGAAGGATCATCCGGCCGCTGCGGCATTGGAAGCGCGGTTTCCGGACGTGATTACCGGCGGCCACGCCGAACACGGCGAGCCGACGCTTTTCATTGCGCCAGCGCGAATCGTTGAGACTTGCCGTTTCCTAAAGCACGAGCAGGGTTTCAACCGGTTGAGCGCGGTCACCTGCGTGGATTGGCATCCGGCGGATCCGCGGTTCGAGGTAGTTTACCTGCTGCACTCGCTCGATAAGAACATACGCCTGCGGCTGAAGTGCTGGGTTTCGGACGCCGATCCCGAGATCGATTCGGTCACGAGCGTGTGGCGTTCCGCCAACTGGTACGAGCGCGAAGTTTTCGATCTTTTCGGAATCCGCTTTCGAAATCATCCCGACCTGCGGCGCATCCTGATGCCGACCGATTGGGAAGGCTATCCGCTTCGCAAGGACTACCCGGTGCATGGGTATAAGTACAGCTACGGCGAGGAAGAGCTCTGAGCATGCGCGAGACGACCAGTCATACCGATACAATCACCGCCGAAGCGGCCGAAGAAACTGTCCATCACACTCCGGAGGGCAGGGCGCGCCGCATGACGCTGAACATGGGGCCGCAGCACCCTTCCACGCATGGCGTGCTGCGGGTCGTGCTGGAGTTGGACGGCGAAACGATCATGAGCGCCGTTCCGGACATCGGATTCCTGCACACCGGAATCGAGAAGGAATGCGAGGTCAAAAACTGGCAGCAGGCCGTGACGCTCACGGACCGCGTCGATTATCTTGCCAACCTTTCTAATAACCTGGTCTATGCGCTCGCGGTTGAAAAACTGATCGGCGATATCGAAATTCCGCCGAAAGCGCAGTGGATGCGAGTGATGTTGGCGGAGTTGACGCGCTTGAACAGCCATCTGGTGTGGCTAGGCACGCACGCGCTCGACATCGGCGCCATGTCGGTGTTCTTCTATTGTTTCCGCGAGCGCGAAGACATTCTGCGCATTTTCGAAATGTTTTCGGGCCAGCGCATGATGACAAGCTATATCCGAATCGGGGGACTGGCCCTCGAACCTCCGCGCGGCTGGCAGGAACGGGTAGGCAAGTTTATCAACGCGTTTCCAAGCAAGGTGGACGAATACGAAGAGCTGCTCGACGCCAATCCGATTTGGAAGCGCCGGACGCAGGGCGTCGGTTCCGCTCCGCTCCAGGATCTGCTGGACTTGGGCGTCACCGGGCCGATGATTCGCGCTGCCGGCGTTCCTTGGGACGTCCGCAAGAACGAGCCTTACTCCAGCTATGAGAAGTTCGATTTCGAGATAGCAACTCGCACCGAGAACGACGTGTACGCGCGATATCGCGTTCGCCTTGCCGAAATGCGTCAAAGCGCCCGCATTGTCAAGCAGGCCCTGGAAGGTATGCCCGAAGGCGCTTGGGCCGCGGACGCACCCAAGATCGTGCTTCCAGAACGGGAAAAGATGAAGACCCAAATGGAGGCCTTGATCTATCACTTCAAGATCGTTACCGAAGGCTTCCGCGTTCCTGCCGGCGAGGTATATCAAACCGTGGAATCGCCACGCGGCGAGATCGGCTATTACATCGTCAGCAACGGCACCTCGAAGCCGTACCGCGTCTATATGCGCACGCCGAGTTTCGGGAACTTACAAGCACTGCCGGCACTGCTCGAAGGCCGGCTGCTGGCCGACTCCATCGCTTCGCTCGGAAGCATGGATTTCGTGCTGGGAGACACCGATAGATAATGACCTTCTCTCCGGAACTGGAAGCCAAGTTTGCGAAGCTGCTCGAGAGCTATCCGCCTGGCCGCACGCGATCGGCGGTGGTGCCGATGCTGCTGTATGCGCAGGACGAGGTCGGGCATATTTCCAACGATCTGATCGAGGAAGTAGCGCGCCGCTGCAAAGTGACACCGCTGCAGGTGGACGAGGTGGTGGGCTACTATTCGATGCTGCACCGCAATCCGCTTGGCAGGTATCACGTGCAGGTTTGCACCAATATCAGCTGCCTTCTGCGGGGAGGCGAGGAACTGCTGGAGCACGCATCGAAAACGCTGGGAATCGGAAATAAGGAAGTTACGCAGGACGGGCAGTTTTCGCTGGAAGAAGTCGAGTGCATTGGCGCGTGTTCTTGGGCCCCCGCTGTGGAGATCAACTACGACTTCCACCATGAGGTCAGTCCTGAAAAGCTGGACGCGCTGATCGCGCAATTGAGAAAGGCGCAATAGCCGATGCTCTATAACGAACCCAGCCCGCTCGAAGTCAAGGTCGTGACCAAGCGGTTCGGCCTGCCCAACTCAGCCTCGCTCGATACCTACCTCGCCACCGATGGATTCAAGGCCTTTTTCAAGGCCATGGAAATGTCGCCGGAGCAAATCATCGAAGAGGTGAAGGCGTCGGCTCTGCGCGGCCGCGGCGGGGCCGGATTTCCTACTGGCTTGAAGTGGAGTTTCGTCCCACGCACGTCGCCCAAGCCGAAATACGTCATTATTAACGCAGACGAGAGCGAGCCGGGCACCTGCAAGGACCGCCTGCTGATGGAAAACGATCCGCACCAGCTGATCGAGGGGATCCTGATTGCCGGCAAAGCCGTAGACGCGCATAAAGGTTACATCTACATCCGCGGCGAGTATCGTTATTTGATCGAGGCCATGGATCGAGCCATCGCCGAAGCCTACGCACGTGGATATCTGGGTAAAAATATCCAGGGCACCGGGTTCGATTTCGATTTATATACACACAGCGGGGCAGGAGCATATGAGTGCGGCGAGGAAACCGCGCTGCTGGATTCGATTGAGGGCAAGCGCGGCATTCCGCGCATGAAACCTCCGTTTCCCGCCGTCGTGGGCGCCTGGCAATCGCCCACGCTGCTCAACAATGTGGAAACGCTCTCTTCGATCCCTGCGATTATCCGGGATGGCGGGGCTGCTTTCGCCGCGCTGGGACCCCCGAAAAATGGGGGGACACGCATGATTTGCCTATCCGGTCACGTGAACAAGCCCGGTGTATACGAACTGCCCGTGGGGTTCAACCTCCTACGCATGATCTATGAAGTCGGTGGAGGCATCCCCAACGGCAAGAAGCTGAAGGCGGTGGTGCCGGGAGGCTCCTCGTGCCCGCTCCTGAAAGCCGACGAGTGCGACATCCCTATGGATTTCGACACATTGGCCAAGGTGAAAAGCATGCTCGGTTCGGGGGGCACCGTGATCTTGGACGAAACCACTTGTATGGTGAAGTTCGCACTGCGCATCATGAAGTTCTATGCGCACGAAAGCTGTGGTTGGTGCATTCCCTGCCGCGAAGGCACGACCTGGCTGCGGAAGATGCTGGATCGATTCCATTCCGGCATGGGCCAGCAGAGCGACATTCCGTTAATTGGAGAGCTTTCGAAGAATATGCTCGGGCGCACGTTCTGTGCCCTCGGCGATGCAGCTGCCATGCCTACGATATCCATCGTCGAAAAATTCCCGGAGGACTTCGAGGCTCACCTGAATGGCAACCCGTGCCCCTATGCGCACGCCCAGGAGCCAGCTTACGCTTAGAGTGGCTTTAGCAGCCTGGATCGACGATAACCGACAGAAATGAGCGACCTAATTAACCTCACCATAGACGGCAAAGCCGTCCAAGTTCCGGCCGGCACCCTGGTCATCAACGCGGCCAAGCAAGTTGGAATCGAGATCCCTTCTTTCTGCTACTACGACGGCCTTACACTTCAGGCGGCGTGCCGCATGTGCCTGGTGGAAGTGGAGAAGACACCCAAGCTGCAGGTGGGTTGCACGCTGCCGGTCGCCGAAGGCATGGTGGTCCACACCGACACCCCACAAGTCCACCAAGCGCGTAAAGGCATGGTGGAATTCCTGCTGACCAATCATCCGCTCGATTGCCCGGTATGCGACAAGGGCGGCGAATGCGAACTGCAGGACATGACCTTCCGTTACGGAATGGGCGAAAGCCGGTTCTTGGAGCAGAAACTGCACCGCGACGAACAACAGTGGTCGCCGGTGGTGTTCTACGACAAGCCGCGCTGCATCCTCTGCTATCGCTGTGTGCGTATCTGCGATGAGGGCATGGGCGTTCGCGCGCTGGGCGTGGAGAACCGCGGCGCGATCTCGGAAATTATACCCAACCACTTCGATCATCTCCAATGCGATGAATGCGGGATGTGCATCGACATTTGCCCCGTGGGCGCGCTCACCAGCGGGATGTACCGTTATCGCACACGGCCTTGGGAGATGAAGCACGTAGGTACCATCTGCACGCATTGTGCCGATGGATGCAAAACCACTCTGGGCGTCCGCAATAACGAAATCATTCGCGGAAACAATCGCGACCGTTCCGGGATCAATGGCGAGTTTCTGTGCATCAAGGGCCGCTATGCATCCGACTTCGTGCATCACGCGGACCGTCTGCAAACGCCTCTGGTCCGCAAGACTGGGAAGCTCGAGCCGGTTTCCTGGTCGGAAGCGCTTGCGGCCGTTGCGAACAAGTTCAAAGAAGTGCAGGCGCGAAGCGGCAAGACCGGAATCATAGGATCGAATCACACGACCAATGAAGAGAACTACTATTTGCAAAGCTTCGCCCGCGAGGTGCTGGGGACAAACAATATCGATCATCACCGCACAGGCGACGTTGCAAGTCTGCTGGATGCGCTGAGCGGCCAGACGGATGCTCTGGCGACGACGGGCGACCTTTACGAGCGCAAAGCCCTGCTGATCATCGGCTCGGATCTCGCTCAACAGCATCCGCTGCTGTCCTTCCAAATCCGCGCAAACTACCGCCACCATGCCGCGCACATCTACACCGTTACGCCCGGTGTGGTCCGTGAGCAGAACTATTCGACGCGCAGTATCACCACCGTGCCCGGACGTGAATTTCCCGATCTGGAGTCGTTGCGCGATCAGCTCAAAGCTGAACCGGAACTTGTCATCCTGTTCGGAGATGTGATCAAGGGCGACGCAGTGCGAAAACTGGTGGAGTTTGGGTCGTCACTTAGTATTCCTGTTAAGTATGTCTGTCTCGTGGATTATTCCAATTCACGCGGCGCTTCCGACATGGGCCTGGCACCGAATTACGGCCCAGGGTATCAGCCCATCTCCGAGCCTGGTCTGGCGTACGATCAGATGCTGGCGGCACCGGATCTGGACCTGCTTTGGGTGGTGGGCGCTAATCCGTTAAAGAGTACGACGCTGGCCGCAACCGCAGCCTTCGTCGTGGTGAACGAGTTGTTCCTCACCGAAACCGCTCAGCGGGCCGATGTTGTCTTCCCCGCCGCATCGGCGTACGAAAAGAGCGGCACCGTGACCAACGTTTGCGGCGAAGTGCAACGCCTGAAGGCCGGCTTGAAAGTCATGGGCACCAAGCCAGACTTGGAAATTATCGGCCTGATCGGCAAAGAAATGGGCGTAGACGTAGGGGTCTGGTCTGCTTCGAAAGTTTTCGACGAGATTCGCGCCAACGTGCATGGCTATAATATTCCTTTGCCGAATATCATCTCTGGAGGAGCGGCCCAAACGACACCGGTGAACGGGCACGTGCCTGTAAGCACCCGGCCGGAGCTGATTCAGTCCGCTCGCGACACTCTATTCACTTCAGGCTCTCTGGGACGTTATTCCAAGACACTGAGCACCGTGCTGGAATCGCCCGGCGAATTGTATTCCGAAAAGCGACCGTAAGGTCACTCATGAACTTTTTGATAATTAGCCTCATTAAGGCGGCGCTGATCGCCTTCGTGCTGTTGACCGCGCTGGCCTATTTGCAGTGGATCGAGCGCAAGGTGATCGCCCACATCCAACTCCGTGTCGGGCCTTACCGGGTGGGCCCCCACGGCTTACTGCAACCGCTGGCTGATGTGGTCAAACTCATCACCAAGGAAGGCGTGATTCCATCTCACGTTAACCGGCTGTTTTACATCATGGCGCCGTGGCTGGCCGTCACGCTCGCGCTGATCTCAATCGCCGTCATCCCGTTCGGACCCGAAATTACCGTGGGCGGCGTGACCACGTGGATGCAGTTGACCGATCTGCGGATCGGAGTCTTGTTTGTTCTGGCGGTATCCTCCATCGGCGTTTACGGCGTCGCGCTGGGCGGCTGGGCGTCGAACAATAAATATTCGCTGCTGGGAGGCCTGCGCAGTTCGGCGCAAATGATCAGCTACGAACTGCCTCTGGCCTTGGCAGTTGCCGCCCCGCTGCTGCTCGCCAACACCCTTAGCTTTCGCGAGATGGTGCAATACCAGAGCGGCTACTGGCTGGGCTTCATCCCCCGCTGGAACGCAATCCCGGAGATTCTGGGGTTCATCGTCTTCTTAATTGCCGGATTTGCGGAAACCAATCGAGTCCCGTTCGATCTTCCCGAAGCCGAAAACGAACTCGTAGCCGGCTTCCACACCGAGTACAGCAGTATGAAGTTCGCAGCGTTTTTCATGGCCGAATACGCGAACATGGTCACCGTTACCGCCGTGGCCACGCTGCTCTTCCTGGGCGGCTGGACGCCGCTGTTCCCGGAGCCTTACTCCGATTTTGTGCCGATCATTGTGTTCGCGCTCGGCGGCCTGATCGCGATCTATCACGGGTTGAATCCGGCGCGCCGCAAAGATAAATTCACGTTGCCGGCCGCGGGCCTGGTATTTCTAGGCCTGGCGGCGCTGTTCGGCGTTTCGCTTTTCGTGCCTGTATTGAAAGCGATCCTGATGGCGCTGTTCTGGTTCTGCGGCAAGATTGGGATCCTCCTGTTCATCTTCATATGGGTCCGGGGCACCTCGCCGCGGTTCCGTTACGACCAGCTGATGCGGTTCGCCTGGACGATGCTGTTCCCGCTCTCGATGGTCAACTTGCTGATCACTGGATTGATCGTGGCGCTTACTACGAAATAAATTATGACTCCGCTGATCTTTTTCATTTTCGCGGGCATTGCGGTATTCTGCGGGATCAATCTGGTGGCACAGAGGCATCCCATCGCAAGCGCACTGTCGCTGGTCGGTGTCATGGGATCTTTGGCCATTCTGTACCTGCAGCTGGGCGGAGAATTTATCGCCGCCGCGCAAGTCATCGTGTACGCAGGCGCCATCATGGTCTTGTTCGTCTTCGTGATCATGCTATTGAACGCCGGCGCGGAGGGCGCTGCGCCCCGCGTTTCCGGCATCGTGAGGTACCTCGGCCTGATTCTGCTCGCGGCATTTCTAGGCTTAATCAGCTTCGTCATTCAATCTATGCTGCCCAGGACCGAAGGCGTGGTCTTCGGAGCCTTTCAGGGCGGCACAGCGCTCGAAATCGGGCGCAAGCTTTTTACCGTCTACTTGCTGCCGTTTGAAGTGACATCAGTTTTGATCCTCATTGCGATTGTCGGCGCGATCGTCCTGGCAAGGAAGGAGATTTAGATCGTGCAGAACACCGTACCGGTGAGCTGGTATCTCATTCTGAGCGCGATTCTGTTTGGGCTCGGCGTAGCGGGATTCATTTTCCGGCGCAACATCATCACCGTGTTCATGTCGATTGAGCTAATGCTCAACGCGGTAAACCTGAGTTTCATCGCGTTTTCATACACGCTCAAACAGGTGGACGGGCACATTTTCAGTTTCTTCGTCATGGTGGTAGCGGCTGCCGAAGCAGCCGTGGGGCTGGCGATTATTCTGACGGTCTTCAAAAATCGCGACACGCTGATGATCGACGAAGTCAGCTCGATGAAATACTGAGATGAAAGTCATCCGTGTTCATCCCGGTTCGGCGGGCCAAAGGCAATGAATCTCTGGCTCATCCCGATCTTCCCCTTCGCCGGATTCCTCATCAACGGCCTTTTCGGCCGGCGCTTATCCAAGCCGCTGATTAACCTTTTCGCGGTCGGATCCGTTGCGCTGTCGTTTGCCTGGGCCGTGAGCGTGCTCCTTAGGCTGAGTCCGCTCGAAACGAAATACATCGAGCACTATTACACCTGGATTCAAAGCGGAGCGCTGAACATCAGCATCGATTTTGCAGTCGACCGCCTCACCGCCGTGATGCTCATGGTGGTCACAGGCGTAGGGCTGCTGATCCATATTTATTCGGTCGGCTACATGGCTGAAGAAGGCGGTTATTACCGGTTCTTCTGTTACCTGAACCTGTTCATGTTCTTCATGCTGGTCCTGGTGCTGGCGCAGAACTTCCTCCTGCTGTTTGTGGGATGGGAAGGCGTCGGCTTGTGTAGCTATCTCCTGATCGGGTTTTTCCTTTTGGAGCAGTACGCAACGAATGCCGGTAACAAAGCCTTCATCGTAAACCGAATCGGCGACTTCGGTTTCTCCCTGGCGATATTTCTGATCGTCCGTCAATTCGGTTCGCTGGACTTCACGCGTGTCTTCGATGCGGCGAAAACCATGCCTACCGAAGCGAGCGCCGGTATCCTGACCACGATCTGCCTGCTGCTGCTGGTGGGCGCGACCGGAAAATCCGCGCAGATCCCGCTGTACGTCTGGCTTCCCGACGCGATGGCTGGTCCCACGCCGGTATCGGCTTTGATCCATGCCGCCACCATGGTCACCGCCGGTGTGTACATGACAGCCCGCTCGGCGACGCTGTTCACCCATGCGCCGATCGCAATGGATACAGTTGCGGTGATCGGCCTGGCGACAGCATTCTTCGCCGCGACGATCGGTCTCGCGCAGACCGATATCAAGAAAGTTTTTGCTTACTCTACCGTTTCGCAACTCGGATACATGTTTTTGGGCGCCGGCGTGGGCGCATTCTCGGCCGGCATTTTCCATCTCATGACGCATGCCTTCTTCAAGGCGCTTCTCTTCCTTGGAGCGGGCGCGGTGATCCACGGATTGCATGGCGAGCAAGACTTACGGCAGATGGGCGGTCTCTTCAAACACATGCGCATAACGGCCATAACGCTGCTGTGCGCCTCGCTCGCGATTTCCGGCTTCCCATTCACGTCCGGATTCTTCAGTAAGGACGCGATCCTTGTCGCGGCTTATGAACGCGCCCCCTGGATGTACTGGCTCGGCGTAGTGACGGCAGGAATGACTGCGTTCTATGTATTCCGCGCCTGGTTCCTGGCCTTTACCGGCGAATACCGCGGCCACGCACATCCTCACGAATCGCCGCTGGTCATGACCGGGCCGCTGATGCTGCTGGCGCTGCTCTCGCTCGGCGGCGGATTCATCAACATTCCGCACTGGCTAGAGCCGATGTTTGCCGAAAAGGCTGAGAACCAGACGCTGGCGTGGCTGTCGGCCGCCGTGGGCTTGATCGGCATCGCAATGGCGTATATCTTCTATGTCGCCGTGCCCGGCCTGGCCGACAGGTTCGCCAAGTCGTTCGGGGGGCTCTACCGCCTGGTCTACAACAAGTACTTCGTCGACGAAGTCTACAATGCCACGGTGGTGCAGCCAGTGGTCCAAGGCTCGCGATTCGTGCTCTGGCGAGGCGTGGATGCCGGCTTGATCGACGGCCTTGTAAACGCGGTTGGGACCCGCTCGCGCGGAGTCGGCGCAATTCTCCGTCTGCTTCAGTCCGGTTACATTCGCAGCTATGCCGCCTGGGTTGTGTTGGGGTCGGTCCTGGTGCTGCTGGCCATCGGATTCGCGGGAGTGGCCCGATGACCCTGCTCAACGCGGTCATTTTTCTTCCGCTAATCGCGTTTCTGATCAGCCTCGTTTTGCCGAAGGACAACCCCGGCGTGATCCGGATGTTCAGCCTGGTGGCGTCGGGCATCGTGTTCATCGTGTCGCTGGGGCTGATTGGGCCGTACTGGTTCCAAAACCCGGGCAAGTTCGTCTTGGAGACCGATGTCTCTTGGATCGCGTCACCTCCGATTCACTATCACGTCGCTATCGACGGCATCAGCCTTTGGCTGGTGATCCTGACCACGCTGCTGACGCCGATCTGCGTTCTGGTTTCGTGGCGCTCGATCGACAAACACGTCAAGCAGTTCTTTTCATTCTTGCTGCTGCTCGAATTCGGCCTGATCGGCGTCTTCTGCGCTTTCGACTTCTTCTTGTTCTACGTGTTTTGGGAAGTCTCCCTGGTGCCGATGTATTTCCTGATCGGAGTATGGGGACACGAGCGCCGTATTTATTCCGCCGTCAAGTTTTTCCTCTACACGATGGCCGGATCGGTGTTGATGCTGGTGGGGATTATCTACCTCTATAACGCCACCGGCACCTTCGACTACACCCGCATTCTGGCGAGCCTTGAGAACGGCTCACTGGCGCTCAGTTCTCAAGAGCAGTTGCTGTTGTTTCTGGCGTTCTTCATCGCCTTCGCGATAAAAGTACCGCTGTTCCCGCTGCACACCTGGCTGCCGGACGCGCACGTGGAAGCGCCTACGGCAGGCTCGGTGATGCTGGCTTCCGTCATGCTGAAGATGGGAACCTACGGACTGCTGCGCTTCTGCGTCCCGATGTTCCCCGGTGCGGCGCGGACGTGCTCCAGCTGGATCGTGACTCTGGCGATTATCGGGATTGTATACGGCGCTCTGGTCGCGATGGTGCAGCCAAACATGAAGAAGTTGGTGGCCTACTCGTCCGTCAGCCACCTGGGATTCGTCGTTCTCGGCATCTTCACGTTTACGCAGCAGGGTTTCGACGGGGCCGTCTACCAGATGCTGAACCATGGAATCTCTACTGGCGCGCTCTTCATCCTGGTGGGATTCCTGTACGAACGGCGCCACTCGCTCGAGATCGCGGCCTATGGCGGCGTGTCGACGCCGGCCCCGCACCTTTCTACTGTCTTCATGATTACCATGCTCGCCAGCATCGGCCTGCCGCTGCTGAACAACTTCATCGGCGAGTACCTGGTCCTGCAAGGCGCGGCCATGGTCTACTTCCGCTGGAGCGTGTTCGCGGCGCTGGGCGTGATCTTGTCTGCGTGCTACATGCTGTGGCTGTATCAGCGCGTGTTCTTCGGCCGTCCCTCCGAAGACCTCACGCATCATATGCCGGATCTGAACTTCCGCGAATACTCGATCATCATTCCACTCATTGTGCTGATGGTCTGGATGGGAACGTTTACGCAAAGCTTTATCCCCCCGATTTCCGCGTCGAACTCGATCATCCTGGGCCCCATCGAGGCCGGACGCGACGTCCACGTGCGCAACGCACCGCGGCCTGTGATCGCCGGCAAGGAGCTCGCCAATGCTCGCTAACTTCGTTCCGGTTGGAGACGACTACCTCCGTCTTCTTCCCGAAATCATCATGACCGTGGCGGGCACTCTGATCATGTTTGTGGAACCGCTGCTCGGCGAAAACAGGAGAACCGCATTCACCAGCATCTCGTTGGTCGCGTTTTTCGGCGCTTTGGCTGCCGCCGTCGGCGCCAATAGCATTCCAGGGCTTTCGTTTTCGAACATGCTGATCGTGGACGGCTTCGCGACGTTTTTCCGGGTGCTGGTCATTGGAGTGGGCATTCTGACGGTCCTTTCCTCGTCGCAGTATCTCCGCCGCGAACATGCCGCTTCCGCCGAATATTACGCGCTACTGCTCTTTTCGGTTACTGGCCAGTGCATCATGTCGGCGGCCAACGAGCTGATCATGATCTTCATCGGCCTGGAAATCTCCTCGATCGCCACCTACGTTTTGGCCGGATATCTCCGCGACGATAAGCGAAATAACGAAGCGGCATTGAAGTATTTTCTGCTCGGATCGTTCGCCACCGCGTTCCTGCTTTACGGCGTCGCCTGGATCTATGGCACCACCGGCAGCACCAATCTGGCGGATATCCGCAATTACATGCTCACGCCTGGCACCGCCAGGAACGTGATCCTGGCCAGCACGGCCGCGGCGCTGATGTTCGTCGGATTCGCGTTCAAGGTTTCCGCGGCGCCCTTCCAGATCTGGGCGCCCGACGTGTACCAAGGCGCGCCTGCGCCGGTCACGCTGTTCATGTCGGCCGGCCCCAAAGCGGCCGCATTTGCTGTCTTTTTGCGGGTCTTCATGACCGCTTTCCTGCCGATCTCCAGCCGCTGGGAACCGTTCGTGTGGTCCTCGGCGCTGCTTACCATGATCATCGGAAACTTTGCCGCGCTCACCCAATCCAACATCAAGCGCATGCTGGCCTACAGCTCCATCGCGCACGCCGGATATGTCATGGTGGCGATTGCGGCGCACAACCAGATCGGAATCGCGGCCGCGATGTTCTACCTGGCAGCCTATGCGTTGATGAACATCGGTGCGTTCGCGGTCGTGACACACTTCTCGCGCCAGGGCGAAAAGTACGTGAATATCTCGGATCTAGCGGGGCTAGGCTGGAAGCAGCCGGTCACGGCTGGCTTATTCGCGATTTTCCTGCTATCGCTGATCGGCGTGCCACTGACCGGCGGGTTCTTCGGAAAGTTCTATATTTTCAAGGCCGCCCTGGATGCCGATCTGGTTTGGCTGGCAGTTCTTGGATTGCTGAACAGCGCCGTGGCGGCTTACTATTACCTGCGAATCCTGGTGGTGATGTACATGGAAGAGCCGGGACCCGCGACCGTTTCCGTACAGCCGCTAAGCGCCGGTATCCGGACTACACTTTGGGCTTCAGCGCTCGGGACATTGCTGCTGGGCATCTTCCCGTCAGTGCTGCTGAACTTCGCCCAGACATCCAGCGCTTTAGTGAAGTAGCTGTCTGTGGCGTGATCGATGCTTACCCGATCGCGTCGAGCAACGTCCGGTACATCTCATCGCCCACTTTGATGGCCTTGGTATTGGCGTCAAAGTTGTTCTTGGCCTGGATCATTGCCACCGCCGCCGCGCTCAAGTCCACTGTGTCCAGCTGCCCATTGGATGCAGCCACAGGCATATCCGCGATATTCTGGGCTGCCTGATTGAACTGCGCTTCCGCTCGTGAGAGCCCTTCCAGAGAAGTGCTAAAGCCGATCATGAGAACCTCCGTCGACGGGTTCTATTTTTCCTGCTTAGCTTCCTCTTCGACCGGCTTTTGGAGAAGTTGAGCCATTTTGTACTTAAGCTCCTCGATGCCTTGCCCCGTGACGCTGGAAATTTCGTAGTACGGAAGTCCCAAATCGCCCGCCGCCGCCCGCAGTGCCTCGATTCGCGCAGGATCCTGCGCCGCATCTATTTTAGAGGCCACCACGAACATCGGCTTGGCGGCCAGAGCCTGACGGAAACTCCCCAATTCCTTCAGCACAATACGAAAATCGTCTGCAGGATCGCGCCCACTCGCGTCGGAAACATCCACCAGGTGCACCAGAAGCCGCGTGCGCTCGATGTGCCGGAGAAACTGAACGCCGAGGCCGTGACCGAGATGTGCGCCCTCGATCAGTCCGGGAATATCGGCCACCACGAAGCTGTAATCGTCCACATCGACCACCCCCAGGTGAGGTTCCAGCGTCGTAAACGGATAATCGGCAATTTTGGGCCGCGCCGCCGAGATGCGCGAGATCAAGGTGGATTTGCCCGCGTTGGGGAATCCCACCAACCCGACGTCGGCCAGCAGCTTCAACTCCAGGCGCAGGTGGCGCTCTTCGCCCGGTTTGCCCGCTTCGTGTTCGGTAGGCGCCTGATGGGTCGGCGTCGCGAAGTGTTGGTTGCCGCGGCCTCCGCGCCCTCCGTGTGCGACGGTGAAGCGATCCCCCGTTTGGGTAAAATCGTGCAGTATCTCGCCGGAATCGGCATCGTACACGATGGTTCCCACAGGAACCGGCAGCTCGATGGACTCGCCTTCCCGACCGGTACGATTGCTGCCTTCCCCGTGCCGGCCACGCTGCGCAGTGTGCTCAGGATTGTAGCGCAAGTGCAGCAGCGTATTGTAGTGTTCGCTGGCGATCATGATGACGTCGCCGCCGCGTCCGCCATCGCCGCCGCTCGGCCCACCCCGCGGGACGTACTTCTCGCGCCGGAACGCAAGACAGCCGTTGCCGCCGTCGCCCGCCTTCACGCGGATTCGGACTTCATCAATGAACATGAATCGGGGACTCTGGTCCCGCTGAAGACGAGGTTTGCTCGAACCGCGTTAGCTGACAGGCTCGATACTAATAAACTTGCCCGTGCGCCCGCGGTCGCGAAACACGACGATCCCCGGCACTTTCGCAAACAGCGTGTCGTCCTTGCCGCGCCCCACGTTGTCGCCCGGTTTGAAGATGGTACCGCGCTGGCGCACCAAGATCGATCCGCCCGTTACCAGCTCGCCGCCGAATGCCTTCACGCCCAACCGCTGCGCGTTCGAGTCGCGCCCGTTTTTAGAACTACCCAGACCTTTTTTATGCGCCATATTGCACCTATGCCAGAATCTCGTTGATCGTCACTTCGGTGTAGTTTTGCCGGTGACCGATGGTGCGCTTGTACTGCTTCTTGCGCTTGAACTTGAAGACGATGACCTTATCGCCGCGTCCGTGCGCGGTGATGGTGCCCTTGACACGGGCATTCCCAGCCGCAGCGCCGGCAACCAGCTCGTTCGAGTCGTTCATCACCGCCAATACGCGGCCCAATTCCACCTCGGAGCCGACATCGCCCGCAATGGTCTCCACTTGAACCACATCGCCGGGAGCGACCTTGACTTGTTTACCGCCGGCCTCAATCACTGCGTACATAACTGTCCTTTATTTTTGATTTCCGTAGTGGGCTAATCAGGCAGGTCCGAGCAAGGATCTCCCTAGACTGGAACCGCAAAACTTTATGATAGCCGATCCCCGCCCGGCCCGCAAACCGGCCGGCTGTGCGTCGGCTGCGCGCTAAAAGCGATTTGGCGCACAACCAACCGGTCCTTACTGGATCGTGACATATACGGGATTCGAAACCTTGCCGTCGGCCGATATGGTCACATAAACCTTTCCGCTGCCTGCCAGCGAGCGCGGCACCACGATATTGAGCTGGTCCAATCCCGGCCAACCGCCTTGAGGTCCAGCATAGAGGACCTGTGCCGTAGTTTCACCAATCGTCGCGGTGGCGGAATTCGCGCTCCCCAGACCTGTAGCCGCCAAAACCAGATAGACCTGATCGGGGGACGCGATGTCGATTGGCGACGAAAGATCGGCCGTCGAAACAATCGCCCCGGTTGCCCGCAAGGCAAAACCCGCAGCCAGCCCATCGCTAGTCTGCGCGAACAGGTTGGGATAAACCGGCGCGATGTTGATGTTGGCTGAAGACGGGGAACCATTGGCGGCGATCGTAACCGTTCCAAAACCGGCCGCCGCGTCCGAAGGGAGGCGGTAATTGATCTGATTTGCCGAGACGAAGTAAATCGCCGCGTTCCGTTCCACGCCCGCCGAATCGGTGACCGTCACGGCCGCGCCTCCAAGCGTCGTGGGCCAATTGTTTGAGCCGGCCGTCGCAGTGGAAGAGGCCAGCGTCGTATTGAACAACGAGAAGGCTGTTACCAGCGAGCCCACCGCCAGCGGTCCGGCCTCAAACGAGGCCGCGGAAACGTGTATGGCCGTGGGATTCACCAGCCCGCCGCCTAGGTCCCGGCCTCACGCGTGGCTATAACTGGCGCCGTCCATCACATTGAATAATGCCACGCCGTTAATGAAGAGCCGACCCCACGAGCGCGGTCCAGCGGTTGCGTTCCAGCTTTCGGTTGCGGAACATAACAGCGCGTACATCTCTTCCGGATTGGGCGCTCCCGCTGCATTCCGGCGCCGCCCAGCAGCTTAGCGAGAGTCAATACGGGCCGGCCGTCGGCGGCCAATTTCCACTGGGCGGATACATCGAAGATTTCGAATGTCTGCGCTTCGCCGAAATAGGCGTTGCGATACCCACGGCGCGGCCTTCTCGCGATAAATAGTTCCCGCCCGCAGCTCTTCGCGCAGCCTCCTGGCCCGCCCACCGCGCAGGGAGACCGCTCGGTTCAAAGCCAAGGTGATCGCCTTCCGATGGATTGCCACCTCCGCTGGCGCTTAGAAGCACGTGACCTACGAACCCGCATCGAAACTCGACACACATGGGGTCCAACTGGGTCCAATACGGGCCGCCGGCGTTCTCCGGGGTCCGACTGGATCACATCGGTATCGCGTAGAGTCCTTTTCCAAAAGGAGTGTCCGCGATTGGCTGGTTAGATGAATCCGCGCTCAGAACAGATCGGAATGTGTGCCGGTGCGGACAAGGTACAGGTCGTCGCCGTCCAGCTTATAGATCAGCAGCCAGTCTGGCTCGATGTGGCAGTCGCGAAAGTGGACCCACTCGCCGCTTAGCGAGTGATCCTTGTAACGCGCCGGCAGCGGGTTTCCCTCGACCAGCAATAGGATGAGCTCGCTCAATTTCGCCATGTCCTTGCCGCGTTTTCGCGGCAACTTCACATCTCGGCGGAATTGGGCACCGCTGATCGGGCTCCGCAACGATCAGATCCCCAGGTCTTTGAGGAGCGCGTTGGCAGAACGATGCCGCTTCCCCTTGGCCTGGTTGGCGATGCGCATAGCCTTGACCGTGGTGGCGTTTGGAACCCGTACTTCGAAGGGCAACGCCTTCTCGGCAGCTACACGGACCAGCAGCATGCGAACCGCGTCGGAGACAGAGATGCCCATCCCGGCCAGAGTTTTAGCCGCCTTCTGCTTTGTCTTTTCGTCCACGCGAACGTGCACCATCGTGCTCGCCATGCGCTGCTTCTCCTCCTGAGATACATTGTATCGCATCATGCCAAAGTGGCAGCCGATGCCGCTCGCCACCCGTCGGCTAAAAGGCATCGAAACGGCGGCCCAAAGGCGGTCCGAGGGCCAAAACGCGCTCGCCGGGTTCTAGCCGGAGGTCGGCATTCTAAGGATCCGACCGGGCCAAACCGCTATCGCGTAACGCCTCGTGCTTTCAAGGAGAGCGTCTGGATTGGCTGAAAAGAATGGCGGGGACGACGGGGCTCGAACCCGCGACCTCCGACGTGACAGGCCGGCGTTCTAACCAGCTGAACTACGTCCCCTTGGGTGCGGTACGTCGGTAGCTTCATCTTAACATAGCGATTGCCGCGGTTCGGCGTCGTTTCGGAGCCGATTTTCAACGTTCGAACAACGAAGCTTGCCGGCGCAGGACGACAGGAGCAGACCACTCGCGCCAGCCGCCGAGCAGAGGAAAATACAGACCCAAGCGGATCGGACGCTGCTCCCGCTGGAAGAGCAACCGCGCATAGCGTTCCAGTTGCTCTTGATACCGCCTCTTCTCATTATCGAGAAACGCCTCCAGGTCGCCGCCCGCGTGGACGCCGGTCTTGTAATCGATGATCCAGCGCGTTCCTTGTTCGTCGACGAACGTCCGGTCGAGCACGACTTCGGTCAGTTTGCCGTCGATCATTCCGGCAAGCGGCAATTCGCAACCTGCTTCGCCATGGGGTTCGAGAATCCAGCGGCCGCGCGGATCGCGCAACATGGACAACAGCGCGGCTTCCACTCGCTCGCAGGTATCGCGCAGATCCTCTGCGCCCACGCCCAGGTTTTGTAGCACGCTACGAACCTGATCCCGGCAGGAGCGCACCTTCTCCTCATCCCACTCGCTCAGCCCCTCGCGCGCGATTCGTTCTAGGAAGCCATGCATTGCAGTGCCCGCATGCCGTAAGCGGTCGCCCGCCCACTCGAAAGTGATGGGCGGGGGCTCCAAAATCGCGCCGGCAGTCTGCCCGAGAATTGATGGCGGAGCTGCCGGAACTTGCCACTCCGACGCGATCCTACGAATCATACGAAGCCGTGCCTTTGGTTCGCGTTCGTTCGCGTGCCCAAGATTCGCGAAAGCGTGCGACACTACCGGCCAAAGCAGCTTGAGAAACGTGCCCCCCGCCGGCTCGCCGATAGAGCCGTCATCCTTGCGCTTGAGACATCCCAGCAAGTGAAGCTGGCGCCGCGCGCGTGTCGCGGCGACATACAAGAGGCGCGCCGTTTCGTGCTCGTTTTTCCTGCGTTCCAGGCGTTCCAGACAGTCATAGATCGGATCTGAATCTCCTCCGGCCTGCTTGATAGGAGCCAATAGTAGTTCTCCACGCTGCTCCAACCAGATCAGCAAACGCTGCGGGTCGTTGCCTGCACGTTCACCCAGCTCCGGCAGGATCACGGTGTCAAATTCGAGTCCTTTGGCCCTGTGAATCGTCATCAACTGCAGCCGGCCGTCCGCCTGCGTATCGGTTTGCGCGAATAGAAGGTTAACTTGCTCGCGGAACCATTGGAAGTCGTCCAGGTCCGAGCCCCGCTCAAGTCGCTCGAGTAAGTCGAAGTAAGCCGCGGCATCTTTCAGACCGGTATCATCCGTGCACGCGGGACCGCCCAGCTGTAACCACACGGTTTCGACCCAATCGCACAGCGGACGCCGTCCGCGCTCGGCGAGGGCATCCCCCAAGATAGGTAGAATCCGGCGGACCCTAACGTTGCCATCGTCACTCAGGTGCACACCGCGCGTGTGCAACAGGTCCCAGATGGCGGCATGGCTATCGGCCGACGCCAGCTCGTGCAGATCGGCTAAAGCGAGCCCGCACCAAGGCGCCCGCAGAATCGCCAGCCAGGAGACGCGATCTCCCTGATGTAGAAGCGCAAACGTCAGCGCCATCAGGTCCTCAATGACAGGCCGGTCGCCAAGTTGATCGATTTCAACGGCTTGAAAAGCGACCCCGTTCTGCTTCAACGTCCGGATGATGGCCGTGAGATGCGCGCGGGCGCGAACCAAGACGGCCGTGGTGCCCTCGTTCGATGCGCGGACCAGATCCAAGACGCGCTCCGCCTCGGCCTCCGCATCCATAAACGCATGCACGTCGATTCCGCCGCCGGTCTGCTCTACCCCTGGCACGCCGGGCGAGTATGAAACCGCACCCGAATCGGTGTTGTCCTCCGCAGGAAAGATCTCGCGGAAGCTGTCGTTCATCCAACGCACCAGCTCGGGACAGGAGCGGAAATTCGTGGATAGCGTCAGCGCTTCGAAACGAATCGATCCGATGCCGTCTTCGCGGGCTTTTAGAAAAAGGCTGACATCGGCCTCGCGGAAGCGATAGATAGACTGCATTGGGTCGCCGACCAGGAACAAAGTCCGGCCGTCGCCCGGCTCCCAGCCCACCGTCAATTTTTCAAGCAGCTCGAATTGCGTGAACGATGTGTCCTGAAATTCGTCCACCAGGATGTGTTGGATCTTATGGCCCAGCCCGAGAGCGAGGTCGGTGGGCGAGTCTAGCCGCCCGAGCGCCTCGGACGCACGAATAGCCAGTTCGGCAAAATCCACCGAGCCGCGTTCGCGGAAAACCAACTGCAGCTCCGCGACTGCGAGCTTCAGAACCGATACCACAGCCTGCATGGCCTGCCATTGCGAATCGGTGAATTGAGCCGCCGGAAGTCTGCGCGCGGCGTGCAGGAGTTCACGCAACCGCTGGTCCGGCTGCACCGCCGCCACAAGCGCCTGCTGGCGATATCCATGGTCGAATCGTTTGCGCCATCTTCCGTCTTTCGTGAGCAGCAGATCGGCAACTCGATTCCATAGCGGCAGATCGCCGGGATCCGCCCCGGGGAACTGTCTGAATTCCAGCAGCCGCGCGATCTCGGAGGCAACGTCGGGCACAAACTGGGAACGTAACTCCGCGAGCTGATGCCGGACCAAGCGCTCCAAAGCCGCCTCCAATTCAGCCCGGACTGACACCGCACCGGAATGCCGCAGCCATTGATCCCGTTTTTCGAGCATCTGGATCAATAGCCGCTCGGCGGCGTTGAAATCGTTGTCCAGGTGCAGGAGCATCGACGCTAACGCATCTTCACCACGCTGGGCGTGCCGCAGGGTGTTGCGAGCCGCCTCACGATAGTGGTCCTGGGCGTTTTCGATAATTTCAGGCATCGCGCCAAAACGAGCGAGCCAGGGCATGCGGCGCGTGATCGAGGCACACAGCGCGTCGATGGTTTCGATCCGGATCTGCGCCGGATTTTCCGTGACATTCCAACCTAGCCGCCGGTTGTGTTCCAACGCGGCCCGCGCAATTTGAAAAGTAGTCAGCTCATGCCCCGGCTCGGGTGGAGTGTCAGACTCCGCCCGCCGGAGCGCTTCGAGAACGCGTGCGCGCATCTCTCCCGCCGCCTTGCGCGTGAATGTAATGGCGATGATGGCATCCGGACTTTCCACCGTCGGAAGCAGTGTCAAGTAGCGCTGGATCAACAGTTCGGTCTTTCCGGAGCCGGCCGGCGCCTGTACCAGGAAAGAACGCGATGAATCCAGTGCGCGGGCGCGGCTGGTGGCGTCTTCGGTCATCGAAGATCCCGGATCCGGCACAGTGCCCAAAGTCCACAGTTCTCGCACGCGCCTTCCTTTGGGTCTACCTCGGCGCGGCCCGCGCGAAAATTCTCCGCTAGCTGCTCCAGTACCACACGCCACCTGGTGACCTGCTTCGCGAATGGCAATGGCTGCACAAACCGCATCGTCTTCATCGGCAATGCGGCGGTGCTCTCCATCACACCCTGAAAGCAGAGATCGCCCGCTCGAAGTTGGGCGATAGCAGCGCCGGCTATGGCGCGCTCGCTGGTTGCGCAGTACAGCGGAACCTGCGGTTCGGCCGGGCGCTCGGAATCCCAAGCAGTGGATCTAAGCTGTCCCGTTTTATAGTCGACAATGATGTCACCGCCCGAGGCCAGTTCGTCAATGCGATCGGCCCGGGTCTTGATCTGCAAACCGCCGATCGAGACCTCGCGCTCGATTTCAGCCGCGTGAACGGTGAATGGCGCGCGTGATTTTTCGATCTCCAACCAATTCGATAAGAGCTTCTCCAGGCGGCGCTGCTCCAGCCGGCCGCCGAGCGTGTGTGGAATCGCTTCGACAGCTGCCATGGCGGCACGGGAGATAACGGCCTCCAATTCGGCAGAGTCCAACTCCGTCAAACGTTCGTGCGACCGCAGTTCGCTCCAGACGATCTGCAGGGCGCGATGCACAGTAATGCCGCGATCCTTGTAACTCAGCCCCGGCGTTGTTTCTTCAAGCGGCCGGGCCAAGAGGCGATGTCTTGCAAAAGCACGGAAAGGGCACGCCGCCATGTCCTTAAATAGCGATGCGCCGCCGCGTTGCTCGGATCCGCCAGCAACTGGGGAAGCCATTTCGTCCGCGAGCTCTTGAAAACGAGCGGTGGAACGCATCTGAGTGGCCCCGTTCTGGGCCGGAGTGGGTTCGCCATGGGCACTTTCCCACGCGGCCTTAAACAGCGGACTTGGAGACAACGCGCGGTCACCATCCGAAGCCGGGTAACTCACTACGACGTCGGGCGACGCGGCTAGCAGGCGCGCGATCAGCTTGGTTGCGAATTCCAATTCCCGGTCAGCCGACGAGTGGGGCAGCTTGTGCTCGCGCTGGAGCGAAAGCGGAAGGAACGGGTTGGGCGCGGCGGGTAGCGGCAATGCCTCGTCGTGCAGACCCATGATCCAGAGGTGATCGAAGCATAGCCCGGAAGCTTCCAAGGCACCCATGATCTGAATGGGAGCGCCTTCATTTTCCACCTGGAATACCTGTGAAGCGGCGATCTCGCGCAATCGCGACAGAGCTTCGCCGAAACTGATGTGCCGCAGCGCAATATCGAGCGATGCGAGCGCCGACAGACAATCGTGCCAAGCCCGCTGCAATTGAAATTCGCGGCTGTTCAGCGCGCGGTCGCCCGGCCATCCAACGGCTTCGAGCAATTGCGCAAAGTGACGGCTCCATTCGCTCGCGCGCTGCGCGCCGGGCAATGCTTGGGCAATTTTTGCGAACCGTGCCAGATTGCGCTGCAAAACGGGGCATTCCCTGGCCTCGCGCGCAAGTAGAGCCGTGGTCAAGGTCCAAAAACCATCCCTCCTAAGTCGTGCATCGACCAGACTGCGCCGGCTCGCTTCCGCGTGGAATCCGCCCAGGAAGGGCGAACGCAGCAGCATGCCGGCGGCTGGCAGCGCCAGTCCGTGCAGCCCGAGTTCCAGGACCAGAAGCGCGGCATGAATCATGGAGATGGTACCCAGCGGCGCGCCGAGGGACATATGAAAAGATGCCTCGGCGTCCGCGAGGCTGGAGGACGGATCGAGCACGCGCTTGAAAATGCGCTCGATCTTTGTACGTGCGCGCGCCAAGTCGGGAACGATGATCCCGATCTTCGTCTCACCGTCTTGTTCGATCCAAGTGCGCGCCCGCAGGGCAGCGGCCTGAATCTCCAAATCGGCATCTTGAAACCTGAGTTGATTGATTCGGGCCGTGCTGTGCGGAGCCTCGATCCTGATCGGGCCGTCTAAAGCCGCGAAGAGATCTTCCTGTTGCGGCGTGAGTTCCTCAAAGCCCGCTGCATACAGCGCCTGCGGCCGCGGCATCTCACTCGCGATGAGGCGTGCCGACACGAAGTCGCCGAGACACGCTGATTCGAGCCAACGGCGCGCTTGGCAGCGTTTCTCGAAATCGTGCGCCCAGGACGCGAACGCGGAGCAATCCTCGGTGGCTTCGAAACCCTTGGGCACCGGCAGCCTGTAAGCCTGGATCAGCCGCCACGTATCGCGGGCCAGGCGTGCTGTTTCTGGGATGCGAAGCAGTGTTTCGCCCGCCGGCGATTCGCGAATGACCTGTTCCCAGACGATCTGTTCCTGCCAGGTATCCAGCAGAACGAGGCCGCCTGAAGCGTTGCGCCACAGCCAGTTTTTCCAGGCCCGTTCGAGAAACGCGTCCAGAGGAAGAATATCCGGTGCGTTCCACACCGAGCCGCCCAACCGTTGCTGTTGCGCGTGAAACTCGCGCATATATGAACGCGCCAAGCGCCGGTTAATTGTGACGAGCGTGCCTCCTGCCTGGAGCGCCCGGGAAATCTCCTCGTGCATGTGCTTTCATGATAATTTGACCAAGCGCATCACAGTTGCGATCGACGGTCCGGCCGGCGCGGGAAAAAGTACGATAGCCCGGCGTATTGCGGACAAACTGGGTTTCCTCTACATCGATACCGGCGCGATGTACCGCGCGATCGCGCTGTGGGCGCTGCGGCGCGGTATTGCCACATCCGACATGCACCGGCTCGAGCAGCTTGCCAACGAAGCGAGGATTGAATTTGTTTCGGGCGACGAAAAAGTGCTGCTAAACGGTGAGGATGTCAGCCGGGACATTCGTGCGCCCGAGGTCGGCGACGCAGCCTCGGAGGTTTCGCGGATTCCGGCGGTGCGGCGGGCTCTGGTGGCCAAGCAGCGCGACATCGGTGAGCGCGCCTCCGTGGTGATGGAAGGCCGCGACATCGGATCCGTGGTATTTCCGAATGCCACCGTAAAAATCTTCTTGGATGCTCTGCCGGAGGTGCGGGCCGAGCGCCGCGCCATCGAGTCGGACTTGCCGGCCGAGTTGGTTGCGGAAAAGATCCGGCAACGCGATCGCCGCGACCAGACCCGGCCGCACTCGCCTCTGGTACAGGCGCCGGATGCCGTCTACGTGGACACCACGGGCTTAACGATAGAACAGGTGGAGGCTGCGTTGCTAAAAATCATACGCGACCGGACTTCCAACGGGAAGGAGCGGACCGAATGACCGAGGGCTTGCTGGTCATGAAGTTCGGCGGAACGTCAATGGGATCCGCCGAGCGGATCTGCGTGGCAGCCGATATTTGCCGGGAGCAACGGAGTGTCCGTCCGGTATTAGCGGTGGTTTCCGCAATGTCCGGCGTTACAGATCTTTTGTTGAATACGCTTCGCCATGCGGAGGGCGGCGATGAGGCCCACGTAGAGGCCAGCGTGGCTCAACTGCTGGCGCGGCATCTGGACGCTTGTAGGGGATTGGGCATTGGCGAGCGAGCCGGCGAGGGCGTGAGAAATCTGATCGCGGACTTCGAGCGGCTTGCCAACGGAATGCTTATGCTCGGCGATCGGCCGGCTCGCTCCGTAGACGAAGCCATCGCTATCGGCGAGCGCCTCACCGCCCTGATGCTGGCCGAGCATCTGTCCTCCAAGCAAATAGCAGCCAAGTCGATCAACGGTGCGGACGTGATCGTAACGGACGCAGTGTTCGGCAACGCGACTCCGATCATGGATGCAACGCGCCAGAAGGCGCAGGCGATAATTAAGCCGCTCTTGGATTCTGGCGTGATTCCCGTTGTTACAGGTTTCAACGGTGCCACTGTGAACGGACGGCCCACCACCCTGGGCCGCGGCGGGTCGGATTTTTCTGCATCTATTCTGGCGGCAGCTCTCGACGCAGCCGAGTTGTGGATCTGGACCGATGTCGACGGAATCATGAGCGCCGATCCGCGGCTGGTGAAGGATGCACGCGTCCTGGACGCGGTGACATATAGCGAAGCTGCCGAATTGGCCTACAACGGAGCCAAAGTTTTGCATCCACGGACGCTGGCGCCTCTGGTGGACCGGCAGATTCCCGTCTGGAGCAAGAACAGCTTCAATCGATCGCATCGCGGCACGCGGATTCTGTCGAAGGTGGACGCGCCTCCTGGCCCCCGAGCCGTTACCTCGATGGCGAATGTCGCGCTCATTTCGCTCGAGCCCGCCAGCGCGGCGGTCAGCGGCACGCGTCTGATGGCTCGCGCGCTCGAAGCTCTCGCGGACGCCAATGCCGAGGTGCTGGCGCTTACCAGTTCGAGCTACCGGCAGAGTTTCTGTTTCCTGGTGCGCAAAGAGGAACTTCCGGCGGCGATGAAGTCCCTGGAAGCCGACCTGGCGCTAGAACTTACACACGGGTACTTAAAGCCGATCGATGTAGACGAGAATGTCGGCTTGTTGGCTGTCGTGGGCGAGGGCATGCACGGAACACAGGGCCTTGCAGGCCGGATCTTCAGCGCCATTTCGAAGGAAGACGTCAATATTATTGCTATCGCGCAAGGTTCCAGCGAGCTGACCATCAGCGTCGTGGTCCATCGCGACGGCCTCGAGCGAGCGATTCGCGCCGTGCACAAAGAATGCCGGTAGACAGCCGCCCTCGTTCAAGCGCTGCCAATATGGACCGCGTACGAATCGATAAGTGGCTTTGGGCGGCGCGGTTCTTTAAAACCCGCTCACTAGCCGCTCGCGCTTGTGAACTGGGGCGGGTGGAATCGAACGGACAGATTGCCAAGCCCGCCCGCGAAGTTCATGTCGGAGACCGCCTGAGGATTAAGAACGACAGCGGGGAATTTGAGGTGGACGTGCTTATGCTGAGTGAACTGCGGGGTCCGGCAGCCGCGGCGCAGATGCTGTATTACGAAACGCAAGAAAGCCGGGAGGCCCGGTTCAAACAAATCGAACAGCGGAAAGCATCGCCTCAATTTGAACCGCCTCGCGCGAGGCCTTCCAAGCGGGACCGCCGGGAGATCAATCGCCTTCGCGGCCGCCGGTAGACGGTGAACCGCGAGCGCCCAAGGCAGGCGATGCCACACGTGCGGGCGCATGCGGCACGTTTTCACGTAGAAGCTGGCTTACTTTTGCAACCAGCTGTTCCGGTAGGAACGGCTTTTGCAGAAATGCCGTCCCTTGCTCGATGCTCCCGCGATGCAGCAGAGCATGATCGGTATATCCGGAGACAAACAGCACGATTAAGCCAGGCCGCAGCTTGGTCAATTGATCGGCCAGGTCCGGACCGCTCATCTCCGGCATGACAACGTCAGTGATCAGGAGATCGATAGTGTCGCGATGCTTTTGCGCGAGTTCTAACCCGGAGCGCCCGTTAGAAGCACTCAACACCCGGTGTCCGGCGTCCGCCAAAACGTCTTCGGCAAGCATGCGGATGGCGGCCTGATCCTCAACTAGCAAGATCGTCGCAGCGGGCGATGGCTGCGTTACCTCTTTCGACTGCGGTGTTTCAGCCTCGATTGGCGCCGGGACGCGCGGCAAGTAGATCCGGAATGTGGTCCCGTGATTCGGCTCGGTGTAAAAATCCACCCATCCGCTGTTTTGCGTGACGATGCCGTACACCGTGGCCAGACCCAGGCCGGTGCCTTTACCGGGCTCCTTGGTCGTGAAGAAAGGCTCAAATATGTGAGCCTCGGTTTCGGGCGACATACCGACGCCGGTGTCCGATACCGCGAGGACGGCATAAGCCCCCGCTGGACGGATGCCGCGACGGCCCAGGTCCTCCCGTTCACGCACAACCGTGCGCGTTTCGATGGTCAGCTTTCCTCCGGTGGGCATTGCGTCACGGGAATTGACGGCCAGATTCATCAAAATTTGAGTAAGCTGGCCCGTGTCCATGTTTACAAAGCACGGTTCGGGGTCCAACACCGCGGCCAAATCGACATCTTCTCCGAGCAGGCGTTCGAGCATGTTTCGCGTGCCGGAAACGAACAGATTGAGGTCAACGATTTGCGGCTGGATCACCTGTTTACGGCTGAAGGCGAGCAACTGCCCTGTAAGTGAGGCCGCCCGTTCGCCGGCGGTGAGAATTTCGTTGACGGTGTTATGTAGGGGATCCTCCGGCGAAATCCGGTTCTTGATGGCTACAGCATAGCCAAGGATCACGGTGAGAAGATTATTGAAATCGTGCGCCAGCCCGCCCGCTAGCCGCCCTACCGCTTCCATCTTCTGCGTCTGACGGACCAACTCTTCGAGTTGCGTTTGGCGCGTAACGTCTCGCGCGATTTTGGAGGCTCCTACTACGCGGCCCGCATCGTCACGGATGGGCGATATGGTGATCGAAACCCTGATTCGGCGCCCGTCTTTGGCGATTCTCTCAGTCTCCGAATGGTCAACGGCATCTCCACGGCCAATTCGCTCCAGGATGATGCGCATTTCATCCAGACGGTCGGGCGGTATGATGCGCGAGATCGGGGCGCCGACGATCTCTTCGGCCGAGTAGCCAAACAGGCGTTCCGCGCCGCGGTTCCAGGCGGTAATCGTTCCATCCAGCGATTCGGCCACGATGGCATCATCGGAGTCTTCTACGATGGCGGCCAGCCGGCGGGCGATATCAAATGCTTTTTTGCGCTCGGAGACGTCCCGAAACACGAGCACGACGCCCGTAAGTTCCCCCGATGCACTCGTAATGGGCGCGGCACTATCATCTATAGGAACTTCCGCCCCGCTTCGGGAAATGAGCACGGTATGATTGGCCAGTGCCACGACTTTGCCGTCTTTGATTACCTGCCGAACAGGGTTTTCCACGGTTTCGCGCGTGTCGTGATTCACGATGCGGATAATGCGCTCGATGCCGGCGCCCCGCGCATCGCTCTCCCGATATCCCGTAAGGCTCTCCGCAACGCTGTTCATGATTTGCACGGCGCCTTCGCGATCCGTTGTGATCACGGCATCGCCGATGCTGTACAGGGCTGCCCGCATCATGTCGTGCGTTTCATCGGTGGCACGTTTGGACTGGCTCAATTGCACCGCGAGGCGCACCGTTTTGTCCGAAGCGTTTGTCAACGCCAGACCTCCGATTCCAACCAGAGCGGCCATCAGAACCCCGCCAAACAGCATCACGAGACGCAGTTGCTGTGTCCAAGACTCCAGATCCTGCCAAGCGGCGTTAGACCGCGCGGTCTCGGCATCTTCAATCTCCTGCGACACGCGCCGAATTTGATCCATGGTCTGTTTTCCCTGACTTGAAATCATCAGCGCGAGCGCTGCATCGGGTTGCTGTGATTGCCGAAGTTCGATAGTCGTTCGCAATTCTTCCAGCTTTTTCGCGATGAGCGGCTGCAAGCGCGCGAATCGGCGATGCTGGTCCGGATCGTTGCCCGTCAGCACACCGAGTTCCCGAGTTTCGTTTGGGAGCCGGTCCAGCGCCGCGCGATACGGCTCCAGATACTCCGCCCTGCCGGTCAACAAGAATCCTCGCTGCCCCGTTTCTGCATCTCGTAGATCGTCCAGAATGGATCCATTGAGGCTCAGGATGCGCTGATCCGTCAGTGTGTTGGCGCGCGCCATTCCATAGCGCTTCCAGTCCTGGTATGTCAAAACACTGATGATCGCTAACGTGATCAACGCGGTTGCGATGGCGGCCAGGCCCAGCGCTCGGGATTGTGCGGCGGTCATGGTGGGGCCTTACTTTTCGCGCGCTTTCATTTTCTCATGAGCACAACGAACATCACGCCGCGCCCAAGCGGCTAAACCACGCTGCGGCGGCGTCCCTGGTGCGTGTTCCGGCGATTGACCTCGGAGGCGCGAAGTGCCGTAACTGGGCACTTCGAACGGCAGCTTACATTCAGCCCTTGCTACAATTCGACCATGTTCGTTCCATTGACTCCGGTCCGGTGTCTCCACCGCGCCGTCGACCTGTTCGGCAAGAAGATTGGAGTGGTTTGCGGACAGCAGCAATTCACGTTTGATCAGTTTGGCGAACGCTGCGAAAAGCTGGCGACCGCGCTGTGTAAGGAAGGCATCGCCCCCGGCGACCGCGTGGCGTACTTAAGTTTCAACAACCACCAGTTACTCGAAGGTTACTACGGCGTAGTGCAGGCGCGCGCTGTCGTGATGCCCCTGAACGTGCGCCTGTCGCCGCTAGAGCTGATCAACATTCTGAACCATTCCGGCGCCCGGATGCTCATCTTCGAGAACGACTTCGCGCCGCTGGTGGAACAGCTCAAGCCGGCCTGCCGTGATATCGAGCGTTTCGTCACCATCAACGAAAAAATCCCCGTAGCAGACATGACCTACGCGGAGCTGATCGCGAATGGGCATCGAGAGCGGGCCGACATTTTCAGCATCGACGAGAACGCGATCGCCGAGTTGTTCTACACCAGCGGCAGTACCGGAACGCCCAAGGGTGTCATGCTGGGCCATCGCACGCTGTACTTGCACGCGCTGGATGCGGCGGGGGCGTACAAGGACGTAGACACGATGGTGGATCTGCATACCATCCCTCTGTTCCACGCCAACGGCTGGGGTCACGCGCATGCCTCGACGATGTTGGGCGTCAAACAAGTGATGGTACGGCGGTTCGAGCCAACGGGAGTCTTCAAGCTGATTCAGGAGCATCGCGCGACGGACATGAGCGTCGTGCCGACCATGGCGAACGCCATGCTAAACGCGCCCGACATCGGCAACTACGATCTTTCAAGCATGCGCAACATCACCGTTGGCGGAGCTGCGGCATCACCCGAGCTGATCGCTCGCTTAGAGAAGGCGTTCCACGCCGACGTTTACAGCGGGTATGGCCTCACCGAGACGTCGCCGTTTCTTACTTCAGCGCGGGCGAAACCGGGCTTGGAGTATAAGTCGGAAGACGATCGGCATCGGCGGCGCGCTATGGCCGGCTGGCCGATCATCGGCGTGCGCGTGCGGGTGGTCGACAATAATATGAACGATGTTCCGCGCGACATGCAGGCTATTGGCGAGGTCGTGGCGGCAGGCGATCACGTGATGGAGGGTTATTTCCGCGAGCCGGACGTAACTGCGTCGGTGATGAGCGGACCTTGGTTTCACACCGGTGACATGGCGGTATGGGACGAGGACGGGTTCATTCACATCGTGGATCGCAAGAAGGAGATCATCATCAGCGGTGGTGAGAATATTTCGTCGCTGGAAGTGGAAAAGGCCATCTTCGCGCATCCGGAGGTGTTCGAGTGTGCGGTGGTCGCGGCACCTGACGAGAAATGGGGCGAAGTACCGGCGGCCGTAGTGGTGCGGAAACCAGGATCGACGCTTACGTCCGAGCACTTGATGGAATTTCTTCAGCAGCGCCTGGGGAAATTCAAGCTGCCGCGGATGGTGGAGTTTCACGACGAGCCGCTGCCGAAGACCGGAACGGGCAAGATCCGCAAACTGGTCCTGCGGGAGAAGTTTTGGGCCGGAAAGGCGAAGCGCGTCCAGGGATAAGTTTTCTTACGGTTTCCGTTGTACCCTGAGGGTTGGCCGGTTCGTCTAAGGAGAAGATTGCTACCCGCGCTCCTATTGCTGCTATCAGGATTTGTGCTGTTTGGCCAAATCGGGGGACCTCTGCCCGGCCAGTATCCGCCTGGCCAATATCCCGGGCGTTATCCGCGCAACGGCAATCCGGGCAATAATCCAGGAAGTCCGATACCCGGCGGGCGGACGCGCAGGTCTGGCAACAGCGACGCCAAGCCCATCAATCAAACGTTTAGCGGCGCGATCCGCAAAGTGGACGCGAGATCCATCGACCTGGAGGCGGAAGACACGCGGATCATCACGTTTCAGATCGCCGATTCGACAACCAAGCCTGCCAACGAGCTGAAGCCGGGCGACGGCGTGGACATCGTCGCGACACAGGACAAAGACGGCTTGTTCGAGGCCGTCAGCATTAAGGTGAATCCGGCCATGGCTAAGAAGGTCGAGGCCAGCGACCAAGGGGCCGCCCCGGTGGAGGAAGAACGCACCGGACCGCCGCCCACCATTCTCGTGCGCACCGATGACAAGGACCCGGGGGACGCGCCGCCGAAGCTGAAACGCGGGGTTCCGGATCACGTGGAGCGGGAGCGTAAGGCTGAGGAGACCGCGGCAGCTTCGGCGTCTCGAGAGGTGGCGGACGCAAGGCCAGCAGCGGAGACCATCGCGCAGCGCGCGCCTGCCGGGGCGTCGAACAATCCACGCATGGCGCTGGTGGAAAAAGCCCGCGATGTGGCTGCATCTTTTCTGGAAGGACTACCAAACTACGTCTGCCAGGAGTTGACTACGCGGTATGTCAGCGAGACCCGCGTGCCCAGCTGGAACGTCGTGGACGTGATCGGGGCTGAGGTGGTCTATGACAGCGGCAAAGAGAGCTACCGGAATCTGACGATCAATGGAAAGCCGTCTAAGAAGCCACCGGAGGAATCGGGGGCGTGGTCGACCGGTGAGTTCGGAACCATTTTGGCTGAGATCTACTCCCCGGCCAGCGCGGCGCGGTTCCGCTATGCCGAGGAAGACACAATCGCCCACCGGCCCTCGTCGGTCTACGATTTTTCAGTCGAACGGCAGCGGTCGTCGTGGAAGGTCTCGGTGCCCGGCCAGTATATTATGCCTGCCTACAAAGGCTCGGTGTGGGTCGATAAAGACGGTGCGCACACGCTACGTATTGAGATGCAGGCCCAGGAAATCCCCGAGGGTTTCCCGCGCGTTTCGGTGGAGACAGCCGTGGACTATGATTACGTAACGCTCGGCACGGCGGAGAAATTCCTGCTGCCGGTGCATGCGGAAGTCCTCAGTTGCGCGCGAGGATCCAACGAATGCGAGCGCAACGTGATCGAGTTCCGGAACTATCACAAGTTCACCGGCGAATCGACCATTAAGTTCAACGACCCCCAGAACTAGCGACCGTCCACGGCAATACCAAAGAAAGCGAAGTACTTCTCGGGAAGCTTCACAGGCTTCATGTCAGGTCCAAGGAAGAAGTGTTTAGTTGAGCCGCTGGCCCGTGCCTGGCCGGTCGCTGCATCGCGGATGTTGTATTCGAATTCGACCATTCTGCGGTTGGCGCGGGCGATGCCAGTTTCGACTGCCACCTCTTCGTCGTAGCGGGCCGGATGTAAATAGCGGCACTGCGCCTCAACCACGGCCAAGCGAATGCCATCGACGGATTCCATGTCTTTGTAGCGTACGCCTGCGGCGCGGCAATACTCGGCCCGACCGATTTCCATCCAGACCAGGTAATTCGCGTAGTAGACCACGCCCATCTGGTCGGTTTCGGCATAGCGCACGCGGAAGCGGGTTTCGTGAGTCATTGTCTTTTGCGCGCGCGTTTCAATTTCTTATCGCTAAACAGCATGTCTTTAGGCGCTATACGGCGTTCGCGGCAGTAGGCGAGATATAGATAGCCGTAGCTGCGCGTGATGTAATCTTGACGGCGGAACCCGAGCGCGCGAGCGGTGCGATCGATCCAGCGCGGGCTGCCTTCAATTTCCAAAAAATTACCGATCGGCGTTTCGTCCAGAAGCACTTTGCCTTCGCTACGCGGTTTGGCGTACTCTGTGCGGAATTTCTCGTACCTGAACACCGGCCTGAACCCGAGATGCGAGAAAATTTCACCCAGCCTATCGCCATCGTCGAGATGGATCTCGAGTTCCTGCCGTTTCTTGTAGCGGCTCGGTTCCGAGGGGCCTTTATAGGTGAGGAAGCGGTGCGCACCCGCGCGGCGCAGGCGAAGAAGCTTGCCGTGCTTGCGCAGCGTGCGCTTAGAGTTGTCGAAGAGGATGTTGGTTTCGCGAATGCGCGGCTCGACGACCCGAAAGCCTGCTTTCTGGAGCGCGTGCCGGATCTTGCCGAGATCCAACGGGAGCCGCAGCTTGATTTCAATTTCGAATTTCAACGGGAACGTGGCCTCATTGCGCAGTGGAATCGCGTTGGCGCCGTATGGGGGATTGCGGCGGCGAAGGAACAAGTTAGCAGGAATCGAGAGCGCGAGCAAGAGGCGGATACTTGGACACCAACACGGCGCGGAAGTGCCATTACTCGGGAAGTGCGCCGTTGGCCGGCGATGCTACTATCGAAGCGTAGCAAACGCGCGCCCGTAGCTCAGCTGGATAGAGCGATTGGCTTCGAACCAATAGGCCGGGGGTTCGAGTCCCTCCGGGCGCGCCAGACCCCACGATCTGTTGGCCTCGCCCCTCTTTTTCATGAACTTGGGAGTTCGAACTCTCGCGACCACCCCAGCATGGATTAGAACTGGTAACGAATGCTCCGTTTGCTAATCTGGTTTTGGTAGCGAGTAGATGCGCAGTTCGCCAGACTCGAAGCTCGCGTACCTCGACCCATCCGGGGACAACGCAGCGCGTCCGTTTTTCGGAAACAGGCGATTTACAAGCGGCGTTTGCGACTTCCGATCCAAGACAAGCCAGCGGCCGTTGTCACTGCGGTCGTCGCACGTAGCAAAGGCAGCGTACCGTGACATGTCTGCGGTAGCGCTTTGCACCGACCCGCAATAATCTTTCGGAATCCATGGCAGCAGCTCGGTGGTCTGATCCTTTTTCCAGATCACGAGTTGCCCTGCCTTGCTTTCTTTCACGCTGACTTGTCCGGCAACGCTCCCGTTAGCCAAAACTCCCAGAATCTGGGCTGTGTCGCCATCCCGCAGGCGAACCTGCCACGTGGTTCCATCCTCACTCTCTGCATTCATTGTGCAGCGTTGCCTCGCGCCGGCATAGACAATTCCAGTCGAGACGTATTCATTCGGTCGCAGCTCTTGTTGACAGGTCATATAGGCGACGCCCCGCTCCCCAAACTTCCGATCGCGTGCGTCTATTGGCCAATCTTGTTTCCATTGCTTTATCTGTGAGGGTGGAGAGCCATCCAGGACGTCGTAAGTCCGCGATTGGCCCAAGGTGAAGCCCTCCTGAAATACCAGAGCGTGGTTGATGAAGGTTGTTTGTTCCAGAAAACGATCAAGGCGCGCGACGTCTTGCAGGCTCGCATCGAGCAACAGGACGCCAGATTTTGATTCACTCCTGCCTTCCTGATCGAGATTCACGGACTGCAATCTGAACAGCAGAGTGCCGCCCGGGCCTGGCGTTGCTTCGCCCTCCGCTACGATTTCGCCGTACCCGTCTGCGAGGTAGGCGATGTCGCGCTTGGCTTTAAAAACCCCGGTCACGCTGTAAGCAAGTAGCCGCGCGGACCCATCGACCTTGCGGTCGGACGCGACTTTTGAACTGGGGCTTGTGTTGAAACCGACAACGACCTCGCCGCTGCTCAGCCAAACAACAAACCGATGATCGTTCTAGGTAATTCCTCCCGGCCCGAAAAAAGTCCTTCGGTAGCCCCAGACCCTTGAGGTCGATTCGCACGTCCGGCGTCGGCTCAGGTTCTTTCTGGGCATGCGTCTTGGAACAACTGGCTAGCAGAGCGCCAATAACCACGATTCCATAGATTGCCGCTGGCAGCTTTTCAGACGACCAGTTTACTCGCATTCTGTCCACTCGCATCACACGCCGCTGACTCATCGTCACAAGTCTGAGTATGCCAGATTCCTGTTGCGCCGATGGTGTGAAAAGCCGGTCCTGTTTTGGTCCGCTGCCAGGATAAGAAAATTCGCTGGTGTTCGAGACGTGCTTCATCTGCGGGCCCAGGTTGGATGATCGCGGCCAATCCATGTCTAAATCAAATGCGAACAATGAATTGCCGGGTTCGAGTGGGGCTTCTTTTAGGCCGCGAAAGTTCGAAACGTGTCCAAGGTGGGGAGCCAAATTCCCATTTCGCGTCCTGAGCCGGCCTTCGGCTCTACGCCAACAATGGGGGCAACCCAGCCCCAAACTGATTCTAAGAACATAGCACCTTCACTCTGAGTCTGTAATTTTGGAAGTTCCGAAAGCCGTAGGCTTGTCGATTGATGAGCTCCATTTTGTTGTGAAAGCCT
>DATGMH010000101.1:0-161746 GCA_035293725.1 Bryobacteraceae bacterium
TGAACGGCGAAGAGAAGTGGGAAAAGACGGTGGAAGAGTTGATGTCGAAGGTGGACGAGTATGTTCCGCTGCCGGCGCGCGACGTCGACAAGCCGTTCCTGATGCCGATCGAGGATATTTTCTCGATCCAGGGTCGCGGGACGGTGGTGACCGGGCGTGTGGAAAAAGGCATCGCCAAAGTGGGCGAGGAAATGGAAATCGTGGGATTCCGCGACACGCGCAAGACGGTGGTAACCGGCGTCGAAATGTTCAAGAAGCTTTTGGACGAAGCGCGGGCCGGAGACAACGTGGGGCTGCTGCTGCGCGGTATTGAAAAGGACGAAGTGGAGCGCGGGCAGGTGATTGCGAAGCCAGGCACGATTACGCCGCACAAGAAGTTCAAGGGCGAGGTCTACGTGCTGTCCAAAGATGAAGGCGGGCGGCACACGCCCTTCTTCAAGGGATATCGGCCGCAGTTTTATTTCCGGACCACGGACGTAACCGGGGTGGCGACTTTGCCGGCTGGGACCGAGATGGTCATGCCGGGCGACAACGTGGGTCTGGAGATCGAGCTGATCACGCCCGTCGCTATGGACAAGGGGCTGCGGTTCGCCATCCGCGAGGGTGGACGCACCGTGGGCGCCGGAACCGTGACTGAGATTTTGGAATAGGAGCAGAAATGCGCGAGATCATAACGTTCCAGTGTACGGAGTGCAAGCGGAAGAACTACAGCAAAACCAAGAACAAGAAGACCACCACGGAGCGCTTGGAATTAAAGAAGTTCTGCGCGTTTTGCCGCAAACATCAAGTACATAGGGAAATCAAGTAAACTGAAAGTGGTCCTTAGGATTGGGCCGGACTCAAGGAAAATTTTAGGGGCATAGGCTAACGGTAAACCAGCGGTCTCCAAAACCGCCTTTGGGGGTTCGAATCCCTCTGCCCCTGCCAGCAAAACTCAGTGGCAGAAAGTTAAGGAAGTATGAAAATGGCGACAGCACAGGTAGGCGAGGGCGAGGGCGGGAATTTCATGCAGCGGGCCACCACTTGGCCCGTTCGCGTGAAGGACTACTTTGAAGATCTGCAAAATGAGATGCGCCTGGTTACTTGGCCTTCCTGGAAGCAAGTGCGGGCGACCACGATCGTTGTGATTGTGTCCGTGTTCGCACTGGCTGCGTATTTCATGGTGGTAGATGAGATCGTGAACAGCGCCATCCAGAAGCTCTTCACCACGTTCGCCCGTTAGACGGAAAGCACCACATGGCCGACGACGAGATTATTTCGACACAAGACGCGGGTGAGCACGACGCCGAACCGCAGGACGGCGCGGAGCCGGCAGACCAGCCGGAAGTCCCCGGCGAAGCAGGCGGCGAAACGCCCCCGCCCGTCGACGAGAGCAAGAACTGGTACATCATCCATACCTATTCGGGATTTGAGCAGAAAGTGGCGGATTCGCTGCGTTCGCGCGCCCAGGCCTTCGGCTTCTCGGATAAGATCGGGCAAATCCTGATTCCCACCGAGGAAGTGATGGAACTGCGCGCAGGCAAGAAAGTAACCAGCAAGCGGCTGCTGTATCCCGGATACGTGCTGGTCCAAATGGAAATGAACGACCAGCTCTGGCATGAGGTCAAGAACACGCCGCGCGTGACCGGGTTCGTGGGAGGCGGAAATAGTCCCGTGCCGCTTTCCTCCGACGAGGTCAATTCGATCCTGTATCGCCAGCAGACTTCGGCCAAGACGCCGCGTCCGAAGATGAACTTCGAGCGCGGCGAGACTGTGAAGATCATCGACGGGCCATTCGCGAACTTCTCGGGCAAGGTGGACGAGATCAACGCCGAGCGCAACACATTGCGCGTAATGGTTACGATTTTCGGACGTTCCACCCCGGTGGAGCTAGATTTCCTACAGGTCAGCAAAGACTAGATACAACATGGCAAAGAAAGTTACCGCACAAGTCAAACTGCAAATTCCGGCTGGGAAAGCCACTCCGGCGCCTCCGGTGGGCACCGCGCTCGGACCGCAAGGCGTGAACATCATGGAGTTCTGCAAAGCGTTCAACGCCAAGACCTCCGCCAAGGATCAGGAAGGGCTGATCATCCCGGTGGTGATCACGATCTACAGCGACCGTTCGTTCACCTTTATCACCAAGACGCCGCCCGTTCCGGTGCTGATCAAACGCGCCGTGAACCTGGCCAAGGGCTCTGCGGAGCCGAATAAGACCAAGGTCGGCAAGATCACGGAAAAACAGGTGGAAGAGATCGCCAAGATCAAGATGCCCGACCTGAATTGTTTCGATCTCGCGGCCGCTGTGCGCAGCGTCAAGGGCACCGCGCGCAGCATGGGCGTAGATGTAATTTAAGGCCACTCCAGCCTTTATTCATCGCAGGCAGGCGCGCCCGTACTAGCCGTTTCCGGCCCGTCCGGCTCGTGCACCTGTCCACCTCCAATTAGGATTGCGAAATGCCAGTGCCGTAACGGGAGTCTCACAGGCATGGGCAACGTCAACGTATTCGCTCTCTGCGTTGGACTCCTCGGTAGTTGTGCCGTACCGGGTTTCTGCCAGCGGGCCTCAGTGCAGAAGGTCCCGTATTACCGGCCTAGGCATGCCTCTACTGTTAAGCCAAGGCAGAATGGGTCGGTCGCCATTGTGAATGCGGCAAGCTTTCAAGATGGCATTAGCCCCGGCGGTTTGGCAACGATTTTTGGCGAGAACCTGACAACCGTCAACGGTGTCGTCGTGGCGAATTCCAATCCGCTGCCAAACGTACTCGCCGGAGTACAGGTGTTTGTAAGCGGCATCCCGGCGCCGATCTATGCGATTGCCTATGCAAACGGACAGGATCAGATCAGCATTCAGGTGCCGTATGATGCGCCCACCGGTCCCGGAGCGGCGGAAATTCAGGTTGTGGACAATGGTTCGCAGGTAGCGGATTTCTTCACCGATTCATTCACCGAAGATCCGGGGATTTTCGTATACCAAGGCAATTATGCCATCGCTGAAGCTTCCGACTACTCGCTGATCGGGCCGTCGAATCCTGCAATTCGAGGTGAGCCACTGGTGTTGTATGTGACCGGCCTGGGGCCGCTCAACCAGAATTTGGCCGATGGCTATGGCTCGCCGACTTCTCCGCCGTTCGCACAGACAGTGGATCCGTTTCAGGTGATCCTGGACAACGAGAATTGCACCGTCTTTTTTTCGGGCTTAGCGCCCGGATTCGTGGGACTGTATCAGATCAATTTCTATGTCCCGCAAGACGCCGCCGCAGGCAACCTGCCTATCTATATTCAAAGCCCATATGCTACCAGCGCCACTGCAGAATTACCTGTGCGGTGAACGATCAGATTGAGGGAACCCAGCGGCCAGAAAATCGGTAGTCTGCGAGGTGAGCGATCAGGTAGTAGTGTGGCGTAGCACAAAACCGCGGCTAGGTAGTCGCGTGGCGCAGCTCGCGCTGGACCCGCCGCGCGGCACGCTCGCTGATCAAGTTCGCGACCTTGCCAAGGAGGCCAGGAATATCTTCGGGCTTAATCAGCATCCGGGACTGCTTCACAACTTTCATGCTGCGGTCGTGGTTCTGGTACGTGGTTACCAGCGCCGTGGCAGGCTTATAATCCATCATGCGGGCGTGAGCCAGAACCTTCAGTCCAGCCTCGGGCGACTCCATTTGCAAGTCGCTGAGAACCAGTTCGTACTCCTGCTCATCCAGTTTGCCCACGGCCTCTGCCGCCGATGCAGCCGCATCTACGCGATAGCCGCCGGCTTGCAGGACCGTCTGCAGGGTCAGGCGCGAGGTGGGATCGTCGTCCACAAGGAGCACTCGAGCAAGCTCGACTTCAGTAATGCGGTCTTCGAGGCTCATGTTTTTCATCTAGACAACCCGGTCCTTCTCTAGTTTAATCGAAGACCGCCCAATTTGAACCCGTTGATTTCAACCGGAGCTAATGGGCTGGATCGAAAACGCGGCGGAAGATCTGGTCTAGGTTAGCTAACTGATTGGAAACACTGAATATCTGATCTAGCCGATCGGTCGTGAGATAATGCTGGATCGCTGGGTCAGCCAAAACGGCGGCTTGGAAGTCGCCACCGGTTTCCCAGGCGTTCATGGCGTGCGCCTGGACAGTTTTGTAAGCTTCCTCACGGAGCATGCCGGCGGCGGTGAGGTCAAGGAGCAATTGACCTGAGAAAACTAACCCACGGGTGGAATCCAGGTTTTGCTTCATGCGCGCGGGGTAAACACGCATGCCAGCCACCAGCCAGTCGCTCTTGGCGAGCATGTAGTCCGCCAAGGTCGTGGAATCGGGAAGGATAATGCGCTCCACCGAAGAATGCGAGATGTCGCGTTCGTGCCAGAGCGCAATATTCTCGAACGCGGCCTGAGCATTGGCGCGGATCACGCGCGCCAGGCCGCAGATCTGCTCGGATACCACTGGATTGCGCTTATGCGGCATGGCTGAAGAGCCCTTCTGGCCCTCGGCGAACGGCTCTTCGGCCTCCCGCACTTCAGTTCGCTGCAAGTGACGGATCTCGAGCGCGATCTTTTCCATGGTCGCGGCAAGAAGGGCGAGGGAGGCGACGTATTCGGCGTGGCGGTCGCGTGAGATCACCTGTGAAGCGATCGGAGCCGGGCGGAGGCCGAGCCGTGCGCAGATCCGTTCTTCGGCTTCGGGCCCGATATGGCCGAACGTCCCGACCGCGCCTGAAATTTTTCCGACGCGCATGCCCTCGGCGGCCGCTGCGAACCGGGCCAGGTTGCGGCGCATCTCGTCATACCAAAGCGCCAGTTTCAGGCCGAAGGTGATCGGCTCGGCGTGGACGCCGTGCGTGCGCCCGATCTGGACGGTGTCTTTGAACTCGAACGCGCGCCGCTTGAGCGTTTCCGACAGCTTCTGGATGCCTGCGCGAATGATTTCGGAAGCACCACGCACCAGCAGAGCTTGCGCTGTATCGACGACATCGTTCGATGTGAGGCCGTAGTGCAGCCAGCGCGATGCTTCGGCGTGTCCCGCGGCTTTCATTGTTTCGGCGACGGCGGTGGTGAAAGCGATTACGTCGTGCCGGACCTCGCGCTCGATTTCCTGGATGCGAGAAACCTGAAAGCCCGCATGCTGGCGCAACAGCCGGGCGGCATCGGCCGGCACTTCGCCCGTTTCGGCCAGTGCTTCGGCCGTCGCCAACTCAACTTCCAGCCATTGGCGATATTTATTTTCTTCGCTCCAGATGCGGCCCATTTCGGGCCTGGTATACCGGTCGATCATTCAGTAAGTGAAGACCTCGGTCTGGCCGCGGGGCTCGGCCACCACCAATCGCGTGAACAGCGACCGGCGTGCGCGATCGAGCGCCCGGGCCGCCACGCTTCGTACGATTTCGGGATGATTGTTGTGTTCGCTTAGGTGGCCCAGGACCAGCGTGTTCACAGATGTGTCCAGGTCGCTGCCGATGAACTCGGAAACGACATCGTTGGAAAGATGTCCTTTGCGCCCCATCACGCGCTGCTTAACCGACCAGGGATAGGGGCCGACCTTGAGCATCTCGAGATCGTGGTTGGATTCGAGGATCAGAAGATCCGCGCCTCGCAGGTGAAATTTGATCGAATCGGGTACGTATCCCAAATCCGTTACAACGCCAACCTTGATTCCCTGAGTACGAAAACAGAAGCCTACCGGATCGATGGCGTCGTGGGGCACAGTGAAGCTGTCCACATCGATGTCGCCGATGATGAAGCTGGTGCCTGCCTGAAAACAGTCCAGCCTGGGTGTGTATTCGCCCCAGGGAATGGATGGCGCGGTGAGCCGCGTAATGAAGACCGGTACGTCCAACTGACGGGCGACGGCTACCAGGCCGCTCACATGATCCGAGTGTTCGTGCGTGATCAGGATCGCGTTCAAATCTTCGGCCGATTCGCCGATCGCGGCCAGCCGGCCGAGCACATCCCGCTTGCTCAATCCCACATCCACCAGCAAGCGAGTGCGTTCGGTGCAAATGAAGGTCGAGTTTCCCGAGCTGCTGCTGGCGAGCACACAGACTTTTACGATGTTGCGCCTCCGGACCTAAGTTGTAGGTTAGGACAGTCGCGCGGTTTGTGTCCAGCCGCGGCCGAGAACTTTTCCTCTTCGCCTCTCCTATCTCATCGGCCCCGGAACTCCCCGCAATAGCCGCGCGTTCGCTCGCTACAATGGAGGTTCCATGAAAGCGCGCGTGTTCGTCTCCATGAAGCCGACCGTTTTGGACCCGCAGGGTCAGACTATACGATCCGCTTTAGCGGGGTTGGGCCACACCTCCATCGCGGCGGTGCGGCAGGGCAAGTTCTTCGACATCACGCTCGAACCCGGTACCAACCGCGACAAGGCCGCGGCCGAAATCGAGCAGATCGCGCAGGACGTCTTAGCGAATCCCGTGATCGAAGAATACCGCGTGGAATTCGTCGACTAGCGCCGGCGATTAAGGCTGCTCGGCACGCCACTTCGGAAACAACAGCGCCTGCACTTCGGGCTGGCCGAGATCGGCGCGGCGTATTTCGTGCACTTTCAGATCGATCTGAGGCGGCGGAGTCTGTCCGTTGAGCTTCATGGCCAGGCTGCGCACGGCTTCGTAGCCGATGCGATATGGGTCCTGAACCAGCATGACGTCGATCGTGCCGTCCTTCAGTGCCTCGATATGCATATCGCTGGAATCGAAGGTGACCAGCTTGATTTTGCCGGAGAGCCCGCGCGCCCTAATGGCTTGAATGGCGCCGATCGAGTTGGCCTCCGCCGAGGCGAAAAAACCGTCTAGGCCGGGATGCGCGGTGAGGATGTCTTCGGCCGCGTCTCGCGATTTGGCGCGGTCGGCCATGCCGTACTGGCGCGCGACGATTTGGATCGCCGGATACTCCTTGGCGATCACATCTTCAAAGCCGCGCTCCCGATCCACAGTCGACATGCCGCCGGGTTTATGCATAAGCTCCGCTACTTGACCGTGGCCGTGCAGCAGCTCGGCCAGGCGGCGCGCCGCGGTTTGGCCGGCAGCATAGTTATCGGTGGCCACGAACGTCACGTAGCCCGTCAGGTCCAGGCCGGAATCGAAGACGCTTACGGGAATACCAGCTTGCATCGCGCGCTGAACGGGTTTCACCAACGCCGCGTGATCGGTAGCTGAGATGGCCAGCCCGTCGACACGACGCGCGATCATCGAATCCACGATCTCGATCTGGCGCGAGTATTCGGTTTCCTCCCGCGGGCCATTCCAGAGCACGTCAACGCCAAATTCCTTCGCGGCCGCGTCCACACCGGCGTGCACCGATACGAAAAATAGATGCGAGGTGGCTTTCGGCACGACGCCGATGAGCTTGCGCGTGCGCTCACGGCAGGAGGAGAGCAGGACGGCGGAGAGGAGCAGCGCGGCGGTAAAGCGCGGCCTGGAGGGCATGGCTCAGGCCAGTATAACTCCGGTTCGTCGGCTGCCACGGGCGTGATCGGCCGAGGAGCGCTTCTCATAGCGTTGCACAGATTAAAGTTCTAGCCCGGATCAATCAAAGGCTGGTAATCCTTCTCACGCGCGTAAATCCTTCTTCGCGCGTGGGCGGCTGTAGCGATTCCGCCATAATGCGGATGGCTTCGGCTGGGACCATTGGATCGCGCTGGCGGTTGCGCTCGATGCATGTTTCGGCCGGTACATCGAAGAACCAGGCCTCGATCGTGCAGCCATACCGCTGCGCCATTTTGACGTAGGGCCGCCGCTCCCACCGCATCAGGTGCGTGGCGTCCACGTAACTGGCGGGGCGGCCGATGGCTAGCCGATGCCGCAACAAGTACCGCATGGCGGCGAAAACGCGTCCATGGATCGACTGGTCATACGGATCATCGATCAGCAGGCGGCGGATATTGTCGGAGGAGATGGGGTTCACGCCCAGGCCCGCCAGGTACGTCGACTTGCCCGAGCCGGGCAGGCCAACCGTGATGACAATCTTCATAGCGGCTGTGGCGCACGGCGTGCCGCGCCGGCGGGTTGATCAAGTTGCAACACCAGCGTTCACACGAGCGTGAACGCTGCACGCACGGGTGCGGACGCTACACCATGTAGCGATCCGCCTGGAGCATGCGCGCGGCGATCCGCCGGCGCGTTGCGATCGCATCCACCGGCTCGAACTTCGTAAAGCGCTTAAGCACGCCCAGGTTCATCCGCAGCGCATCGCCTTCCGAGCACGCCGCGAGCACGGTCCGGGCGCCGCTCTCGACATTCTCCATCGCTTCGCGCAGAAAAACCGAAACCATATCGCGCGCGTTCTCGCCTTTTCCATTCTTGGCTAGCTTCTGCGAGCGCAAGAGCGCCGATTCCATCGCAAACGCATTCATTGAAATGTCGGTGATGGCCGCCAGCACCTCCTGCTGGTCTTCAACAGCGTCCATATATTTCTGGTATGCGACCCCCAGCGCGAACAGCGCCACTTTCTTGGCATTCTCCACCAGCTTCGCTTCCTCATCCGTTCCGCCGGACGACAGCGAAGGACCAGCCAGCAGCTCGGCTTGCAGCTTCTTAACAGCCTCCACCAGCCCTAGCTGCCCGCGCTGCGCCCGCTTGAGCAGCATGCCGGTAGCGAGCAGGCGGTTGATTTCGTTGGTGCCCTCGAAAATGCGATTGATGCGCGAGTCGCGATAAGCGCGCTCCACCGCATATTCCTGGCTGAACCCGTAGCCGCCGTGGATTTGCACGCCCTCGTCCACGACATAATCCAGCATTTCGGATGCGAATACCTTGATAAAAGAGCACTCAACGGCGAACTCCTCGACCGCTTTCAGCATGATCTGCGCGGCATCCGGCTTTTTCCAGGAGAAATCCTCCATTTCGTCCTGGATCAAACCCACTACGCGATAGCTGCACGATTCGGTGGCAAACAGCCGGATGGCCATTTCGGCCAGCTTGTGCTGGATCATGCCGAATTCGGCGATGGCCTTGCCGAACGCCTTGCGTTCTTTGGCGTACTTGATCGACTGGCGCAGCACTTCCCGGGCGCCCCCGACCGCGAAGGGCCCAAGCTTGAGGCGCCCCAGATTCAGAATGTTGAAAGCGATGATGTGCCCGCGGCCGATCTCGCCCAGCACGTTTTCCACAGGGACTTTGACATTGTCCAAATAGACGGCAGTGGTGGAGCTGCCTTTAATACCCATCTTTTTTTCTTCAGCGCCGGGCTTAACGCCGGGGAAGGCCCGTTCGACCAGGAAGGCGGTGAACTTCTCGCCGCCGATCTTAGCGAAAACGGTGTACAAGTCCGCCGCGCCGCCGTTGGTAATCCACATCTTCTGGCCGTTCAGGACATAATGCTTGCCGTCGGGCGTCAAGTCCGCGCGGGTTTTGGCCGCCAACGAATCAGAGCCGGCTTGCGGCTCGGTTAAGCAGTAGGCCGCCACCATTTCAGCCGTTGCGACCTTCGCAAGATATTTTTGCTTCTGCTCCTCGGTGCCAAACAGCAGCAACGGGAGCGCGCCAATACCAGCTTGGGCGCCGTGCCAGGCCGAATAAGAACCGTCTTTAGACACGCCTTCCGCCACAACCATGGCGGATGTCAAATCCATCTCCATACCGCCGAACTTTTCGGGAATCACGACTGCCGGAAGGCCCAGCTTGCCGGATTTCTTCAAGATCGAGACTGCCACGCCAGGTTCCTGGTGCTGGATGGCTTCGAGATTAGGCGCCACTTCCTTGTTCCAGAATTCTTCGGTTGTGCGCGCGATCGCCCGGTGCTCGTCTGTGAAGTCTTCGGGAGTGAAGACTTCCTCGGCAGAGGTCGGTTGGAGCAGGAACGAACCGCCTTTATGTTTTGTGGGGGAAAGAGTAGAGGTCGCCATATAATTCCTTTCGGCGCACGCGACTGGGCGTGCGGCACTCACACCAACGGATCAGTTCAAACGTTCAAATATCCCGGCGGCTCCCTGGCCGCCGCCAATGCACATCGTTACCATTCCGTATTTCGTGTCCCGGCGTTTCATTTCGCGCAGAATCGTGGCCGTGAGCTTCGCGCCCGTGCATCCCAGCGGATGGCCGAGAGCGATCGCGCCGCCATTCGGATTCACGCGCTCCAGATCCAACCCGGTCTTCCGGATCACCGCCAGCGCCTGTGCGGCAAAAGCCTCGTTCAGTTCAATCACACCGATGTCTTCGACCTTTAATCCCGCGAGCGCCAGCGCTTTCGGAATCGCCACCACGGGTCCGATGCCCATGATCTCCGGCGGCACGCCGCCTACCGCGAAGCTGACGAAGCGTGCCCTCGGAGTCAATCCAAGCTCCTTGGCTTTCTTGTCGGACATTACCAGCGCGGCCGCCGCGCCATCGCTGGTTTGGGAGGAGTTGCCCGCAGTCACGGTGCCGTTGGCATCGAACACCGGCTTCAATTTCGCCAGCGCTTCCATCGATGTATCGGCGCGGGGACCCTCGTCTTTCTTGAAAACCGCCTTGCGCTCCACCGGTTTGCCGTCCTCGATCAGCGTGGAATCCACCTCTACCGGAACGATCTCGTCGTCGAATTTGCCTTCGGCCTGCGCACGCAGCGCGTTCTGATGGCTCCGGTACGCGAACTGGTCGGCATCCGCGCGGCTCACGTCGAACTTACGCTGCACCTCTTCGGCGGTCAGCCCCATGCCCATGTAGATCTGCGGCATGTGATCGACCATCCAGGGATTAGGGGCGAAATGGTAGCCCGACATCGGGATCATGCTCATGGACTCGGCGCCGCCCGCGATCACAATCTGCGCGCCTCCGGAGCGAATCTTCTCCGCCGCCATAGCAATCGCCTGGAGCCCGGACGAACAGAACCGGTTGATGGTCACGCCCGGCACCGAATCGGGCAGACCTGCCCGCAATGCGGCGATACGCGCCATGTTCATCCCGGATTCGCCTTCCGGATTAGCGCAGCCAAGAATCACGTCGTCGATCTCGGCGGCCGGAACCGCGGGATATTTTTCGAGCAACCGCCGGAAGACGGTGGCGGCCAGGTCGTCGGGACGAGTGTTGCGGAGAGTACCCTTGGGGGCTTTTCCAATCGCGGTTCGAAGACAATCGATGATTACGGCTTCCATGAATATTCCTAAGCTAGTTCCACGGCGTTCACACGAATGTGGACGCGGCACGCCAAGGCGTGCGCGACATTAGTTTCGCAGCGGTTTTCCTGTCTTTAGCATATACCCCATGCGCTCCTGTGTCTTCGGATGACCGCACAGGCTCAGGAATACCTCGCGTTCCAGATCGAGCAAATATTGTTCAGAGACGGTCTGCTGGCCCGTTAAGCGGCCGCCCGTCAGGACGTAGCCAAGCTTTTCGGCAATCAGCGCGTCATGGTCGCTAATGAAATGCCCCTGGCGCATGGACCAGGCGCCGAGTTTCAGCAGCGCGAATCCCGCTTCTCCTGCGACTTTGATATCGTTGCGCGGGGCGGCCGGAGCATAGCGCGGAGCCAGCGCCAGTGCGAGCGCTTTGGCGTCACCAATGAGCCGCTCCGGGTTCATCGAGATCGCATCGGCGCGATCCAACAGCCCCAGCTTCTTAGCGTCTTCGGCGCTGGAGGAAACCTTCGCATAGCCGATCAGCTCGAAGACCTTGCGCGGATCCTGGAGGCGCAGCAGCAGTTCCTTGCAGCCGCCTCCGCCCGGAATCAAGCCTACGCCGACCTCAACCAGTCCGATGTAAGTTTCCGCCGAAGCCTGCGCCCGTGCGGCATGCAGCACGATCTCGCAGCCGCCGCCGAGCGTGCGCGAAAATGGCGCAGCCACCACCGGTTTGGCGGCGTACTTCAGGGCCATATTGACCTGCTGGAAGCGCGCAATCGCGCGGTTCAACTCATCCCATTCGCCTTCCTGAGCGGCCAACAGGACCATCATCAGATTGGCGCCCACGCTGAAGTTTTCGCCTTCGTTGGCGACAATCATGGCCTGGAAACTCTTGTTCGTCTCTTCCAGGCCGGCGTACAGCATTCCGATGTTGTCTTCGCCGAGCGCGTTCATCTTGCTGTGGAACTCGACGCAAAGCACGCCGTCGCCCACATCCACCAGCGAAGCGCCCGCATTCTTGGCGATCACGCCGTTCGCGCGCTTGCGGTCCGCCAGCGTTACGATCCCCGGCCGCGGCTCCAGTGGCTGATACGCGTTGGTGTGGAAATCGAAGTATTCGGTTACCGGATGCGCTTGGCCGGCTTGGCGGTACAGTGACAAAGCGGCGCGCGCGAGCATCTTCTTGACGTTCTCCGGCAGTGTACGCCGATCTGCTTCCAGCCGCGTGACTACGTCCACGAAGCCCAGCGCGTCCCACAGCTCGAAAGGCCCAAGCTTGTTGGCATAGCCCCAGCGCATGGCGCGATCGATTTCGACGATGCGGTCCGAAATCTCAGGTATCATCTCGGCCGAATACAAGAAGAGGTCGCTAAAGACCTTCCACAGGAAACGGCCGGCACGGTCGTCGGAGCGCAGCAGCGTGCGCAGGCGCGCACTCAAATCCTCGACGTTGCGCGCGGCTTCAACGGACGCGAAGCGGGGCTTGGATTGCGGTTTGTATTCCAGCGTTTTCCAATCCAGAACCTGGATTTCTTTGGCATCGCCCTTGCCCACGCGCTTGTAGAAACCCTGGCCGGTTTTGTCTCCCAGCCATTTCTGCTCGATCATTTTCTTTTCGAAATCGAGCGGCAGGAAGCGTTCGCGCCAGGGATCGTTGGGGACCGCCGCATACAGATTGCTTCCGACGAATGCCCAAACGTCCAGGCCGACGAGGTCCAGCAAACGGAAGCTGGCCGTGCTCGGCAACCCGATCAGCGGTCCTGTGATCGCGTCCACCTCTTCGATGGTGAAATCCTCTTCCACCATCGTTTTCGCGATGGTGCCGCCGAAGAAGCTGCCAATGCGGTTGGCGATGAAGTTTGGCGTGTCCTTGGTGCGCACCACGCCTTTGCCCAGCCTACGGTCGGCGAACTCATCCACTTCCGCCAGAATGTGGGGATCGGTGTCGGCACCCGGAATCAACTCCATCAGATGCAGATAGCGCGGCGGATTGAAGAAATGGGTGCCCAGGAAATGCCTGCAAAAATCATGCGAAAAACCGGCCGAGATCTTTGCCAGCGGAATACCGCTGGTGTTGGTGGAGAGAATCGCGTCCGGCTTGCGAACCGCATCCACTTTGCGCCACAAGTCGCGCTTGATCTCGAGGTTCTCTACCACCGCTTCGATAATCCAGTCGCATTCAGCGAGCTTCCCAAGATCGTCTTCGAAATTGCCAGGAGTAACCAGCGCGACTTTCTCGTCGGTAAAAAAACCGCCGGGCCGCTGCTTGAGCGCGGTCTCGATTCCTTTCAGCGCGGGCGCGTTCCGATTCGGCTGGCCCGGAACGACGATGTCTAAAAGAAAAGCAGGCACGCCCGCATTGGCGAAATGCGCGGCGATCCGCGCACCCATTGTGCCCGCACCTAGTACGGCTACGCGACGTATGATGTGCATGGGAAACTCAATTATAACGGACGGCGTGGCGCTGAAAATCGAATTTGCGGCCGCGCCGGACCGGAAAAATCTCCTTGAGAGTACTGGGTGGTCTTGCGCGGGTGCGCCCATCGCAAAATCGCGCATTCTCGCGCACCTTTCCCTCGTTCGTTATACTTTAGGTTCATGTATAGAGCGATACTGATCCTGGCATTGGTAACGGCATCCTTGTTCGCAATCGAGATTCCGCGCAAATCGCCCGAGTTCGTCATCGATGTAGGCCAGAACAAGCAGCTGCTGGTGAGCCAATACCGGGGCAAGGTACTGTGCCTGGTCTTCATTCTGACCACCTGACCGCACTGCCAAAAAACCACTCAGGTCTTGAGTGGCATTGAGAAGGACCTCGGTCCGAAAGGTTTTGCGGTAGTAGAGGCAGCGGTGAACGAGAACCCGGACCTGCCGGGGTTCATCCAGCGCTTCCAACCGCCGTTCCCCGTAGGCACCGCGGGCGGGGAAGCTGCGCTGAAATATCTCCAATGGCCTCCCGACCAGCGCCCTCTGGTTCCTCTGATGGTTTTCATCGATCGTCAAGGCGTGATTCGGGCGCAGTATTCGGGCCAGGACGAGAAATTTTTCGACGACCAACAGAACCAGCATATTCGCGAACTCGCTGAGAAGTTGCTGGCTGACAAAGCTGGTCCCGCCGCCAAAAAGTCCAGCAAATCCGCCAATCATCCGGCGAAGTAAAGCGCTGCATTGTTCGGCGGTCGCCGCGTACTCCTCTGCTATGCTCACGAATGAGTGAGCGCAAAAATCCTGGATGGCAAGTGGGTCCGCGAGCAGATTCTTGCCGAGCTGCGGCCGCGCATCGCAAAAATTGCTGCGGGCGCGAGGCCGCCGGGCCTGGCGGTGGTTCTGGTGGGGCACGATCCTGCCTCAGAGATTTACGTTCGCGGCAAAATCAAAACCTGCAGCGAACTCGGCATTTACAGCGAGAAAATCACGCCACCGGAAAACATCTCGACTGGAGAACTTCTCGGGATTATCGAGGGGCTGAATCAGCGTCCCGAGATCGACGGCATCTTGATTCAGGTGCCACTGCCGAAGCAGGTGGACAGCCGCCGCGTTCTGCTCAGCATCAAACCGGATAAAGACGTCGACGGATTTCATCCCGTGAACGTAGGCAGCCTGGTTGCGAACATTCCCGCTCTTCGCGCCTGCACACCCGCGGGAATTATCGAGATGCTGCGGCGCTACGGCATTCCGGTTTCAGGCCGCAAAGCCGTCGTTGTTGGACGCAGCAATATTGTTGGCAAACCCATGGCCTTGCTGCTGCTGCACCAAAACGCGACCGTGACGATCTGCCATTCCAAGACCGCCGATCTTCCAGGCGAGTGCCGGCGCGCGGAGATTTTGGTGGTAGCCATTGGGCGGCCGTCGTTCGTGACACGAGATTTCATCAATCCCGGAGCCATCGTAATCGATGTGGGTCAGAATCGTGGCGGCGACGGAAAAGGCGTGGTCGGCGACGTTGAGCCCCGGGCCGCGCTCGAACTGGCCAGCGCGTATACTCCGGTTCCTGGAGGCGTCGGGCCTCTAACCATCGCAATGCTGATGGCCAACACCGTCCAAGCCGCGGAACAGCATTTATGCTGCGGGTAGGCCTGACCGGAGGACTGGCGAGCGGAAAAAGCTTCGTCGGAAAGGCCCTGGCCGATCTGGGCTGTTACTTGATCGAAGCCGATCAACTGGGCCACGAAGTTCTGCTGCCGGGCGGCGAGGCCTACCAAGGGGTCATCCGGGAATTTGGCCGGGAGATTCTGGATTCAGACGCCAACATCGATCGGAAAAGGCTGGCTGCGCTGGTATTCGATCGCCCAGAACGGCTGGAAATGCTAAATAAGATGGTTCATCCGCCGGTGGGCGAGCGCCAAAGGCGGATGATTGCCGAAATTGCTCAGCGCGATCCCAAGGCGATCGTAGTTGTCGCGGCGGCGATTCTAGTCGAAACTGGGAGTTATAAGCGATATGACCGGCTAATCGTGGTGACCTGCACGCGCGAACAACAGATCGAGCGCGCCATGAAACGCGGCGCGCTGACGCGAGAAGAAGTTCTGGCGCGGCTGAGCCGCCAATTGCCGCTTGAGGAGAAGGTGCGAGTGGCCGACTATGTAATCGATACCTCGGGGACCAAGGAGAACACCTTGGAACAGGTGCGTGCCGTGTATAACTCGCTGCGGAGTTTATCGGAATGAGACTGCGTATATTCGTGATTGCTGCCCTGCTCGTGGGCGGATTTCTGATCGTTACTTCCAAGACCAATTGGGGACGGCAGCGGATTCTGGCGCCTATTCGCGATGCCGGCGGCCAGATCTGGTCCGGACCGAGTGTAGCTCGCAGCGCGAGCCTGGGCCCGGACGAAGAGAACAATATCGAGATTTACAAATCCGCGCATTTGGCCACCGTGAACATCACCAGTACGGTTTATCGCCGAACCATCTTTCTTGAAATTTATCCTTCCAAGGACCAAGGCTCGGGATTCTTGATCAGCGGCGATGGGAAGATTCTCACGAACAATCACGTGGTCACCAATGACCGGCAGCTGGAGGTGACGCTATCGGATCAGACCCGCTATCCGGCCAAGCTCGTAACGCGCGACGAGGCCAACGATCTGGCTTTGATTCAGATTACGCCACGTAAGAAGCTGACATGGCTGCGGCTGGGCGATTCGGATTCCTTGCAGGTCGGCCAGAAGGTGCTGGCGATCGGGAATCCTTTCGGGCTGAATGGGACGCTGACGACGGGCGTGGTCAGCTCGCTCGGGCGCAGCATTCGCGGTGAGAATAATCAGGAGTTGGAAGGGCTGATCCAGACCGACGCCGCGATCAACTTCGGCAACAGCGGCGGACCCCTGCTGGATTCGGGCGGCAACGTGATCGGCATCAACACTGCCATACTCGGACCCAACGGGGGGAGCATCGGTATCGGATTCGCGATGCCGATCAATCGCGCCAAGGCGTTGCTGGAGGATTACCAGGCCGGACGCAAACGGCCGCGCTTGGGCGTATCGGTGGTGCCGGTCTCAGGCGATTACGCCGATGCGCTGGATCTGCCGACGCAGGGCGGTCTGCTGATCCAGGAAGTTGAGCCGGGGTCGGCGGCGGCTCGTGCCGGTCTTCGAGCCGGCCGTGAGACCGTGCAAATCGGCAACGTACAGCTACTGATCGGGGGCGATTTAATCACGGCCATCGACGGAAAACCTATTGATCGCGAAGATGCCATCAGCCGCGCGCTCTCGCGCAAACGCGCCGGCGACACCCTGGAGCTGACGATTTTCCGGAGTGGCCGCACGATGAACGTGCGGGTAAAGCTAGGCGAAGAAGGGCCTATCTAAAGGTTTTATTCAATCCCTGCTTTCTTTAGTGAAGCAATCGCGCTCGCCGGATACGGGCTCAGGCGCGGCGGTTTCGCATCCGCGTCCAAAAACCAGATCCGGCGATCGTGGAAATACGCCATCAAACGCCGGTCCTCTTCCGGGCTTACTTCGCGCGCCCACACCACCTTGGCGCGATCAATGTCGGCGCGATTGAAAACCCATTCGCACAAAAAATCATGGTCCGGTGCGTAGTGGACCATGATGAGCTGTTGGCCCGGTTCCTTTTCGAGCCGCGCCGCGATCGCCGCGCGCTGCGGACCGAAGGCCGCCCACTTGTCCTGGTGCAGCCAGTCCCAATGCAGGCAAGCAAAAACCACGTAGACGGCGAACTGCGCTACAAAGGCCAGGCCCAGAGGCGCGATCAGTCCCACGCCGACCTTGGCCCTTCCCATTTTCCAGAAGCGCAGCCCAAATAAGCCATAAGTGGTCAGAACGAAAAACAGCGGCATGGAGGGAGCGGGGTAATGCGGCCACACCGTCTTCTCGGGGATGAGGCATAGCAAGAAGATGCTGAACATCAATAGTGCCAATCGCACCCTGCGGTTTTTCCAAACGAAGATCAGCCCGAGCAGCGGAATTCCCAGCAGCGCGTTGCCAAGATAAAACTCGTAGGCATTGCCGAGCTTCATCGCCGTGCTGAGGATCGGGTGCTCGCGCATGTAAGCGTCCACCTGCATGTCGAACACGGCCCAAAAGCGGCGCATGGGCTCGTGATTGTATACCAGGGGCGGCCGCGGCTTTTGCCACAGAAAAACCGAGCTCATCACATATTGTGCTTCGTGCACCTGGTATGGCAGCCGCAGTGCATTACCCGTGACGCGGAAATTATAATACCCGGTCATTCCCGCCGCGAACATTAGTACAAGCGCTGCCGGTACGGCTATGCGCGCCAACTGCGGCAACCCTGGCGTGCGGCGCAAAGCAGAAAGCACCAGCGAGAAGGTCGCAATGGCTCCTGTAATTGCACCCTCATACGGCCGGCTGTTCATTAAAATTGCGAGCCCAAGCCCGAAAGCCAAAGCGTGACGAATGCGCACTCTTCGCAAGAGGCGCGGAACGGCGCCAATCACCAGCGCTCCGCCGGCTGCCGCAACGGCGCCACCCCAATACGAGTTCATCCAATAATCGATTACGCCGAGCCGCATGGCTACTAGCAGGGCACCGAATAAGGCCATGGCGGGCGGAAGCCATCCCTGCAGCGCCCAGCAAGTGAGGGCACACATCGCTCCCACGCTCAGCCAAACGCCGATCCATGGGTGTCCAAGAATCTCGCCCAGCGCGAGCACCAGCCCTTGCAGCGGCGGATATTTCGAAGCGTAGGTCGGCTGCTGGATAATGTGGAACGATTCGAAATGGATCCAAAACGGGTGCGTCGGGTTAGTCAGATGGCCCGAAGCGAACGTATCGGCGGCCAACAAGTAGCTGAATTCGTCGTGAATAACGGGGTTCGGCGGCGGAAGCCAGGGCAACAGCGCCAGGCGCGCGAACAGCGCAAACGCCGCCACCGCCAGGCAGGCAGCCGCCCGCTTACGAGCCAGGCGGCGAAATGATTTACCGGCGTTGCGCGCGTATTTCCGCAAGAGACATGGACCCTCTTTTCCATCGGCAATCTCAACCGCTCGGTTTAGCGGGCTGAGGCCATGAATGGAGCAAAACCGTAGCGGAAGCTTGCGGCGGCAAGCGCCTCCGCGGGGAGGCCGAAAAGGTCCTGCGCGATTTCATACTCGCGTGTCAGCGATGTCCGAAAAAACGCGGGATCGTCCGTATTGAGCACCAGGGGCACTCCCGCCAGATACAGTTTTCCTACCGGATGCTCCTCGACTGCCCGCACCACCCCGGTGCATACGTTGCTCGTGATACAGACTTCGAGCGGGATATTTGCCTGGCGCAGATGGGCCATCAGCCGCGCGTCTTGCGCCGCTGCAATGCCGTGTCCGATCCGCTCGGCGCCGATCGCGAGAGCGGCCCAGATCGACTCCGGTCCCATCGTCTCTCCGGCGTGGCAAACCAGCCGCAGGCCGCCGTCGCGCGCATAGGCGAAAACATCTCGAAACCATTGGGCCGGACCGCGCGTTTCATCGCCTCCGATGCCGTACGCAATTACGCCCTGGCGGCGCCGGGACACTGCAAATTGGGCTACTTGCATCCCATGCTCGGCGCCGAAATGCCGGACCGCATCCAGTATCCAAAATGTCCTTACCGGCGAACGCTGGGATTCAGCCCACACCGCGTCATAAACCGCCGCTAAATCCTGCTCCTTCCATAACACCACGCCGGCCGACAGCGTAATCTCCGCGTACGTCACGTCCTGCGCGGCCAGGCGCTCCAGCAGGTGCCGGGTTGCCAGCGCGTAGTGCTCCGGCTTCTCGAGCTTGCTGGTGATCCAAATATAGCCGCGCAGAAACTCGGCGAATGTGCGGCAGTTCAGGTTCGCTTCGATCTCTTCACGATCGAGCCGTGGATCGATGCACAGCAGCGTTTCTGCATCCACCGACCCCTCCAGGTGCACGTGCAGCTCAGCTTTGGCCAGACCCACCTTGCCATAATAACTGTGCATGACCTCGCAAGACATCGACACCATCCTCAGCGGGCATCATGGCGACGCCTTCAGCGTACTCGGGCCGCATCCTGCCGGCAATGGTTGGGAAGTGCGGGCTTTCCTGCCCCAAGCGATGGATGCGGAGGTCATACAGGGCGGCTCATCGTTTCCCATGCGGAAGCTGCGCGCTGAGGGCTTCTTCGTCGCGCAACTCGACCGCGAGCCAGGCGCTTACTTGCTTGCTCTGACGCTCTGGAATGGCGGGCGGACCGAGGTGCAAGACGCCTACCGGTTTGGCCCCCAGATCTCCGATTTCGATCTGCACATCCACGCGGAAGGTACCCAATACGAGAGCTATCGGACGATGGGCGCGCACCCCATCGTCTGCGACGGCGTGGAGGGCGTGCGATTCGCGGTGTGGGCGCCGAATGCGGAAGTGGTCAGCGTGGTCGGCGATTTCAACGATTGGGACGAGCGCCGCCATCCCATGCGGCTGCGATCCGCGGGCATCTGGGAGCTATTCGTTCCCGGAGTCGGCGTGGGCACCAACTACAAATACTCGGTGCGCGCCCGCTGGCGCCCCTACCGCCAGCAAAAGTCGGATCCCTATGGCTTCGCCAGCGAAGTTCCGCCTAAGACGGCGTCCGTTGTCTGGGATCTCAATCGCTATCAGTGGGGCGATCACGCCTGGATGGACGCGCGCGGGCGCAAGGATCTGCTGAAAGAGCCGGTCTCGATTTATGAAGTTCATTTAGGTTCGTGGCTGCGCGGCCCGCACAACTCCTACCTGAGCTATCGCGAGCTGGCTTCGCGCCTGGTCGAGTATGCCACGCGTCTGGGCTATACGCATCTCGAACTGCTCCCCATCGCGGAACATCCCTATTCCGGCTCATGGGGCTATCAGGTCATCGGCTACTACGCGCCTACCGCACGCTTCGGCTCGCCTGAGGACTTCATGTACTTGGTGGACTGCTGCCATCAGGCCGGTCTAGGCGTCATCGTCGACTGGGTGCCCGGACATTTTCCGAAAGACGCGCATGGCTTGGCCGAGTTCGACGGCACCGCCCTTTACGAGCACGCCGATCCCCGCAAGGGCGAGCACAAGGAATGGGGCACGCTGATCTTCAACTACGGCCGTAACGAGGTCCGGACGTTTTTGCTATCCAACGCACTGTTCTGGCTCAAGGCCTACCATATCGACGGCTTGCGGGTGGATGCCGTCGCCTCCATGCTGTATCTCGATTATTCGCGCCAGCCGGGCGAATGGATTCCCAACATGTACGGGGGCAACGAGAATTTGGAAGCCATCGACCTTCTGCGCCGCTTCAACGAGCTCTCGCACCAAGTGCCGGGCGCGATCACGGTGGCCGAGGAGTCGACGGCGTTCGCCGGGGTATCGCGGCCTACCTACATGAACGGCCTCGGCTTCACCATGAAGTGGAATATGGGCTGGATGCACGACATGCTGGACTATTTCTCCAAAGATCCGGTCCACCGCAAATATCACCACAACAACATCACCTTCAGCATGCTGTACGCTTTCACGGAAAACTTCGTGCTTCCCATTTCGCACGACGAAGTGGTCCACGGCAAACGCGCTTTACTGAGCAAGATGCCCGGCGACGTCTGGCAGAAGTTCGCCAACGTGCGCGCGTTTCTGGCATACATGTACGGCCATCCCGGCAAGAAGCTGCTGTTCATGGGATCTGAAATCGGCGTCTGGGATGAATGGAACCACGAGCACGGCCTGCCTTGGGAACTGATGCACTACGAAATGCATCGCAAGCTGCAAACCTATGTGGGGGAGCTGAACAAGCTGTACCGTTCGCATTCCGCGTTCTACCAGGTGGATTTTCATTGGGCCGGTTTCGAGTGGGTGGATTTTCGCGACGTGGACGGGTCCAGCATCTCGTTCATCCGCCGCCCGGAAAGCGGCAGGCCGTTCCTCCTGTTCGTGTGCAACTTCACGCCGGTTCCTCGGCTGAAATACCGCGTCGGTGTACCCGATCCGGGTGTCTATCGCGAGGTTTTCAACAGCGACGCCGAGATGTTCGGCGGCAGCAATCTCGGCAATGCCGGCGCGGTCGCGTCCGATCCTGTGGGTTGGAACAATCATTACCATAGCCTGTCGATCACGCTGCCGCCGCTGGCGGTGGTGGTTTTCGAATCGCCGGCCTGATGAGCGCCGCGAATTGCTGAGAGCTCAGTCCATGGCCGCCTTGGTCATGGCTGCTTTTAGCCGAAATGTCCCGCGAGCGGCTTGGAACGGCAACTGCACATAAACTGTGCGATGTTGTCATGCGTTATCGAACAGTTACCCCGATTGGGGAATCTGCACGTTGCCCGTAAGCGCCGCGCCGTTGGATTGCGCCGTTGGTACCAGATCGCGTGCGGCTTTGCCTTTGTTGCACTTACTGCCGGGATGGCGGCCACTCCGCCGCGGGGTGCGCGAAGGCGGCCAACTCCAGTGAAAGCCGCCCCGGCAGCGCAGCCTGCGCAGTACGATGCGACAGCCATCAACGATCCGAACACACGCGGCGATGTCACACCAAAATCCGCCGGCTCGGCCGTGGTGCGCATGCAGATCCTGCTCGATCGTGCACATTTTTCACCGGGTCAGATCGATGGCCAGTACGGAGAGAACCTGCGGATCGCGCTTCAGGCATACCAGGCAGCCCATCAGCTGCCCGTGACGGGCGTAGGAGACGCGGGCACTTGGCAGGCCCTCGATAACGACAATGCGCCAGTCCTGGTTCCGTATGTCATTACACCGCAGGACACCGCTGGGCCATTCCAGAAGATCCCGGCTGACATGATGCAGCAGGCAAAATTGAAATTCCTGGGCTACGAATCGCCTGAAGATGAGCTCGGAGAGCGATTCCATATCAGCCCGGCGCTGCTGAGCAATCTGAATCCCGGAAAAAATCTGGCGAATGCAGGCGAGCAAATCATGGTCCCGAATGTCCAGCGCAATTATATGCCGCAAGCAGCGAAAATCGTTGTCTCCAGGAGCCGCGGCGCAGTGACAGTACTCGCTCCGGATGAAACGATTCTGGCGCAGTACCCAGCCACAATGGGCAGTGAACACGACCCGCTTCCTATCGGCGAATGGAAGATAACCGGCGTGCAACAGAACCCGCCCTTTCACTACAACCCCGATCTGTTCTGGGACGCCAAACCGGAAGATTCGAAAGCTACCATTGCGCCAGGGCCGCGCAATCCGGTGGGTGTTGTATGGATCGCGCTCTCGAAAGAACACTACGGCATCCACGGAACTCCGCGTCCGGGCGAGATCGGGCACACCGAATCGCACGGCTGTATTCGGCTCACCAACTGGGATGCGGAGGAGCTATCCCACATGGTGAAGCCAGGTACGCCTGCGATCCTCCAGGAGTAGACGTGGTGCTGGGTGTATTTGCTCCGCTGCTGCTTGCCGCGATTGGCTCGAACAACGCCCAAATCACGCCACCAATCGCAGGCCTCACCCCGAAAGACCTGGTCGATACCTTCGATCAAAGGCGCGGAGCCAACCGGCATGAGGCCATCGATATCATGGAGCCGCGCGGCACACCCGTGCGTGCAGTGGTGGATGGCACCATCGCAAAGCTTTTTCTTAGTAAACCAGGCGGCAACACGATATATCTGTTCGACCGGTCCCAGGTTTTTTGTTATTACTACGCTCACCTCGATCGTTACGCGACCGGATTGCGCGAGGGCCAGAAAGTGAATGCCGGCGATATCATCGCGTACGTCGGTTCTACCGGCGATGCGAATCCAGCCGCGCCTCATTTGCACTTCACCATCTTCCAATTGGGCCCGGAGAAGCACTGGTGGCAAGGGACTGCCGTCAATCCTTATCCGATTCTTCTCGAAGTGGTGCGGGGAAACGCATCCCACCGCGCCGGCCGCTGATCTGAGCTACTCGCGACAGCAGAACGCTACAATCGGGACTTGAAAAAGTTCGACGTGATCATTGTCGGCGGCGGCCACAACGGCTTGGTTTGCGCCGCGTACCTGGCCCGTGCTGGACGCCGGGTATTGGTGCTCGAAAAGCGCGAACTGGTGGGTGGATGCGCGGTTACGGAAGAAATCTGGCCGGGCTACCGCGTCTCGACGGCCGCCTACTTGAGTAGCCTGCTCCAAGAACGAATCATTCGAGAGCTGGAGTTGGAGCGCTTCGGTTACCACGTGGATGCCAAAGATCCAGCGTTCTTTTCCGCATATCCGGACGGCCGTCATCTCTTCATGTGGCAGGACCGGGCCAAAACGCTGGCCGCGATTGCCAAATTCTCGCGCCATGACGCTGAGGTATTTCCCGCCTACGAGGACCACCTGGAGCACCTCTCGGAAGTCGTTGAAAGCCTCCTGCTCACCACGCCGCCCGAGTTTCCGCCCAAGGGCGTTGGCGACTTGGTCGAGTATCTGAAGCTCGCCGCGAAATTCCGGCGGCTCCGTCCTAAAGAGATGGTAAGTCTGGTCAAAATTTTCACCCAAAGCGCGGCCGAATTCCTCGACGAGTGGTTCGAATCCGACGAGATCAAAGTCACGCTGGCCACCGACGGCGTCATCGGCGCGAACGGCGGGCCGCGCTCGCCCGGAACGGCATACATCCTGCTGCATCACGTGATGGGCAGCGTGGCGGGCCATCGCGGTCTGTGGGGATTCGTCCGCGGCGGCATGGGCGCAGTGTCGAACGCCATCGCGGAATCGGCCAAAAGCCGGGGCGCCGAAATCCGGACCAATGCGGTCGTAAAATGCGTTCGCGTCAAAGATGGACGCGTGCGCGGCGTCGTGCTCGAAAATGGCGATGAACTGGAAGCCGGCACTGTCGCCAGCAACCTGACGCCCCACGCGACCTTCCTCAGCCTCCTCGATCCGCACGCACTCCCGCCGGAACTGCTCGATTCCATCCGCAAGTACCGCAGCGAAGGCACCTCCTGCAAAATCAACCTGGCGCTGGCCGGCCTGCCCGAATTCCGCGCGCTGCCGGGCGTGCCCGGCCCGCAGCACCGCGCCACGATGCATATCTGCCCGTCCATCGATTATGTGGAACGCGCCTGGGACGATGCTAAACACGGCCGGCCCTCGCGCTCGCCGCTGCTCGAGCTCACGATACCCACGATGTACGACTCCTCGCTCGCACCGCCCGGCAAGCACATCATGGGGATTTTCCTGCAGTACGCGCCCTATACGCTGCGCGACAGCAACTGGGACGAGCAGCGCGAACCGTTCGCCTCTCGAGTTTTCGATCTCATTGAAGAATATGCGCCCGGATTCCGCTCGCTGATTGTCGAAAAGCAGGTGCTGACCCCGCTCGATCTGGAACGCCGCTTCGGCCTTACCGGCGGCAACATTTTCCATGGCGAAATGAGCCTGGATCAGATGTTCGTCCTGCGGCCCGTCGCGGGCTGCGCGCGTTATCGCACTCCCATCCGCGGGCTCTATTTGTGCGGCTCCGGCACGCACCCCGGCGGTGGCGTCATGGGCGCTCCCGGTTACAACGCCGCACGGGAGATGCTAAAAACGCGCGCCTGAGGCGACCACGTCACCTTGCACGCGTGTCAGCTCCGGGACCGTCACAGATACGACGGCTCAACGCGGCAATTCACGCGGACAGTGGCCCTGATCCGGATGACCGGTGCCAGATCCAACTGTTGGGAGCGACAGCATACAAAACTTGGCGCTGCTCGCTGTCATGAGAGCAGCAACGCAGCGCCCGCCGAACGTGAGGATCGCGTCTACTTCTTTGCCGCAGCCGCTTCGTCGGCCCGCGCGCCAGCCAGTATTCCTGCTAAACCCTCGTTGCCTTCGTGGCACGCGTACTCGTACACAGGTACTTTAGAACTTTGCAATGGAATCATAAGACTCCAGGGCTTCGTCCATGTGCCCGGATCGTCAACGGTGACTTCGTACTTCAGCGTTTCAGGTCCGCTGCGCGAGAGACGCTCGATGATATGCAGTTTCTCGCTGGAAATAGACATGAACGCTTTCGGCTTGTAATTTGTAGTATCGATCACTAGCGTGTCGCCGTCCCAGTGGCCGCGCGAATCCCCGAACCACTCCTGCACGTTGGGCGGAGGATGTGGTCCACCATCGAGCCGAATTTGGCGTACATCATGAATCATCTCCGACATCATCATGACCGACTTGGGTGTCTGCACGATCTGAGAATAGGCTTGGTAGCCGGCCAACACCTGCGGCGAGCCGTACGTGAGGCACCGTTCCGACAGAGAGCGATCTTCCGGGCCTCTGGCCGGACGCATGATGGCCATCCGTGCCTCCTCGCGGCGCTTCAGCGCTTCAGGCGTGAGCGGAGGCATGCGCCCGTCGGGCGGATCCGTGATCAGCGAGGTGCGGTTGTCCCATACTCTATGATCATTCCACTCCGAACCGTAATCGCCCGTCTCTCCGTCAGTGCTCTTGAAGCCTACTTTGACGCCTTTCACATTCGCCCAAACCGTCAGAAAAATCTGATCGCCAAATGCCGCATCTACCTTGCCGCTGACGAACATTTCCTCGGCTTTTTTCCGCATGGCCTGGACTTCTTCGTCAGTCAGGACCGGATGATTGGCTAATTCCTTCGGACGCTCCAAAGGCGTCGCGTTGTTGTTGGCCCAAAATCCCTGCAGGTCCGGATGTCCGTCGCTAGTTCGCGGCGGCGTCCAAGTCTGCTTCAGCGCTTTGGAATTGGCCATTGGCGTCCGTTGCGCGACTTGGGCGTGACCCAGCGCAGTCAATCCGGCGAAGCTTAAGGTGAGGCAGAGGAATCGGTATCCCATGGTGGCTCCTAGGCTCAAGTATAAGACGGCTGTCAAGTGAGTGGGGCCCTGCAGCACTAATTTTTTCAATAACATACCGCAATCGCTTAAGGGCTGGAATGCCGGCGGACTCTCAAAAAAAACGGCGATTAACCTATGGCGAAACCGGTTTACATCGCAGAAGAGCCGCTTCGTTACAAGCGATTTACGCGATTGGAGTGATTCTGGCGCGACGGCGCAGGCCGGCGCCACATGCAAGACAGACGCGGGCGCGATCAGTTCGCCACCGATCGCTGCCAGTCCATCGCGTGGGAGTATCCAAGTATGAAGCTGCTCGGGCAAACCCGCACAGCCCGCTCCCCGAAACGGAGGGCGAAAGCTCGCACTTAGGCAGGAACCTCAACCCCTCGAACATCAATTGTCAGAAGGATGCCGGTGTGGTCGGGCACCGGTCATTGAATCCGGCAAGCGGAGCGACATCTTTGACTGACTTGGTCAATCGGGGTTAGGTGACGAAGCGAGACACAACCAGGGTCAAAAGGCACGCGGCCAGGTACGCCATCATGAAGTTCCGTCCGTTAAAAGCAGATTCACGTTTTACGCCGGAGGTTCTCAGGCCGATGGCCCCGAGCACGTAAGCGCAGGGAACCGCCAGCAGGACATAGGCGGAGAGTGACGGCGCCATGGTGCCGATCAGGAGAAACAGCGCCCCAGTGAGGAAATTCGAAATACCAAAGGCTCCGAGCAGGGTGAGCTGATCCTGGCGCGCCACCGTCAGATCCAGCTTAGCGAACGTTCGAGCTGCCCAGTTCACTTAGAAAGTGTGAAGAAAGCCGCGCACGAAATCCCCCGAATTATAAGGCTGGGGGTCGTTTGCTAGGTCCGGCCGCCGTTTGGAACTGATGCGCCAACCGGAGAATCGCGGCTTCTTCCGAGGGTCTACCGACAATCTCTAGCCCCAGTGGAACGCCATGGTTGTCGAAACCGCATGGCACGCTCACGGCTGGCAGACCATAGTAGTTGGCAAACATGGTGTTTTCAGGCGATAGTGCCAGCGGCTTGTTTGCGTCCCTGATTCGTAGGACGGTCGTTGCCGTTGTTGGCAACAGCAGCAGATCGATATCGTCGAAACTCTCGCGGGCTATACCTTCGCGGTCTGACACGATGTTGGCTACACCCTTGCTGAAATCAGCAAGCGGAGCAACAGTTTTCCTTGTCAGATAGCGGAAGCTTCGGATGATTTCGACCGCTTTTTCAAAAACCTCCTGAACCGCTCTTTCGGCACCGTAATTACCGGCGACGCCAATTCGGAGTTGTTTCTGCTCTCTGAGGGCTCGAGGTGAAACTACCATTCTTGTTGTGATGTCGCTCGGCGAGCACATCCAGAACCAGAGCGGTGTCCTCGACAGTTCGGGTGCTGATGCCTGCGTGGGACATCCAAACAATTTCTTCGTCAGGCGGTTTCTCGCCGGCGAGAATACCCTGCATGTTGATCAAACGATACGTGCCCTTGAATCCAACGACGCCGCAGCAAGCAGCGGGCAAACGACACGATCCGATTGCGTCCGTATCGAGGGTGGCATAACAAAGCCCGCTCGCGACTGCCGCTGCTGAGCCGCTTGAGGAGCCGCCTGGAATGTAGTCGGGATTCCAGGGATTTCGGACAGGTCCAAAACAGCTATCAAGCCCCGTTGTTCCCATGCCGAGCGTATGCATGTTCATTTTGCCCACGATAATCGCGCCGGCGCTCTTCAGTTTTTCAACAGCGATGGCGTCTTTTTCAGGGACGCGATTTCGGAAATGCTCGAAAGCAGCAGTTGTTCTGATACCCGCCGTATCGTAGAAATCTTTGATGCCGATTGGAATCCCGTGGAGAGGGCTTTTCCAGTCGCCTTGTTGTATCTCATTCTCGGCTATCCTCGCTGCCAGCAAGGCGCTTTCTGAAGTCACGGTGATGAACGCATTGACTTGAGGCTGCATTCTCTCGATCCGGTCCAGACACGATGTAACCAGCTCCACTGGGGACAGCTTCCGGTGGCGTATCAAGTCACCTACTTCGGTAATGCTCTCAAACCCAGTGATCTGCGATGCCGGATGGGATTTCATATAGTTGTGCTCCTGAATAAATTCATGCTTTGATGGGGATCCATAACTCAAGGCCACCGTTTCCGGTCATTGAATCAAACCCTTCACCATACCGCTCGAAATCCGGCGCATCGGCGACTTCATGTCCCGATTCCGGCAGCCACTTGTTCCAGATCGTGTTCCAGGTACTCCGGATCGTGGAGATGTGCTCACGGTGGGAAAACACCGCATACTTCTGCGCCGAGATTCTGATGCGGGTAAGGTCCGGCGGAAGCCTCGAGAAATCCGAGACTTCGACACCGCACAGGTAATCGAAATTCCCCTCATCGTCGGTGTTGTACCGGACACCGAACGCCGTCATACCGATTTGCCCGGGAATGGTTCCAAGGTGAGGCAGAAATCGCTGCCAATGCGACGGGATTCCGGCGCTCGTCTCGCACGTGTAGCGTTCGGCAATTCCGGCCAGGAGAAGAACGCTTCCGATTTCAAATCGCACGACGGGCGGACTAGTTCTGAGCGTTTCTTCCATCTTGATGGGCTCTAATACATTGACATTGCTGAGGTGCCCCTGCTGGCGAATCGCCTCGGGTGTCAGGCCGAAGTGTTCATGAAACACGCGAGTGAAGGCTTCGTGAGAGCTGTATCCCGCATCGAGGGCAACCGCTAGGATGTCAGGTGCGCCGGCGGCGAGAGTGCGCGCTGCCTCAGCGAGCCGACGCCCGCGCACGTACCGCATTATGGAGTAACCTGTGGAATCGCCGAAGGCTCGCGTCATATGGAAGCGGGACACACCGGCAATACGCGCGATCTCTTCCAACGTGATCTCGCTCAAAAAATGGGTTTCGACGAACCAGAGGGCCTTTCCTACCGGACTCATTAAGGATTATCTCGGCACAACTCCAATATGCAGCTATTCCGGGCTCTTCGTTTGATCGAAATTGCGCATCCGAAAATGCACTCCCGGGATTATCAATAGAGCTAGTTGCCCAAAACAGCGGGCGCGCGGCAAACTCCCGCGTCACACCTCGTTCGGTCACGGCAGCGTCTCACCAGAGGCGATCCATGAATGAAAGAAGCACGTTATTCAGTGCATCGAGGGTGGCTGTCCATTGATGTACTGCGAGCCGGCCGATGTCGGGCATCGCTCCTTCCGCTGGTGGCTGCGGCTGGGCGGCCGGATTCCGAGTTAACGGCCGTTGGCACCCGGTAGCGTTAACGAGTCAAGATCCAACCCTGACGATGCGCGATTTGTTTTCTCCGACCTTGCGAGGACAAACGGTGCGCGCGGAGTTTCGCTTCGCCGACTTGATCGCCCGAGGAACGAACCTCAAGGATTGTATGCAGCACTGCGGCTAACAGCATCAGGAGCGCAACGGCCCCAGCGAAGGCGCAAAAGACTTCCAGGAAGGGAAGGCCAGCCTGAACCATGCTGTCCGCCGATAGCTGTTGCGATACGAACCAATTCATTGCTGTTTGTCTGGCGCGATATTGTTCATCGCATTGAGGGCAAGAATACACCCCATCCCGCTCGGCGTCAAGGCACCCCCAACAGGCGGCAACGACAGGCCCTGTAGTACGCGTTTGCACGAAAGCAGCGAACTGCAAGAGGCTAATGCTAATTACGACGCTACCGCCGCTTGGCGCATCGCAAAGCCCTCGTACCCGCGCTCTGCGACCTCGTCGCACTTTTGCCGGTACGCGCCAACCCCGCCGATATAAGGCATAAACACGCGCGGCTTGCCGGGGACATTCGCGCCCATGTACCAGGAATTCGCCAAAGGACATAGGGTGCTATGGCCCACTTCGTTCACGTGCGCGACCCATGCATTCTCGGCTTCCTCGGTTGCTTCGATGCTCGCAAGCCGTTGTTGGCGAGAGTACGAAAGAAAGTTAGCAATCCAGTCAACGTGCTGCTCAATCGATACCACCATGTTGCTGAACACCGAGGGGCTGCCCGGGCCGGTGATCAAAAACAGGTTCGGAAAACCGGCGATAGTGATCCCCAGGTAAGTACGAGGTCCTGCCGACCACTTCTGCTTGAGACTGACCCCACCTCTGCCCCGCAGGTCGATCTTGCCTAATGCCCCGGTCATTGCATCGAAACCGGTGGCAAATACCAGGCTGTCCAGCATGTATTCGGCCTGTGATGTCCGCACTCCCACAGGAGTGATTTCTTCGATCGGCGTAGCTCGGGTGTCGATCAATGTGACGTTGTCCCGGTTGAATGTTTCGTAATAGCCCGTGTCCACGCACATGCGTTTCGTTCCCAGAGGATAGCCTCTTGGCACCAGCATCTCGGCCATTGTTGGATCATGAACCATACTGCGAATTTTTGACCGCACAAATTCAGCAGCCGTATCATTCGCGTCAATGTTGAACAGGAGGTCCGCGTATGCTCCGTACATGGCGAGGCCGCCGTTTTGCCAGCGTCGCTCGTACTCGCTCTCCCGCTCTCCTGGCGCCACGTCCAAAGCCGATTTGGCATTCTGTTCAATGAGGAGTCCAAAAAGCGAAGTTCGCGCCTGCTGACGGTACTCGACGCGCTTTGCTTCCCAGTCTTCCGTCACCTCAGGAGACAGCGGCCCATTATGCGCAGGAATGCTGAAATTAGGCGTCCTTTGGAAAACGAAGAGCTGCGCCGCCTGGCGGGCTATGAGAGGAATCGCTTGTATACCGGACGATCCGGTTCCAATTACTCCGACCCGCTGGCCGGTAAAGTCGACTTCCTCCTTTGGCCACTGAGCCGTGTGATACGAGCGCCCTCGGAATGTTCCAAGTCCTTTGTATTCGGGGAACTTCGGAACGGAAAGACAACCCGTCGCCATCACGCAATATTTGGCGCTGACGTTATCGCCGCGATCCGTCCGAATATTCCACCGGTTCCTGATTTCATCGAAGGCCGCGGACGTCACACGCGTGTCAAACTGGATGTCCCGCCTGAGGTCGAAGCGGTCAGCGACGTGATTTAGATACCGCAAGATCTCAGGCTGTGAGGCATAGCGCTCCGTCCATTGCCAATCCCGCTGCAATTCTTCCGAGAAGGAGTACGAGTACTGCAAGCTTTCGACGTCGCAGCGAGCGCCGGGGTAGCAGTTCCAAAACCAGGTGCCGCCGACGCCATTCGCTGCCTCGTAGATTCGCGCTGAGAACCCTAGCTCGCGCAGTTGGTAGAGCGCGTAAAGTCCAGCGAAGCCGGCGCCGACCACCACCGCATCGATTTCCAGATGCACTGAGCCTTGTCGGTCATATTTTTGAATGTGTGCACTTTCCATGGGAACTCCGAGTTATAGAAGATACTCCAAACTGGCGCTCTTTACAACGGTAATCACCGGAGCAGAATTGTCCAACGCAAGATGAGCATGAAACCAGCGAGCGGGACGAGGCAGTTTCCGATGCCGGATGAGTATGAAAAAAGGAAGAATGGGGTAGGCGTGGCTCGGCCGGGTGCAAACATGGATGCAAATGCCGAGAGGCTGAGCCGGGATCAGATCCAAGAGCGCCTAGGGTCGAGCGAATCGATCGAGTTCACCAGCAGGGAGCGGGAGGAACGCTAACTGTGGATAGAGCGGGCATTGGCCGCGCAGAAGTACGGGAAGTTAAGGAAACGCGAGCGGGGATGGGTGCGCCCTTCGTTCGGAAAGTTAGGGGTTGAGCGAGGCGCAGTGAAGGAGTAAAACGAAATGAAGATCAGCACACGAGAACCGGACGAACGAAACATACGGGTTGTTTATTGGTCCCTGACAAGGCTGCAGCCCTATGAATGCAATCCTAGGAAGAACGACCACGCCGTCGTTCCGCAGTGTATGATCTCGTCGTGATTCTCGTGGGCCTACCGGGCGGAGATTAGCCCTCACAAACCGGAACTACCGGACGACATACCGCATCCACAGTTCCGATTGGGTGCGGCTTACGCTTAAACAAACGAGCTTCATGTCCGCGGACGCGCGGTGCCCGATCAGAACACCTGGGTCGACGTCGGTCAGTAGCTGTTGTTTGCGTGAGGACGTGTCGAGTTTCCAGAGTTCCCCACTTCGGGAGAATAGTATGGAGCGGCCGTCAGGCGCCCACACTTGCGAATTCCCAAAACCGAGCTGCCTGGTTCGGCCGGTCTGCAGGTCATATTCGATGATGGGCGCGATGGTTTGAGCCGCGGCAGCCGTCTGCCCGAGGAGTTTCGACCCATCTGCCGACCAGTGCCGTACTTGAAAACCGGGCGCAGGAATGGTCTTCGTTACTCCGGTCCGTAAGTCCAAAATGGCCGAGTCGCCATCGCCGCGATTGTATGCAATGCGAGTTCCGTCGGGGGACCAAACGGGCTGAATTGGCTCTGGCCCAACAGTGTTGGTTACCTGTCTCAGGTTGGTGCCATCAGGGTGGATGGTCCAGATTTCCCGGCGGCCCGAGCGGCTGGACCGGAAAGCGATCAAGCGTCCGTTGGGTGACCAGCGGGGGCCGCGGTCCATAAATTTTTCAGTTAATTGCCGCAGATGCGTTCCGTCCGTCGCCACAATATAGATGTTCTCGCTGCTACCCAACGAGTAAAACGTGACCCAACGGCCGTCCGGCGATAGATCCGGCCCGACTGGCTGTTTGCTGGGTGGGAAGTCCACCAATGTCTCCGATTTTCCGGTTTGAAGATTGAGCTTCACGATTCGGCCAGTAGTGATCCGGTTCTCATAGACCATTCGTTCGCTGGAGCGTGCCAGCGAAAACACGGACATGTCGATAGCCGGCGTAGTCTGAGGCTCGGGCTGGCCCAGCACCGCCCCGGTTTCTTCGTCGATCCGCACTCGCCAAAGGTTCATGGGACCGCGGCGGTCACTCAGGTAATACAAATACCTTCCGTCCGGCGACCATTTCGGGGACCAGTTCACGGCTCCATCCGAGGTGACCGCGCGTGCCGGACCTCCACCCACTCCGATGGTCCAGATATCGTGTGACGCGCGGCCGCCGTTGGTCCAGGATTTCCAAAAAGCAATTCGCTTGCCGTCCGGCGACCAGCACGGTTGTACAGCATCGCCGCTCGAGATTTGTTGGAGCTGCCCCGATGCCACCGCGATCGTCCACAACGTGCTGTTCAAACCCAGGCGCTGGTCCGGCCGGAGCACGGCTTCGGTCGCAAACACCAGCTTTTTAGCGTCGGGGGACCAGGCCGGATTGTAGCCGAAGTTGGAAACCTTTCTGAGGTTCGCGCCGCTAGCATCAATCAAAAACAGGCCGCCCCCATCGCGGCCTGAGCGGAACGCAATCGTACGCCCATCGGCTGAAATCGCCGGCTGCGTGTTGTCGAAATTCGAATCACGGGTCAGGTCAACCGGTTTCGCTGTGCCCCTCCGCTCCAGGATGTGCCAGAAACTTCCTACCTTGCCGGAATAAACGATGGTAGAACCATCCGCGGAAATGCTGGGATATGCTTCTTCGGTCGCTGCGGGGCTAAGTGGATCGTAACGGAACGGACCTGACCCTTCCGCCGGTTTGCCGGGCATCTGGTTGGATAGCCGCACGAAAGCGATCATCCCGGCAAGGCATAGCAGTATCAGAGCAGTGACCCACGCGCGTTTGACGGATCCGGCGCGTTGGGTCTTTCGTGCCGGCGAGACGAGTGTTTCTTCGGCTCGCTGAAGTGTTCTCGCAACTTGTTCAGCGGTCGGGCGCATCTCGGGTTGCCGCTGCAGCATGGACCCGAGGAGACCTTCCAGCACGGTCGGAATCTCCGGATTGCGGCTGGACGGGCGAGGGGGTTTCTGGGACGCAATGGCAGCGGCCACTTCAATCGGGCTCTGCCCCGGGAATGGATGCGTGCCGGTGCACATCTCGTACAGGACCAAGCCGAGTGAATAGATGTCGCTGGCCGGCCCTAACGCTTCTCCTCGCGTTTGTTCCGGCGACATATATCGCCACGTGCCGGCGGGAAGGCTATTCGAGATATTGCGATCATTTTTGGCGGCTCCAAAAGAACCCATGCGAGCCAGTCCGAAATCGAGTACCTTCAAGTACCCATCAGGACGGATCATGATATTTTCGGGCTTGACGTCGCGATGAACGATTCCGCGCGAGTGAGTCGCCGACAATGCCTCCGCGATCTGCCGCCCGATTACGACCGTGCGCGCCACTGGCAACTTGTGGCGGCAAAGTTCGCGCAGCGAAATTCCTTCTACCAGCTCCATCGCGATCGCCAATGCCACTCCGGAGCGAACCACCTCGTACACGGTGACAATGTTCGGATGGTTGAGTGCGGAGGCGGCGCGAGCCTCGCGAATAAAGCGCTCCGCCGCGGCGGGACTCGAACTGCCATCCGCTAAGAGGAATTTAAGGGCAACTCGGCGCCCCAGCTCAGTGTCTTCGGCTGAATAGACCTCGCCCATTCCGCCCTCCCCGAGCTTTTCTAAGACCTTATATCGGCCGACCTCCGCGCCGTGTCCCAGGCTGAACTTGATCCGCGCCATGGTCGATTCGTCCAGGATCAAACGAACCTGACGCGTTATTTCGGAATTGGCTTCCGCAGAGCTAAGAAACGCCTCACGCTCGTCGCCCGACAGCCCACTGGCTTCTTGACATAGACGCCACGCAAGGCGCCACTGCTCCTCTGTCACGGCTGTGTTCCCAAACGTTCCTTGAGCCACTGGCGTGCGAAACTCCAGTAGCGCGCCACGCTTCGGGGCGAGCAGTTGAGCTGTGCCGCAATTTCTGCGATCGATAAGTCTTCGAATACCTTCATTTCGACTACGCTTCGAAGGCGCGGATCGATCTTCGCCAGATGCCCCAGCAGGTCCTCAATTTCCTGCAGGCGGCAGAAATCCGCGTCGCCCGCGTCCAGGCTTTCGTCGACGGGCACCTTAGTTGCCCGCGCGGCAAGAGGCCGGGCATGGTGAATCAAAAGCCGCTTCATCATGTGAGCGGCTAACGAGAAAAACGCTTCTTTGTCTTGCCCGTCGGCGTGTGCGCGGCCGGACTGAAAGGACTTTACCTTGAGCAGCTCAAGGTACAGTTCATTTACGAGGACAGTAGGCTGCCAGGAGTGCTCCGCTCGCTCGGAGCGCATTTGGGCAGCAGCGATACGCCGTAGCTCGGGATAAAGTACGGCTACGAGGCGATTCGTGGCAGTTTTGTCGCCACTTCGAAAATCTGCGAAAAGTTGCACGAGCGCCTCTGCGCCTGCTTGCGCTCCGCTTCTCAAAAACGTCCTCCCACTTCGGACCCTAATATCCTAACAGGATGTTATGGCGATTTGATTAGTCGTACGGCGTTCTTATGAACTAATACGTATGAGACTCGGCGGGTGTGGCCCTAAACTTCGAAGCACCAGCCATTTAGAATGGGTTGAAGGTAGTCGAGAATTGATATTGGCCTTGCAGTATGCCGCTGCATGTGCTGGAAACCTGCGGAGTTCCGGGACAGGTTTGGTCGCGTCCCAGCGACCACATCGAAATGAGGCCGATCCGGTTGTTTTCGGCTGCCTGTAAAACCGTTTGGGCGTCTGCGAGCGTGAAGACTTCGGGCTGTACGTCGTTCAAGCCGATCATTGGCGTTACACCTTGCATCGCATGCAATTCCGCAGGGGTTTTAGTCTGCCCATACAACGCCTGGAGCTGGTTAAAGGTGGCGTTCAAGGCTGCGATCGCGTTTTGACCCATTTCGTTCGGATTGGCAACGGCCGGACCGCCGTAGTCCATCGCCATCACATTGACAACACCGATATCCACGCCATTTTGTAATGCGTTTCGAAGGACGTTCACGCCGTCGGCAGTGAGGCCGGTCGGGAGCACCGGGAGCGTGTACTGGACGATAAGAGGTTGTCCTTTGGACGTGGCCGTCTGCTGGAGATGGGCGATGGCCTTGTTTCGCAGGTCGATGGAAGCCGCATCGCCGATTGCGGCGCCTTCTATATCGAAGTCAACGCGCGTGAGATTGTAACGATCGATAGCCGCCTGATACTGGGCAGCCAATGCCTGTACCGTGGCGCAGGATTGAGCCAATTCGATGCCGTTCGCCCCGCCGAACGAAACGATAATGTCGCCGCCAAAACTCCGCAAGCTCGCAACGTCGGCGAGAGCGAAGTTTTCAGAAAGCGGAATGATGCCGCCCCACGCGGCCTCGCACGTGCTCCGGGCAACCACAAAGGCCATGGTGAAGTATTTCAATCCGGTACTGGATTGAAGCGTTTCCAATCGAAGCGACTACCACGCGCGCCGCACCCGCCTGAACGATATTGCGTTTGGCCAGACGATCTATCGATGACGACCATGTAGATTTGCGCGACGATATGTCACTGTTGGAGGCGCAGACGTTCGACGGCCCATCCAGCCCGCCACCAGGCGCCACATATTAGCGAAAAATTTCAACATTGCTCACCTCCCGGAGGGACGTAATTGCGAACGCGGTAACAGTGCCGCGTCAAGATCACTGAGGCTAGTGGCCGCTGGAGAGCTTTCGATAGTACTCGGCAACGGAGTCGCGGTAGCCGGCCGGAACCTTGGCCGGATCGGCGCTTCGAATCGTGCCGCCGCGGCTGTCTTCGAGTTCATGGCGAAGTCGCAGTTCCAGCGCGTCCACGTCACTGATGAGCTTTTGATGCATCTGCTCGACCAGGCCAGGATTCCCGGGGAACCGGCTGGGATCCAGATTGCGCATCTGTTCGATGAGGGTTTGCAGTTCGCGCTCTGCTTCCGGGTTGTCCTGCACGACAGCGCGAACCGAGTTCAGAAGGTCCAATCCTTGGTCAATCTCGTGCTGCGTATCCGCAGGATTGGGCCCGGGTTGTTGCGAGATAGCGGCTCGGCGATTGTCGAAGCGATTATCGCCTGAGTTCCACGCGCCTTGGATGCGACCGTCGCGATTATCGCCGCCGGCGTTGCCCGCCGGGCCTGCCATGCGATTACCGACGCCATTCATTTGACCGGCCATCCGGCCGGATGCTCCGGGCTGGCCGCCTTGCCCGTTTTGTCCAGCCTGGCCGCCGGGCGAATTTTGCTGCTGGCCCCCCTGACCGGATTGCCCGCCGCGCGACAGCGGGTTGGCTTGGAACTGTTGACCGGCAGGACCCGACCGGCCCGGTCGAGGTTGCCCGTTAGGATTGCCACCGAGGCCTGCGAGCTGGTCGCGCAAACGTGCAAGATCGTCCATTGCACGGTTGATCGCTGCATCCTTAGAAGCGCGCTCCCCCGAGCCCAATGCCCGTGCCGCGTCTTTGAGCTGTTGGCCCAACTTCTGCAAATCGCTAGTGAGGTCGGTTTCGGCTTGATCGGAAAAATTGCCTGTCCGGAGCCAATCCGAGCTGCGTTGCATGCGCGTGTTGAGATCGCGATCGTCCATGGTCTGGAGAGCGCCGCGCAATTTGCCCGACGCGCCCGGTTGGGTGGGGGCAAGTTCGCGCGCCTCATCGCGCATTTGTTGCGTAAGGTGCGCAAGATCGTCAGTCACTTTTTGACGGTCGTTGACCATCCTATCGACGTCCTCGCGCCCAGGATAAGCTGGCTGCTTGCCAGCGGCGCGAGCGCTATTAGCCTGGGCCATCAAATCGCGCACGTGATCGGCTTGTTTTTTCTGCTGAGCCGCCAACTGATCCGCGGTCTGGGCCATAGAATTCAGACGGCCGGCCGCATCCTGCTGTTCAAGACCGCCGAGCAGATCGGAAGCTTCTCGCAACCGGTCGGCCGCGCGGCGGGCATCAGCCGCGCTGGCACTCTGCGAAGCGGCACGCCGGATGTCGTCATTGGCCTGGCGCAAACGATCCAGAGCTCGTTGGGCCGCCTGTTGGCGGGTTTGATCGGCTCGACTGGAAGACTGCTGCGAATTCGTGCCGCTGTCCTGTCCGCCAGATTGGCTGCCGCTGCTGCTCGATTGCGAACCGCCTGACTGTGAGCCGCGTTGGCCGGTTTGACCTTGCCGGGTCATTTGCGAGAGCTGCTGCTCCATCTGCCGCTGGAGCTGCTCGACCTCGCGTTGCAACATTTCCTGTTGCCACTTTTGCTCCGCGGTTTGGGTACCGCTGCGTTGCTGCTGAGCCAGGTCTTGCTCGCGCTTGGCCAGTTCGTCGAGCTTCTTGAGCGCGTCTTCGATTTGCCTTTCTTGTTGATCGGCGCTCGCCGCCTCCTTTCGCGTCTCGTATTGATTTTTCTCCGTGTCCAGCTCCAGATCGGAGAGAGCGGCGAGATCGCGCGCTGCACCGCCTCCGCCTCCTCCGCCGCCCCGCGCGCCGAACGCAACTTGAATCTTTCGGAACGTGGCTTCAGCACGCAGGAGGAATTGCAGAGCCTTTTGCTCATTGGGAATGGCGTCTTTCCATTTCTGCTCGCGCAATTGCTGCGCCGCCGGATCCATGGCTCGGGCCGCGGCTAGCATATCCTTTTGGAAGTCGCCGATGGCCTGCACCTCGTCGGTCAGTTCGCGCGCCTGCAACCGGCCGGAGAGGGTAACCGACTGATCGCGCAGAGTGGCTTGAGATTGAGACAACAGTTTCGAAATATCGGCGGCTTGCTGCTGGGTCGAATTCTTATCGGCCTGTTGCTTGAAGGTGGCAGAGATGATTTCCTTTTCGCGCTGCGAGATCTGCGGGGTCTGATCGCCGCCTCCCCCGCCTCCGGCTCCACCGCCACTCGCTTGCGATTGCGAAAACTCGCGTTCGTAGGGATCGGCCTCGATGAAGATCATGTCGGTGTGCGACTCCGCATTGGCGTCCTTCGCAGTGGCATAGACGCTCACAACGTCGCCGGGAACGAGTTTGAAGTCTTCGAGCGCAAGCGTGGCCGAGCCCTCGGCTTGTTTTCCGTTCTTTTGCTTAAGCAGGTCCAACGTGCTTTCCGGACCACCATTCACCGAATAATGCAGATCGACGCTTTTGAGACCATACTCGTCGGTCGCTTTGGCGGCTACGGTCACCTCTTCGATGGGGTTGGCATGATAGTCGCCCTGTCCGGGGCGCACCAATACAATTTGCGGCGGGTTCGCTTTGCGGGCTTCGATGAAGAAATCCTCGCTAACTCGCACCGGCTGGCCCTGTTCAAGGCCCGCGACGTGGTAGACGCCGTCCTGATCCATTTTGATGACGCCGTGATAGACGTTATTCTGGCCGGCCGTAAGCTGGATCTTCTGGCCGCTATCGAGCTGGAGCTGGCCGCCTTCGAGCGGGCGGTCGGTAGACACATCCAGTTCGGCTTGCGTTCCGGCGATAGCACGTAGATCGCCGCCACGCTCGTCCACCTCCGACGGCATGCCAGTCCAGGCGGGGTAATGGTAAGTCACGCGGATCTGCTTCACGGCCGGCAGATCGGTGACGCGAATGTTGTAGTGTTTCGATGTCATCGCTCCCGCTGTGACGTAGTACTCGACGGGCTCGAGCAAGCCGGCAAACAGAAATTGATATCCGCCCGCGAAACTGCCGGCGGCCTGAGGCTGCATCGCAATCTCTTCCCAGCGGGAAGAACTTTTAAAACGTGCATGCAACCTGACACTAGGCGATTTGAGGCCTGTCGGAATGGCGGAAATAATCTGGTCGGCGTGGCGGCGCACCACGGCGTCTCCCGGCGCGATGCGCAAATCGTAAAGCGCTGGCTTGTCGCGATGGGAACCGGTCCATAGCAGCGACGCGCCATAGCCGAGAAAGCCCGGGCCGGCCATAATCAGCCAAACCAAAATGGCGAAGGACGCCAGGCTGGTTCCGAGCGGCACCCATAGCCGGAGGTCGGTGACCAGTTGTTTGGGCTGGGCGGACTGAATGACATTGAGCGTGTCACCAGCCAGCAGTTCGACAAAAGGATCGCGGCTATCGCGCTCCACGAACGTGATCAAGCGCTGCTCGAACTGCGGAAAAGCGGCCTCGGCGATTCCTACCGTGCGGCGGCGGGTCAGGCGGCGCAAAGGCACGGCGAGTCCAGCCGCTGCTGCAATGGCGAGAATCAGGATCAGTCCGAAACGCGCGGAAGTCACGCTTCCGTGCGAAAACGCGCGCGCATTGGCGATGGTGACCAACACCAACGTGGCAACCAAAGCGCCGCCGGTGAGAATGGCGAGCCCGCGCAGCACGGCGCTCCAACGCAGACGGTGTTCCAGTTCCGAAATGTATGCGTGAAGCTGCTCGTGGATACTCATGGGTCCTCGAACGGGCTGCCTTAACACATAAAGCATATCGCAGCCGACGGGAGCTAGCAGCCCATATCGAATGGCCTCAAGATTAACGCATGGATAAAGTTCGTGGGAACTCGAGGGGTTTGCTATTCCTCGCGCGCGGTGCCCAGGTAGCGGCTGGCCAATCCCGATTCCGCCATAGCGGCGGCGAACACGAGTAGCATCACGTACCACCAGAGCGTTTGCGGCACTTTGCGCGGCGATGATTTAGCGGCCGCGGACGCTTCCGCCGGCGCTTGTTCTTTCTTGCCTTGCCATAGCGATAAAACATCGTCGGGGATCACGTCGAGGTTCGACTCCTTCGGATCGGGGTTCACCCCAACTTCATCCGGCCGGCCGTTAGCTAGGCGGAACTGGTAGTAGCCTGCCTCGGTCAGGCGGAACAATTGCGCGGAAGTTGCCTCGCTCAGGCTGAGCGGGCGCTTGCCTTCAGGATCCGTGACCTCGACGCGCTGGGATTGGGACTGCTTGGCGGCGTTGCGAAGCTCGAAGTAGGAATCCACCGTGCGCGCGCCGCCCTCACGTTCGCTACCCGAAAGATAGCGCGCGGTCTGCTCGATGAATGGAACAAAGGCGGGCTGCAGCGGGAAATCGTTGGTCAGATTGTCGAGTCCCGACGTGAACAAGACCACGCGCCCCTCGCCGATGTTTTTCTCGAGCAGCAGCGGGGTCTGGTCGGTCAGGCGAACGACCACGCGAGCTTCGCCGGGCTCGACATCGAGCGCATAGAAAAACTTCACGTCCGGCAATCCGCCTTTGGCAACAGCAGGGTAAGACGCGTCGCTGGAGCCGACCCTCATGAATCGATCGGGAACGCGGCTGTAATCGTGCGATTGGACGATGCGGGCGTCCAAGACAGGAATCTTCAAGCGGCTGCCCGCCGACGTTCCGGCGGCCATGAAGAGGCTGCCGCCCGAGCGCACATATTGCGTGAGTGAATTCTCCAAAATCGACGGCACCGAATTGACATCGGACAGAATGACGAAGGCGTAATTCGACAGCTTACGGTCGGCGGCTTCGTTTACCGCGATCGATTCGAGGATGAAGGCGGATTCCGCGGCCGAGGACAGGGCCGCCCGGACGTACAGTGGCGATCGGCTGTCGCCATAGTTGTGGATCAGCAGGGCTTTTTGTGGGTCGGAGCGTTCGACGGCAAAGCGGCGCAAGTCATCGGCTGCGAAGGCGTCGGCGGAGTCGATTCGGACCTCGCACCGATTGAAGCCGTATGGTACTTCGAGCGCGGGAAAATCGACGGTCGCGCGTCCATTGGCGGCCACATCCACGCTCTTCGTGGCCGTGGTCTTACCGTTTACCACCAGCGAGGCGGTGCGACGAGCGGCAGGCGTGCCATATCCGACGATCACTGCCTGGACGTGAACCGGTTTTCCATCTTTGCCCCAAACCTGTCCGGGGGCCTCGACGGATTCAACGGTCCAGTTCGGTTGCGCTTTGCGGACAACCGCGTGCGTCACCAGTTGAACATTGCCGGGCAGGGCCATGTCGGAAAATGTGTCCGCCAGTTCGCTGCGTTGCATGTCGCTGAACAAGTCGAGCTCGATGGGCGTCCGGACGGAATCGGCCATACCACGAACTGCATGCGCCAGTTCCGTGAAGTTGCCGTGGCCATCGCCCGGCTGAATAGCTTCCACAGCGGCACGTAATGCAGATTGATCCTCCGTGGGCTGCGGACTCATGAGCTGAAACTGCGAGCCGAACGCGGCCACTTGCGCGCGCGCGGCGCCTTTCGAAGAAAGCGTCCGCAGCGCGGCGGCTTTGGCATCGGCCAAGCGCGTCCCGGAGCGCATGCTGAAAGAATTATCCACAACCACGAGCATCAGGCGGTTCGCGGTGAAGGCGTCGGCATTGCGATTAATAAAGGGATTTGCAAAGGCTAGAATCAGCAGCACTAGAAAAGCCAGTCGCAGAGACAGCAACAGGTAATAGCGCAGCCGCCGATGACGCGTCGAGCTGATGGTCCGGGATTCGAAGAACATGAGCGACGGCACCGGCCGCGGTGTACTTTTCAACTTTTTCAATAAGTGCAGGTAAAGCGGCAGCGCCACGCCGGCAAGTCCCGCCAGAAACCAGGGAGCGAAAAGTCCCATCAGACAATCCCCCATTTCCGTCGCAACCACCACTCGGAGAAGCGCAGCACCATCAGTACGAAGAACACTATCGGCAAATTCCAAAGATCCTTGGTCTCGCGAACCGTCACGCCGGCTTCAGAGTACGGAATTACACTAGCGAGCTTGCCAAGATCCGACGGAGTCCAGTACCTGCCGCCGGTTTGTGTTGCGAGGCGTTCGAGCAGCTCGCGATTCTGCTCCGTGTGAAAATTTTCCGCTACGCCGTCCATGCGCTGAAAAGTCAATACGTCGCGGCCCAACTCCTTAACCGTGCGCGTATTCGGGTCCGTGCGCTGGGCCGTGATCTCCGTCAGATAAGCGCCGGGTTTAGGAGCCGACCATGAGGCCTGGAATTGACCCGGATTATCGGGCGCCGGGGTCATCTGAACCAATGCGCTGACGCCGCCGGGACCCAGGATATGCGCTTCCACTCTAGCGTCGCGGGCGGAATTATATTGCGGATCGCGAACCTCGGCATTCAGAGCGACAGCCCCGTTGTCCAGTAGTACCTGGGACGACACGGAAGCTGTGACGTGGCCAGGTGTATCGGATACCAGCCAGCGCAGGAGCTGCTGCCAGAACAAATCGTGCGCGGTATCGCCGAGGGGCAAACTCATCTGCCAACGCCAGCTGCCTCCGGTCGCCATGATGGCGCTACGTCCGCGGCCGAAGTTCTCGGTGATTAGCAAAGGAAGCCTCCGGCCTTCGGGCGTAACCATATTGGCGAGAACAGTGGCCCCCGGCTTAGGGGTGCCCGGATCTTCGTAATCCATCAAGTAAGGAAGCTTTTTCCATTTTTCGGCATTCGCGGCAGAGTCGTCGACCAGACGTGTAACCGTGCTGTCGGCGCCGCTCGGCGCCAGTTCGGCGAAGGTGTGGGTGGTACCGTTCCTCGGATCCTGCTCGCGATGAAAAGTTCCGGCCTGAGTTGGGAGCGTAGTGGGCATCAGATCGGTCAGATTGGTCGCGTTCCAGCCGCCGTCGGCGAGTGAAAATTGTCCTCCGAGCAGAAGCAGCCCTCCGCCGCGCCGGTCCACGAATTCATGGATCAGCTGTTGCTGATTCTGAGAGAAATAGCCGGCCTCCACCGAACCGATGATCAATCCCTGGTACGCGAAGAGGTCTTCCGCGCGCGTAGGAAAGCCTTCGGCAAGCTCTTGTGGATCGGAGATGCCTTGGCGGTAAACTTTGTTTTGGCTGGTGCGGACCATGGAGACGACCTGCACCATGCGGTCGTCTTCTTCGGCTTGGCGAATGAACTTGTATTCCCAACGCGGCTCGCCCTCGATATAGAGAATGCGCCGCGCCTCGGAGCTGACGTTTACAACGCGCGTTAGGGTGTTGTTGGCGGTGTTCTCCTCGCCTGGCAGGGGAGCGGCCGAGATTTGGAGGGTTCTGGCTCCCGCGCCACCCACGTCAAACATCAGATTCTCAGTTTGCAGATTCCCATCAGGGCCACCGTTGACAGTCCGCGAAGTCAGAACTTTGGCTGGGTTGCTGCTGATGTCGCGCACGGTGAGGTTCAGCCGTGCACCGTTATACCCGCGCTGATGCCAAATGATCTTTGCGGCCAGCCGAGATCCGGCCAAAGCTCGAGGCGCAATCACGGCATCATCCAGTTCGACGTCGTGCTGGGCGCGCTCACGTCCGAAGCCCACGGTGTGAACCGGGATGTGGCGGGCGCGCAGCGCGTTGATGGCTTCGGCGTTGATGGTTCCCGTATTGTCACCGCCGTCCGAGAGCAGTACCACAGCGCCGATCGGCAGGTCCGACGTTTCGGCGGTCAACTGTTTCAGGCTGTCGCCGAGGCGCGTTGAGGACGCTTCCGGTTTCAGCGTGTTCACGCTGTCAATGCGCGCGGCGACTTCGTCGACGCGGTAAAGGCGCGTCTGAAAACTGCGGTTGAGGCTCGCCAGGGCTCCGTCTTGCAACGCTTTTACTGCATGTACCTCGCGCGTGGAGCCATCCTCGGTGATCGCCATGCTGCGCGAGTCATCCACCAGGACAGCGATGATGTTTTGCTGCGGCTTTAGCTCGGCGACGGTAATGGCCGGCTGCCATAACAGCACGAGCAGAATGGCGGCGATTAAGGATTGCAGTCCCCAGACCAGCCACGACCTCCAACCGCGCATGACCGGAGCTGCTTGGCTGAGGTTCCGGCGGATGAGCCACGCGAGAACTGTGGCCGCCGCTGCGATCAGGAGTACTAGCAACCATTTTGGGCCGGCGCCCAGCAGGGCGAATTGGCCGCGCTCGTACACGGAACGTGGATATTTAAGAAAAAACTCGAACATCGAGGCTGTCCGCCGATTGTACCAAGGGAGCGCGGCTTGTTTAATGCGTCATTGAATAAGCGATGTAGTTCAATACGATGCGAAAAGCGAGGCCGGAAAATTTCTCAGGATAGGCGGGGTCGTCGGCCCACTCCCAAGCATCGCCCAGATGCATGTTGGCGCAGATGGCGACCATGATGCGTCCGTGGGGGCTGCGAATCGCGCGCCATTTAGGCACGTAGCCATCCTTCTCATACGTTCGGCCTGTGTTGACATACACCTCGCTCGGGATCTGAAACTTTTCTTTAATGTCGTACAACACGTGGTAGATCTCGTCTTCGTCCTTGAGATCCTCCACCACTGCATCCGGCAGCACCATGCGCATGCCGGCCATGAAATGCTGCCAGTCGTCGGTGCCATGAAAGTCGTCCACCATCAGGAAACCGCCCTTCAGAAGGTAGTCATGCAGGCGCTTGGCTTCCTGTTCGGTGAAAGTCCATGTGTTAACGTCGACGGCGTAGATCCAGGGGTAGTCGAAAAGGTGATCGCTGGTCAGATCGGCGACATTGAGCGGTGAAGGCGAGTTGATGCGCGTCAGGCGCCGCAGCGCAATGAGGCAATCATTGTCCGCTTTGGGATAGTCTCGCGACCAACCGCCACCAAAGAAGCGAAAGCCGTAGCGGCTCCCCCCGGAGAAGCCAGAGGTGTATTGTAGGCGCGTCCAATAAAACTCCGAAGGAACGTTCGGTCCTGAATTGTATTGGTAGCGCCGATAGCCGCCGAATTGAAACGCAAACAGGCCTACTGCAGGCAAAAGCAGGATTGGTAAGCTCGAGATGCGCCACGCCAGCTTCATAACCTAATTATCCTCAGGTGGCTTTAGAAGCGTAGCAAAACCGAGCCGATATCTCCACTGTGCGGGCCATCCGCCCAGGCACGCGCGAGCGAATTCCAGGCGGTACCATGGTCGAAGGTTGTTTTCCTCCACTCCCTCATGCAACGACGCGAATTCCTCAAACTAGCTGGTCTGGCCGCCGCTGGGCGTCCGCTGGCCAGCCAGCAAACGCAATCTTTTCTCGCGCCAACCGCGTCGGCAGACGTGGCTAAGACCGATTTCACGCTGCGCATCGCTCCCATTACCGTCGAACTCGCGCCCAATCGTATCATCAGCACGATCGGGTACAACGGCACGTCCCCCGGGCCGCTTCTGCGAATGAAGGAAGGTGTGCCGGTGAGCGTGAATGTCATCAACGACACCGATGTTCCCGAATATGTGCATTTCCACGGATTGCTCATTCCCGCCGACGTCGATGGTTCCGAGGAGGAAGGCACGCCCGCAGTGCCAGCGCACGGAAGCCGCAAGTATCAATTCACGCCGACGCCCGCCGGCACGCGCTGGTATCACACGCACACGATGTCCATGGACGACCTGCATCGCGGCAGTTACACAGGGATGTACGGCTTTCTGGTTGTCGAGGGAGCGAACAGCCCCGGGGCGTTCGACCAGGAACACTATCTCGCGCTACGCGATTGGGAGCCCTATTTCACCACTCAGGCCATGGATAACGATGATCTCGACCCAACTGGTGCGCAACCGGAGAAGCCAGCGGTAATGGATACGCGGCAGCCCGGTTTGGAAGTCGCGGCCGACCTCTATTCCATCAACGATAGGGCGCTTGGTGCAGGCGAGCCCATTCGTGTGAAACCTGGCGAGCGCGTCCTGTTTCATTTTCTGAACGCGAGCGCGATCGAAAATCGTCACTTGGCCATGCCGGGCCACAAATTCAATGTAATCGCATTGGATGGGAATCCAGTGCCGACCCCCGCAGCCGTGGACGTGCTGATGATCGGGCCGGGCGAACGCATCGATGCCATCGTGGAGATGAATCAGCCAGGAGTCTGGATCCTGGGCGCGCCCGAAGATCCGGTACGCGAGGGCGGACTCGGAATTGTCGTCGAGTACGCGAATCAGCACCGCACCCCGCAGTGGACGGCGCCGTCTAAATCCAACTGGAACTACACTATCTTTGGCAAGCCGTCATCGGCAGCCGCTCCTACGGAGAAAATCGACATGCTGTTCGAAAAGGTTCCACGCGGCGCCGGCAAATACAACAGCTTTACAGTAAACGGCAAACAGTATCCGCACGACCAGGAATTTGTACTCAAGCAGAGCACGCGATACCGGTTGACGTTTCACAACCGCACCGACGATTCGCATCCGCTACACTTGCATCGCCACCAACTGGAGATCACCGAGATTTACGGCAAATCTACTTCTGGCGTCATTAAGGATACCGTCGTCGTGCCTACGTACGGGCGCGCCAGCGTGGATTTCACGGCGGATCAGCCCGGCCTGACGCTGTTCCACTGCCATATCCAAATGCACATGGATTACGGCTTCAAGGCACTTCTCCGTTATGCCTAGAAGCGCCCTCGATTGTGAAACAGGGATCAAAAAACAGGAGGCCTAGTTGGCAGCAATAGAGTTAAGTTAGATTCACTCCGAACAGGCGAGTAACAGGGACGAGCATCGGAGCGACACGGGACACTATCGTTCCCGTTATCTTCGATTATCTCCATACGAAGTGCGTAAGTCGCTGTCCTGACACCAGCCACCTTCTGTTCTTCTTCTGTTTTGACGGCGAAAACTGGGTACTTTTTTGGAAGTCGATGCTAGGGTGCCCTACCTGCCTACAAAAAGGCCCCACTCAATCGTTAACTGCCACGAATCATCAACCGTAGTCAGGCGAAGTTGATGTTGTTCTTGAGACCAGTCTCTCCGGCGCCCTCCAGGAGTCGAAACAACGGCCCGTTCGGCAGCCCGCGTCCGCCGGCGAATGACGATCACGATGCCGTGACGGCGTTGCTTTGTTGCGAGATGGAGAAAGTCATCCCGGTTGCACGTCAATAGCAGCCGCGCTCGTGGGCAAACTGGAGTACGTCTTCGTCGGAGGCATCTCCTGGAAGGGGTTTTCGCAAGAGGATGACCTCGTGGCCGAGTTGTTCGAGCAAATGGCACAGAGCCTCGGGCACGTCGTGATAGAGCAGGAACTTCACTCAGACGTGCGGGCCATTTGCCGAGGCAACGAGCAAGTCTATCTGGCCGCGGTGGTCTTCGTAGTAAGCGAGACACTCGTAAACCTGCGATCGAGTGAGTTGCGGGAAGCAGTTTGCCGTCATCGTTTAAACTGTTTCACCATTTTGAAGCAAGCCAATGACATCGTGAACGGCAGTTCGGATGCCTTCCACGATGGCATGGCCACTCCGAACGCCCACCGAACGGACGATGTAACGATACGTTTCCGAGATCGGCTCCATGAGCTGCTGTTCCGGCGCGCTTCGCAAGCTGTCAACGCCAGCGCCATCACAGAGACAAGTTGTCGAGAGCCAATCCCCCCTCGTGTGAATATTTACCGAACTCTACGACAAGTCCAGAGTTCCCAGACACGTATCGGCGCGTCGAGAGTGCCTATTTCTTGCAATGTCGGCTCGGGGAGCCAAACCCAGCAGCTACACAAACGCACCGACCCGGGGTTGTTAACGCAGTCGACTCACTTGCCATTCCGCAGATTGGACCGCCACGGCTGAATCAACACGTCGCGCTCGTCTGAGGTGGCCTCTTCGAGCGTGGTATGATCCTGGTATGACCAGGTCGAAGATCGCCATCAGTTTGCCCAAAGATCAGTTGGTGAGAGTCCACCGGGAAGTTCGAACCGGGCGAGCCGATTCGGTTTCAGGTTATATCGCGCGAGTCCTGGCGGAACACGAGAGGCGCGAATCGCTTCGCGAGCTGGTGAGGGATCTGATCGAACAACATGGCAAGCCTGCCGCGGAGGATGTCAAATGGGCAAAGCGCGCACTCGCACCGCCGCGGGGATAGTGATGGATGCTGGCGCGCTGATCGCCTTGGATCGCGGTGACAAGCGCCTAATCGCTTTGGTCGATCGGGCGTTAAAACAACGCCGGGCTTTTCGAGTGCCGGCTGGCGTGGTGGGACAAGCTTGGCGCGATGGCCGCGTTCAGGTTGCGTTAGGGCGATTCTTGCGTAGCGAGGAAGTGGAGATTGTTCCTCTTGATGACCAGCTTGCCCGTTCGTGTGGAGAACTCTGCGCCGCCGCAAACTCGCCGGATGTCATCGACGCTTCGGTCGTAATCCTCGCCAGGGAGCGGCGAGACCCCATCGTGACGAGCGATCCGAATGATCTGCGGCGTCTCGATCCGGCAGCCCAAGTTATTCCTATTTAAGAGAACGCCGGATGTTTCAGCCAGTAAACGACGGCCTCGGATTTACCCAAGTATACTCTGTATCAACGGGATGCAGCCGTCTCTGGACAAGTCGGTCATTTCCATTTCTAGCAGTGTCGCGCTCGGGGAGCCAAACCTCCGCCTTCAGGTCCATTCAACGGCACTCGTTTTATCCCATTGCCTCTACTCATTTTCTCGTCAGTTGGTTAAGGCTGGTTGTGCAACAGAGAGCCGCGGTGTTTCGAACAACTTAAGGCTGTGCATGAGAATGTGCGCAAAATTTATTTCGGGAAGGCGGAAGATGTTCCGAACAATACATTGCCCGTGCTGGTCTATCGTGGCGTCTTGGCCCTAAATACGGCGGAGAAGGCCAAGCTGTTCCGCGAGCGATTCAGGTATAACGGCTGGACGGGGCTCTGGACGGACACGATCTACGACTACACGCATTTCCATTCGAACGCCCATGAGGTCCTTGGTATCGCGGAAGGTCGCGTGAATCTCAGGCTCGGCGGCGAGGCCGGCTCGCTGTTACGGCTTAAGGCCGGGGACATGGTCATCCTGCCGGCCGGCGTCGGTCACAGGCGTGTCGGTGACGATAAGGGATTAAAGGTGATTGGCGCTTATCCTCGCGGACAGTCGCATTACGATATGAAGCGAAAGGGGCGAAGTGTGCCCAAGGTAGAGCTGCCTTCGACGGATCCATTTTTCGGAGCCGGCGGGCCGCTGGTCCGGGCGTGGCCATTGAACTTGGCCCGAAGGCTGCGACAACGGAAACGGAACGGCGATGGACGCTGACATAAAGCCGGCTGAGCCGCCGAGAGGCTTGAGCAACGCCGAAATCGCGGATCGTCTCGCCAGGCTCGCGCAGCTGCTTTCGACGCAGAAGGGAAATCCGTATAAGGTGAAAGCGTATCGGCGCGCCGCCGCTCGCATCCGAACCTTTGCGGAAAGCCTCGATGAGATGGTGCGCGACGAAGCTGACCTGACGCGCTTTGGCGGAATTGGCGAAGGCATCGCTGCGGCCATTCGCGAAATCGTACTGACGGGCACGCTGGCCAAGCTGGAAAAACTGCGGGGGCAGGCCACGCCTGCTCTGGCCGACCTCAGCGCCTATCCGCGTCTCGATCCGAAACGCGTGATGCGGATCTACAAGAAGCTGGGTATCAGTTCGGTGGATGAACTCAAATCCCGGCTTGAAAACGGCGCGATCGAGAAGGCTCTTGGACCGCGGCTGGCGCAACATGTGCGGCAGGGCGTGACACAAACGCACGCCATGCTCCTGTACCATGCTGACGATCTGCGCGATGCGATCGAGGCCTTCCTGGTAGGAACATGCAAGGCGCGGCGGGCGGAGGCCGCCGGGGACTACCGCCGGCGCGTCGAAGTGATCGAGGAACTTGTGTTCGTGATCGAGACGGATGATTTTCCTGGCGTGGTTGCGCGTATGCAACGCTATGGCGGCCGCACGCCGCTGTTACAATTACAGGCACAGATGGCGCTCTTCGCTTTGTCGTCGGGCATACGGCTGCGGCTACAGCGGGCCACTAAAAAGGATTGGGGATTTCACATGGTGGCCTGCACGGGCTCAAGGGCGCACCTGCGCAAGATCACCGCCGTGACAGGGCCCTTCCGGCAACTGAAGGCGGACTTATTTCCGACTGAAACGGCGCTTTACCACAAGTTTGGATTGTCGGTGATTGACCCGGAACTGCGCGAGGGCCGCGACGAAGTGCGACAGGCGAAGAGCAACCAGCTTCCGAAGCTCGTCACGCGCCCTGACTTCCGAGGGGATCTACATGCGCATACGCTTGCGAGCGACGGTAGCGATTCGATTGAGGCGATGGCGGATGCCGCGCGAAAGCTCAGCTATGAGTATGTCGGGATCAGCGACCACTCGCAAAGCCTAAAAATCGCGCGCGGCGTCTCCGTCGCGGATCTTTGGGCACAGATCCGCTATATCGATAAACTGAATGGCCGGTTGCGGGGCTTTCGCATTCTCAAATCAAGCGAGGTCGACATTCTGGCCGACGGATCGCTTGATTATCCGGACGATCTCCTCAAGGAGCTCGATTACACCGTCTGCTCCATCCACTCGCGGTTTGGGTTGAACCGGGACGCCCAGACGGAGCGCATTCTGCGCGCGATGGATAACCGTTATTTCAATATCCTCGGTCACGCGACCGGGCGTCTGTTGCTGAAAAGGCCGGGCTATGACATCGATATGGACCGGGTCATCGAACACGCGCGGCAGAATGGGTGTTTTTTTGAGATCAATTCAAGTCCGGACCGGCTGGACGTGTCGGCCGAGAATGCGCGACAGGCGTCCGCAGCGGGCATCATGATCGCAGTTTCCACAGATTCGCATAGCACACGGGAATTCGACCTGATCCGCTGCGGGCTTGACCAGGCACGCCGCGCCGGACTGACAAAAGCAGACATCCTCAACTGCCAACCGTGGAAAAGCCTTGAACGGTTGTTCCGGCGGTGAAGTGCCGAAAGGTATTTAGCGCTTAGACTGAGACATACAGTGATGTCAAAATACGGGCATGAAGGTGGCGCAGCATGTCGAGATTGAAGGCCGCTCGCTGGTCCTGTCTAACCTCGACAAGGTCCTCTATCCGGCCAGCGGATTCACAAAAGCGCAGGTCATCGACTATTACATCCGCATCGCGCCCTGGCTCCTGCCTCATTTCGCGAAGCGGCCCGTGACCATGAAACGCTTTCCGGACGGTGCGCCGGGCAAGGCGTTTTATGAGAAGGATGCGCCAAAACATACGCCTGCCTGGATTCAGACAACAGAAGTGCCACGACAGGCGGGCGGCAAGCCGATCCGCTATATCTGCATCGACGATCTGGCGACGCTGGTGTGGTGCGCGAACATGGCAAGTCTGGAGCTTCACCCTTTTCTTCACCGCGCCGGCCAACTCGACCAGCCTGACGCCATTGTGTTCGATCTCGATCCGGGCGAGGGAACCTCGCTTGTGACATGCGCCGAGGTCGGCTTTTCGCTCAAAGCATTGCTGGAGGCGAAGGAACTGGAGTGTTTCGCGAAGGTATCGGGCTCCAAGGGGCTTCAGGTCTACGTCCCGCTGAACCCGAAGGTGACATACGAACGCACCCGGTCCTTTGCGCAATCGGCAGCCATCGCGCTCCAACGGCAGAAGCCGGAACTGGTGATCTCCGATATGGCAAAAACTCTCCGACAAGGGAAGATTTTCATCGACTGGAGCCAGAACTCCGATTTCAAGACAACGATTGGCGTTTATTCACTGCGGGCCACGAGAGACGAGCCGTTCGTGTCGATGCCGGTGACCTGGGATGAGCTGGCGAAACTCCGGAGAAGCGGAGATGCCAGCAAACTTCGTTTCACCCCATACGCAGCTCTAAAGCGCGTCGCGGCCAAAGGCGACCTGTTCGCGCCGTTGCTGACACTAAAACAATCGCTGCCGGATACGCTGCGCATGGAGGAACGTGTAGAGCATGCGGTGAAACCTGCGAAACAGACGCGTCGGTCCAAGCCGATGGCACGTACGCGAAGCAAGCCTGATGAGGACTTGGAGGTTCTGCCGAAGGCGCGGGCCGAATTCATCCCACCGATGCTGCTGTTGCGAACGGAGCAGCTGCCGGAAGGCGCATCCTGGCTTTACGAGTTGAAATTGGATGGTTACCGCGCCATTGCCGCGAAGGCTAGGGGCAAGGTCAGTCTGTGGTCGCGCAACGAAAATGACTTCGAGAAGCGTTACCCCACGATCGCCGCCGCCCTTGCGGCGCTGCCGGACGACACCGTAATCGACGGCGAAATCGTGGCGCTCGATGGAGCCGGCAAACCATCTTTCAACGCGCTCCAGAAGTACGGCTTAGCCCATACACCTCTTCTGTATTACGTCTTCGATGTTCCCGTCCTGAAGGGCCGCGACTTGCGGGGCGCAATCCTCGAACAGCGGCGTGCGAGGCTTGAGACGGATGTGTTTCCGTTTCTCCACGAGCCGATCCGTCCTTCACCGGTTCTACCCGGATCGTTAGCTGATCTCATCACGGCCGTGAAGGAGCAGGGGCTCGAAGGCCTGGTCGCAAAGCAGCGCGGGAGCCGCTACGAGCCGGGCGAGCGATCAGGTGCCTGGCAAAAGATGCGCGTCAACGAGGGCCAGGAGTTTGTCATCGGCGGCTACACCGTAGGCGGCCCAACGTTCGATGCGCTTGTGTTCGGCTATTACGAGGGGTCGCGCCTCATGTATGTGGCGCGGACCCGCAACGGCTTTACTCCCTCAGCGCGCGCACAGCTGATGCAGAAGTTCCGCGGCCTGGAAATCCCGGACTGCCCATTCGCCAACTTGCCGGAGAAGAGGCCCGGCCGGTGGGGGCAGGGGCTCACGGCAGCGAAAATGAAGGATTGCCGTTGGCTCAAGCCGGTCCTGGTGGGACAGTTTGAATTTCGTGAATGGACGCTCGACGATCATTTGCGGCACTCCCGTTTTGTGGGTTTGCGGGATGACAAAATGGCCACGTCCGTGCGCCGCGAACAGGCCAGACGCGAATGATTCTCACGGGAGATTAAGATACTAAGCCCTAGATTTTCTATCTAATAATGGGGAGGTGAATAATGAACGATGATGCAAAACTCGATACCGTTTGCCCCAACAACCACAATCTGACCGTCGCCTTCACCCGCGATGAATTCGAAGCTGCCCTGAAAAGCGGCGACCTGGTCTTCCACTGCAACACGTGCGACACCAACTGGCCGCCCACTAAGGAAGAAATCGGTAAAATCCGAAAACAGTTCGCGGACGATAAGTAGCGCGCTGAACCTGGCATGTCAGCGGGTTCTGCTGCCACAGCGGCCGGTAGAAACCAGGGCAGGGCGAAAGCCTGACGAACTGTATCCGCGTTCAGGGGCCCGGCTCGGAGACTACTTCCCCGCGAACCTCAGGGTCACGCCCGCAACACCAGTTAAGGGGAAGCCGGGCGGGGCGCGTGAATTCGCGCCACGATGGCTGAATCGGGCGTGACATAAGATTTCGAGATTTCTAGATCACACAGCGTCGTGGCATAACCACTTCGGAAGGAGCGGAGCGTGTAGCCCAGGGGAGTTGATGCACGCATTCAACTCCAGAGAGCTGCCAAAAAAATTTCATCTCGCTATCGGGCACTTTGGCTTCGAACGAAGCTCGTTCAGCGCTCACAAATTGACCTCGCTGATTCCCGAGTTTTATGCCCGCCAGATCGACGCGGTGAACTCAGGCGACCGCAGCTATTCCATGCTTCTCGACGAGAGACAGCAGCTTGCGCGCCGGGCCGGAAGGCCGCTTCTTGCCCACTTCCGGGCCGGCGAGGCCGTGTGGATGGACGAATCGAAACTGTCTAACGAACTGCCCGACGAGCTTTATCCCAAGCCTCAACAACGAGCAGCTTGCGCGTTGCTCGGGTGGGCATACCCAGGAGCGTTTCCGCGAGCGAGAGCCTTTTCGATCCACAAGCCGCTAGCGCGCGGTGACGCTGAACAGGAGATCTGAAAAGCGGACCGCGGGTCGGTAAACCTGCGGCGGATCCCGACATCTCACCTGACGGCCATCTCACCTGACGGCCAATGGATGGTGTTCAACTTGCGGCTCACGCCTCAAACCTCGAGCCGGTTGTTTTCGTCCGGATCGTTGCCCAGCGCCAGCTACGCTCAAAGAGTTGGCCTCCTATCTTCAAACGGCGGTGAGGATCGATTGCCAAGACCGGAGCTAACCATTCCGCGCGCATGCACCGCAATCAGCAACGCACCATCAGCGGTTTCATCAAAAAGTGATCCTGCCGCCAACCTGTAGGGCTCGCGGGCCACCCGAACCGAACACTTGATTAAAGCGCGCTGTGGGCTGGCCGAATGAAGGCCCGATCACGTAGGAATATCCAGTGAGGTTCGCGATGTTGAATGCGTTAAATGCCTCGCCGAAAAGGGACAAGCGGTAGCGTTCCCTATACGCGAATTCCTTCGTCAACCGCACATCGGTATCTAACGTTGGATCGCCGAATTGGTAATCCGACGGCAGCGAGATGGGCTTGATAAGGGTGCCGCGCGCGTCCTTGGTACCAACCAGCGTGGAGTTGAAGGCAGCTACAGCCTTTGTCAAATCCGATTTGCCGCAGCCGGCATTGAAGCAGTTGTAGCCTAAACCAGGAACAGCCAGCGCCAGGGGAAGCGTCGTGCTTCCGGCGCCGTTCAGGTCGTAGCCAGCGATGGTCGGCATTACGGGAGTTCTCGAGATGATCGACGTGTTGACGCTCAGCTTAAATCCCCAGGGCAGGTTGCCCAGACCGGCGATGTTCAGATTGTGCCGTGGCAGGTTCGGGCCATATGTTGAGAAGTAATTGTTCAGATTGAGCGTGGGAGCAACCACTGTCAATTCCTTCTGCAGCGCATACGAGACTACATATTGAAAACCGCGCGACATGCGCTTTTGGAACTTCACTAGCAGACCGTCGTAAACGGAGCGTCCTTCCGGAACCCAGAAAGTAATAGATCCGGTGGAGCACTCCTGCCCAGGAACGAACCTCTCCGCCGCGGTACAAGTCGGAATCACGGGCGCGGGAGCTCCGTTTATATAGCGTGCCGAACGGTTCAGATCCAGTTCGCCCATATCAACATTTTCAAACTGGCGCCGCGCCCAATCCACTTGCAAAACCATGTCGCGGCCGAGTTCGCGCTGGATGCCGATTGACGTCTGGTAACTTTTTAGATTTTTAAAATTAGGTCCGTGGAGTTCGATGCCGGCTTTGGCGATATCGAGTCCGGTCACCGAGTATGGCCCGCTACTCTGCGGAGTGGTTGGAGCGAGCTGTGCCGTAATGGCCGGCAGTTGCTCGTGATAGATCTGGATATACTGCGCTAGAGTCATGTTCGTCAACGTGTTCAGTGGAAGGGGATCCCCGACCTTCACCGGTGTGCCGGTGGAGAGATTCACGATATTGGGAAAAATATTTGTTAGCGATCCAGCCGTAAGTGTCGTTCGGCCATTCCCCGGCGGTTCTAACAAAGCCGCTGCGTTCTGATGGTGCCAAAGAGGCTCGCTGTCCCAAAAAAGGCCCCCGCCTCCTCGAATCACGGTCTTCTTGTCCTTGCCGAGCGCATAGGTAAAACCGATCTGGGGAGCAAACTGCGTATAGCTGACCGGCGGCGCCTGAAGATTGTTGCCGATGATCGGCGACAAGAATGCCGGGAAGGGCAGATCGTACCATTTGCCCGTTTCCCATTCGTATCCTAAGGCGCCGTTCAACGTGAGATTTTGCGTAACCTTCCAAGTATCGGCGGCATAAAACTTCGGCCGGTCGCTGTGATTAAATTTATCGCGTTCGTACAGTCCCGGAAAATACCCGTACCCGACTTTGACGCCGCTATAAAGTGAGGTCGAGGTGTTGAAAACGGGAAGTTGAAGGATGTCCGCAGTTCCCGATATCAGCCGCGGAAGATTCGGCATGTACTGGGCGAGCAGGGCCGGATTGGACGTCGCGATTGTGGTCTCGGGAGAATATACACCGAGGCACGATAGCTCGCAGGTTTGATAGAGATCTTTGCCGACGTAACGCTCGATATCGGCTCCGAACCGAATTCGATGGGCACCTTTCTGCCAGCTTACGTTGTCCACGATCTCATACGTCCGCGCCTGTCGCGGCTGCGGGGAATTGTCATTTACTCCCCCATAAAACGTGGAGGAGCCCACCATTCCGGCTCCAGTTCCGCCCACAACGAGAGATGGCAGGCCAAAACCAGGACAAGGTGCCGGGCATTGCGATGCCGCGGCGACATCCGCGATGTTCTGCCAGAAATGATATTGAATTCGCGCATCGTTTACGAAATTGGACGTGAATGCACTGGTGAAACCGATCATGCTCTGATCGGACCAATTCGCATTACTCGACCAGCCCGATTGTAACGGCTGTGAGCCGCCGTAAGGACCAAATCCGAGATTGCTGTCGTGCGAGTACCGCGCGAACAGTGTGTGTTTCGTGGAAATCGTGTAATCGAAGCGAGTCGTGAATAGATTGTTATGGTAGGGGCTGATCGGGGCCCCAGACAGGCCCCTGAGCGACGGCAGGTCTTCGTTAATCGGATAGACCTGATCCTGATTCATGTATTCATAGTTCGTAAAGAAAAACAGTTTGTTCTTCAGGATCGGCCCGCCTACCCAAATGCCTGGATTCCGTCGCGCGAAGAACGGGTCCGGGTTCTTCGGGTCGCGCTTAAGGCCTGGATACGCTGCCATATTGTGATCGCGGAAGAAAAAATATCCGCTTCCGTGAAAATCGTTGCTGCCGCTGCGCGTTACGACGTTGACTTGACCGCTTGTCCCGACTCCCGCCGTGACATCGAAATTGACCGTAGAGATCTGGAACTCTTGAATGATCTCTTGAGAAAAATTCATGTCCGCTGTCCCGGTGCCTTCCCACTGATCATTGACGATACCGCCATCGATTGTGAATCGCGTATAGCCGACGCCGCCGAGAGTCGTCACTGAAATCAACGAATTGAACTGGGCGGCGGTCCCCGGCGCAGTGCTTACGCCAGGCTCCAGGGCAGCTAGCGACATGAAGCTGCGGCCGTTGATTGGTAACTCTTGAATGCTGTTGCGCGCGACCACGCCTGCCACGGCCTGACTTTCAAGGTTCACCTGTGCCGCCGTTGCCTCGACGTTCACAACCTCCTGTGTCGTGCCGAGTGACATAGCAATATCGGCCGTCGTATTACCGCCCGCTACAACCTGCAGCGTTTGCACGACTGTTCGGAAACCCTGCATCTCAGCCCGGATCTCATAATCGCCCGGCAGCAACGCGGGCGCGCTGTAGAGGCCCTCGGTATTGCTGGTAAGATTTCGCGTTGCGGCCGTCGCTTTGTTTGTGATTGTGACGGTAACCCCGACGATTACCGCGCCAGACTGATCTTTAACCGTTCCCGAAACGGAACCGGTAGGCGCCTGGCCCAGGACCTCGAACGGCAAGGCCAACAAACCAGCAAGCAGGCCAAGCAAATGAATATGTCGAAGGAAATACACAGGCCACCTCCGCAGCTAGGAAACGCGAACGAATGCTTTGTTCTGATCCCGCGAATCATATCACGCCGCCCAAAGTGCGTCAATGTGATTTGCGAAATTGGGTTTTGCCGAATGTCCGGACAAAGCAGAAGTTTCCGCTTCCGCGAAGTAGAAAGTTACGATTTTGGTACGGGTCTAAACCTACTTGCCCGACGTGAACAAGCTCTTCGGTATCATTCCGTGCACGCCCACAGTGCCATCCACCAGTTGCGTAATCGAAAAATCGACACCGACGCTCGTGAGCATATAAGCATCTTCACGGCTCATCTTCTTCTCATTAACTAAAAAGTCGAGCGTCTCGTGGACGGCCAGCTTGGTCGCGGCCGTTAGGTCGGGATCCAGGCCCATCGTAATGTAATGCGTGGGCGTTTCTGCCCGAGGCCAGTTCAGGTGCAGATCGTGCCGGACGATGAATTGAAAAACGCCCGTGAGGGATGTTTCCAATGCCGTAATATCCACTTCGCCGTTGCCCATGGCTGCGTGACCATCACCTGCTTCGAACAGCGCCCTCGGCGCATGAACGGGAATGAACAGCGTGGTGCCTGCTACCAGTTCCTTGTTGTCCAGGTTGCCAGCATAATTTCCCGGTGGCGAGCTATTGATCTTGCCGGCCGAAGGATCCGGCGCCACTCCCATGCTTCCAAAGAACGGCCTGAGCGGTATCTCAATTCCGGGGCCGAAATGGCCGACCCGGCGCTCACGATCGAGTGGAATGATTTTCATCCGCGAATCGAATTCACCAGGCAGAAATCCGGATGTCCTTCCAAAGCTGTTCCAGGCATACGGTACATCCATCCGAATTTCACGAATACGCACTTCGAGGACATCTCCAGGCTCGGCACCCTCAATCGCAATCGGGCCTGTGAGTAAATGAGAGCCTGGCCCGCGTGCTTCTCGGGGGATCTTCTCATAAACGTCGCGCAACTCCGGCTGAATCTGATCCGGATGCACGCCGGCGGCAACCATTCGGTCCGGGTTTCCCCAAACGTTTTGAACCTCGACAGTATCGCCGGATTTAATGGTCAAAACGGGCTTAGCTGTGGCAGAGTAGTAACCCCACACAATTGTTTCCGGCGATGCTTTGAGCTTGTACTCAGCAGCCGGCAGCAGCGCCGAAACGAGAAGAGCAATCAATACGAACCGAATCATTCGTCCACTTTACTCGTTCAGCCGCAAATCCGCAAAGGGTCGGGTGAACTTCAGCAGCTAGAGCACACTGCATCTCACGTCTTTGGCGCGATCCGACGCAAGGCATATGTCTTGTTCATTTGGCAATTATTTCGGATTGGCCGGCTTGAGCACAATTCGCAAATTGTTCGTGCTCGGCGATCGTGACGCAATCCTCAGGTACAACTCGCCCGCCATCATCCGCTCGCGATCCGGGTCCGATAACGTTTCGCTTCCCGCGGCGGTTTGGAACGTATGGTTCGTAACCACAGCGATTGCAGGACCGCTACCGCCTCTGTCCATGCGGTGAATCGTGGCGGCCAGAATCTCGCCCGCACCAAAGCCGGCCACTATGATGTCATATGTCAGTTCGTTGGTCGTGGGATCAAATGTGAACCCGACACCGTACGGTTCGTCCCAGGCATGGGCCCGGCTCGAAGACTACTTCCCCGGCGAACTTTAGGGTCGTGGGCTCGCGTTCGCGTTGGGTCAGGGCTTGGCGAGCGGCAATCCGCCGGAAATTCTTGGGCCCGCACCGACCAGTTTCGATGGAACGTCCGTCTCGATTAAGAATTCAACCGGGAGCACATTCGCGGCCCCTCTGCTGTTTGTTTCTCCGTGGCAGCTGACATTCGAGGTTCCAGCAGGTGTCGCGTCCGGACCGGCCCAGGTCAGTGTTACCTCGGCAGCCTCGACACAAGCTCCTACGAATGTCCAAGTGGCCTCTGTTGCCCCCGCAATATTCACGCTCAACGGTGTCGGGCTTGCCGCAGCCGAGGCAGTTCGGGTTTCGAATGGAACACAGATAATCGAGCCTGCATACACGCTTAACAGCTTCGGTTCATTCGCGGCGAACCCGATCGATATGGGCTCGTCGGGAGACCAGGTTTATCTGACACTGTTTGGTACGGGCATACAGGCCGCCGGCCAGTCGAAAGTCGCAGTGACGGTCGCCGGCAGTACCGCACCAGTAGTCTACGCGGGAACAAGCGGATTTACCGGCGTCGACCAAGTCAACGTACTGCTCCCGACGTCGCTCGCCGGCAAAGGTACCGTAAATGTCCAGCCGACTGCAGCGGGTGTTGCCGCGAACCCAGTCCAGATCACGATTCAGTAGTCCTTATGGCGGTTGAACTGCTGCCGTAGGATCCGTCACGCGGAGGTGGGCGAAAGTTTCAGCGAACAGCGCTATCGGCCTATCTTTCGGAGTGCACGTGTTCTGGCTGTGTCAAAATTTGAGAGCAACTTGGCGAGCGAAATTGTTCCGAGTTGATTCTCTCCAGTAGTCCATTTGGCAGATGAAAAGCGAACGCGCCAGCACCAACAGAGGAGCTGGGTTGTCAGGCGATCCTTTCGGCCCGAACGATAAACCTTTCCGGAGCGGCGCCCACGAAGTAAAACGGATAACAGGTAACCAGCGTAAGAATCTGACTGTCGCTGGAATCCAACACCGAGACATTGTCCGGCTCCACAATCTTGGTGGACACGACGCGATAGCGGTACTCACCCTGCAATGTCGTAACGACAATGACGTCGTTCGGGCGGACGTTCCGCAACGGCCGGAAAAACGTATCCCGGTGTCCTGTGAGAGCCACGTTTCCCGTTTGTCCCGGCAGCGGCGTGCCAGTGATATGGCCGACCGCGCGTCGAAGCGTCTTAGAATCGTCCCCTTCGATAACTACCGCCGAGAGTGCGAGACGCGGGATTTGAATGCGGCCGATTAGGCCGCTGGCCGCAACGGCCGGGGCGCCCGGCGTTAAAGTCGCGCGCCTAAATTGCAAGGGGCCAGCGGCCGCATTACGGTCTAGCAGCATGTGCTGCAGTATGACGCTCTCCCGCCGCTGAAAAACTTGGGAGTCCACGACAACGAACGCGCAATAGCTCAAAAGCAAAATAGCGGCGGCAAAAAACGAACGCTCGATCCATGGCAGAGCCTTTTTGGACGGTCCTCTCCAAACGACTCTCATTTTAATCCTCATTCGTGAGACGCCCAGGGTTGCGCGCCGACGATCAACTCAGCGATTTTCGGCCGCATGCTCCCGCACTGGCCGCGGCGCCACGCGTTCGTTCCCGCGATAAGTTCCTCGCCAATTCGACCTCTTTCCAGCCTTCGCCAAATCAACATGCTTGGATCCGGCAGTACTCCGGCTGCCACATGGCGTCTTGCACCTGTTGCACGATGTCGTCGAGTTCGACGCGGGCCAAACCCTCCGCCATCGCTGCTTCGACCACCGCCACGGCGACGGTCGCCGAAACGCCGCGCAAGTCATCGACATGCGGCAACAGCGAAGCGCCAGGTTGGCGCACCGCGACCAGGCTGGACACCGCGTTCGCTGCCGCCGCCAGCATGCCGTCGCTCATCGAACGGGCTCGACAAACGATCGCGCCCAGACAAAGGCCGGGATACAACATCGCGTTGTTCACCTGACCGATGACATAAGTCACTCCCCGGTAGGTTACAGGCGGGAACGAACTGCCACTAGCAATCAGAGCCCGGCCCTCCGTCCAACGGATTAGATCGGCTGGAGCGGCCTCAGCCGACGAGGTTGGATTCGAAAGCGGGAAGATGATGGGCCGGTCCACGTGCGCGGCCATGTCTTTCACGACAGCTTCCGTGAAAGCGCCCGCCACGGTGGAAGTGCCGATCAGGATGGTCGGCCGCACGTGGTGAACCACCTCGGCCAGCCTTGTGGCGCGCTCGTGTGTCCAGCGGCTCACTTCGGTCCGAGGCCGCGCATACCTGGCGTGATAACCGCGCAACTGATCATCCATGTCGTTGACGAGCAGCCCCGGGAGATCTACTAGCCAGAAACGCCGCGCGGCATCGGCGGGGGTGGCGCCTTCTCGTACCATGGCGTCGCAGATTTGATCGGCGATTCCAACCCCGGCTGTGCCAGCCCCGAAAATGACGACGCGCTGGTTCCGCAGGGGCACTCCGCACGCACGCGTTGCTGATACCACTGCCGCTAGTGTGATCGCGCCGGTACCCTGCATGTCGTCGTTGAACGTTAAGGTTCGATCACGGTATTTCTCGAGGATGCCCCGGCCGTTGCTCGGGCTAAAGTCCTCCCACTGCAGTAGCGCATTAGGAAACAACTTTGTCACGGTGTTGACGTAAGCATCGATAAAAGCGTCGTAGCGCTCTCCACGGACGCGGGCGTGCCGGTTCCCGATGTACATGGGATCGTTGAGCAGGCTTTCCCGGTTGGTGCCGACATCCAGCATCACCGGGATCACTCGGGCCGGGTCGATTCCGCCCGCTGCCGTATAGATCGCCAGCTTGCCGATTGAGATCTCAATGCCCCCGACGCCCCAGTCCCCCAGCCCCAGGATTTGCTCGGCGTCGGTCGCCAGGATCAAGTCGATATCCTCTGGTTTGGCGCCGAGGTTCGCAAATGCTTCCTCAATGCCTTCCAGATGGTCGATCGAGAGGTACACGCCTCTCGGACGGCGGCACTCGTGGTGATACTGCTGCATTGCCATGCCGACCGTCAGATCGTTAACGATCGGGATCATCTCGCGCAGGTGCCCGAAAAGCAACCGGTAGAACAGCACCTCGTTCCGGTCATGCAACGCGGTCAGGTAGATGTTTTTGTTGAGGGCATCCGGCAATTGCTGGTACTGATTGTAAGCACACTTTACTTGCGCATCCAGGGTACTGATGACCGGCGGGAGCAGGCCCGTGAGGCCCAAAGCCTTTCGTTCTTCCGCCGTGAAAGCGGTGCCTTTGTTCAACAGCGGGGAATTGAGCACGGCCAGTCCGCGGGCCTTGGTATCGTGATGACGGTCCACATTCTGTCGGCGCTTCGTGACGGATGCCAGCAGTGGAATCACGCTCCGTCGCATGTTATTACCTTCTCTCTTACTCTTGATTCTGCTGGCCCGCGCGGCGCGCCAGGCTACCGGCACGTCGCGCGATAAAGCAGTTACTTACGGGACGCGGCTAGCAACCGCGCGAAGCGCGAAGGCTCCGCCGAGCGCCAGCAGCCCAAACAGCCCGATGAGCGGGAGCGGACTCGCTGATTTCGGCAGCGTCCTCTCCGCTACCTCAGCCGTCGCCGTTTCCGCCTGCGCTGGCGGTGGTGTAAGCACCTCGCCCAGTTGCACTTCATCTCCGGTGGGCTTAACTGCCATGACCGGCGCCTGCTTCAACTGCGCAACTACCGGTGCATCCGCGGTTTTGATCGGTTCGGACACTTCGACCGGGATGTCCGCCGGCGTAAACAGCACGGGCGTCTTAGCAGCATGGGCCAGTTCTAATGCCTTGGCCTTCGGATAGACGAACTCTTCGCCCCAATTCCGGCCGGGGTAAAACCATGCGCGCAAGGCTTCCGGCTGGCCGACTGGTCTTTCACTGAACGTGATCACCGTCTTGTCGGTCGCCCTGAGACGATAATTCGGGATCGCCAGAATCGTGGCGTAAACAGTCAGTTCGTCCTGGCTGAAGATTTGGACGATGTGGCGGTCCGACTGCGAATCCAGGATCTTGAATACATAAGTACCTGCCGGCAACACGCCCCACCCGGGCATGTGAACCCCTGGAATCTCGACAGGAGCTCGAAAAGTAATCACTGTCTTCCTGTTCCACTCGTCCGCCCGCGCAGTTGGTGCGAATGTTGCACCAATGAGCGCCGCGCAAAGCACGCTTGTCGGTATTGCTTTTGAAAATGTCAAAGGTTGCTCCTTCTTCTGGGTCTAGATCTTGTGTGATCGCTTATATGCCGAGCTGCGTTCGCGGGTTTCAATGAGCGGATCTCACGGTTAAGGGAGGAGCACTCTTGCACCCATTGAGGGCAATGGTTCGCAAAGAGCCGTTATTAGGCGTGTTCTTGAGAGGAGCGGTATTCGGAACCGCTACGGCCGAGTGAAGGATTTAAAAGAAAACTGGCGGTATGGCGTCACGTGACCAAATATGGCCGAAAATGAAGCCCGTCCACCGCAATACTTTTCGATGCTGATCCGAAGACCCAAGCCGGAGCTATTCGAGCTTGACGATCGGTGCATTCCCGCGCCCGGCCGCTCGCTCGCGGTCAATCAGCGCTGATTACACCAGGCACATTCAATGCGTTCCCCCTAAGCCGGCTGACGAGTTCGCGCTGCTCACGGTCCGGAATTGGTGTCGCTCAAATGTTGCGGCGAAAAAGGATTCGCCTAAACGATGAACCCGCCCACGTGCGACAAGCTGGAGCGGAACTCTTTCATCCAGCAGTGAAGGCCAGTTTATACTGATCTCGATCCGCTGACCGGCGGTGATGTCGTCGTGGGACGTCTGCCGCAAGTGCACTAAGACGCCACCACTGCTCAGATTGACCGTACGGCCCGCCCTCCAGAATCGAGACCTTCCGGAAAGAAGACGGAAGCGGATGTACAACTCCAGTGGATAGCGATTCTTTGCTCGGCGGTCTGTGGGAACGGACGAAATGGAAAGTGTCGCAGCCTGATTTTGCTCTAAATCCGAGAGGATGCTGGCCAATGATGTCATCAATGTTGCCGCTTCCTAGCAGCAAGCTCTGGCGACGGCCAGTGCTCGGATCCGCTCGATTCGCCCGGAAGAAGCTCGCAACAAGTCGACTTTGAAGACACTGTAGAGCTGGTTCTCCCACATTACTTCGAAACATTCTCGCAAGCGTGAGAGGCCGGCAACCTGCAGCTCGGCGCCTTTCGGCAAGAAAACAATCCGTCCCTGTCCGTCTTTGTCGAAATGGACGGCCGTAACCGGCTCTGTCAGCCGGTACACTCCGCTGGCCTGGACCTCGCTCTTTTCGGTAGGCGCCACAAAGCTTCTCGCGTTCGAAATGGCAACGATTCTTGTCATAAACTCAATGCATTTCCTTTGTATGGTTATCGAGGCTCAAACACCGTCTCTGCTGCGGCGCTATTGGATCCGGGAGATTACGCATCCAACGTTCGGCTTACTTTGTCCAGCAGTTCTGCGGATCGAAAAGGCTTCTCGATGCATTTAAAGCCCCGATAAGCACTCCAGGCGTCTCCGGACATAAAGATGATTGGCAGTTGCGAATCGATCCCCAGGACGCGATCTGCCAGAACAAGGCCATTCATATTAGGCATCGTCACGTCGGTCAGCAAAAGCAGAATATTAGGCCGGTGAGCCTCATAGTAGCGGAGAGCTTCCTCTCCGTCGGAAGCGGTAGCTACGAGGTATCCGTTACGCTCCAAAAATACCTTTGCCAGCGCGCGGATGTCACCGTTGTCGTCGACGACCAAAATCGTTCCGTGTTGCGCGTTGTCTTTCATACCGTGCAATCTTTTGGGCCGAATCTTCAGACCCACAGGCTTATCCCGCCTCTGGCAAATGTAAGCTCAGTGCGTTTAAGTATCGGTCAACATGTTTGTTTGGTCTGTTCAAAATTGCTCAGTTCGTGGAATTGATCAGCGTCTTCCGAATTGCACGGTGGGTTGAGCAGCAAAGGGGTTCGTCTATCAAAACCGCTGTTCTTCGTTCAGACCGTACTTGTCTTCACTTTCGGCTTGCAGTGGGTTTTCCGAGCAGCGCGGACTGGATTGCTTCGAGCCGAAGATAGCCCGCGGCTGCGCGGACGCGCACGGCTTCCTGTTTGTCTTCTAGCAGCGGCACCAGTTCCGGCTCCAACGCAGGATCATTTCTCAGGGCGATGGCGTGGACTGCGGCCGCTCGCACCGACCAGTCCTTATCGTCTAGGGCGTCCTGAAGCGCCTGCAACACATCTGGGTCCGGGTCCGTGCCGAGCAGGAGAGCGGTAGCCGCGCGACCGGAGACGCTAGCATCCGAGAGTATCCCTTGCAAAGACGACACACCTGCGCCCAATCCCGGAATGGGCGCGAAGTTTGCGCCTTGCTGCATGGCAAACAAGAACATGGTCTTGGGCGTATGAAGCATTCTCAGAGCCTGGCGTTTCTCCTTGGTGATGAATCCGGACGACGTCTTTGTATCGCCGCTGAGAACGGAAATCAGCGCTTCCCGCCCTACCGGCTGATCGAGTGTCCAAAGCGCCTTGGCGGCAGCGAAACTGACCTCCGGCACATCACTGTCGAGCGCTTTCCGCAGTGCCGGGACCGTGCGCTCGCTTTTCAAGTCGACGAGACTCGTTATCGTAGCGAGCCTTACTTCGACGTCTTTGTCATCCAGCATTGCTTCGAGTTCGGAAAGGTACGGTTCGCGCGCGCTGACCAGACTCAGGGCCTCCACCGCGTGCTTCCGGGTGTCCGGGTTCTTGTCCTGCAGGGAGTTTTCGAGAAAACTGCGGGCCCGATCCCGATTAGACGCTCTACCCGATTCGGGCGCTTGGCCGAAGCCGATGTTCATCAAGAAAGGAAAAATGATAAAAACAGTTCGCATGGAGTCCTCCACTCAATGAGCGGTGCCGCGCTTCGAGCGCCGGTCCCTTGTACAGCAACTGAGTCACCGCCGGTATTGGTGGGCCTGCTTTCCCAATGGCTGACCAATAGTGGCATATGGCCTCCAACATGGCTGTCGATCTGAATAGGAACACTGACGAATGGAGAGCTCGTGACGAAACTTACTATGCGCAAATCCCATGCCCGGACACGCCCCGGCTGGTCAGTCGCGCAGGACGACGTTTAGTAAAGAGCTATGAACCTCAAGGCCCGCGGAGTCCTTGCCGTTGTACTTAATAAAGCCCAGCTTACGGAACCTGTTCATGAAAAAGCTGACCCTGGAACGAGTGGTCCCGATGATCTCAGCCAATGTTTCCTGGCTGATCTTCGGGATTACCGGCTCCGGCGCGCCTTCTTTCCCGAAGTTCGCCAGCAGAAGGAGCACACGTGCCAGCCGTTTTTCGCTGGAGTTGAAAAGTTGGTCTACGAGATCTTCCTCAATCCGAATGTTGCGCGACAAAAGATGGTGTAGGAACAACTCTGAAAAGGCTGGCTGGTCGCGGAGAACGCGGATCGCTCCTGCCTTTTCAATCCGCATGATGGAGCACTGGGTCATTGTGGTGGCGCTGGCCATGCGCCGTGACTGACCGGCCAGGCATCCTTCGCCAAAGAAGTCGCCCGCCCCAAGAATGGCAACGACCGCCTCTTTGCCGTTTTGCGAGACAACCGTGAGCTTGATCTTACCTTGCTGAATGTAGAAGATGGCCTCGGCGGGATCGCCTTGCATGAAGACCTTCTCGTTCGGCCGGTAATCAGCCAAGGTCCTTCCCCGGTCGGCCCGGGCCAGAAAGGTCTTGGGATCGAATGCTCGCTTTTCTTTCTGCTTCGTTCGCGACGCAGGCAACCCGGTCACCTCCCGATTCGGAAGCTGGTCACATCACCCCAAAATCCTGCGGACTTCAAGACAAAAACTCCAACTGCGATCACGACAACGACGTTGAGGATCGTCTTGATGCTGGAGGCCATCGGGATATAGCTGTTGACCAGCCACAGGGCTACCCCCACCACTATCAGTACAATCACCAAGTTGATCAAAGGCATTTTCTGATACTCCTCGAGGCCATGGGAGGCAATTCTTTGCCCAAATCTGGGGCCGTGGGAGAACCTTCTTGGAGGACGAGTGAGGGCGGATTTTTGCTCTCGTGAAGATCAGTCGAGTTGACCACCGGGCGTCGCCTGACCAAATGCGGTCAATGGATTTCCATATATTATTCATCCAAGTCCGACTACGAGCAGGCGAGCCCGTTTACGTTAAGGAGCTTCCCCTCTTAGCTGTGCCGGATAACCCGGGGGAAGCGATTTGGTGCGGCACTTGCCTTACTTGCCAATGGCGAGCACTTGAGAAACGTTGAGTAATCATTCTTTTTTACGGTCGAAGGTGCGCGTAATCGAGAATTTACCCTGACACCTCGACCAGGAAGGAATCAAAGCATGAGCTGGGACCAATTCGAAGGCAGGTGGAAGCGACTGGCGGGGTCTGCACGGGAGCGCTGGGGCAAGCTGACTGACGACGATTGGAAGATCATCGCCGGGAAGAGGGAGCAGTTGATCGCGGGGATTCAAGAACGATACGGAATCGCGAAGCTGGAAGCCGAGAGCCAAGCCGATGAGTGGTGTCGTGCTCTGAGCCAAGCGAAGACAGACAGCGAACTTGCCGGCCGTCTGTAGTGAAGCACAAGGTCCGATTGAAGGAGGCCGATATGAAGGTTGTTAGAGTTATGACTCTAGCCGCACTGGTGTCGCTCGGCGGAACGGTTGTTCCAGTTTACGGACAGCAGGAAAAGCGGGACGAAAAGCAGGACAAGCCCGAAAAGCAGCAGGGAAGGTCAGAGCCACAACGACAGCGCTCCCAGCCGGACGGGCAACCCCAGCAGAGACAACAGCAGCAACAACGCGCCCAGGATCCCTCGCAGCAGGCGCAGCCGGAGCAACGGCAACAACGCGCCCAACAACCGCCGGAGCAGACCCAGCCGGAGCAACGGCAACAGCAGCAACAACGCGTCCAGCAGCCGCCGCAGCAGACCCAGCCGGAGCAACGACAGCGGCAGCAACAACGCGCGCAGGAGCCCTCACAACAGGCGCAGCCGGAACAACGGCAACAGCAGCAACAACGCGTCCAGCAGCCGCAATATCAACAGCCGCCGTTGCAGCGGCAGCAGCAGGTGGAGCGCGCCGACCCACAGCAGCAGAGGCAGCGCCAACGGCAAACGGAGCAACAGAGCTACCAAGCGGGACAGAGAAACTACGCCCCTCCTCAGCGCGACAGGCAGCGGGCGCAAACGTGGCAACAACAGGACGGCTGGCGGCAGAACGGTGCATGGCAGGGGCAGGCGACGTTTCAGCAGAGTCGGGCCTCGCATTGGCAGTACGATCATCGTACCTGGGAGCAACGCGGCGGCTATGGTGGCTATTACATTCCACAGAATACTTTCGGCCTCTATTTCGGCATAGGACACTCGTTCCGCATCCTGAGTCAACCTATGATCGTCGGAGGTTACCCGCGATTCCAATACGGCGGCTTCTCGTTCATGATGGTGGACCCGTGGCCGGAATACTGGTCAGATAGCTGGTACTCCAACGACGACCTTTACATTGACTACGACGACGGGTATTACCTGTACAATCGCCGGTATCCGGGCACTGCGATTGCAATCACGGTTGTTCTGTAGCAATAGGCGCCGCGTGACCGTTTTTCTTGGCATCCGTCGCCTGGTTCTCGCCGTCCTGCTCTCGGCCTCGCTCTCGTACGGGTACACGGTTCTCACCCACGAAGCAATCATTGACTCCGCCTGGGAAACATCCGTGAAGAAGCTGCTGCTGAAACGATTCCCCAACGCGACTCCGGAGGAATTGGAGCAAGCCCATGCCTACGCCTATGGAGGCTGCATCATTCAGGACATGGGATATTATCCGTTCGGCAGCCGCTTATTCAGTGATCTCACGCATTACGTCCGTAGTGGCGATTTCGTGTCGGCTTTGATCGGCGAATCGCAAGAGCTCGACGAATATGCCTTCGCGCTCGGCGCGCTGGAACACTATGCCGCGGATAACGAGGGGCACCGTACCGCCACGAACCGCGCGGTGCCGTTGCTGTATCCAGAACTGCAGCGGAAATACGGCCGGGACGTGACCTATTGGGACAACCCTGTGGCGCACCTCCGGACCGAGTTCGGCTTCGACGTGCTCCAGGTAGCCGCCGGACGATATGCGCCGGAAAGGTATCGAAACTTCATCGGCTTTCAAGTGTCCAAGGATGTTTTGGCGCGCGCGTTCCGGGATACGTACGGAATCGAAATGAAAGACGTGTTTGGAAATCTGACGCTAGCGTTCGGATCCTACCGGCACACGGTCAGCGCCATCATTCCCGCCATGACGCAGGTGGCGTGGAGCCTCAAGAAGGATCAGCTTCAGAAAGAGATCCCCGGCATCACACGTAAGAAGTTTCTGTACAATCTCTCCCGCTCGAGCTATGAAAAGGAGTGGGGAACGGAATATCAGAAACCCGGCCCTGGCACGAAGTTGCTGACGTTCCTGTTCCGGGTTGTCCCTAAGTTCGGTCCATTCAAGGCACTCAAAATTCGGACGCCGACACCAGCGGTGGAGAAACTGTTCATGGCCAGCTTCAACACCACCGTCGATCGGTATCGGGCTATGTTGGCAACCCTGGACACCAGCACGCCGGTACTGCCGAACGAGAATCTCGATCTCGGCGTAGTGACGATAGCCGGCATGTACAAGGGAGCCGACGAAGCCTACGCCAAGCTGATGGCAAAGCTAGCCGAGCAGCAGTTCAACGGAATCTCACCGGACCTTCGCCAGAATATCCTGGTGTTCTATCAAGGTGCAAAGCCGCCGGTCTCTGCACGGTCGAACGAGAAAGAAGTCGCGGGGTGGGCGAAGCTGCAAGAGCAGCTCGACCGGCTTAAGGCGACCCCGCAAACCGAGTAATAAGCGCGGCGCTGCAACCGGAACCTAAGCCACCCTGCGTCCTTGAACCAGCCGGATCACCAGCACAACGAGTGCGAGGATCAACAGAACATGAATGAACCCACCCAGCGTGTACGAAGTCACCAATCCTAGTGCCCAAAGCACGAGCAGAACAACACAGATTGTCCAGAGCATTGTCTAGTTCTCCTTCGAGACTCCGCAGTGCAATAGCCGGTCCAAACGATTATCGAAGTACTGCAAGCTTTCTGAAGCATCGATCGCGAGCAGCGCACCGTGGCCGGTAACATGCACTGCGTGAGGCCTGAGAGAGGTGAACATGAGACGGATTTTATTTACAACCTTAGCGCTCGCACCGCTGCTGGCAGCGAGCAACGAGCCTGCGAAGCGGATGAACGAGGCGGCGGAGGTGTTTTCAGAGGTTATGTCTGCGCCGGACAAAGGCATTCCACAGGAGTTACTGGAGAACGCCCACTGCATCGTCATTGTGCCTGGGCTAAAGACGGCGGCTTTCTTTTTTGGCGCTAAATACGGCAAAGGATATCTGTCCTGCCGAAGCAAGAATGGTACGGGATGGTCGGCACCGGGTACCGTCCGCATTGAGGGCGGCAGTGTTGGCTTCCAGATCGGCGGCTCTGAGACCGATCTGATCATGTTGGTGATGAATGATTCAGGAGAAGGCAAGCTGCTCTCCAGCAAGTTCACTTTAGGAGCGGAAGGCTCCGTTGCCGCGGGCCCCGTAGGGCGGACGGCAACGGCTCAAACAGATGCACAAATGCACGCAGAAATCCTTTCGTGGTCCAGAACCCAGGGGTTGTTTGCGGGCCTGGCTTTGGAAGGAGCTACGCTGCGGCAGGACCTCGATGACAATGCCACCCTGTATGGCAAGAAATTGGAGAACCGGGAAATCGTCACAAAGGGCGTACGGCATGCGCCTAAAGAAGCCATGAGATTGACCGCGCTTCTGAACCGTTATTCGAGGCGAGAACACGTGGAAACAACAACGTCCAGCCGCTAAAGATTTTCGTCTTGGTTTGCAACGAGCCGCGGTGGACTAACCACTGCGGCTCGCCTTTTTCGGCACATGCCTGTCAGGTACATCGCGGCTCAATCTTGTTCCTGAACCCGCGGCTCAGCCGGTGAACCAGGCTGGCTCGAAACTGACCTGTATGCGTCACATGACCGGATATGGTCGGGTTCCGAATGCAAGGCGGCGGCGCAACAGACGCTCTTTGAAAACTGGGGGCCGCCGCGCCGCGGATCTCCCGGCCGATGCCCGTTCGTCCCGCTGATGTCGGCAGAGCGGGACCGAGTTTCCGGCTCGGTAACTTCCATATTCCGTCGAAGTCGATGGGCGCACCAGCCTCACGATGATGATGTGTGACATAACCGAACGCGCGTTCAACCAGCAGCGGCTTCGAGCTTCCCTCCACGGGACGGTGCGGCTCAAACACCCAATAGGCACGGTCGTGATTCTTGCCCATTTCGTCCATATTAGGAATGTTCCGCTAAGAATCAGGCCCAGAGTGGCGAAATACGGTCATCTCGCCCGGCACGAGGCTTCGCTGTATGTTACAGTTAGTTATGCCCCCCTAGTAAAAGTGCTAGGAGTAGTCCGTCGTCAGCCGATTCCTCCCGATAGGATCGACCGAAAGGAGGAGGTTTGAGCTCTCGAGCCTCGCAGTCATCCACGACCCGCTGGCTCCTGGAACGGGGTCCGCAAGAACTCGAACAACTGTTCCGAGCGATTGTGTACCACCCTTCTGCTCCCATCCTGATCGCCGACAACGATCGCAAGTGCCGTGACGCCAGCGCCGGTGCCGGCAAGCTGGTCGGACTTCCGCGGGATAAAGTCATCGGCTGCCGGATGGATGACTTTGCAGCGCCAGGGTTCAAGCCCAGGATCTCGCAGCTTTGGCAGGCCTTTCTCAAGCAGGGTGAGCAAGAAGGCTCGCTCCAGCTAGTGACTCCGGATGGAACGGTGAAGGAAGTTGCGTACACGGCCAAAGGGAACGTTTTGCCGGTGCGGCACGTTTTGGTCCTGCGCGACAAGACTGAACCTGCGGAGACCCAGCAGGACGAAAAGGAACGCGCTCCATCCTGGGTCCAGGACTACGCGCTTTTCTTGCTGGATGTGAGCGGATGCATCGCCGCCTGGTATTCGGGAGCCGCGCGCATTTACGGCTATAACGAAGAAGAGGCGATAGGCCAACACATCTCGTTTCTCTATCCCGGCGAAGATACTCTCACCGTCAAGCTGCAGGAGGAATTAAAGAGAATAGCTAAAGAAGGCCATCTTGGAAGCGAAGCCTGGCATGTGAGGAAAGACGGCTCCCGATTCTGGGCCAACGTCATTACCATGGCCCTTAAAAACGAAAACGGGGAATTACAGGGCTTCGCCAGAGCAGTGCGCGACTTTAGCGAACGCCATGCGAAGGACGAGAAGTTGCGCCGCAGCCGCGCGCGCATCCGGCCAATCCCGGCGGAATCGACCATTGCCGGTATCGTTTCTGGCGAGTTCGACCGCATTCCAGAAGTGAACGACGCATTTCTCGATTTGGCCGGCTACACCCGCGGCGACTTGGCCTCAGGCCGCCTAAGCTGGCCGGATCTGACTCCTCCCGAATACTCTGCACTCGATGAACTGGCGCATGAAGAAGGCTTGCGGTTCGGAGCCTGCACGCCGTATGAAAAAGAGTTGCTTTGCAAAGATGGGACTCGAGTCGCAGTTCTGGTTGTTACCGCGGTGTTGAAACTCTCCCCCTTCCGATGGATTACTTTCGTGCAGGACCTCCGGGAGCGGGACCGGCTTGAGAGTGTCGAAGAGGAAGATGTCGAGGTGAAAGACGACTTCGTTGAGATCGTGGGCAGCAGCGCGGCTTTGCGGCGGGTTCAGAGGCAGGTTGAAGTAGTTGCCCCTACCGATGCGAACGTGTTGATCCTGGGTGAAACGGGTACCGGCAAGGAGTTGGTGGCGCGCGCGATCCACCGTTTGAGTCCTCGCAAGAACTTTCCTTTCGTCACGCTAAACTGTGCCGCCATACCCACCGGGCTTCTGGAAAGCGAGCTGTTTGGCTATGAGAAAGGAGCCTTTACGGGCGCCTTATCGCAAAAGATCGGCCGTTTTGAGATGGCGCACCGTGGGACGTTGTTTCTGGACGAGGTGGGCGACATCCCGTTGGACCTGCAACCCAAGTTGCTGCGGGCACTGCAGGAAAAGGCGTTTGAGAGGTTGGGCGGCACCCGAACCATCCCCATTGATGTCCGGCTGGTCGCGGCTACAAACCGCAATCTGACGCAGATGATGGGCGACAAACTTTTCCGTAGCGATCTCTATTATCGGCTCAAGGTATTCCCCATCACCACACCTCCGTTGCGCGATCATCCCGAGGACATATCGACGCTTGCCCGGCACTTCGTCCAGAAGTACGCTCGGGAAGCAAACAAGCGGATTGAAAAGATTTCTTCGGAGACGATGCGAGCCCTGGCGAGTTGGTCGTGGCCGGGGAATGTGCGTGAGCTCGAGAACTTCATGGAAAGGTCGGTCATCCTGTCGCGTGGTCCTACGCTTCGTGCACCCCTGGCGGAGATACGTTCGGATCGATCGGAAGCGGCCGGCAGCAGCACGCTCGAGCAAGTGGAACGGGAACATATCATCCGTGTGCTGCGCGTCTCTGGAGGCGTGGTCAGCACCGCAGCTACCCACCTCGGGGTGCCACGCACGACGTTAAACGCGATGATGCGGAAGCTGGGAATTTCGCGCAAGGATCTTTGAGAATGCGGATGTCAAGTCATGGATCGTAATCATCGCGCCCGCGGCGATGTTCTGGTAATCGACAACTGGGCCATGGCTCCGCTGTCCGAACACGAGCGCCGCGAGATTTGCGCGGACCCCTTAATATTGCAGTGAGATTTCCCCGTCTATTCACTGATATTCAATTTCGACTCCAACGTGTACACGGAGACCGTTCCGGGTGCAAAGTCGAGGGTGAGAGCCTGCAAGCCCAAAGGAGCATCGTTGGGAACACGCAAGTTGATTTGGGTGACACCCGACACGAGAGTCGGCGCAGCGCCGGAATATGTCACATCCAGATTTATGTGCGTTTCAGGACAAATGGGCACACCCCTGCCGATGAGGCAACCCGGCGGGTAATAGTGTAGGAATGCAGCGGGCTGGATGGACGTCATCTCCAAAGGAAATCCTGAAATGGCTCCATCTACTAAATCGCCGTCTAACATTCCCGTGCCTGTCAGGTAGACCGAAACGTAGTGCCCGCCTTTCACAGGTGCCGCGACGCTATTGATCGAGCCGTCGTCGACATTCACGATGAGGGGACTTCCTGCCGGCGAGAACACTGCCGGAGCCAAAGTCGCCGCGGTCGCATCCAGACATGAAGTGAGATTGCCCCGATGCACACACACGGGAACCGTGCCCGACGTACGAGTGGACCAGGGCACGATAAAGTTCACCTGCGAATCCTGTGCATACAGCACGGGAGAAGGCTTGGCATCCACCGTGATCGAGGTTCCGGCCAGATCCGCGGGCACCAGTCCATTCCGCAATGTGAAGGACACACCGGTCTGCGGACCCAAACCAGTGCCCGTCATCATCATGATCTCGCCCGGACTCGCGGCGATCCGAGTATAGTCGGCTCCGCTGGCCAGGCACGCTGGTGCCAGTTGGCCCGATGGGATCTGATTGAGATCGACGCGCAACAATCCGTACCAAGCGTTCTGTGGGAAAAGGGAAACAAGGCCTGCGATATAGACATAGCGCCCGTCGTTCGACACGGCTAGGGCATACGCTTGGGGAGCGAGAAATGTAGATAGGGCGGTAGTGCCGTCGGCGTCATACACCACCAGTGCGTTATCCGATACGAGTCTCGGATTCAGGCCAGCAGTGCCATCCGGAGGCAGCAGGTTCGCGAGGCATGGCGATACTGCATTGCGTGTTGGGAACGCCGCGGCGCTTGCACTTCCGTACAACACCGCGCGTCCACCGGAAGCGACCCGCAGGAGTCCTCCGCCTGTCGCGTCGATCCCATACACAACACTCTGGGCTGGGGTGGCACTGTTCGGAGGAGGGAACTTTCTAATCTTGTATGTGTCTCCAGTGACGTACAAGCTACCGGCGGCGTCGGAGCCGATTTGAGCCGGGACACCATTCGAGCTAGTTTCAGAGCTTGCTTCAAACACCAAACCCGATCCTGCCGGGTTCAGCGCTCCTACCGACTGTTCCGTGATATACGCGATCGACCCATCCGGACGCAACGCTAAGCCCCGCAGTGATTCGACGTCATTGTTGGTGGTGGTGTTCGCGGTGTGCAAATACGTGGCGAACTGTACCTTGCCGCCGGCGCTGATCTTCATGATCGCCGGGAACACGGTGCCGCTATCGAAAGGGCCCGGCAAGTACGCGCCCGCGGTGGTCTGCAGAGTGTTGCGATTCACGCTGATCCCAACATATGCGTTGCCGGCGGCGTCCGCGTCCAAGCCCGCGTACGTTACTACATTGGGCACCGGCAACTCATACAGCAACTCTGTACCCGTGGCATTCAACTTCAAAATAACTCCGCCCGACTCTTCGGGCGCTTTGCTGGGATCGAAGAACGGAATCTGGAAGGTATGGCCCACCAGGATGACGTTGCCGTCCGCATCCACCTTCATCGCGTAAACCTGATCTTGACTTGTGCCGCCGATCATTGCGGCGAACAGCACCGTATCCAGCGTCGCGTTCATCTTCACCACGAACATCCCTGTACGGCCGTCGATACTCTGGAGCGCGCCGATACTGGACGCCTGCGGCAGGTCCGCCAAAGCTGCGCTCGAGCCTGCAATGTAGACGTCGCCGTGCGTCTCCACTTGGATGCCCCCAATGAAACTTTGTTTCAAGAATGCGGATGCTTTGAAGATGTCAACAATGGAGGGGAATGTCTGCGCCGAAGCAGGCGTTCGGACGACGACAAGCAACAGAGCGGCAGTGCTGAGACACCCGGCAATTCGAGAGAATTGGGAGGCGCTCATAACGGCGAGTGTAGCAGTACTATTTTGCGCCTTAGCAATACGGACGTTATCGCCGATGTCCGGAACACTTCACTTTGGGCGTGCCACGACCCGGTCAGCCGCCGAGACATTCCTTATACAAAACTGAGGCGATAGAAGCGCTTGACGGACGACCGGCAGCGGAAAGGCTTCAGCAGAACCAATAATAGGAGCAAGTCCAAGACTCTTCGTCGTCGGGAGGGACGTCCCCACGTCCAGCGGCACCTGGGACACTGGACGTCGGGCGGCGGTTCCTTGGATAAAGCTTTCCGCACTGGCGATGGAGCTCCGGCTACGCGATGGGTTTCTTTTGTCAATACCCGTTTCCTGTGCAGCACATCCAAAGCGACTATCGAACTTCAACTTTGATGAGCGCGTTGTCGGGGTGTGTATGACGCCACTTGAAGTATTGTTGTTGCTGGCCTCGATTGACTTTGTTGAACTCGCGATAGTCCCGATGTTGCTCCTGGAGATAAGCGCGGTAAGCATGATCTTCGTTGCTGTTCCACGTATGGTAGTCGTGCCCGTCTCGATCGTAGTAGCGCTTTTCGTGGTGATTGTCATCGGCTCGCGCTACGACAGGACCGATCAGGGTGGCGCTCAGCACGAAAGCGCTCAGGATTAAGAAACGATGCATGTTGGTATCCTCGCAAGAACAAGAACACGTTGCTGGCCACAACGCCGGAGAGGCCAGCACAAGCCTTAAACGAAGAATTCCTGTTCTCCTATTGACTACGCATGGTCAAGTGACGTTATGCGGTCACCCCAGGGGCCGAAAGTTTGTAGCCCTAGCGGACGGCCGGCTCGACAATTCGTGGCCAGGACTCGGGCGTTCTGACCACGCGCCGGATGGAGGAGACGCCAGCGTTCATGAGCGTTCATGAGCGTTCGTGTCATCACCGCCCCAAATGGCGGATCAAGTGCATTCGCTCACGCCGTGTCCAACTCCGCCAAAGCTCACGTTTCCCCTTTCGCTCTTTCGTGGCAGTTGACGCAGCGCTCCGAGCGACGGGAGTTGGGATGGCATATCCTCTTTTCGTTCGGAGGAATTGCGGCTGTAGTTGCTGCCGCGACGATCGTCGCTCACTGGATGCCAAAAACACGCTAAGAAAAGGTGGGAGGCCTCCGTCCAGGTGCGAGCGGCGAAGACCCTGTGAGGACTAAAAGTGATGGCATCTGATAGACAAGAACTCCTGGATCAATACGCGGCTACGGCCCGAGCTTTTTCCGACGCTGTCGAGCGGCTCCGACATCTGACTGAAACGGAGGCATTCATCCGTGCGCTGGCTGAGGCGGGTACTGCCCACCGGGCGTGTGAACGGTCGCGCATCAGGCTAGACAAGCACCTTGTTCAACTCAAGTACGAGGTCCGTCCCGAGGCCTGCGACCAAGCCGGGGACTGACCGCCCCGCGTCGATTGACCACTAATGGTCAATGCCGGAAGAGCTGCGTGACCCCAGAGCAAGTCTGCAACCTACTCCATTCGAATCAGCTCAGTAAATGATGAAGATGGCTCGACGCGTGCACTCCGGAAAGCGTGTCGACCGAGAGAGACTCGAAATGAGCGCAACCAGACGGACGCAAAACAAACCAATCGGGCTTGACGATTGCTTTGGCTCCGTTGATTTCCCTCTGCGAATAGTTGACACGAAAGAGGATTGAAGATGGCTGTTTTAGTTGATTCGTTGGAACCAAGAGACGCGTGGACACCGCCAGAAACGAAGCCGCTCGATCAAGCCGTGTGGCAAACGTGGGTCGCGAAGAACCGCGCGCAAGACCAGCGGAATAACGCCGCATTCTTAAAAGCAGTGAAATGTATCGCGATCGCCGGACTGCTGGTCGCGGCGGGGTTCTGGTCCCATCTCGGCCCATTTGATCTCCCTATCCGATTCACTGTGGCTGCTGGCGCAATGGTTGCGATGTTCCATGCGTTTCATACGCGGCGGTTTATATTTGCAGCCTTGTTCGCAGCGGTTGTGGTGTTTTTCAACCCGGTGGCGCCCGTGCTTAGCTTTTCAGGCGGCTGGCAGCGCGCCGTCGTGGTCGCCAGCGCACTCCCGTTCTTCGGGTCACTCCGCTTGAGGCAATTCGACGAGCGAACACAGTGACGGAGCTGGGCAGGAACAGTCCTGGCGCCCCCGGCATCGACGCGTGGGAAGGCGAGGGGGGAGCGGCACCAGAGCCCCTTCGTTTCCCCGAAGCCGCAATGAGCGGCACCACAAGTCAGGTGGAGTGGGCCGAACGCATCAAATGCCAGGTTAGTGCGGAGTTCGACCGTGTGGCGGCGTCATTCCGATCGATTGCCGCCAAACAGGACGACGGCAAGCGTGCCGATACGGAAGCTGTTATCGCGATTCTTGAAGCCAAGCGGGCCGAAGTAATGAGCAGAAGTGATGCCGGCTACTTCATTCGCGACTGGCAAGAAATCGACGATCAGGTGCGGCAGATGATATTTAACGACCCACGCTACCAGGCGGTCAAGAGCAACAGGCCGGCACGATGACAAAAGAAACCTCAATCCAATTTCCGGAGATAAAGAGCATTATGAATATTCGACCCTTATACGACCGCATCGTGGTGAAGCGGATCGAGGAACAAGAATCCACGCGGCACGGCATCATCATCCCCGACTCTGCCAAGGAGAAACCGCACGAGGGCGAGGTCATCGCCGTTGGACATGGTAAGAGACTGGACGATGGCAAGCTGGTCGCGCTCGACGTCAAAGCCGGCGACCGTATCCTTTTTGGAAAGTACTCAGGCAGTGAAACCAAAGTGGATGGCACTGAATACATAGTCATGCGCGAGGACGACGTCCTCGGAATTCTGGATTCGGCCGCGCGGGCCACGAAAAAAGCCAGCTAGCTCCAATCGGCTAAGAAGGGAACATTTATGGCAAAACAGATTACCTACAGCGATGAGTCCCGCCAAGCAATCCTGCGCGGCGTCAACCAACTCGCAGAAGCAGTGAAAGTTACCCTTGGACCCAGGGGACGCAATGTCGTTCTCGAAAAGAAATTCGGTGGACCGACCATTACCAAAGACGGCGTTACCGTGGCGAAAGAGATCGAGTTGAAGGATCCCCTCGAGAACCTGGGCGCTCAAATGGTGCGCGAGGTGGCGTCGAAGACCTCAGATGTCGCCGGCGATGGTACCACCACGGCCACGATTCTGGCTCAAGCGATCTACCGCGAGGGCGTAAAAGTTGTTACGGCAGGCGCGAATCCGATGGCCGTCAAACGCGGCATCGATAGGGCGGTCGAAGTGGCCGTTGAAGAACTCAAGAAGCTCTCCAAACCCGTCACCGGCGACATGATCGCGCAGGTCGGCAGCATTTCCGCAAACAGCGATTCGACCATCGGCAACACAATCGCCGAGGCCATGAAAAAGGTCGGCAAGGACGGCGTGATCACGGTCGAGGAATCAAAAACCATGACCACGGAGTTGGCTACGGTGGACGGTATGCAATTTGATCGTGGCTACCTCTCGCCTTACTTTGTGACTGATTCCGAACGCATGGAATGCGTTCTTCAAGATCCTTACATTCTGATCCATGAAAAAAAGATAGGCAGCATGAAGGACGTGCTTCCTCTTCTCGAGCAAATTGCGCGCACAGGTAAGCCGTTGTTGCTGATCTCCGAAGATGTGGAAGGCGAGGCTCTGGCCACGCTGGTAGTCAACAAGCTCCGGGGCACGCTCAATGTTTGCGCCGTGAAGGCGCCCGGCTTCGGCGACCGCCGCAAGGCCCTCCTGGAAGACATCGCGGTCCTGACCGGCGGCAAGGCCATCATGGAAGAGACCGGTATCAAGCTGGAAGGCGTACAGCTCGAGGATCTGGGCCGCGCCAAACGTGTCACGGTCGACAAGGACAACACGACCATCATTGATGGCGGCGGAGCGCAGAAGAGCATCGAAGCCCGAATCAAGCAACTCCGGACGCAGGTGGAGGATACCACCTCGGATTACGATCGCGAGAAACTGCAAGAACGCCTCGCGAAGCTTGCGGGGGGAGTCGCGATCATCAGAGTCGGTGCGGCTACCGAGACCGAGATGAAAGAAAAAAAGGCCAGGGTTGAGGACGCTCTGCATGCCACTCGCGCAGCGGTGGAGGAGGGGATCGTACCCGGCGGCGGCGTCGCGCTGCTGTGGGCCTCGATTGCCCTCGAAAAGCTGACGCTCGTGGGCGACGAGCAGTTCGGCGTGGCCATCGTGCGCCGGGCGTGCGAGGAGCCGGTTCGCCAGATCGTGGTGAACTGCGGCACCGAGGGCGCGGTCGTCGCCGAGAAGATCAAGAACAAACGCGATCCTAACTTCGGGTTCAACGCTGCCACTGAAAAGTACGAGGACCTGGTGAAGGCCGGCGTTATCGATCCGACCAAAGTAACTCGCACGGCTCTGCAGAATGCCGCTTCCATCGCTTCTCTCATGCTCACCACCGAGGCTATGATCTGCGGCATTGTGGAGGAGAATTAGCTGCCGTAGGGAAGCGGGTAAGGAGAACGATGAACAAAAGACTACTAAAGCGGCACAAGCGCCAGGTCTTGCGCGCGAGGGAACAATGAGATTGTCGGAGCCCGACCTGAGGACACCCGAACAACTGAGGGCAGCGCGGGAGGCGAGCCGCCCTCCCGCCAGCCGGCGCAACGACCCGCTCGCACACTATGCCGGGTCGGCGGTCCGAAACCGCACCGCCCCTCGCAGCCCGACGAAAGCCGACGTTTAGGTGAGACGCGCCTCGAATCGAGGCCCGAAGCATGACGGACGTAGGCTGGTGAGAAAGGCGCAACAGTGTTTATATTGTTTACACGCTGTCCACATTGCAGATCTGTAGAGTTTCGAAGAGTCGGCGCCCGAAATGCTATCGAGACAGCTCTCCACTGGATCCTTTTGCCTTACCGATGCGATCTGTGCGGACGCCACTTCTTCCTGTTTCGATCGCAAGCCCCGGTCGAGAAAACCGCCTAATCGCGAACGGGATGGCTTCGGTTGTTGCCGGACGTGCTTCTGCATGACATGGTCGGAGTATCACGAACTTACTAAGCACAGGGTTGAATCTCGGTGGCCCCATGTACTCGATTGGGCGAACATGCCCGATCCGTTCCGTCATTATGAGGGCGTGCCGGTGCTCGACCTTCCGTCGGATCCACCCGTCCTTGAAACGCCGGCACTCGAAGTGCTTCACCATGTCTCTGGTAGCACATCTGCCCATGACGGTCCAACGTTTCTTTCGACACTGCTGTTCCATTCCGCAGCAATCAGCGCCTCGAAACGTGTCCCCTCCACTGGATACCGTTACGCGCTGCGCGTGAATCCATCCTCTGGGAATCTGCACCCGACCGAACTGCACTTCATCACGCGAGGTCTGAAAGGGTGGCCCGACGGCTTGTATCATTACCGTCCCTCCGCACACGTGGCCGAGCAGCGCGCCTTGGGCAACGTCGGCCTGAATTGGGTTGCAGGCTGTGCGCCGATCGTGTTCGTCCTCACCAGCATTGCGTGGCGCGAAGCGTGGAAGTACCACGACCGCGCCTACCGGTACTGCCTGCTCGATATCGGGCACGCCTGGCAAGCGCTCGCTCTGGCCGCCCGAGCGGCCGGCTGCGACAGCATTGCGTTCGGTCATTTCCCGGACGACTCCGTCGCGTCGCTCTGCCGCCTGCACGAAGATGAGTGGCCGATGCTGATTGTCGAGCTGAGTGGCGGCTCCATTCCAATGCGAGAACCAGACGCCCACCGGACCGTTTGGTACGGCGGGCATGCGAATCAGCTGTCCCCAGAACGAACCCCTTACCCGCGGATTGAGGCGATTCACAGTTCCACGAAACTGGCGGACGGCACGACGCGCTGCATGTACACCGCCGATCCTGCTCCTGTTGGGTCCGGCGACATCAAGCTGCCGACCGCAGCGAGATCGAGCCTCCCCTTCGGCGAGATCGTTCGGAAGCGGCGTTCGGCTCTCGACTTCGTGGGTGGCATGCAGTCCATGTCGCCGGCGCAGCTTTCGGCCATCCTTGCTGTTACCGCCGTGCCGCTTTTTGCCGATTTTTCCGGTTCACGTTTCATCCAGCTTTATTTGTATGTTCACCGCGTCGACGGCCTTGAACCGGGCGCTTACAGGTTCTGGTCCGAGCGTGCCGAGTTGGAGCGGATCAAGAGTGGCGACCAGCGCGTCGCCGCCGCTGGCCTGAGCCTCGGGCAGGATCTCGCCGGTAACGCATGCGTTGCGTTTTCCATGATCGGTGATCTCGACCGTGCCGCCCGTGCACATGGGGAGCGCGCTTATCGTTATTTGCATTTCGAAGCCGGCGCCATCGGCCAGCGGCTCTATCTCGCCGCAGAAGCGCTCGGCCTAGGAGCGACCGGCATCGGCGCGTTCTACGATGAGGAGGTGCACTCCTATCTCAACCTGCGGCCTGAGCAAGGACAAGTGCTATACCATTTCGCGATCGGATATTCGGTTCCGGACCCGCGCCTCGATGCATGATAGCGCGATGGTCGGTATTCTGGTGCACGGCGACAATAATTTCATGGTGCGGCCCGTCGCCGGACCGCCAGGTCGCCATCGCAAGCGACCGCGCCACCCCTGTCGATGAACGGCACATCGACTTGAAGGAAGTTCACCAGTTTGGTCTGCGTTTGTCGCTGAAGATCGGCCAACGTTGACGCAGCGTCCACGGGGGAGCTCCGGTCCTTACACGACCGCGACCTTGACGTTGTGGATCGGTGGCAGCGAATCGAAGAGGCAGTCCCACTGCTCGCCGCCGTCCCTGCCGATCCAGAGCTGACCGGTCGTCGTTCCGAAGTAGAGCGCGGGTGTCTTGAGCCGGTCGACATCCATTGCGTCGCGCTGAACGGTGAAGTAGCTCTGCTTATTCGGTAGCCCGCGCGCGAGACGGCTCCATGAGTTGCCACCATTGTCGCTGCGCCATACCGCGGGTTCGCCGCCTGGGCAAGAACGCGTCGCCGGGTCAAGCGGCATTACGTATACCGTATCAGCGTTGTTAGGGTGGACGACGATCGGAAATCCGAAGTCCGACGGCAGTCCCTTGGCTATCGATCGCCAGGAGCGGCCGTGGTCGTCGCTACGCAGTACGCCGATGCCGGGCCGCGGCCCTCCTGGCCCAGTCCAATCCGCCCATCCGCCGTGGTTCTGCATATAGAGCCGGCCGGGCGCGTCATCGTGCCGCGCGATCTTGTGCACGCACTGACCGAACTCGGGATAGGGATCAGGTGCGAAGCCGGCGCCGACGCCTTGATTGGACGCTCTGAACGTCTCGCCACCGTCCTCGCTCAGATAATGGCCGCCAGTGGAAATGCCAAGGTGCACGCGATCCCCGTCGCGAATGATCGTATGCATGCACAGCCCTCCGCCGCCAGGCTGCCACTTGCGCGCGTGCTCATGGTTGCTTATACCAGACACCATGTCCCACGAATCGCCGCCATCATGGCTCTTGAACAAGGCCGCTGGCTCCACGCCACACCACAGTTCCTTTTTGCCTCCACCTGCCTCGAGTGACCATATGTTGGCGAGTGCGCGTCCGTCTTCCTTGGGAAATGCCGGCGCCGACTTCGTCTCCGTGAAGCTCTTCCCCATGTTGCTCGAACGCAACAGCTTCATGCCGAAGAACGGATTGCAGCTCGAGGCATACAGACGCGGTGTGCCGCGCGTGTCGATCAGCGTCGAATACACGGGGACGCCGGCACCGAAGGGCCCGCGCAGCCCGAAACTGCGGCGCGGCTTCGCAGCCTCGGCGACAAACACGCCCTTCCTGGTACCGATCATGAGAAGTACTCGATCTGCCATCTTCAACCTCCTGAGACCGCCGGCAGGACCGTGACTAGGTCACCCGGCATCAGCATCGTGTCGATCCCGTCTAGATCGCGGACATTGTCCGAGTTCACGAACACGTTAAGGTGTCGCCGCACCGCGCCCGTTTCGTCACAGATATTGCGATACAAAGCGAACCGGTTCCGCTCCAGCTCCTGGAGTGCCGCGCGCACAGTGTTCGCCGAGATCGAGAGCTGTGCTGCGCCGTCACAGTACCCACGCAACGGGCCCGGGATATGGATTGTGATGGTCGGCGTTGGGCCCACAGCGTCAGACGAAGGTTATCACTGGCGGCTGGGATGGGGCAAGCACCAGGTGCACACCGGATTCGTGTCTAAATATTTCCGGCAACATCCTGATGCTGGCGCGAATGTATGGGGGCCGCCGTCGCAGTTGGGCACTCCCCATTCAAGTTCGAAAACAGCCGCTACTCATGCTGGCCCCCCGGCATGGATTCCAACCACGAACTTGACAAGGTTTTTAAATCTCGCAACTAAGTCGCTGAAGCCGTTAAAAAATACCGAAAGCAGGGGCTTGGTACAAAATGGTTCAACATCTTAAGGCCTATCGATGGTGTCTCTCAACAGGCGGGGAGAAGATGCCGTGCCGCAAGCCGCCGGGGGCCATCTCGTGCTTGCAAAGATATCCCGCGCATGGTAACCGCACTCGTAATAACAGGCTGCCGTTGCCGCCGGCATGAGAGAAAAGTTTGACCCGCAGCAAGGCGCTCGCCGCTCCCACAAGATTAGATTGGTAACGTAAAGCGGAAGGTCGCACCAGCGCCTGGACGGCTTTCGACCCAAATCCGGCCTTGATACCGCTCAACGATGCGCTGACAGATCGCCAGACCAATGCCAGTGCCGGAGTATGAGGGGTCTTTATGCAGTCGCTCGAAAAGGCCGAAGATCTTCTCGTGGAACTCCGGTTCGATACCGCTACCGTTGTCGGCAACGGTGAATTCCCAATTCTCGGTTTGGCGCTGTGCTGCTATTTTGATCCGCGGCGTCACATCCGCGCGCCGGTACTTAATGGCATTGCCAATGAGATTCTGAAAGAGTTGCTGGAGGTGTGTGGCGTGCACCGGCAGCAACGGCAGGACGCCCGTTTCTATAACTGCCCCGCTCTCCGTAATCGAGGCCGCCAGGTTTTCTAGAGCGACGCGAAGGGACGCATTGGCGTCTACCGGTATGGTCGGCTTGTCGAGAAGACTGGTCTGCGTATAGGCGAGCAAATCGCGCACCATGGTCTCCATGCGCGTTGCACCTGTCCTGATAAAGCCCAGACACTCCAACGCCTCTTCGTCGAGGCCATCCTGGGTGCGAGTCAGCAGCTCGCTGTAGACCTTAACTGTTCGAAGCGGCTCCTGAAGGTCGTGACTGGCCGTGTACGCGAACTGCTCCAAGGCTTTGTTGGCGCGGCGCAACTCCTCTTCCGTGTGCTTCTGCTCATGGATTTCGGTATTCGACCCGATCCACATTGCGACTTTTCCTTCGCCGCGCCGCATCGCCTGCGCGCGCGTCAGATGCCAACGGTAGGCTCCATCGACGCGCCTGAAACGGTGCACGAACTGGAAGTCCTCGCCTGATTCGATGCAGTCGCGCCAAAGCCGCAGGGTCTCCTTTGCGTCTTCCGGATGAATCAATTCCGTCCAGCCCCAATCGCGTAGCGCTTCGAAAGGCAACCCGGCATAATCCATCCAGCGACTATTGAAATAATCGATATGGCCTTCCGCGGTCGCAGTAAATATCTTCTGCGGCATCGATTCCGCCATGAAACGCAGCCGGTCGGCCACTTCGCGGATTTGCTCCTGAGCCTCTTTTGTGACCGTGGTGTCGCGCGCGGTGCCTAGCCATTCCACGATTTGTCCGCCATCGTCGAGCAGGGGCACGGCCCGGGAGAACGTCCAGCCTACCGTGCCATCGACCCGAATGACCCGGTGCTCCAGCTCGAATCGCGTCTTGGTGTCGATGGCGTGGTGAATTGTTGCCATGATCCTCTCGCGGTCTTCGGGCAGGATGTATTTTTCTATCCAGAGGTGGTTGGGCTCCTCCGTATCGGCAATAAAGTTCCGGCCTTGGAGTTGGCGCATTTCACTCCAGTCGGGACTCATTCGGTAGATCACGTCCGACGTCGCGGTCACGAACGCACGGAACCGTTGTTCGGAGCGGGCGATTTCCTCACGCGCCAGCACTTGCTGAGAGATGTCCCTGAAGTAGCACACCACCCCGAATCGGCTTCCCGAAAGCGGGATGCGGTCGATCCGCCACTCGTAATATTCCCGGACGCCGTTGTCGAGGCGCTCTTGCGTCCATTCCGGTGCGACATAGGGCTCGCCCGTCTCCAATGTATGCCGGAACAGCTGCACGATTTCATCGGCGTAGGGCTGGGGCCACAGCCGGTGGATGACCTCATCGAAATCCCGCCCGATCAAGTCCGGTATCTCGGCGAAAACCCGCGCGGCCGTAGGATTGACCTGCAGGATGCGGAACGCATCGTCGACCAGATAGACGCCTATGGGCGCCTGGTTGAGAAGCGTTTCGAACTGGGCGCGTGCCTCCTGCCGCAATCTTTGGAGATTGAGAGTCGTTTCGACGCGGGCGACCAGTTCCGTGGCGGCGAAGGGTTTCGTCAGGTAATCATCCGCGCCCGCGCTGATCCCTTCGGTGCGCGCTTCCTCGCCGGCGCGTGCCGAAAGCAGGATGACAGGCATCTCGCGCAACTGGCTGTCCGCCCGCAAGGCGTCGAGCAGGCCAAACCCGTCGAGACCGGGCATCATCACGTCTGAAATCACCAGATCGTGCCGGCGGTCGCGAATCGCCTTCAGCGCCGCAAGTCCATCGCCGACCGCCGTCACATCATAGCCGCTTCCGAGAACGCGTATGACATGATCGCGCATGTCCGCATTGTCGTCGGCCAGGAGGATTTGCGGCCGTCCCGTTTTCAGCGCCGCGGGCGGAGCCGAGGATGATTCGTCGGAGGGGTTGGAGAGGCGATCGCGCGCGATCCATGTGAAGGCTTCGCTGCTGAACGCTTCGGCCCTCGTGGCCGTTGACGCGGCCGGGCGCTCGCCCGCATTGATTCGGGCTTGGGGCAGGTGCGCCGTCCCAAGGGGTATCGTGATGGTGAACCGGCTACCCTTGCCGAGTTCGCTCTCAACCGCGATCGTCCCGCCGTGGAATTTGACGAGTTCCTGAATCAGCGCCAGGCCGATACCCGTCCCTTCGTACGTGCGGCCTCGCGCTCCTTCGACGCGGTGGAACCGCTCGAACACGTGCGGCAATTCCTGCGGGGGAATGCCCGTCCCTGTGTCGCTCACCGCCAGAACGGCATTTTCGCCAGATTCGCGAAGGCTCACCTCCACGTGGCCCTCGAATGTGAACTTGAATGCATTGGAGAGCAGATTGAGTACGATCTTCTCCCACATCTCGCGGTCGATATAAACGGGTTCGGGAAGCGGCTCGCAACGGACGATGAGCTCCAGGCCGGCCGCCGCCATCGCCGAGCGGAAATTGGAGGCTAAATCCGTAGTAAGGGATGAGAGATCAACAGGCTCGTAAACCGCCTTCATCCGTCCCGCCTCGATGCGCGAAAAATCAAGCAATGAGTTGACGAGCTTGAGAAGGCGAAGGCTGTTGCGATGCGCCGTTTCGACTTGCTCGCGCGCCTGCGGGGCCAGGGCGCCATCACCGCGCAAGAGGCTTTCAAGCGGCCCGAGCATCAGCGTCAACGGCGTGCGGAACTCGTGGCTGACGTTGCTGAAGAAGGCTGTTTTCGTCCTGTCGATCTCCGCAAGGGCCTCCGCACGACGACGCTCCTCTTCATAAGCGCGAGCGGCCGACAGCGACGAGGCGATCTGTCCTGCGGCGAGGTCCAAGAAATTCTTATATGACTCGTCAAATCTTAAGCGTGAGCTCAACCCTGCTATGAGAAATCCCGCAAGCTGCTGAGGAAAGTTGGCGCGGATGGGTACGATGGCCGCAGAATGAGGCGGGTCCGGCCAGGTTCCGGTAGGAAGTTTACCGAAGCGGGCCGACAGATCGTCCAAGATATGAAGATCCCGGCTGCGCCAGCATTCCACAAGCGGCCAGCTATCTGCTGCGTCATGCTCAAGGCCAATCGACGGAAAGCCGAGGCTGGGAGTTTCCTCAAGCCTTGCCGTGGCGGCGATTCGGGCATGCTTCCCTTCTGTGTCGACGAGATATAAGAGTGCGAAGGGAATATCTTTCGGATGTCTGGCGAGAATCTGGGCCGCGTTGAGGCAGGCTTCCTCTTCTGTGCGAGCCTCGGTGGCGCGTGCGCCGAGCTCGCGGAGGATCGCGCCGCGCCGCTCGCCAATTACCTTTTCCGTGATCTCGTGAACTGTAGCAAGAACGCCTCCGATGGTACCGGGTGCGTCGTCCGGAACGGGACTGTAGGCGACTGTGAAATGCGTCTCTTCGGTAAAATCAGACCGGTGAAGCTGAAGTTCGATATCCTCGACCCAGGTGGCCGGTCCGCCGTGAAACGGCGTGTCTATGAGCGCTTTGAGAACATCCCAGATTTCCGACCAGCACTCCCGCACCGGGCGGCCCAACCCCCATGGATGCTTCCGTCCCAGGATTGGACTGTACGCATCGTTGTAAATAGAAACGTATTCCGGTCCCCACCAGAGAAGCATGGGAAAGCGGTTGGCGAGAAGAACGCGGACCATGGTCCGCAGGGCTGCCGACCATCGGTGCGGGGCGTCAATGGGCGTCGAGGCCCAGTCAAAGGAGCGGATGAGCGCTCCCATTTCGCCGCCGCCAGAAAGAAAATCCGCCGCGCCGTCCAAAGGCGCGGATTCCGGCTGCACCAACGCGAGCTTTTCAGCGGGCGTCATGCCTTCTCTCCGTCCAAAGTTGAGAGCGCAGGACGTACCGGCAAAGCGAACTGCCGCGCTCCCATGGACTGAATCCTAAAAGATTATACCGTTTATTCGTGGGCATTCTGGCCCGCTTAACTCGTTTCAACCTGTTCGTGATATCTAGCCCAATCTCATTCTTCCTGGCAAATTCAGCGAAACGATCAATCCTCAACTTCGCCTGTCAACGTTTTCTGACACGATGTTGTGGCCTGACGCCCTCGGGAGGACGATCGGCAAAGAGGGGACGTGTCCATCGGCCGCTGTATGCCTTTGGACAAGGAACCCAGACACGCATCAACGTCAAGGGAGAAACTTATGCCGCCGGATCGGCGGATTTCAAAAGTGGGCAGACAACGGAGACTTTACTCACTTTTACACTCGCGAAGATTCGCCATCCAATCTTGCAATTCCGGCAATGGCGCGGCGGCGGTGTAGTTCTCCCGCGGAACGAAGTTCGGATTGAGGCGAGACAACGTCTCGTTGATAAAAACGGACCGATGCGTCAGCAGGCCTGCCCGCGCGACATTCTCCGGCAAGGTGTCTACATGGTACTGGCAAATGCCCGAGAGGCACGGCAGCCTGCGGAAGACCTCCTCCAGTTTCCATTCGTATTCCAGCAGTGCGCGCGTCTCTTTCTCTGGGCCGAGTTCCCAAGTCATATCGCCTGTTGCCCAGAGACCCGCATAGCCTTCACTGAGCGCTGCCTGGACTGCGTCTTCGAGCACATGCAGCATCCGAGCCGCATTGAAGCGTCCATTTTCCAAATGAGCCCGGTCTGATGAGAGGACAAGGCTGCCCTGATCCACCTCGCGCACGACATCTATCCCGGCGGCTGCCAGATAGGAGCGCATGCCGGCCACCATCGGCGCGCTATCCAGATACAGACAGCGATGCCGCTCCTTTAGCTTTTGCCGCACCAGCGCAGCGAGAGCTGGCAAATGCCGTGCCGGCGAGCCTTTATAAATGAGGCACTGGTGTCGGGGGGCGCTTTGCATCGCGGATTATTTGAGCGGAGGCGCCGGAAGGTCAACGCAAGAGCGCCTGAGACATAACTGCCAAAGCGATCGTCTATTCATGTCAAGCCACCCCTTCGCGTCAGAACGTCGCGGACCATCTGGCCGAGTGCCATGAATTCCGAAAAGACGGACGGCTTGCGGAAATACCCATTCGCACCCAGGGCGTCCATTTCCTCGCGGTCACGGCTTGAATCGGAGGACGTCACGACCAGCACAAGTGCGTCTTTGCACCGCGAACTGGCGCGCAGTTTCCGCAGTATATCGCTCCCTTTATATCTCGGCATGTTGATGTCAAGCAGTACCAGGTCCGGGCAGGGCGCTGCCGCATTCGTGTCTGCCTGCTCGAAAAATTTCATCGCCTTCTCGCCATCCTCGGCAAGGTGAATCTGTGCTTCTATGCCGGACTTCTTGAGCGCCCGCTGGATCAAGGCAACATCGGCCTGATTGTCCTCGGCGATCAGAATTTGCCACGGACGCGGAGCGTTTGACTCATCCGCGGGGGAACGTGAAGCGGAAGTCCGATCCCCGCCCGGGTTCTGATTCGACCCAGATTCGGCCGTGATAGCGCTCCACGATACGCTGACAGATGGCCAAGCCGATACCTGTGCCGTCGTAACGGTCTGCATTGTGCAAGCGACAGAATAAGCCAAAGATCTGCTCCTTAAATTCAGGTTGAATGCCAATGCCGTTGTCGCGGACGGTGAAGAGCCAATACCCGTCCTGACGTTCAGCCCCGATATGCACCTCCGGCGCGCGATCCGGGCTTCTGTACTTGATGGCGTTTCCCACGAGATTCTGTAAAAGCTGCTGCATATGCGTCTTATTCGCGTGCACGGAGGGCAGCTTGTCCCAGGCGACGGCAGCGCCGCTTTCCGCGATCGCGCCGCGCAGATTCGCGATCACTTCAGCCAACACGTCGTTCGTATCGACTTCGTCCAGCGGCGATTCGAGTCTCGTGACCTGCGTATACTCGAGAAGGTCGCGCACCAGCATTTCCATGCGGGTTGCGGCGCCCCGAAGGTAACCGAGAAACTCCGCCGTCTCGCCCTGGACCACCGTCGAGAGCTGATCCTCTAGGAGTTCGGAATATATCTTGATGGTCCGCAAGGGTTCTTGCAGATCGTGGCTCGCGGAGAAGGCGAACTGCTCGAGATCGGCATTCGCGCGCCGCAATTCGGTTTCCGCCTGTTTGCGGGCGGTGACGTCACGCGCGATGACCGAGATCGCCAGGATTTTGCCGCTTTCATCGCGAATAGGGGATACGGTCAAGACGGCCGGGAACACCAGGCCATCGCGACGCATGCGCGTCGTCTCCAGGCTGCGGATGATGTTGCCGGACTCGCCGCAGCACGCGACAAGCTCATGCAGTTCCTTGATCTTGTCTGGCGGAACGATAATTTCAGCCGGCCGCCCGAGGATTTCCTTGGCTTCGTATCCGTACAGTTCTTCAGCGGCCCGGTTCCAGGTAAGGACCATACCGTTTAAATCATATGTATAGATGGCGTCGCCCGACGCCTCGACGACCGCGGAGAGCTGGCCGCGCGTTTCTTCCGACCGCTTGCGCTCTAAAAGATCGGCTGCCTGGCGCGCCAGCAGGTCCAGCAACCGCAGTTCGCGTTCGCCAGGCCGGTGCGGCCGGCGATAATGCGTGGAGAACAGCCCCAGCACTTTGCCCGAACGGCTCACAAGCGGCGTCGATTGCACCGCCCGGGCGCCGGCCGCAAGCAGGGCGTCTAGCGCGGCTGTCCCCGCAAAGATGGGACTATTCGCGACATCCTCGACGATAACCCGTTCACCTTTTTGAAGGGCGTTGCCGCAGGCGGCAACGCCGTCATGAGCTTTCTCGAAGAATTCAAGGAAGGAGGAGTCAAACCCGCGATGCGCCGCAATTCTCAATTGACCGGCTTCGTCGAGAAGCTGTATGTTGCCCATGTCCGCGGCGGTGATTTCAATCCCGGCGTCGAGAATCTCGCCCAGCAACTCGGGAATTCCGCCCGATTGGATGAGCCGTGTGCTCAATTGCTGCATTCGAGTCATGGCCGCAAGATCGTCGGTCAAACGCGCATTGAGGGACCGGATGGCTTCCTCGGCCCGTTTATGCTCTGTAATGTTCCTCGCGATCTTGGAGGCTCCGATGATCTCGCCCTGCTGATTACGGATGGGCGAGATCGTGAGCGAAACATTGAATAATGTTCCGTCTTTGCGCTGGCGCATTGTTTCGAAATGGTCGACGCGCTCGCCGCGTTGCAGGCGCGCGAGGATGTCGAGCTCTTCGTCGTGCCTGTCTTTCGGAACTACGAGCATGATCGAGTTTCCGACCGCCTCGGCGGCGGTGTAGCCGTACAGACGCTCCGCTCCCCGGTTCCAGCTCGTGATCTGTCCCTGGAGATCCTTGCTGATGATCGCGTCATCGGAGGAATCGACGATGGCCCCCAGCAGGAGGCGCGTCTCTTCGAATTTCCGGCGCTCCGTGATGTCGCGCGTGATGGCAAGCTGGACCACTGAGCCATCGGGACGGCGCAAAGGCACCGCCTGCGTTTCCATGTGGCAACGATTGCCTTTGAGCCCGACGATGTCGAATTCAAGGGAGCCCTTCTCGCCGCCGCAAACCCGCTGATTGAATTCCCGGAACAGCGCGCGATCTTCGGGCGCAATTAGATCGTACACGCTTCTCCCCACCACTGCCTCGGCCGAATCCGCGCCAACCATCTTCAGGCCCGCTTCATTCATCAACAGCAGCGCGCCGTCTGCGTCAATCAGCTTGACGCACTCGGGCGTCGTCTCGACAATCGCCCTAAAGCGCTCCTCGCTCTCACGCAATGTTTCTTCGGCGCGCTTGCGCTCCGTGATGTCGACCAGCATGTTGACCGCGCCGGTCAGGCGGCCCTGCGAGTTAAAGAGAGGCGTCGGAAAAGGAGCGAAACTTCTGCGCTCCCCGTCAGGGCGCTCGGCCACGGCTTCACAGTCCAGCACGGGCCTTTTCTCTTTCAGGGCGACGGCCATGGGGCACTGATCGTGCGGCAGAGGCGTACCGTCCGTGTTGTAAAGCTTCCAGGTCACGCACCACGAATCGGTCCCTAGCTCCGGGACGCGCCCTGAAAACGCGACGGCGGCCCGATTGAAGAAGGTGATGCGGCCCTCAGCATCGGTCGTATAGACCGCAGCCGGGATCGCTTCGATGATTTCATGCAAACGGCGTTGACTTTCGCGCAGCGCCTGCTCGGCCTGCTTGCGCTCGATCAGGTCAGCCGCCTGCCGCGCCAGGATGTCCAGCAGCCGCAGGTCGCGCTCCGTGGGGCTATGGGGCCGGCTCCAGTGCGTGGAAATCATTCCGAGCAGCCGACCACTCCGCGAAACGAGCGGCGTCGACTGTCCGGCGCGAATTCCGGCATCGAGCAGTGCGTCCATGCCGCCCGTGCCCGCAAGGAAATCACAGGTCGTTACATCCGATGCGATGGCGCGCTTGCCGGTGCGAAGCGCCTGACCGCAGGTGCTCTCGGTGTCAAAGCCCACCCATTCCCAGACCTTCTCGCCCTCAGGTGTAAGGCCCCGGGACGCCAAGAGCCGGAGTTCACCCTTCGGCCCGCGCGCGGGATCGAGAATCTGCATGGTCGCGAAATCCGAATGCATGATGGAAGCGGCGGCGGCCACTAGTTTGGAATAGAGCGCGTCTTCATCGCCCGGCTCGATAAGTTGCGCGCTGATATCCTGCAACAGCTTCGTGTCTGCGAGTTCCGCGGCCAGCTGCGCCTGACGCGCTTCCTGTTCGCGCTTGAGATCGGTAATGTCGCGGGTAAAGCAGCGCGTATGAACGAATTTTCCGTCCTCGAACAAAACGCTCGAATTGATTAGGACATGGCGGATGGATCCGTCGCGATGCCGCAGACGCGCCGGGTGGTCGCGCAGCGTATCGCCCCGGGTCAAGGAAGAGAGGATGGCATTTATGACAGCCTCGTCGGCGTGAAACTCGGCAATGTTGCGGCCGACATATTCTTCGCGCGTATAGCCGAGAAGATCGAGCTCCGCCTGGTTCGCCCACAGGATTGTTCCGTCCTCACCTACCCAGTGAAGACCTATGGTGGAGGTTTCCACGAAATCGCGCAACGCGGCCTCGCTTCGTCTCAAGACGTGAAGCTCTCGAAGCAGGGCGATGTCAGGGGCGCCAGCAGCACCGTTTGAGTGCCGGGGTGCCGGGTCGATTTCGCTTGGAATCGTCTGTATCGAACTCATGCGGCTTCCCCTCCTTGGGTGGACGTACCGGGCGTTTTCCTTAAGAGAATGTCGCGAACGATCACGCCGAGTTGAACGAATTCGTCAAGGCGCGATGGCTTCCGGAAATAAAACAGTGCAGCATGCTTTTGCGCGCGCGCCTGATCCTCAGGGGCGAGCGATGAGGTCATGACGACCACGGGCGTCTGCGCGTAGCGTTCGGTCGATCTCAGCCGCTCCAGGATTTGCTCGCCGTTGTAGCGCGGCAGGTGCATGTCGAGTAGCAACAGGTCCGGGCCGGGAGCCTTAGCATCGCTATCGGCATTTTCGATGAAGGCTATGGCCTCTTCGCCATCCCTCGCCACATAGAGAACGTGGTCCAGGTTCTGGTCCCGAAGTGCAAGGCGAACGATGCCGACATCGGCCGGGGAATCTTCGGCCAAAAGAATATGATAGGGGCCGTTCTCATTCGCCATCGTCGCCGTTCCAAATCGCCGGGAAACCGCCTGTTTTCATTTTTACACTGATCCTAGACCCGCAGTCCAGGTTCCTGCGGAACGTCAACTCCGAACCGGACATTAGTTGCCATTCCCAGTGAGACGCATGGCGGACGCTTTTGTTTCTTAACTTTAGGAAAGAGGATGGGAGACGGTGCAAACACGTCCAATGGATCGAGTTAAAGCTACAGAAGGCATTGCGGGCGCGGCGCATGGCCGGGCCCTCGACCGGCGCACCCATGCGCGTCCTGGTCGAGTGGCGTCAGCCATTCTCCGGATTCTTTCGTTACAACCCGAGCCGAAAGCACCAACCGGCTGCGCTTATCCATATGCTGAAAATTGGTGGCACTCCTGCTTGGGGGTCGCCAAAGCTTACGATCTGCCGGCGTACCAGGCGTTTTATCCGATGGTGTCCCCGACGCCCTCCGGGCCGCGTGCTGAGTCTCTATTCACTGGCCTTCACCGGTGTGGCGCCGTTCGCGGCGTGGGCCGTCGCATGGCGGGTCGATGTAATCGGGATGCGTCGGGAGCTTCAATTGTCTGCGGTGCTCTTTGGGATTTGCGGCGTTCTCCTATTGCCGGTGTTCCTCAAACCAATAAGTGGCTGAGCGACAACGTTGCATTTACATTGCGCCAAGCGGCCAAAGCGCGGCGCCTCGCTTCGTCGTGATCCACGATCGGGTATGGGTAGGTCCTCCCAAGTTCCACGCCAGCGTTGGCAAGAATCGATCGCGGCGCCCGCCACGGCTGGTGAATCCACGCATCGGGCATTTGCGCCAGTTCCGGAACCCAATGACGGACGTATTCACCGGTGGGATCGAACTTTTCGCCTTGCAGAACTGGATTAAAGATCCTGAAGTACGGAGCTGCATCTGCGCCACAACCAGCTACCCACTGCCAACCCATCGTGTTATTCGCTAAGTCCGCATCTACCAGCGTGTCCCAGAACCAAGCAGCCCCTTCCTGCCACGCAATCAACAGATGCTTTACGAGCAACGATGCGGCTAACATTCTCGCCCGATTATGCATCCACCCGGTCCTCCACAATTCGCGCATACCAGCATCAACAAACGGATAACCGGTTCTGCCGCGTGTCCAGGCTGAAAACGCTTCGGGATCATCCTTCCATGGGAAGTGCTCGAATTCCCGCCGGAGCGGTTGCTCGACAGACTGTGGGTGGGTGTAGAGCAGGTGGTAGGAGAACTCCCGCCAGGCAAGTTGCCGGAGGAAACGATCACCACTCAAATGATCGATCGCACGCCAGATCTGACGAGCGCTGATTTCACCGAACTTCAAGTGCGGCGAAAGACGGGAAGTGGAGGTGATTCCCGGATGATCCCGCGACTCGCCGTAGGTGTCCAACGCTGTTTGGCGGAAACGATCCAACTGCGCCCTGGCTCCCCGTTCGCCCGGCTGCCAGGTGTCGCGAAGTCCGCTGGCCCAATCGATCGTCGGTCGAAGGCGGAGTTCGGAAACCTGCAACGAATCCGGCCAGGATTCGGGAACGCGCAGCCTGGACGGCACATCATGCACCGGCGCGGCGACGGCCTTCGCCAAACACGTCCGCCAGAACGGAGTGAAAACGGCGAACGGCTTTCCGCTGCTGTTGAGAATTGTCCCAGGTTCGAACAGCAAGCTGCCATTGAAGCACTCCACAGCGACTCCCCGCCTCTGGATTTCCGATTTCAAAATGCTGTCCCGCTTCAAGACTAATGGGCGGTAAACCCGGTTCCAAAATACGCCGGATGCTTCAGTTTGCTCGATCAATTCAGCCAGGGCCGTGGAGGTGGGACCACGGCGGACGATCAAGCGCGAGCCGCGTTCTTCCAACTCGCGTGACAATGCGCGGAGTGAGGCATCCAGCCACCAATTTGAAGCGGCACCTGGCCGCCAATTTCCCTCCTCTTCGGGAGCCCATATGAACACCGGAACGATGGAGTGGCCGCTGCTGACCGGGGCCGCCAAGGCCGGATTGTCTGCTAAACGAAGGTCGTCGCGAAAACAGACCAGAACGGGCGATGTCGGTCTCACGCCAGCCGCCCGGCCTGCCGGCCTGGCGACCTCCGGCTCAGCAGCGAAAGGAACTCATCCCGCGTCGATGGGTTATTCCGGAACTCTCCCAGCATGGCGCTCGTCACCGTGCTCGCGCACTGCTTCTCGACGCCACGCATCATCATGCAGAAGTGGCTTGCCTCGCACATTACCGCGACGCCGCGCGGAGCGATCGCCTCGCAGATCGCTTCCGCGACTTGGTGCGTTAGGCGCTCTTGCACCTGTAGCCGGCGAGCGAACATATTCACGATTCGTGGAATCTTGCTCAGACCAATGCTTTCTTTGAAGGCAAGTACGCTACATGAACGCACCCATGGAACGGCAGCATATGGTGCTCGCACAGGCTAAAGAATTCGATGTCCTTGAGCAGCACCATCTCGTCAATCTTCACATCGAAGAGCGCGCCGTTGACGATCTTCTCCATGCTGGTGTGATAGCCGCTGGTCAGGAAACGCATGGCCTTCTCCCATCGTTCGGGCGTGCGAACCAAGCCGTCGCGCGAAGGATCTTCCCCGATCAGCTCGAGCACATGTTTGATGTGTGCGGCCATCCCCGGTTCAGACGGGGTCATAATCGCAACGGCAGCGGAGTGTAGCATGGATTCGTCCTGTTTGATTTTAAGTCAAATACGTTTTCTTTCCAGGAACTCCAGGAAATTCGTTTTCCTGTGGTGAACGCAGAAGCCCTAAACCATTCCTCTGGGGAAAACAACTTACTACTGCCCGACGGTGGCCACCAGCGCTGTCGCTTTCTTAGATCCGACCCGGCTGTAGCTGTGCGGCACTGAGGCGTCGAAATACATCGCATCGCCTTCGGCCAGCTCATGCTGCTCGCCGGCGACCTGAATCCGCAGCCGCCCGGACATCAAGTAAAGAAACTCCACACCGGCATGTTCATGCGGTCGCGTGGCTTTCTCCTCCACGAGTTCGAATTCCGCGAGGTACGCGTTCAGAGCGGGGCGCGTCACCGGGAAATCGAGGCTTTCGAAATAGTAAGCCACCGCCTTTGCGTCCGGCGAATCGGGGAAGCGCATCCGATCGCTTTTGCGGACGATCTCTAACACTGGCTTCGGTTCCGGAACGAAAAAATAGTCCAGGCTTACGCTAAAGACCATGGCGATTCGAAGCAACGTCGGCAGGGTGGGATGCATCACATCCCGCTCCAGTTTCGATAGCAATGCGGGGGAGAGGCCGGTGTGTTTACTCAGTTCTTGCAGCCCCATGCTCTTGCGCAGGCGAAGCCTTCTCAGTTTGGGCCCGATGCCGTACTTGCTCAGTCCCTCGGCGATGGTTTTCGATTCCTTCACAAAAATCGTTTTCCTTTCACGACCGCTTCCGGCCAGTTTTTTCTCTCCAGGAAAGCGAACTGCGGCTCGTTCTTTAAAGTAAAAAATATTTTCCTTAAGATCAAATCATGGCCGGGCGCAAAAGGCCCTGCCGCACCGAGAGGACAAACTCAATGAAGAAACTTGACGTGATCGCAGCCGTACTGGTGATTATCGGCGCGCTGAACTGGGGTCTTGCCGGGACGTTGCACCTCGACCTTGTAGCTGCTGTTTTTGGCATGAGGTTCGGCGAGACCTCTTTTTTGAGCAGCTTAGTTTACGGCCTGGTGGCCTTATCCGGCCTCTACCAGGCTTTGACCTGGAAATCGATTCAGCGCCGCTGGTATTCCGACGCGGCGAATGCCCGCGCATAAGGCGGGACAGATTTCGTTGGAATAACTATCCATTACGAAAAGAGGAAAAACATGAAACTTAGATTACCTATATTGCTCGCCGGAGCCGCGGCTTTGGCCATAGCGTCGACCGCATTCGCGGCGGACATCGTCGATACCGCCGTCTCCGGACACTTCAACACGCTCGTAGCAGCCGTGAAGGCAGCCGGTCTGGTCGACGTGCTGAAAGGGCCGGGGCCATTCACGGTGTTCGCACCTACTGATGCGGCCTTCGCCAAACTGCCAGCGGGCACGCTGGAAAATCTACTCAAGCCGGAAAACAAAGATAAGCTGCGGAACATTCTCATGTACCACGTCGTGTCCGGGAACGTGACGGCCAATGACGTGATGCATCTGGACGCAGCCAAAACGCTAGAGGGCGGAAGCGTCAAGATCACCGCAGGAGATAGCGGGGTGATGGTCAACAACGCGCACGTAACCAAGACCGACATCGCCGCGAGCAACGGCGTGATTCACGTCATCGACACGGTGCTTGTGCCCGAATAGTGGTGGTTGCATGGTTCTGCTGACTGGAGCAACGGGGTATATCGGAGGACGCGTACTGAGGCGCCTGGAACGGCAAGGAACTGCCGTCAGGTGCTTGTGCAGGAATCCTGAGGTGCTGAGCGGGCGCGTGGCTGCCGGTACGGAGATCGTGCCAGGAGACTTGTTCCATCCAGCATCTCTGGATGCGGCTTTTGCCGGAGTCGACACCGCGTTCTATTTGGTACATGCGATGCGGTCTGGGCCCGAGTTCGAAAACCTAGAGAAAGAAGCAGCAGCCAACTTTGCGCGGGCGGCACGAAGAGCCGGCGTGGGCCGCATTATTTTTCTCGGCGGACTGACCCACGGCGACGCGCTATCTCCGCACATGAGGAGCCGCATAGAGACCGGCAACATCTTGCGTGCGAGCGGCATCCCCGTGATCGAATTTCGGGCTTCCATCGTGATCGGTTCGGGTGGCGCCTCGTTTGAACTGATTCGCGCACTTGTGGAGCGCCTCCCAGTAATGATCACGCCTCGTTGGGTGCATACGCCCGCACAACCGATCGCGATCGAGGACGTGGTCGATTATCTTGTCGATGGGATCGAGGTGCCGGCCGAAGGAGGTTTGATCGTCGAGATCGGCGGCACGGACGTCACTTCCTATCTTGGAATCATGCGGGAATATGCGCGGCAACGAAATCTGCGCCGCTGGTTCTTCGCAGTTCCGTTCCTCAGTCCGACGCTGTCGAGCCGCTGGCTCACCCTCATTACACCCATTTACGCCTCTATCGGCCGCTGCCTGATCGAGAGTGTTCGCAATGCAAGCGTGGTACGGCACCCCGAAACGAGCCGGAACTTCAACCCCCGCCCCGTTGGACTCAGGTGCGCGATCGAGCGTGCGCTGGCTAACGAGGACCGAGTCTCCCCCGAAACCCGCTGGTCAGACGCCGGATATGGCGGACCCCGGGAAGCGGCCTCCGAGCGCGGAACTGGTGCTTTCAGCAACATACAATTGGTCAGAGTTCCGCTTTCTCCCACCGAGGCGTTCACGCCCATTCGTCGAATTGGAGGGCGAACGGGTTGGTATTTCGGCAACTGGATGTGGAGAGTCCGGGGATTGCTCGATTTGATTACGGGCGGCGTAGGAATGCGGCGGGGCCGGCCGGACCCCGAGACTCCGCTGCCGGGAAGCACGCTCGATTTTTGGCGCGTTCAGACTTATGAAGCGGGCCGCCGCTTGGGGTTATTGGCGGAGATGCGAGTCCCAGGTCGGGCGTGTCTCGAATTTCGCGCGGAGCCGGAAGGACAATCGACGGTCCTTTATCAGAGCGCCTTTTTCGAGCCGAGTGGTCTGGGCGGCTTGCTTTATTGGTATTTGCTCTGGCCCATTCATGAAGTGATGTTTCGCGGGATGCTGCGGCGCATCGCGGCCGAAGCTGTGAATGCGGCGGCGCCGCGCACGATTACGGTCGAGTCAATCCCGACGACGACGCTATGATGAGGGGATTTCTATCGCTTCTCCCGTTGGCCGCCCTGACGGCGGCGCCGGCGTCTCAAATCAAAACTGGCGAGCGCGTTCCGAAACTCTCGGGAGAGTTGCTCACAGGCGAGGCGACGGTACAGGACACGAACTCGTGGAAGCAGCTAGAGGGCTTCGGCGACCCTGACGCGGCCCACCTGATCCTGCTCGACCGCACCAGCAAGGTCGCGTGGCTTTCTCGCGGGGCATTCGACAAGACTGCGTTTCAAACACTCTGCACTAAGGTTTCGGACCTTGTGAGCGCACAATGACGAAGGGGCTCGAGGCCGGCCACGTCCTAAAACGCGAAGTGACCGTGGCCTGCCCGCTAGAGAAGGTCTTTGACTTCTTCAGCAAGGCGGAGAATCTGGAAACGCTCACACCACCGTGGCTGCACTTTCGGATCGAGACGCCTCAGCCGATCCAAATGAGGCAGGGAGCCACGATTGCTTACCGATTGCATGTGCGCGGGGTTCCGCTACGCTGGTTGACCGAGATCGAGATCTGGCATCCGCCGTATGAATTCGTGGATGTTCAAGTGAAGGGGCCATACAAGCTTTGGCGCCACATCCATCGCTTCGTGGAATGCGATGGTGGCACTCGCATCGTCGATATCGTGCGGTACGCGCTTCCTTTCGGACCGCTGGGCCGGTTGGCTCACCGGCTGCAAGTCGCCCGCGACCTCGCGAATATCTTCGACTACCGCGAACAGCGGGTTGCGGTCCTTCTAAGCGGGCCGTCTCCCAAAGGATGACGGATTCAGCCCCTTGCGCGAAACAGTCCGCCGCCGCGGCCCGGGATTGTTCGTCGGTTGCGCCTCCGTTTGCAGGACGAACGTGGTAGCGGATAACGCGACCACAGCAACTTTACTCGATCAGGGCTCGAAGTTCCGACCGCTTCGCTTTAACTCTCGCGAGATTTTCCGCGCCGATATGTCTGGCTCCCCGGCATGGATTCGGACCACGAATTTGACAAGATTGTGAAGCGTCGCAACTCTACAGAGTCGCTGAAGTCGTCAAAAGCATCAAAAGCAGAGTGTTGGTACAAAAGTGTACAAAATGTGAACCTGGCGGTTGGGCAGCGGGTCGATATATCTAAGCATGCCGGCCTTCGTTCAACATCTTGTGCGCACGGCGCGTCTCTTCGAGCGGCTTGCGCGCGAGGATCCTTGATCTTTTCTTCTTCGAGTACGTGACCGGGCCGTGGCGGAACCCGTGCAGGTTTGATCCGCATCGAGCGTCAGCCGATGTCGATGTCGTCGGGATAAGGTGTTCCCTTGCCGCTCTCACAAAGCGATTTGAGGCTCAGCAGGTACGTGGCCCACTTGGTGCTGCAATAATGCATGAATTCCACGGGTTGCCTCCAGTTCCGCTGAGCAAAGAGCAATATGGTCGCGCCCTTTTCCTGGCGCAGGTCAAAGACGACCTCGGTGCCGATCCACTCAGGCGCGCCGTTGACGCATTGCCAGCGGACACGTTTGCCGGGGACGAGTTCCTCGACCTTCATATCGTTGAAGCCGGCGGCGTCAAACCGGAATTCATTCACAGCGCCTACTTTTGGAGAAGCCTTCACATTCGTTGTCCACCAGCCGGAAAGGCCGGATTGTTCGGTCAGGGCAGCGAAGACTTTGTCGGGAGAGGCGGCGATTCCCACGCGGTGAAGAATATCGGGCATTGGATGGCTCCATTGTGAATGGGTCAGGACTTGGTGGTTATTGGATTGTCAAGCCTCGGCAGCGAAATGCAGAGCGCTATTGGTCGCGGTCGCGTGGCGCAAATCCTTCATCGACTGATTTTCAGGGCTTTCCCAGAAGGCCTGGAGGGACTGCTCGTCCCGGAACCGCACGAGCGCAGTGAGCGCGCCCACCGGCCACTCTCCCTCGACTACCTCTACAGCCTGAACGACGTCCAGCACCTCGCCCCCATAGCGTGAAATTACGGCGCTGGTGCGCTCGACATAAGGCGCAAAACGTTCCATGTCGTAAACAACGATCTGCCCAATCAGATACGCCGCCATCAGCTTTGGGCGCCGTCGCTGGGCGAACCGGTTTCATACTCGTCACGACGGCGAACCCAGAATGGCCCACGGCCATTCTCGTCGCGGCCTTTCGGCACGATATCCAGATAGTGATAGTGAATGTTGAACAGCTCATTCCCGCGCACGTAGCAGGAGTAGGTATGGAAGATTCCGCCGTTGTCGTCTTTGTAGAAGACGCTGTGTCCTTCTCGGTCCGGCGGACCAGGATTCTGCATTATGTAGTTGAAGAACGCCTTACCGGCCTTCATTTCTTCCGGTGTAAAGGACACGTGGAGGTCGAAATTGAAGTCTGTCTTGCCAGACGAGACCCACTTGAAGCCCCAGCCCATACGCTTCTTGTAGGCTGCGAGCTTTTCATAGGGCGCGCGCGAAACGGCGATCATCGTGACGTCGCGATGCTTCAGGTGAATATTGATGCCGTTAAACCCGTCGGCCCTGAGCGAGCAATGCGGACAACCGGCGTTGTCGTCAAGCCCGAACATGAAGTGGTAGATGATGAGTTGGCTACGCCCCTCAAACAGATCGGCAAGCGTCTCCTTGCCATTCGGCCCGTCGAAGACGTAGTTCTTCGTGACCTTCACCCAGGGCAAATCGCGGCGCTCCTGGTTCAGCTCATCCTGAAGGCGCGTGAATTCCTTTTCCTTCACGAGCAGCTTCTTGCGCGCCTCGATCCAATCTTCTTCGCTGACGATCTTGTGATTCCGGGTGCTATCGCTCATACGAATTGCTCCTCGTTTGCTGATGACGCAAGCATCGAAACGGCCCGCGGCCTACACTTCATCAATGATCTCGTGCCAGAGAATCTGCGGAGGACCGGGGATGATATTTCCCATGGCGGCGCCGAGCTTGGTCTTTGACTTCCAATGCTCGATCCCGACAATGTCGCCCGGGTCCTGCTCGGAGCGGTAAAGGCTGAACCTGACGCAGCCGGGCTGCTGCCGCGTTGGCTGCCCGACCTCACGCAGCGCGCGTTCCAACTCCTTTTCCTTGCCTGGTTTGGCTTTCGCCGTGACAATAAGAATCACATCGGGCATCGGTCTCTCCGTCGCTTCAGTTGAATTCAATTTGAGGGGGACTTTACTCTGTCCATTGCGGGCCGGGGTTCCGTCCCTCGACATAACCCTTCAGCCGGAACATGAGGTTTCCCCACATGGAATTGCAGCCCGCGTAGAAATCGGTGACCTCCTTCCAGCCGCTGTGGTCGAGGTGTAGCACGGTCTTCCCGTCTTCCCTGCCGATCGTCCAGGTGAGCGTCGTACCGGCCCACTCGGGATGATCGCCGTGGCATTGCATGACGACCTGCTTGTCCGCGTCGAGTTTCTTGATGTCCATGCGGAAGACCATGCCGCGCTTGTCGAAACCGAACTCGGCCTTTCCGCCCGCTTTCTCATCCATTTTGGTATCTGCGGTCCACCAATTGCGCATGCCGCTCTGTGTGGCGACGGCTGCATATACTTTCGCGGGTGACGCGTCGATAGGCACCTGGTGCTTGAGTTGTGGCATTGAGTTCTCCTGAATAGCTAATTTGGATTTACGAGTTGGGTCAGACCGCCGTCGCACATCAGCTCCATGCCGAGGCAGTAGCTGGAATCATCCGAGGCCAGAAAAAGCATTCCCTTGGCCATTTCCTCGGCCGTGCCCCGACGCTTCATGGGAATGCCCCGCGTGATAATTGCCGCGAGTTCCTCGGGCGTCGTGCCCGGAATGCCGCCCTCGCGCGAAATGATCGGCGTATCGGTCATGCCTGGGCTGAGCACGTTGACGCGGATACGGCGGCCGAGCAATTCCACGGACATGGAGCGCGCAAGTGCGCGAACCGCGGCTTTCGCCGCCGTATAGACCGAAGTCCCGACGCGTCCTAGCTTGTCGGCGTCGGCGGAACTCACCAGGATGACCGAGGCTCCGTCGTTCATATGGGGCAGCGCCTTCTGGACCGTGAAAAAGACGCCCTTGAACATCGTGTCGCTCAGCTCGTCGAACAGGGCTTCGGGCAGCAGTTCCACCGGCGCGAATTTGGCGATGCCGGCGTTCGCGACAAGCACGTCGATCTTGCCGAAGTTCTTGGCCGTCGCGGCAAGGAGGCGGTCGAGGTCTCCAAGATTGCGCACGTCGCCCTGGACGGCGAGCACGCCGGTCCCAATGCTTGCCGCGGCTTCATCCAGCGTCTTGCGGGTGCGTCCGAAGATAACCACTTTCGCGCCGTTGTCCTTGAACTCCCGTGCGGTGGCAAGGCCGATTCCGCTGTTGCCGCCGGTGATCACCGCGACTCTGTCCTTAAGCTTCATGTTTCAATCCCATAGATGAAAATTGGGGTTGCAGAAATGACTTGGTCTGCATTGGTTCATGTCGATTGTGGCATCGCTGTTCGCGGCCGTTCAATTGCTAAGATCAACATTCATTTGACGCCGCCGTTGTGAAAGTTCACAATGGCCTTATGTCGAATTACCGCGGCCATCTCGCCTGGAGCGAGCGCATTCAGGACTCCAGGCTCGCGACGGAAGTCGTCGCGAGCCTGGAGGGCCGCGCCCCGGAGATATGGCGGCGCACCTTCGATTTGTTGCGCAAGGAGAGCCCGGAATACCGCAATGCCGTGGATGATGAGTTCACGGTGGAGTCCAAGACACACTGCGGAGAATTGCTTTCCGCGATCGTGGCCATCGGCGCCGGACGGCTCAAAGGCGCCGATCCGTTCGCCTTTGTCCGCAAACATGCGGAATGGCGTGCGCGTCATCAGGTTCCGCTCGTGGCGTCGCTGCATGCCTACCGCCTCGCGCACAAGACCTACTGGGGCATTGCCCGCGAGCAACTGACACAGCATCGCAAGCGAAAACAGGCTCTTGAGGCACTCGCCATACTCTCGGATTTCTGGATAGAGCTCTTCGAGGCCGTGGGCGCAATGCTGGAGGAGGCCCACAGCGCCGAAGAAGCCCGCATCGTCGCCCAGAACACCAAAGTGCATGCGAGCGTAATCGATGATCTGTTAAACGGAACCGAACCGACAACCGGGGAAGGGCGTCATCTGCTCGCGCTTTGCGGCATGCGCCCGGCCCGGAATATGACTGTCGCGCTGATTCGTCCATTCCAGCCGGACAGCAAGCAGGTGGACATGGAGGTCTCCCGGCGCTCGTTCGCGCGCCTAGTGCAGCAGGTACTTCCGTCCTCGGTCTTCGGCAAGCTCGTGGGCTTGCGAAACGGCGAAGTGGTCGTCATCGCCAACAGCGACGCCGATACCGCGGCGCGGCTTTGCAAACACCTGAGCAAAAACGGGATCGGAAAGCGCGGCGCACCGGGCGCATTCGTCGGGGCGGGACTCGACAAGGCCGAGATCGAACGCCTGCCGGAGGCACTCAATGAAGCCCGCATCGCGCTGGATATAACCGGACCGGGCCGCGCGATGGTCCGCTTTGCGGACATCGACCTTCCCGACGCGCTGGCCCATCATGCGGATCGCGCCTTGCTTCGCCTGATTCCCGCCTGGGTCCGAGCAACGCACGCCTCCGGAAGCGAACGCGACCTGATCGATACGATACGCGCTTTTGCCGAATGCAGTCTCAACGTGAAGGAAACGGCTGGAAGGCTGCGTGTTCACACCAATACTATTTATTTCAGGCTTAACCAGATTAAAAAGCGAACTGGGGTTGACCCGAGGACTTTTGCTGGAACATCTCTGCTGATTACAGCGTTGCGCCTCCTGGAGAATCAACATGACCGCAACGGCCTTGGCAAACATGAGGGAACTGAACGGGAATAGCTCATGTATACGGTTGCCCTGTATCTGACCGGCGCGCTCATTCGGGTCCAGACGCGTTCGTTCTTTACCTTTACTACCCGAGCCGACGGGCGCTTACTACGCTAAGGGTTTATAAATCCAAATTTCGACTCCGTCCTCAGCGCGCCTTTATAACGCTCACAGTGAGTTGGGCGGCACTGGTTGATCGCATCGGTACAAAAACTGTACAAAAACTGGCCGACGGTATTTTAAGTTGTTGATTCCAAGGGAGTGGCTCCGCGGCATGCGTTCGAACCAGGACAAGAACAACGCACGCAGAATGCGTAAGTTGCAGACGTTCAACTGGCCTAAAATGCCGACCGACACTCGTACGTAACTCGTACCCGGAATCGTGGTCAAGTCCTGCGACTGCCCCGCTCGTGTGCCTCCCCCCACAGGTCAACGAAATGCTGCGCGACTCGCGATGGATCATGGGCTTCGGCTGCGGGATCGGCAGCACGGTAGCTGGCGGAATCCTGGTCCTGTTCTTCAGTTGAGTGTTTCGAAACTCGCTAGCAACTCGGCCAACTGTAGCGGGTGCCTTGTATGGCGCAGGCACTGGTCTCGCGATCAATGCCGGTTGGCGCATTGCATGCCCATTTTCGAACCCATGGCATGCGCTGGGAGCACACGGAGCAGCGATCATCGCTACGGTGCTCTTAGGAGCACTCATCGGGCGTTATTTAGGAAATCGCAGATTGCACATCGGCGACAGGACTTCCTAAGCAGTTGGGCGTCGCTCAAAGTCGATGCAGAAACACTCGAGCGTCGGGATTCCTTGTGAGAGGCTGCGCTCCAAACGCGAGCTCGTGGACTAAGACGCCGCTGGTCAAATAATCCTGAGTCTTTTAGATGACTGGTATAATCTCATAGGTGTGAGATATCCAGCAGAGCAAAAAGCCGAAACCCACGAGAAGATCCTGGCGGCAGCGGCTCGCTCGTTTCGCGAGCACGGCTCCGATATCAACGGCATCGGCAGGGTGATGAAGGAACTCGGCCTAACAAAAGGAGGCTTCTATCGGCACTTCGATAGCAAAGGCGATCTCTACGCGGAGGCCGTCGCGCGGGCTTTCCAGCAGACGGGTGACTCGATGATAGCTGTCGCGAAGGCCGCTCCGAAGGGCCAGGGCCTTCGAGCCATCATCGAGAACTATTTGAGCGAGGAACATTTGAACCGTCCCGGAACCGGCTGCGCTCTCGCCGCACTGGGCTCCGAGATCTCCCGTCAGCCGGTGAAAATCCGAGAACGCATCGCTCAGACGCTACTGGCATTTGGCGACCGGCTGTCTCCGTATCTTCCCGGCCGCACTCCCGAAGAGAAGCGCGGGTGTTTCATCGTTCTGTTGCCGGGAATGGCGGGAGTGCTGATGACCGCAAGGGCGCTTCCAGATTCGCGGCGTCGAGAGCGCGTGCTGGCGACGGCTCGGTCCTTTTATATAAAGGCGTTTGCCACGCAGGATGGGGCATAAAAAAATTTCCGTCGAAAGATTACGCGCGTCATCTATGGGGTAGGTCATGTCAATCGAAATCGTCAAAACCGATCACGAACCGAAAGCGCTACGCACCTCCCCAGGCGCCCGCGTGGGCTTCAAATTCTTCAACACGCGGAACGCGATGAACTGGGTCGCCCTGCAAATGCTCACCGGCGACAGAGCAAAGTATCTGGGACTGATCTTCACGATCGCGTTCAGCTCGTTCCTCATCGCCCAGCAGATTTCGATTTTCGCCGGCATCATGAACCGCACACGTTCGCAAATTCTCGACGTGCCTGATGCGGACGTTTGGGTGATGGACCCGGCGACGCAGTACTTCGATGAAGTCTACTCGCTGAAGGACAGCGATGTGGACCGCGTGCGCGGCGTGCCAGGCGTTCGTTGGGCGGTGCGGATGTTCAAGGGTCAACCTCGGGCGAAGGCTCCCGACGGGCGATTCCGTGTCGCAATCCTCCTGGGCCTCGATGATGCAACGCTGGCCGGCGCGCCCGAGAAACGAAAGATGTTGCTCGGCTCGATCGAGAGCCTTCGCGATCCCGAGGCCGTCATCATCGACCAGGCTGGTTATCACTTCTTCTTTCCAGGGCAACCGCTGGCGCTCGGAAAGACATTCGAGATGAACGATCATCGAGCCAAGGTCGTTGGAATTGTCGATGCTTCTGCGCCCTTCACAACCTTCCCGGTCTTCTACTCGCGCTACAGCGAGGCTTTGAGCTTCGTCGGACGGGAGCGCAAGCTTCTCTCATTCGTACTCGTGAAAGCGCGCGCAGGCGAGCATGTGCCGGAACTGACACGCCGGATTCAAGCGGCAACCGGTCTCAGGGCGATGACCGGCGATCAGTTCGGCTGGATGACCATCATGTACTACATCCGCAACACGGGCATACCCGTCAATTTTGGTCTGACCGTTCTCATCGCTTTAATCGTCGGAACCGTAGTCGCCGGCCAAACCTTCTACATCTTCACCATCGAGAATCTTAAGCAGTTCGGCGCGCTCAAGGCGATCGGCACGACCAACGGCCGGTTGGTCGGGATGATCCTGTTGCAAGCCACGGTCGTCGGCCTCATCGGCTATGCGGTTGGGATGGGCCTGACGGCCGGATTCTTTTCTGTTACTTCGCATCGCGACGCCACTCGCGGCATCGTTCTGCTCTGGCAGGTGATGGCTGGCTCCGGAGCCGTCGTGATGTTCATCGTGCTCGTTGCGAGCTTGCTCAGTATTCGCAGAGTGCTGGTTCTGGAATCAGCCATCGTGTTCCGAGGTTAATGCCATCAAGGAGTCCAATGTCATGAATAACGCGGTGGTCTGCACAGGTGTTGAGAAGTGGTTCGGCCAAGACGAGACGCGCACTCAAGTGCTGCGCCAACTCGACCTAAGCATCGAGATGGGCGAGCTCGCCATGCTGGTTGGCCCTTCCGGCTGCGGAAAGACGACCCTGATCTCCGTGATCACCGGGTTGCTCGATCCAACGGCGGGCACGGTCGATGTCCTGGGCAAGCGTCCGCATGAGATGGCACACCGAGATCAGATCCTTTTCCGCAGAGAAAACATCGGCTTCGTATTCCAGCAGTTCAATTTGTTGCCGGCGCTGACGGCGGCCGAGAACGTAGCGGTTCCGCTGTTCGTGGCGGGCTGGGAGCGGCGCCAAGCGGTCGAGAAGGCCTCCGAGTTACTCAACGTTCTGGGTATGGGCGATCGCACCCGTTCTCTCCCTTCCCAGCTTTCCGGCGGTCAGCAGCAGCGCGTCGCGCTGGCACGAGCCGTCATCCACGAGCCGCGATTGGTCGTTTGCGACGAACCGACCTCGGCGCTCGATGCCAAGGCAGGCATGAAGGTGATGGAACTGCTTGCTGAAGTTTCCGTGCGTCCTGACCGCGCGGTCATCGTCGTTACGCACGACAGCCGGGTCTTTGAGTTTGCCGACACCATCGCCCACATGGAAGACGGGCGGATCACTCATGTCGAGCAGAGTCAAGGTTCGCGGGTTGCTTTGGCAGCCCACTAGAGATGTCCAGGAGAGGAGAAACCTTATGAAACGCTTGATCCCATTGTTCGCCATTGCGAGCATTCTTTTCGCCGCCGGATACACCTATTCGGTACGCCCGATTCGCCACGGGACCACACCAACGGCTCCTCCGCCCGAGACGACTTCCGACAAGACGGTGGCCGCCCAGGGGTTGATCGAACCGGAATCCGAAAACATTACGCTAAGCACTCCGGTCGCCGGCCTGGTGACTCGCCTGTACGTGAAAACCGGCGACCATGTTCATCCAGGGCAGCCTTTGTTTTCGCTCGACGACCGCGAGTTGGCCGCCGATCTGGGCGTGAAGCAGGCAATGCTGGAGGGGGCTCGCGCCAAGCTCGCTAAATTTCAGCAGGCACCCCGCCCCGAAGAGATCCCGCCAGCTCAAGCAAAGGTGGATGAGGCCAAAGCGCAACTCGCTGATGCCGAGGTTCAGGTTCAGTTGATCGAAAGCGTCACGGACAAGCGAGCGGTTCGCGAAGAGGACGTAAAGCGCCGCAGGCTCAACTTCGAAGCGGCGAAGGCGCGTCTCGAACAAGCCGAGAAAGAGCTCGCGCTGATCAAGGCGGGAACCTGGAGCGCCGATCTCGAAATCGCGAAGACGGACGTGAATCAAGCTGCCGCCGCTGTCCGCCAGGATGAAATCAATATCGATCGCCTCACCGTGCGGGCGCCGGCCGACGGCGTGATTCTTCAGAACAAAGTCCGTTTGGGCCAATACGCACAGGTTGGGCCGCTCGCTGAGCCACTCATGGTCTTCGGCGCAGGCAAGGGCCTGCACGTACGGGCCTCGGTTGACGAGAACGACGCGTGGCGCGTTCAGGCCGGAGCAAGGGCAGTAGCGCATCCACGGGGCAACAGCCGTGTCAGCTATCCGCTTGAATTTGTCCGCTTCGAGCCTTACGTGATTCCCAAAAGATCTTTGACCGGAGATGTCACGGAGCGCGTGGATACCCGAGTTCTCGAAGTGATCTACCGCTTTAAGGACTCGCATGCTCAGGTCTTTGACGGCCAGCAGCTCGACATCTTTGTGGAGACAAATATCGCGGCGAACACGGTCGCGGGAGGAGCCCAATGAAAACCCTGCTAACGAGTGCACTCACTGTTTTTCTCGCGGGATGTGCCGTAGGACCGAACTATCATCGGCCGGTGGTCCCCGCGCCCCCGCAGTGGACGGCTCCTCAGGCGCGAGGCGTAACGAAAGGCGTCGAGCCGGAGACGGATTTGTGGTGGAAATCGTTCCGGGACGCGGAGCTTGAATCTCTGATTCAACGTGCTGTGGAAGCAAATTATGATCTGCAAAGGGCGACAACGCGTGTCGAGGAAGCCCGTGCGGCGACGGGAGGAGCGCGATCCGGCTATTTTCCGCAAATCAGCGCTGGCGCCAATGTCAACCGAGTCCGGCAAATTGGAGTCGGCTTGTCGCCTGATCGCAGGGCTCAGACTTTCAATTACGAAACGAATGCTTACAACGTCGACAGCAATCTCTCCTGGGAGATTGATCTGTTCGGAAGGATTCGACGTGGTGTCGAAGCAGCGCAGGGTGACCTTGCGGCAACGGAACAAGATCGGCGCAACGTTCTGATTTCTGTATTGGGCGATGTGGCGCGCTACTACAGCGATCTCCGTGGGGATCAATTGCGTCTCGAAATCGCTCAGAAGAATATCGCCACTGCTGAAGATACGCTCTCCCTTACCAAGGCTCGCGTTGCCGGCGGCCAGGCAACGGAGCGCGACGTTGCACAAGCCCAGGGCGAACTTGAATCCGTGCGTGCTCAGGTGCCCCCGCTGAACACCGATATCCAGCTGGCGATCCATCGGCTTGGAGTCTTGATCGGAAAACAACCAGGAGAGCTGGAACAAGAGCTCACGAAGCAGGCGCCCGTTCCACCGGTTCCGCCTGAAGTTCCTTCAGGAATTCCTTCGGACCTCCTGGAACGCCGACCCGACATTCGGGCGGCGGAAGCTCAACTGGCAGCCGCGACCGCGCGCGTCGGCGAAGCAAAGGCTGACTACTTCCCACGCTTCACGCTCCTCGGCACGGCCGGACGGCAAGCGACGCAACTGCACGACCTCTCGCTTGGGTTCGGCAACTACTTCGGTGTTGGTCCCTCGGTAAGTTTGCCGATCTTCACTGGCGGCAAGATCCGATCAAACGTCGAAATCCAGAATGCTCGGGTCCGCCAGAGCGCAGCGGCATATCAGTCCACAATTCTGCGCGCCTTTGAAGAGACCGAAAACGCGCTGGCCGGCTACGCCAATGAGCAAGACCGCCGCGACCGCCTGACTGAGACAGTCCGCGCCAACGAGCTCTCATTCCAACTCGCGAACGTGCAATACAAAGCAGGATTGACTGACTTTCTTACTGTGCTCGACGCGCAGCGGCAGATGTATGCCAGCCAGGATCAACTCGCGCAAAGTCAAACCAGTGTGACCACAGACCTCGTCGGCGTGTACAGAGCCCTCGGCGGAGGATGGTCCATTTCCCCGAACGCCCGTTAACAAGGAGAACCACAATGGCCACGAGTACACTCACCCAACCCACCCAGGAACTGGTTTCGCGCAGTCGGCCAAGAGCAAATCTCGCCCGATTCCATGCTCTGACAGGTCTGGAATCAAGGCCGTTTGGAAACTGAACAAAACAAACGGGGAGGTTAAACCGGGATCGGTACACAACTCGTACACGGAATTTTACACGTACTTGAAAACAAAGGTTGGCTCCCCGGCATGGATTCGAACCACGAACTTGACAAGATTCTGAAGTCTCACAAGTTATTGATTCTACAAAGTCGCTGAAGTCGTCAAAAGCATCAAAAGCAGGGTATCGGTACAAAAAGTGTACAAAATTGTTTTCGACCACATAGCAACCGTGAAACACTTCGGCTGCTCAATGTTGCAGGCTCCATAACGGTTAACGCCGCTTACATGGCACTGCTCGCGGCGACCATGGCGTCTCGCAAGGCTTTCACGTCTCGGGCCGGCGGCTGTCCGAAGTACCGGCTGTACTCCCTGCTAAATTGGCTCACACTCTCGTACCCGACGTCGTATGCGGCGTTGGTCGCGTCGATGCCATGCATCAGCATTCTCTGTCGCGCTCTCTGCAGCCTGAGTTGCTTCTGATATTGGAGCGGGCTCATAGCCGTCAACGACCGGAACTCACGGTGCAGCGTCGAGACGCCCATGCGTGCAACGCCAGCCAGTTCCTCCATACGGAGCGGTTTGGTGTAGTTCGCTTTCAGCCAAGCGATCGCGCGCGCGGTTTTATGGCTCAGATCACCTCGTGTGGCGATGGCGCGGAGCCGGGCACCCTGCCGGGTTCTGAGTACGCGATAAATGATTTCGCGCTGAATCAATGGCGCAAGGAACGGGACGTCCTCGGGCGTATCAAGCGTCTCGATTAATCTGATGCATGCGCCTAGAAGGGCAGTCGTCGTTTCACCAATCGCCAGCGCATGACCGTGCGCTGAACCATCGGGTTCCGCGAGATCTTCCTGGCTCAACACTTCACCGACCGTCGGCAGGTCGAGCCGGAGCATCATCGATAACAGCGGAACATCTTCGGAGGCTTCGATGATTTGGCTTTGAACGGGAACATCGATCGATGTGAGCAGAAACGACGATCCGTCGCAGAGGTAGTCCTTCCCTCCCAAATGGACCAGCTTCTGCCCTTGGACAAATACGCCGAGGCTTGGCTCGAACGTCGCCCGGTAGCAAGGGCTCGCCGCAGTCTGCCGGAAGAGTATCAGGCCGGGTATGGCCGTTGAATATTCACCCCTCGATTTCGCGTGCCCGGCTATCCCGCGAGCCAGGATCTTCCTCAGCTCGGTCACTGTCGGTTTCGGTTCTCCCGCCTCTTGCTTTCGTTTCGGCATCCGCCACCTCTCTCCGTCAAGCCTACCGCCGCGCGCTGCCCTTGTATACATAAAAAGCGTGTTTTGGGCAGGATTAGGCAAAGATGCGGCAGGATCGGGAAAGCGAACTCCGCGCAGTCCAGATAAGGTGAATTGAGGGCATAAACCCGGCACGATTCGTTGAGTTTAACGAGATGGCGACGCGTGAGGGACTTTAAACCATGCCGTGCTTACCGCTAATGCCGCATAAAAGATCTGCCCGACATTTTCCCTTCTCAATGGAATTGGAGGTGCCTTAATGAGAGCTTTCATCTATCGCCGTCACGGTGAGCCCGCTGACGTGCTCACGTACGACGACATCGCCGCCCCGGCCCATCCTGGGCCCAACGAAGTGGCAGTGCGGGTCACCACGCGCATGGTGCATCCGATCGACGGCTTGCTTGTCCGGGGCATCGTGCCGGCCCCGATCCCTCCTGCGGGGGCGGTGCCGGGAGGCGACGGGGTCGGAATCGTCGAACAGGTCGGTGCTGGCGTCGATCCATCGACCGGCATCGTTTCAGGGAAGCGCGTGATGATGTTCCCGGTGCATGGCACGTGGGCAGAGCGCGTCGTGGCGCCGGCCAGCGCAATCTTTTCCCTGCCGGATGATATCAGCGACGCGACCGCCTGCCAGATCATCATCAACGGCATCACGGCGATCGTGCTTATGCGCGCGGCATCGGTTGCCGATAGCCGCGCCGGTATTGCCTCGCCGCTCCTCGTTACGGCGGCCGGCTCCAGCGTCGGCCGAAACGTGATTGCGCTGGCGCAAATGCGCGGGTCCAAGGTGGTTGCCGTAGTGCGCAGCGACGCCGGGGCGGCCATCCTGAGGCAAAGCATGGCCGGCCTTCCAGTTGTAAGCACGGAGCATGAGGGATGGCCGTCTGTCGTGACGGCCGCGTGCGGGGACGCGCCGTCCGTCGCGATCGATCCGATTGGTGGCGACATGACCGCCAAGTTCCTGGGTCTGTTGGCTGATGGAGGCACGTTGCTCACGTATGGCGGACTGGATGCGCGGCCCTCGATGATTTCAACGATCGCGTTGGCGGCGCGCCAGCTGACAATGAAGGGCGTGAACACCGCCCTGGCCTGGTTCGCCGGCACATCGCCCGAGCAACGTGCATCCGACGTGGCAGATTTGTTCGAGATGACGCGCCGAGCGCCGGGGAACTTCACCGATTACCGCGAGTTCGCACTCACGCAAGCGATCGAAGCGATGTCCGCTGCACAGGCGACGCCGCGGCGCGGCGCGACGATCCTGACTTCCGGCGGCTGAACGCGGGCTTGGAAAAGCAGGAGGCATCAAATGAAGCAGATTTACCCCGATCTCTGGCAGACGCGTGCGGAGCATCCTTTTTTTGGAGTGACCAGCCATGCTTACCTTCTTGTGCGAGACACGGGCAACATCCTTCTCTACAGCTCCGGTGTGCACGAGGAGTACCAGCACATTCAGAAGCTGGGCGGTATCACGCACCAGTATCTGAGCCACAGCGACGAAGCAGGTCCCGCGCTTGCGGAGATTAAAAAACTATTTAGTTCTAAGCTCTGCTGCCACCGTCTCGAAGAGCCTGCCGTCAGCAAAGCGGCACCCGTTGACTGCATGTTCGACAAGAGGGAAACGATGGCGGGCAACGTCGAGGTCATACCCACGCCGGGTCACACTCCTGGTAGCGTATGCTTTCTGGTTGATGCAGCTGATGGTAAAACGTATCTTTTCACCGGAGACACTCTCTTTCTGAATAAGGGGGCCTGGGACATTCGCGTCAATGCGGGCGGCTCCAAATCGGATCTCAAGAAGAGCCTTATGCTTTTGCGCGATCTGAAACCTGGGGTCGTCATCTCAAGTGCCTCGGTTGGTTCCGTTCCATTCAGGGAGGTTTCAGAAGAGGAGTGGCAATCCGGCATCGACAAGGTTGTTCGCGATCTGTCCTAATCCAGGGCCGGTGACTTGTGTCAGACCGGCTCAAATCCGTGCATGAATTCAAGAGGTTTTCTTATGAAGGCGAGGGCGTAGCAAGAACATGAATCAGAACTCCTCCGATCCGACTCTGTCCGAAGCTGAGATCATCCGCATCGCGCAGGCTTACTACGACGGCGTCAATTCGCGCGACCCCGACAGGCTCGCTGGCCTGTACTCGTCTGCGCCGTCGACGAGTCTCGCCTTCAATGCCGACCCGCCAATCGTCGGACGCGCAGCCATTCGCGATTTCTGCGCGCAGTTCTTTCAGGCGGTGACGGTCAAACACGAGAAAATCGAGGTCTGGGTGCGTGCGCTGATGGGCGGGGTGGTCCCCCGGGAAATGCCGCTGGGGCAATCCGCGGCAACCATCACCGTCGTCTCGACCGCTCTACCAACATTCACCATAGAAAACGCTGCGGACTCAACCAAACTCGCCCTGCCGGCGACCTCGATCTTCACGATCGACAAGGAGAGCAGGAAGTTCGTGGCGGTGCACAACATGTTCGACGTAGGTAAGGTCTATGCGGCCGCGGGAGGAGCGCGATGACCGTCGGACCTTTTCCGGAGGGCCGCAGGCCACATCTCTTGATTTCCGTGATTGACCTCCATAGTTGTGCGTCGACGATTCAGCCGTGGAGATTGTGATCCGTGTCGCGCTCGATGGCATCGGCCTCGCTTTCGTGGGCGAAGACAAGATTGTGCAGGATCTCGCGAGCGGCGCGCTCACTCGCGTCCTGGATGAGTGGTGCCAGTTATTCCGCTTTCTTCCTCTATTACCCGAGCCGACGACAATAGTCGGCGGCACTTTCGGTTTTGATGAATACTCGTGGCCTATAATGCAGAAGGCCACTCAATGAGACGTACGTCGACAACGATTTATCTTCCTGTCCTCAGCAAACGGAGCGAGAAGTAGCTCTAGTGAGCATGGATTTGACATTATCGAATCCATGCCCGTCGCTTCCGGTGTGCAGGCTCAACAAGTTATGAAGGTCCGCCATTACGCCTGTGTACAAAATCTGTACAAAATAGCGCCTTGGCAGCTCTAAGCTGTTGAAACGAAAGGATGGCTCCCCGGCATGGATTCGAACCACGATAAGAACAACTCACGCAGAATGTGGAAGTTGCAGACTTCTCAATGGTCTAAAATGCCGGATTGGACCAGAAAAACCGACACTCGTACGTAACTCGTACACGAAATCGTGGTCGGGCACGACGCGATTCTACCGGAATCGGCGAGCAGCTTCCATCGGGCATCGGAGTCCCGATCATACCCCAATTCAAGATCGAAGCGCGTTGTTCCTTCCTGCCGCCGAGGTCGATCCAAGGCTTGGGGACTTGCGAATTAGTGGGGAGGGCCGCCTATGCGGCGGCCTCGGTAGGCTCGACTTTCGCCACGCGGTCGAGGAGTGCGATTCGGTGCACACGAATCTCAGTTACATATTTCTTCGCGCCGTCTCTGCCGACGAAGTCCCACGTCTGGATCTCGCCGACGATCTGAAGGTGGGCGCCCTTGGTGAGTGTAGCCGCGTATTCGGCGGTCTTGCCAAACACCACGCAGCGATGCCAGGTGGTTCGCGACTCGCGGTCTCCGGTCTCACGGTTCTTCCAGGTCCGCTTGGTAGCGAGTGAAAGTACCGTCAGCGTCGAGTTATTTCGGGTGGTACGGGATTCGGCATCGGAGCCGAGGTAGCCGATCAAATTCACGTTGTTGAACATTTCGTTGTCTCCTTCTGCCCCGTCTCTTGACCGGGGCAACCAGAAGCAAGCGGGGCCGCTCCCAAGAGCGAAGCGGTGAGTCGGAGCGCTTTGTTGGGGAGACCGGGCGGATTCCGGTGAGCGAAGCGAACGAACTCGAAGAGCGGAATCTGGCTGGGGAACCGACAAAGCAGAGCGGAGACGAACGCAGGGCGCGGCCGGCGGTCACGCCGTCAAGCGTTAGCGTTGCCCGGTCAAGATGGGCGGCAAGGGGAGCAACGATTGATCTGGGAACTCGTGAATACGGTGACTCGTCGAATGTCCCCAATCCAGCAACCGAAATACACAATGGTTGCGTTGAACCGCCGCGGCCAAACGATCTGGAAACCAAATGACGTGGGAGCTACTGCGAGAGAAGAATGTCGATGCTGCCAGAAGTCCAGGTGGCGCCACATCCGAAGAAATCGGTGTATTCCGTCCAGATCGGACAGTCGAGAGCAAGGGCCGCTGCCAGAATCGACCAGTCCTCCGGATCGCGTGTGCCGAGGCGCTTCCGCGCTTCGGCTTTGAAGTCACGTACAGATCATCGCCCAGAATGGTGGCGAGTGCCGCCATTGCCTTCAAAGCAGCCAGCCCCTTTGCCGGATCGCCTCTACGCTTGACGACCAGCGCGGCTAAATGTTCCTCCGCTTCTGCGTACGCGGTTTCGGGAAGAAAGAACGAAATGTTCTCGGCGTGGACTTCAAAGATATGCCGAACTGGTTGACCGAGCACGGATCGAATCAAAATGTTGGCATCAAGCAGGGCATTTCCGTCGCATGCCAATTACTTCGTGTACCGCTTCTTCTCGCGGCTGGCGCGCCGGATCTCCTTGTACTCCCGCATGAGCTCATCTTCGGACGTACCCCGAGCCGCAATCATAGCGTCGAGTTCCTTCGCGGCCGCCCGCATGGCCTCGACTTCCGCTTTGCGGTTTCGCTTTTGCGCGGGAATAAAGAAGCCGAGCGTCTCTCCGTGGCGAGTTGCGAGCGGTTTTCCGCCTTCGAGGTAGCCGGCCAGGTTCTCACGGAACTCTCGAATGCCGATCTTTTCGGTTTCCATATTGCGTACTCTGTGTACACAATAGATATTTTTAGAGCCGGGTCGAGATCGGTGTGGGGGCGGATGTTCGTTGAATGTTCGTGCTATTGAGATCCCTGTATCGATTGCTAACACGGACAAAGCCTACGGATATTGCACAAAATATACGAGTGTTCTATCCATGGAACCCCTTTGGCGCCTTGGCGCCCGCAGACTTATTCCTACTAAAACCTGAATCTGATTTCGGGCGGTCGGCCGCGGTCGGGAGCGGCCAAGTTGCTGATTGTCCGTGGGGGCCGGTCCCACGCGGTCGGCCGCGGGCGGAGGCATAAGGTCCAAATACGGTGCGCCGCATAAAGAGATCTGCGATGCATGGCAACTAGTACTACAGTGTTACAAAATCACGAAACCGTATGCCTGCGCAGGCTTCAGCGCATCTCCTGAGCGGCAAGAGTCGCGCCCGGCTGAGCCCGAGCCAACTGCTACGAAAGCCAATAACGGCAGGCCTTCGGAGCCTACCGGCAAAAATTCAGTCGCAGATTTTTGTAACACTGTAGTACTAGTGCTTTGACCGCGTGAAGAGTATCTTTGATGTACTAAACGCCAACGGAGCCGATCGCCAAGCGGCTCAGTTTTCGGAGACCTGTGTTCCAGAAGATAGTTTTTCATGCGGTCAAAGCGCTAACCACCGGCGCGCGGCAGCGGCAACGAGGCCTGTCCGAGTGAGTAGCGCCAGCCGCCCTTCGTCCGCACGTACGTATCGCTGAACCAGATGAAGACTTCGAACGGGTTGCCGCCTTCCGAGCCTTTGGCCCAGAGCTTAGCCGTCACTACAGCGGTGTCGCCCCAAACCCGGACGGTTCGCTCAGTGCTTTCCTGGCGCTCGTATTGCCGCCGGGCAGTGCGGGCTTCATTGACAATATCGGTCTTCGAAACGGTTTTGCCGCTGCCGAGAACCAGCACGAAATTCTCGGGGAGCAGGCGGCTGATTGCGGCTGCATCGTTGTTCTTGACGGCTTGCTGGTATTCGGTATCGAGCGCAGCTACCGTCTTCTGATCATCGGGTGCGCCGGCGCTCGCGACCATGGTCAAGGCTGCGGCAATAGCGAGAGTTCTCATGCGTAGTATCATAAAACAGACCCTCAGTCTGTTTTCAACTATACCGACAGTCGGTCTGTTTTGTCAAGGGAGAATCCTCGCAAAAGTGAAAAAAGGTGTCTCGACCCGCGAACGCATCATCGCCACTGCCCGGAGCCTCTTTGCGGCCGGAGGCTATGCAGGCACGTCGACGGACCTGATTCTGGAGCAATCCGGCGTCAGCCGCGGCGCTCTGTACCATCACTTCGAAAACAAAGAGGCGCTCTTCGCGGCGGTCCTTGAGGCGGTGGAGATCGACGTGACGAATGCCACCGCACGCGCAAGGGGCGACATCACCGATCCGGCCGAAGCGCTCGCCGCCGGATGTAACGCTTTCCTCGATATGGCCTGCGATGCCGAGGTGCGGCAGATCATTCTGATCGATGCGCATTCGGTGGTCGGGTGGCAGAAATGGCGGGAAATCGAAAGCCGCTACGGCTTCGGCCGGGTCAAGCAGGCGATGACGGCGATCGCGGCGGCGGGGCGCATCCCGGCTGAATCGGCCGAGATGTTCGCACACATAACGCTGGCAAGCCTCCTCGAGATCGCCTTCGTCATCGCGCGCTCGCCCGACCCCGCGGCTGCCGCGCAGGCAGGCCGAAAAGCCATGGAGGAGCTCTTGACTCGCATGATCGGTCCGCCGTCGGTGTGAATTCGTAAGTGTTTGCGGCATCCCTCCACGCTCGACGCAGATCTGCGCCTTCGGCGCGGACGGGTGAGGCCCGTCCTCCGGCTGGCGAGGGCCCCGCACCGGACTCGGGGCCGCACTTGGGGTACTGATGTTGTGTCGGCGACAAGCCACTCTACAGGTCTGCGACTGCTTGAAAAGAATCTTTCAAACCATTTTTGAACAGAATTGTCTTGATGCAAACTTGGGGCATGGGCCGTCCACCTCTGAGTATCGACATCACTCCAAAGGACCAAAGAGGGCTTGTTAAGCTCCTCAGCGGCGGTGTGCAGCAGGTCGGGTCGTGCTGTGCGCCTTGGCGCTGCTGCATCTGGCCAAGGGCGCGAGCGTCGGCGGGTGAACCGCGACCAAGACAAAAGATCTTCAACGGAGTCGATTGCGGCATTCTTGAGCGGGCTCAAATTCAGGTCTTCTACATCGATGCCGCACTCCATTCCGAAGCAATGATAGACGCTAAACACGAACCATCGCTTATTGCCCGGTACGTGACTGCCGCGTAGGGAGGTTGAGCCTCAAAGTAATACGCTGAAGACCGGCCCCCGAAAATTTTCCTCTGCAGTTTCGTCCCGAACTGCTTACGGCAGTCCCTTAGTACTTAGAGGGAGCGCTCTTGGCATTTCGACACTCACAGCGCTCCTGGGAGGCAAGATGCAAGATTTGAGGCTTTTGGACGAGGAAGTAGAGTCCCAGCTCGAAAATGTCGGCGGTGAGCCGCTAGCCGGGTCCGGGTTCGAGAGTGAACAACCGGAGTCCGGCTTCACTCCGAACGTCGGTGAGGAGGAGTAGCGGTATGGCGACCACCACCATCGATCCTCGGCCGGCCGAACTCCAGGCGACAAAGCCGCGCGATTTCCGGCAGGAGGTCACAGACCGAATCGTCAGCATGCTCGAAACTGGTGTCGCGCCCTGGCAGAAGCCCTGGAATCCCACTGAGGCGGGTCTGGGCATGCCCAAAAACCCGACGACCGACCGGCATTATCGCGGCGGCAACGCGCTACACCTCATGGCCACTGCCATCCAGCGCGGGTACAACGATCCACGCTGGATGACCTACAAGCAAGCCGCGGATCAGGGCTGGCAGGTGCGACGCGGCGAAAAGGGTACCCAGATCGAATTTTGGGAAGTGAAGTCCGCCGAAAAAGCACCGCCTGGCGACGACGCTGGAGACGGCAATCAGCGCAACGGACGCGACACTCGGCTGATCCATCGCGTCTATACCGTTTTCAACGCGAAACAAATCGAGGGCATCCCCGAGTATCAGCTCAATCGCCCCACGCCATTTCAGGTCGTGAACACCGGGGAGAAGATCCTTGAGAATTCCGGCGCCCGGATCAATCACGATCAAGGCGACAAGGCGTTTTACAACCGAGCGAGTGACAGCATCCACCTCCCACCGAAAGAAGCGTTCAAAGATGCCGCCGGTTACTACGGCACGGCACTTCACGAGCTCGCTCACTGGACGGGCCATCCATCGCGTCTCGATCGTCCGACGCTGAACGCGTCGTACCGATTCGGTGACACCAACTACGCTAGAGAGGAGCTTCGCGCCGAACTGGCGAGCGTTTTCCTAGCCGCCGAACGCGGCATTCCGCACGACCCCGAACAACACGCCGCTTATGTCGGCTCCTGGATCAACGCACTCCGCCAGGACAAGAACGAGATCTTCCGCGCAGCCCACGACGCATCCGCAGCGACGGACTACGTGTTGGCATTGGAACGCGATCGTTCCATTGCGGACGAATCTCTTGCGGCGGGTCCCACGCCCGATTCGCCGGGCACCGGCGCGGCGACTTTGGAGGAGGAAACCCAACGACTGGAGCGCGACCGCGAAGACGAAGTCGAAGCGAGTAGCAGTCTTGAAGCGGAGCGAAGGGCAGATTCGCGGGCCGCAGATGGTGCAGTTCGCGAATCGAGCAACGACATTGCTCGCTGGGAGCTTGGCAGCGGCACGCTGAAGGTGGAACAGAAGCAAAACGGCACTGAGCGGCGCATCACCGTCGAAGTGCACAGCACCTCCGCCGTCCAGAACGGCAAGAGCGTTCCGAAATCGACGCCTGGTGAGGACGAACTGAATGCGGCCCGCACCATAGCCTCGAACGCTCTCGGCTCGTCAGCGCGGACAATCGAAGCGCTGACCGAAAGCGGCATATACCGCGGGCCGATCATCGGAGAAACCGAGCAGTACATCTTGCAGCGGCAGTCTGCAAACACCGCCATTCTCCACCAAAAGCAAATGCTGGATCGCCAGCCTGGATTGGGCGAGAACGTCGCCATTAATTACTCGAATGAGAGAGGACACGTCCGCGAGACGCGCGCGCGTGGCAAAGCGCAGGATCTCGGGCGGTAATCCACGGGCCGTGCACCATGCGCTGAACGAGAAGGTTTCCCAATGAGCCGACAGCCGGAACTGTATCGAACACCGAAGAAGCCGGGTTACCTCGGCGGCTACAACTGGCGCGCCACCTGCTTTGGCTTGCTGATGCTTCTGGTGGTGAATTTCGCCGCGACGCAATACGTCGCCGGGCGATTCGAATATCAGCCGGCACTTGGACGTCCGCTACTCCGCACCAACAAAGGCGGAGTCTACCAACCGTTCGCCTGGGTCATCTGGGGATGGCACAATTCCACTTCCCAGGACCCCCGCGTTCGGAAGCCGCTGTTTGAAGGCGAAATGATCGTATTCGCTGGAAGCTTTGTCTGCGTTGGAATTTTCTTTGCCGTCGCGAGCAGGCGCTCGCGAAAGCTGATGGAGAACGCCGACGATCTTCACGGCTCCGCGCGCTGGGCTACGGAGCGCGACATTCGGGCGACCGGTTTGACGGACACGCAGCGAGGCGTATACGTTGGCGCATGGTGTCCCGAAAACTCCAATCGGCTGCATTACCTGCGCCACAACGGTCCCGAGCACATCCTGGCGTTCGCCCCGACGCGATCCGGCAAGGGCGTCGGCTTGGTGATTCCGACGCTGTTGGCGTGGTCGGAGTCCGCCGTGATTTACGACATAAAGGGTGAGAACTGGGCAAAGACGGCCGGATTCCGTGCCCAGCAGGGCCACCTCTGCTTCAAGTTTTCGCCGGTCGAGGAGAATGCGAGCTCAAGATTTAATCCGTTGTCGGAAGTGCGGCTCTTCACACCGCGGGATGTGTCCGATGCGCAGAACATCGCGAACATGATCGTTCGGACGGGTGAAGACAGCCCGCAGGAGCGCTATTGGCAGGACGCTGCCGCTTCAATCACGACCGGCATGATTCTTCACGTCTGCTACGAGTCTGCGTTGCAGGGGCGCGTCGCTTCGCTTGCGGACTTGGCGCACGTCTTTACGACGCCCGGTTCAAGCTTCCGCGACACGCTGGAAGATCTTTTGAATTTCGCGCACGATCCCGAATACAAGCACGACTGGCGAATGCCTACCGGCGATAAAACCGCGACACACCCGGTGGTCAGGGAGAAAGTTCAGGAAATGCTCGATAAGGAGGAGCGCGATTTCGGCGGAGTGCTGAGCACCGCGAAGACGGCGCTTACGCTCTACAGCGATCCACTGGTCGCAAAGAACACATCCGCAAGCGACTTCACGATTGCAGATCTGGTGAACTACGACCGGCCCATTTCCCTGTACCTGGTCGTCCCGCCCTCTGACAAAATCCGGCTGCGGCCGTTGATCCGGCTGATGTTCACGATGGTTGTCAATCGACTGACCGAACGGATGGTCTTCGAAGGAGCCGAGCAAAAACGGAACAAGCATCAACTGCTCTTGCTCATCGACGAGTTCCCGTCGCTGAACCGGATGGAAATCTTCGCCGACGCGCTTTCCTATATGGCCGGCTACGGCCTGAAGGCGTACCTGATCACGCAGGACATCCGGCAGATCGTCGATGCCTACGGCCACAACGAGAGCATCGTGTCCAACTGTCACGTGCGGATTGCGTTCGCGCCAAATCAAGTCGAGACCGCGGAATTGTTGAGCAAAATGACCGGTACCCAAACCGTTCAAAAGGCCAGCTACAACTTCTCGGGTTCGCGGTTCTCGCCGGTCATGGGTCACATCAACGCCAGCGTCGATCATATCGTGCGTCCGTTGATGACGCCGGATGAAGTGCTACGTCTCAAACCGCCGCAGAAGCAACGCGATGGGGATTCCGAACGAATCATCGCGCCGGGGCAGATGCTCATCTTCGTGAGCGGCACCTTTCCCATCCTCGGGACACAGATGCTCTATTTCCTTGATCCAGTGCTGACCGCACGCGCCGCAATCATGCCGCCGACGAAATACTTTGCGCTCGAAGATGGCCAACCTGTGGCACAGCGCCCAGTCGATCGCACGCGGAACCGAATTAGCAAACCAGAAGTCGTTGCCCACGAACCGGAGTCTGAATCAGCCGTGGATCGCGGCTTCATCGAAGAATATCGCCTCACCAAAAGGAGCTTAATCGTTTATGCAAATGAACCGCGTTGAAGTAGCAGGGCACGTCGCGAAAAAACCGGAAGTTCGATTTCTTCCGTCTGGATTGCCCGTCGCGAACGTGCGATTGGGGCAGAGCTATCGTTATCAGGACAGTAGCCGGCAATGGCAGGAGCGCACCAACTGGCACAGCCTGTCGTTTTACGGCGACCTGTCAAAAGTGGCGCTCACCTTCGAGAAGGGGGAGAACGTTTTCGTCGAGGGCACGATCGAGCAGCGCGAGTTTACGCCCAAGGATGGCTCCAAGCGAGTCGTAAACGAAATCATCGTGCAGCACTGCCACTTGATCGCGCCGACACGCGGTGTGGTTGCAAGTACAGCCGCGGCTGTAGGAGCAACACCATCGAATGGTGAACCCATTCCAGAGTTGGAGGGCGGGAGCGATCACGATGACTGGCCTGTTCGCTAGAGTCCGCGCTACGTCCGGACTTCGTGTACGCCAGCTCGGAGTCACCGTGGCCGCATTGGTGATCGGGACCTTTCTCGCCTTTGGTTCGCTCGGGATTAGGTTCAATTCGTCGCCCTCATTGCCAGTGGGCCTGTACATCGTCACAAGCGACAAACGCGCGAACTTGGTTGAGTTCTGCCCAGATGAGCCATTCGCGAGTCTCTCAATTGCGCGCGGCTACCGAGATCAAGGAGTGTGCGTCGACGGTGCTGCACCGCTATTGAAACCTGTGGTGGCGGGCGCTGGCGATCTCGTGGACCTCTCAAACCATGGAATCTCCGTGAACGGCCGACTTCTACCTAATACGGTTCCATTGTCGAAGGATTCGAGAGGCCGCGAACTTCAACCGTGGCGATTCGGCCGGTACGCTGTGGCGAGCGGAACCGTTTGGGTAGCGTCTTCATATCATCCGCGCAGTTTTGATAGCCGCTACTTCGGGCCAGTGCCAACATCGTCGATTCGGCACCGACTGAAACCACTACTGACGTTATGAAGAGCTGTTTGCGGGAGGGGCTCGCGGTCGGATCATGTGCCGGGATGGGCTTGGCGATCTCAACAGGCCACTCCATGGGCATGATCGTGGCTGCGGCGATGCCGTACGCCTGCCTCATGACGACCACCAACAAAGGTGGATTCCGGGCGGCGTTCGCGTATTATCTCGCCGCGCTTTGGCCGATAACTGCCGGCTTGAAGCGGTATCTTGGGGCGTCCTCGACGCTTCTTACTCCGCTTGCGGTTTGGATTCTGGGAGCAATCGCGCTCTCGATTCCATGGGCGTTGGCGGCAACGGCCGACCGCGCTCAATACCTTTGGCGAGCGCCGCTCGCATTGGCCGCAACGGTACTCCCTCCCCTAGGAATCATCGGGCTTGCTTCGCCGTTGTCGGGAGCGGGCTACTTGTTTCCGGGCACCGGTTGGCTGGGATTGGCAACCGTTGCCTTGCTTCCAACAATTCTTCTTGCAGCCGAGGCGCTACCCATACGTAAACGTCTGGTTGTCTCGTGCTGCACGATTGTCTTCTGTGGGGGACTTGCCATCGCGCCTCGGTTGCTTGGTTCGAGCGATCGTGAGCCGCCGCGCGGATGGGTCGCGGTGAATACATATTTCGGCGATGTTTCCGAGCCGCTCCGTGATTTCACTGCTGCGCAGTTCATCGAAGAAACCGCAGCGAAAACTCCTGCGCGAGTATTGATCTTTCCCGAGGCGGTTGTGCCTCGATGGTCCGAAGCGACGGCGACGTTCTGGCAGGAATCGCTTGACCGCTGCCGTAATCAGGGTCAGATCCTCGTCTTCGGTGCTGGCGTGCCTCGACCGGGGCAGGACGATTCGGCAAAACTGAGCGATCTTCAACGATACGACTTTGGAGCCGCTCTAAGCGCCCTCAAAAGTATGAACGCGCGGACAGCGACCCTGCCGGTACTCGGCTTGCCCGGCACCGTGCCGACCGACAATGCGCTCCTACTTTTAGGGGCGGACTCGGGGACCTTTTATCAACGCGTACCCGTTCCGATTGGCATGTGGAAGCCATTCAGCCGCGACAGCGTTCCGCTGCGCATCAATGCTCCAGGCGTTCTAAACGTCGATCACCAACGCGCCGCCATACTCATTTGCTACGAACAGATGTTGACGTTCCCGGTTCTGGCGTCGATGCTTGAACACCCAACTGTCCTCATCGGTATCAGCAACACTTTCTGGGTTACCGGCACGAGCATCCCGCGATATCAGGCCAACGCGGTGCGAGGATGGGCGAGGTTGTTTCGCCTCCAATATTTATTAGCTGCCAATTCGTGAGTGTGATCGATGGCCACGAACTCGCGAGCGGGAAGCCCATTCACGAATGAAAATCAACTCATCCTGTTCTCTGATGTCTCCGAGGCAGAACTGGCTGATAAGTTTGGAAAGGACCTTGTCCATGACCTAAAATGGAAACGCGCTCACACCTCTCGTCCACCAGATCCTGGAGCATTGGAAAACCACTGCCCCAAGATGGTGGAGAGCCTGGAGAGAGGGAATCACTTCAGCGAGCGATCTCCGCGGCACCGGAACTGATCAGCAATCTCCTTTGCGACTTGACGGTGGTGCAAAAGATGGAATACCACCGGACCTGGGAGATCGCGACGAGGGAGTGGACGTTTCTCCCGGACGAACGGGATCAGCCTCACTTGTCGTTTGATCCGGCGATGCTCGATTCTCAACAATCTCTGCCTGTGTTTTCCGCATAAGTCCTGCACACCAAATCGGCGAGGGCAACCTCAAACAGAGGGCCCAAGCGAACCTCGCCGCAATTCGCGCGCTGAACATCATTGAATCTGAGACCCCCCGCTACGCCAGAGGAAACAACCCGTCGTGGTGAAGTATGTCGGGTGGGGGCGATGCCAAATGCGTTCGGCTCCCGGAGGACGAAACTCGATTCCACTTTCCATCGGAAGCAAGTACCTCGATCCTGCAATCAATAATGCGTTGAGAACTTTCATTCCTCCTCTCAAAGCACGTAGAAGGGAACAAAATAAGAACTCCTTTAATTACTCTAGCCTTCTGCATTGAAGCCATGATTCAGGCGGATTGGCCTAGGGCGCGGGCAATTTACTCAAGAGGGCATCCCAACTGGTTTAGGCATCTTCGAGAGGACGCTCCTTTATGCCCGAATGGGACGCAGCACGCTTGTGTCATTCCCGGCTTGTGGCACGACAGCAGGCGATCGCGGGCTGGGCCGCACTGAGCCCCACTTCAAAGCGGTCTTGCTAGCCTAGAGGCTAGACTAGACTAGGTGGTGTGGTGGAAGTTCGTACCCCCGCCTTGCTGCTGCTGTCAGATTTTGCCCTTACGAACAAATGGCAGGCTTTACCTGGCAGCTTCACCCCTGTATCGCCTCCCGTTTGGTCGGCCCCCGGTCTTAATCAGGCCCTGCAAGATTCTACTTGACGATAGCCGACCTTCTCATGAAAGACGTACAAGCGTGACGGACCACGATCTTTACCGGTGATCGAGCCGACTTTGCGTCCAGGGTTTCTCACGGTCTTTCCCTCCTCTCCTACGGTCTGGAATAGTCCTCGCCGTCAGGGGTTCGCTTCGCCGTGCAACAACGGCGCGCCCTTGACCGCTCCGGGCCGTTCCGAAGCGCATTCTGAGAAGAGGGAAAGACATCGAATGATCGATGATTGCAATGTGGCTTGCCCGCAGGGAAGATCGTGCCGGATTACAATATAGATCCGGAGCGCATTTGTAAGCCCTCCGAGTCATGGTGTGGCAGGATAGCGACATGGTCGATCCAAATCTGTCATCGCAGACCATGAACGATTCACCGTTGCATGAGATCTACGTCAGCACGGATATTGAAACTGACGGACCGGTTGCGGGCAAACACTCCCTGCTCAGCATTGGATCGGCAGCCTATCTGGCCGACAAACAGCTGCTGGGGACGTTCTCCGCCAATTTGGAAACTCTGCCCGCATCGGCCCCCGATCCCAAGACCGCCGCATGGTGGGCCACCCAGCCGGACGCATGGTCGGCGTGCCGGCAGAATCTCGAAGCGCCTGTCGTCGCCCTGAGACGCTACGTTGCCTGGCTCAAGGCGTTTGGCGCACGGCCAGTGTTTGTTGGGTACCCGGCCGCTTTCGATTTTTCCTTTGTCTATTGGTATCTCATCGAGTTCGTGGGCGAGAACCCATTCGGCTATTCGGCAATTGATATCAAGACCTATGCGATGGCGTTGTTACGCAAACCATATCGAGCGTGCGGCAAGCAGTCGATGCCTCGGAAGTGGTTCGATCCCGTGCCTCATACGCACGTGGCGCTCGATGATGCCATCGAGCAAGGCCGGCTGTTCTGCAACATGCTTAAATCCAACTTCGACGCCTAGTCTAGGAATTTGTTGAACAACTCAGTTGTAGGGCACGCCGTAGTAGTCCGTCTCGAAAGGCTTTTATTGACTTCCTATCTCAAGTAAACGTTCGCCTAGCCTAGCGGAGGCCGAGTGTGTCATCGAGTTGGAAGGGCGACGGGGAAAGCTGTGTATCCAGTGGAAAAGGGGCCACCGCGCCCGACCTGGCCGGACTCCGCCCCGTATTGTGGGAGTCGGCGTGATTCAGATCACGCCGCAGATGCGCATCTTGATAGCAATCGAGGCGGTGGACGGAAGGAAGGGGATCGACTCGCTCGCCCGTTTGTGCCAAGAGAAGCGCCAATCCGATCCGTTCTCTGGCTGCCTGTTCGTGTTTCGCAGCCGTCGCGGCACGTCGATCCGCACTTTGGTCTGCCGTTGGTGGTCGACTCCTTCACGTTGCGGAAGCGCGGGACGTAGATGCCGTTGGGACGGCGTGGGGGACCCGCCCAGGCTCGTGCTTCGAGCATCGGCATGGTTCCCGAAGCTCCGCCCTGATAGTGATGATCCATCACGTAATGGCCGAGCGCGTCGTTGTTGTTGCAGATTTCGGAAATTGAGCAACAGGCGCGTCGATTCCAACGTCGAGGCGCAGAGCACGACTACCTTCGCTCGAATCTCTTTGACCTGGCGCGTAACGCGATCGACGTACATCACGCCGGTAGCTTTTCCGTCCTTCATGGGAATGCGGGCGGCGACAGCGTCGGTGAGCAGAGTCAGGCGGCCGGTCTTCAGGGCATCGGCGATGGTAGTGCCGGGGCTCGCGAAATAAGACGTGGTGATGCAGCCCTGTTCGCATGGTCCGCAATAGTGGCAGGCGGCGCGACCGTTGTGCTTCTGGGTGAGAATGGCGACGCGGCCGATGGTGACGGTGCGCCCCATTTTTTCCTTGACGCGATCGCGCAGGATGGTCTCGCCGCAGGTCATGTCCATCGGCGGAAGGAAAATCGAATCGGGAAGCTACGGCAAGCCTTCGGCTTGGCCGCTGATGCCGACGTAGCGCTCGACTTTTTCGTAATAGGGCACCATTTCGTCGTAGGAGATCGGCCAATCGTCGCCGTAGCCGTCATGCGAAGCGGCTTTGAAATCGAGATCGCTCATGCGATACGACTGGCGTCCCCGGGCAAGGCTGCGTCCGCCGAGCACGCGCAGGCGAATCCAATGGAACGGCTTTTCCTGCGTGTAGGGGTTTTCGAAATCGTTGACGAATTATTGATGATTGGTTTCGCGGCAGGCGTAGCAGAGGCTTTGGATGGGCCGTTCATGCGACATCACGGGCGGGAATCCGAGATATTGCATCTGCCAGGACTGCACGTGCTCGGTGTAATACTTGCGCGTGATTTTGGCGCCGGCTTCGAGCAGGGCGACGTTCCAGCCGGCCTCGGTCAGGTATTTCGCGGCCCAGCCTCCAGTAGCGCCGGAGCCGACGACGACGGCGTCGAACGGATCTTTGGGAGTCGAGATTTGTAAGGGCACGCTCGATAAACCTCTTCCGAGAAGTATACAGCCGGGGCTACAAAGACCGCACAAGGTTGGATTCTTAGTAACTAGCAGCGAGCTTTTGCGTATTTACTGTATGACTAAAGACTTGCGTTTCGGCTGGCGAATGCTGTGGAGAAATCCCGGGTTCACGGTGATGGCGGCGCTGGCGCTTGCCCTGGGGATCGGGGCGAATACGGCGATTTTCAGCGTAGTGAACGCCGTGATGCTGGAGCGGATGCCCTTCCAGAATCCGGACGGTTTGGCGATGGTTTGGGAGGCGAGCCCGCGAACGGGCAAACCGAACGTCGTGAATCCGACGAATTTCCTGCGCTGGCAGGAGCGCAATCATTCCTTTGAGCGCATGGCGGCTTTCGGCGCCGGCTCGGCGAGCTTGACTGGCGAAGGCGAGCCGGAAGTGGTCCCGGAGGTTTATTGCACCGCGGATTATTTCCCGATCCTGGGCGTGAAGCCGCTCATGGGCCGCTGGTTCGAGCCCGGGGAAGATACGCGCGGAAAATCGGACGTGGCGATTCTCAGCGAGCAGCTATGGCGGCGGCGATTCGGCGCGGATCCGAATATCCTTGGCAAGACGGTTCGCGTGGATGGCACGGCCGACAAAGTGATTGGCGTGATGCCGGCGGAATTCAAGTTTCCTAAAGCGCCGGCTGAGTTGTGGGAGCCGCTGGTGATCCGCCGCGATCGCGATTCTGGAGGCCGGTCACTGAGCGTGGTCGCGCGCATGAAACCTGGCGCGAAGCTGACAGGCGCGCAGGCTGAAATGGACGTCATCGCGCGACAGCTCCAGGTGGAACGGCCAACGTTCGACGCCAAGTGGGGGATCGATGTGATCGGATTGCGCGAGGACGCAATCGGCGATGTGCGTACGCCGCTGCTGGTGCTGTTGGGCGCGGCGGGGCGAAGCCGCGAAATCGCAGTGCGAGCCGCGTTGGGTGCTGGAGCAATGAGGATTGCACGACAATTGCTGATCGAGAGCGTGATGCTTTCGGCGATCGGCGGTATGCTTGGGCTGCTGTTCGGGCTGGGGTTGGTGCGAGTTCTTGCGAAGCAGCTTCCGGATACCATCGCCTCTTCGAATCTGGAGAACGTCGAGATCAACCTGACGGTTTTTCTTTTCACGCTAGCGATCTCCATAGGCACAGGCGTCCTGTTCGGACTCGTGCCTGCGATCAAGGCGGCACGTGCGGATGTGCAGGTGTCGCTCAAAGAGGGCGGGCGGGGCGTCGCCGGCGGCCGGAGTTTCGGGCGCAGCGCGCTGGTGGTGGCCGAAGTCGCTCTGTCGATGATTCTGCTGATCGGCGCTGGGCTGCTGATTCGGAGCTTTTACCGGCTGGCGGGGGTCGATCCCGGCTTCGATGCGAAGCACGTGATTTCCATGAAGCTGGCCGCGTGGAGCCGATTTAAGACTCCCGACCAATTGGTGGCGTTCACCCGGCAGATGCTGGATCGCGTGCGCGCGCTCCCGGGAGTGGAGGCGGCGGGTTCGACGCATTTCCTGCCGCTGGCCGGAATGGGATCGGCGACGTTTTACTACCGCGCGGACCGGCCGCGGCCCGAACATGGAGCCGAGCCGGTGGCTGACGTGGCGTTGATCACGCCGGGGTATTTCGCGGCGATGAATACTCCGATTGTGCGCGGGCGCGCTTTCGACGATCGGGATGGCAAAGGCGCTCCACCAACCGTAGTAATCGATCAGACGGCGGCTCGCGAATTTTATCCGAATGAGGATCCGATTGGAAAGTTGCTGACGGTGGCGTGGGATCACCCCGATCAGCCATACGAAATCGTGGGCGTGGTCGCGAACATCCATCAGCGCGGATTGGCGGAGAAGGAGCGGGCGCTGGTGTTTCTTTCGATGGCGCAAGCTCCGACGACGCCGTTGGTGCTAGTCACGCGGACGCATGGCGACCCGAGGCTTGCGGCGAATGCAATTCAAGCGCAAATTCACGCGCTCGATCACGACATGCCGGTGTACCAAGTGAAAACGCTGGATGACGTCGTTTCAAATTCGGTCGCGGAGCAACGCTTCGACACAACGCTCCTCGCTGGATTCGCGGCGCTGGCGCTGCTGCTCGCGGCGGTAGGGATCTTTGGCGTGATCTCCTATTCGGTGGCGCAAAGAACGCAGGAAATCGGAATCCGGCGCGCGCTGGGCGCCGATACCGCGAACGTTCTGCAGCTGGTTTTGAATCAGGCGCTCGGATTGACCGCGGCGGGCCTGGCGATCGGCATCGCCGGGGCGTTTGCAGTGACGCGATTGATCCAGGCGCTGCTGTTCCAGGTAACGCCGACCGATCCGCTGACGTTCGCGGCCGTCGCCATCGTGCTGAGCGCGGTGGCATTGATCGCAAGCTACCTGCCGGCCAGGCGGGCGGCGAAAGTCGATCCCATGGTCGCGCTGCGGTATGAATAAAAAAGGCCGCCGCGTTTGGAGCGCGACGGCCGGTCAAAGCTGCCTTGACTTGAAGTGAACCTAGAAGTTGAAACGAGCCTTCAAAACGATCAGGCGCGCCGGATTCAAACCGGCTGTTGAGGTAATGCGTCCGAACGACGTGCTGTCGATGCTCGTATTCGGGTTGGCGAAGATCGGCGTGTTGGTCAGGTTCTCCGCCCTGGCTTCGATCTGCGCGCTATAGCGTTCGGTGATCGCAATCCAGCCAATCCGTTCGACTATCTCACCGAACTGCTGGGGCACACCGAGGAACTGAAGCAGCATCCGTCAGAGTGGATGCCCTGGAATTACCGCGAGACGCTGGCGCGGCTCGTCAGTCCCGCCGCCGCGTAATATGATGAATCCTGCCTGGCCGAAAAGGATCGACCGCGGCCAAGGGAATGAAGACTCGAAAATGGCCCACGAAACGGGCATCTGACGAGATCAAATCGCCAAACGTTTTTGGTCAGGCGCGAAATGAAGGAAAATGATTCGCGCGGGCGTCAGCAAATTGGAGACCGCCCGCCATGTGCAGATCACTCATTCCGGAGCGCTAGGATCGGATCCACGCGCATCGCCCGATAGGCCGGGACGTAGCAGGCGCACAAACCGATTCCACATAGGACCGCAGCCACAGCCACAAACGTCAGCGGATCGGTCGGCGTCACTCCAAACAGCATGCTCCTCATCCAGTGCGTCAAGCCAAGTGCTGCCAACACACCGATTGCGACCCCCACCATCATCATGCGCGCGCCATCCACAAGCACCAGCCGCAACACGTCGACATGCCGCGCTCCGAGCGCCATCCGCACGCCGATCTCCTGGGTGCGTTGCGCTACCAAATACGACAGTACCCCGTAGATTCCGATACTCGCCAACAGGAGCGCCATGGCCGCGAAAATGCCCAGCAGCATCACGGAAAAACGCTGGCTGGCGATGGACCGCGCCACAACGTCTTCCTCCGATTCGTTGTCCGAAACGATCGTGTCCCGGTTGCTTTCGAGAAGTTGACTGCGCATCGTCTGAAAGAACGATTCCGCCTTCAACGACGGCTGGTAGCGCACAAAAGCGCTGATCCCGGAGGCGACATTCTTCATTCTCGCATCGGGGGTCTGCATGAAGGATATGTATATTTGAGCGTGCAAGGCGCTCTTGCTATCGTCCGCGAGTCCGAACTGATTGGCATGCCCGACCACCCCCACAACGATTAACGACAGGAAACCGCGATGGGACGCCCCGGTCTCGTCGTCGATGCCGACGTGCTTGCCAATGGGATCCTGGCCGGGGAAGTACTTCTGCGCGAAGCTGCTATCAATCACCGCGACCCGCGTGGAGCGCTCGTCGTCCGCATCCGTGATGAAGCGGCCGCGCAGAAGCGGAATGCGCATGACCTTCAGATAGTCCGGCTCGACAACGTACTCAATCGCGAGCGGCAGGTCAACCGGGCGCGCAGGCGGCGTCTGCCCCTCCGCCAAAAAGCGAGTTTCATTATCGCTTTCCATGAGCTGCGCGCCCTCTTCCAGGGAGACATACTCCGCCCCTAGCACGCCGTGCATCGAAGAGTGCCACTGCCGGATCAGGGCGCGGATGGCATCCGGAGATTGGTCTGCCGACAACGACGCCGGATGGATTTCGAACGAGATGACGTGATGCGGATCAAATCCAGGATCGACTCGCCAGAGTTGGAGCAAAGTGCGCACCATAAGGCCCGCGCCGATCACCAGCACGAAGGCCATAGCCATTTCACCGATCACAAATGCGGCCTGCGCGCGCGAGCGATACAAGGAAATGGAACGGCCACCGGCCTTCAGCGACTCGCCGATATTCACAGAGGCGCTCTTCAGAGCGGGCGCCAGCCCGAAAAGAATCCCGGCGAGAATCGAAACCGCGAAAGTGAACAGCAGAACGCGTTCATCCATTCCGATTTCTTCGGCGCGCGGGAGCGTGCGCGGCACCGCGGCAACCGCGGCGGCGGTTCCCCACTTGGCGATTGCCAAGCCGAGGCCGCCGCCCAACACCGCGAGCACCACGCTCTCAGTAAGGAGCTGAATCGTGATCCGGGCCTGCCCAGCGCCTAGCGCGACGCGAAGCGCGAACTCGCGTTGGCGTGATGCGGAGCGGGCCAGAATCAAATTGGCCACGTTCACGCAGGCGATCATGAGCACGAAGCCGATCGCTCCTGACAGCACCAGCAGCACCGGACGCATTTCGCCGACGATTCCCTGTTTCAACGTCAAGATGGTCGATTTCAGACCCTTGTTGTCGTCGGGATACGTCGCGGCCAAGGCTGCATTCACTCGCGCCATGTCATCTCGCGCCTGGTCCACGGTGACGCCGGGTTTCAGCCGCGCGATCGCGTCTGTTCCCCAGTGCGCATCGCGCTTAAAGAATCGCGCATCATGCTCTTCACCGATAGGTACATAGAGGTCGCTGGTGCGAAAATTCCACATTTTCAACTGGAATGACGCTGGAATGACGCCTACGATCGTGCGCCCCGTTCCGCCAACCACCAGGCGCTTTCCGATTACAGCGGCATCGCGGCCAAATTTTCTCTGCCACAAGCCCTCGGAGATCAGGACGGCGGGATCTGCGCCGCGGCGGTCGTCCTCGGCATTGAAATTCCGCCCGAGAATCGGATTCACGCCCAGGATTGGGAAGAAAGCTGCGGAAACGCACCGTGCCCGGACGTTTTCCGGTTGACCGGCGCCGGTGATAGTGCCGTTCGCCCAGCGATAAGCGGCCATCGACTCGAAGGAACGACTCTCGCGCTGCCAATCCAGAAAAACGGGATAGGAAATGGACCCCTTTGAAAAGTCGGGCATGTCCTCAAACACGGAGACAATCCGGTCCGCGTTTCGGAACGGCAGCGGGTTGATCAGCACGCCGTTCACAATCGAGAAAATGGCGGTGTTCGCGCCGATGCCGAGCGCGAGGGTGAGAATGGCCACCACGGTGAACCCAGGAGATTTAGCGAGCCTGCGCAAGCCGTAACGCAGATCTTGCAGGAACATTTGGTGGGAATCCTCCCAGGGGATAGACGGGCTGACGTGCAATCGGTTAGCCGTTCTGGGCAAGCCATCGTCGATGAGGCGCCTGTTGCTCTGGCGCCGCGGTCCCAAGTGGGGTCCCATCAACGCAAGGAATCCACGACCGAAGCCATCGGCGATAGGCATTACTGGGTAACGGAAGGCTACTGTCTCTGATTTGCGCACGGCTACCGAAGGCTCCCCGTGTGTTGCGGGATGGGGCCATCACTACAAGCGAGCCCACGTCCGAAAGCTCTTCCACCGGCTCGACGGCTGGATTGTGCGGGTCGCAACAATTCAAGCGGTGGGGAACGGTGCCTAGCGACAGTTGCCGGAAACCAAGCTGTACAGCGAGTATTGGCTGGTCAACTTGATCCAGTTGATCCCTTCGATTGCACCTCGAAGACGTGAGTCTTCGTGAAACCTGTATGCGGAAAACTGCACGTACATTTGGGCGGCGGACGGTGGCCAGCGTGCGAGCGCGCCACCTCCGACCCGACACCCATGAAGGGCCCGAACAACCATAAAACACCATCTACAGAGGGTTCGGAGGGAAGGTCGCTGACTAAGGAGAACACTCTTCAATCCAGCACATGCCCGACACAGGGGGGAACCTGTGTCACACGGTGTGCGACCACCGCCGAAAACAAGGAAACGGAAAAGGGAGAAGTGGAGAAGTTCACTGCGTTACTTCACCATTTGACAGTTGGACTCCTCCGGGACTGCTTCTACGCGTTACGGCGGCGGGCGGCACCCGGAGTGGAAGGCGTTACGTGGTTGGGGGTATGAAGCTGAGTTGGAGGATCGCATTCGCGATCTTCACAACCGGGTTCACCGTGGCGCTTACCGAGCGCAACCTTCGAGAAGAGTGTACACACCGAACCGGATGGCCGGCAACGGCCCGTTCGAGCGACATCGCTCAGAATTATGTCGTTGACCGGCTTGCTGCGCAGACCCGTTGGGGGGTTGCCGATGCGCCATCATACGGCCTTCTTCAGACACATCTCGACCCGGCCTTCGACAACAGTCTCAATTTGACAGAGCCACTTGGATGCGGCAGACGTCGCTCCATCAGAAATAGCGGAGATCGTATCTATGTGAGTTGCTCCCTTTCGAAGACTCTCGTAGGCACGCAAGAATTCCTCGGGAGGTCCCTTGATTACCTCGAAGTAAACGTCCGATAGATAGCGAATTACGGCGCTCTTTGCACGTAACAAAACAGAATGATCGCCTGCCTTTTCGCTTGACCAATCGGAGTGACTGGCGAGCGCAGATTCAAGGCGATCCAGAGTCGCAGCAAGTTCACGACTTCTCACACGAGCCATATCGGCCAATCTGTTTTCCCCGGCAACATAAAGAGCCTTCTGCCCTCCTTCGGCAAATGGCGCACGGATGTATCGATACCACGCCCCAATCGCGCAAAGGGCGCCAATCAGGCGCGCGGTTTTCATCACTTGGGTTCTGATACTTTTCGGATAAGCATAGGGGTCATATCTCCTTGGCTGATATGGCCTGGGATTCGTGAGAAAAAGCGCTTTTTCAGGTACATCCTCACGAACAACCGATCCGGCTGCAATAACGGCACCAAATCCGACCCACACTGGAGCGACTAGTCCGCATTGTCCCCCAACGAATATGGGGGCAGATTTCAGAAGTACGCCGTCTGCATTCCCTAGTAGACTGCCAAACTTGTCACGCCTAGGATCAAAATTCAAGTGAACCACGCCGGATCCGATTTCACTGTGATCAGAACGGGATCGTCCCCCAGTCATGACGACATCGCAGAAATTAATGTTTGACCCCGCGATTATCGTTGATGTTAGAAGAGTATTCTTTAGGCCAACATTATGGCCCAACTCCACACCTTCTTCTAGTAGACACGATTGTCGCAGCTCACCAAAACCTCGGACTTTTACCCCATCGAGCATGGTGGCGCCATCATACGACCCCGCGCCCAACTCCACGCCCTCCCCGACTTGGCATTCGGAAAGCACCGCGATGCCCGACGTTCCGATTCGACTCCTTGCGCCGATCCGCGTCGAGGCCCCACGTACAATCGCATTAATAAGTTCGGCTCCGGGAGAAATGAACTCAAGGTTCACTTCAGGGCCTATATAGACTCGTTCGGGACTCCAAACCATCACGCCAGCGGCCGCGAGTTCAGCGACGCGTGCACGATTGTTCTCCTGATCCGTAGTTGAGGTTGGTACGTTTGGAGATGTAGCCATAATTTCGCCCACCTTTAATCGCGCCGCGAGGGTACCCGCCGCGTGCACCCCGATCCAAGCGACCGCTACGTCTCGGGATCGCAAGTCCTCGCGGTCCGCCAGCTAGCTAACTAGATGCGACTACAACGAAAACGTCAGCGCGCTGCTAGCATTGCGAGATGCGAACAACTGCTGGCGTTCCAAATTCGGGCTCGAATGAGCGCGAAAATAATTGCGCCTCCCCTGCTCCCCACAATTGTGTCCTTCACCAACGGTTCTGTCAAGAATGTTTGCACTTTGTGCTTGCACTTGGCGCAGGGGTCATCGCGGATGTCGGCAGCAGTGGTCGAATGTTCTCATTGCGCGGTATGGAAGCTCGGTGAGGATCGAAACCGGGCGACCGGGGGAAGTTAACGCCGCCCCCGTTCTGTAATTGTTGCAACCGAGCGAAACCCCCAGCTGGTTTGGATTAAAGAACCTGCCTTGTTGCTGCCATCCCAGGGCCGGAAGAAAATAACTTGACGGCAAGGAGGGAAGCAGAAACGGGCCGTCACGCCAGCGGGCTTTCATCCGACCCTACGAGTCGCGGCCTCTGGCTGAGAAAAATGTGCGCGGCAAAAAAATAACCCTGAATCGAAAATCGCTGTCACAAATGGCCTGCCGACTCGTCTTCGATGTAGAACTTTTCATGCAACGACAATCATTCCTCGTCGCTGGAGGCGGTCTCGCAGGATTCACGGCTGCAATCGAGTTCGCATCGGCCGGCTACAGCGTTCAACTACTCGAGCAATCCAAACACTTTGGCGGCCGCGCCGCCACACACCATCAACAAGGCTTCGCGATGAACATCGGCCCACACGCCTTCTATCGCGCGGGCATCATGAAGCGGCAGTTCGATTCTTGGGGCATTGCGTACTCGGGCAATGTTCCATTCACCCAAGGAGCCTCGTACCTGCTCGCGAACGGTGCTCGGCATGGGTTTCCCGCAGGGACCATGGGCCTTCTGAGGTGCAACTATTTCTCGCTGAGTGAAAAAATCAAGATTGGACAGATCTTCGAGGCCATACCCAAGATGGACGCGGCATCCGCGTGCGGCCAGTCGATGCAGGACTGGATCGATTCTCGCGCGGGTTCGCGCGAAGCAGCGCTACTGCTCGCGGCGCTCACGCGTCTCTCCACTTACGCGGCCGATCTCACTCTACTCGACGCCGGCGCTGCGCTCGCTCAACTCCAATTGGCGTTTTCCGCGTCGGCCCTCTACCTGGACGGCGGCTGGGAAAGTATGTTCGGCGGGCTCGTGCGCAAGGCGCAATCGCTCGGCGTGGAGATGCGAATCGAAGCAGGCATTCGCAAGGTCGAATCGGGCGCGGTCGAGCTTCGAAACGGCGAACGGCTCACCACCGATGGTATCGTCCTCGCAATTTCGCCACGCGAAGTGAAGCAGATCACCGGAATTCCTCTTCAACACTCGGCAGCGGCGCGGGCTGCATGCCTCGATCTAGGTCTCAAGCGATTGCCGGACGATGCAGCGTCTTTTGCCCTCGGCCTCGACTCACTGGTGTACTTCTCCGTCCACTCTCTCTACGCGCGTGGTCTCGCTCCCGAAGGGGGCGCGCTGGTGCAAATCTCGAAATACCTCGGTTGCGATGCGACCGCCACTCGCGATGAACTGGAACAGGTGGCCGACCTCGCCATGCCCAGCTGGCGCCGCGAAGTTCTCATGTCGCGCTTTCTTCCCGATATGACCGTCGCGCACGCTATTCCGCAATTCGACCGGGCACGAGCCGACGTCGACGCGCTCGGATTGTCCCGCGTGATGATCGCGGGCGATTGGGTGGGCCCCGATGGCATGCTCGCCGATGCAGCAGTCGCGAGCGGTCTGCGTGCTGCCCGCGCCTTAATCCAGAGTGCGGTCGAAAAGGCGGCCTGACGCTCCGTGACCGACGAATTCGCCGAATTCCGACCGCTGCTCTTCTCTATCGCGTATCGGATGACCGGTACGCGCGCTGACGCCGAAGACGCAGTGCAGGAAACATACCTGCGCTGGGCGGCCGACCGCTCCTCCATTCTATGTCCCAGAGCGTTTCTCATAACCGTGATCTCGCGTATCTGCACAGATATATTGAAATCCGCGCGCCGAAAACGCGAAGTATACGTCGGGGCGTGGCTCCCCGAGCCAATCGTGGGTCCAAACACTGAGGCGGTGGAACTCGCTGAATCGCTATCGCTCGCATTCTTGCACCTGCTCGAATCGCTGACACCCGCCGAGCGAGTCGCTTTCCTAATGCACGACGTCTTCGACGCAAGCTACGACGAAATCGCTGTGACGCTCGAAATCTCCTGCGGCAACGCGCGCCAACTCGCCAGCCGTGCCCGCGAACACTTGCGGGCACGCCGCCCCAAAAAACGAGTGGAGCGCGAAAAGCATCAGCAACTGCTGTGGGCCTTCCTCCAAGCCTGCGACGCTGGCGATGCAGCCAGGCTCGTCCGCTTGCTCAAAGACGACGCCGTGCTCTACTCCGACGGCGGAGGCAAGGTTCGCGCCGCCATCAATCCCATCTACGGCGCCGACCGCATCATTCGTTTGATCCTCGCTCTCCGCAAGAAAGGGATCGGCGATCTGCGCGGGCAGTTAGTCGAGGTCAACGGCGCGCCGGGCGCTGCGATCACGCTGGATGGCCGGCCTTATTCTATCCAGTCCATCGATATCGAAGACGACCGGATCCAATCGGTTTTCTACGTGATGAATCCCGACAAGCTCCCGCTCGATGCATTCTGCTGTCGGTCGGACATCGCAGAATAAAGAAGGGCGTTCCGCGTCGTTTCTTTGAGATTGCGTAGCCGCAGCCTGTGATGATGTTCAAGAACGTGATTCTGAGCGACGCACCCCGCCGGGCATGAGAATCGCTAGCTTGTTCTACTCGACCACGTGGGATTCTCAAAAGAGACGGAACGAGTCGGGCGATAGGTCGACCCTATCAACACCGGATGGGTTCGGCCACGCAGGTTTGCCGAAAGGACACGCTCTACCGGACGGGCCGTCGCGGCGTGACTGTGGCGCAAGAACGAACGGGCCGAAACTCGACTTGCTCGTCGTTGAAGGCGCTCCGAAGTTCTCTGGGTGGTGCTGATCGATATTGCCAGTCTGCCTCATATCTGAGCTTGCCTTCGGGATCGCGGCGCAGGCCAACGGCAGGCCTTCGATTTCGAAGCCTCCGCCGTTGGGTCGCCGATTCTCAGCTCCTCGGTCGTTGCTCTGCGTAGTCAGCCGCCGAAGCCGACTTTGCCGCTGGAAGGCGAGGCAGCGAGACAGCGCGGTAGGAGTCCGTCATTACCCAACCCGCGGCCGTCAGCGCCACAGTGGTCACGACCTCTCCCCATTGGAAGGCGTTCAGGGGGCCTGCCACCATCAGCGGAACCCAGACCAGTAGCCCGAACAAGCCCATCTGCAATGTCGAAAGCGCGGCGGCCAGCCGTGCGAATCTATCGGTGAGAATCGCCAGGCTCGCCGCGATAAAGGTGATGCCGGTGAAATACGCCCATCCGAAATGCCAAGGGAGCCAGTCTGGCACCATATCCGCCGTGTGCTTGAGATATGCGAAATGGGCACAGCCGAAGGGAATCAGGGCCACACCGTAGAGCACTCTCGCGATGCGCACGCCTTTGTCGCCGGCTGCGAAACCGAAGTGCTGCCGGTCCCAGCCCGTAGCGAGGGTGACGTACAAAACCCAAGCAGCCCCGATCATCGCCATGGCCGATCCAAGATTCCAGGTGCCATCTACAAGAGTGGCGAGGAAAAAGGCGCGCCCTCTCCATAGCAAGGGCCAAAGCACGAGTGCGGCGAGCAGCACGCGAGCGGCGAGCGCCGCGGTGCGTATCCACAGCAGGCCGATCCCGCATGCCAAAGAGATCGACGCACTGAGATAGACGAATCCCTCGCGCACGGGAAGACCTTTGGGGACAGGCTGCCAGACAGTCGTGAAATCGCCCTTGATCCAGCCCTGAATTCCCAGGAAAATCATGACTGCCGCAAAGACGACATGCCCCGCGCTTACGATATGGATCGCACTTCCTCTGCTGCGTTTCAGTTCATCCATCCATCACCGGCAGCCCAGTTATTCTCTGCGCCGCCGGTAAAATCTTTTCACTTTGTCGCGATTTCCGCAATCAGCCATTCGACAAGCTCGCGCACGCCGCGCCAGATCACGGACCTCAAGCCTTCGAGATCCGCGCGGCGGCGAGAGCCGCTGCCCACCACGCAATGCTATCGAAGAGCTGAGTGAGCTGCTTCTCGTCTCGGCTGTCAGCGGCGAAGCGACCCGCCTCAACCTTTTCGTGAGCGTTGAAAATATGGACTGCCTCGCCCAGCGGTGCCATCCGCAATTCGATGGCGATTCCCCGAAGCTGCTCGATGGCTCGCACACCGCCGACATTGCCGAACGACACGAAGGCCGCGGGCTTGCGGCCCCACTCGGCCCATAAATAGTCCAGTGCGTTCTTCAGCACGGCGCTAGGACCGTGGTTGTACTCCGGTGACACCAGAATGTAGCCGTCGGCCAAGCGGATCTTCGCGGCCCAGCGTTGCTGGTCGGCATTGTCCGAAAGGCCCATGGCGGGCGGCTTAGCGAGCGCCAGCATTGGCAGTGGCCATTCGGCCAAGTCGACAAACTCGACCTCGAATTCGGTTCGCTTCTTGGCGCGCTCAAAGACCCACCGGGCGATCGGCAACGACTTACGGCCTTCGCGAACGCTGCCGACGAGCACCTGAATGATCAGCTTGCTGATAACATTGCCTCCTTGGCCGAAGCGGCGAGAGAGGACTCGTGGTAATGAATCACCCGCCACCCTGCGGCCGTGCGCTGGAAGATCATGGTCGCGCGAAACGTAGGCTCATGCAGCGCGGCCTGCCGTTTCAGTTTCGCGGTGGTATGGGAGATAAAAAACGCGATCGCCGTATCGCCCAGAACGTCAATCCGCACGTCGCTGAGCACCTTCGACAGTACCTTCTCGAGGTGGTCCGGAAGCGCAGCGAAATAACAGCGGATGGCGTCCCAGCCGTAAGCAGGTTCTCTCATCTCCTGGGCCACGTAGATCAGGGGGACGTGGTGGGCATCCCAAATGGAAGCAATCCGTTCGGGGCTAAGATGCAGAAAGCCTTGGCGGTATGTCTCAATCTGAATCGCGATCGCGCGCTCGTCGTCGATCTTGCTGATTTGTGACATGTGCTACGTTGCCTCAGCTCGCTTTCGCCGCGTTAATGCTCGGTGCGCCCCCGGGCCCGTTCCCGTCGCGGTAGGCGCGGCAGCACATGGCTGGAGCGCCGCCCGAAGTCGCTGAGCCGCAACATCAACGCCACTTATAAAACGCTCGGCGATCCGGTAGAGGTAGTTCCCAGCGTGGCTGGAGTCGAGAGATGCAAAGTGACGGCCTGACCAGGAGCGAAGCCCAGATCCACCTTCCACAGCGTGCGGAGGCTGCGCACCATCAGCCTCGTGCCAGCCATGAGCACCATTGCCATGCTGATCTCGATGATCACAAACATCTTGTGAACGCGGTGGTGCGAGCCCGCCGATCCCCAGCGCGAGTGTGGGGGCGACGATCGGGATGAAGCCCGGCACCTTTCGGATGAGGCGAAGCGCATTGTGAATATCCAGACGCAACGACCCCATTGGCCCATTCATGGCTGAGCAGTATCCTCCACCAGCGCTAGCACGGCGAATGCCGTGGCGGCGTCGCGCATGAAGCCTTCCTCCATCGAACCCTCCGGGAAGTGTTTATTCATGGAGGATACGTCCCAGTAACCCTTAGGATCCTGGCGCCTGCGCAGCCAATCGAGGGCGCGCGAAAGCGCCGGATTCGATCTGGGTACACCGCCTCTTCCCAGCAGGAAGGCGGTATATGCCGTGGCATATGCGTTACCGCCCTCGGACGCCGGCGCTTGCGGGTGCTGTTTGAAGGGGCCGAGAGCACCAATGGCCCATCCTCCGTCTGGCAGCTGCTTGGCCACGATTTCATCGATGAGGTGCTCGCGGGCGGATTTGCTCTGTCCTCCCACCCAGAGCAGCAGCATGCGATTGTGCAGCGGTTGCGCGGGTGTGGCCCCGCGCAGATACTCGTTCAACGCCACGATCCGTTCGGAGACTCCGGGCCGTTCGCGATAAGCGGCAGGCGCTGCTGCAAAAGCCATAGAGGCAAAGGCGGCGCCGTAGTACGGCGATTCCGTAGTCTCCCAAGGATCGAGGTCGAGCAAGAACCACGGCCACGAACCCGCGCTTTTGCCGCCGCGCACCTGAAGTTTACATAATCGCTCGAGCGCGCGCTCCGTTTCCGGGGTCGCAGGGCCGCCGTGATCCTGAACCGCGAGGAAGTACGCAGCGAATACGGTCTCAACGCCGGTCGCCTGTGTTGCCAACGGATCTTTTGCGAAGGCGGAATTAATCTCGAGCGCTTCGTGCATATCGACTCGCCTGCGCAGCCCTTCGAGCGCCGCCTTTTCATAGCCGGTGGGCTCCGTCTCGCCCAAAGCGCGGCGGAGACTGGGTCGCGCGAGCAGGTAGGTCATGTTGGTGTGACAGGAGAAGCAGGCGCCTCCGGAAGCCTGCGCTGGCTTCCACGCATTCCACTCCTGTTGGCGGACATCCAGGTAATCGGCCGCAAGTCTCGGACTCCAGCCTTGTGCTAGCGCAGCCAAGGCCGTCGCTGCCACTGCTACAAATAGTTCAAATCCCCTCATTGTCTTGTCCCCTCAGACGCGAAATCGGCTCAAAAATAAATCCTTGACCCTTGCGGACCGAATGGCCGTTGCGATCGTGCTTGACGTGGACCCATTGCCCGTATTCCGCCGGGAAGCCACCCGACGCCAGAGCAGACTCCGCGGCAAGAAATACCAACATTGCGGTTTGCCTCTTTGACATGTTGATTTCATGATGCCCTGGGATTTAGGCGAATGAGAGCAGATTTGGATGGAAATTACGAGACTGATCCGCTGCGGAATTCCTTCGGGGTCACACCGACCACCCGGCGCATGTGGTATGCAAGATGGCTCTGATGGGCGAATCCGGCTTCGAGCGCTACCTGACGCACGGAAAGCTCGCCCTCGCGCAGAAGCGCCTGCGCCCTCTCCACGCGACGGCACAAAACGTACTGGTGAATCGGCCGGCCGACGGAAGCACGGAACGCCGCCTTGCAGTGCGACACGCTCAGCCCCGCCACTTTCGCGATTTCGGGAAGCGAAAGGTCGCGTGACAGGTTATCTTCGATATATGAGATCAGTTCCTTCAGCCGCCGGCCGGAAAGCCCACCCCTAATCGCGCGCACACCACGCACATCGGGCGAATAATACTCGAGAAGGTGGGCGGCAAGAGCAGCGCCGAGGCTATCGAGATAAAGTCGTCCGTTCCGATACTCGGTCTCCATTTCCGTCTTGAGCGCCCATCCGATCTGTTCGATCTGCGGGTCGCGCAACTGGAAGCGGTTTACCACTTCGGCGCGGGCCGGATCGCGATTCAACCCGGCCGCGGCGACCCGCAGGAGGCCCGACGGAACGCCCACAATAAGTGCGGTGTCCCGCTGCCGCAATTCCCACCTGCTTGCCGTACCCGCGGGGATAATATCGACATCGCCGTGAACCGCCATGCCGCTATGGTAGCGTTCGCCGCGCCGGCAGGCCACGTTCACAGAGGGGCCAACATGGATCACCACTACCGGATGCGGACGAGCCGGTCCGTCGACAACCCCTGCGGGATCGCTCTGTATTCGGACAACGAGGCGATCGGTGGACGAGGCCATGGAGACATCATAGCGAAGACCTCATCGCGCCGGTGACATAGGCGTTTTCGCCCGTCGGTGCCCGAGAAACGAAGCAACCGCCCAGACGAGGCAGGGTTGCGCGAGCGTTTCTGCCCCCTTTAACAGCGCAGTTATTCATTGGAGACTGCCGGTCGATTGCGGCATAGCGAGCCCGCAGAGCTTCTGATCCAGCGCCTCGACCGCCGTCCGAACGCTCTCCGGTAGCTCCTGGTCGTAAGCGCCCCGTTATTGGCGTGGAGTGCCGCACTTGCGCCTGGATATCTGTGAGTTTCCGGCAAGCGTGCGTGCGGCCAGGTAGGCGCGACGGCCGAAAATGTTCCGGTTTGGCCTGTATGCGCCCGTCTCCACACACTCTCCTAAGGTTGGACCCGCGCGTTGGGCTACTGCTTTAGAGCGGCAATAGCGCGATCCAGGACTTCGTCCCGGCCGCCCGCGATCCCGTTCCTCGTGAGTGGAATCGGAATCGTAGGAATCACTCCAATGCCATGAAGCGGCATGCCGTCCTCTTTCAGAACTCTCTGCCCTGTCCAGGTTATCTGGTAACCGCCAGGTACTAGGAACGGGTTGACGGTACCGTCGGTGCCCGCGGTTGGCTCACCCACAATCTCGGCCAGATGATAGTGTTCTACCATCATCAGCAGCGTCTCGGCGGCACTGATGGCGCGGCCGTCACTTAGGAAGACCCGTTTCGCTGTGAAATACGGTGCCACCGGCGGTGCCTGCCACTGTCCCTTGCCCGGGAACGCCATATCCGCGCGGTCTGGCAGGGTCACTACCGGAGTTTCTATCAGTGGACTGAGGACCGGCCGGTTAATCAGGTGGCCGAAGAAATCAAAAAAATGCTCGATGTGGTTCGGGTAATCGCGCAGATCAAAGATGATCCCGGTGGCTTTCGCCAGCGTCGGTACTGCTCGGGAGAACTCATCATCCGTGACCCGGTCCAGGTCCACATAGAAAATGCCGGGCTGCAACTCCTCCACTTTCTGGGGACGCGGCTCGCGTAGTTCCCCGAGTCTCGCCGAGCACTGCACCGTGACCACGCGATGGATTCCCGGCGAGGCTACCGGTTCTAACTCCAGGCGAATCCGATCCCGCGGCCCACGAGTTAGTAACTCACTGAGCGCCGGTAACGCAGGCATTGTACGGTCGATCCGGGAGTAAGGGTCTCCTTCTCCCTGAGGACGTCCGTGGCCGGGCGTCCATCGATGGAAAGCAGCGCATCTCCAGGCCTGATGTCGACGCCGCCGAACACGGCGCGGGCAACGATTTGACCGTCCGCCCAAGTCCAGATAACGGGTGGAACAAATCGGGGTGACCCGCCAGGGCCGGCCAGGTAGCCGTGGCCATCCTGCAAAAGCACCGTCAGCTTCTGCAACGTGGAGCGAAACGCGTGGGCGTCTTTGTCTTCCGCAGCTTCCGACAGAAACGGTCCGAGCGCCTCCTTCCAGTCGGTCCGGACCATGTCGAAATATGGGTAGAAATGCTCGAAAACGTTCCACGCTATCATGACGGCGGCCAAGCGCGTAGCGCGATCGTTCGGCGTTCCGCCCGGCGCTGGTGCGATGGGTGGCTCGGGCGCCGGATTGGGCGACTCTCGATACAGCGCAATCGGGACCACGCAGCTCACACCACCGGCAAGATCCGCGTAGATCGGCTGCACCAGATCGCCAGCCTGGGGCGCCGGCGACACTACTCGCACACTTCGATAGCCCTCGACAGAAGGAAGAAAGCCGACCCCGTGATGCTGCCAAGAGACCACGTGAAGCGCTGATTTCATTACCGGCGGTGGGGGCTTCGAGCCAGTCGGAAAAATCAGCACCGTGGGAGCAATGGGAGCAAAAACCGTCCGTAACTTCGCCGCCAGGTCTTCGGGTGACCCCGCCGGAGCGACGGTGCGCACTGCTAAGATTGCGAGTCTGTTCCAGTCGGCGCCCGCCGCCTCGTCGCTTGGATGAAAGTACCGAACATACCCAAACAGCGGTGCGAGAGCAGACAGGTTCTCGAGTTCCCGCGCAGCCAGAGGACGGGCCGGCTCCGTCGTTTCACTGCCGGTCAGAATGAAAGAGACGTCATCCAGCCATGCAGCCCCTGAACCGTTAAGCGACAGTCCGACGGTAGCCGTGACGGCGTCAGGCGCAATCTCACCAGAAATCTCATAGTATTTCCACTCGCCTACAGTGATCGGCTTGTTGGGCATGTCATCGTAAAAGCCCATCGTGCTATCTTCCCGATCCACACGTGCCCAAAGACTCGCGAAGTTCGCCGTCCCTGAAACCTCAGTGCGAACCGCAGCCCGGAAGCGAAACGTCCGATCTCGATATGACCTGACCTCAAAGGTCTGGTAGAGGAGCGCCGTAGCGCCGGCGGGTACGTGGCCGTTGGACTGTAAAACGGCGCACTGCCCCCCGGCCAGGCAGCCCCCCGAACGGATGAAGGTTGAGTAAATCCCGCTGGGCTTGGCAGAAAACCTCCACCCCGGAGGTGCCTCGCCGGGCGCTCCTTCGTTGAAGTCGGGATTGGCAAGTGGAGGTTGCCCGTAAATCGCGGCAACGAGAGACAACCCAAGACAGATGATGCGAAGGCGATAACCCACTCAGCTTCGATGCTATCGCAAACGGACGCGTCTCTGACACGAATGTAGGACTGAAGGGACGCCGGACTATCGGTCTCGTTGCGCATAGCTGCCGAAAGCTCACGGATATCTTTGGTCGTCTCGCCGCCAGGGCTGATCTGAGTGTGAGCTTTCGATAAGCCTGCACGATGAAGGATACGAAATCAGATCTCTCGCGGCAGATTAGCCAGGATCTTCGCGACAGCGCTTGCAAGCTTCGGATCAAGGCGCTCCGGACAGGGATTTGGCATCACCGACAATTCGAAAGAGGAAGCGTGCGCCGGCGCCCCCACGTAAGCCACATTCCGGACGCCATAAGGAGAAGCACGAGCAGGGCATAGTTCCGCTCGATGATCTGAAGCCCGTGCCTTCAAGTCTGCCAGACCGGTCTGATCTCGATGATCCCGAACTTGGCGGCAGAGTGCTTCGAGGCAATTTCAATCGCCTCCTCGAAGTCGGCGCATTCGATGTCGTAGCCAGCCACCTCGTCCCGCGTTTCGGCAAACGGACCGTCACGCACCCGCAGCTCACCATCGCGCATGCTCACAGTCTTTGACGTGGCCGCGGGTCGGAGACGATCCCCATGCTTGCGAACACCTCGTCGGTCCGCGCTGTAAAAGAGGAATTGTGGCAGATCAACAACATGAATCGCATTCTTCGCTCCTCCATTCTTGGGGGCTGGTTCCGCGCTTCACTTCCGCATTCCGGGCGTATGGGTTATGCCCACCAACAGACCTTCCGGTCCCAGAAGCCGCGTGACGACTTGGCCCCAGGGTTCCTTTCGCGTCGCGACCAGCAGTTTGTAGCCCTGCGACTTTAGTTCCGCCGTTGCGTTTTCGATATTCTCCACATCAAATTCGATCCATGCTTGTGGCACGGAAAGATCGCCAGGCCATTGATCTGTGCCAAAGCATGACTCAGCCGCCTGCGCCAACGGCCACAGGGCAAAATGCTTCACACCATCCATCTCGCCCGTATGCATATAGCCGTTGGTGTCCTCTTTGAACCGCAGTCCCAATGCCTCGGAATAAAACTTGCGGCTCGCAGCCGGATTGCGAACGATGGGGCCAAAACCGGCGACGAATAACACATCGATGTTTTTCATCGTTTTCATGGGTAAATCTTCCTTATCTTTATTTTTGCGCAATGCGCACTTGAAATCCTGGTCCTCTATCTCATGAGCGAAATTTGCTATTGGCTGCTACAGCACTGCGCGGGGCTCAGATTCCGAAAATGCTGTGCACCATAAAACTACCTGAGATCTTACGCAATTCGATCAAGTAAACTCATCGGCTTCACGCGTAACGCATGCGCCAGCTTGACAATGTTCAGCAATGCGATGTTCCTCTCGCCGCGCTCAACCCCGCCGACATAATTCCGATGCAACTCGGAAATCTCCGCCAGCCGCTCCTGAGAAAATCCGCGCTGCATGCGCAGTTCGCGTACTCGTTGGCCGAAGATTGCTCGTGGACCGTAAGTGTCTTCGCCTCGTGAATTTCGCCTTCGGAGCATACCAAGTCAAAGCGAGCGACAACAGTCGTCAGCCTCCGAGCACATTTTTGAGGCACACATTCCCCTCGAAAAGCGACACGTCGGAATCGAGCTGCGAAGCGGCGCGTCGATCACTCATAGCGCAGGGCAACCATGGGATCGACCTTCATCGCCCGCCGCGCTGGGACGTAACCAGCCAATGTCGCCACCGCTACGAGCACAACAGGAGCCAGTGCCAAAGTGACAGCGTCGTAGGGCGTCACATGAAATAGTAGATGCGTAATGAGCCGCGCCGTCGCCACAGCACAGGGTAAGCCAACCGCAATACCAACCAGTGTGAGCGACAGTGTCTCACGCAAAACCATACGCAGAACTGAGGCTGGCTGGGCCCCGAGCGCCATCCGAATTCCCAGTTCGTGCGCTCGCCGCGAAACAGAGTAAGAGATCACGCCGAAAATTCCCACGGCCGCAAGAATCAACGCGATTGCGCCGAACAAGCCGAGGAGCAACGTGCGAAACCGGGGCTGCGCGACCGATGCGTTCAGGACATCGGAAAGGATCGCGATATCTGTCACTGGCAAATTTTTATCGATTCCGTGGGTTACCGTGCGAATTGTGCCGGCGATACCCGAGGGGCTTAGTCTGCTCTTAACAACCACTTGGGCTCCCCACAGAGGTGCTTGTGCATATGGGACATACATCATCGGTCCCGGTTCCTTCCCCAGAGAAACGTCATGTATGTCGCCAACGATGCCGACTATTTCGCGTGAGACGATGCCGTTGGCAGGAAAGCCGAAGGTCAGGCGCCTGCCCAGCGCGTCCTCATTAGGGAAATAGCGTCTGGCCAGTGCTTCGCTGATCAGGGTCACGGCCGCCGAGGACGTGGAGTCAGACTCGTTGAATAAACGGCCGCGAAGAAGCGGAATTCCTAGCACGGAAAAATAGCGCGGGCTGGCAGGGACGTAATTCGCGGTCTCCGCCGACCCTGCCTCCTTCCGTGGTCCGCCTACAATTTGAAAGGGGAGAGTAATGCCGCCATCCACAATGGGCAAAGGACCGACGATCGCGGAATCCTGCATCCCCGGCTGAGCCTGAAGGCGTGTCGTCAATTCCTGGGAAAAAGCAGCCCACTGTCTCGGAGTTGAGTATTGAAATTGGGGAAGCGAAATCATAGCCTTCACGATGTGGCTCGACTCGAATCCTGGGTGGACAGAGGTGAGTTGGGCAAAGCTGCGGATGAGCAGCCCAGTTCCAGTAAGAAGAACCATTGCCAACGCAATTTCCCCAATTGCGACCAGAGAACGGGCACGGCGCGGGCCAGCCGACTCTCCCGCGCGAGTGCCCTTAGCGAGTTCTTTTTGCGGGTTGTAGCGGGCCGCGGTAAGTACCGGGGCCAGTCCGAACACGAGACTAGTCGTCAAAGAAAGCACGAAGGCGAAGAAAAGAACCCATTCATCGACGCGAACTGCGTGAAACTTCGGCACTGAGGAAGGCAGGATTGGTAGGAGAGCGGCAACGCCCCAGTAGGCGAGGAGCATTCCAATAAGTCCGCCAAGCAGCCCAAGAATGGCGCACTCCGCGAGCAGTTGGCTCGCGATGCGTTTCCTGCCAGCGCCCAACGCAATTCGAATCGCGATCTCCCTCGACCGCGATGTCGCACGGCTCAAAAGAAGGTTCGCGACATTCGCACACGCAATCAAGAGCACCAAACCGACAGCCCCTAACAGCAGAAGCAGCGGCAATTTCACATCGCCAGTAATGGTCTGTTGCAAAGGCTGAATTTTAATCGCCCATCCCTTCTCCGCGGGAAATTCGTCGGCGACGCGCGCACCAACCGCGTCCAATTCCGACTGAGCCTGAGCGAAGGAAACGTTCGGGCGTGCTCGCGCAATCACCGCCATCCAATGCTCTTGAGGCGGTCGAGTCATCCACACGCCATATACGGGGTCTTGAGCAAGTGGTATCCAAATCTGGTTTGGCTGATTACGGAACGGGCTGTGAAAGCTCGCAGGCATCACGCCAATCACGGTGTATGGCCGCATGTCGAGAACAATCGAACGTCCAATGATTGCGGAGTCGGCTCCAAATCGGTTTCGCCATAAACTCTCACTGAGAACTACAACAGGGGCCGCCCCGCGCTGGCCGTCCTCGGCAAGCAACACTCGGCCAAGCAGCGGCTCGGCCGCAAGGACCGAAAAGAACTCCGAGGTGACGGCTAGGGTGCTGATTTCAGAAGGCTCTCCGTTGCCGGTAAGTACCAGTGCGTGTCCACCCAGGCCGGCGATGGACGCAAAGGCGCGACTGCCATCGCGCAGTTCAGTGAAAGTTCGATATGACACGCCGGAGACTTCCGCCCCCTGCTTACTTTCGAGCACAAAGAGCAGCTGGCTCGGATCCTTGTAGGGTAATGGCTGAAGGAGCACTGCATTGACAACGCTAAAGATGGCGGTGTTAGCGCCGATGCCGAGGGCGAGCGTGATCGCAGCGACAGCCGTGAAACCCGGAGACCTGCGCAGCATACGCGCGCCGAGGCGCATGTCCTGTAAAAGCGTCTCCCAGAAAAATTCCCAACCGGCGGAACGGACGACTTCCTTTGTTCCTTCGACAGTTCCCTGTTCCAAACGGACGGCTCGACGCGCGTCATCGCGATTCATCCCGAGTTGCATCTTCTCTTGAACAGCCATCTCCATATAACCGCGCAACTCTTCGTCCAACTCACGCTCCGCGTGTCTCTTGCGAAACAATGATTGAAGCCCGTTCGTGATGTTTCGCACCATGACAGCCCTCCCTTACGACGCCTCTAAAATCCGGGCAATAGCATCTACCTGTCTACTCCATTCGCGGGTTTCGCTCCTGAAGCGCCTTTTCCCCTCTTCGGTCAACGCGTAGTACTTTGCTCGCCGGCTATTCTCAGTGGCTCTCCATTCGCTTTTGATCAGCCCCGCTCGACGCAACCTCTGTAACGCGACAAATAACGACCCTGCATTCACGCGAAAAACGCCTTCGCTCATCTGCTCGATCCGAACGCAGATACCATACCCGTGCATAGGTTGGAGGTTCAACGTTTTCAGAATGAGCATGTCTAACGTGCCTTGAACCAAGTCACTCGTTTTAGCCGGCATTTAATGATCTTTCTCTTGACGGTCAGAAGGAATCTTATCTCGTTCTCCTACTGATTGTCAAGATGAACGGGGTGAGCTTCGCGGATTGTTCACGCCGATAACGTGACGGCCGCGTTTCGGTGAGATCGCCCGCCGTTCTGTGACACTCTCATCTCCGGATCACTGCAGTCGATCAGCAAAGGTGATGACGCTCCACGTTCTAACGAGGCCTCAGTCGATTCCCAACCCTTCTGCTCCGCGCTCTGGTAATATCGTGTCGCGCCAGACACCTACAAGCTTGCCGATGCCCTTACGCAGACCAACAATGCGAAATCCAAATCCGTACCTCTTCTGCAGTGCCAGGCTGACAGCATCTTGCAAGTGTGACGCCTCGAAGAGTCCAGATACCGTTCTCCTCAGCGGATTCGATTAGCGCCTCGAGTAGCTGCGCTGCCGACGCCTGGTCTCCAGGCCGGAGCAGCAGCCACACAATAGGAATATGTCATCGCACAGATGGCTATCTGCCGTGAGAACGGCGTCGGGCCTTTTCCCGGTTATACGCAGGATGCTCGTATTCCAGTTCGACTGCCGCCCGGCGCAGCGCGGCCTGATAGCGCCCGAGCCATCCGCCCCAACCATCCTCTATTGGGATGATTCCCCGCCTGATGAGATTCCGCGCGGTCGCGTCAAGCTGCTCGCGGTCATGGAGCAGAGATTCGGCGCCCCCTAGATCATCAATTTGCAGCTTCGATTCTTGGCCGACGGTGATGCGACGTAATCGCGCGAATGAATTTACACTCAGTTTCCCGCGTGCGCGCGCCTGCACGATTTCCGTCGAGTAATGAATGAAATGCACTTGTGCGTCGGTACCTTCCAACATCAAATACTGTCGACCCGATTGCTCGTCCTCGCCGTGCACGAGGATTCTTCCTTCGACAATCGTCGCCTTACGGAAATCGAGGACCTCAATCGGCAGCCTTTCATCGGACACCACCGCACCGTGAGCGGCCATCACTCTTTGCCGGTCGTTGGTCCGTTGCATGGCGCGCAACACGGCCTCGAAGTCCGTGCGGACGGTCCACGCGTCAGGCCCAATCCGTTCCGCAAGCCCCATATCCTCGAGAACCGCGAGCCTGGCTGCGAGGCGATGTTGGCCCTTGCCAAGGGTCGCCCTACTGATAACTCTTACCATCCGGCGCTCGGTCGCGTCCGGCAATGGCTCCGTGGTTCGGGCGATGATTTGATCCAACGACGTGAATCGATGTTGGTGAATCTCGCGCCGTTCGGCTTCGGCAGCGTCTAGTTCCGTTCGATGGCCGAGCTGCCGCGTGCACAGATCTTCGGCAATCTGCCGGATTCCATGTTTGACGTAATCGGGTTTCAGGTGAATCGGCTGCCTGTCGGGTCCCACGCCTCTGAGGGCTATATGGACATGCGGATGCTCAGTATTGAAGTGACTGACGGCTACCCATTCGAGAGGCATGCCGACATCGCGCTCGATCTGCTTCATGAGATCACGGGCGAGCCGCGAGAGATCAACGCGCTCCCCGAATTCGGGTGAGATGATGATCTTCCATAGTCGCTCATCCCGCGCAGCTTGCCACGATTCGAGACGTGCCGCCAGATCAACTCCCCCCGCATGGTCGAATCCGACTTGCCCCTCACCGCCCGCTGCGCTCTCGCGCTCGATGTAGCGGCCATGCGCACGCCATTGCCCCCGAACGGTGTTGCGTGTGTAGGTGACACGAATCGCGCACCGCTGATTTCTTGGGATCGAAGGTCGGCTGCCAGAAGCCCGTTTCGAGGTTACTTTCCGACTCGCCCTCGCATAATGCATTAGGGTCTTGAAGGCAATCGCCCAGGCGGTCGCGTTGTTCCGCGCCGCCGGTCGCGGTGGCTTCCGAGGCCGCAGCCGAAACTCTTTCTCGTCACCCGTGAGCATCGCCGACGAGATCCTTCATTGCCAAACCAGATTCCCCGACCATCGCACGGCCGGCACTCTTGAGGAGCCGGTTATGACGCTCCTTGGCGCGGGCGACCGCTTGAGGTTTTGCATCGGCAGCCGGTTCCGGCACGCAGGTCAACAGTGCCTTCGCCAAGGTGTCGAGATAGGCAAACAGCGCTTGCTGCGCCCGGCCCACTCGGAAGACTTCTTTCCTCACTTGCTCCACGCTCGCGGCCAGACGCTCCTCGGCTCCGGTCAACGCGTCGTGCCGAGCGGCGAGTTCCTGTTCCACCGCATAACGAATGAACGCGGCTGGGGATTCAAATCCGCGCGTATCTGACGCGGCCTTCAGTTCCCGCATCGCCTTTTCCGAGAACCTCACTGAGCGCTGTGCCATCCGTGACCCTCTAAGTACTAAGGGCCGCTCAGCGCTGCTTAGGGACGATCGGGACGGCAGAAAAATCCCCGAAAAGCACCCGAGTCCCAACCGGGACTCAGCAGGCGCAAAATGCAACCCGCGCGAAGTACTTCAAAAAAAAGAGCGCCAGCCAAAAAGCTCGCACCGGCGAGTCCCGCCCCCTTTATGTTCCACTACCAGCTCAGCATGGCCTTCCGGTCTGTGGGCTGACCAAGAGCCGGGATTGATTTGCCGAATTCTGCCAAATATTGCCTAACATGCTTAACTTTGCCTAATTTTGCCTAATACTGTTGAATTCTGCCAAACTTTGCCGTACACTGGTGAAGTCGATGCCCCAGCGGAGCCAGCTTGACTCTTTGGCCTCTACTGCCCGAAACCGCCTCGCCGCGCTCAGCGAGAAAAAGCCGCGCTCCATGGCCGCCCAACTCCGGCTGCTGTGGCCGGAAATCAGGGCCGCTCTCGACAGGGGGCACACGCTTAAGGCCGTGTGTGAGTGTTTAGAAGGGGATGGTCTGAAGATGAGCATCTACACCCTTGGCTCATATGTCGCCCGAATGCGGAGAAGCTCGGCGACGGTTCCCGCTGCTCCAGCCCGCAGCGAATCGCCTCATCCTTCCGTCATCGCGGGTGAGAGCAGTGATGGCAAGAATGAGCAGGCCGATAGGAGCCTTGACGAGAAGAATCGGACTGATCCGCTGGCCAACTTGCGGAAGAGCCAAGCCAAGCGCCCCGCATTTGATTACCGGCCCGAACTCGCTGACGCGGACAAACTGATCTGAAGCCGCGTGTGCGAACATGACTGTGTAGGAGCTTCGCCCATACAGACCGGAACCTGTGCCCTTTGCGGAACCGTCGGAAAGCTGCACGACAGCCATTTCCTACCCAAGAGTGTCTACCGGCTCCTCCGGCGATCGGACAACGGCAATCTGAGCCCGGTCCTGATGTCCCGCAAGATCTCCGTCCAGAGCGATTTTCAGATGAGGCAGCCGCTCCTATGCAGCGCCTGCGAACGCCGTTTCAGCGAGAACGGCGAGAATTACGTCGTCCCGCTCCTGAACAACGGCCGCAGCTTCCCGCTCCTCGATCGCCTCAAGCTGGCGTTGCCGTTATACACCACTGGAAGCAACACGGCATTCATTTGTCCTGCGGTGGGATTATCGGGCGACAAGATCGGTTATTTCGGGCTGAGCATCTTGTGGCGCGCGGCAGTGCGGCCCTGGCGCATGTTCGACGGTGGCGCGACATCCGTGCCCCTCGATCCGGTGCACCTGGAACTGGTACGGAGCTATCTCGCCGGGGAAACGGCTTCCCCGGACGAGGCCCTCATCGTGACCGCCACCGTGGCAACCGACTTTCTGTCGCAGAACACCTGCTTCGTTCCTAGCCGGGTAACGGATAATCCCGGAATCGTCTATAACCTGCTCACGAAGGGCCTGTACTACCGTTTCGTGTTCGGCGAGAATCACTCGCCGCAGATGCGCGCCATCTCCTGCATCGGGCCCGGACCTTGCCTGATCTTTCTCAACGATGCGAGCGAGAAGTCATGGGAACCCTGCGCCAGCATGATGGAAACCACCGTGCCCAAGGGCTCTCTCGCGACCGTGCACTCCTAGACCGCCAGTTCCCTCCGCCCAATCCTCAAGGGAAACTGGATTCATGAGAGCCGCCGACCTCGCTCGCTTGAATGAACCGTATCCGGACGGCCAGGAGCCGACAGAAACCGATGCAAGAGCAGCCCTCGGTGTCAACCTACCGCGCTGGTCATCGCTCGAAACCGAAATATTCAACGACTTTGTCGAACAGCAACCCTACGGGATCGGCTGGTGGGCGCCGGCCCCCGGCACCAGCCGTCGAATTCTAATCGCGGACCAACTATCATGCTGCTTGGCAAGCGTCGGAGGGAACATGATTGAGGCGGCGTTGCATTGGCTCGAATACCTCGACGCGTCGGACCGAGACAGCGCCCGCTTCGCACATGCCGTAAAGCTGCTTCCAGGCGGCCCGGTCATCGACCCGCCGCGTCCGCGCTGTACGTCCGAGCAATTCGCGCCAGACCTTGTGCGAATGCACCAGGCCGGCCTGATCCGTACAATCGCCTCCGCTCTCGATTGTCTCGCCGGCGTCATTACCGGTGTCGCTGCCTTGGCGCAGAGCATCCTGAAGGTCGATTTCAAGCAGGCCCGCACGGTGTTGGCAGGTATTGATGGCGCTGCCAGCGCTGGAGCGGCAGCCCAGGCGGACTTTGCCACACAGCTAGAGAACGCCATTACCGCAGCGGGTCCGCAGGGCTGGCTCGATTGGACGGTCGATTTTCGGAATATGCTCGTCCACCGCGGCCGTCGCATCGAACTCGGGCAGTATCTGCCGATGACGCCGATTCTGCTTGGACCGGACGGCAAGCCCGCACTCCGTGCTCGCCGCGTATCACACCTGCCCCGTGATCCGGGGCGGTCGGATATCGAGGTCTTCATTGACACACCATGGAACATGGTCCTTCATGAAGAAGAAGCCCGGACTCTTCAGGGAGTCATGAACAGCACCGTCCTCCTATTGGAACGTGCCGCTGTTCACCTGCTCAATCTCTGGCAGTGGCGGCGCGCTCATCCCAGCGATCTTTGCCAGCCCGCAGATCAGTGGAAGAACGGTCCATCGAAGGTATCGTCTGGTTTCAACGGATACGCACCCGGCTCGCTGACACTTTCACCCAGCATGGGAATGATGCATCCTATAACTTCACGGCGGTTTCGGGCCGCCGCGATTGATGACGCCTCACGGCCGCAATGGGCGACGTTTGAATGAGCCCATTGTTCACGGCCTTAGAGACTAACAGTGTTGACCTCATTGAGTAGTCACCGCATCACAAGTCAGCACGTATCTTTCAGGCGACTTCATCTTGCTGTATGCCGAAGGTCGGTGTGGTGGGCCAGCCCACGTACTCATAAGTCGTGTGTTGCATGGTGGGACTCAGGCCTTTGTTCGCGAGTCGTTCGTAGAACGTCATGTCGCCCAGGGATGGAAGATTGACGAGATAGCGACCAAACTGGACAGTCCACCCGCGATGCCACGCTGGGTTAAGAACCTTGAGGACTCGACGTATCGTGAGCGGAAACTCTTCTTGTGCGTCCGCGACGAAGGTCAACATTCGTCGCTCGTTGCAATCCCGGATCTGTGTGCGCACGATGTCCATAGCGGGGTCGAAGACAATTTTGTAGCCCTCCATCGCGACCAAGGCTAGGTAGCCCGCACGCAACCAGCTAATGCGGGCCCCAAGTTCCGAGTACCTTTCATGCTCCACAGTCAATGAGGCGCCAGCACGTCCGAGGCGCTGCAGTGCCTCGCTCGTTCCAGGTTTGTTGAGCTCCTTGGGAATCGTGAGCGAGTACGATCCGTTCTTCGCATGGAGCTGACCGTTGACCGTGATTCCACCGATGGATGCCTTGACGCGATGCGGACGAACAGCCCTGCCCTCCATTGCCCGACGGACATCCTCCTTGGTCTTCGCTGCCGCGTCCAGCTTCGTACCCGCCGTGTTGTTGCAGATTGTGCACGTCAGGAGGAGTTCGCTACCCCCAACGCTTTGCGGCGGCACGTGCTCTACAGAAAGCTGACCGTCATCGAGCGCCTCGACCGTGAACGGGTTCTGGCAGATCGGACACACGTACGTCGGGACGACGGAGACGCCAGGGCACGCATGAACGTATGCGCTAGCCCCCAGATCGAACCACTCGCGTTTCTTCAATTGTGCAGCCATCGCACCCTATCCCGATTATCCCAAAGAACAAAATGGCATGCATTTGTTTCGTTCCTGCCCGACAGCAACCAAATCGTGGGTTGGGCGGTGTAGAGGGACAAATCCGCTCCTGGCGATTGCTGCCTGAAGCGTCCCGTCCCGCCCGGCGACTCCGAGCACCCCCTTAGCGGGAAATCGAGACTCGAAATACGGCGCGTCAATCACGATGCACTCGCCTGCGGTCTTTTCCCGCAACGCGGCATATGATCGCGCAGTTCGCGGGCGCTAAACGTGTGCCTACAAAACGGACAAGGCTTCGACACCCGCGGACGTCCGCCCAAGCGCCCGGCCACCCGGCTATGCGCTGCCTTTATCCATTTGTCGGAAATCACCTTCTGACAATGTGGGCACCGCTCGGAATTCGTCGATTTGGAGTCGTTCTGGTGTGCCCTGGCGCGTCCTCGCGCCATCAAGCTCTAACCACGCAATAAAACAGCAACGCCATTCCGAGGATGAAGAACAGCAAGAAGCGCGCAAAGAAGCGCGGTCCCATCATTGCAGCGATCAGAAACAAAAACCTCATGGCTCAGTACCTCGACTTCCGACTCCACTCTATCACAAACCTAGGGTTTGTGTGCAGATGCTCGCCAACTGAGCAGACACTTCAGTGCAGACAGTGCGCGCCGATCCATAAGCCGGAGCCGAAGAGCATCATTCCGGCGATTAACCCGGCGGCACCCCACCGAACCACGGCGGGTTTGCTATTTGCTCGGTGGACGTTTACTACGATCTCATTTGCTTTCAGTCGGGCATCTTCAATGTCGCGCTGCATCTCTCGGCGAAGTTCCGCCGCGGCCTCTTTCACCTGTTGCGCCAGGATCTTTCCGGCGCGCGCTTCAGTCTTCTGTACCGCGTCCGTGAACTCCGCGATACCGGAATGCACCTCTTCGGTGAGTCGGCGGGCGATCTCTTCAAGTGCCAATTCGTTCAAGGTCACCAGGGCGAACGCTGGGTCCCACGATTCGACTCGAATGCCGTTGCGCGCCGCAACCTCGCCAATTAGTCGTTTCACGTCCAGCATGGGCGTGCGCTCAGATCAATTGAAGCCCGTCGATCTGCTCATACCAGTCGCGCTCGATCATCCGCAGGCGCTGCTTTGTCATGATCGAAAACGGACCGTCTTTGATGGCTTCCGCCAGCGTTAGTTTCCGCGAGATCACATCTTCAAGATCCCGGCCGAAGGTGTCCTGGTTCAGTTTTTTCAGGTGTATGCTGCCTCGAACTTTGGATGCACTCTCCTGAAATGCACTCATCTCTTCGAAGCGTTTGCCACCCTGCTCAATGCGCCCGAAGTACTCGTTCAGCCAAACAACGATATTCCGCTCGGAGGCGCTGTCCGCGAGGCTCTTAAAGCCGAAGAGCGTATCGACCAGCGCCTGCCCGCCGGTGATGACGGTGTGAACGTATAAGCGCTTGCCCGCGTTCGTCAGAACATCGAGAACGTTGTTTTCGAGGAAGTAGTTCCAGAGCGGGATGAATGTGGCCGCCCCGTTGTCCACGACGAACGTCGCGTCCTCCGTGAGCAAGCGCTCCATCAAAGTGTCGAAACCGCGATGATCGATCATCCCGTTCCGGAGTAGTTCGAGGCGGCTGACACCTAGCGCCTTGTACTGGAACATCGTGCTGTTGACCGGGTCCGTATCGATGCAACGGATCTCTCGCCCACGCTCGCGAAAATACTGTGCCAGAATACTTGCGACGAGCGACTTTCCAACTCCACCTTTCCCTTGGAGCGACAGATGAATGGAATTCGTGCCGTGCCGGGCATTGGTTCCATTGCTGTCAGATATTGATAATTGCGCGGCGTTGTCTACCGCCAGTACGGTTTTGGCCATGCGGGTCTGATGTACTCCTCTCTAGCGGCACCGATCGGTCGCCGCCAGTGCTTTTTTGATCGTTCGTTCCACATAGTCTTGTTGCCTTCGATCACATCCCTTATGGCTGAGATCGCGCGATCGAATCGCAGCCTCAACCTCGGCCTCGCTCCGGCCATGCGCGAGCGCGTAAATCGCGTATGCCAGGTCAACCCGCGTGCCGTCGCCGCCATAT
>DATGMH010000102.1:0-2861 GCA_035293725.1 Bryobacteraceae bacterium
CCTTCAAGGACAATGCAACAATTTTTGGGTAATTCCGGTCTGAGTCCATGAAACACAACGTTGCCAATTCTCATCTCGTCAGAAATGGAGGCGGAGCGCAACACCGGCGGACTCAGTGGCAGACTGCTGCGCACAAGGGAGTTGCCGATCTCCTCTCGTACGCAGCCGAGCCGCCAAGCGATGGCGGTCCCGGATACTCGCCGATTACGGACTTCTACCTGCAATACAACGGCCAGGCGGTTAGCTCGATCGTCGATAGCCAGCTTGCGACGATGGCGGCAAACGGCCAGCAGCGAATCTCGCTGCCGCTCATTTTCATTGACGGTGGTTCCGCTAACGGGCAGTGCCCTTATTCGGGGACTCCCGGACCGGGATATGGCGCGCTAATTGATTCTTCCTCAGGCGCAATTCCGCCGAACTGTCTATCTGCGCTGATCTCAATCATTCAGGATGCATACAGCCACGGCCTGGGAGTCAGGTTGCGATTCTTTCCCCAGGGGCCAAACAATCCGCAAAAATGGACCACAGGCGTGGACTGGACGCATGCCATCCAAAATCTTAACTTCATCTACAGCGTCCATGACGCGATGACATCCAATGGGCTGTACCTGGACAAATACGACCTAAGCAACGAAATGATGGTCGCTAATTTCCCCTACATCACTCAGTACACATCCTGGCTCTGGGGACAGTACACGCTCAAGTACGGTAATAGCGACACGGTTGGATTCTCAGCTAGCTGCGATAACAACTGCGTTGCAAACCTTTCAATGATGCCGCAGGTATACGGAACCACCTTTCCGCCAGTTTTCGAATTGCACATTTACGGGAATTGTTTGGACCCGAATCAACTTAATGCGCATGATGCATACCTAAATGGCTGGAACTATCTTCAACAACACGGGGAGACGCAAGGATGGATTATCGGAGAGACGTGTTACAACGATCTCAACACCTCCGAGCAGCTCTATGCCGCGCACGAAACCGCGGGCAACGTGGTGTTCTTTCTTCAGCAATGGCCCGACGTAAACCCGAACGACACACAAACTTACTATGCGCCACCACTCCTGTATTCGAACTACCACGCCTGGGGATGGTGATCCCGGTGCGCTCTCGATCGATAGGGGGGGCCGTCCGCCAGGCCTCTCTATCGCATTATTCGATTTTTTCGATTAGGATCGGAAATGCGGGTATCGGAGCCCCTTTCTCCGGATATTTCCAGAATTCCACCTGGATGCCCAACTCTCGAGCGTCGGCAGCAGTCGGGCCAAGAGCCTTATTCAGCGCGAATTCGATGCGAATCGTCCGGGAGGGGCTGGCGGGAAGCGCCTGCTCAAAAATGTGCTCGCCGGCAAAAGTGTAATCGCGCGCGCCGATCGCCTGCCCGGCAATGCCAGCCTGAAGGGTGATTGGTCCGAGCGCCGCATGAACAACCTCAGGGATGTGGAAGCGGAGCCTTAACCGCGCGCCTCCCGATACCGTCGCGACGCGCAGCGAAAAGGCACGCTCCGTCCAACGCCAACTTCGGTGCTCCATTGAATGCCAACCACGATCCAGATCGACACACTGCGTTCCGAGCCATGGGTCGGGCATTCTGCTGCGAGCGATGCAGTGGAACCGGCAGTCACGGCTGGCATCCACCGGATTAGAGCCCGAGAGGCAGCCGGTCGAAACGTGATCTAGAATTTCCCATCCAGTTCGCTCCAGGGCGCGCCGCAGCCCGCACTCCGAAAAGATCCAGAAGTTGGTTGGGTCCGCGTTGGTTTCGGCCGGGCCGGCCAGATACGCAACCGGCTCTTCAGCGATTTGCACGCCGCTGGGAGTGGTATGAGCTATCCGCGTACTGATGAGACAAAATCTCGCGTGTTTAGCGAGCCGCTCCAGCAACAGCAATGGATTTTTAACATGGTAGAGGAGCCCGAGGCAGAGTGCGAGTCCAAACGTGCGGCCTTCGAGTTGAAGTCCGTCATCAAGGTCGTATGTCCTGAGCTCGGTCGAGGAGCGGAGCGCGGATTGGAGGCGTCGAAAGCCGCGGGTCCCGTTGTAGTTCGTCGGCGGATTATCAATCGCGAGCACATCGAACCCGAGGGACTCGAGCAGAAAAGAAAGCTCACCGTCTCCGCACCCGATGTCGAGGACCGGGGCAGCGCCCGCCAGGCGGAAAAGGTTTCGCCGATCCCCGGCGAGCATTCGGTCCCATACTGGCAGTACGGCCAGCGAATCGTATGGGTACCAGTCGAATTCCGTGGTTTGATCGGTCCTTATCCTCTCAAGACGCCGTTTGAAGCCGGGCGCTTCCCGGATCAACTCTCGAATATCGCATTGTCGCGGTCGCATTAGACTCGTTCCATTTTTTGGCCGGCGGGCCGCCCGCGGCCGCCGGAAAGACGCTCGACACGCGGACGGCCGGTTGCGGCGCCGCTTAATAATTCGCGCCGCGAGTCCATGGATGGCATCCTACAATTCTCTCCTTCGGTCCGGCAAATAAATCTCGATCCACTGCCCTCGACGCGTAATCTTCATCACCGGATGAAATCCTAATCCACGCCGGATCTCCTCCGATGTCGCTTGCCGGTGAAAGCCCCAGTTGCGCCGCAAATACCGGTGAAACCAATCCCAATCGAGAAATCCCTCCGGCTCCCAGGTTTTCGAAAAAACCACCAGCACGTCCACGCGCCGAAGATTCAGACCCGCCAGACTCTCGAGCCGGAAATCGGGCGCCGCTTGCACATTCATGGGGCGATGAATATAGCCCATCTCCGGCCGCTGAACGGCATCCGTGAACGGCCAGGAGCTCGCCACGCGCTTGCCCGGCGCCCACGCCTCCAGCCAGCTCGCCGCGTCCCGCTGCAGCGCGACGA
>DATGMH010000103.1:0-69134 GCA_035293725.1 Bryobacteraceae bacterium
ATGCGTTGACGAAGAGGTGTCATGCGAAGGCTCCTGGGAATGTTGGATTGGTCTATTGGGATAAACCTGATCCAGTTTCTCAGGAGCCTCGCGCCAGTTCATTCGCGATCGCAGACGGTTACCGCGAAGCGGTTTAGTTCAACGGTTTTTGAGCGTGCGCCGCCGGTTCGCGAGGTCGCCGGGCTGAGGGTCGCCGCTGGAAACCTGCGTTCGGTTCTGCAGCGCCCGATCGATCGAAATTCGAGCGCCGGTTCTCGCGACGCGCCTTGCTAGCGCCTCTTCAAGCGGTAATCGTCCACCTCCGGCATCTTGATCAGCTTACACATCTCGAACAGCCGCGACCGTGCGCGCATGCCGATGCGCTCTTCCAGGAAATACTTACTGTGTAAATCCTCTTGCAGGCCTGTGCCGCGCTTATCCCCTGCCTCGGGATCGCGCAAGTTGGTGGTTACGATAGTCGCGCGCCGGTTGTTGCAGCGCTGCGTGATGATGGACGTAACCGTATCCTCCACCCAATCCGTCACGCGATGCGCGCCGAGATCGTCCAGCACCAAAATCTCGGATTCCAGCGCCGACCGGTAGGCTTCGCGATCCATGGTGCCTGAGGCCTGGTCGTATCCGCTACGAATGTGGTTTAGCAGAGCCTGAAAATCGTAGAATACACCCTCGAACCCGCGCGCGATCAAGCCGCGCAGCGCGGCCACGCTGAGATGGGTTTTCCCGGTTCCAGGGGGACCGATGAATAGCAGGCCCGGTTTCGGAACATTCGGATAGTCTCGCATGTAAGCGCGTACGGTGAGCACCACGCTTGCCAGCGCCGTGCGCGCGACCGGATTTTCGGCCGGCAGAATAAAGTTGTCCACCGACGAGTTCTGATAAAGAGGCGGGATATTGGCGCGGGCCTCGACACGCAGCTCCCGGCCCAAGCTGGCGCATTGGCATCGTTCGGCGCCCGACACGCCTTCGCGCTCGACGATCTTCCAACCCGAGCCGCCGCAAATCGCGCAGGTTGCCGTTGCATTCATAGCGGTGATCCCACTTTACCAACCTACGGGTTTGCCTTGATTCTGCTGATCCAGCCATTTCTTCAGCGGCGCGAAGTAGTCCAGAATCGCGGTGGCATCCATTTGCTTTTGCCCCGTCAGCGCGTCGAGAGCGTCCGGCCAGGGCCGGCTCAGCCCCATTTCGAGCATCGCGTTTAGGCGCTGGCCGGCAGCCTTGCTGTCGTAAATTGAGCAGCGGTTCAGCGGACCCGTGCAGCCGGCGATTTTTGCCAGCGCGCGATGAAATTGGAATTGCAGAATGTACGCTAGAAAATATCGCGCGTACGGATAATTGGCAGCTACGTGATACTTGGCGCCGGGATCGAAATCCTGCTCGCGCCGCGCAACGGGCGGAGCGATGCCCTGATATTTCAGCCGCAGGTCCCACCAAGCCTGGTTGTATTTGCCAGGCGGGATCTGTCCGGAAAAGACCTGCCAGCGCCACTTATCGATCATCAGCCCGAAGGGGAGGAACGCTACTTTTTCCAGAGCCTTGTTGAGCAAAATACCTATATCCTTGCTTGCGTCCGGCAGCGTGCGGAGCAGGCCGATTTTCTTCAGATACTCAGGAGTGATGGAAAGCGCGATGGTGTCCCCGATGGCTTCGTGGAATCCGTCGTTGGCGCTATCGCGGAATAGGAACGGCTGCCGGTTGTAGGCGCGCTGATAGAAATTGTGGCCTAGCTCGTGGTGGATAGTGGAAAAATCCTCGGCATTGATTTCGATACACAGCTTGACCCGCAAGTCGTCCACCGCGTCCACGTCCCACGCGCTGGCGTGGCACACCACGTCCCGGTCGCGCGGTTTAACGAACATCGATCGTTCCCAAAACGTCTTCGGCAGCGGCGCGAACCCTAGCGAACTAAAAAAATGCTCGCCGTAACGGACCATATCGAGCGGTTGCGTGTTTTTCGATTTGAGAATTGCGGTCAGATCGTAGCCCGGATCGGCGTCCTTGGGCGCAACCAGAGGGTAAACGTTCTCCCACTCCTGCGCCCACATGTTGCCCAGCAGATGCGCCGGAATCGGCCCACGCGCGGGGACGATGTCGCCGTATTTTTCGCGAAGCTTGGTGCGCACATAAGCGTGCAGCGATAGGTACAGCGGCCGCACCTGCTCCCAAAGCCGGTCCATTTCGGCGGAAAACGCGTCGGGCGGCACGTCGTACTTGGAGCGCCACATGGCGCCCATGTCAGCGAAGCCCAGCTCTCGAGCGCCCTTGTTGCCGAGCTCTACGTACCGCTCGAACAGCGGGCGCATGGGAGGAGCAACCGTGTGCCAACCGCGCCAGGCATCGAGCAGTCGGTTGGGATCGGTGCTGGTGCGAAGAATATGGCTGAGCTGATCCAGATCCAGACACTTGTTCGGCTGCGGGCAATACTTACCGCGGCCGTACATTCCTTCCATTTCAGCGGCGATTCGCGTCAGCTCCTGCGCTTGCTTCGGATCGGAGGGCGCGGCCAGGCTCAACGAGAGGCGCAGCAGCTTGAATTCGCGCGCCAGATCGTCCGGCATCTTGAGCTGGTTGAACCGAGTGGATTGCTTGGCCAATTCCATGGTGGCGGCAATGACCTGCTCGTCGGCCTTGGCGGCCAGGATCTCAGTGTCGTACGTAATGAACGTGTCTTTGACCCAGTCGGCGCGCTGCTGCTGCGTAGCGAGGTCAAGCAAACGGGCTTGGGCGCGATCCATGAACGCCCGCGCTTCGGCGAGCGTCGGCGGCTTGGCGGCATCTCCCGCACGCAAGACCGATGCCAGACCGCAAAGAGTGACGGCGAATTGAATACGCATGGCGGCTAAAGCGTGTTCCAGGCGAGTGCCTGTGCCACCATTGTACTCTCCAGGTCAAAAAGCGCAGACTTGCGCCCTAACCTACTTGCATTTGAGCCCTAAGTGACCGGCTGCGGTCCGGGTGTCGACTGGGTGCGGAACTCGTATTGGTGAATCTCGATCGCGGCCTTGCCTTCATCGCTGCGGACCACCCGCCCGCGAGCCACCAGCTTCAGGCTTACTTTGCTGTTGAGCTGCGCCGGCCAGCTAATGGAGATCTCCAGGCGCCGGCCCGGAATTAAGTGTTGATCGGTGGTGAACAACACTCCATTGCTGCTCATATTGATAGTTCTTCCGCTGCCGATCTCGTCGGCGCTCTTGCGGCTTAACACTTTGAAGCGAACATCCCGCTCGATGGGGAATCGATCCGCTCCGCGGCGATCATCTTTGTTCTTTTCGGGTTTCACGGTAGCTCCCAACATGTCGTCCTGGCCTCTCGTTTCTTGCAAGACCAGATTGCAATGCGGCCGTGGTGGCACCAATAGCAGAGATTTCCTAATTTTCTCTGGTACCCCGCATTTGTAGGGGTAGTACTAAGAGCTGGGGGTTGGATATTACTGCGAGGCGTCGGGCTTATTTTTCTTGCGGTTACGGATCTGATCGAGCCGTTCCTTGATCCGCTGCTCGCTCCCGCGCCCGGTCGGTTCGTAAAAAACCTTGCCGGCCAGCGACTCCGGCAGGCACTCCATCTCCGGCAATGCGTCCTCGAATTTGTGCGCGTGCTGGTAGCCGGCTCCATAGCCCCACTGCTTCATGGAGCCGGTCACGGCGTTACGAAGATGCAGGGGTACCGGCTCGGCGCGATTGTTTTCGATGACCTCCATCACACGGTTGAGGGCTTGGTACGACGCGTCGGACTTAGGGGCCAGGGCCAAATAGATGGTTAGCTGGCCCAAAGCAAGGTCGCCCTCGGGCATCCCAAGGAAATGTACGGCCTGCATGGCGGCGATGGACTGTTCGAGCGCGCGCGGGTCGGCCAGGCCGATGTCTTCAATCGCCATACGCACCAGCCGGCGCGCGATGTACAGGCGATCCTCGCCGGATTCCAGCATGCGGCCCAGCCAGTACAAGGAGGCATCCACGTCGGAGGATCGGACCGATTTGTGCAGCGCCGAGATTGTGTTGTAGTGCTCTTCGCCCGCTTTGTCGTACAGCAGCATCTTGCGTTGCAGCGAATCTTCCACCGCCTGTGCTGTCAGTTTTCCCTCCGGCGAAGCCGCCGCGGCGAGCTCCAAAATGTTGTACGCGGTTCTGGCATCGCCGTTGGCATAACCCGCGATTTGCTTGAGCAATTCTTCGGGAGCCTCCATCTTTATCGCCGGGAGCGCGCGTTTCAGCAGCAGCAGGATCTCGTCTTCGCTGAGCGGCTTCAGCATGTAGACCTTAGTCCGCGACAGCAGCGCCGAGATCACTTCGAAGGAAGGGTTTTCCGTGGTCGCGCCGATCAGGATAATGTCGCCGCGCTCAACGTAAGGCAAGAACGCGTCCTGCTGGGCCTTGTTAAACCGATGAATCTCGTCGATGAAAATTAACGTGCGGCGGCCCAGGCGCCGGTTGCGCTCGGCATCGGCCATTACGGCTTTGATTTCCTTGATACCGCTGAGCACCGCGCTGAAAGGCACGAAATCGCAGTGCGTCATGCGCGCAATAATGCGCGCTAGTGTGGTTTTGCCGACGCCGGGAGAGCCCCACAGGATAATGGAGCCGAGCTGATCGCGCTCGATCTGCAGGCGCAGGGGCTTGCCTTCACCCAGAATATGCTGCTGGCCGACGAATTCGTCCAGTGTCACGGGACGCATACGCTCGGCTAGAGGTCGCGAGGTGTCGTCCTTTTCGCTCGCCAGCGGGTCCGGCTCGAACAGGCTCATGTCTTTCCCAAAAACGCACAACCGAACGCCGCCGCGCGTTTGCTTGAACAAGGAGCCAGCGGCCTGTGCACTTGCCAGACACGTTACCACGAGCCGGACCCGATTCGCCGGGCTCCCGGCAGCGATGCGTTGAACGAGGCCGGTTGGTCGCCCTGGAGCTGAAACGCGGCAGCCTGCAATTTCGAGTATGCTAGGACAAATCGTTTACAGGAGATCCTTATGTCGCGAATCGCAAAGCTGATGCTCACGCCCGCGCTCAGTGTTCTGCTGGTATCGCAAACTGTGGCGGCGTCTCTTCCTACGTCCCGGCCGGAAGAGGTGGGAATCTCCTCCGAGCGCCTCAAGCGCATTCACGATGTGATCCAGGCGCATCTCGATGCCAAAGACTTCGCGGGTGCAGTCACTCTGGTAATGCGCAAGGGCAAAGTGGTCCACTTCGAGGCGCACGGGCTGATGGATCTGGAATCCAATAAGCCGATGCGCACGGACACGCTGTTCCGAATGGCATCCATGACCAAGCCGTTAACCGCTGTGTCCATCCTCATGCTGATGGAGGATGGCAAACTGGTGCTGAGCGACGCCGTTTCCAAGTTCATCCCCGAATTCAAAAACCCGAAGGTCGCCGTTTGGAATTTGCCGAACGATCCGAAAGGCGCTGGCTATCACCTGGTGCCCGCCGACCGCGAGATTACTCTTAAGGACCTGTTGACGCACACGTCCGGTCTTGCAAATGGACTCGAGGGGCCGGCGGGAGAATTTGTGCGGCGGGCAAATCTGCCCCGCGGCGGGTCGTTGGCCGACCGCGTGAAACGGCTGGCGCCGCTGCCCCTCAATTTCCAGCCAGGCACGCAATGGGAATACAGCCCATCCACCGGCTTCGACACGCTCGGGCGCATAGTAGAAGTCCTGAGCGGTCTAACGCTCGAACAATTCTTCCAGCAGCGGATCTTTGCGCCGCTCAACATGAACAACTCGTTCTTTACCATTCCGCCCGACCGGATAAAGGACGTCGCCATCGTATATCAAAAGAGGGAGCAAGGCTTGGTCAAGCCAAACGCACCAGAACCGGCGGCTGCGAGCGGCCCGTACTTTTCCGGAGCGGGCGGACTGACTGCTTCCGCCGAAGATTACCTGCAATTTTGCCAAATGCTGCTGAACAACGGCCAGTGGAACGGCAAACGCCTGTTGAGCCGGAAATCGGTGGAATTGATGACCGATAATGCCGTCGGAAATCTGGATCTGCGCAACTACATGGAAGGAGAAGACAGCCGCCAGGACCTCACCGGTTACGGCTTTGGCCTGGGCGTGCGCGTGCGGCGCAGCACCGGCGCGAGCGGCTGGCTGGGATCAGTCGGCGATTACGGGTGGGCAGGCGCCAACGGCACTTATTTCTGGATCGATCCGAAAGAGCAGTTGATCGGCATGGTGCTCATGTCGACCCGGGTTGCCCGGCTGCGAACCGAGATTCCAAACGCCGTGTATCAGGCGATTGTGGACTGAACACCACGCACGAGCAACGGCAGTTGAAAAGTAAGCCACCGCCTTCGGCGCGCAGGCGATCCGTCCTATAGCCGCTGGCGCGGCCGTCACTTGTACCGGCAGATCCGAGCGACGGCTCCACTCTTCCCGAGAGCCCGAGATAATTCCGTAGCCGCTTATAACCGATCCGCCGCAGCGCAAAGAGACCAGGGCTGACCGGCGCCTCACCCGACGATGGAATCGGCCGAGCGGGAGATCGGCAGGCGGCAGCTAGTGTAGGTCCGCCATCCGCTGTTTTCGGGCGACATAAAGGACGATGCCCGTTGCTAATGCCGCGTTGAGTGACTCCACGCCGGCGGTAGGAATGCAAACGTCGGTGGCGCGCGTACGCAGCCTCTCGCTTACGCCATGGCCTTCGCTGCCGACGATCAGTGCGCACTTGCCGGTGAAGTTCGACTCGCCCACCTCGTGCCGGCCCTTCGGCATCAATGCGTATAGATCGACCTTACGCTGCTCGGCGGCGGCCATGATGAGGTGCGGATCCATACCCCACACCAGCGGCGTGCGAAAAACCGATCCCGCCGAGGCGCGAAGACACTTCGGATTGTATGGGCTTACCGTTCCCTTCAGAAAAGCGACACCGGTCGCGCCGAACGCTTCCGCGGCGCGCAGGATTGTCCCGGCATTGCCTGGATCTTGAAGGCCATCCAGAATCACCGTGAGACACCGGCCACGGAACAGTTGTTCCACTGTCCACTGCGGTGGGCGGACCAGCGCTATCACGCCTTGACTTGCCTCTGTTGCCGAAATACTGCGGAAAAGATCGTCCGGGAGTACTGACACGCGCAGATTCTTGAGTCCACGGACGTGCCTCTCTACCGCAGACCGCACGGATTCGGCGGCGAAAACCACCGCAATCTCGCAATCGCTTCGCAGCGCTTCTTCTAAAAGATGGAAACTCTCGGCGACGGCCAGACCGTCCTCAGTAGTCGAGCCTTTCAAGATCGCCCGGCGTACCTCTTTGATCAGCGGGTTCCGCGGGCTTGTTAAGGTTGGCATAGAGTAGACTCAGAGGGCATTGCGCAGCCTGCCAAATCTATCATGAAATGGATTGCCTTCACAGCGCTAGCTCTTGCGATTGCGGGCTTATGCGTGGAAGTAACCGCCGTGGCGGGCGAGATTCGAAGACAATCGCAAATGGATGAGGCGCGGCCGGCGGATGCCATCATTGTCCTGGGCGCCGCCGAGTATCGCGGCAAACCTTCGCCGGTGCTGGAGGCTCGTCTTAATCACGCTCTGTTCCTTTATCTGAAGCAAATGGCGCCACGCATTATTACCACCGGCGGAGCCGGCGGCGATCCAGTATTCACGGAAGGATCCGTTGGACGCTCATATTTGAGCAATCATGGCGTTCCACCAGAAGCAATAATCGTTGAACGCGAGGCGGGCAGCACCGCCCAGAGCGTAGCGGCGGTGGCCGAAATCATGCGCCGCATGAACTTGAGGTCGGCCATTGTGGTCAGCGACGGCTATCATATTTTTCGGGTGAAGAAGATGTTGGAATCCAGCGGTTTACAGGTTTATGGATCGCCCCGCCCCTCAGCGCCGCCGGACCGCTGGCAGTATTACCGGCAAGCCATCGGATACCTGCTGTGGAAAATCGGTGTGGCTATCTAAATGGACCCTATCTGAACGGTTAGCTTGGTAACCAAACGATTTCCGCTCCACGCCTAAAGCTACTTCACTTCCAACTATCCTAAACAGGCTTTCGTCCTGGAAATGAAGGAGAAGGCTGATTTTGGTTTCGCCGCAGGCCAATGGTTCGACAGATGCAAGCCTTCCAGACCTCAGGGTTTCCACTTATAGTCGGATCGGACGACGGAGAGGGCTGCAACTATGGGTAATGAACGGCGGACAAAGGCGAGATATCCACTGGAATTAACCCTCCAGTATCAAACTTTGGGCATGCAAGACTCAATCAGCGGCGCGGGTCGCACGGTGAACGTGAGTAGCAGCGGCGTATTTTTCGCCGCGCAACACGATATTGACCAGGGTGCGCGTGTGAAGATCACCATGGAGTGGCCAACGCTTCTCAATGGCATTACGCCGCTGCAATTGGTGACCACGGGCAAGGTGGTTCGTAGCCAGGATCTAAACGTCGGCGTCGAGTTTGACTGGTATCAATTTCGAACGATGAAGCGGACGACGGGCGCGGTACCGAGTTTGAGCGCTGCGGCAGCCCGCGAGGCAGCCCATGCGGCGAAGACGTCGGCCGCTGCCTTTCCCCTGCGCAACGCCGGTTAGGCGAGCGCCAAGGCGGCGGAGGACGCGGAACCCGCGGGCGTGCGAGCCGGGAGCAGATCGCCGTCCCGAAGTTCGAACTCCCTGCCCGACCCGATCTCGACAGCCTTCACGATATACCCCTCGGCGCGCATCTCGGTATACACGGTGCGTGCCATGTCCTTGGATTTGGCGACATAACGTACTCCGGGACCTTCCAGCGAACGCCAGAGGTACAGGCAGAATTCCGTAGAAGAGGGTAGAGCTTTCACGAGTATCAGATCGGCCCGTACTAAGGCAAGCTTTAGAACTCTTAGAAAAACGGTAAGCCCTCGACTGGATCTCGAAGCTCGGGGCATCGCCGATCTCAAGGTTGGCGCATGATCACGATCGGTTCGCCACCCCAATTGGAGCCGCAAAGCGGCCAAGCCGCGGAGGAACCCAAGCGGCGCGTGCCGTTTATGGCGATCCCAGCCATTTTGGCAGTCGGCCTCTTGTTGGCTACCGGCTACGTGGCGGCGCGTGTAATCGAATCCCGGCCGCATGCCACTGCCATAGTGGCGCACAAGACTGTCGCACCGGTCTCGTCCGCCCGTCAGCCGGACGCGGCGCATGTAGAGGCACTTTCCAAGTCGCCGGTTGAGGTACACGCGGCATCTGTTCCCGAGCCACCGGAGGAGAGGCCGGCGACGGTTGCCGATGCGAGCAGCCCGCCACCGGCGGAAATGGTACCCGAGAATCCAGCGGCGTCCGCGGCAAATTTGGAACCGGAGGCCGCCGGTAATAACCTGGACCTGATCTCTCCGCAACACGGCCAGCGCTATTTACAGATCGCGGCGATCAGCGCGCGCTATACACAGCAATTCCTGGCGCAAGTGAGCCGTTACAACGTGAAGGCGAGTGTGGCGCCCGGGCCGAACGAAGACCTGGTGCGGGTCGTAATCGGCCCTTTTGCCGACCGGGAAACGCTGGCTGCCGCGAAGGCCCAAATCCAGGTCAAGTGGCCGGACTGCTTCGTGCGAGTCTATTAGCCTCTAAGAGGTCAGCGCGCACAGCTAAGCTTAGTGTGTGCGTACGATCATAGAACCGTTTCGGATCAAGAGCGTCGAACCGCTGCGCTGGACCACGCCGGCGCAGCGCGAACACTTGCTGCAGCAGGCGGGGTACAACCTTTTCCAAATCCGGGCCAGCGATATTCTGATCGATCTGCTGACCGACTCGGGGACGAGCGCCATGTCCACCGAGCAGTGGGCCGCGATGATGCGCGGCGACGAATCCTATGCCGGAAGCGAGAGCTTTTACCGCTTTGAGGAGACGGTGCGTGCGCTTACTGGCTTCCGCCACGTCATCCCCACGCATCAAGGGCGGGCGGCCGAGCGCATTCTGTTCTCAATTTTGTGCAAACCCGGTCAGGTGGTTCCGAGCAATACCCATTTCGACACCACCCGCGCCAACATCGAATTCAACGGTGCCAGGGCCGTGGATCTTCCGATTCCCGCTTCGGCTGATACCCAGGCCCGGATTCAATTCAAAGGCAACATTGACCTGGAAGCGCTTGAGGATCTGATTCGCACTGAGGGTGCTTCGAAAATTCCACTGGTGATGATCACCGTCACGAACAACTCGGGCGGAGGCCAGCCGGTGTCCATGGCGAACATTCAGGCGGCGCGCGAGATCGCATCGCGCTATGCGATTCCGCTCTATCTGGATGCCTGCCGCTTCGCTGAAAACGCCTGGTTCATCAAACGCGACGAGCCTGGATATGGCGATTGGACGCCCCGCGAGATTGCCCGGAAGATGTTTGCCCTCGCAGACGGGTGCACCTTCTCGGCCAAAAAAGACGCCTTCGCAAACATCGGCGGTTTTCTTTGCACCAACGACAATCGGCTCGCAGAGCAGGAAACGAACTTGCTGATCCTTACCGAAGGGTTCCCGACCTATGGCGGGCTAGCAGGACGGGATCTGGAAGCGATCGCCGTGGGTTTGGAGGAAGTGCTCCAAGTCGAATATCTGGAGTACCGGATCGCATCCACCGCGTATCTGGGCCGCCACATCGCAGATTACGGCGTGCCGATCGTCGAGCCCCCGGGCGGTCATGCCATCTACATCGATGCTGGCCGCATGTTGCCTCATATACCCAGCCGATTGTTTCCGGGCCAGGCGTTAGCAGTAGAGCTGTACCGGCATGCGGGTGTGCGATCGGTGGAGATTGGCTCCGTTATGTTCGGCGATCAGGCGCGGCATGAGCTGTTACGCCTAGCGATTCCGCGGCGGGTGTACACCCAGAGCCACATCGATTATCTGGTTGAAGCGATCTTGGAAGTAAACGAGCGTCGGGATCGGATTGCCGGGTTTGAGATCGTGGAGCAGCCGCAATTTCTGCGGCACTTTACGACGAAATTCCGGCCGGTCGCCTGAGCAGGGCGCGGCTAACGCCGCCCCCCGCCGAAACTGCCGCCCATGTGTCCACCGCCGAATCCACCGCCCATATGTCCGCCGAAGCCGCCGCCCGCATGAGCGCCCGCGCTGAAGCCACCACCAGCTATCCGCGGCGCGGCAAAACCGCGTACTGCGCCGGCCGAAGGCGCCCGGCCCGTAAATCCAGGCCGGCCGATGAACGCCCGGCCTCCGTCAAAATGCCTGCCTGGCAGGACTACTCCACCGCCATAATAAACGGGCGCATAGTATGCAAACGCAGGGGAGAAGAACGGCCATCCGAACGGACTGTAGAGGATACCGTCGCCCGGCAAAAAGCCATACGTGTCCCACCATGGATTCCAGTACCAGCCCGGGCCATACCACCAAGGGCCGCCACCGACATAGATGGCATGCGCAGATTGCGCGCTGGCCTGCGCCTCGTACTCGGATCGCAGATTGCTCCAGGCGTAAAGCTGATCCTGCTGCGTCTTGGAATTGAACTTGGCCACTTGCACGCTGCCGGTCAACTCGGCCTCGTGTCCCTTCTTAACTTTGACCTCTCTGTCCCCCGCCAAGACCTTCGCTTCGCCGTCGTAGACAGCTACCTGCGGATGATCCGCATTAAATTCATACAGTCCCCGCTTGACCAGATCTGTCGTGGTGCCGTTGATACCAACCTGGAGATGGTTCTCTTTGAATATTTGTGCGACCTCCACCATCGCCTCGCCGTTCAGCAGCGCCACACGCGTGTCGGTCAAATTCGGCGAGACCATTCGGACTGAGCTGTTGTCGCCGAGCCGGAGGAAAACGCCAGGCGTCAGAAGCATTTCCGCCTTGCCTTGCGTCGTGCTCAACACCTGATCCTGGCCGACCGCGGCCTTTCCAACGGATTCGTTGGTCACTGGTTGTCCATTCACCGAAACGGAGCCTTCGACGTAATTCAGCGTTCCGGGAATCGCGCTCACGGTTCCCGCCGCGTGGGTATCGGCAAAGGCCGCCAGCGCAAAAAGCGCGCTCATCGAGAGCAGCTTCGTCAGCAAATTACATTTGTCAAACATTTGATTCACCGCTACTTCTCCATCTACTTGGATGCACCACGTACATGTGGGGTTGCTAACGGTAAGTTGGTAGGAAACCGGCGGGGTTTGGAGCGCACATCCTGACGCACTACGCCGTGCTAAGGCAATTAAGGCTAGGGCCTTAGGGCAAGACTCCATTCTTACGGGACGCGCTCCGGCCGTTTACTCCTTTGGAGTCGTCTGGCCGCTAGACGGCAGCGCGGGAGGGGATCACTTGCAAATGAAACGAAATATCGTGCCGTTGCTGGGAATCGCGGTGGTGGTGGCCATTCTATCCACGGCTGTGTTTTATGGCCTTTTTGCCGGAAAACTGCGAAGCGCGTCGCCGGAACTGAACGGCCACCCGATCGTGGTCGCGGCACGGGACCTGGACCGGGGAGCGGTTCTCAAGGCGGACGATCTGAAGATGTCCCAATTCAGAGAGACCTTGACAGGGTCCTTCTCGAGCTTCGATCAACTATCGGGCGCGACTCTGATCGCGCCCATAAAGCAGAACGAACCGGTGCTGGAAGAGCGCGTGGTGGCCACCGCCGGAAAGACTGGATTGCCGGGCGGACCGGTACCGGCCGGGGAGCAGGCAGTTTCGATCCGTATTTCGGAATCCGACGGCCTGGTAGGTTTGTTACGGCCGGGCGCGCGCGTCGATTTGCAGGCGATCGAGGATAAAAACGGCTCTACGGAACTGCGTACGATTCTGCAGAACGTCGAGGTTCTTTCGGTAAACCCACAAGCGCAGGCGGCAGGAGCAAGGGGATCCGTTTCCGTCGTGACGGTGCTCACACGGCCGGACGATGTCGATCTGCTCGCGCTCGCCGACTCGGGCGCTCGTCTGCGTTTATCGTTACGCAACCCGCTCGATCAAGATGCGGCGCCGCGCCGCGCGCTGGCGCTGGCCTCGGTTTTCCAGGGAAATAGCAGCCGGCCGGTCGTGCCCGTCGCCGTTTCTCCGAGTTCATCTCCCTCGGTGGGCGCCGCGCCTCCGGTTCAGCTCGACTTACACGTGCTTCGCGCCACGCCGGAAGCAATGAGGCAACTCGAATCCAAACTGGAGCATCCGATAGCGGGAAATTCGATCGGGGTGGTCCCATTTGCAGCGGGACTGGATGCTCGCGAGTTGATCGAAAAGCTGGCTGCGGAACATGCAATCGAGATTCTAACCGAGCAGACATTGACTGCCAGCCGGGCCCGCCCCGCGCGGTTCCGTGCCGGGGCCGCATCCGGGAGGCTCGGTGTTGTTTTTTTTGTGGGCGGCGGAAGCGATCGGAAATTGAACCTCAGGGTCCAACCGGAGATTAGCTCTCAAAGCAAAAGCGGAATGGAGACTCGGCTGTTCGACGCCACTGTGCCCGCGGCCGGCAGTCTCCTGATCGGCGGTCTTCTCAATCAGCCGGGTGATCGTGAACGGTTGGAGCAGCTATATCCGGGGCACTCATGGACGGACGGCCGCCTGGCGATCGTGATCCACACCAGTGAAGATCGGCCGTTGTCGGCTGCCCGAGGCCGGCAGGGGCGCTAGGTGCTGGCACTTTCTTCTTTCCTGGTGTTCTTCACCACCTTTCTGGCGGTGGCCTTGGCTGTTTTGATCGGCTGGTTCGTGCTGCAGCGGATCGGCGCCGACGCCTGGGCCGAGAACGTCTCCGAACATCTGCTCGATGAGACTCCGGCACTCCTGAAGAACGAGACGCTGAGCTCGATTTCGCCCTGGGCCAAGCTGCTGGAGCGCTGGGACTTCATGCGGATCATGCACCGTCATCTGCTGCAGGCGGGCTTGAGCTGGTCGGTGGGACGTATTACGTTTCTAATGCTGTTGGCCGGCAGCCTCGCCATGGCTGTCGCTTTGCGCATCGAGTGGGTGCCTTTTTGGGCGGTCGCGCCGTTGGGCGTCTTGGCGAGCATCCTTCCGTACGTCTTCATTCTGAAGCGGCGGGGCAAGCGCTTCCGGCAGTTCGAAGAGAATTTCCCGGACGCCCTGGACTCGCTGGCGCGCTCGCTCCGGGCCGGACATCCATTCGCCGCAGCCATGCAGATTGTCGCTGAGGAGTCCGAACCGCCGGTATCGTTCGAGCTGCGGCAAACGGCTGCCGATGGAAACCTGGGCACCTCCTGGAACGAGGCACTCAACAACCTGGTGGAACGCGTTCCACTGCTCGAGGTCACGATGTTTGCGGCGGCCGTGCAGCTGCAGAATCGCACCGGAGGAAAACTGCACGAAGTGCTCAGTTCGCTCGCCGATAATATGCGCGAGGCGACGTCCCTGAAAGGAGAAGTGCGGGCTCTGGCCGCGCACGGGAAATTGACCGGATCGATATTGACCGTGCTCCCGATTGCGATCGCCGCTGTCATGACGGTGGTGAATCCGTCATACCTCACGGTCTTGATCTACCACGAGTACGGAAAATATCTCATTGCCGCTGCGGTTGCATGCCTGATCCTGGCGCATGTCATCATCCGGCGGATTGTGGACATCAAATTATGAGCGATGTGTGGTTGGGCGCGACATTCTTCACGGTCGTCTTAATCATGGTGCTCCTGGCGGGGTACTTATATCAGCGCATCGCTGAGCGGCGCAGCACCGGGGTATCGGTGGGTTTAACGGCAGGGCAGGGGCTGCCCTCCTCGCGCGTCCTATTCTTAGACCTGTTCCGCTCGATCGGGGAAAATTTTCCTGCCGCCCGGGACGACAGCAACCCGTATCGGAAGCGGTTGGCTGGAGCAGGCTACGCGTGGCCCTCCGCGCTCGCGGTTTTTTATGGCATCAAGTGCACCAGCGCGTTTTTACTGGCCGGAATCTTTGGAATTTTCACCATTCTGTACCGTGGGGACCCGTCGCTGAGTTTGTTGCCGATGCTGTGCGGGTTGGGGATCGGGTTTCTGCTGCCGGATCGCGTTCTTGCTACTCGCGTTCGTGCGCGATCGCAGCGTTTGCGGAGCGCGTTGCCTCCGGCTTTGGATTTAATGGTGCTGGGGCTGGAAGCCGGCCAGTCGCTCGATCAATCGATCGCCGACGCCAGCCGGGGCCTCCACCGCACGCATCCGGACTTAAGCGCCGAACTCGCGCAATTGTTTCTCGAACTGAGGACCGGCAGCCGCGTGGATTCGTTCCGAAACTTCGGCGCGCGCACTCGAGAACCGGAGCTGCGCAAGCTCGCGAACCTGCTGGTGGATAGCGACCGGTTCGGCGCGAGCATCGGTCCCGCTTTACGGTCGCACGCCAAGTATCTGCGCACCCGGTTCCGGCAGCAGGCTCAAGAGCGCGCGCGCAAAGTGGCCGTGAAGCTGATCTTCCCGGTTTTTTTCCTGATCTTTCCGTCGGTGTTGCTGGTGACGCTCGGGCCGGCCGTGATCCTGATGTATCAGCAGCTCAGGAACCTGATGCAATAGCTCGCGCGAACCTTCGTATCATCTCCTGTCGCGCTCTTCTTTGCGATCTTCGTTTTTCGGCGGTTCTTTCCGGCGTTCACCACGTCCTTGCTGGCGGTCTTGGGGCTCGGGTTGACGCGCCGGTGGTTGGACAGCGGGGCGTTCGCTGCGCGGACGCGGCTGGGCGGTTTCCGGGCGTTCTACACGCGGCGCCGGATTGTTGGGCGCAACGTTCGGTTGGGGTGCTCCGCCGCGGCCGGGGCGAGACTCAGGCTGGCTCGCTGCCGGAGCGTTGGGCCGGTAACTCCTGGGACCTGCCGGCTGGTTTTGAGGGGGTTCGGTGAATTGCGGCCGCGCGGCGGCCCCGCGTCCGGTGCTGAAGGAACCTTGCGCTGGACGCACGTACGGCCGCGTTCCAGCAGGCTCATTGACGCGTAATGTTTCCACTTGGGCTGAATCGAGCGGCCGGCCCGGATTGGCGGCTAACGCCTGCTGGCGCTGGGCAAAGGGAACGGGCGCAGGCGGCGGCGCGACCCGGGCCACTACCGCTCGGTTTTGGACTGCGGCCGGTGGCTGCGCAACGCGGCCACGCGCGGCGACGCCTCCGAGCACGCTCTGGCGGGTCGGTGCGACCGGAGCCGTGTTCGTGATCTCGGCTGCGCGGACGGCATTCGCCGAAACCGGCACGGCCGCGGATTGAACCGGCCGGGCCGTGGCCAGCGCGTTTTGCGGGACTGCGGTGACGGCGCCTGGAACCTCACGGTTCACATAGCGCACATTGGTCGTGTTGATGTTGGTGATGTTGATGTTGTTCACGATCGTTGTATTCGTCACGTTTACCCGGTTGACGTAGGCCGGGCTCGCGCGATAAGCCGGAACGTAAACTTCGCGCGGGCCGAGTGGGAACCAAGCGACGCCCGCCACGCCCGCGCCGAACGAAACGGAAAGGCTGAACCGTGGCCCGCCCACCCACGCCACCAGCGCGGGAGCATACACCGGGCGCACCGCAACGGGTCCAGGCACCCAAGCCCAGTAGCCGGCGTAGATCCAGCGGCCGTAGTGGAAAGGTGCGAATCCCCAGGGCGCGTCGTCCACCCAAGTCCAGCCCCACGGCTCGACCCATACCCAATGTCCGTAACGATACGGGGCCCATCCGACTACGACGCCGCGCGGTACCCACACCGGGCCGTAATCAGGCACGGTGCGCCAATCGCCGTTATCGTCGAGATCCTGATATCCGACCATCTCGCGCGAGACGTAGCGCGCGGACTGCGATTGGTCGTCGCGCCGGTCGCGCGCGCTGCACCAGTCGTCCCATTCGTCGCGCCCGGGAGATCCCAGGGTGTCGAAGCTCGGCGAGTCCGTACCCACGGCTCGTGCCTGCTCACCGGGACGGACTGGGAACGCCTGGTTGTTGCCGGTCACCTCACCTTCTCCTCCGCGAACCGTAACCACGGTGCTGGCCGTGTCGGGATTCACGTCAATGCGATATTCACCCGTGCGCAGAAGCGAGAACGCCAGGTTGGGAGTATCCACTTCGAATGTTTCCGAATCGGAGAGCGCGCGGAGGCGGATATTGAGCGAACCTTCGGTTAACCGGATCTGGGCCGTAGAGTCATCCAGGTTGAGGAACTCGAACGCGGTCCGAGAATTCAGCCGCAGAGCGGCCGTGCCAATGTGCAGTTCAGCACGAGCGCCCTCGTCAACCCAGATGTGATCGCCAGTGGTCAGAGGCCGATTGATTTGGGCCGGCACCCAATCCTCGACGTCGCCCGGACGAAAAGACACCTCGCCGCTTACGTAACTCAACCGGCCAACGCGTCCAGGCGGATCGCTTTGGGCGACTACCGCCAATGCCGATAGAGCTGCTACGAACAGGACTCGAGTGGATAGGCGCATGCGGACCTCCTCCCTATAGTAGGAACACTTCTTTGGATCGGATGTTAGCATGCCGGAAATTAAAGTCTTTGCATCCCGAACCGAAACTTGCGCCGGTCAATTGACGCGCAATGCTTTTCTTTCCAACGTCCTGGGGCCATCCCGCGACGCGGCGGTGGATGCGCTTCAGGCGTTCACCGCCGGCCACGCACTCAGCAGCACGCGAACCAGTTGTCCCTGACGGCGGGTATTCGTTTTCGCAAATACTTTTTTCAAGTGGGCGCGGACAGTGTTAAGGCTGAGTCCGGACTCCGCGGCCAGGTCTTCTACGCTTTTACCCTGCATGAGCCCGGCGGCGATTCGCGATTCAGCCAAAGTCAGCCCGAACGCGCGCCGAAGCAGCATGGTATCCGGTTCGACGGAATCTTCCGGGTCGGTAATGAACAGGACCACGGCCGGTTGCTGCCCGGTTCCCGCGCTCTGCGGCGGAAGCGGAGCGGCCAAAATGCGCAGCGGAACGGCTCCATCGCGAGAAATGAGGATCGGCACCGGACCTTGCGCCGCGCCGTCGCGAGCGCGCGACGCTGTAAGAATAGCCCCGAGCAGTGCATTCGACTCGCTCGATTTCCAGGCGTAAAGGCCAGAGGGTCCATTGTGCAGTCCATTTTTGCGCGCCAGGATCGATTCGGCCGCCCGATTCATGACGAGCGCGCGGCCTTGTGGGCTTGCAATGATTACTCCCCCGGGCAGGCGATCCAGCGTGTCAGTTACCAACCTCAATCCGATTTCGAGTCCCGCGATGCGCTGATGTAGCCGGACGGCACATTGCAGGTGAGGGATCAGGATCTCCAACAGCTCAACCTCGCATTGGTCGTACGGGCCAACCGAAGGCGATCGCAGGGCGCTGAGATAGGACGTCACCGATCCCTCCCGAGTCAGCACGCTTCCGCAGGAATGCAGGATCGGCTGCGGCCGGAGCCAGTCGTTATAGAATTCCGTCGACATCATCTCGTGGTCCGACATGACTTCGCTGCTTTCGATCACGCGGCCAGGAGTTCCGATGCGCGCCAGAGCGCTCGCCCATGGACTGATAGTGCTGTAGTACTCGACGTAAGGACGCTCGTAGGCAGGATCGAGACCGAAATTTTCAGCCACGGTCGCCTTGCCTGTCCCGAGATCGTGCACGGCGATCGCGGTATAGGACGAGCGGATTGCGATGTTCCACTTTTCCAGGAACGCGACCCATTGCGACGGGTCGCCTGCAGCTTCATAGATCAGACGGATGAGTTCGTGAGGTGCGGCGTCAGACATAAAAAATCGCGGGTATTACTCATTTGGGTGAAGACAAAAATGAGGGCACTCGGTAAGCTTATGTCACAACACGTTTCGGAACGATTGTTTTATTAACATGCTGGTGACCTTTTTGGAGGAAAGTTGCTTCGAATCTATTTCCGATAGGCACTAATAATCGCGTTTGCTACAAAATTAGCGAGCGCGGACCCGATCTCGATCTTCGCTGTCTTACCTTCTGAACCGGCTAACGCTGCTCTAAACAACACAGGCCCAGTAGGTGGAAACATCGGCAATTCTACTCATCCGCCTGTATGGCAACTGTTAATTGAAGGAGTTCACATTCATGACAAAAACCGTACGAAGCACTTTCCTAAATCGCGGCTGGGCGCCGCTGACGATAACTGTTGCGGCGCTGAGTTGCGCTCCACTTTCCCGCGCGGACATTGTATTCAATCTATTCAACGATCCGAACGACAACGGCGCAACAGTTGCGCGCGGAATTAACACCTCTGGACAGATAGCCGGTTCCTTTGTGGACGGTATGGGCAACCAGCTCGGGTTTGTCAAAACCGGAAACTCGTTCGCCACTATCAAGGAACCCAACACAATCGCAATAACGGATGTGACCGGCATCAACGACAGTGGCGAGGTCGTCGGCAGTTATTTTAGTTCGACGGACGGGGCCTTCCACGGATTCGTGGATATCGGAAACGCCTTCACCACGCTGAATTTCGCCGGCTCGACGGGCACCCAGATCGGGGGGGTCAACAATAACGGAGATGTAGTGGGAGGCTTCTCGGATTCGAGCGGCCTTCACGGATTCACGCATACTTCTAGTGGATTCACAACGATGGATGCTACGGGAGCGACGGGCACGCTTTCCACAGGGATTAATAACGAGGGGCAAGTCGTTGGATTTTTTAACGATAGTTCCGGCAAAACGCATGGATTTTTGTTCTCCGGAGGTGTCTATTCGGCCATCGACGTCCCGGGAGCAATTTTCACGGAAGCGGAAGGAATCAACGACGACGGCGCTATCGTGGGACTTTTTGGGGATTCAAGAGGTATTCACGGCTTCTTGGACGTCAACCGATCCTTCACCACGCTCGACGTAAATCCGGCGAACGGATCATCCACGGAAGCTTTTGGGATTAACGACAACGGGGTCATCACCGGCACGTACCTCGCTATCGGATCCGATTCGGGGTTCACGGCGACGGGCGCCGTGGCGACACCCGAGCCATCCTCGTTGGTCCTGGTATTCTTCCCGCTGGCAGCTTTGTGTCTGCTCCGCCGGAGACTGGCATAGGCGCGAGGTATTTCAAAATGTCGAGGCGCAGATCGTGGTTTCCGGGCACATCACGCATATTGCGTTAGCTCAATCAGCGTCCTCGGCCATCGCGCTGCAGCCGAACATCGCGGTCACCGGGATTCTTGGGTCTTGTCGCTCCGGAATCGCAGATCGCTGCCGGCGTCTCAAACCCTCAGAGCTTCTTGAGCAACCTGACGTACTTGTTGAAATTTTTTAAAACGAGAATAGGAGATCCACATTGATCCGTTCGTATCTTTCGATTGCTCTTGGGCTGGGTCTATCGCTGCATTCGTTCGCAGATACGTTGGTGGTGCCGAGTGCCGACGCCACCATGGCCGGAGGCGACACTTCCGGCGTCATCCCCGCGCCGCTTACAATCGAGTTCCAGACCTTGATCGATCCCAGCCAGTTCAGCTCGGTAAAGGGGCCGATCTCGATCACCGGATTCGCCTTCCGGGCTGCTCCAGGCACCGGGCCTCTGAACGTGAGCGTGCGGGGAAGCATTGCTTTGTCCACCAGCCCGAACTGGCCCAATTCGAGCGGGGGACATCCTCTGATCAGCACCACATTTAAGAACAATTTTGGAACGGACACCGTTTTTGTTGTGACGCGTGGGGATTTTACACTCACTTCGCCTGGCTGCGCAGCGCCTGGTCCGTGCCCGTTCGCAACCACGATCCCTTTCACCAACCCGTTCGTCTTCGATCCGTCCAAAGGGCCGCTCTTAATGGACGCAACGTTCACGTTCCAGTCGGCAACGGGACAATTCGACGTGGCCGATTGCGATCCAGCCACATGCGTAGCTGCCGGAATCGCCGCCGCAGTGGGATCTAATGCTTCGAAGATCAACTACAGCGCAACGGTTACGGAGCTCACCTACACCTCCGCCGCATCGGCGACCAGCAACGTTTCGCTGAACCTCACTGCTACCACCGGCGATAACGCCGCAGCGCGTATGTTTGTCGTCGGGGAAACCGGCTCGGCGGGCGCGCTCGGCAGCGCGGCCCTCAGCCTTGAGGCAAGTTCTCCCGTTTCGCACAATGCCATCGCGCCTCCCATTACAATTATGGGTTCGTTGTCATTCAACCAGCTCGATAGCATCAACTTCAGCTTTACCGAGAACGACGTAAACTTCGCGTCTGGGCCGACAATCGCTTTGTCGAACGGCACCATCACCGGCGGTACGGGAGTATATGCGGGCTCCACTGGATCGCTTACGCTCAACATCGGCCAAGGCGCGAACGCCAGCACCGGGTCGGGAAGCCTCACCGTGGGAGCTAAGACAACACCGTTGACCCTGAGTAACTTTCATGGTTCCGTCGGCTGTTCCACCTGCGAACTCGATTACTCCGATACGACCGCAACCGGCACGATCACTCCGGGTGGCAATGTCACGTTGACGTCCCGGCTGTACGATCAAAATACTCCTCCGGAGCCGACGACGGGAACCCTCACCATCAGCACCAGCAACACCGACAGCTTCAATCTTTATCTTTCTGTGGCGGGCCTCGGGCAGAGTGTCTTGACGTTTCCGGCCACGGTCGCCGGAGGCACGGGAGCTTACGCCGGCGCCACGGGCTCTTTTATGCTCGCATTGGGCCAGGACAATTCCGGCAATCTCACGCTCCAAGGAAACGGCACTCTCACCACCGCCCCGGCCGGCGCGCCCATCATCACTCAGGTGAAGACGGCGTACGGTCAGCCAGTGGTCGCCTACAACACCTGGCTCCAAATTAACGGACAAAATCTCGCGCCCGCTAATACTCCATCCACGGGCGTCGATTGGAGCAGCGCTCCCGATTTCGCACAGGGGCGCATGCCAACGCAGCTCGGTCCGATCAGTGTCACGGTCAACGGAAAGGCCGCTTATATCTACTTCTATTGCAGCGCCGCGACCGATACGAGCTGCACCAGCGGCGACCAGATCAATGTGCTGGCGCCCTTGGACACGACGCTGGAAGGATATCCGGTGGAAGTGATCGTCACGCGCGACGGAGTTTCGAGCGCCCCGTTCGCGGTGCTCAAGTGGTCGCTCTCGCCGGCATTTTTTGTGTTTGACACGAAAGGACACGTCGCGGCGCGGCATCTCGATTTCAGTTTTGTGGGCCCAATAGACCTGTTCCCCGGATCGACCACGCCGGCGAAAGCGGGAGAGACCCTGATCCTGGTCGGCTCCGGATTCGGACCGCCGAGCGGAACATTAATCGAAGGATCGTCCACACAATCCGGTTCGCTGCCGGCAACTCCGCAGTGCTGGATTTCAGGGCTTCAGGCGAACGTGGTCGCGGCTCTGATCAGTCCGGGACTTTACCAATTGAACGTGACCGTTCCCTCGGGCGCTCCGAGCGGCGAAAACCTGATAGGGTGCAGTTATCAGGGGTTTCCTACCTCGCCCGGCGCGCTCATCACCGTGCAGTAAATGGTCGCCGTATGGAATGGGCTACACGCCCACCGTTCAGTAAAGCAGAGACGAGAACTTGCAGGAACACCGCTCGCAATGAACACGATACGTTCGCCCTCCTACCCGCTCCGAGTAGTGCGCTTCTGATTGAGAGAATTCAATGCATCGAAGACGAATGCCCGCGCGATTGGGTTCAACGGCCACGCTACGATAGAAAACGTGCGCGGACTGAAAATTGTATCTGTTTTGCTGGGCTGCACCGCTGGACTACTCGGGCAATACACGGCCGAGCGGACCGGGGCAGCGCCGGCTGAGATCGCGGCCCGCGTGACTGAAGTACTACAACCGAGCGGTTTCGGAATTTTGAACGCCGGTGTTCTTTATTGCGAAGTCTGGATGCGCGCCAGCCTGCCGGATGCGCCAAGTAGCCGCGAGGCCGGCGTGACGCTCAATACCATTCCCGCAGGCACGCTGGTAGGCGTGATCCGGTTTGACGCTGCAGGCAGCGATCGGCGTGGGCAGCGCATCGCGCCCGGGCTGTACACGCTGCGATACGCCGTCTTGCCGAAAAACGAGGCGCACGAGGGAGTCTCTCGCCAGCGCGACTTCCTGGTATTGACTCCAGCGGCCGAGGACATAAATCCAGATTCGCGGCCCAGTTTCGACGCCCTGGTGAAGCTAAGCACGAGGGTGTCCGGAACGCCGCACCCGGCGATCTTGACCGTCCGCAAGGCCGAGGCAGACTCGCCCGGTTTTAGCCAGGAAGGCGAGGACTGGGTGCTTCAGACGAAGCTCGGCACTATCCCGGTCCAAGTGATTCTCATCGGCAGCGTTGAGCGCTAGAGAATCCGTGGTCTGAGGCCGAGAGTACTGCCAACTAAGGCGCCAGGCCGTAGGCCACTTGATCCCGCCAAAAAACTAAAATTCGCCATTCAGGTGCTGCGTGTGCGGGAGATCATGGGCGTCCAGGAAATCACCGCGGTCCGCAGACACCGGCCTGCGTTAAAGGCGTAATCAACCTGCGCGGCAAACTGATACCGGTCGTGGATCTGCGGCTAAAGTTTGGTTTGCCCGAAATCGAGTACACGCAGCGCACTTGCATCATCGTGGTACAGATCCAGGGAGAAGCCGAGGAGCTGCTGATCGGAGTAATCGTCGATGCGGTATCGGAGGTTCTTACGCTGCAAACCGGAGAAATCGAAGACACGCCCGATTTCGGCAGCGGCGTCGCCACTCCCTATTTACTGAGTATGGCCAAGATAAAGGGCAACGTGAAAATCCTGCTGGATATCGACCGCGTGCTGTCCTCGCAAGACGTGTCTGGATTGGGCTTCTGAGCAGGAGCAAAAATAGCGGCGGATTCCGAGCACAAGGCGGCCGGGGTGGAAGCATCTGCCTCCAACTCTCTGGCCAACGATCCGGAGCTTGTCAACGACTTCATCTTGGAAGCCCGAGAGCATCTGACCAATATTGAGTTGAACCTGCTGACTTTGGACCAGCATACCGCCAACAAGGAAGCAATCCATGCCGTGTTCCGCGGCTTTCACACCATCAAAGGCATATATTCCCCCCGTATTTTCAGCGGCGTTTGCGACCAGGCTCAACGAGATGTGCCGTATACGCGTGCGCGAGGCCGCGGATGGCGATCGTGTGCAATCTGGTCAGGCGCTAATCGCGCCAGGCAATTTCCACATGACTATTCAGAAGCGCGGTGGGGAATACCGGGTTGTGGTCCGCGATGGCGAACGCGTTTGCTATCAGCGGCCCTCGGTCGACGTGTTGTTCGATTCTGTAGCTGCCGCAGCCGGTCCGGACGCTGTCGGCGCACTACTGACGGGCATGGGGAGCGACGGCGCACAGGGCCTGCTGAAGATGAAACGAGCCGGGGCGCGCACAATCGCGCAGGACGAAGCCACTTGCGTAGTGTTCGGCATGCCGCGCGAGGCCATCCGGCTGGGCGGGGTAGATCATGTGCTTCCGCTGGGCCGCATTGCCGCTCAATTGATGGGGCTCAGCTCCGCAATACCGGCGTAGAATTTCCCGCACGAGCCTTTCCTCTACACTGATTAAGAGGCTTTTGCGCATGACGGCGCCGGAACGCATCGGCCCGTACAAAATCAATCGGAAGCTGGGCGAAGGAGGCATGGGCGTCGTGTACAGCGCACACGACGTGCGCCTCGAACGCAATGTCGCGCTGAAGATGATCCGCGATCCCCTGTGCGACGAAAGCTCCCGCCGGCGATTTTTGCGCGAGGGACAATCGGCGGCGCGCGTCAATCATCCCAATATTTGCCAGTTGTACGACGTGGGCGAGGAGCAGGGGCGTCCGTATTTGGTAATGGAGCTCCTGGATGGCGAATCGCTGGCCGAACGCCTCGCCCGGGGACCCCTTGTGATACCCGAGGCGGTGCAGGTGATACTGGCCGTGTTGTCCGCGTTAGCGACCTTGCATCGTAATTCCATTTTGCATCGCGACCTCAAGCCGTCAAATATCTTTCTATCGGTACATGGGGTGAAGTTGTTGGACTTCGGCCTTGCGAAGGGAATTCGGCCGGAATCCAGCTCGGGCGGTCAGACACAAACGGAAATTACAGAGCGCGGCATGATCGTGGCAACGCCGCGCTATGCCTCACCCGAGCAGGTGACCGGGGGCCCGTTGGATGCGCGCAGCGACCTTTTTGCCGCCGGCGTAATACTCTTCGAAATGGCCACAGGCCGGCAGGCGTTTGCTGGGCAAACGCCGATCGAAGTATTCCATGCCATATTACATGACGAACCTCCTGCGCTCGGCGGCTCGCCGGCCGCCCCAGTGCTCGACCGCATCGTGCGCCGCGCTCTGGCTAAAGAGCCGCAGAACCGCTACGCTTCCGCAGAAGAGATGGCAGCGGATCTGCGCGAGGTTTCGCGTTTGCTGGATAGCGGCGCGCAGGTGGAGGTTCGCGCCGCGAAGCGGCTGATCGTGCTCCCGTTCCGCATCCTGCGTTCCGATCCCGACACGGATTTCCTGGCGTTCAGCCTTCCCGATGCGATCGCCGCGTCGTTGGCGGGTCTGAGCTCGCTCGTGGTGCGGTCCACCTTAATCGGGTCGCGGTTTGCAGACCCTTCGGTGGACCTCAAGGCCATAGCAAGAGACGCCGACGTCGACGTGGTGCTCGCCGGGACTTTGCTGCGGGCGGGTTCGCAGTTGCGCCTGTCGACCCAGCTGGTGGAAGCCGCGGGCGGGACATTAATCTGGTCGCGGACCTTGCAAGTAGAGTTGCGGGACTTGTTTCAGGTCCACGACACGCTGGTGAGCGGCGTGGTGGATTCGTTGGCATTACCACTCACGGCAGGCGAACATCGCCGCCTGGCGCACGATGCCCCTGCGGACGCTTCAGCATATGACTTTTATCTCCGGGCCAATGAACTGGCCCGCAGCTTGGAAGAAATTTCGGCCGCCAGAGATTTGTATGAAAAATGCGTGGCCAAGGATCCCACGTTTGCGCCTGCATGGGCCCAGCTCGGACGCGCGCGATGGCTGTCGGATAAATACAGCGCTGGATCGGTCGAACAGCTGGCCGCGGCCGAAGAGGCCTTCCAAAAAGCGTTTGATCTGGATCCCGATTTGCCGCTGGCACACAATCTCTACTCCCAGGTTCAAGTGGAGCAAGGGCGCGCCATGGAGGCGCTGAAGCGTTTGCTGGAACGGGCGCGCAGCACGCGCAATGACCCCGAGCTGTTTGCCGGCCTCACGCATGCATGCAGGTATTGCGGCTTGCTGCAGGCGTCCCAGGCCGCTCATCGGCAGGCCCGGAGGCTGGATCGCAACATCGCCACCAGTGTTGTACATACGTATTTCCTTATGGGCGATTACGAGAGCGCGCTCGATGCGAGTCATGCCGATTTCGGATTCGCTACAGCAATTAGCTTGGCAATGCTGGGGAGAACTGAACAAGCCATCAAAATTCTGGCCGAAAAAGAGGCCAGTACTAAAGGGCGGCTGGGCCGGCTGTACCTGGCGAGTCTTCGCTCCGCGCTCCTGGGCCAGCGTGACGAGGCGCTCGCCGTTGCCGACGAACAGCTCGCCGCTAGCTTCCGCGATCCGGAAGGATGGTACTACCTGGCGAGATTACTGGGTTACCTTAACGAGCCGGATCGCGCATTGCGGGCGCTACAACGAACCGTGGATTGGGGCTTCTTCTGTTTTCCTGCAATGACGTCGGACCCCTGGCTGAAAGCCCTGCGGGGCGAGCGCCGTTTCGATGCGATTCTAAGCCAAGCCGAAGAACGGCATCGCGAGGCAAATGATGCGTTCACCGCGCTCGGAGGACCAGCGCTTCTCGGCTGCGCCGGCTAGTTGCGCAGCGCAAACGTGAATAAAGCCTGTCCGGCTGCGATCGTGACGTACTGCTTATCTCCTACTTTGTACGTCATGGGCGCGGCTTCTTCCGATCCGCCCAGTGAAGCTCTCCATAACTCCGCGCCGGTGCGGGCATCCAGGGCATAGAAGTAGCCTTCTCGTCCGCCGGCGAACAGCAGGTCGGACGCGGTAGTAAGAACACCGCTAGCGGTCAGATCGGCCATCTTGTATTGCCATTTGATCTGGCTGGTGGCTGGGTCCACGGCGAGGATCGCGCCGTAATTCGTGTTCTCTACCGGCGTATTCTCGGCGCCGCGTCGAGTAGCCGGGCCACCTGGACGAATCGTGCCGCCCATATAGCGCTGGCCGGGCGCAAACTCACCGGACACTTTGCCCAGATTCATGCTGCTGTCCTGCCACGTCGGAATGTAGAACAGATGCGTGCGCGGGCTGTACGACGGCGAATACCAGTTCGTTCCTCCGAAGAGGTGCGGGAAAATCGTGACACCTTGCGCGTTCGGCTCGGCGCTCGAGTTCCGCATAGGCCGGCCGGCTTCATCCAGGCCGGTGGACCAATTCAGCTTGATGAATGGCGTGCCCGTCAAGAATTTCCCGTTGGTCCGGTCCAGCACGTAGAAGTATCCGTTGCGGTTGGCCCACATGAGCATCTTGCGCGGCGCGCCTTTCCAGGTGCCGTCCACAATCACTGGAATCTGGACCGCGTCGTAGTCGTACTCATCATGCGGCGTGAACTGGAAATACCATTTCAGCTTTCCGCTGTCGGCATCGAGGGCGACGGCCGAATCGCTATAGAGATTGTCGCCCTGCCGCTTATCGCCATTGAAGTCAGGCCCTGGATTTCCGGTGCCCCAGTAGATTAGGTTCAACTCGGGATCGTAAGATCCGGTGAGCCAGGCGGGTACGCCGCCATGAGCCCACGAGTCATCGGTCCAGCTATCGTGGCCCGGTTCGCCTGGGCCCGGAATCGTATAAAACTTCCACGCTTCTTTGCCCGTAGCCGCGTCGTAAGCGGCGATGAAACCACGGATCCCGTACTCGCCACCGGCCACCCCAACGACAACCTTGTTTTTCACGACCAGCGGCGCGTGGGTGATCGTATAGCCGAGCTTCGGATCGCCGACCTCAGTCTTCCACAGCGGGCGCCCGGTCTTCGCATCCAATGCGAGTAGCCGCGCATCCAGGGTGCCCATGAACAGCGTGTCACCCAGGATGGCTAGGCCGCGATTCACGGATCCGCAGCAGGGGCGCGCATCGCGGGACGGCCGGTAATCGTAATCCCAAAACGCCCGGCCGGTTTTGGCGTCCAGCGCGAATACGTGGTTGGGAGCCTCGACAATGTACATCACGCCGTCCACCACCAGCGGCGTCACCTCGAATTTTTCGAGCGAACGGGCCTGGAACACCCATTGCAGTTCCAGATTTTTGACATTCTGCGGCGTGATCTGATCCAGCAGGCTGTAGCGTTGGCTGGAGTAGCTGCCCGAATAAGTGAGCCAGTTCTGCGGCTCTCGCTCGGGATGCAATAGCCGCTCGTTGGAAACTTGCGCCGTCACCGCGCCGGCCGCAATCGCAAGCAGGCTCAAAATACGAAATTTCATGGCAGACCTTTCAACGAAAGCAGATAAGCGACCACGTCGCCGATTTCTTGGGGTGTCAATTTGTCCTGATAGGAGGGCATGGGCGAGGTTTTTTCCACAGTGTACTCGCGGAGATCGGATTTGAGCAGCGAAACCAGGCGCTCGTTTTGATCGAGCAACTGCACGGTGTGGGTGTCCTCATTGAGGCGCATGCCCGTGATCACAGTTCCGTTCTTGGTTACCGCGCGAACCATTCGTTCTTGCGGCAGAATCGTCTCGCCCGGAGTCACTAGCGACCGCTCCAAAGCCGCGGCATTCCGCAGGGCGCCGATCTCGCTCAGGTCTGGACCTTTTCGCGCGCCCCTGCCCGCCACGCGATGGCAGCCGATGCATCCGCCTTTGCCCTCGAAGATTTCGCGTCCGTGTTGCGCATCGCCGGCGACCGCGCCGGCCGAGCCGGACTCGTGCAGCGACCGTATGTATGCGACCAGAGCCGTGCGCGAATTATCCGGAAGGCTGAATGGCGGCATCCCCGTTCCGGGTACGCCGTTGGCGATGATCCGGCTGATCTCTTCGTCCGTGGATGCGCGCTTGAACTGGCCTTTGCGCATATCGACGCCGGCAACCAGATCGCCGTTCGGCCCGTGGCACGGTTGGCATTGCACCGAAAACAGCTGCTTCCCTTCCGCTACTTCGGCCGCACTGTACCGGCGTTGCTGTCCGGCGGCCGGCAGGCTGAGCAGCAACAGGGCAGCCGGAAACGCATGAATCCATCTCTTCATAAAGGCGAAATTATACACTAGCATTCGTGACACCCGAAGAATTTCGCAGGTACGGACACCAATTGGTCGACTGGATCGCCGACTATCGTGCGCGAGCGGCCGGTTTGCCTGTGATGGCGCAGACCGCGCCGGGAGCGATTCGCGCTCAACTGCCCGCCTGCGCGCCTGAGCAGCCCGAATCCTTCGAGACTATTTTACAAGACCTTGAAAAAATCGTGCTCCCAGGTCTCTCACACTGGCAGCACCCCAACTTCTTCGGCTATTTCCCATCGAACGGTTTACTAGCGAGCGTTCTGGGCGATTATGCCAGCACTGGACTGGGCGTGTTGGGCTTGTCGTGGCAGTCCAGCCCGGCATTGACTGAAGTTGAGGAAGTAGTGACGGGCTGGATGCGGCAGATGACCGGCCTGTCCGCCCAATGGAGCGGGGTGATTCAGGACACGGCCTCCACGTCCACTCTGATCGCCCTAATGTGCGCGCGCGAGCGAGCCACCGGCTACGGCCTGAGCCGCGGAGGCCTGCAGGCTGCGCCTCAACCGTTGATCGTTTACACGTCGGCAAGCAGCCACAGTTCGGTGGGTAAGGCCGCGCTGCTGGCCGGTTTTGGACGTGATAACGTGCACGTGGTGGAGCACGATGCGGAGTACGCCATGCGGCCGGGTTCCTTCGAAGCCTGCGTCCGGCGCGATCGGGAAGCCGGCTGCAAACCGTGCGCGGTAGTCGCGACCACCGGCAGCACTGGCTCTACAGCTCTCGATCCCGTCGCGAAGATAGCCGCGGTGGCGCGGCAATACGACCTCTGGCTGCATGTGGATGCCGCCATGGCAGGTTCGGCCATGATTCTGCCCGAATGCCGATGGATGTGGGATGGCGTGGAAGACGCCGACTCGCTAGTGATCAACGCGCACAAGTGGCTGGGAGCCGCCTTCGATTGTTCCCTGTACTACGTGCGCGACCCCCAGCATCTCATCCGCGTGATGGCCACCAACCCCAGCTATCTGCAAACCGCCGCCGATACCGAAGTCAAGAATCTGCGCGATTGGGGAATCCCGCTGGGCCGCCGCTTCCGCGCCTTGAAACTCTGGTTTCTCATTCGCGAGCAGGGCGCGGAAGGTTTACGGGCGCGCCTGCGCCGGGACCTCGAGAACGCCCAATGGTTGTGCGAGCGGGTGCGGACCGCCGCCCATTGGCGTGTATTGGCGCCGGTTCCTTTGCAGACGGTGTGCGTGCGTCACGAACCGCCCGGATTGGAAGGCGAAGCACTCGACCGGCATACGCTGGGATGGGCCGACCGCATCAACCGCTCCGGTGCCGCGTACTTAACGCCGGCCATTCTGGACGGCCGTTGGATGGTGCGGGTCTCCATCGGCGCCGCGCCTACAGAGCGCGAGCATGTCCAAAGCCTATGGGATCTTATGCAGCGCGAGGCGGCGCTCGCGGACTAATCCAAGTAGCACCAGCATACACGTGGGCAGCAGTGTCGCCAATACCAGCGCTAGGAACGACCAAATTGCCGCTGGCGGAGCAGGACAGAGGGTGCGGAGTATCGAGTAGCGCAGAGGCGCTTGATGCCAGTACCAGTTCCACAGTTGCAAGAGATGTGCGTGAGGGTCCGGAAAACCCCCATATTGTGGGATCAGCTTTGCAATCCACGACGCGACCGCCACATAAGCCCAGAGCACGACGTTTACTACCGCGAGCCAGGTTCCAGCAGGCCGCCACCGGTCCAAACCGGCAAAACAAAGCATCAGACTCGGAGCGAAGAGCACGGGTAAATACCACGGCGCCGCGACGGCCACTTGGCCTTTGCTACTGACGAAGAACCCTGCTGTTGCAGCGGCAAGCCCAGCCGCATAGAGTCCGATCGCGGAAAGCAGGACGATTTCCGCAATCGTTCGCCGGAACCGCAATGCGAATAGCACGAATGCCAGAAGCAGCAGAACAATGAGGACATCCAAGGTAACTGCTGAAAAGCTGGTGAACATATTGTTCCCCGTCCAAAGCGCATTATGCGCCATGTCGGCGAGACTCTTTGGCCATGGCACCTCGAGCGCCGCTGTGAAAATCTCTCCGAAACTCACCGCGGCAATGGAATCGTAACTGGCCGTTAAGCTTCGGTATAAGACGAGATTTCGAATGTACCAGGGGCCCGCGAGGGCCAATGGAATTCCGCACGCGATCGCAACAAGTCGCGCGCCAAAACGGATGTTCCGCGAGCACGCGATGAGGGGCGCTACGAATAACAAAGGCAGCAGAAGCAGCGCAAATGCTTTGATTAGCAGTCCCACTGCCATCGCGACCGCCGACAACGCGATGCGTGCGCCGGACGGCGACTCACAGGCGCGGATTATGGCCAAAACAAATACGACGAACCAAGGCAGCAACAGAGCGTCATTGCCAATGTGCGAGGAGACGGCGTAGATCATCTGGCAGCAAAAGAGGACGAACAGAGCCGCAGATTGCATGGCGCTGGACAAGTGCATCGCACGCGCGAGCGCGTTCGCGCCAATCCATAGCAGCAATATCGACGTAAAGGAAAGGACCAGCCGTAGAATCAGCACACGGCTCGTGAGCGGCTCGCTTGAAAGCCAGCGGTCCAACGGCGCCAAAACAAGGTAGGTCAGCGGCGCATGCTTGGCCTCATAGTTTTCGCGCGGCGAAGACTCGCGTTGGAACTCCCGCGGAATGCCGTCCAGAGCGTGCCTGCGCGAGACCCGCTCGGCGTTACTCAAGGCAAAATATTGTTGAAAACTGGTGCTCGGACGATATACAAATGGTTGGATGTACGTGCTGAGCGGCGTGTACTCAACCGAGGACCACAGCTCTCGAGACAGAGCGGTGCGCCCGGCCACTGGAAAGGCCGCCCGCGTCGAGATGTACTGCACGTAACCGTAATGATACAGCTCATCGAAACCCTCCCAGAGCGGCAGTAGGCCGCAGTACAGGGCGCCCCCGGCGAGGGCGTTGACCAGAATCATGGCGCGTGTTAGGCGCGCGGTGGAATGCATATTCGATGCGGAACTGCCCTTCCTAGGTGTACCATCCGCGGCCTCTTCAGAAATCCCGTTCTAGGCAGAGCGGCTCACGAAGCCTAATGAGATCAAATGACTTGCGAGCGTGTTCCGGCCTGTAAACGAATGTAATCCTCGCAACCCTCTGGTACCCTGCGTGCATCTGTTTAGTGTGGGGAGAGAAGAACTATGAAAAGAAAACTGCAGATGATTCCCTTGGTAGTCGCGTTGGCAGCTTTTACGTCTCCAATGTTTGCCCGCTACCAGGCAAAAGATTTAAGCGATGCGGTACGGCATGAACTGGTTTCACTGCCGTATTACAACATCTTCGATAATCTCGAGTACCGCGTGGACCCGAGCGGCGTTGTAACATTATCCGGGCAAGTAACCTGGCCGGTGTTGAAGTCTGACGCTGAGCACTCCGTCAGGAAAATTCCCGGTGTCACGCAGGTCGTGAACAATATCGAAGTGCTGCCGCTTTCGCCAATGGATAATCAGATCCGACGAGCGGAATATCAGGCAATATTCGGTTTCGGCCCCCTGTATCGTTACGCGATGGGCGCCAACCCCTCCATCCACATCATTGTGGACAACGGGCATGTGACGCTGATTGGCGTAGTTGACAGTCAAGCCGACAAGAATATGGCAAATATCCGCGCGAACGGCGTACCCGGTGTGTTCTCGGTAACCAACGACCTGCGGGTCGCCGAGAAGGGCTAAGCACGTAGTATCAATTCGCTCAACAAAGGCCGCTGGCATTCAGCGGCCTTTTCTTTACCTGCTAGCATTCAAATCCAGCTCCGGTATGTCAAACTGAAGTCGTGCCCGAGTTCTGCACCTGCGGCGCGCAACTGCCTCCGGAAGCGCGATTTTGTCATAAGTGTGGCAAGCCGCAGTACGACTATCCCGGCATCGTAGAAGAAGAGCCGGAAGCGGAAGCGGCGGTTCCCCTGGTCGCCGCACCACCACCTTCAGCCGAGATCAGTTTCCATAACCGGCTCGCGGTGAGGATTGGTTTTCTGGCGGCGCTCATGGCGATTCTGCTGTTCCTCTTTCCGCTGCCTTTCCCAATGATCCGCCTCATCGTTATCCTGTTCGCGGCGGGATTCGCGGCGGTTTTTCTCTATACGCGCCGGACTGGCCAAATGCTCAGCATCCGCGGCGGTGTGCGCATGGGCTGGATCACGGGCATTTTCTGTTTCATTTTCGTGAGCGTTCTCATGACGGCCGCCTTGGTCGCCATTTCGAACCAAGGGGGCTTGGCCAAGTACCTGAGCAGCCAGTTTCCGGCGAACGATGCGCGGTCCGAGACGCTTGCTCAAGCGCTGAGCGATCCCGCGACTCTCGCAGGAGGGATGCTGTTTGCCCTGCTCATGCTGTTTGTCATCCTTACCGCTCTGCCCATGATTGGCGGCGCGTTAGGCGCCAAGGTTCTCGCCAAGGAATGACGCTACCCGCAGCCCGTTCGCTCCGGGTTATAGCCGCGCGCCTCGTCCTGTTGGTCGCCGCGGCTTCGTTCGCACTCGCGCTTACCCCCGAGCAGCGCCAGCTCAACATCGAGTCCTTCGAACAAGTCTGGAAGACAGTGCGCGACAAGCACTGGCAGTCAAAGCCTGCCGGCTTAGACTGGCAAGCGGTTCATGACGAATTCAGGCCCGCCATTGATAAGGCCGACAGCATGGAAGCGGCGCGCGCGGTCATGAACGATATGCTCGGCCGGCTGCACGAGACCCATTTCGGGATCGTTCCCGCCGAGCTGTATTCAGACCTGGACGGCGAGAGCAAAACGCGCGATAACACCACCGGCATCGATGTGCGCGTGACCGGCTCCCAGGCGTTGGTCAGCTCGGTGGACGCGGGTTCTCCCGCCGCCAAAAACGGGGTGCAACCGGGGTGGCGAATTGTTCGAATCGGAGGCGCTGAACTCGCGCCGGTAATCGCCAAGCTCGATGAGTCCTACAGCAAATCCAGCCTGCGCGACATCATGCTGCGCCGCGCCATCCTGACGCGCCTGGACGGCGACGCCAGCGAGAGCATCAAGGTAGATTTCCTTAACGGGCGGAATCAGGCGGTAACGAAAAATCTGGCACGCACCAAGCCCAGAGGCACGCTAACGCAACTCGGCTACCTGTATCCGACGTACGTCTGGTTCGAGTCGGCTCGGGTCGGGGGCGGAAACGTCGGTTATGTCCGATTCAACATTTTTCTCGATCCGGCGCGGCTGATGAACCAGTTCGCCGAGGCAATCAACTCCTGCATGAAATGCGACGGCTTCATCATCGACCTGCGCGGGAATCCAGGCGGCTTGGGAGCCATGGCTATGGGCATGGCCGGCTGGTTCATGGATAAGCCCGACCAACTGCTGGGTACGCTCTACATGCGCGATACCACGCTTAAGTTCGTCATCAACCCGCGGGCGAAAACGTTCCGCGGCCCGCTCGCGATCCTGGTGGACGGCGCGTCCGCGTCCACGTCCGAAATTCTCGCGGAAGGCTTGAAGGATCTCGGACGTGCGCGCGTGTTTGGCACCCACACGGCCGCGGCGGCACTGCCGTCGATGTTTGAAAAGCTACCGAACGGCGACGGCTTCCAATATGCGGTCGCGAACTACATCTCCGAAGGCGGCAAACCGCTTGAGGGACTGGGGGTCACCCCGGATGTCGAAACCCCTCTGACGCGCCAGGCACTGCTCGAAGGAAAAGATCCCGCGCTGGATGCCGCCGTCGCCTGGATTCAAAAGAAGTAGCTACACCTTGGGCCGGATCATGTCGAAGCGGTCACGCGTACGCGTATAGCCGGTCGGTCCGCCCATGCGCCCGATCGCGCGCAGCTTGTCCGGATCGATTTTATAGTTCTCGACGATCCGGTCGTCGACATGAAAACGCAGCACCTCGCCGATTATCAGATTGCCGCCCCCGGGCTCCTCGCTGAACTCGATGCTTAAGTAAAGCCGGCACTCCATGCTGACGTGGGATTCGGTCACGCGCGGCGGTTTCACCACATCGCTCGCGACCGGCGTTAGCCCGGCAATCTCGAACTCGTCGGCTTCGGGCGGATATTCGCCGGCCGTCACATTCATCGCTTGCGCGATATCCTCCGACACGATATTCACCACGAATTCTCTGGTCATCGAGATATTGCGCAGCGTGTCCTTGCGAGGGCCGCCCGCCGGACGCGGGCCGGGGCAAAAACAGATCAGCGTCGGCTTCGAGCTAATCCCGGTGAAAAAGCTAAACGGCGCGAGATTTCTGATTCCTTCGACACTGACCGTAGAAACCAGGGCGATCGGCCGCGGCACGATGGAGCCGATCAGAAGCTTGTACAGATCCTGGTGCCTGGCGGTGCGCGCGTCGACGATCAATCAGCGCTTCTCCACCGGCTTCTTCTCCATCCAGCTTGCCCAATAATCCTTCCACTCAACATCTTCGCCGGCCGGCAGAACGTGGATCGGGTTCAAGCCGTCCAGCATGACCGCGTACTCGTCCGTGTGGGTCTTCTTCTTCTGATTCGCCAGCGCCTTGGGATGCGGACCGTGATGAATACCGCGCGGATGCAGCGTCGCCATGCCCGCCTTGATGTTGTCCTTGCTGAAGAAATCGCCGTCGTGATAAAAGATGAACTCGTCGTAGTCGGTATTGCGGTGGAAGAACGGCACGCGCAGCGCCTCCTCATCCTGTTCGAGCGGGCGCGGAAGGAAACTGCACACCACGGCGCCTCCAGTGACAAACGTTGTATGCGCGCTGGGAGGAAGATGCGCGCGATGGCTCATCACCGGCCGGATGTCGCGCATGTTGATCTTCCATACCGTCAGGTCGCCCTTCCAACCCACCACGTCGATGGGATTGAACGGATACACGACCTTCGAGATGTCGTCGTCCACTTTGATCCGGATCTCCCACTCGTTGCGGTCGTCAAGCTGCGGAGCCGGCTCGGGCGTGAATACGGCGGCTGGATCGTACAACGCGTGCTGGCCAAGCAAGCCTTTGTCGGGCTGCTCGAACTCCGTCTTGGACTGGACGATCAGGAAAAAATTGTCGCGCGTTTCCGGAACGACGCGATACGTGACCGCGCGCGGAATGTTGATGTAGTCGCCCGGCTCAAACGGCACCGGGCCAAAATCGGTCTCGATTACACCGCGCCCGCGATGCACGAAGTGCAGCTCGTCGCCGTCCGCATTGCGGAAATAGAAAGGCATCGGCTCGGAACGGCGTGAAACGTACAGCCGGACATCGTTATTGCCAAGAAAGGCGACCGGCATTCCCTCGGGGTTGTTCAGATCGCTGGGTTTGAGTTGGTTCAAATCGAAGCAGTGCGGCCGCAGCTTGCCTTCGAAACGAACCCAGCCGGTCGGCGGATGCGCGTGATACAGATGCGCCGATTTTCCGTAAAATCCTTTGCGCCCATGCTCTTCCTCGAAGGTCCCCTCCGGCAAACCAACGTGAGCCTGCTTGGTGGTCTTTCCTTTCTTCAGCGGATACATGGTCGGGTCTCCTGCCTTCAGTATAGGACCGGTCAAACGACGCGGACTTTGCCCAGCGCCGGATGCGCTCGTCTGCCGTGGTCTGTCGGATTGTGAGAGCGGGCCGTTGCGACGGGTCACAGGCAGGGAAATTCCTTCACAGGTCTCATTTCTCATCCGGCCACTTTCAATTGATCGAATCACCCAATGGCACCACGTCAGAGTGGTGCTATCTTGGTAGTGGAGGCGCCTCTATGGGCAACATCTCCACGCGTACCGCATCAGGTTTGACAACCACCGAGTCCCCCTTCATTGAACAGGCCAAGCGCGACAGCCAGTTGTACATAACGCAACCTTACGAACTCTATTCGGAAGAGAACCACCTTGCCTGGCACAAGCTGTACGAACGAATGGGATCTCGTTGGGTTCGCTATGCGAACGACCGTTTCATCGAGGGACTGAGCGCCCTGCATTTGGACCCTGCCCGGGTGCCGCGGCTCGAAGACGTCAACCGTTTCCTTGGGCCGCTCACCGGATTCCAGGCCAGAGCGGTCAGCGGTTACGTGCCCGCCTTCGTGTTCTTTGACTGTCTCCGCAATCGCCAGTTTCCCACCACGATCACCATCCGCCGCTCCGATAAGCTCGATTACCTCCCCGAACCGGACATTTTCCACGACATCGCCGGCCACGTTCCAATGCATACCGACAAGCACTTTGCCGAGACGCTGGTGCGCTTCGGCGAATGCGCGCACACGGCGGCGGATCTGGTATCGGGCATTCGCGATCCTGAGACGCGCGCGCATTGCCTGACCAGCATTATGCGCGCGATGGCGCGGTTCTTCTGGTTCACCATCGAGTTTGGGCTCATGCGCGGGCGCGACGGCCTGAAGGTTTACGGCAGCGGGCTCCTCAGTTCCTACGGCGAGATCGCCCACGCGATTGAGTCGCCGGAGGTCCAGCGCTATCCGATTCAGCTCGAGTGGGCTATCAATCAATCCTTCGAAATCGACCATTATCAGCCGCTGCTGTTTATCGTCGACTCGTTCGATCATTTGTTCGGTCTTGTGGATCAACTGGAAGGCTGGATGAAAGCGGGTAAGCTGAACAACGTGGCGGCCGGCGAGCCCGCAGTTAACGAGCAGGATCTGAAGAGCTTCCTCGACCGGCAAAAGGCCTAGGCTCAAGTCCGGCGCCCGAACGGTCGATTTGACGTCATAATAGGATCGTGCGTACCTGGGCCATTACTCTCTGCCTTTCCCTGGCTGCCGTGGCGGCCTGGGCGCAAAAACCAGCCTCTTCGGCTGCCGCCGCTGCGCCTGACAAAATCGGTAACGTAGATCTGTCCGGCCTCACGGCCGTGCAGAAGAAAGCCGTTATGAAGCTGCTGCATGAGCAGGACTGCTCCTGTCAATGCGGCCTCAAGACAGCCGATTGCATTGTGCAGGACCCGGACTGTTCTTACAGCCGCGCACTGGCCGGGATCGCGATCAAAGGCGTGAAGGACGGCAAAGCGCTGCTCGAGATCAGCAAGCTCATGGACGCTTCGCCCAAGGCTCACCGGCCGAAGTTACTTGAGGACCCGGTGACCATCCCTGTTGCCGGCGCGCCAAGCGTCGGTCCGGGCGACGCGCGCATCACGCTGGTTGAGTTTTCCGACTTCGAATGCCCCTACTGCGCGCTCGCCGTCAAGCAAGTGAAGGCGCTAATGGCGGCATATCCGAAAGACATCCGCTTGTTCTATAAACAATTTCCGCTGTCTATGCATCCCCACGCCCAGATGGCGGCCGAAGCGGCGCTGGCCGCCAACGAGCAGGGTAAGTTTTGGGAGATGCACGATATTCTGTTCGCTAATTTCCGCAAGCTTACGCGCGAGAACATGCTGGTTTGGGCGCAGCAGATCGGCCTGGACGTGAACAAGTTCAAGGCCGACCTGGATTCAGGAAAATTCGCGTCCGTCATCAAGAAAGATACTTCCGACGGCGACGCCGCCGGTGTGTATGGCACGCCCGCCTTCTTCATCAACGGGAAACTCTACAACGGTCCGATGACAATGGAAGCCGTGAAGCCGATCTTCGAAGCTGAATTGAAGGGCGGCGGCAAGACCGTCGCAAACAAAGCGAACTAGCCGGCGGCTCTTAAAGGTTTCCGCGCAGCGCCTGCTCCCGCTCGATCGCCTCGAACAGCGCTTTGAAGTTTCCCTTCCCGAAACTGCGGCTGCCTTTACGCTGAATAATCTCGTAAAACAGTGTAGGACGATCTTCCACCGGCTTGGTAAAGATCTGCAGCATGTATCCTTCGTCATCCCGATCCACCAGAATGCCGAGATCGGCTAGCTGATCCACCGGCTCGTCGATTTTTCCGCAGCGCTTCTCCAGATCGTCGTAGTAGGTGGTCGGCACGCGCAAAAAGTCGACGCCCTGCGACCGAAGCTTTGAAACCGTGCCGATAATATCGTTGGTCGCCAGCGCAATGTGCTGCACGCCGGGACCCCGGTAATATTCCAGGTACTCCTCGATCTGCGATTTTTTCTTTCCCACCGCCGGCTCGTTGATCGGAAATTTCACGCGGCCGTTGCCGTTGGCCATCACCTTCGACATCAGCGCCGAGTATTCCGTGCTGATGTCTTTGTCGTCGAAGTGCTGGTACAACTGGAATCCCATGATGTCCCGGTAAAACGCGACCCAGGAGTTCATTTGGCCCCAGCCGACATTGCCGACCATGTGATCGATATGCAAAAGCCCTACCGGCCGCGAAATCAGATCCGCTTCTTCAACCGCCCGGAATCCGGGCAGAAAGACACCGCGGTAGTTCTTCCGTTCGACGAAGCCGTGAATTGTGTCGCCGTAGGCAGCGATCGCGGAAATGCGCACCTGCCCGTCACGATCCTCGAATGTAGTTGGCTCTAAAATCGGTTGCGCCCCGCGCCGTGTGGTCTCACGAAACGCCGCCTCGGCGTCATCCACCCAAAGCGCAATTTCGCGCACGCCATCGCCATGCAGCCTGACGTGTTCGGCGATCGGGTTGTCCGGGCTGAGAGCCGTTGTCAGCACGAACCGGATCTTACCTTGCTGGAGGACATACGAAGCGCGATCGCGCATCCCTGTCTCAGGCCCGCTGTACGCAATGATCTGCATGCCAAATGCCGCCCGATAGTAGTAGGCAGCCTGCTTGGCGTTGCCGACGTAAAACTCGACGTGATCGGTACCGTTGAGCGGCAAGAAGTCGCTTTGCAGCCGCTGTTCGCTAGCCTGGTCTACCAACTGTTCCATATAGAGCCTCCCGTTATGAAACCACTGCCGTCAGTTTGCTTATCGCCTCCACACAACGCTGGTTATCTTGGTCCGTGCCGGTTGAAATCCGCACGCAATTAGGCAACCCGAAACTGCCCAACGGCCGGACAATGATTCCCTGCATCAGCAGCTCGCGCGCAAGTTGCGCCGCCTGCTCGGCGGTTCCCACCACCAGCATCACAAAATTCGCTTCCGACGGAACCACCGTCAATCCCAGTTCACGGAACGAGCGTTTGAAGAATTCCAGGCCGCGCGCGTTCAGCTCGAGCGACCGGTGCAAAAATTCTTTATCGGCCAGTGCCGCGATTCCGGCAGCCTGCGCCAGCGTGCTGGGTTCGAACGGCAGCTTCACCTTCAACAGATTGGTAATGAGATCCTCATGCGCGAAGCCATAGCCGATGCGCGCTCCAGCCAGCCCGTAGATCTTCGAAAACGTGCGCAGCGTAATCACGTTGTCGTAGCGATAATGCATCGAATCGGGGTAGCGCGGATTATCCTTGGCATATTCGAAATACGCTTCATCGAGGATGATCAGCACGCGTTCGGGAACGTGCTTGTAGAACTCGTCGAACTCGTGTTTCGAGAAAATCGTGCCGGTGGGATTGTTCGGATTCGCCAGATAAATGATCTTGGTCCGCTCGTTGATCTGGCCGGCCAGCGCCGCAAGATCGTAATGCCAGTCGCGGTACGGAACCGTACGGTATTTGACGCCGCGCGATTTGGCCAGTACCTGGAAACCGATGAACGCGGCTTCGGTGGTGAGCACCTCGTCCTCATCGCATAGAAAGGTGCGAATGATGTTGGACATGATGCCTTCCGAGCCGCTGCCGGCGATCACGTTCGCGGGTTTCAGGTCGAATTTGTCCGCTAAAACGCGGCGAAGATCCAGGCCGCCGTTGGGGTAGAGATGCAGCGAGGAGAGGGATTCCCGGATAGCCTCTACCGCGAGCGGCGATGGCCCCAGCGGGTTCTCGTTGGAGGCGAGTTTGCTGATGCTGGTGAGCCCAAACTCGCGCCGCACCTCCTCGATGCCCCGCCCGGCTTCATAGGGCCTCAGCGATTCGATATAGGGCGGGACCAATGCCATCCAATTTCAGTTTGCCACGTGGCGCGTGAACTAGCGCAGGCGCCACGCAGTAAAATAACGGATTACTCAAGGAAATGAATCTTACCCACCTGTTTGATCTGTCGCTACTTGGCCGCCGGGACACAATCGCACTGGAATTCCAAAACGCCACCTATACCTTCGGCGACATCGATGCCCGCAGCAACCGCTTAGCGCACCTGCTCGCCTCTCGCGGCCTAAGCAAGGGCGATCGCCTGTGCGTGTATCTCGCCAACTCGGTCGAGATGATCGATCTTTTTCTGGCTTGTGTAAAGCTGGGCGTAATTTTCGTGCCAATCAACATCTTGTATCGGGATCGGGAGATCAGCCACATCCTGCGCGATGCGGAGCCAAAAGCGGCCGTAACGGCGGCGGCGGATTTTCCCGATCTTATTCCCATCTGGAATCCGGCCGATCTTACCCGCGAAGGCGCCGCGCTGTCCCAGGAGCGGCCCCCTGTAGGCATCGACGGTGACGATCCGGCGGGCATCATTTACACCTCCGGCACCACCGGCACATCTAAAGGCGCGGTCCTCACGCACAACAATTTCGCATCCAATGCGATCAATTTGCTCACCGCGTGGCAGATCACCAGCACCGACCGTTTCCTGCTCGCGCTGCCGCTTTTCCACGTGCACGGGCTCGGCAACGGCGTGCATTGCTGGCTCGCCAGCGGCTGCCGGATGCGGCTACTGGAGCGTTTCGAACATCAGAAAGCCCCCGCCGAGTTCCTGGATTTTCAGCCCACCCTGTTCTTCGGCGTGCCCACGATTTACGTGCGCATGCTCGACTTTCCCGCCGACGATGCGCGCGCCATCGGCGCCCGAATGCGCCTGTTCGTGTCCGGCTCGGCGCCGCTATCGGCCCAAACCTTCGAGGAGTTTCGCGCTAAATTCGGCCACGCCATCCTGGAACGCTATGGGATGAGCGAGACCATAATGAACATCAGCAACCCCTATATCGGTGAGCGGCGTCCCGGCAGCGTGGGTTTCGCTTTGCCTGGCGTTTCTATCCGGCTGCTCGATGCCGACGGCAAGCCGGTGGCCGATGGAGAAACCGGCGAAGTGTACCTGAAAGGCCCCAATATTTTTGCGGGTTACTGGAGGCGCGAGGAGGCCACGCGCGCGGCATTCCTCGACGGATACTTCCGCACCGGCGACCTCGCCGTTCGCTCGCCCGACGGCTACTACACTTTGAGCGGCCGCAAAAGTGACCTCATCATCTCCGGAGGATTTAACATCTACCCGCGCGAGATAGAGGAGTTTTTGGAAGAGCAGGACGGCATTTTGGAAGCGGCGGTAGCCGCCATGCCCGATCGCGTGCGCGGGGAAGTTCCGGTCGCCTACATCGTGGCCGAGCGCGCCATCGATTCGGCACAGCTCGAAACGTGCTGCCGCGAAAAACTCGCGTCATTCAAAGTCCCGCGCTCGTTTGTCGTAGTGGATAAGCTCCCTCGCAACGCGCTGGGCAAAGTTCAAAAACATCTGCTCCCACGCAATCCGGCATGACCTCCACTCGCATTGAAGCGTATCGAATGCAGCCCGCCGCGTTCCTGGACTATGATTCGCGCTGGCCCGAAATCGCGGCCTTGCTAAAGCACTCAATTGAAGACCAGGACGCCCGGTTGCACGTGGACCACATCGGCAGCACCTCGGTTCCGGAATGCCGCGGCAAAGGCGTTATCGATTTAGCGGTGACCTATCTCGAAGGAGACCTCGATGCCGCCAAAGCGGCGCTTGATTTGCTCGGCTTCCAGCGGCAGCACGGCCGCGATCCTTTCCCGGAATCGCGGCCCATGCGCGAGGGTAGCGTTACGGCACTGGGCGGGACCTTCAATGTCCACGCCCACGTGATCCTCCGGGACGGCGAAGAACACCGCCGGCTGCTCGGCTTTCGCGATGCTCTGCGGCGCGACACCGCCCTGCGCCGCGCGTATGAATCCGACAAGCAGCGTATCCTAAACAGCGGCGTAACCGATTCGCTCGAATACTGCTACGCCAAAGAGAATTTCATCCAGTCCGCTCTTTCGGCCATTTTCAAATCCTAAAATAGGAATTGGCGCGAGCGACTTCCGAGTCCGCCGTTTCTTCCTTCCGGGCCAACAGCCCGTGGCTTCCGCTTGCCTTCACGTGGTTCCGCTGGCTCTGGATCGCCTCGATTGTTTCCAACATCGGCACCTGGATGCAAAACGTCGGCGCGGCCTGGGCCATGACGACAATGGCGCCATCCGCGCTCCTGGTCGCACTGGTTCAGACCGCGACCAATCTTCCGGTTTTCCTTCTAGGCGTTCTCGCGGGCGCTATCGGGGACATCGTCGACCGCCGCAAACTTTTGCTCATCACTCAAGGCTGGATGCTGCTCGCCGCGGCGGTTCTTGGCGCACTCACCATTGCCGGGCATAGCGGCCCCTGGATTCTGCTGTGGCTGACGTTCGCTCTGGGTCTGGGCGCGACAATGAACGGTCCCGCCTGGCAGGCCATCATGCCGGAGTTGGTTCCGAAGGCGGAGTTGCCCGCCGCGATCGCTCTTAACTCGATGGGCTTCAATGTGGCGCGCGCCGTCGGGCCGGCTTTGGGCGGTCTCGTGGTCGCGGCGATCGGTGCCGGCGCTGCTTTCATCCTGAATGCGATCTCGTTCATTGCCGTCCTGATCGTGCTGTATTTTTGGAAACGCGCGCCCGAACATTCGCCCGATTCCACCGAAACCGTTATGACCGCTATTTGGGCCGGCATGCGCTACGTCCGTTTCGCACCGACCATGCAGTCGGTCCTGCTGCGCTCGGGCACCTTCGTGATCTCCGCCAGCGCCATTTGGTCGCTGTTGCCGCTGGTCGCCAAAGTCGAGCTGCACCGCGAGAGCAGCGGGTTTGGCGTATTGCTCGGATGCCTGGGCGCCGGCTCGATCCTGGGAGCGCTAGTCATCGGCCGGCTCAGGCAACTGTTTTCTCCGGAGGTCATCGTCACCTCAGCAGTCGTAATGTTCGGCCTGGCTAATATCGCGCTCGCGTACCTGGAAAGTTTTGCGGCGGTAGCTATTGTTTTACTGACTGGAGGCGTAGCTTGGATGTTCGCGAACTCCAGTTTGAACACGGCCGCTCAAACCTCGGTGCCCGCTTGGGTCCGGGCGCGCGCGATGGCTCTGTACCTGTTGGGATTCCAGGGGTCCATGGCCATTGGCAGCGTGATTTGGGGTGAAGTAGCCTCGCGGTTTGGACTTCGGACCACCTTGCTGGTAGCCGGGATCGCGCTCGGCGTGGCGGCCGCGGCCACCGTTCGGCTTCGCCTGTCCGCCTCCGAACACCTGGATGTGAGCCCGTCTTTGCACCTGCCGGATCCCACGCTCGCGATTGAGCGTTCGCCCGAGCACGGCCCCGTCTTGGTAACTGTCGAGTACGCCATCGAGCCGCAGCGGCACGCCGAGTTCGCCCGCGCCATGGACGCGCTAAGGACGATCCGCCGCAGGGATGGCGCGGTCCGTTGGGGACTTTTCGAAGATGCTGCCATCCCCGGCAAGTACATTGAAACCTTCGTCGTCGACAGTTGGGCCGAGCATCTGCGCCAGCACGAGCGTATGACGATAGCCGACCGCGATGCTGAGGCGGCGGCGCGGGTTTTCCATATCGGCTCCGAGCCGCCCAAGGTTACCCACTGGATCGCCGCCCGGGAATAGCACGCCAACTGTTATCAGTCGACAGGCTGAGAGCTTGCTGGAATATAGACAAAAAGAGCGGCCCGCTACCTGGGCCGCTCTTTCTGTGCAGAACGGATTCGACAGCTATGCCATTACTTTCAAGAACGCTGTCTTGAACTTGTCCATTTCCTCGCGCGTGCCCACCGTAACTCGAACGGAGGTCGGCAGCGCGGGGAAAAGCCGCCCGATGATGACCTTTTCTTGGCGCATCCCGTCGATTACTTCCTGTCCTGGACGGCCGGTGTCCACCATGAAGCAGTTGCTCTGCGACGGCAATACTTTGTAGTTATGCTTCTCCAGGAACGCGATGGTGTCCTCGCGGATATCGCCGATCATCTTGCGCCGTTGCGGCACCAGGTTGGGCAGTTTCAGGCTGGCGATGCCGCCCGCGACTGCGGTAACTGGCACGGCGAAAGCGCCATAATCGGTGATCTTCTTTAACAGATCCGGCCGTGCGATCGCCGCGCCCAGGCGCAGTCCGGCCATCCCATATAGCTTTGAAAACGTTCGCAGGACGACGATCTCTTTGTCCTTCGCCACGAGATCAATTACGGGCTGCCCGGTGGACAGGTGTAGATACGCTTCGTCCACCATCAGCACGCTTCCGGCCGGTTTATTGGCGAGCAGCCATTCGATATCCGCCCGAGGGGTCAGCGAGCCGGTCGGATTATTTGGGTTGCACAGGTATAACAGGCCCGCATTCGGGTCTGCTTTGGCCATAGCCTTGACGTCGTGCGAGCCATCTTTCCGCAGAGGAATCAGCACGCGTTTTGCGCCGATAAAGTCAGCAGCTTCGCCGCCCGCCTCATAGGTCGGAGCGGCGGCGACATAGCTCTTCTGCGGCGAGCAGAATGCCAGTACGGCTTGGTGCAGCGGAGCGCTGGATCCTGGATACGCGCGGACGTACGACGCCGGCACGCCTTCTTGCGAGGCCAGTAGCGCGAGAAATTCGTTAGTCTGCTCGTACATGTACCGCCCGCCGCGTTGCACGACGCTATGGATCGCGTCCGCCGCCTCGGCGCACGGCCCCCATGGGCTTTCGTTCGCATTGATCCGAACCGCATCGGGAGGGATCGGCGCTCCACGCTGCGACATTTGCGCCAGAGCGGGTTCATTGTAAAACGGCAAGGTGGCTCCGGCTGCGAGCACCGAGGCAATGCGACCGAAGTGGCGGCGAGAGAAGCCACGCCGCAGGAGATCCTGCTGTTGCTGAGAGCTGAGCATAGACGTCACGTACCCTCCTTACGTGCTCTCTTGAGCATACACCCGAAAAGAGGGGGGTGGAATCAGGTGGCGCTACGGCCCGGGTGACCACCTAAGGCGCATACCCGCGCTGCCACGGCTCGCTCTACTGATGGATCGCGAGTGTGATGCCAGCCTGACTGCTGTTGCTTCCGACTGTGACCACCACAGGAACGGCCGTACCTGTGGTGCTTCCGGTGGGCACAACCGCGTTAATTTGGAGCAAACCGAGGATCGACCCAACGATAGGTCCCGCGTAGGACACGGTAGCACTGGTGCCGCCGATCGTTACCGTCGGCAATGGATTCATCTGCGGCAGCGGGGATAAGGACGCGGGAATAATGTAGCCCGTATTGCTGGTGCCCGTCGCGTCCAGTGGTTTGGCGTTATAGTCGCCTTCGCCCGTCAGATACAGGAGCACAGTGTCGCCGATTTTCGCCGGCGTCGTTCCGCTGTTGAAGCTGTACTGGCTGGTAGCCGCGCTGTAGTTGAGTGCGGCCGCTTGCCCCATTCCCGAACCGTCGGCGGTGAAAATGGCAGGCGCGCTGGCGGCAATCGTAACGGTCGCGGTCGCCGGCGGATTCGAACCGTTGGTGACCGACCGTTTTGGTTGCGGGCGCCGGCGTCGTACGGTACTTGGACGTTCACCTGGTTAGCGCTGGCATAGATGATGGGCGCAGGCTTGCCATCGATGCTGACCGACACTCCGGATAATGACGTGTCCACGTAACCACCCGTGACGGACATCGGCGCCGGTGCGGATGGCCCGATGTTGGTGCCAAAAATCGCGATCAATTCTCCGGGACTGATTGGCCCGACCGCCCAACTTGAAAACGGTAATCGTGGAGTCGCCGCCATTTACGGGCAGCGTCGAAGGCCAGGTGCTGGCTATCGTTGGCGTGCTGCTGTTTACAGTCAGGTTCACGGTCACAGTTTGCGATTTGGCAGTCACGGCCGCCCCCGAAGCAACGATGGTGACCTTTCCCGTATACGCTGCCGCCTGCGGCGCCAGACCGCTCGCGTTCACCGTCACCGTCAAAGCCACCGGATAGCCGGGCAATACCACTCCGACTCCGCTGCTGGAGTCATTCGCTACCGTCATCCATGCCGATCCCGAAGTAGCAGTGTAAGAAATGGGCGCGCCGTTGGTGGATAGCGTTACGGGTTTGGCTCAGCGTGGCGCTTGGATACGTAAATGTCAGCGTGCCGGGGCTGACCGTCAGCGGGGACGGAGCGGCGGTCACGTTTAGGTTGACCGTAATGTTCACCGGGTTCGTCACCCCACTCACGGTCACCGCGATCGTCGCGCTGTATGCGCCTACCTGCATCGTGGTGGGATTCACGCGGACGCTCAAGCTAGCCGGCAAGTTTCCGCTGGCCGGAGTGACCGTCAGCCAGAGGGCATTCGTAGGCGGATTCACGGGCGTCACCGCCATGCTGTACGTTGGGCTCCCGCCGCACGCCGGGAAATTTGAATGCCGTGCTGCGTACTCCCGAAAGGGCTAAATGACTTTAGGCCGGTTCGCGATGCTTTTGCAGCAAATTGCGCGCGATGATCAACCGCTGCAACTCATTGGTTCCTCCGCCGATCACCAACAGCGGCGCATCTCGATAGTACCGTTCCACCGGAAAATCCTTGGAATACCCGTTGCCGCCCAGAATCCGCATCGCCTCCAGCGATACCTCCGCGGCCGTCTCGGTCGCAAACAGCTTAGCCATGCCCGCTTCCAGGTCGCAGCGGTCGCCGCGGTCTTTCTTTTCGGCGGCCGAATAGATTAACAGGCGGGATGCTTCGATTTTGGTGGCCATGTCGGCCAGCTTGATCTGAATTGCCTGGTGCTGCGCGATGGGTTTGCCGAACGTGGTCCGGCGTTGTGCGTACCGGATCGCTTCCTCAAAGGCCGCTCGAGCCAGGCCTAAGCCGCGCGCCGCCACGTTCAGCCGCTCGGCCTCCAGGCCCGTCATCACGTGTTTGAAGCCCTGGCCTTCTCCGCCTCCAATAAGGTTTTCCGCTGGAACCGGAAAATCGGCGAAATGCAGCTCGCAGGTCTCGACACTCTTATATCCCAGCTTGTCGATATCGCGGCTAACGTTTAGTCCCGGCGCGCCCTTTTCGATCACAAAAGCGCTCATCCCGGCATAGGCCGGCTGCGCCGCGGCATCGGTCTTGGCCAGCAGCAGGAATGTATTTCCGTACCGGCCGTTGGTGATCCACATTTTCGACCCGTTTACCCGATAATTGCCCCCGTCCCTTACCGCCGACGTACTGACGTTCTGTAGATCCGTCCCGGCATTGGGCTCGGACAAACAGATGCCCCCGCGCCGCTCTCCGCGCGCCAGACCGGGCAGAAAGCGCTCCTTCTGGCTTTCGCTGCCAAAGCGCACCAATACGTCGCACAAGACCGAGTGGGTTCCAATCACGCCCGCCAACCCAAGCCAGCCCTTGGACAGCTCTTCGAAAACCATCGCGAACGTCGTATAATCGACCTCCGCGCCGCCGTAGCGCTCCGGAACATTCAGGCCGAATAATCCTAATTTGCGCATCTCCTCCACAAGCTGGTGCGGATATTCGTTGCGATGTTCCATCCCGGAAGCGACCGGCAACACTTCGTTTTCGACGAACCGCCGCACCGTGCTGACGATCAATTCCCGTTCCGATGAAGATTCGCGCATGCGTTCCGGCAAGTAGTTGACGATAGCACGGCTGGAGTCCGGAATTCGCGCGATGCTAAAGTAACCTCGTGCAGCGCTTGCCACCGTCTGTGATCTGGGCTGTGGCATTTGCCCTGGCCTGCGGCGCGCTGTACTATCTGGCGAATCGCGCCATCTACTATCCGGTCAAGTTTCCGGGCGGCGATTGGGGCCGCCAACACGAGATTGGCGCCTCGGACGTGTGGCTGGAAACTGAGGATCATGTACGGCTGCACGGGTGGTGGCTGGCTTCGCCCGGTTCGCGTTTTGCAACGCTATTTCTGCACGGGAATGCAGGAAACGTCAGCCATCGTGCCGCGCAGATGCAGGAGATCGCCGCCGCCGGGTCTTCCGTCCTGGCGCTTGATTACCGCGGCTACGGTCGCAGCCAAGGTTGGGCCACCGAACGCGGACTTTACAGGGATAGCGAGGCCGGCTTCATCTATTTGCTGAAGCTTGGTTTCCATTCCCGCCAGATCGTACTACATGGCGAGTCGCTCGGGTCCGCCGTCGCAATCGACCTCGCAACTCGGCGCCCCTGCGCCGGATTGGTTCTCGAGGCGCCCTTCACTTCAGCCGCCGACGTGGCCGCTTCGATCGTCCCCTTCCTCGGTCCTGTTCTGATTCGAAGCTACAATTCACTACCCAAAATCCGCTGGCTGCTCATGCCTAAGCTGTTTATCCAGGGAGACCGGGACGAGGTGATTCCGACGCGCTTGGCTGAGAAGCTATACGCAGCTTCGCAGATGCCTAAATCTTTCTGGGTTGTTGAGGGAGCCGGGCACAACGACATTCTCGCCCGGGCCGGACCCGCGTACCGGGAACACTTGCGATCGTTCTACGCCAGCCTTGCACCGTCGATGGCGCCCACCAATCGACGGCGTCGTATCTTTTAAACTCGCGTTCGAACGTTACTCGACGTTATGTGTGCCTATGGGGGCTGGTCGGGCCAAGTCCCTACCGCCTGGACGACGCCGGTGGACTCCCCAACATCTCGAGAGCGTCGTGACTTGGACCCGACATATTCATCAACAACACGGCGGTTATTGAGCGCCCCCGGCGCGAACCCTCGAGTGACCGCTCCTTACCACCCGCGGCTAGTCCTCCAACTCCGAAAGTCCGCGCCGAACCTGGATAAATCCTTACCCTTTAACCTCTACTGCCCGAAAAATGCCTGCGTGCTCGTTGATCGACTTCAGGGTATCCACAACGTCCCAATAGGTAAGCGCACCCTTCTGTTCCGCGAACAGGACGACATCGTCCAGGCAGAGAATACCTTGCAACGCCCCCTTGCTATCTGTTACCGGCAGCCGGCGCACCTTCTGCGCTGCCATCGTTTGCAGTGCGATATGAATGTCCTCCCCGGCAGCTGCATAGAATAATTTCGGCAGACTAACATCCCGTACCAACACTTCCGACGGCCGGAGGTTTCTTGTCCCCAATGCGATCGCGATGTCCCGGTCCGTGATCATTCCGATGACCCGGCCGTTTTCCACTACCGGCAGTGTGCCGCAGCCGGCTTTCCAAAGAATTTCCGCCACCGCAGCCAGGTTCATCTCCGGACTGCAGAACCTTACGTTGCGAATCATTACGTCGATGACTTTCATGGCTCCCCCCTATCTACGTCCGTGAGGAGTACGATTGCTGCCGAGGTACCTGCACGGCAGTACCCGAATACCGGTACGCCGATTCTCGAAAGGGATAGGAACTGAAGAGGCGAGTGCTGGCGATTTTGCCACACCCGCAGGGTGCGGCTTTCAGCCCACACCAAAGGTTGCCCTCATTGCATCCATTCTTTTCATCGAGGCTTCAGCGGATTCCTCGGCGCTAGAATAAAAATGAATGCCGGTTCAGATCGGCCGCATAGAATCCGACTTTTCCAATCCTCTCGGGCTGCTCAGCGACTGCCATCGCCGGATAGAAAAATTCCTGGACGTGCTCATTCGGCTGGCAAACCAGGACGCCTCCGCCTCACTGGGTCCGGCGGAGCGCGAAGCGCTCGAGAAGAGCCTGACCTATTTCCGCAACTCGGCCCCGAAACACACCGCGGACGAAGAAGACTCGCTATTTCCCCGCCTTCGCAAGTCCGGAAACGGCCAAGCAGCGTTGGCCTGCCTGGCTGAATTAGAAGCGGACCATGAGGCTGCGGCTCGCGACCACGATCTCGTCGATGCTCTCGGCCGCGCTTGGTTGAATGCCGGTGTCTTGAACGCCGATCAACGCCAGCAGATGCGCCAGGCGCTGGCTCGTCTCTTGGATATGTACCGGCGCCACATCGCTATCGAAGATCGCGAGCTGTTTCCGTTAGCAGCCAGCCTATTGCCGCCCGATCAGATCGCGGAGGTCGGCCGTGAGATGGCCGATCGCCGTGGCGTGCCGCACAAATAGGTTATGAGCCTCGGCCGGATCTTAATTGTTCTAGGGCTGATCGTTGTCGCATTAGGCGTCATCGTATCGCTGGGCGAAAAGCTCCCGATCCGCTTCGGCCGCTTCCCCGGCGACATCGTCGTTCGGGGCAAGCACACCGTCTTTTATTTCCCGATCGTTACATCACTGCTCTTGAGCGTCGTTCTCACGTTCATTCTCTGGCTGTTCAGCCGCCGTTGATCCCGCCCTTAGCACGCACCGCCGACGCATCGCTACGCGGTCAAATACCACGGCACATCCAGCACCGTGATGTACTGATTGCCCTTTACGAACAATAGCGCCTTCAAGATTGCGGCCCGCTGGTTATGCAAGAAGTAGTGATACCAGTGCCGCTCCACCAACTCGGGTATAAGCACCGTTATATATCGATTGGGGAACTTCGCCTCCATCTCCCCGACGAAGTTGAGAATCGGAGTGAAGAACAGGCGATAGGGTGATTCGGTGACCGTGAGCTTAGGGGGCGGAACTCCGAGTTCGAGCGCCGGCGTCTCCACCAGATGCGTCCAACTCTCGCGCAGATCCTGGACATCCTCCGCGCCTCGAACCTGTAGCGCGTGAACCTCGGTCGAAATATTCATCGCATAGCGCAATGCTTTTGCGGCAATCTTGCTCCACCCCTCCAGCGGCACCACCACTACTGGCGCCTGAAGCGGCGTAACATCGAGCGGCGTGTCCAGCTCGATTTCCTGCTGCACCGCCCGATAATGCCGATGGATGGTGAACATTACCGTCAGCAGTAAAGGAATCAGCAATACCGTGATCCACGCACCATCGGTGAATTTCGCGGTTAGGACCACTCCCACGGTAATGGCCGTTGCGATCGCACCCAAGCCGTTGATGATTACTCCGCGCGCCGCGCCCGGGCCGCGTGTGCGCTTCCAATGCGCCACCATTCCGGCTTGCGAGAGCGTGAACGCCAGAAAAGCCCCAACCGCGAATAGCGGAATCAGACGGTCCGTCACTCCCCCAAAAATCACCAGCAGCAATCCCGCGAGCGCCGCCAGCACGTAAATTCCGTAGGAGAAGACCAGCCGCCTGCCGCGAATTGAAAATGCGTGCGGAAGATATCCATCTTCGGCAACGATCTGGCAGAGCCGCGGGAAACCGGCGAACGCAGTGTTGGCTGACAACGCCAGCACCGCCAGAATCGAGCCGATCGAGATATAGTAGAATAGCCCTTTGCCCGCCACCGCGGCTATCAATTGCGACAGAACGCTCTGATAACCGGCCTGCCCCGGCGCGGTTGCGCCGATTTGGTACACCGGCGTAAGCCAGGCAATACCGGCCAGCATCAGAATAAGAATCCCCACGATGGCCGTCAGAGTGCCGCGCGCCGTCTCAACGCGCGGTTCGCGAAAAGATTTCACGCCGTTGCTGACGGCCTCTACGCCCGTCATCGCCGTGCAGCCGCTGGCGAATGATTTCAGGATCAGCCATAGCCCGGCCGCGCCTGCCGCCGGCTTCAGAGGAGGCGGCGCGATCACCGGCATGGGATGGCCGCCGCTGGTAAATTCCCTTATCAGACCCAGCGCGATCGCGCCTAGCAGGCAAACGACGAACACGTACGTCGGCAACATAAAAACATTGCCCGTTTCGCGCGCGCCGCGCAAATTGATCAACGTGATGATCGCCAGAATCCCGAGACACAGCCCGAGCGTATGCGGCAATAAGCCCGGCGCCGCGGAAACCAGCGCGCCCACGCCGGCCGAGATCCCGACCGCGACCACCAAAATGTAATCGATGATCAGCGCCGCTGCCGCCAATAGGCCTGCGCCCTGCCCCAGGTTCTCGCGCGCGACTGTGTAAGATCCACCTCCGCCCGGATACGCTGCGATGGTTTGCCGGTAGGAAATGTAAACGATGACCAGAAGGACGATGATGCTGAAACTGATCGGAACTGCATATTGAAGCGACGCGGCGCCGAGCGGGATCAGCAGCGTAAGCGCGGCCTCCGGGCCGTAGGCCGCCGAGCTCAACGCATCCAGGCCGAACACGCCGATCCCCGCGGCGGTTCCCAGGCGCTCCTCACTCTCTTCGTAGTTGGCTAATGGTTTGCCAAACAGCACATCGCTGAGCGACATAAGCAACCATTATGTGGCAGCAGGTGCCCGCGATGCGCCCAGCTGGAGCCGCGCTCTTACTTCGCAGCCGCGGCGAACAGACGGTTGGCGGTAATGTAATCCATCGCGCCTTCAGTGAATGACGAATAGGTGCCGTGCTCGCGCAGTTCACCTGCGATCCGCCGGGTCAGACCCATGGTGGCGCGCATGGCGCCCGAGCCGATGGTTACGCGACGCACGCCCAGGCGCTCCAGCTCGGCCACTGGAGGCGCTCCGGCCACCGCTAAAATATTCAGCGGGCCATCCACGGCTCGCGCGAGCTGGCCGATCGTTTCCGCATCCCGAACGCCCGGCGCAAACAGGCTGTCGGCACCGGCCTTGCGATAAGCGTTCAGCCGCTCCACCGCTTGCTCTAAAAGCATCGCTGGATCGCCGCCGGTGGAGTGGAGGTATACGTCCGTGCGCGCGTTGATTATAAGGTTACTTTTCGCGCGGACCGACTCGATCAATTTCACTTGCGAGCTGACTTCCACCAGCGCACCCGCCCGGCTGTCCTCCAGGTTCATCCCGACCGCGCCCAATTCCGCCAGCGCATGCGCGGTTCCCGCCGCATCGCCGTACCCTGCTTCAACATCGGCCGAAACCGGAACAGAAACGGCCCGCACGATCCGCCGAATCACGTCCAGCATTTCGTCGCGCGAGACGCGTTCCCCGTCCGGGTATCCGATCGAATTAGCGATTCCGGCACTGGTGGTCGCAATCGCCGGGAAACCCGCAGCCTCGAAAATGCGTGCACTCGCAACATCCCAGGCATTCGGCAGTACCAGAATCTTGGGTCCGGCATGAAGTTTCCGGAAAAGCTCGATGTGATCGCTCACAACCCGTTGCCCCCGGCGAACCGCCGGAAGAAGCTGTCAGGCTTCCATTCCGGGCGCGAGGGCGCATCCGCCACGCGCTCGGCCAGCGCCAGAATGATTCGGTCGAACTGCGCCGCCGCGACTTTGTCCACCGGCTGATTCAAATCGTCGGAAGGCGCGTGGTATCGGTCCCGCAACCAGTCCTTATGCAGCTTCTCTTCCGGCGACCCGGGCAGATAACCGAACTTGAACGCCAGCGCGGGAATCCCGTGCCGGATGAAGCTATACTGATCGCTCCGGATAAAGAGATTTCGTTGCGGCTCCTTATCGGCCTGGACTTGAACGCCCGCGGCTTGCGCCACCGCTCGAATGTCATCGCCCAAGGTCGATTCATCCAGCCCCTGCACCTCTAAGTAGTGCAGCGCGTGCAGCGGCAGAAACATGTCCATGTTGATATCCGCCACGATGTTCTTGCCGCTCACCGTCGGATGCGCGGCGAAGTAACGCGAGCCTTGCAGCCCTTTTTCCTCACCCGTTACCGCGAGAAACAGAATGGAGCGCCGCGGCTTGGCGTTGGATTCGTGCAGCATGCGCGCGATCTCTAGATCCGACGCTACGCCTGAAGCATCGTCCATCGCTCCGTTGTAGATCTTGTCGCCGTTAATCGGTTCCCCTACGCCGACATGGTCCAGGTGAGCCGTCAGCACGACATACTCGTTCTTCAGCTTCGCATCCGAGCCCGGAAGCACAGCGGCCACGTTTTGCGACTCCACTTTCCACTTCTTGAGCTGCACGTGCGCTCGGACCGACACCGGAAGCGCAAAATGCGGCAGCGGCCGGTCACTGTCGGCATCGGCCAGAATCTCGGCGATTGTATGTCCCGTCCCTTGGAACCATTTGTCAGCACGCTCGGCGTTGATCGTCACCGCCAGCCGCAGCCCTTGCGATTCGTCGAGCGAAGGATCGGCCAGGCTCATCGACGGCATAAAGCGCGACAGCCGCGCGCGCGACCAGGGAATATCCATCGATTTCGGATTCTGGATCGTTGCGATTCCCACCGCGCCCGCCGCCTTAAGGTATTTCCAGCGCTCGCCGCCGGAAGAGTAGTGCGCCTTCAGGGGCCCCGGAATCGAGGACGGCCCGCCCGATACCAACACCACCATCTTTCCCTTGAGATCCAAGCCCGCCAGATCGTCGTAATGCTTCTCCGGAACACGCAAACCGTAGCCAACGAAAACAGCGCCGGCTTCCGTATCCGGCTGGATGTCTCCGCGCAGGCTGAACGTCGCGTCATCGCCTAGAACCAGCGGCTCCGCCTTGCCATTCCGAACCAGCGCCAGATTCGACTGCTCCTCCACGATCTGCTGCACGTCGAACGGCACCGGTTGGATATAGCCGGAAGTGCCCGCCGGCTTCAGACCGAATCGCTCGTATTCGCCCGCGACGTAACGCGCGGCTTTCAGGTGTTCCGGGCTTCCAGTGTTGCGGCCCTGCATTTCGTCGCTGGCCAGATACTGGATGTGCGACCACCAGCGCTGGCCTTCCGCATTGAAGTCAACCGTGGCGGCCAGCAGCACGCCCGCGCTGGCAAACATGAATAAATGGGATTGAATTTTCATTGTGCAACCGCCTTGGCGGCTTTGAATTCCGCCCGCCGCGCGCGTAGTTGCGCGCCATGACTCTCGGCATGTTCCGCCATGAGCCGCAGCAGCTCCCGCAAAGTCATCCGGCCGCGGCCGGAATGGCTCCCCGCGCGCTCGAACGCGCTTTCCGGCAGATCCTTCAATAATTCGTAGTTCTCGCCGCGAATGCGCCGGAACGTTTCCAACGACTGTGAGGGCTTACGTCGCGCGTAATCCAGATTCTTGCCCCAGGCGTCGTGATCCCAGACCTCCAGTCTTGGATTTTCTTCAGCCAGGATCTGGCGCATACGCATGGTGGCGACGATCTCGGCATCCGATAGATGCGCCACGATCTGCCGGATGCTCCATTGTCCCGGCTCAGGAACGAAATCTAACTCCGAACCCGCAGCCCCGGTAATCGAAACAGCAACCAGCTCGGGCCCGCGGCGGAATCGCTCTAGAAGATCTGAAATTTCACTCATACACGTCTAATTATTATGGCGCGCTGGCCCCGCGCGTGCTCTGGCGCGGTTTCCATGCAACGCCCGGTTGGACTGTTGCGCCGTCCGCCTGCGGCACAATGAAAGCAGGATGGCCAAGCGAGTCCTCCTGATCGGCGCTACCACCGGCTATCAGACCCGTGTCTTTGCCGGCGCAGCCGAGCGCCTGGGTTACGAGCTGGTGCTCGCCACCGACCGCTGTCATATCCTAGATGACCCCTGGGGAGATCAGGCGATCCCCCTGCGCTTTGAGGATCCCCAACGTGCGGCTTCGGCGCTGGCCGAAAAGGCGCGCGTGGATGGAATTGTTGCCGTAGGCGACCGCCCGGCCTATATTGCAGCGCTCGCGGCCGAACGCATGGGACTCCCTTACAATTCCTCACCCTCTGTCGAAGCAGCGCGCGACAAGTTTCTCGCGCGAGAGCGATTCCGCAGCGCCGGAATGCGGGTGCCCGAATATTTTCGCGCTCTGATCTCGGACGGCCCCGAATGCGCCGCCGATCGGGCTTCGTATCCGTGCGTGCTCAAGCCCCTCACGCTTTCCGCCAGCCGCGGGGTCATTCGAGCCAACAATCGCCCCGAATTTCTGTCTGCCTTCGAGCGCATTGCCGCCCTGCTCGCCGACCCCGAAATCGAGCGTCTTCACGATGATCAGAACCGCTTTATACAAATCGAGCAGTTCATTGAAGGTCGTGAATTTGCTCTGGAAGGAATTCTCATCGATGGCCGCTTGCGCGTTTTAGCCGTCTTCGACAAGCCCGATCCCCTGGACGGTCCCTATTTCGAAGAGACCGTCTATGTCACTCCTTCGCGCGAAAGCGCGGAAACGCAGCACGGGATTGTCCGTGCGACGGAGCAGGCCATCTGCGCTTTAGGCCTCACTCGGGGGCCCGTGCATGCCGAGATGCGCGTGAACCGTCACGGCGTATGGATGCTGGAAGTGGCGGCGCGGCCCATCGGCGGCTTGTGTGCCCGTATGTTGCCGGGCCTCGAAGAACTGATTCTGCGGCACGCCGCGCGCGAGGACGTATCCGCTTTCCCGATGCCCACCGATGCTGCGGGCGTAATGATGATCCCAATTCCGCGTGCCGGCATTTACGCTCGTGCCGGAGGGCTGGACGATGCGCGCTCGGTCCCCGGGATCGAGGACGTCATCATTACCGCGAAGGAAGGACAAAAACTGCTGCCGCTGCCGGAGGGCAGCAGCTATCTCGGATTCATCTTTGCGCGGGGAGGGTCGCCGGCCGAGGTGGAAACCGCACTGCGCACGGCACACGCAATGCTGCGCTTCGAGATTGCCGCGGCCTTAACCGTGGTGCAGCTCTAACCCTTGGCCTTCGGCGGAACGTAACCGGGCGGCAACGCCGCGCCTTCGCCGAAGAAATAGTCTTCCATCTGCTTCAGGAGAAACTCTTGCGCCTCCTGCGTCCCGAGGTTGAGGCGGTATTCGTTCATAATCATCTTCATTTGTTCGAGCCACATCTTCCACGCCTCTTTCGACACGTTGTCGTAGATCCGCTGGCCCAGAGGATGGTTATCGAATGGAACCTCGTCGAGGCCGACCATCTCCCGCTGAAATTTTACGCAGAATACCTTGCGTTTGCCGGTCTCGTCCTCGATTCGAGGGCCAACCATTCCGCTGCCACAGCCCATGGAAGTTCTCCTTTGCCAGTCTCTGAAAATTAGGATAACAGGCTGGCAAAGGGCAGCCGCCGCGAAGGACCGCGAAGTCCATGGTGGGCCCACGCAGGCGCGTGAGTTTGAACGCTGCTACGCTACCTGCGACTTCCTCGCCGCCGATTTCTTGCCTTCCAGGTATTCGGATAGCTTTAAAGGACTTCGCGCGCCTTTTTCCATCGAGCGCTGCACGGCCTTCTGATACCTGCGCAGCGTTTCCCGTTTCACTGGCTCCTTGACATTGCACGTCTCGATGTCCAAGAGTATCTCTATCTCCCACGACTGGAAGGTGTTACGGTTTAGAGTGCCGCGCACCAGATCCTGCAATAGCTTGTTAAACCGGTTCAGCACCACTTCAGGATCTTGGTTCTCGACGGACATATACATAAGGGGTATCGGCGGGAACCCGGAGAACCTTAGGTGCCGCCCCGCATGAATTGTTAGGCAAAACCCCGAGTGCGTGCTTCCCGCCGCGCCCACGGCGCTATCGGTTGGCTGCCGGCGCGTCAGGCGTTGCCGTCACCCACTGGGAATTCAGCGTGGTAGCGTGCACCTTCTTTTCGTAGAAGATGAAGGTCCCCACGTAAGGGTGCAGGCTCAGGTGGATAGACCTCTTATCGTCTTCAACCGCATTGACCATGCTGGCCGCGAAGGGAACACGAACGCCATTCAGCTCCAGCCAGCGCAGCTGCACGCCGATTTCAAAATAATCCTTGGGCTTCGCGGCATGCTGCGCGAACGTCAAAATGCGGCCCCGCACGCGCGTGCCTTCCGGCGCCAGGACTTTCCCGCTGGTATCCGTAATGGGAGAACGTAACACGCCCTCTATCGGATCTCCCGCCGCCGCACGGTCCGAATCGATCGGGGTCACGATCCGGCAGTCAAAGGCAAGGCCTGGCGGAATGCTGGCTGGCGGCGCGCCGGTCGACGTGGTGCCCGCATCCTTGGACTGATCCGCTTCCGCGATATCAAAGCGGAGCACCGATTCACCCACGTATTCCCGGCAACTCGAATAATCGCTAACGCTCTCCATCGCCGCGCCATTTCGATCCATCGCCATCGAAGCAGCTTCGCTCGGGATCAGGACATCGGCGTTTCCCATGCGCAAATGGCCGTACTCCAGCTCCTTGCTGACTTGGCAGTAGCCGGTCTGCTCCGGCAGCACCGCGGATCGCGCGGTCACCCGCGCTAATTCGCCGGATTGCGCATCCAGGAAGATCGATCCATCGTACGCCGTCACGAAATTTTCCCAAGCCACTTTCACGGTGTATTGGCTGCTCTCGGCCGGCGTCTGGTAAGAAAACTCCAGCAGGCGTTTTCCGCCCACGCTGCGTTCCCCCTCAAAGTGCATGCTGGGATGATCGTTGAAGATGGCCGCCACCAGCGAACCGAAATCCCCCATGCTGGTCTGTCCGCCCCCGACCAGCTTGTGAAGATCGTCTTCTTCAAAGCGCGCCGCACCTACCCAGGAATAAACCTCGTGTTTATCGGCGATGGCCACGTCCACGCGCAAGCGGTCGGAGGAAATTTGCGCCGAGCCGTGTTTCCCCGGCGCGCTCGCCTTGACCGTTTGATCGCAGCTCGGCGGATGTTTGCCGGCCGCGCCGCCCGCATAGGTCCGGCGCACTATGGTCTGAACGCAAGTAAAATTCGGCAGATGGCTGACGCGCTCCAGCACGCGTTCCCGCGCGCGCTGGTAGAGTTCGTTCGGATTCGCCACCGTCTGCGCCGACAGCAGCGCTGCCGCTGAAAACAAAACGAAACCGCGCACGATGAGAACACTCCGCGCCTTCGCCATGTCAAGAAATTATCGCAACTTGCGAGAGAATAGGAAACGGAGCCGCTCATGCCCGACCAAAAATTCGACCAGCCGCGCATTGCGCTGAACCGCATTTACACCAAAATGGGCGATGAGGGCGAGACGCACCTGGCGGGCGGCCAGCGTGTCGCCAAAGATTCCGCGCGCATCGATTGCTACGGCACCGTGGACGAGCTGAACGCGTTCGTCGGCATGGCATGTGTTTCAGCCGCCGAGCGCGTGCCCGGTCTGGCCGCCATCCTCCGCCGCGTGCAGCACGAGTTGTTCAACCTCGGCTCCATCCTAGCGACGCGCCCCGACGACGTGCATCCGAAGCAAGCCCGAATCACGCCGGCCGAAATCCGGCAGCTCGAGAAAGAGATCGATCAAGCGAATGCCGAATTACCGCCGCTGCGTTCCTTTGTTCTGCCGGGCGGCTCGCGCTTGAATACCGAATTGCACGCCTGCCGGACCATCTGCCGCCGTGCCGAACGAGCCGCCGTCCGCTTGGCGCGCGAAGAGCAGATCCCGCCCGAAACGGTTCAATACCTCAATCGGCTCGGCGACGCATTTTTTGTCTGGAGCCGCTGGGCCAACCATGTCCTGGAAATCGACGAAGTTTTGTGGGAACCCAATCAGGCCGCCTCGGCCCTCGACGGCGAGTAACTGCTGCGCCCGTGCAACAATGACCCGGAATTTCGGTACGCATGATCGCTGGCGCGTCCATGCCCGCGCGTTGGGGTACAGTTGTTCTGAATGAACCGACGGAATTTCCTTTTTGCCTCCGGTGCCGTGCTGGCGCCGCTTTCCGCCGCGCCTGGCCAGACCTCGCGCAGCATTTTGGAGCTGCGCTACATGCGTATGCGCACCAGTCCCGACAACCAGATGCAGCGCACCAGCGATTTCCTGCGCTCGGCCGTTCCCGCGCTGAAGCGCTCCGGCATCTCGCCGGTCGGTTTCTTCGCCAGCGTTATCGGTGAAGAAAGCCCGTTCATCCTCGCTCTGGCCAGTTTTCCCAGCCTCTCTGCGATGGAAGCGGCTCGCGCCAAAGAAGCCGAGGACAAGGAATACCGCGCACTGCTCAAGGCGTACACCTCCGCCCCGGCGCGCGGCTACGAGCGTTTGGACAGCTCGTTGCTGCGCTGTTTCGAAACGATGCCGGACGTCGAAAACCCTCCGGCGGACGGCCAGCGGCCACCGCGCGTTTTCGAGCTGCGCATGTATGAGTCCACCTCGAGCGCCACGCTGGCGCGCAAGATCGACATGTTCAATACCGGCGAAATCAAGATCTTCAAGCGGCTCGGAATGCAACCCGTTTTCTGCGCCGAAACCATCGTAGGCGCGCGCATGCCCAACCTGGTGTACATGCTCGCGTTCGATAATCTGGCGGCCCGGGAAAAACTCTGGCAGGCCTTCGGCGCCGACCCGGAATGGCAAAAGCTGCGCTCGCTGCCCGCAAACAACGATACCGAGAACGTTTCAAACATCAGCAATTCGATCTTGCGTCCGCTGCCGTTCTCCGACATACGCTGACGCAACCCTGGGCGGCATCGTAGCGTCTAAGGGTGGGGCGGTATGCGGGCAAGTACAAAGAGATACACCCTGGCTGTCGCGGTTGTCGTGGCTGCGTTCGGCTCGATTTCCGGCGAAATTGCCGCGCGCGCCATCTCGGCCAACATTCAAGGCAGGCACATGCCGTTCGGCACGGTGCTTGACCCGATTTTTGCTTCGTCCGCAAGCCAATCCATCGTCGGATACACGCGCTGCGGCGATTCGGCCATCTGGACCGGCCACTACCTGGCCGCCGAATCGTTCCGCTACAAGGTAACCAGCGACCCGGATGCGCTCGCCAATGCCCGCCGCGCCTTGGCCGGCCTCAAATCTCTCGTCGATGTGACCGGCACGGACCTGTTGGCGCGCTGCCTGGTCCCCATGAGTTCCCCCTTCGCCGCAGGAATTACCCACGAAGAAGCCGCTAATGGAATCCACAACAGCGGCCAAAATTTCTGGATTGGAAATACTTCCCGCGATCAGTATCTCGGTGTCTTTTTCGGCCTCAGCGTTGCCTATGACTTCGTGAATCAACCCGACGTGCGCGCCAGCGTTCAGGCCTTAGCTACTCGTATGCTGAATTTCCTTCTCGGCCATGCCTGGACGATTGTCATGCCCGACGGCAGCGTTACTACCACGTTCATCATCCGCCCGGACGAGCAATTGACAATCCTGCAGATCGGTAAACAGGTCAATTCGGCCCAATTCGCCGGCCCGTACCAAAATCTCGCCTCCGCCGAAGCCACGCTCGCCATCACACCTGTCGCCTTGGAATCCCAAGACGACCGCAGCTCGTATTTCAAGTTCAACCTGGATGCCATCGACTTCTTCAATCTGATCCGGCTCGAAAAGGACCCGCTCCTCCTGATTCAATACCGCGCCGCGTACAAGTTTTATCGCGACGCCACCAAAGATCATATGAACCCCCACTTCAACATGATCGACCGCGCGCTGAATGGCCCCGATGCGACGCGCGACGCCCAAACGGTCACGTATCTCAATCAAACGTTGCAGCGTCCCACTCGCGACGTGTACGTGGATCTGCGCGGCCAATACCCTTCTTGCGTCAGCTCGGACCAGTCCTGTAACCCGATCCCGATCCCGCAGCGCGTCCCCACCGACTTTTTATGGCAACGCAGCCCGTTCCAACTGGTCGGCGGGGGTTCCGGCACCATCGAGAGCGCGGGCATCGATTACATCCTGCCTTACTGGATGGCCCGCTATTACGGGGTCGTCCCGGACGGCAATTTCCCAGGGACCATTCATAAGCGCATCTGAGCGCGCGGTATTCCTGCGCGGTATGTCACTATAGTTGTGTCATGACGCCACAAGCTCCGCCGAAATTTCAGTTGGTGAACACCGCGGATTACCGCGAAAGCTACGCCAACAGCGTCCAGATCCGGGTCAACCTCTGGGATTTCTTTCTGATGTTCGGAACCGTCAATCAGGCCGCGCCCGATAGCGTCATGATCCATAACTTTCAGGGAATCTACATCAGCCCGCAGCAAGCCAAGGCGTTGTTGAACGTCCTGACGCAGAATATTTCCCAATACGAGGCCACCTTCGGCGAGATCAAGTTGGAGCCTCACGCCCAAGTCAGCGCAATTCAGTGAAGCGGGGCGCGTTTTCCTTCGCGCTAATCATCCTCGCCGTTGGCATCGCGCACACGCCCTATCTGCGCCTACCTTATTTCTGGGACGAAATGGGCCAGTTCATCCCCGCCGCGCTCGACATCTTCCACGATGCGGCTTGGGTCCCGCATTCCACGGTTCCCAATGCGCACCCACCCGGCGTCATGGCTTACCTCGCGCTGGTTTGGACCATCTTCGGGTATTCGATCCCAGTCACGCGCGCGGCTATGTTGCTGGTTGCGAGCCTGGCCGTATTCGTCACGTTCCAAATGAGCCGCCGGTTGAGTCCCGCGTGGGCATTCGTGCCCGTGATTCTGTTGCTCCTCGATCCGCTGTTCTACACCCAGTCCATGCTGGCTCAGCTGGACATGCCGGCCATGCTCTTTACGCTCGTGGCCTTGCTGTTTTTTCTCGAGGCGCGCTATAAATCCGCGGCCCTGGCCTGCACAGCGCTGGTATTGACCAAGGAAACCGGCCTGCTCCTGCCGCTGATTTTGGGCAGCGTGCTTTGGCTCCATCCCTCGACTCGCAAGCAGGCCTGCTGGTTTGCCGCGCCGTTCGCCGTGTTGGCAATTTGGTTCTTTTTCCTTTGGCGCGCTACCGGACATGTGTTCGGCGATGCCGGATTCACGCACTACAATCTCGGCTATGCCCTGCACCCGGTCCGCGCCTCCGCGTCGCTGATCCGGCGGATCTACTATCTTTTCATTGCCGATTTCCGCTGGGCTGGCTCGATCGCAATCCTTGTGGCGTGGCGGCGCGTCAAACTCTACCGCACGCGCGCTTGGCAAATCGTCTGGCTCTTTATTGCGGCGCACACAGTGATGGTCAGCCTGATCGGAGGCGCCGAGCTCGAACGGTATTTGCTGCCCGTCCTCCCACTCGTCTATATCGCCATGGCGGCGGCTTGGAGTTCCATATCCGTCCGGGCGCACGTCTCCGCATTCGCAACCGTCTCCGCTGGCCTGCTACTCGGTTTTTTTGTCAACCCGGTCTTCCCATTCCCTTACGAAAATAACCTCGCGATGGTGAATTTCGTCGAGCTGCATCGCGACGCCGCCCGCTATCTCGAGCGTGCCTACCCGGACCAGACCATCTACACCGCCTGGCCGCTCACGCAAGCTCTGCGCGATCCCGTCTTCGGGTATGTCACCCGAAAAATGAACGTGGCCGAAACGTCCGACCTCCGTGCGTCGACGCTGGAAACCATCGAGCCGCAACGAGTGAAAATCCTGGTCCTTTATTCACGAACCTGGGAGCCCGAATGGGGCGTCCTTCGATCGCCGCTGGTCCGAAAATTTCTGGCCCGCTATTACGAGTACGGCCCCGAAATGACCGCCGCGCAAGTCCGCCAGCACTTTGGCCTGATCACCGTGCAGCGGTGGACCCGGCGTGGGCAGTGGGTGGAGATTTATGCCCGCGAGAAAAGCACCAGCGCCGCCTCGCTGCACCCGGCTTGGCCTCCTGCCCACGAGGCTAAAAGGTGAAACGCAGCTGCATTTCCAGCCGCCGGTTATTCGCGTTTTCGTAAAATCCCTCGCCATTCGGCCCACCGGCGATCTGCGTGGCCGATCCGAACAATGGCGAAGTAATGTTCCCGATAATCGGCCCGGGATTGGTGTGATTCAAGAGATTTCGCACCGACAGGCCGATGCTCAAGTTGTAGCGGTGCCCGCTGGATGGATCGCCGATGATGCCTCGCAATCCACCGCCCGACGCCGGCGCTGCCACTGCCCCACCGGTTCCCGCCGGCACACTGGCCGGCGGCTTCGCGGCCGATTCCTTCCGTGCTCCGAACCCCACTGATTTCGCGATCCGCAGGTTTACGCCGATCTGCCCCGGTCCCCGTCCCGCGTTGCGTCCAATCAGAGCCTCACCCGCAGAGGGTCTTGGATCCAACAATCCGTAAGGCGTCTCGATCAAGCCCGGCTTGCTCGGATCGGTTGCCACTCCAGGGCGTCCGTTGAACAGCGTTGTGCCGTAAAGATCGCTTCCCGCCGTCAGATTGAAGGGCGCCCCCGTCTGCGCGACCACAAACGGGCTGACGCGAATGTTCCACCGGAAGTTAATCGATCCGCCCGTAGTAATGCGGTGCCGCACGTCTGTAATCGCGGGTCCGTATTCTCCCGAGAAATTGTAAGGGTTCGCGGGAAACGTCCCGACGCCGTCGCTGTTGCTCATGGCGCGGTTCAGCACGTAAAATCCGAACAGCGAGAAGCCTGCATTGATCCGGCTGTTCAGGTTCACAATTAGCTGGTTCTGGTTGTAAAGCCCCGACGACTCCATCAGGAAAATCGGATTGGTGACCCCATAGGGAAACGCGCCGATTCCCGGCAGCGGCGCATTGATGTCGTTCGAGCGCAGGACGTGAACGCCATGCGAATTTGCGTACGTCACTGCGAGCGTCGTGTTCGCGGGCAATTGCCTTTCTAGCGTCAGGCCGGACTGCATCGTGTACGGCGCGCGCACACTCCGGCTGACCTCCTGAATCACCTGCGTCGATCGAAATCCCGCCAGCGTTGCCGCCGGGGGAATTTCGGGAAAGAAATCCGGATTCGTAATCACGTACTGCTGTTGAACAATCCCGTCGTAACGTTCCGCCGCCAGGGTATTCGCGAGCGCAAACCGGTCGTAGAAAATTCCGAAACCGGCGCGCAGTACCGTCGTGGCGCGCGCGTTCGGCCCACCGGCGCCCGGCGCCCATGCCACTGCGATTCGGGGCCCGAGGTCGCGCCAGTCGTGAATGTTCGTCTGCACCTCATACCGGAGCCCCAGGCTGAGCGTGAGATTCGGCCGAACCCGCCAGTCATCGGTCGCATACGCGCCCAAGTCGAACTGGCTTACCGTAAGCGCCGGCTGGCCGGCGTTGATGCTGAACTGTGTCGCCCCTCCGCCCAAGGCGCGGATCTGCGATGCCGTATAACCCAGCGATTGGAACAGCAGTGTGCGCCGGTATCTTTCAATGGATGTGATCGGCGCCAGCAAAGGCTGGCCGTTCGCGCCGGCCACCGGCTGATTGGTTGCGTCCAGCACCGGCTCGAGATCGCCGCCGCCAAACGTGAATGTCCCGTTGAAATTCAACGGCTGAATATTCTGGTCAACCTGCTCGCGCACCCGGAACCCGACGCGAATGGAGTGCGTGCTGTGGGTTATATAGGTGTTGTTTTGCGCCTCGTAATAGGTGAACGTGTCGAACGTCTGCCCGAATTGCGATCCGCCGCCGTTAAATGCGCCGAGTACCTGCATTTCAGGCCCTGCCGAATTGGCCGCGATCTGCTGCGCGTTGCGGTTGTACTGGAAGCGCGTTTCGTTAATCGTCGAACCAAGTACCGCCGTCGCGGTCGCTTGTACCAGTTGATTGGTGTACTGCATCCGATATCCGCGCGCGGGCAGATCCAGGCCGCCGACGCCGTCGTCGGGAATTTCGGCGTGTGTGTAGCTGTAGCGCACCGTAGCCGTCAACTTGTCCGTGAGCTGATGATCGATGCGCGGGTTCAGGCGCAAAAACCGCTGCGGCGTTGAAATGAATCCGGCGAACGGCTGGATCGCAAAAGTTTTCGGATCTACCGTGACCGCATTGAATATGAACCCGTTGTCCACGACGTTTCTTTGAAAATCCAGAAAAAACGACGCCCGGTGCGAGAGCGGGCCGCCCACATTGCCTTCGATCTCGTTCAGCAGAAAAGGCGCCTTTTCCGGCGCATATGGATTGCGCGTGTTCCAATAGTCGGTTCCCAGGTTGTAGTCGACTGTGCCTCTATACCGGTCCGCGCCCGGTTTCGTGAACACCTCGACGCGCCCGTAGCCGAGCTTGTCGAACTCGGCCGAAAATGGATTCTGATTGATCCGAACCTCGCGAATCGATTCCTTGGGCGGAAGCTCCGCCCCGCTGAAGCCGTCCACGAAAATCGCGCCGCCGCTCGGCCCCGCCGAGGGCCCCGCGAGCGCCTGCAAGTCCGATTGCAGATCGTCCGGATCGTCCGACAACGCCTGAAGATCGTCCCCGCGTAACACCACAGCACTGGCGTTGTTGGCCGCATCCGTGCTAACTGTCGGCCCCGGACTATCCTGGACGGTCACCTGCTCCTGCACGGCTGCCAGCGTTAGCTGAAGATGCAGCGTCTGGATACCTGCCTTCAGCGCGATTGCGGCTGGCTCCGGCTGCGAGAAATCCCGCGCGCTGGCACGAACCGTATACGTGCCGGCCTGTAGGCCGGAGAATGTGTACGCGCCATTCTTATCCGTTGTGGCTGCTTTCGAAGCTCCATCGGCAGCCGTCACCGTCACCTTGGCGCCGGGCACAACGGCTCCGCTGGGATCCGTCACCGTTCCGTGTAGCGTCACGATTTGCGCCCACAGCGGTGACACCGCGCCTACCGTGACCAGGAACCAGCGGAACCACATGAACACGAGTCGACTCAGTCTATCAAATGGCTCCATTCTAGAATCGCTTAAGTCCTGCGCTGAACAAGCGTGTATCGAAAAGAAAGCCGCAGCCGCGCGTCGTGTCCGCTTCCCTTGCCCAACAGGACCAAAGTTTGACCTACTTCCTTCCCCTGCTGTGATAGGCCCGCCCGGACAGTTCTATTCCTTCGAAGCTTATACCCATTTGCGTTGCCAGACCCAGGAACTTGCGCTTAGCCTCGCAAGCGGTTGCGCCTTGGGTGCGTGAGAGCACGCATCCGCGCGGCGGATTTTACTGAAAATACAGTGGTTGCGCGTTTGGCATGCGATGCGCAATCCCACCAGCAAGTTCCTCCACTCTGACAAGGAGTAATCAATCAAATGCTCATAAAAATCTATAAGTGTATTTCTGCCCGCAGCACATGCCTTCTGGTGCTACTACTGATCGCAGTCTGCGCGGCAAACGTTTACGCCCAAAGTCTTCAGGCCCAGCTTGCCACGCGGCCCATGACTCGCGACGACATCGCTGCCTACGGCCTCCCCGCCACCATGGAGTTGACCGGCGGCCTGAAAACGGTGGGCGTGGGCCAGCCCGTTCATCTGGAGGCCGAGGTCGACATCAACGTGCCGGCTTCGCAGATATCCAGTGTCACCTGGTCGCTGTCCAGCAAACCCGCCGGGTCCAGCGCGGTGCTCGAAGACAGTCCGCTCGGCGCCAACGTGCCCGTATATCTGCCGTCGGACAGGGTCATTTATCAAGTGGCGGGCCGCAAGCTACTGCGCCCCGATAAAGCGGGAATCTACAACATCAGCGCCACCGTAACTACGGCCGGTTCTGGCGTCGCAACGCTTTCTGTCATGATCACCGCCAGCACCTACATGGGAGTGGGCGCCTGCTCGGGATGCCACAGCAATGGTCCCGCCGGAACCGCCTGGTCGATGGTAAATGACTGGTCGAAAACCTTGCATGCCGAGGTATTCAAAGACAACATCAACGGTGCCAATGGAACCACCTATGCCAGCAGTTGCTGGGGCTGCCATACGGTCGGCTATGACACCAACCCCGCGGCCGTAAACGGCGGCTTCGATGACGTGATGGCGCTACTGGGATGGACTCCTCCCGCCGTCATGCAGCCCGGTAATTGGGATCAAGTTCCCGCGGCGCTGCAGAATGTCTCCAATATCCAGTGCGAGAATTGCCACGGGCCCGGCTCTACCCACATTGCCTCCGGCGGCGATCCGCGATTAATTTCCAAAGACACCACTGCCGGTGCTTGCGTTCAATGCCACTCGGCGGCAACGCACCATATCAAAGGCATGGAGTGGGGGAACTCACTGCACGCCGTTACCACGCGCGATCCGTCGGGCGCCGGCCGCGCCGCTTGTGTCGGTTGTCACACCAACAATGGCTTTATCGACCGGATCAATGGCGTTCCTGGAGCTGACCTCTCTTATGACGCGATCAGTTGCCAGACCTGCCATGAGCCCCACGGCGAAACCACCCCGGCCACGGCCGCACACCTGGTCCGCACTCTGGGTCCAGTGACGCTGGCCGATGGCACGAAGGTAACCACCGCCGGAGCCGGCACGCTCTGCATGAATTGCCACCAGAGCCGCCAAAACGCCGCTGTCTACGCCGCCAAGACCACAGGTAGCGCTTACTTTGGCCCCCACGACGGCCCACAAGCCGACATGCTGACGGGCACCAACGGCTTCACCTATGGCAAGAATATCCCTAGCTCCGCCCACGGCGACGTAGTAGCGGATACTTGCGCAAATTGCCATATGCAGAGCCCCGCCGCGACCGACCCGGCGCTCGGCCAAGTCGGCGGCCACACGTTTAAGATGAGCTTCGCCGGCACGGACAAGATTCCGGCCGTGCAAATGATTGCCGCTTGCCAGGGCTGCCATGGCCCGGACGTCACCACCTTCAATTTCCCGTTGATGGACTATAACGGCGACGGCAATATCGAGGGTCTGCAAACCGAAGTGCAGCACTTGCTGGATCAGTTGGCTGTCATGCTGCCGCCGGTGGGCCAGGCTAAATCGAGTCTCACTATCGATGCGACCTGGACACAGCCTCAACTCGAAGCTGCTTACAACTATCTCTTTGTGCAAAAGGACGGCAGTCTCGGAGTCCACAACATGGCCTACACCGT
>DATGMH010000104.1:0-4397 GCA_035293725.1 Bryobacteraceae bacterium
TACCAGACGCCGGCGGAATTCGCCGGCGAACTTGGGGCCGACTCCGGTCGGGCTACGCCCTCCCTCCGTCCGCCCCAAGTTCCGTCAACCCAACAACCTCAAACTCTCATAAGCACTGGTACATAAACTGGGGTCAGGACAAAGTCAAATCTCAAGATTGGCTGGAAAAGGTATACAAGCGTGATATTCAAAGGAAGTGGGACAAGCTCTATAAAAAGCCCGGATACGATGTAAAGGATCTGTAGAAGAAATGAAGAACTGGAAATCGAACGAGTTGGAACCCGGAATCATCCACCAAGGAGTTTCGATGCAAAAACGCAAATTAGGAAAAAGTGGGCTTGAAGTGTCCGCGGTTGGACTCGGCTGCATGGGACTGAGCTACGCCTATGGCCCAAGCGTGGAGACCAAGGACGGAATCTCCTTGATCCGCGCGGCTGTCGAACGAGGTGTGACAATGTTCGACACAGCCGAAGCCTATGGTCCGTTCACAAATGAGGAGCTTGTGGGCGAGGCTCTCGCACCCTTCCGCTCTCAGGTTGTAATCGCTACTAAGTTTGGCTTCGACATTGAGCCAAACGGACAGCGCCATGGTCTGAACAGCCGACCCGAACACATCAAGAAAGTTGCCGAAGCTTCGTTAAAACGACTGAAGACAGATGCTATCGATCTCCTCTATCAGCATCGGGTCGATCCCAATGTCCCGATTGAAGATGTCGCCGGTGCCGTCAAGGAATTGATCCAGCAAGGAAAGGTGAAGCACTTTGGCCTCTCAGAGGCAGGAGCTCAAACCATTCGCCGCGCGCACGCCGTCCAACCGGTCACCGCCGTACAAAGCGAATACTCGTTGTGGACGCGAGACCCCGAGCCGGAGATATTGCCCACGTGCGAGGAACTGGGCATTGGCTTCGTGCCTTGGAGTCCTCTCGGTCAGGGCTTTCTCACGGGCAAGATCAACGAGAAAACGTCGTTTGATAGCTCCGATATGCGGGCCAGTTTTCCCCGCTTTGCACCTGAAGCTCGCAAAGCGAATTTGGCGTTAGTGGACTTGTTGGGCCGAATCGCGAAGCAAAAAAACGCGACCTCTGCCCAAATCGCAATTGCCTGGCTACTTGCACAAAGACCATGGATCGTTCCGATTCCGGGCACAACTAAACTCCACCGACTGGAAGAGAACATCGCGGCGTGTGAGGTCGAACTTACTGCGGATGATCTGAGAGAGATCGGTAGCGGCGTTTCGAACATACCCGTACAGGGTGCTCGCCTTCCAGAGCAGGTTCTGAAGATGTCATACCGTTGAACTGCCCTGCGTGATGATGCATGTCGCGACTGATGGGCCACGAGGTCGAACGGATGAGGAGGAGGAGATGGACGTTAAGAGAGTCGGATCGCAACCTTCCACAAAGGGACCAGCCGAGTGGTTCACTGGAACCGTGCGCATTGACCCGCTGTTCCAAGCGCCCGATCCGGCGCTCGTCGCCGGTGCGAGTGTCACATTTGAGCCAGGTGCCCGGACTGCCTGGCATACGCATCCGCTCGGCCAGACTCTCATCGTCACCGCTGGCTCCGGTTGGGCACAACGGTGGGGCGGTCCAATCGAGGAAATTCGACCTGGTGACGTAGTGTGGTTCGCGCCCGGCGAGAAGCACTGGCACGGTGCAACGCCGACCACGGCCATGACGCACATCGCGATTCAAGAAAAGAAAGACGGCAAAGTTGTAGATTGGATGGAACAGGTCAGCGATGAGCAATACAGGTCGCGATAGGGCCAAGACGAACGTAGTAGTTAATGCCGTGAGGTAAATAATGGCGAACCGATTTCGAGTTTCGAGTACTCTGCCGCGAAAGCTAGGAGAATTGGGCCTCTCGCCTGAGGCAGTGCTGCGACAAGCGGGTCTGCCAACGGCGTTGTTCAACCAGGAGAAAATCCTGGTGAGCACCGAGGAGCTCTTCGCGCTTTACCGAGGAATCGCGGAATCCAGCAGTGATCCTGGCTTTGGCCTGAAGCTGGGCACCGAAGAGCGTGTCGAGCGCTACGACCCGATCAAGATGGCCGCCCTATCAGCACGGTCGTTCCGGGACGCCGTCGAGCGCCTGTCGCGCTACAAGCAGATCACTTGTCCAGAGGAAATTCGCATAGTCGAACGAGGGACTGAATCCGCGATTCAGTTCGTTTGGGTTCTCGCCCACGAGAAAGAGCCGCCATTGTTGGTGGATGTGTGTTTCGCATGGATTGTTGGCATTGGTCACCGAGGTACCGGACGACCTCTGAATCCGAAGCGGGTGGAGTTTCAGCGGCCTCCGGCCCATCGCGAAATGTACGAGACGCACTTCCGCTGCCCCGTGAAATTCAAGTCCAACCAAAACGCCCTAGTATTTAGCAAGGCAGACCTGCAATTGCCTTTCGTCACTTACAACGCGGATTTGTTGGCGGCAATTGCTCCGCAACTTGAGGCAGAGCTGGCTGAACAACTGGCGCAAAAGACTTTTACGGAGCAAGCAAAAGGCATTCTGAAGCAGCTGCTCGCGGGCCACCGTCCGGGGATACAGGACCTCGCAAGAGAGCTGCATCTAAGCACCCGGACGTTACAGCGCCGTCTCACCGAGCAGGGCATTACGTTTCAGCGTTTGCTGGATGAAGCGCGTCGTGAACTGGCCCGGCACTACTTGCTCCATTCATCTCGGGAACTGAACGAAACTGCCTACCTCTTAGGCTACGAGGACGCCAATTCCTTCTTCCGGGCTTTCCACCAATGGGAAGGGACTACACCAGGGCAATGGCGGCTACTCCAAAAGAATTCAAGACTGACAACCCAAGAGCAAGCCGGCGCAGCTTGACCCACATAAGCATGCATAGTGAAACTGCCAGGATGGGCGCGGCTTTCGAGAGACACATCGGGATCGACTACTCCGGGGCGAAGACGCGTGAGTCCGGCCTCAAGGGCCTCCGCGTCTACATTGGAGATCGCGCGACCGAACCGCGCGAGGCCCCGCCGCCGACCAACCCGCGCTGGTATTGGACTCGCAAGGCGATTGCTCAGTGGCACGTTGGAGGGCAGCTTGGAACGGTTCTTCAGTCCCAGCCTCATCGACCATGAACGGAAGGTCGCGGAAATCGAGGGTTGGATATTGGGAATCGCTTGACAGGAAGGACGAGTCGGTGAGGGCCACAGCCGCCACTCGCTGGCAAATCCAAACTTACATTGCTATGACGCGACCTTCGACGCAGTTCGACCACCGCTTAACCTATGCGTGGCGGCGCAGAAACTCCGTAGTCGGGGAGGGCACCGCCCTCCCCAGCGGTTGTCAAAACCACCTGTCCCCGAGGAGGTGCCATAACGGAATGGTATAAAGGGAAAACACACCTCCCCATATGGCGACGAATCTCGGCTGAGATTTGCCGCAGCGCCTCACGGCAAGAATCGACGCGCAGCTGCGGCATTTCCATTTACCGAGGCGGCTTTTCTGCTTCCGCCTTGCCGCCGAGCCCTTGGAACCGCTTTTGAGGCGTACAGGAACCGCCCGTTAGGCAGGCCTTATCGAATTCGACAACTTACCTCTAGTAATCTTACAGAGCGGCTGTACAATGCGGGTTCGCGAGGCACCCAGCCCCATGTCCGGTACGACCTTCGAGGTCTTCTTCAAAAAAGCGACGGGCAAAATGCCCTATGCGTATCAGACTTCTCTGGCGGAAGGCCCCGTCGAAAGCCGATTGATTAATGTTCCTACGGGATGCGGTAAGACCGCTGCCGCAATCCTCGCTTGGCTTTGGCAGCGTACGAAATATCCCGAACGAACGCCACGCAGGCTGGTCTATTGTCTGCCAATGCGCACTCTCGTCGAGCAAACCAGAGATTGCGCGCTCGACTGGCTGAATGCCCTTGGATTGCTTGCGGGTGATGTGGAGCGGCTGCCCGCGGAGAACGGACAGCGCGGGAGAATAGTGGCGGACAGCTACAGATGGCGCGCTGCGTCGGATGGCAAGGTCGGCGTCCACGTGTTGATGGGAGGCGAGGAAGCCGAAGATTGGGACGTTCATCCGGAAGCTCCAGCCATTCTGATTGGCACACAGGACATGTTGCTGTCCCGCGCTCTGAACCGCGGGTATGGCATGAGCCGCTACCGCTGGCCCATGCATTTTGGTCTGTTAAACAACGACTGCCTTTGGGTGATGGACGAGACGCAGTTGATGGGTGCGGGACTGAGTACGGCCTGTCAGCTCGAGGCGTTCAGGGCTTCGGACCATCCACGGGGCTTCGCGTCGTTCGGCGTGGCTGGTTCAGTGGCTTGGTACATGTCGGCAACGACGGCTCCTGAACTTTTGAAGACACGCGATTGGCGCGATGTGAAGCGGCCTGATGATTTTGAATTCGGCCTTTCGGCAGAAGAAAAGAACGCAA
>DATGMH010000105.1:0-4235 GCA_035293725.1 Bryobacteraceae bacterium
AGGCTAGGAATTTCCTAATCGCGAACTGGAGCGGTTCATTGAAGCCACCTTCGGCTTCGCTGTTCACCTGCCATGTCGGCCACGATGGTTCCCAACCCAGGAACACGAAGTGCAAAGGCGGCATGCCTCTCAAGTAAGGCCTCCAATGGAACTTGAATTGGTCTTCGTTCAAGTTGCCGATCTCGGGGATCATTTGCCTACATTTCGTGCATTTACCGAATGAAGCAAACAGCGACTCAAAGGAATTCATCCGCCGCCCTTCCTTTCGCGAGGCATTGACGGCGCGGTAGTGCTAATAGCGCGCGACTGGCGTATCTCAGCAGATTGAAATGCGTCGCCGACTCTCAAAACCGCGTTATTATGCATCTCTTAATAGAAAGACAAATGATCCCTGTCAAGCCTTGGCTTCGTTTTTGTTCGAACCGTGAGCCCACTGCAAAGGCTCAGCGAAGGTGTTGTAGATGGGCAAAAGCGCCGAACGTCGCAATGCGGAAGAAGCTCTCGACCACGAGACATAATAGCGGAGCGGCCGGTGCCCCTGATGTCGCTCTGGGATAGCTTCTTTTCCTCGCGCAACGCTCGCAAGCGGTCGCAGATCACCATGCATGGGGCTTTCTCCTCCCAGTACCGTTCATGTCGCGGACCCAAAACCTTTTTTGAAAATTCTTTCTGCGTTTTTGCCGAAAACTTGCCTCATAGATAGTGAAGGGGAAAATTCGAAATGGCCGGTCGGAGCGAAATCGAGCCGCGATGCCCAGACTTTCGATTCGGTGCCGGTTTCGCCCCGTTTGCTCGCGAGTCCCCTGCAGGGGTGAATCTAAATGCCAAAGGAGAACAGTTGCCGCTGTGTCGTCTGTCAGGTTGAGCGCAGTCTGCTCAATTCGCTAAGCACACAAACAGCCCGAACCCAATTCCAGGCGCTCGCCGTTAACCACCCCGCTTTGAACCACTTCGATTCGCCCGCCGAGGTGATCGCGCAGTTGCACGAGCACGAGCGGGTCGAGGACATAAATCACAAGGCTTGGAACGGCATCCTGCACGCGCTGGTCGAATCCATCGCGGACAGGACTTTCGAAGAATTCGGGCAGCAATTGCTCCTCCTGGCGTATATGCCCGCTATCCACAAGGTTTATCGGGAGGCTTGCCAAAAATTTCCTGGGCTGTGTCCCGAGGACATCGCGCAACAGGCGGCCGTATGCTTCCTGGAGACTGCGAGATCACCGGAGATGCAGACCCTCAATGGCCACTTGCCTGCCGCATTGGCGCGAAGGTTTCGCCAAAGCCTTTTTCGGTGGGCAATGATCGAGACACGGCGGTCCCTTGCGCTACAGGAGGGCACTGCCGAGCCAGAAGAACCGGCAACCTTCGAGCAAGCAATCACGCTGGAGAGGATTCTCCGGCAAGCAATACATGATGGCCTGCTATCGGAAGCCGAGTGCGAACTCCTTCTGAAGCTCAAGTACGAGGGGTTCCAAGTGAAGGAGCTGGCAGAGGCGCTCGGGACAGACCGGTTGAACAGCCGCCGTCTGCATCGAAAATTACAGACCATCCTCAACCGGTTGCAGCGCGCAGCGCGGGCCGGTGGGGCACCATCCAGAACTCCTGATCGGTCTAACCCACCAACCCAAACCGAGAAAGATAAAAAAAATTTCAATGAGGCGGTGAATTTCTCCGAGTCGGTGTGCATTAGGAAGAGTGAGAGGGGAAACTCACCGGAGCCAAGCCACCGTGGGCCGCAGATTGAATCTGAGCTTCCGCCGATTGCGGCGTGACTCGGGGACGACCTGTGAGCCTCGGAGATAGACCGCCAATGTGACCAACCGGGAGCAGGATTCTCAGCGAACGTCTCCCGCCTGCTGCTGATCCTGCTCCCAACTCCCTTCGCTCCGGTGGACTCCCAGTTTGCTGTGCCACAGGAGGAGTGTCGATGTTTGAGATCATCAGACGAAAGTGGCGAATTGAATCGCGGCGTTTTGTCCGCGCAGTCGGAACAGGCGCCGCGACGCTGTTGCTCGCTTCGCCGGCGTTCGCCCAAATTGGCGGCGACCGCGTCAGCTCGTTTCTCTCGAATGCCCTCAGTTATGCCCAAGGCCTCGGCATTTTCGGCGCCGGGTTCCTCGTCATCTGGGCAGTGGCAAACATCGCCCGCGAGCGTCCCAGCGGTAAGCAGTGGGCTGGCGCAGGCGGCGCGCTGCTGCTGTCATCGGTTCTGCAACTTCTTCGGACTTTCGCAGGCTGAACCGTGCCACTTCGACTGAAACCCGTCGCCCGCTCGCTCTCAGTTCGAGCGGAGTTCTTTGGACTCGAACTAGAGGACTGGGGATTCGTGATCGCGTGGGCCATCGTCATGCGGTTGATCGGCGATCACATTCATCGCGTATTTTTCGACTTCATGCCTGTCTCGGCAGTGATGACCTACGGTTCGGCTGCGTTTCTGGTGTTACTGATCCGCTGGGCGAAACACGGCAAGCCGCGCGGCTATCTCGTTGCCTGGATTCAGCACTATTTCCGCTCCAAGGCGCACTGCGCCCGGTGCGGCGACGCGGATGCGCCTTACCTGATCGAGGACGAGCAATGATCGAAACTTCAACCGTCCATCTCGTTGCGTTCGTGGTCAGCGCTCTGGCCGTCGTGACACTCGCTCTCGCCGTCTTCCTGCCACAAATCGCGGGTTCAGAACGTTATCGCTTCGAGGCACCAGATGATTCGAAGCTCTCGTCGCTCGCTGCGCGGATCCCAGTTTCCGAAATCCGCGATGGCTTGATCGTTCGCAGGGACGGCTCTTTCTGTGCCGGATGGGAATGCTCAGGAGTCGCCACACAGCTTGCCGACGCCGAGCGTCTGGAAGCATTGAGCTGCGCCCTCGATGCGTTTATTAAAAGCATTCGTCACCCGGAAATTGAACTCCAGTTCCGCTATTTGATCGACTACGAGACGCCACGAATTCTGGAAGAGCGCCGAGCACTGGGCAATTGCTTGAACTCGCCAGCCGCCTGGCTTGAGGAGAATCGCCTCTCATTCTGGCGCTCGGCGGTTGATGCAGGCCAGATGCGTTCGATCAGGCTTCTCGCGCTCCTTTCCTGGAAACCGAAGCACACGTGGGACACACGGTCTGCCGCGTCACGTTTTGGCGCAGCTCTCTGGCAACGGCTTGTACAGGACGGGTTCGGAAAGCTGCCTGATATTTTGCGATCCGCGCTTCGGGAAGCGCGCACGCGGGGACTCGTCCAGCGCAATCGGGAAGAGCACAAACGCCTGGTTGCCCAGTTCAATCAGATCCTCGAAACCTACCGAATTGGGCTTGAAGCGATCACATCTGTCCGCCGACTCAGCGAACCCGAGCTAGTCGACCTCGTCTATCACGCGCTGAACCCCGCGGATCGGCAGGCACTGAAAATCAATCAGTCATGCACATCCCTGATGAACACAGACTGGTTTGAGGGAGTGCGCTTCCTCGATCTCGGTGGAATCCTGAAGGCGGTCGTCACGCTTTCGGAATTGCCCGAAGCTACGTTTGCCTCTCTGCTGCGACCGCTGGTGGCGCTCGACTTCTCATCCGAGGTCGTTTTGAACGTACGCGTTCCCGATCAGGCTGCGAAGGTTCGCAAACTCCGGGTGTTGCTCAAGAAGAGCTTGGCTTTCCAACTTCGCAAAGATGGCAGCCGCCGCCGCGATTTCCAGGCAGCAGCCCTTGAGAAGGACACTGTTGACACTCTGACGTCGGCCATCACGTCCTCGCAGCGCATTGTCGAGATCGAACTGGCGGTAGCTGTCTCCACTTCGACGGTGACGCGCAGTTCGGCCGAACGGGAGAAAGCAGAACAAGACCTGGCACAACGCGTCGATTCTGTCCTACAGGCGTTCGGGCAGATCAACGGCGCTCGTGGCTATCGCGAAGAGACAGCCCTGCTCCCAACATTTATCGCCTTCCTGCCCGGCGTCCACGGTGTCCGCAAGACCAACCGCGAGTTCACGATACTTTCTGGCCAGGCCGCCGATTTGGTTCCGATTGAGACTCCCTGGACTGGCACCTACGACGGGAAGCCGGCCTTCTTGACCCGGACGCGCGAAGGGACTTTTCTCCGCTTCGACCCATTCAGTCCTGCGTTGCCGAACGGCAACATCCTCGTCACCGGCAAGACTGGATCAGGCAAATCGTTTCTTATAAAGCAGCTCCTCCTGCAATTGCAGGTTGTGAATCCGCGAATCGCTATCGTCACCAAGGGTGCAGATTA
>DATGMH010000106.1:0-11260 GCA_035293725.1 Bryobacteraceae bacterium
ACTTGCTGGACGTTCCCTGATACGTTTTCCTCACAGCGGCTCTCCTCCCAAAAAGAGTTTCCAACCCGAACTCTATCGGAGTTCGGGTCGAGAGCCGCTGCTCTCCTTGTTCAGGTTTCAACTAAAGGCGGGACGATTTCGCTGCAATTCAGTCCCGGACATTTCCGGCGTGTGGAAGGGCACGATTCAAGCGAGCGCCGCGGGCGGCAAAGACAAGTGGCAAGGACCTGCCGAGCTGACTCTGAACCAAAACGGAAACGCGCTCACCGGGACTCTCGTTTTCACGCATCCGCAGGCCGGCCGCGTCCAGGTGCCGATCACCTCCGGCATCGTTTCCAAAGACGCGGTGACGTTCTCCGGCCAAAATCAGTTTCCGCTCGGCGGATCGATACAGCTCACCTTTCACGGCAACGTGAGCGGGACTTCTCTGACAGGGACGACGGACATGACTTCTAGGGGGCTCTTCGGAACCGTCACAAACACCGGCCCGCTCACCTTGTCCAGGCAATAGTGGGGGCACAGGATAATCCGCTACCGGCGGAGCCAGTGTTTGTCCGACAACACAGCCTTGGGCAGCTACCACGAAATAAAATACAAGCAGTAGTAATCAGCAAGTGATTGTAAGATAGAGTCTTAAAAGATCGTGCCGGAAACAACGAGGCGGGTGTGGAACCACACGGCGTTGACAAGATTGCATCGGACCAGGCGAAGGTCGTTGCCCGCGAATTCCTTGACACCGCTCGGCGGGGCGGCAGCGAGGCCGATTTCCGGCGCGAAGCTGCGCTGATTCTCGACCGCGCAGGCTCTGCCGCTGGCCTGACGGTCCTGCCGCGTGACGAGTTCACCGTTGCCTGCGGGCGCGTTGATTCTCTCTACAATCGGCTCATCCTCGAATACAAGAAGCCGGGGGTGCTCGCCGCCAGCAACTCCAACAAGACGAACGCCGCCGTGGTCCAGCAGGTGAAGGATTACATCCGCGATGTTGCCAAGCGCGAAAAGCGCGAAGCTCAACGCCTAGCTGGTGTTGCCACCGACGGCCTCTATTACATTTTCGTGCGACAGGTAGGTGAAGGCTGGTCGGTGGATGACCCCATGCCGGTCAATCCTGCCTCGACTGAGCTATTCCTGCGGCTGCTTTTCTCGCTTTGTACCGGTGCTGCCCTCGTCCCCGAAAATCTGGTTGAAGACTTTGGCCCTCGCACGCTGAGGGCGCAACGCGCTGTTCGTGCGCTCTACCAAGCCTTGCAATCGAGCAGGGATCCTCTCGTGGGCAAGCTATTCGAACAGTGGAGACTGTTTTACAGTGAGGCGACGGATTACGCCAATTGGGCCGAGCGCATCGAGAGCAAGGAAGAGTTCCGCAGCTTCATCCGCGGCGTCGGCATTGACGCTAAGAAGGCGGACGCCGCAGCCGTCTTCTACGCCCTCCATACGTACTACGCGCTGCTCATCAAACTGGTCGCATGGTTGGCAGCGGCCCGATTCGCTGGCGACGAGGGTTCGCCAAAAGCTCTGAAGCAACTGGCGGCCAAGAGCGGAGACGATCTGTGGAAGGCATTTGCCGATCTCGAACGCGGCGGCATTTTCCGAGAGTACGGCATACGCAATTTCCTCGAAGGTGATTTCTTTCGCTGGTACCTCCCGGCGTGGGATGAGAACGTGGAAAAGGCCCTCAGCCAGATGGCACAGCGACTGGTCGAATACGACCCGGGTACCATTGAACTCGCGCCGGAGAATGCTCGCGACCTGCTGAAGAAGCTGTACCACAGCCTTCTGCCGCGTGAAGTCCGACACGATCTGGGTGAGTACTACACACCCGATTGGCTGGCCGAGCGGCTTATCGTACAGACGCTCGGCTCCGCAGACCTCGGCAACCCGACCAAGCGCGTGTTGGACCCCGCCTGTGGCTCGGGCACGTTCCTGGTCATTCTCATCAAGTACATCAAGGAGCGAGCCGCGCAGCAGAAGCGCAACGCCAGTGAGACGCTGGAACTCATCCTTAAGAACATCGTCGGCATTGACCTGAATCCCCTGGCGGTGATCGCTGCGCGAACGAACTATTTGCTTGCCCTCGGTGACCTGCTGAAGGCACGCAAGGGCGATATAGACATTCCCGTCTACCAGGCCGATTCTGTCTTGACGCCTTCGCGAGGCACAAATTTGTTTGAAGGCGATGTATATCCATTGAAAACATCGGCAGGCGTGTTTCGCGTCCCTGCTGTTTTCGCGCAGCGTGAACGCATCGATGCATTAGCTAACACGCTGGACGAGTGCGTTGAGTCAAGAATCGGTGAGAGCGCGTTCTTGCAGCGCTTGAAAAAGGCTACTGCTCTCGATGAGCAGGAGGCAAAGGCAATCGCCGATGAAATACGTGGCCTTTATTCCCAGATAAAAGCGCTACACGACGATGGAATGAACGGCGTGTGGGCGCGAATCATTAAGAACAATTTTGCCCCGCTGTTTCTTGAGCCGTGCAACTACGTCGTAGGCAATCCACCCTGGGTTAATTGGATGAATCTGCCGGACGAGTACCGGCGCTCGACGATGCCTCTGTGGCAGCATTACGGACTGTTCCCGAAAAGAGAATCTGGCATGGAAACAATTCTTGGCGCAGCGTGCTATGACATTTCGATGTTGATGACATATGTTGCGGCCGACAAATACCTTCTAAATGGCGGGAAGATAGGTTTTGTCTTGCCGCAGAATCTTTTCAAGAGTGCCGCTGCTGGTCAGGGGTTTCGGCGCTTCCAGTTGCCGGGCAAGATTCCGCTCGGCCCAATCGTTGTCGAGGACATGGTGGAGTTGAATCCTTTTGAAGGTGCTTCCAATAGAACGGCCGTAGCAGTTTTCGCAAAGACCAAAGCCGTGAGTTATCCGGTGACCTATCAATACTGGAGGAAGCGGGATTCCGGGCGAGGGAGTGCGATCGGCTTTGACACGCCATACGAGGACGTTACATCGAACAAGATCACTTTCAAGGATTGGAAGGCTGAACCAGTCGATTCGAAAGACCTCACTTCGCCTTGGCTCACTGCTCGGCCAAAATCTCTCCGAGTGCTGCGACAATTGGCGGGCAGCTCCCATTACGTCGGCCGAAAAGGCATCATGTGCAGTATCAATGGTGTCTTTTGGATTGCAATCAACGGCAAGCGACCTGACGGACTGGTGATGGCTTCTAATGTGACGGACCGAGCTAAGCGGCCCGTGCCCTCACTCCAAACCAGCATTGAAGGCGAACTCGTCTATCCATTGCTTAGAGGAATGGACGTGCAAACGTGGTCCGCTACGCCGGAGTTGTCAGTTCTGCTGACGCACCAACCGGGGATGCGGTTGAAGGCAATTCCAGTCGACGAGATGCAGCGCAAGTATCCCAAGGCTTGGAGCTACCTCCAGAGATTTGAAAAGGAGCTCCGCACAAGCGGCAGCTTTCGTCGGTATTTCAAAGCTGATGCCCCTTTCTACTCGATCTTCGACATTGGCGACTACACATTTGCTCCCCACAAGGTCGTGATTCGTGAGATTGCGGGTGGACTGACCTGCGCGGTCGCAGGGGTACAATCCGGTAAGCCCATAATCCCCGATCATAAGCTCGTTTTAGTGCCCTTCGAGGATGAGTCTGAAGCTCACTATGTGTGTGCGCTTCTCAATTCATCTCCCGCCCGCTTGTTCGTCGATTCGTACGTAATCAATACACAGTTTTCGCCAGCACTATTCGAGAAACTGGCGGTTCCCGATTTTGACGGCCACGACAAGCTTCACCGCCGCCTGTCAGTTCTTTCAAAAAGCGCCCATGACGCCACGCGCACTCACGAAGCAGCCGAGTTAGCCCGCATCACCGATGAGATCGACCACTTGGCCGCGACTGTCTGGAAATTATCGGATGACGAACTTCGGGATGTGAAATCTTCGATTGCGGACAATCAGTGATGCGAAATCCGTTTGAGGGCCTCCGGCCCGCCCTTGAAGTGATGGTGAACGAGGCCAAGATTCTGCCTGCCACGGGTCAGGCTGTCGAGGATATGATGCGGCCCGATCAAGAAGAAGCATACGACCGAGTACGCCTCGGGACCGAACACGGCCTTCTTGATATCGTAATCGAGACACCCAACCGAAACCTATACGTCGATTGCCCAACGATTGGTCGTGCTGAGAAGCATTTGTTCCGCTATTTCCTTGACGGCTCCGCGCGCACGTTCTATATCGGCAACGTGGTCGAAGGTGACCGGCAAACGCCCATTCATATTTCGCAGGTTGGTGCCGCCGTAGTCCACCGTGACGATCACGGGCGGGTTAACGTCGCCAAGGCCGAACACAAGTTCGTGCTGCTTATGAACAAGGATGAGCTTTCGTTTGGTGACGAAATCGAGCGACGCGTTAATTCCGCTGGGAACCGATATGCCTTCGTTGACCTAAAGCAGGAAGATGTGCAGACCGAAGGTATTAAGGCCGGCAAAGAACCCCGTTCCCGGGCAGCGCATAAAGCGAATTGGGTGATGCGCGGCGTCGAAAAAGCAATTGCGGAGGGGCTGGTCAGAGCAGATGGCGAGTGGTTGATGCTCGATGGCGGCTTGGGCAGTGAATATGCAAAGGATTGGAAGGAAGGCAAGGACTACGCGGGCGTAGTCAAATCGTCGTGGAAGGAACTGAAGTTTTCGGTTAAGGGAGGGCGGGGCGCGAAGCAGACTGTCAATACCTACGAACTACTCTCGAATTTGAAAGTCGGGCAGCGAACTCTGGCATTTGGGCTGCGCGACGGCCTCATCGCCACTTGGTTTGTCCGCATCCGTGGCCCCGAGTACCTCGACTTCCCGCTCATGGGTGTGCTGCGCGTCGAACTGCCAAACCCGAGCATGGAAGGTATCCCGTCAGACCGCATCACGGAGGTTTCCGGCGCGCTCGTGGCGGAGCGATGCGTTTCTCCGCATGGCAAGGACGTGCGCTGGCACTCGCATCTGTATCCGATTTACTTGGCCGAACAGGCAGTAAAGAATGGATTTGTGTCAACTGAGATATTGAAAGCGGGGCTAAAGTGGCCGCTGCCCGCAGTCGGGGCAAGGGTCTGAAGGGATCACTTCCACAATGGGCACCAAACCTCAAGCACAGCCTGAGAAACCAGCGCCAGCGAAACCAATCGGCAAGGCCTCTGCCACTGAGCGCGAACCGAACTCTTCGGAGAAGTTTCTGTTCTGGCTCGGGCCGGACGAGATTGTCAATCCGTTCGACATTGTGGAAGCCGACCAGATGCAGGGCACGCGCACTTTCGGCTTAGTCACGAATATCAAGCAGATTACGGACGCGCCGACGCATCTCTCGAACTACATCTCAAGCGATTTCGGCAGCACAGAAGCCGACCCGCAAACGCCGCGCCAAGGAGCGAACGTCGCAGAGGTCAATGTTCTTGCGAACTATGATCCAAGCGAGCCGAAGAAATTTCCGATGGGCATTTATATGCCGGTGCAGAGTGAATCGCCGGTGAAGTTCGCCGACGAGGCCGGCATCCACGTCGCTCTCGGCATAGACAAGATGTTCGAGTACGAGAAGGAGTACAAAGACAAAATCACAATCCCCGCAGGCGTGATTCGAATGTCGAACGGAACAAAGGTGCGCGTCTATCTCGACAGGCGGTACGTCCTTGGCCCCGAAGGTGCCCACGTCAATATCGCTGGAATTTCGGGCCTCGCTACAAAAACGTCCTACGCAATGTTCCTCATTCAGTCAATCATGCAGACGGTTGGCGAAAAAGATGTGGCCGTGATTCTGCTCAACGTTAAGCAGAATGACTTGCTCGTGATCGACAAGCCGCGCAAGAACATGAAGCCCGAGGAACACGAATTGTGGGAATACCTTGGGTTGAAGCCACAGCCTTTCACAAACGTCCGTTACCTGTTGCCGTGGGGCAAAGAGACCCAGACAACCGGTGTTCCGAACTGCTTCGGCGAACCCCCGGACCAGTTTCAAACATATTGCTACTCTCTCCGGGACGTAATCGGCGACGGCGGAAACCCCGGGCCGGGTCTGAGCTTAATTGTTCGCGTTCCTGACCCATGGGACACACTCGGAGCGCTGATAGGCGAGATTCAACAAGGCATTGGGAACAATGAGCCGAAGTGGCAGGGCGTGAACACTTGGGGCGACCTGCTGAACAAGAAGCCGCTGATGGATCAAGGTATCCCTCAGAAATTCGGCGAAGTTGCTGCGTCTTCCGTGGGGAGATTTGTTCGAGTTCTACGGCGAGTGACAAAGAATCGCCAGTCAGGCGTTTTTGTCGAGCAACGGAACCCACGAAAGGCCGTGAACTTGGGTGACGAGATCAGGAAAATTCAGGGAGGGCAGACAACGATTGTCGATATCGCGAAACTCACTGATGAAGAGCGCGCGCTGGTCTTTGGTCACATCATTCGCGAAGTGTACGGCATGTACGCTGAGGCCAGTCTGGATGAGAAGGCAGACCTGCCAAAGAAAGTTGTTATTTTTGTGGACGAATTGAACAAATACGCTCCGGCCCGACGGGGCGAGAGCGAATCGTCAATTCTGGAATATGTCCTCGACATTGCGGCACGCGGGCGCTCGCTCGGGGTGGTGCTCATTTCTGCAGAGCAGTTTATGAGTGAAGTGCATGGTCAGGTCGTCGGTAATAGCAGCACGCGAGTGATTGGGCGCAGCGATTCAGCGGAACTATCGGACGCTTCTTACCGATTCGTGTCGAACGAACTGAAAGCACACTTGACGCGGCTGGACAAGGGTGAATTGCTGCTATCGCACCCGATCTACCGTCAGCCAGTTAAGATTGAATTTCCGCGGCCTGCGTATCAGGCAATTGGGCATGAGAGGTAATGTTCAAAATAGGTGACAAGACGGTCACGTCAAGCGCAACCCAGTTCTGGATGCGACCCGTCTCCTTTGCCGGATTGTTGCGAATCACGCAACTTGCCGCAGAGCATCCCGACGGTTTGCGCGCCAATGAACTCAATGTGAAAGTTGAGCGCGGACGCGTTTACCGTACTGAACGAGGTGCTCCGTCTGCGACCACCCTATACCATTGCCGTAATACGCTCCTCCGGCTAGGCATCCTGCAACGCCGATACGCACGCTTATTCGTCAATCGTGAGTTGCCGCAAGTCCGCGTGCTGCTTCAGGAATGTGCGCCCGAGAACGGGTTGTCACCGGCCGCCAAAGATGCCTTTGGTGATCTGGTCCTGCACAATGACGATTGCTACGCTGGTTTTTTTGGATTGTTCACAGGCAGCCGAACACTCGGGTCAGCGGATTTTAGGAGAAATGGGCAGTCGGCAACATGGAAACGGATCTCTGACGACGGCTATCGCCGCGTGATTCTGAGCGGTAGTGCAACCGAGCCTGCGGTCCTATCCTCGCCGACCGAAATCAAGAGTATTCTCTACGGCGTCAGGTATTGGGCGACCAAGGAGTTAACGCTAATTGACGAGTTCTTTCGCGATGACCGGGGGACTGTTATGTACCCGATCATGCATCCGGGCGAAGGTGATGTGCAGAACACAATCGGAGAAATTCTCGCGCAGGTCGAGCTTACAGTGGAGTGGACAACCCTTGCGTTAGCGGAATTGGCAGAAACCTGTTGTGAGAAACGGCACCGCCCACTTGAGACGCTCCGCATGGCGATTCGGCAACTTGTGGCGTCACACCCCGGGCAGGTGGTTACGGTTCCTACATCGCGCGCCTTTGCGACGATTACGGCTGGTTCAAGGCAGCGTGAGGAACTCGAACTGCGAGTGTACTTTCGTGATGCCCAGAATCGGTATGTCTCTCATGTCAAAATTCACAAATCGCTGTCGGGAAGGAAGCAATGGCGAGCGATTTGAGCCGGTTGAACTTGACGATAAATCCCTTTGAACCGGCGGCGACGGGCGCTCCGGTGGACAGCCTATGGATACCCGACTCTTGGCAGAACAGACTGGATCAGATCATCGAGATGTTGGAGCACTCGCAAGGGGCGAAAGCTGTCGCCATCGCGGGGGAGTACGGAAGCGGGAAGTCGTACATCTTGCGTTGGCTCGAACGCGAGGCCCTGCCGAAACTGCGGATTAAGCCGTTCTATTTCGACAATCCGGGCAGTCAGTTCTACGCGCTGGCGAACAGCTTGCTGCGACAGATCGGACGCAAGGATTTTTCGAAGTCCCTTTGGGAACTTGCCTCCGTTTTCGTTGAAGGATATCAACGAAGCCTGTTCGCGTCGGGGTTCGAAGATTTCCTCAAGACAGGTCAGTCAGGTCGGAGGCACGAGCAGATTCTTGCGGAGCTGCAAAGCGCTGTCCTGAAAGCGCAGATCACTAAGGATGAAGAAATCGCACATTGTCTTGCCCGTATCGTGGGCGAGACCGCGCGGAAGCCTTATTTCGAGTATCGGGACTTCGTCACAGGCAAGGGCAGCCTAGTGGCAGAAAGAGAGGAAGCGCCATATTTCGGGGCGATCTTGACGACACTCCGGCTAGCCGGGGGAATCAAGGCTGTTGCTTTCCTGATCGATGAGTTTGAGGAAATATCGCTTCAGAAGCGACTCAGTCGGCGCGAGGCGCACGACTATTTGGCAACTCTCAAGAGGCTCATCAATTTGACAATGGGAGAAGACCTATGGGTGTTCGTGGCAATGACGCCAGATGCGGTGGACAAGACGAGGATGCTGGAACCGTCGCTGTGGGATAGGTTCACAGCGCAGGAAAAATATCAGTTTCGTGTGCCAGAACTGACCGCCGACGAGGCTCGGCAACTCGTTGCGAAGAGGCTGGCTGCCGCGCGTCCTGCGGAGAAGAAACCCAACAACGGTCTGTTTCCATTTCCAGAAGACCTGCCGCAGATTCTGTCGCCTTCCACGTACTCCAGTCCGCGACGACTCGTCAAATTTTGCTTTTACGCGGTCAGTCGCTCTGGGGGCGTGGAGGTCCCGTTCCCTGCATCGTTCCTACGACGGATTGAGCAAAAAGGGTTCCCTGTTACGGAATGAAGAGAGAGAGCGAAACGAGGCTAATGTGGTCGATGTGGCAGCGCCTCAAAGCATTGTTTCGGGGGAGCCAGCCGATGCAGGCGTTGCCCGAAGCCGCCGGAGTCGTTTCTGCGGCTCAATACGAGCCGCTCATTTTTCTCGACAGCAACAACCTACATTGGGCGAGGCTGTATATCGACTTTGCCGAGAAGCACAACCTGCCGCCCTTTTCTGCGGCACAAATGGAAACCGCCGACGACACGCTCAAGCAACATCTGGCGGGTCGGACGCTGAAGGACTACATCAAGGGGCGGAAACTCGTCGGCTATCTCCGAAAACGCTGCAACGAGGATGCAGCCCGCGTCGAATACTCCCCGATGACCATCCTCGAAATCACATGCGGGCTGTTACGGGGCAATGCGATCCGCGAGGCAGCCGGACAAGGCGTCACGAATCGCATGTGGGCAAAGATGGACGAATTGGAAGTTCTGGAGCGGCTTCAACCGAATGTGTACCATGAGATTCAGCAGCACGCTTCTGACGTTGCTGTGCAATTCCAAAAGGTCGGTATCACCCTTGAAACAACATCAACTGACAGGCTGCGCGAGGCTTGGTCGCTTGCTCAGTCGCTTCTCGGACATGTGTATTTGGAAGTGGGCGATGCGTTGGTCGTTGCCAGTGCGCTCCTAGCTGAGGCAGACGAGATCAGGAGCGGTGATAAGTATGTGCGCGACGTCGTGAACCGTATCCAAAACGCGGACGGCTTGGTAGAACCCGAAAAAGCGCACTACAAGGTCGTTCAGGCTGAGATCAAGAAGGCAGTGGCAGCGATCATCGGGGTTGGCGAAACGGACATAGGGTTGCCGAAAGCGCCGGAAGGGTTTCAGTGAACATGTCGAAATATCCCATCATCGCAAAGCCGGAGTGGCGAAGATGGGCCACACCTGTACCGCTCAAGGAACGAGCAGTTCACCGCTGGTACTATTTCCCTCACAGCTTTACCAATGACTTGGTTTGCGCGCTTATCGATGAATGGGGCCTCGATCAAGCGGATCGGATTCTAGACCCGTTTTGCGGCGCCGGAACGACCCTAGTCGCGGCCAAGGACAAAGGGATTGCCGCAACTGGCTACGACTTGTCGCCATTGGCTGTCCTCGCAACGAAGGTCAAAACGAGTAATTACCGAGTCAGAAGCATCCGAAGTTCCTGGCTCCGTCTAAAATCCAACATTGATCCCTGCAATTGGAATGGTCCGGCGAAGGCTTACCCTCTGCTGGTGAGGAACGCCCTTCCGGGCAAGCTGTTGGGTGCTTTTGATTCAATCGGCCGCGCAATTGAGGCGCTTAGCTGTTCTGACGCGGAAAGGCTACTTTTTCAGCTTGCCCTACTTAGGACGCTGCCTGTTTTTAGCAGGGCTGTAGCGACAGGTGGTTGGCTCAGTTGGAGGAGCAATCACAGGACGAGCACGGGGATTCTGACGGAATTCTCCAGTCGGGTTGAGCAGATGCTGACCGACCTGGAAGAAGGTGGTCTGCCGCGAAGGAACACCTGCATTGCCGCAGTTGGAGACGCAAGAAATCTACCAGACAAAGACCGGACGTATTCTGCGGTGATTACATCTCCGCCCTACCCCAATCGGCACGACTACACCAGAGTCTTTGGTATCGAGCTGATGTTTGGATTTCTTAACTGGTCGCAGGCCCGACAACTCCGCTATCAGTCGTTTGAGTCTCACCCTGAAGCCAGGCCCAAGCGTCCCGATATTGCTGAGCAATATGAGCAACCGGCAGGGCTCACTAGGGCGCTTTCGCTCCTAAAGAAAGCAGGGGTTGAAGACCGGATCATCCGAATGCTCAAAGGCTATTTCTTGGACAGCTACATTTGCGCGCGAGAGGCCGCCCGAGTTTGCCGCCGCAAAGCTAGGTTAGCGTTTGTGGTCGGCAATGTCCAGTATTGCGGAGTCGCGATTCCAGTGGACGAATTGTTTGCTGAAATCGGCGAGCGGTCAGGTCTGCGCTGCAAAACACTTTTGGCGGTTCGTTCGAGAGGCAATAGTGCCCAGCAGATGGGACTATATGGTCGGAATCCTTCGCGAGAGAGCGTCGTAGTATTCGAGAAGACTTGCTGACAAATGCACGTAAAGGCGGGAGCGCTCGTGACTCGCCGTGAGCGGTACGTGAAGTGCAGGTGCTAAGGCATGGTGGGAGGAGCGGGGAATCCCAGAGCGGTGGATCGGGCAGCTTGCGCCCGTTTCCACTGGTCGGGGAGCCAGGCGTCGAGAGGGCCATGCGGTTCGCGCAGCTG
>DATGMH010000107.1:0-49486 GCA_035293725.1 Bryobacteraceae bacterium
GACGAGGTCTCCCCTGGCGACGTTCTCGCGAAGATCCCGCGCGAGACAACCAAGACCAAGGACATCACGGGCGGTCTGCCGCGCGTGGTGGAGCTGTTCGAGGCGCGGCGCCCGCGTGAGACCGCTATCATCACGGAGATCGATGGCGTGGTGAAGTACGGCGATGTTACGAAGGGCCAGCGCAAGGTACTGGTCGTCAATGAGAACGGCACCGAGCGCGAGTACGCCCTGCCCCGAGGGGTGCATCTTGCCGTGCAAGAAGGTGAGCGGGTGAAAGCCGGCGAGCCTTTGATGGACGGCCCGCGCAATCCGCATGACATTCTCGCCGTCCTCGGGGAAAAGGAACTGCAGGCCTACTTGGTGAACGAAATCCAGGAAGTCTATCGTCTGCAGGGCGTCAATATCAACGACAAACACCTGGAGGTCATCTCCCGTCAGATGATGCGCTGGGTAAAGGTCGACGATATCGGCGACACCGAGTTCCTGCCCGAAGAGGTCGTGGACAAATTCAAGTTCCGCGAAGAGAACATGCGCGTGGTGGAAGCGGGCGGCCGTCCGGCGACCGGTAAGCCGGTGCTGCTCGGCATCACCAAAGCGTCGCTCTCTACCGATTCGTTCATCTCCGCGGCGTCCTTCCAGGAGACTACGCGTGTGTTGACCGAAGCTGCCATCAACGGCAAGGTCGACTACCTGCGCGGTCTGAAGGAAAACGTCATCATGGGACGGTTGATTCCGGCTGGAACCGGCATGGAGTACTACCGCGCCGTGAAGATCGCGGGCGAGGACGTGGTGGAAGAAGAGCCAGTCGCCGAAGAGGTCTCCTTAACGGGCGACCTGGGCGGCTACGAGGACGAAGCCCGCAGCATCTACGCCGGCGGCCTCTCGGAAGACACCGGCGGCGAAGAAACGCTGGCCGAATAACCCATAATCGCAAGCACTTCTCAAACGGCAGGTCTTTTGGGCCTGCCGTTTTTTTCGGCCGCCGCGAAGCTTCTCCTCCGTCGCGCTGACCGCGTAAGCCCCGCTACTCCCAGCGCAGCGCTCGCATTGGATCCACCAGCGTCGCCCGCCGCGCCGGAATATATCCCGACAGCAGCGCAACTACCGCGATCGCGCTCGTGGCAAGCGCGATGTTGAAGGCATCGTTCGGCTGGATTCCGTACAGTTGCGACTTCGCAATACGGCTCAGTGCCAGCGCGGCCGGTAGCCCGATTCCCACTCCGATCCCCGCCAACAACAGGACCTCTTTCATGACCAGCCACACCACGTCCCTACTCACCGCGCCCAGCGCCATCCTGACCCCGATCTCGCGCGTCCGCTGCGCCACCGTGTACGCCATCACCCCATAAACCCCGATCGCCGCCAGCAGCGTCGCTAAAATTCCGAATCCGGCCGATAGCGCCGCCACCAGCCGCTCGGTCACCAGTGAATCCTCCTGCTGCTTTTCCAGCGTCTCCATATCGGATACCGGCAAATTCGAGTCCAGACCGTTCACCACGCGTCGAATGCTCGAAAATGCCTGCTCCGGCGGCCGGCTTGTGCGTACGTAGGCGTACATGCCAAGTACGAAATTCATCTGCTGATAAGGCCGGTACACTTCCGCCGGGACCTCGTCGCGCATGCTCTCGTATTTGGTATCGCGCGCTACGCCCACGATCTCGATATTGAGCTTGGTTCCCGGATCTCCGCCCATCCCCACGTGCCGGCCCACGGCGCGGCCATCTTTAAAATATTTCTTCGCGAATTTCTCGTTCACGATACACACCTCCGGCGCGCCCCGCCCATCGGTCATACGAAAATCGCGCCCCGCAAGCACCGGAATATTCATTGTTTTGAAATAATCCGGCGAAATAAACTGCATATGCGGGTCCGGAAGCGTCGTGGCCGTATGCGTGAACCCTTCCACGGCCATGGTGTTGTCCCACTCATCGCCCGATAAGACCGGGATGATGGCCAGTGCCGACCATTCAACTCCCGGAATCCCGTTCAATGCCTCGCGGAGCTCGCGGTAAAAGTCCAGGCTGCGCTCCGGCTTATAGCCATTCCTCGTCGGATTGATCGAAAACTCCAGGAGGTTGCTGGTCTGAAATCCCGGATCCAGGTCCTTCAGATTCGTCAGGCTCCGGATGAACAAACCAGCCCCAATCAGCAACAAAAGAGAAAGCGTAACCTGCGCCACCACCAGCGCCTTCCGTGCGCCGGCCGACGTTCCTCCTGCAATCGAGCCAACCTGGTCCTTTAACGTACCCGCTAAATCCGGCCGCGTCGCCTGCAGCGCCGGCACCAAGCCGAAAACCACGCCAGTAGCTATTGAAACGCTGAGCGCGAACAGCAGAATTCGCACGTCCGGAGCCGTCGAGATCGTAATCGGCGAATCGCTCGCCGGAAGAAACCCGAGCAGCGTCTGGTCCATCCAGACCGCCAGCAGCAACCCGGCCACGCCCCCCGCCAGCGCCAGCGCGACGCTCTCGATCAGCAGCTGCGATACAATCCGGCGCCGGCTGGCGCCCAACGCGAGCCGCACCGCAATCTCCTTCTGCCGCGACGTCGCCCGGGCAATCAGAAGATTCGCTACGTTTGCGCATGCGATCAGCAATACCAGCCCCACGATCCCCGTCAGCACCAGCAGCGCGCTCGAAAACTGCCTTCGCAATTCCGAGTTGCCTTTCGATGCGGGCAACAAGTCGATCCACATCGTAAGAAAACGTTGCCGCGTCTCGGGCGAAGCACGCGCGAACGCCTGCTCGCGCACTTCCATCTCCAGCGTCTGGTGGAAAAACGGCTGCAGCGACGCCTTCGCCTGTTGTAAACTCACCCCCGGTTTCAACCGGCCGAATACGTTAATCCACCGGCCGCGGCGCGACGTGAAATTGTAATCGAACGTTGCGCCCACCGGGTCCATCTGCGCCTTCATCGCCAATGGCACGCGTATCTGAGGCGACGAACCCGGATCTGTCCCATCGAACCCGGCTTGGCTCACCCCGATGACCGTCAATGGATATCCATTCACCAGGATTTTCCTTCCGATCACGTCCGGGCTGCGCGCGAATCGGCTCACCCAATATCGATAGCTGATCACCGCTAAGGGATGCCCACCCGGAATCCTATCGTCGTCCGGCGTGAATACGCGCCCCAGCGTAGCGCCAACTCCCAACACCGGAAAATACGTACCCGATACCAGCTCCCCGTCCACGCGTTCCGTCCTGCCGTCCGCGCTCACGCTCATGGAATTTTCCCAGCGCGCGAACATCCCGCTAAAGACTTGGTTGTTGTGAAGGAAGTCTTGATACATCGGGTACGACAATTTGTACCGCCCATTGTTGCTGCCGTAGTGCGGCCCGCGTCCCCAAAGTAGGACCAACTGCTCTGGATCTTTAACCGGCAGCAATCGCAGCAACAACTGATCCACCAGCGTGAAAATCGCCGTGTTCGCCCCGATCCCAAACGCCAGCGAAACCACCGCGATCGTCACGAAAAGCGGCGATTTCCGGAACGTTCTAACGGCGTACCGCAGGTCCTGTAGCAAATTGCCCATACCGTCATTACTTCGCCTTTCATAGAACGTTACGCCTCTCCAACGGTTAGCCGGGCACCGGACCCAAGCGTAGGTTGGACGGGAAGCGCGCTGCAATTTCGTCGGGGACGCCCATCGGCGCCCGATCGCGATTTCACCTTCAGACGTGCCGTCTCCCGCGCTTGATGCTACGGCCTTGACAGTGTATTAGAAGAATAGTACATTAGGTCACGCGGGAGGTCCCGATGCTGGCCGCACAATCCATTGCCTCCGATATTCGCAGTGGCTTTCTGCTGATGCGTCGCGACCGGGGCGCGTCGGCCCTCATCGTGCTCGTGCTGGCAATCGGGATCGGCGGCAACACTGCGATCTTTACTTTATTGAAAGCCGCTTTTCTCGATCCGCTGCCTTACCCCGGCGCCGGCCGCCTGGTCACCATCATGGAAAACAATGGCTGGACTCCCAGCGTTTCGGAGTTCCTGCAAATTCGCGAACGCAGCCGGACCGTCGAACAGCTGGCTTTCGCTGAGCATCGTGACATGCAAGTAACCGCCGGCGGCGAGCCGGTCCGCGTATTCGCCGCTCGCGTGAGCGCTTCGTTCCTGCCGCTCTTGGGCGCCGGTGTGGCGCTGGGAAGAACGTTTTCCGACGACGATAATCAGCCCGGCCGCACACCGGCCGTGATCCTTACCGACACCTTCTGGCGATCCGAGATGAGCGGCGATCCGCGCGTGATTGGCCGAAATCTGCGCCTGGACGGCCAAACAGCCGAAATCGTCGGTATCCTTGCGCCCAATTTCCAATTCGATTATCCAACCCTCCGGATCCCCGAGCCGGTTGCCGTCTACGTCGCTTACCCGATCGAACGCGAGGCGCCGCTGCGCTTCAGTGGCAGCGGGCAGGGAATTGCCGTCCGTGTGCTCGGCCGCCTCACACCGAATGCCATCCTTGGTCAGGCCCAGGCCGAAATGCGAAACATCGGCCGCGCTCTGGTCCGCGAATTTCCAATCGCCTACCGGACGCGCGACGGCAGGCCCAGCCGATTCACGTTCGACACGCTGCCGCTCCGCGACGCCATCGTGGGAACGCAACGTTCTGTCTTAACGCTGCTTCTGGGCGGCGTGGGCATCTTGCTGCTCATTGCCTGCGCCAACACAGCCCAGCTTCTTCTGGCGCGCTCGTTGCGCCGCTCGCGCGAAATCGCAATTCGCGCCGCCCTCGGTGCTACTAGGAGCCGATTGCTTCAGCAGTTTCTGCTCGAAGGACTGGTGTTGGCCGTGTGCGGAGGCGCCGCCGGTCTCCTGCTGGCCGGCCTTATCGCGCGACTTGTCCTGGTGGCGCTGCCCGTCCGCAGCCCGTTGCTCGAAAGTGCGCACTTGGATTGGCGCGTCGCCGCATTCGCTTCGGTCGCGTCTTTGCTCTCCGGTCTTGTCTTCGCCAGCGTTCCCGCCTTGAAAGCCAGCCACGGGACGCTAGGCCCCTCACTTACGTCGCGCGGCGGCAGCGGCGACGGCAGCCGTTGGCGCCACATGATGATCGCGGTGGAAGCCGCACTCTCGGTTTTCCTGTTGTGCGGCGCAGCCCTGGTCGCTCAGAACCTCTGGACACTCGTTACCGCCCCGCTCGGCTTTAACCCCGGCCGCGTGCTCGCAATGCAACTGAAACTACCCGGTCACCAACAGAATCTGCCCGATCCCGAAGCCAAGCTCGTCCTCCAGGATTACGTACACAAAGTCGCTGCAATTCCGGGCATCGAAGCCGCGGCCACCGTTACGGGCCCGCCGCTCCGCCCCTCGCGAGGCGGCCCCCTTGAAATCGTCGGTCAGACCGAAAAAAGCGGCGGCCTTCGCACCGTGATGGCTTTGTCCAGCCAGGTCAGCCCCGACTTTTTCGATGTCCTGCGCATCCCCATATTGGCTGGCCGCTCCTTCCGCGAATCCGATTGCGGTTCGCACATCGATGTAGCGATTGTGAATCAAGAAGCCGCGCGACGCTTTGGATTGGGCCTCGAGATTGTCGGCAGGCAGATCGCCGATCCGGCCGGGCCGATCGAAATTGTCGGCGTCGTCGCGAACGTCCGCGCGCGCGGCCTCGACAGCGCTCCGTTTCCCGAAGTATACATACCCTCGCGCCAGCTTTCTTGGGCCAATGCGTACCTTCTGGTTCGCTCGAAACTTCCGGCCGGCCAAACCGTCAACCAGATCAAAGCCGCGCTCCAATCCTCCAATCCTGACCAGGCCGTCTTCGGCGTAACCACGATGCAGAACATGCTCTCCGACGCCATCAGCGAGCCTCGCTTCAACGCCTGGCTGGTCGGCACATTTGCCTTGCTGGCCGTGGTCATGGCGACGGCCGGAATATACAGCGTCATTTCCTTCCTGGTCTCTCAGCGCAGCACCGAGATCGCGATTCGTATCGCATTAGGCGCAACCCGCGCCAACATCGCGCGAACCGTTCTCGGCGCAACCAGCGTGTGGGTTTGCGCCGGGCTGGCCTGCGGTCTGGCCCTTGCGCTAGCGGCGCGGAATCTGGTGAGATCGCTCTCGAACGTCGCCGTACAGGGCTCGCCCTGGATTTACGCCGCAGTGGCCCTCTTCTTTTTCGCCGTCACATTGGCCGGAGCCTTAGCACCCGTGCGAAGAGCCAATCAGACCGATCCAGCCGCCGCGTTACATAGCGAGTGAACTGTTAGGGACTTGCCGCCTCGTGCCAACCGCCACGCTGCCGTCGCGCATCTGCCCCGTCTGCCCACGTTCGCAAGGCTCTCGCCGATAAAGTAAACGATGGCATACCACTCCTATTTCTATGTTGAGGCGAATTTTAGTAATGGAACGATTAGCTTCGCATCTTGGCTTGCGAACTAAGCTAATAAGTATCTGGATGCCGACAATTCCAACTTTCACTTTTTGAGGAAACCACCAGTGCCGGTACTGGAAGGTGGTTGACGCTTTAGCAAAGAGCAACGGATGAATATAGCGACTGAATTGGCCGGTTGGCTCCTGGGGGGAGTGCTTCTCTGCTCCCAATGCGATGCCCAGCAGAACAAAGGAGCGGCTCTGTTCCGGCATGTGCGCCCTTGGCTTCCGGCTGATATCACTTGGCATTGTCAACTACTTTTCTCGGACCGCAAGCGCAAGCCGAATTTACTCGGAGAGCTGGAATCTTCACTTTAAGGAGTCGTCGGAAAATGGGACATACCTCGTCTCAGCCGAGTTCGACCCCTCCCGGGACGAGAACGGCGGACGAACTCTAGTGACACTCCTGGGAGTACTGTTTGTAGTCTGATCGTGATGGATGCAGGTTGCGATCCACGGCCTGCCGCAGGGTGGCACAACAGTACCATTCACAACGATGGCGCTGCGCGCATATTTCGCGCGGTGAGCTCGTCGGGCAATTGCAAAACAACGGGCTGTTGGGCAGCGGTGGTGCAGGACCGGCTGGGATCGGTGGGGAAATATTATCCTTATGGAGAGGAGCGGAACGCCGCAGTTGCCGAACGATCAGGTGAGGTGCACGGATCCGCGAGCTAGAGCCATATATTGTGCATCGACGATCTGGGCGGAAATGACGCGTTCGACAATAGGTTGCACGCCGCACGCAATGGTCCGGCGCCGCACAATGAAAAAAGCGACGATCTTGACCTTATTGTTAAGCCCGAATCTGCTGGCGCAACTTTGGACGGACGGCTACCTGCGACCACTGGAGCCGACAGTATTCCATGACTGCGCCCAGGTCGAGCAACGGGCAAGGGAGGTAGCAGCAAGTATCGGAGATCGCTCGTTCCTGATCCAACTTTTTCCGAGTAACCATAGATCTCTTTCTTTTCCCTTTCCTACTGATCAGGCGCTTGCGCCTCGTGCCCTGGAATGGCTGGCAGACTATCGCCCTGAGGATTCACCGTACGCGCTCCTGTACTCGTTGGACGGTAAATATGCTTTTCGCTGCCGAGACGATCAAAACCGCAGATCAGGATTGTCCGGCGACAACACTAATCTCCTGCAGTTGCAAGCCGCTGGCGGAAGCGCCGTTATCTGGCACTTTTTCATGACGCCGCAGTACATGGCACATGCTTTTGTCGTTGCCCAGATGCCGCTCGAACAGATCAACGGAATTGAACTGATGAACGCCGTAAAAAATCGGCTAGGGGCGAGATACTTGTTCCTGTATGTGCGAAACGACCCTTGGTTCCTGGGGTATTCGTACGACACACTTCCCTATGTATTCAGTGATTCATATGGCACGATCACCGCAGAGAAATATCGCAGGTCCAAGACGCTAGTTTGTTTCAGTGATACGGGGTGTCGTTTGAAGCAGAGTCAGGAATAATCGGGGGCGTATTCCGGCCAGCGGTCATTATCCTCGGCGGTGGGCAGGTTCATGACGATGGAACTGTTCAGGCGGTTCGCCCGGAAGCGCCGGTCAACAATGATGTCCTAAACCACCCATGAACAAAAACCGTTACACAGAGGTGTTTGAAAAGCTGCTTGGCAGGAAAATCAAGACCGCTAGCCATGCGGCATCCATGCGAGGTTTTGTTTTCGCGGCGCTCGCGAGCGGTGACTCAGAGCTGTGGGTGATCCATATCCAGTGTTCGTGGCGAATAGAAACTCGCGAGACAATCGTCACCGGAAGCGGAGACTGGGATGAGCCTGCCAACCCAGAAACAGCGGTCGAGAGTGGGGATCCCGCCCAGGGCGGAAGTCTACAGGATTCAAAACTCCGAGCGCTCTTCAGAGACCCGGATCTGTCGATCCGGGCAATAACGAATCGCACCGAACTCTTCGTGTGCACGCATTTTGAGTTGAGCGACCGGGGAGATGTCACGATCGGCTTGACGGGAGATTATGTGCTACGGCTCTTTCCCGCCTCGTGCCGCGGAGAACAATGGCGAGTGTTTCGCAAGGGTGACACTGACGCTCACGTGGTCTTCGAATCGTCTTAAACCGGATGCGAGACGAAGCCGCGGATTATCAAAACGTGCTGGCGGGGCCCGCGGAGCTGAAATGTGCGGCCATCTGGTTGGCGCGCATTTCATCATTGCTGGCGATCCAGCAGGCGCAGAAGTTTGTAGGATGCAAAGTGGGGCGGGGAGGAGGCCCGGCAGGTCACATGCAGTGGTACATTGCCTCACTGATAACACACGGGCATCCTGTCGATAGCGATACGTCGTCGATCGCAGTTCGGAAATATTGGTTCCTTCTCCAAGCCGGCACCAGCGACGCGGCCTACGGGAATCTCTGGATCTGAGGCAGAAGATGCTCCCGAGCAGCGGCGCGACAGTGGTCGAGCACTGGGTACTCGATGGCGTGGCAGAGCTGGTAGAAGTTCACGAGCAGCCTGTATCGGGGAGCGAACTACTATGGATCGAAGAAGAAGTCGGCTATCAGGAAATTGCGCGTCGCATTCAGCCAAAAGAGCACTTGAGCGTCTTCGGTGGGCCGCGGCAAAAAACAAGTGACTGGTACGTGGCCAAGATAGTCTTGGAAGAGATTCATGATTGTGGCGCCCATGGTGATTCGGTTCTTCTCTGGACCAACTGGGACCTGATAAATGCGGCGAGCCCTGAGGCAGCTTTTGATCGCGCTATGGAGCTTGGGAGAGAGCAGCAGTCTCCACCCGGGAGCCACAGATGCGACGGTGACACTGCGCACTGGGAGTTTAAAGGGCTCAACGATCTCGTTCGGATTGATGGTCCTCCGAGGGACGGCGGCATCTTATGGTTCGAGGAGTTCGCCGTTCATCGAGACGGCCTCGCTAGGCTGTTACCGCCTAGAGCAGATCTCGGTGTTTTCTCTTGGGAAGAACGCCACAGAGGCCGAGACAAGCCCGCCGGCGGCGGAAAATGATTATGCCGATCTGCGGTGTTGGTTCGAGACGGCTCGGCTTGCGTGCCGTTGGCATATCCATGTCCTTACTAAGTGAATTTGTCATTATTGCCTCGTCGGTTGTCCCACCCGCAGCGGCCCATGGCCGCCTCAGCGGTCGCGGTGCCGCGAGAACCTTCGTCAGTGACAAATATCGATTTTCAATGGCTGTTCCAGCGGACTGGGGAGTATCGACGGCGCTCGACACGCCCGTGTTCTTTTACGCCGCGCCCGGCCAGAAGTTTTCTCAGGATGCGATTCCCCCAGGCGCTGCTGTAATCGCAGTAGAACCTCAAGAGAAGGCCTCGCGCGAGGCTAGGACGGCATCAACTCCTGAAACATGGGCAGTGACAGATGCAGATGCGTTCGGATCGAGCATTCCTTCAGTCGAACGATTCCCGGTTCCCGATAATTCGGGGATTTCCGGGGCAGTCTGGTGCTCCTACGATGAACCTAGATATAGCCGCGATCAGCGCATGCAGCACGTCGTCGCGATTTTCTGGCGGTTCGATCGGAAATTATTTGCTGCTCACCTCAGGTACAATGCCGGTGATCCAAGCGGTCTGGCCTTCGAAAGAGTCCTTTTTCGAGCTGTCAGAAGTATCCGGCCGACCGAAAAACCCTAGTGCTCAGAAGATCAGCGGTATTGTTCCTCGCGGTTCGGAAACAAGCGCTCCCGCGCGTCGCCTCCGTCGCACGCCCGCCGTCTTGCCAATCGTCCCGGCACTTTCGTCGCTATCTGCCGCGTGTCACACTAAAGTCATGGCCAGAGGCTGGGAAAGCAAGTCCGTCGAGTCCCAGATCGAATCAGCCGAGTCTCGGAAGAAAGCCCGCCAGACACCCATAGATCCGGCCCAAGCTGCAAAACAGCACCAGCGCGAAAGCCTGCTTCTTTCCCGCACCCGTATCTTGCACGATATCGAACAAGCCCAAAACCCGCGCTACAAGCAGATGCGCAGTTGCCGAACGCGAGTGCAGTTTGCAACGTACACGCAGAATTCGGCCACGGGGGAATTATTATGCGGACCAGCGATTATTCCAACGTGTTGGGCGGGTTTATGACGCCGGACCCGTGCCTGGAAGGAGTCGGTTCAATAATCCGCAGAGCTGGAATGCGCACGCGTACGTCAATAACGACCCGATTAATTTCAATGACCCACCGGTTTGCGCCTACCCATATCCGCCGGTTCATAGACCGCGTCCTCCGCACCCCTAGATTACTTCCATGCGAATGACGGGACGTTTTGCATTAGTTGCGCTCGCCATCTTTGTGGTCGGGCGCAGCCTATACGGCGATGCCGCCGATGAAATGTTTGATCGGATCGCTGAGAACTGGCGCTGGTCCCACTACTGGTTTGGGAAGACTGGTATCGATGATGTGTATGTTGAGGGAAAGCAAATTTCTGCGCTGATTTTTTGGACCAAAAGCGAAAGCCAGCCGATTCACGGCCTGTGCTCCTCTGAGCTTGGCGCATGTGTGGCTTACTCAGGTGTCTACCTTGATCCTGCGGGCCGAAGGATGCAAATGGCTCCAAACACCCGTCCACGCCAAGCATTCAGGTCGTTTATTAGCAGCGGCTTTGCTGACTCGTCTCACATAATTGCGGTCGAAGGCATCAAACCCAGCGACTTCGAATCAGCAGAGAAATCGATCACTCTGCCAGCCTTAGACCCGCCTTCTTCGATATCACGCCGCGAGGTCCCTGCGGAAGCGGGCAAGGAAGGGGAACGAATCAAAAGGCTGTTCCGTTGTTGGGGCGTAGAATCTGAAACGAAGCCAAACGGGTGCAGCGGGAGTCTGGTATTCGCGTATTACGGACCACGGGATCCATACTGGTTCGTGCTGAGATCCTGTGCCGCCGCGTGCGACTTCAAAGGCGAAGCGGTCGAGATGCTACGACGCGGTGATCGTGGGTGGGAGATTACGTCTGCTGGTTTCGTCGACAATCCCAAAGAGGCCGAGCGGTTGAAGGAACAGATTGAAAAGGCCGAGATGATTCGCCTCCCGCTTTAGTTAGGTTGACGAGCATCGACGCGCCGCACTCGGTTCTTGCGGGCATTGGAGCAGAAGCGCTTGTCCGGCGCCGCAGTTGCCGAACAATCAGCTGAAGTTTGCCACGTATACGCGGGATTTGGTGACCTCGCAAACAAGCGCTCCCGCGCGTCGCCTCCGTCGCACCCCCGCCGTCTTGCACTCGTCCCGGCATTTTCGTCCGCATTTGCCGCGTGTCACACTAAAGTCATGGCCAGAGGCTGGGAAAGCAAGTCCGTCGAGTCCCAGATCGAATCAGCCGAGTCTCGGAAGAAAGCCCGCCAGACACCCATAGATCCGGTCCAAGCTGCAAAACAGCACCAGCGCGAAAGCCTGCTTCTTTCCCGCACCCGTATCTTGCACGATATCGAACAAGCCCAAAACCCGCGCTACAAGCAGACGCTGAACGCCGCACTGAAGCACCTGGACGACAAGCTGGCCGAACTCGAAAGGCCCGCCGAAGGCGCGCGGGCACCCTCAACCAAAGGAAAGTAATTCGCCCGTGCGCTCCGTTTTGCGGGCTTTCTAAAAAAATGGACATCCGCATCGCCGAACCCGCCGATCTCGACGCCGTCACCGCTCTGATCAACCTCGCGTTTGAAGTGGAACGTTTCTTTATCGAGGGCGACCGCATCAGCCTGGAAACCGTTCGCGACCTCGCCGCGAAAGGCAACTTCATCCTCCTGGAAGATACCCATGGCCTCGCCGGCTGCATCTATGTCGAACTGAGAGACCGCCGCGCGTACCTCGGCTTGCTCTCGGTCGATCCGTCGCGCCAGCGTTCCGGAATCGGCTCCCGCCTAGTGCACGCCGCCGAGGAACACTGCCGCGCCGCGGGCTGCCGCTTCGTCGACCTTCGAATCGTCAACTTGCGCCAGGAACTCCCGCCGTTTTACCGGCGCCTCGGCTACCGCGAAACCGGCACCGCTCCCTTTACTCCGGGCATCGTAACAAAACTCCCCTGCCACTTCATCGAAATGACCAAGCCGCTGGACCGCGCTGCCGAAGCCGGCAGCTAACCACGCCACGGTCTCAACGCGACCACCAACGCGATTACCCGGCGACCTCGTACCCGACCACCAGCGCGCACACCCGACGCGATCACCCAACCCAACCCCACCGCGCGATAATGTTTCCGTGCGCCGGTCCTTATTGCTATCGCTGTTTTCTTGCGTCATCATGCATTCGCAGGAACTGAAAGTCGATCACGTCACCGTCGCCGGACGCGACCTCCGCGCCATGCAGCGCGCGCTGGAATCCGCTGGCCTCAAATCCGAATACGGCGGCCCGCATTCCAATCACGCCACCGAAATGGCGCTCACCAGTTTCCCCGACGGCTCTTATCTGGAACTGATCGCCATCCAGCCCAACGCCGATCCCAAAGCTGTAGCGGCGCACGAGTGGCACAATTTCCTCGAAGGCGACGCCGGTCCAACCGCCTGGGCCATCCGCCCCGCCAATCTTTCCGCGGAAGTTGAACGCATTCGCAAAGCCGGAATCTCCGCCAGCGCGCCGAGAAAGAACGGCCGCAAGCGCCCCGATGGCGTCGACCTCGAGTGGGAAACCGCGCAGATCGGCTCCGGCAACGGAACCTTCTTTCCGTTCCTGATCCACGACTTCACTCCGCGCGAGCGCCGCGCCTACCCTGGCGGCCATCCCACCACCAGCGAATGGGCAGGCATCTCTAAGGTTGTTCTCGCGGTCCAGGATCTCGACGCCGCAATCCAATCCTTTCAGCGCGCCTATCGACTGCCTGCTCCTGAGCGGCAGGACGACGCGGCGTTCGGCGCGCACCTCGCTTGGTTCCCCGGTACGCCGGTCGTCCTCGCCGCCCCGCTCTCGCCCACGTCCTGGCTGCACGATCGCCTTCAGCGCTTCGGCGAATCACCGTGCGCGTTCGTCGTCGGATCCACGGGTGGCTTGATCGGCGCAGCACGGCCCGCCAGCTGGTTCGGCAAGCCCGTGCTTTGGGCAGATTCAAAACGGCTCGGCTGGCATCTCGGTTTCGAATCCAAATGAGATTCGCGCTCGTCCTCCTCGCCGCCCGCTGCGTTTTCGCCCAGCTCCCCATCGATTCCCAAATCGCGGACGAGATCGCCCGCACCAAAGCCATCGACAATCACGCCCATCCCGTCCGGCCCACGCTCGGCAACGATAAAGACACCGATTACGACGCGCTCCCGGTCGAATCGATGGACCCGTACACTGAACCGGTTCGCACCCGCGCCGGTTCCCCTCTCGTGGCCGAAGCCGACCGCGCGCTGTTCGGCGATGTAAAAGACTTTACCGCCCGCAAGCGACAACTAATGCAGGAAAAGAGCGACGGCTACGCCAACTGGGTGCTCGACCAGCTCGGCATCGAAACCATGCTCGCCAATCGCGTCGCCATGGGCCGCGGCCTTGCGCCTCCGCGATTCCTGTGGGTGCCTTTCGAAGACGCCCTCATGTACCCGCTTAGCAATACCAGCCTCGGCGCCGAAAATTCCGACCGCAAAAGCTTCTTCGCCGACGAAGACCGGCTGCTCAAGCGCTACCTCAAAGAATGCGGCCTCGCCTCGCCGCCCGCAACGCTGGACCTGTATCTGCAAAAGGTGGTTACCCCCACCTTGGAACGCCACAAACGCGGCGGCGCCGTCGCCGTGAAATTCGAAGCCGCATACCTCCGCCCGCTCGAGTTCTCCGATGTGCCCCGCTCGGAAGCCGCCCGCATCTACTCCGCCGCGCACGCCCTGCCCGTCACCGGCCCAGACTACCGCAAGCTTCAGGATTTCCTCTTCCGCTACATCGCCGCTGAATGCGCCCGGCTCGGACTGGCAGTTCACTTCCACGCTGCTGCCGGCGCCGGCGGATACTTCGACATCGCGGGCGCAAATCCGTTGCGGCTCGAATCTCTCTTTAACGACCCCAAGCTGCGGTCCGCCAATTTTGCCATGCTGCACGGCGGCTGGCCATTTACCCGTGAAGTCACGGCTCTCCTATCGAAACCAAACGTGTACGCCGATTTCTCCGAGCAGACTTTCATGAATTATCCGCGCGCCGTCTCGCAGGTGATTCGCGACTGGCTCGAGTACGCCCCCGAAAAAGTTCTGTTCGCCACCGACGCCTACCCGTTCTCGGACGAAATGGGCTGGGAAGAAGCCGGGTGGGTCGCCGCAACCACTGGCCGCCAAGCCCTCGGCCTGGCCCTCTCGGAGATGATGCGCGACGGCGAAATCACCCGCGATCGCGCCGTCGAACTCGCCCGCATGGTCCTCCGCGATAACGCCCGCAAGCTGTACAAATTGCCGTAGCCCCTTACCTGACGTTGCCTAAACTTGTCGGCGCTTCAAACCGCATTGGCCTCCCGCGAGTCACGCCACTGCTCCACTTCCATTTCTAGCCGCTGCAACCGCTTGCCCCACTGCCGTTGCTGGCGTCCCGGTTTGCCCCGCTACGCTGATCCACCGAGGTCCACCAATATGCCTTCTCTTCGAAAATCCCAGTCGGCCCGCGAAAACGGCGCCAAATCCCGCGGCCCCAAAACCGAAGCCGGCAAACAGCGCTCTTCTCAGAACGCCATCCGCCACGGCCTTACCGCCCAAACCATCGTCCTCCCTTCCGAAGACCCTGCCGATTACCAACGCCTGCTGGACGGCTACCTCCAGCAGTTCCGCCCCGCTGGTCAAGTCGAACTCGATTTGGTCCACGAAATCGCCGCCGCCAAATGGCGCCTCAACCGCCTCATCCTAATCGAAACCCAGCTCCTGGCCAACTCCATCGAGGAAATCGAGCAAGACCATCAGGACAATTACGAAGACGGCGACGAAGACCAGCCGCTCACGCCGGTTCAAGCCCTCGCTAAGGGCTTCGAAAACTGTTCCGGCTCTTGTTCTTTCCTCTACCGCGTCCAAGGCCGCCTCGAACGCACCTACTTCCGCGCGCTCAAAACGCTCCTCCAGCTACAAAAGCTCCGTGGACCATCCAACCCGCCCGGCGCCCCCGATCCAGACGGCAAAAATAAATATTGCACAAACGAACCCACCGCGTCCGTAATGCCCGATGCCGGCTTCGTCTTAGATGCATCCCCAGCGCCCGAAGCCGGCATCCCTCCGCACGCTCTCAGTCCCACCTGCCCCTCCACGGCGCCCCAAAACCGCTCCGTGCCGGCCGCCGCCATGTCCTCCAAAGCCCAGTCCGGCACAACCGCAATGCTAGAATACAGAACCTAAGCGAGGATCAATGCCCGAAGAACACCCGCCGTCTGTCGATACCCACATGATCACCACCGCCTTCACTCTGGACGGCTATCGTATTGACAAAAACCTCGGCATCGTCCGCGGTATCATCGTCCGTTCTCGCTCCATCTTTGGAACCGTCGGAGCCAGCCTTCAGACTTTGGTCGGCGGCGACATCACATTGTTCACCAATCTCTGCGAAGAAACACGCGCCCACGCCTATCAGCGCATGGCCCAGCACGCTGCTCAGATGGGAGGCAATGCCGTCATCGGCGTCCGTTACGACGCCACCGAGGTCATGCAGGGCGTCACCGAAGTCCTGTGTTACGGTACCGCCGTAATTGCAACACCTGCGCAATAAACGCGTCCATACATTGTGATTAACCCGCGCTACCTCTGCATCCACGGCCACTTCTACCAGCCGCCGCGCGAAAACCCCTGGCTCGAAGCCATCGAGCTCCAGGACTCCGCGTTCCCTTATCACGATTGGAACGAGCGCGTCACGGCCGAATGCTATGCACCCAATGGCGCCTCCCGCATCCTCGACGGCGACAACCGCATAGCGAAAATCGTCAACAACTACGCGGGCATCAGCTATAACTTCGGTCCCACGCTGCTGGCCTGGCTCAAGGATCACGCTCCGCTGACTTACCGCGACATTCTCGCTGCCGACCACGAAAGCGCCGCCCGTTTCTCGGGCCACGGCTCGGCCATGGCCCAGTGCTATAACCACATGATCATGCCGCTCGCCAACGCGCGCGACAAGCGTACTCAGGTCCGCTGGGGCATCGAAGACTTCCGCTTCCGCTTCGGCCGCGATCCGGAAGGTATGTGGTTACCCGAAACCGCCGTCGACCTCGAAACACTCGATCTGCTCGCCGAGCACGGCATTCGCTTCACCGTCCTCGCTCCTTCGCAAGCCCACACCGTCGATGGCGAAGACGTGAGCGGACAGCGTATCGATCCCACCCGCGCCTATCGCCAAAAACTCCCCTCCGGCCGCGAAATCAACCTATTCTTCTACGACGGACCTATCGCTCGGGCCGTCGCCTTCGAAGGCTTGCTCGCCAACGGCGAGCGTTTCGCGCAGCGCTTACTCGACGCCTTCTCCGACCAGCGCGACTGGCCCCAGCTTGCCCACATCGCTACCGACGGCGAGACCTATGGCCACCACCACGCCCACGGCGACATGGCGCTCGCTTATGCGCTCGAATACGTCGAATCCAAAGGCCTCGCCAAGCTTACGAATTACCCCGAATATCTGCAGCTCCATCCGCCCACCCACGAGGTCGACATCCTCGAAAACACCGCCTGGAGCTGCGTCCACGGCGTCGGACGCTGGAGCACGAATTGCGGCTGTAATTCCGGCGGCCATGCCGGATGGAATCAGGAATGGCGCGCTCCGCTGCGGCACGCCCTCGATTGGCTGCGCGATGAAGTAGCCCCGCTCTACGAGGAAACCGCCGCCCGCTACCTCAAGAACCCCTGGGCCGCCCGCGACGAATACATCCGCGTCATCCTCGACCGCTCCGACGAAAATCTCAACCGCTTCATCGCGTGCCATTTTCGCCGCAAGAACCCGCTGCGCCAGGACCGTATCAAGGTTTGGAAGCTCCTCGAAATGCAGCGCCACGCCATGCTCATGTACACCAGCTGCGGCTGGTTCTTCGACGAGCTCTCCGGCATCGAAACCGTCCAGGTGATTCAATACGCCGGCCGCGTGGTCCAACTCGCCCAGGAACTCTTCGGCGACGCGCTCGAACAACGCTTCATTGTCAAGCTCGCCGAGGCCAAGAGCAACCTCCCTGAGCACCGCGATGGCGCTCTCATCTACGAAAAATTCGTCCAGCCCGCCCGCGTCGACCTGGTCAAGCTCGGCGCGCATTTCGCCATGAGCTCTCTCTTCTCCGAATACCCGCCCCACGCCAGCATCTATTGCTACGACGTCGATACCAAGGACTACCACCTGCAGCGCTCCGGCAAAATGCGCCTTGCGCTTGGTCAGGCCCGCTTCACGTCAGAGATCACGCAGCAATCCGAAATGTTGATGTTCGGTGTGCTCCACTTCGGCGACCATAACCTGCACGGCGGCGTCAGCCGCTGGACCGGTGAGGAAGCCTACCGCAATATCCGCGAGTCCACCCGCGATCCTTTCGACCGCTCCGATCTCCCCGAAACCATTCGCCGCATTGACGAGGGCTTCGATCAAACCTATTCGCTCCGTAATCTCTTTCGCGATGAGCAGCGCCGCGTCATGCAGCAGGTGGTTCAATCCACGCTCGACGACATGGAAAACTTCTATCGCCAGACTTACGAGAATCAGGCCCCGCTGCTGCATTTCTTGCACGACTGCCACATCCCTATCCCCAACGAAATGCGCGTCAACGCCCAAATCGCGCTGAACGACCTGCTCCGCCATGCTTTCGCGGCGCACGAACTCGACAACGATAAAATCCAGAGCTTGCTCGATCAGATCCCCATCGCCGGCGTATCGCTCGACAGCCCCGCTCTTGAAATCATCCTGCGCCGCAACCTGGAGCAAATTTGCCAAGAGTTCTTCGATGAGCCGCGTGATCTCCAACGCCTCAGCCGATGCCGCCGGGCCGTGCAGGCCTCGGCCGATATCCCGCTGCCCGTGAAGCTATGGTCCATTCAAAACCTCTGCTATGCCATCCTGCAGAACGTCTATCCCGAAATGAAGCAGGCAAACCAATCCGACTGGGTCGCCGAATTTGATCAGCTCGCCAAACTCCTCGGCCTCCGCCTCTAGCGCACGCACTCCTGCGTGCCCTGTTCACACGTGATGTGCCCGTCAACCGTCGGCGCGCTCCGGAAACCCGATCTTCACCTCGATCTCCTCGCAATAATGCACAATCGGCATCCCGCTCGGCTCGCGAAGCCCGGCCGCTTCAACCAGGTCCTGCTTCAAACTAACCAACTCCGCCCGCGCCAGCGGCCATTGCGGATGTTCGATCTGTGCCCGCGACATCCGGCCTCGCACCGTCGTGTACAAGCAGAAACGCGCCGTGAAGAAGTGATCCCGCTCGCCGAGTTCTTCCGGCGCATACTTCTGACCCGGAACAACCACTGCCTCGAGCGACCTCGGTTCGTGAGGCCATTTCCGCCGGGTCCAGTATCGGATCCGGCCGTCCTCGTACAAGACTCGCATCGACGCCCAGTAATAAGGAAGGCGGTAACCGGCTCGCGCTCCCACAACAGCGAGCAGCCGCGCGGCATCCAACGAGAAGAACCACACCCCGCGGCCGCCGTCCGGCCCAATTACGTATGTCCGCACGTTGGTCTCGGGAAAATGCGGCAGCGGTACAAGATTGTGAATCTCGAACGGTACCAGCGCGATCCAGGCGCTGCCGTCGAACGTATCCAGCTTTAGTCCGCCAGGCAGCAGTGGCCGCACCGCGTCGGGTGAATAGGGCCAGTGCAGGAACGTGAGCCGCCGCCAGGTCTGCCGCATCGCGACGCGCTCGAGCTTTCGCGGCGGCCAGGGAGTGATCGCCTCAGGCGGGCTCGCCGTAACCGCCTCCGCCGGGCGATTCGATTCGCAGCACGTCGCCCGCCCGCACTTCGAACCGCACCTTCCCGGCCATCGCGCTCACGCTCTTGTTCCGGATCAAGAGATTCTTCCCGGGTGCGCCGGGCGAACCGCCTTCGAGGCCATACGGTCCGCGCTTGCGGCGGTCGGCCAAAATCGTCACCTGCGCCGGAGTCAAAAACTCGAACTCCCGAATAATGCCGTCGCCGCCCCGATGCTTGCCCTTACCTCCCGACCGCGGCCGGATTCGATAGGCGCGGATCCTCAGCGGGTATTGATGCTCGAACGCCTCCACCGGCGTGTTCCAGCTGTTGGTCATGTGGGTATGCGTGGCGCTCGGCCCTTCGGAAACCGCCGAAGCGCCCATGCCGCCCGCAATCGTCTCGTAATAGGCAAACGATTCCCGCCGCATTGGATCCCACCCGCCGAACGTCACGTTGTTCATGGTGCCGGAGCTCGCTGCCGGAATCAGCTCCGGGGCCGCCCGCGACAGCGCTCCCAGCACGACATCCGTGATCCGCTGCGACGTCTCCACGTTTCCCGCCGCCATCGCCGCCGGCGGCTCCGCGTTCACCACCGAACGCTGCGGCGCGATCACTTCGATCGGCCGCATCACACCCGCCGTGTACGGGATGTCCTCGCGCACCAGGCAGCGGAACACGTACGTGGTGGCCGAAACTGCCACCGCGTAGTTCGCATTCACCGATCCTTCCACCTGCGCATCCGATCCGGTGAAGTCCACCGTCGCGCGATCGCCCTCAATCGTCACTGCCACTACAATCTTCACCGGCCGGTCGCTGATCCCGTCATTGTCGAGCACGTCCTCGAAGCAATACCGTCCTGCAGGCAGCCTGCGAATGGCCGCCCGCATCATCCGCTCGCTGTAATCCTTCAGCGCGGTCATGTTGCGCTGCACCGCCGGCAGGCCGCGCCTGGCCACCAGTTCCAGCAGCCGCTGCTCTCCGCGCCGGATCGCCATGCACTGCGCCAGCAGGTCGCCTTCCCGCTCTACCGGTGTCCGCACATTCGACAAGATCAACCGCATCAGTTCGCGGTCGAAGCGCCCTCCGCGCGCCAGCAAAATCGGTGGAATCCGAATGCCCTCTTGATAGATCTCGCGCGCCAACGGCATCGACCCGGGACTCATGCCGCCCACGTCGGCGTGATGCGCCCGGTTCGCCACAAAGAACGCGGGTTTGCGGCTGCGGGGCACGAACACGGCCGACACCGCTGTAATGTCCGGTAAGTGTGTGCCGCCGCGGAAAGGGTCATTCAAGATCGCCACGTCGCCCGGCCCCAGGTCGAACGCCTCCATCGCGTACCGCACCGATAAGGGCATCGCACCCAGGTGAACCGGCATATGGTCGCCCATCGCCACCGTTTCACCGCCCGCGTCGTACACGGCGCACGAATAGTCTCGGCGTTCCTTGATGTTCGCCGAATACGAGGTCTTGCGCAAAACCGCGCCCATCTCCTCGGCGATAGAGACCAGCAGGTGCCGGAACAGCTCCAGTTCGATCGGGTCCGTCTTCATTCCTTGCAAGCCCCCACGTTTACCAGGAAGCTCGCCACTCGATGCCAGCCGCCGGCCTGCGAGCGTTCCACCGCATAGCTGTGCGAGCCTGCGTCCGGCCGCAAGCGCCAGCCCGCCGGCCCGCGCTCCATATTCAGCGGAAACTTGATGGGCTTCTCCGCCGCCTGCCGCATTTCCCAGCTTTCACCGCCCGTGCGGGTCTCGTACAGTTCGTGCTTCCCGTTGTCCAGCGTCGCATCCATCAGCAGCGCGCCGTTCTGGCGCGATTCGAACCAAAAGCGCTCCACCGAAGCGACGCGCGATTCCTCGAACAGCGCCCTCTGCCGCCACGTCTTACCGCCGTCCGTGGTGATCAACAGAAACGGATCGCGCGGCGCCCCCTGCAAATTTGCGCCCGATATCCAGCCGGTCTGAAAATCGAAAAACTGGATCTGATCCAGCCCCGACGCCCGAATGCGCGCCAGCGGTTCGTTCCAGTTCTGGCCGGCGTCCTCAGTCGCCAGCAGAACGGAGTACAGTGTGTTGGTCGGTGTGTGCAGATTGCCGGTCAAAAACAGCTTGTCGCCCACCGCTTCCACATTGGCCAGCTCCAGGTACACCGGACACGGATCTTCTTCGGAACACGTGATCCCGGTTGCCACCGTATCGGCCTCCGTGCACTCGAACGGCACCCGAATCGGCTGGCCGGTATTGACGATAGGCGTTTGCGCCGCCAAGCTGAAGCAAGCTGCGGCCACGAAGACCCCAACTCTTGTCACGAACTCAATGGTACCGTGTGTGTGGCGCACGCCAGCAGCCGCGTTCACACCACTCATGTGAACCCGAGCGGCTAACGCGACTGCCCTGGCATGGTGCAGATCCAAAGCACGTTAGCGGGCAGACCTCACTATTTGGCCTCATCTGCCGTTGAAGCAGAGCAGCACTCCGTGGTTCAATATTAATTACACTCCTTCCCCGGAAATTGCTGGAGGACAATCCGAATTGAATCAGGCAATACTCGCCCTGGAGGACGGGACGGTCTTCGAGGGCAAGAGCTTTGGTGCGCCGAAAGATACTCTGGGCGAAGTCGTCTTCAATACCGCCATTACCGGCTATCAGGAAATTTTCACTGATCCTTCCTATGCCGGACAGATTGTCGTCCTCACCAACCCCGAAATCGGCAACTACGGCGCGAACGACTACGACAAAGAAGCCGCGCGGCCTTACATTGAGGGTCTGGTGGTGCGCGAGTTCTCGCCCATCGCGAGCAACTGGCGCTCGGAAGAAAGCGCCGATCGTTTTTTGGCCAATCAAGGCATTCCCGTCGCGGCCGAAATCGACACCCGCGCGCTGGTCCGCCATCTCCGCACCCGCGGCGTAATGCGGGGCGTTCTCTCGGCCCAGGGCGGTAACCCGAAAGAATTGATTGAGCGCGCCCGGCAAGCGCCTTCCATGGCGGGCCTGGATCTCGCCACCCGCGTGTCTACGCCCTCGCGCTACGAGTGGAACAAGCCTGTCGTGCCGTGTTCGCCTTCTGAGCTGGCCCCCGCGCCCGAACAGCCGTTCTGCCATGTAGTGGCCTACGATTTCGGAATTAAGCGCAACATTCTGCGCCGCCTCGTCCAGGTAGGCGCTCGCGTCACCGTGGTGCCCGCACTGACGGCCGCTGAAGATGTCCTGAGCTTAAACCCCGACGGCGTCTTCCTCTCGAACGGCCCCGGCGATCCCGAACCGCTGCAATTCCAAGCCCAGCAGGTCCGAAAACTGATCGGAAAAAAACCGATTTTCGGAATCTGCCTGGGCCATCAAATCCTGGGGCTGGCGCTGGGCGGCAAAACGTATAAGCTGAAATTCGGCCACCGCGGCGCAAATCACCCGGTGCTGAACCGCGTCACCAACCAGGTCGAGATCACCTCGCACAATCACGGCTTCGCCGTGGATCCCGATTCTCTGAACCAAAACGACGTCGACCTGACCCACATCAACCTGAACGATCAGACGCTGGAGGGATTCCGCCACCGCAGCGAGCCAGTGTTCTGCGTGCAATACCATCCCGAAGCAGCCCCAGGCCCGCATGACTCCCAATACCTGTTCGGCGATTTCATGAAATTGATTAAGGAATTTAGCCAATGACACGTGGCGCACGCACTCATGCGTGCCGCGTTCACACTTTCCGGAACGCGCACAATGCAACGCCGCGGCAGCGCGTTTTCTTTGGACGAGGATGCCGCGGCGTCCTCTGCGCTCGTGTGAACACCCGGCTTCTTATCACCTAATGCCCCGGCGCAACGACATCCACCGCATCTTGATCATCGGCTCCGGACCGATCGTCATCGGCCAGGCCTGTGAATTTGACTATTCCGGCGCGCAGGCCTGCAAGGCTCTCAAATCCGACGGCTATGAGGTCGTGCTCATCAATTCCAACCCGGCCACCATCATGACCGACCCCGAAATGGCCGACCGCACTTACGTCGAGCCCCTCAGCGTCGCGTTTGCCGAAGAAGTGATTCGCAAGGAACGCCCCGATGCCCTACTTTCCACGGTCGGCGGACAAACGGGACTGAACCTCGCCGTCGATCTGGCCGAAGCCGGCGTACTCGAAAAGTATGGCGTCGAGTTGATCGGGGCCAAGGTGGAATCCATCAAAAAGGCCGAGGACCGGCTGCTGTTTAAGGACGCCATGCGCCGGATCGGCCTGGATACGCCGCAATCGCGCCTGGTTGAAACCATCGAGGACGGCGAAGAATTTGCCAACCGGATCGGTTATCCGGTTATTCTCCGGCCCAGCTTTACACTCGGCGGTTCAGGCGGCGGCATCGCCTATAACCGGGAGGAGTTGCACGAGATTCTGCAGCGCGGGCTGGACCTGTCGCCTGTGCACCAGGTCCTCATTGAGCAGAGCGTGCTCGGTTGGAAGGAATTCGAGCTGGAAGTCATGCGCGATCTCGCCGACAACGCCATCATCGTCTGCTCGATCGAAAATTTCGACCCCATGGGCGTGCACACCGGCGACTCCATTACCGTCGCGCCCGCGCAAACTCTCACCGATCGCGAGTACCAGATGATGCGCGATGCCGCGCTAGCCTGCCTGCGCGAGATCGGCGTCGATACCGGCGGGTCGAACGTGCAATTCGCGATCGATCCTAAGACCGGCCACATGGTCATCGTCGAGATGAACCCGCGTGTCTCGCGCAGTTCTGCGCTGGCATCCAAAGCCACCGGATTCCCCATCGCCAAGATCGCCGCCAAGCTCGCAGTCGGCTACCGGCTCGACGAGATCAAGAACGACATCACCAAAGTCACGCCCGCCTGTTTCGAGCCGACTCTCGATTATGTCGTGGTCAAAATTCCGCGCTGGCAGTTCGAGAAATTCCCCGGCGCCGAACCGGTGCTCGGCACGCAAATGAAGTCCGTCGGCGAGGTCATGGCCATCGGCAGAACCTTCAAGCAGGCGCTCGCCAAAGGCATTCGTAGCCTGGAAACCGGCAAATCCGCCGGCAGCGAAAAGTTCGATCCTAACTTGATCCCCAAGCGGCTCATCACTCCCAATCCGGAACGCTTGAGCTATATTCGTTTCGCCCTCGAGCAGGGCTGGACTGTCGATCAGGTACACGAAATCACCGCAATCGACCTCTGGTTCCTGACCCAGATGCACGAGTTCATCCAGTTGGAAGCCTCGCTCGCCAAGACCAACCTCGATGCGGTCTCGCGCGAGCAGATGTACCAAGCCAAACGCGACGGCATCTCCGATACGCGCCTGGCCCAGCTCTGGAAATCCGATGCCATGGCTGTGCGCCGTAAACGCAAGGAACTCGGCATCGCCGCCGTATTCAACCGCGTCGATACTTGCGCCGCCGAGTTTGAAAGCTTCACCCCGTATCTTTACTCCAGCTACGAATCGGAAAACGAGTCTACTCCTTCGGACCGCAAGAAGGTCATGATCCTGGGCAGCGGGCCCAACCGCATCGGCCAGGGAATCGAGTTCGACTATTGCTGCTGTCATGCCTCCTTCGCGCTGCAGGATTTCGGCTACGAGTCGATCATGGTCAACTGCAATCCCGAAACGGTTTCTACCGACTACGACACCAGCGACCGGCTCTATTTCGAACCGCTCACGCGCGAGGAAGTGCTCAACATCTTCGATGTCGAAAAACCCGATGGCGTCATCGTACAGTTCGGCGGCCAGACCCCGCTGAATCTGGCGCTGCCGCTCAAAGCCGCGGGTGTCCCGATCATCGGCACCGACCCGGCCGATATCGACCTGGCCGAAGACCGCAAGCTTTTCGGGCGGCTGCTCGATGAGCTGCAGATCCCGTCGCCCGAGAACGGCACCGCGACCAGCGCCGACGAAGCCTGCGCCGTCGCCCGCCGCATCGGATTCCCGGTTCTGGTTCGGCCTAGCTACGTTCTCGGCGGCCGCGCCATGGTGATTGCCTACGACGAGGAAATGGTCCGCCGTTATATGAGCGAAGCGGTCGTATTCTCGCAGGATCGCCCGGTGCTCATCGACCGATTCCTCGAATCGGCCACCGAAGTGGACGTCGACGCCCTCGCCGACCAGAATGGAAATGTCCTGATCGCCGGTATTATGGAGCACATCGAAGAGGCCGGCGTGCACTCAGGCGATAGCTCCTGCGTTCTGCCTGCTCAAGGGCTCTCCGAGAGCGTGCTTCGCGTTATTCAGGATTATACGGCGAAGCTCGCGCGTGCTCTGCACGTCATTGGGCTCATGAACGTGCAGTATGCGATCCAGAACGGCGTAGTCTACGTACTGGAAGTGAATCCGCGCGCCTCCCGCACCGTTCCCTATGTAAGCAAGGCGACCGGCGTGCCGCTCCCCAAGATTGCTGTCGGTTTGATGCTCGGCAAAAGCATTTCAGATTTCGCCGCGCTGACCGGCGGCCAGTCCTCCGGAGTGCTTTCGGTCACGCAGTGCTTTGTCAAATCGCCCGTGTTTCCGTTCGCGAAATTCCCGGGTGTGGATCCGGCGCTGGGTCCCGAGATGCGGTCCACCGGCGAGGTCATGGGCGTCGGCGAGAACTTCGGCGAGGCGTTCGGAAAGGCCCAGTTAAGCGCGGGCACGCCGCTGCCTGAGAGCGGCGCGGTGTTCATCAGCGTCAACGATCGCGACAAGGCGGGAGCCGTCGAAGTGGCTCGAAAGTTCGCCGCATTTGGTTTCTCCCTATATGCCACGCGCGGCACGGCGGCTACGTTGCGTTCCGCAGGCCTGACGGTGAAAACCGTATTCAAGGTAAACGAGGGTCGCCCGAACGCGGTGGATCTGCTGAAGGCCGGATCGCTGAAGCTGGTGATCTATACCACCACGGGCGGCCACTCTTTCAGCGACGAACAAGCCATCCGCCGTGCCTCCGTCGCCTACCGCGTCCCGTGCATCACTACTATGAGCGGCGCCAAGGCATCGGTCGAAGCCATTGGTTCGCGCCGCCGCGATCCGATCCGCGTCTGGAGCTTGCAGGAAATTCATCGCCAGGCCGCTAACGTCGCGCGCTAGACGCGCTGCTCCAGTAACTTTGCGGTAGCTATCGCGTAGACTTGCGCACACTCGACGATCCGCTCCACCGGCACAAACTCGTCCGGGCCGTGCGATACGGTCAGCAGTCCGGGTCCATACGCGAACGCCGGAATCCCGCACGCCGCGTAAAACCGGATCTCGAGCAATCCGGGGCACAGCTCGAACGCCGCCGTTTTCCCGGTCACCGCCTCGATCGCCGACGCGAGTGCTCGCCCAGCTTCACAGTGTTCATCGACACCGCAGGATGCCCCCTCCTGCAACACTACCGCTTCGGCGCCCGCGGCATCGAGCACTTCGAACAGCCGCTGCTTCTCCTCCTCGAAGCTCTCCTCCGGATTGATCCGCCGGTCCACCGTGAACGAACATACCTCCGGAACGACATTGAAATTCGCTCCCGAGGAAGCCTGCCCGCCGAGCATGAGGATGGAGCGCCGGGCCGCCTCTGGATGAATCCGGAATGAAGTCTGCCGCGTCACGACTTCGCGCTTCAGCTCCATCAGCGCCTGCGCGACCGCTAGCATGCGCTCGAACGCGTTCAGCCCGCGATATTGCTGCCCGACGTGCGCCGCCTTTCCGCGCACGGTGACTTTGAGCGTTATGGCGCCGCGATTCGCGTTCCAGGTCACGCCCCCCGTGGGCTCCGGTGTGAACATCGCGATTCCATTCGTTCCCAGCAGACCGCGTTCGACCAGATGACGCGAGCCGCGCGGGCCGGCGGTTTCCTCGTCCGGCACGAACACCAGGCCGATTCTGCCGTCACGCAAAGCACCCGAATCGCGCAGCGCCGCGGCAGCATAAGTCATGGCCGCCAGCCCGCTCTTCATGTCCGACGATCCGCGGCCAAACAGGTTCGGACCTTTCAACTGCGGTTCGAATTGGGAGGCGTTCTGCGCCGGCACCACGTCATAGTGGCCGCTGAAATAAACCGTGCGTTCACCGCTGCCAACGAAGCTGAGAACGCACTCGCCTTCGACTCGCGTATCTTCAAACCCGAGCTGATTAAGCTGGCGGCAAATCACCTCGACCGCCCGCGCGTACTCGTTTCCCGGCGGATTCTCGGTCGGGATTGCCACAAGATCGCGCGTAAAGTCGATCAACGCCTGCCGATGTGCGGCGAGGGACTCGCACAGGCTTACCGGCACGCTGAATCTGCCCGCAGCCGCCGCCCGCACTCGCCAAGATCGGCGCAGCGGCACCGCGCCGCCCGGGCAAGTTTGACTCGCATGCCGTCGATGCGTTTGCTGAGCGCGTCCAATTGTTCCACTTTCCGCACAGCCCAATCGCGCGTCCGCACGGAAAGCGGCGCGTCGTCCTCGAAGCCGCCAAACATCGCGCGTATCTCGCTCAAGCTGAACCCGCACTCCTTGGCGAACTCGACTAGCGCCAGCCGGTCGAAAATCTGATTGTTATAGCGGCGCTGTCCGCCGGCACGCTGCGGCTTCGGGAGCAGCCCGGCCCGCTCGTAATAGCGGATCGCCGACGCACGCAATCCGGCCTTTCTGGCCACCTGCCCGATCGTCAAGCTTCGCATCTTATTACCGTACGACTTAAAGCGCACTCTAAGTCAAATGCGCCAGTTCTGTTGACTTGAACCGCGATTCAACCCCTAACATTGCAGCATGAAACTGATCTGCCTGATTCTGATTCTCGCATCCGTGGCCATTTCGCAGGATGCGCCGTTCGCTTGCAATCTGAAAGTGTTCCAACCCGAGGAACGCAAGCAGCACGCGAAACTGACGCATGAAGTGATGGCTGCCATCGCAAATCACCGCGAACTGCCGAGCGGTTACGCGTTCCAAATCGACTCCAACCGTGTATCGCTGCTCGAACTCGCCGAATGGGTTCAGCAGGAAAAGCGGTGCTGCCCGTTTTTCGATTTTCAGATCGCTTTGGAAGGCGCGGGAGAAGGCGGCCTAACGCTGACGCTCACCGGTAAGGATGGCGTGAAGCAGTTCATCACCGCCGAGTTTCACAAGCCTTAGACCACCAGCGCCGCCGGCTGCCGGATCTCCAGGCAGCCTTTGCCCGTAGGCAGGACCTTGCCGGGATTGAACCGGCAGACCGGATCGAATAGGGTCTTGAAGCGCCGGATCATCTCCAGGCTGTCGTCGGAGAACTGTTCGCCAATCAGCTCCTTTTTCTCCATACCGACGCCGTGCTCGCCCGTTATCGACCCGCCGGCTTCGATGCAGAACCGGAGAATATCGTCGCCTGCTTCTTTAGCGCGCTCCAGTTCGCCTGCTTTACGCCGGTCGAATAAGATGATCGGATGCAGATTGCCATCGCCGGCATGAAAGATATTGCTTATCGTCAAACCGTACTTTTCGGAAACCTGACCGATATAGCGCAGGGTGGGCGCGATCTTGGTCCGCGGCACTACCCCGTCCTGAACATAGTAAGACGGGCTAACGCGCCCGACCGCGCCGAAGGCGTTCTTGCGCCCCTTCCAGAGCAGTTCGCGCTCGGCGGCGGAGCGCGCCACGCGTACTTCGCGCGCGCGGCAGGTTTTGCACACGTCCTGGATTTGCAGTGTTTGCTCCTCCACCGCTTCGCGCAAACCCTCTAACTCGATCAACAGGACCGCTGCCGCGTCCATCGGATAGCCCGCATGCGTATCCATTTCCACCATCCGCAGCATGACGCCGTCGAGCATCTCGATCGCGGCGGGCGTGATCGCGCGCGCGGTAATTTCGGCCACCGAATCGGCGCAGTCGTCCACGCGGTCGTAAATCGCGAGCAGCGTCTTCACTACTTCCGGCCGGCGCATGAGGCGGGTGGTGATCTTCGTGACCAGCGCCATGGTTCCTTCCGAGCCGGTCAGCAGGCCGGTCAAGTCGAAGCCGGGCAGGTCGGGAGCGTTCCCGCCCGTCTCGATCTTTGTGCCGTCCGGCAGCACGGCCTCCAAGCCGAGAACGTGGTTGGTCGTAACGCCGTAAGCCAGAGTGTGAGGGCCGCCCGAGTTTTCGGCCACGTTGCCGCCAATAGTGCAGGCGCGCTGGCTGGACGGATCGGGCGCGTAAAAGTACCCCTGCCGCTCGACCGCTTGCGTGATCTCCAGGTTCACGACACCAGGCTGAACCACGGCGCGCTCATTGGGAAGATCGATCGCCAGGATGCGGTTCATGCGCGCGAAGGAAACGATCATGCCGCCGCTCACCGGGATTGCGCCGCCGCTGAGTCCGGTGCCCGCGCCGCGGCCAACGATGGGCACATTCTGCTCCGCTGCGATCCTAACCAAGGCCGCGGCCTGGTCGGCAGACTCGGGAAACACGACCAGGTCTGGCCGTGCTTTGTCCACGCCGCCGTCGTACTCGTACAACGCCAGGTCTTCGGGCCGGCACAAATAGCCGCGCGGCCCAACTAGCTTAGCGACGGATTCCAGCGTAGCGCTCTGTAGCATGACGCCCCGGGCGTCAGTTCCAGCTCACGGTTTCGATCTTGTCCACTTTGAGCTGGCCGTTTTCGATCGCGCCCGTGAGCTTCACCTTGTGACCCAGATGGGGCATGACCTTTTCCATCGAGCCGGTGTCCACCTTGACCACTTTGTTGTCTTCGGTGAGGAATACCGCTTCGGAGCCGTCCTTGACACACATCTTGGCGCAGGATTCAAACACCTTGGGGTGAATCCAACCGGCGGCGGTAGGCGATTTGGCGTGCTCGGCGGCGCATTTGGTATCGGAGATATAGCCGGTCATCTCACCAGCTATTGCAGTGGCGCAAGCGACAGCAGAAAGAGCAAGAGCAGCGATCAGATTCTTCAAGCGCGGCCTCCTGTGGCAAGTTCTCAACAGCTCTACGGTAGCGTAGTGTGAAATTGCGAAGCAACCCGCCGTCCTTAGGTCGTCAATGCGACCGTCTCAGTTCCATGTGCCGCGATTCCCGCGCCTTGTCTTGAGTACCAGCCGTGCTGCGGCACTTAGGACGCGAGCGACTTGACGAAGCTGATCAGGCTAGGATCCGTCCAGGGAATCGGCCGGCCGTTATCGTCCGGCAGCCCGGCGAACTTGCGAACCACCTTGCCATTGCGGTCGATGATATAGCTCTCGGGGAACTGGTAAGTACCGTAGCGATAAGTGCTGTCTTGCGCCGGATCGCGCGCGGTGAGGAAGCTGACCTGAAATTTCTTCAGGAAATCGCGATACTGCTGCTCGTTTTTGTCCACGCTGACGGCCAGCACCACGACCCCCGAGGGCGCCAGCGTCTTAGCGAACTCATTCAGCGAAGGCGCCTCCTGGACGCAGGGCGGGCACCAACTGGCCCAGAAGTTCAGGACCAGCACTTTCCCGCGAAAATCGGCCGGACTGACCTTCTTGCCATCGGCGGTGGTGATGGTGAAATTTGGGGCACTATCACCCACTGCGACCACGTGGTCCTGCATCGTGTAGACGATCAGGGCGGCCAGTGCCACAAGTAGCCCTCCGATTAGCACTTTGAGAGCCTGATCCACTTTGGAATGAGTCATTTCGCTGCTTCCTTGCCAGCCCGTTCTCTTATAATATTAGCGTATCCCAGCCAATCGACCGGACATCCAATAAAAGGATTGAATGCTGATTACTCGCCGAGCTGAATTCTCTGCGTCGCACGTTTGTTGCCAGCCATCGCTGACAGCAGAAGAGAACCGGCAACTCTACGGCAAAGCGGCTAATCCGAACGGGCACGGCCACAACTACGTCCTTGAGGTGACTCTGGACGGAGAGGCCGACCCGGCCACCGGCATGATTTTCGATCTCAAGCGCCTGAAGGAAATCATCCAACAGCAGGTCATCGAGCCGATGGACCATCGGTTCTTGAACTACGAGGTCCCGCCGTTCGACACAATGGTGCCGACGGCGGAGAATTTAGCCGCAGAGATCTGGCGACGCCTGGCGCCTTATTTCCAGCAGGAACGGGCGCGGCTGCACAACGTGCGCTTGTACGAGACCGAAGACCTGTACGTGGATTACTCGGGAGATTCGAAATGACCCGCGTGACGCGGCGGTACAAATTCGCGGCTTCGCACCGGCTGAATTCGCCACATTTTTCCGAGCAGCTTAATCGCGAGCTGTACGGAAAATGCAACAACCCGCACGGCCACGGTCACGATTATGTGCTGGAGGTGACCGCGAGCGGGCCAGTAGATCCGTCGACTGGGCTGGTGGCTCAGCTGCCGGCTTTGGACCGTCTGGTTGGCGAGTGTGTGCTGCGCGACTTCGACCACAAATATGTGAACGCCGATCTGGGCGAGTTCCAGGACCTCGTCCCAACTTCAGAGAACATTATCCGCGTGATCCAAGAGCGGCTAGCGCGGCATTGGCGCGAGGCGTTTCCCGGTGAGTGGCCGCGACTGGATGCCGTGCGGCTGCGGGAGACGCGGCGCAACAGCTTTGAATCCCAATTGAACCGACATGAAGCACAATAATTCGGCAGTGAAGGTAATGCGACCCAAGTTGGACGACGATTCGATCGCCGCCCTGATGCGGAATCTACTGGTGAAAATCGGCGAAGATCCCTCCCGCGAGGGATTGGTGCGGACGCCGGATCGCGCGGAGAAGGCGCTTCGCTTTTTAACCAGCGGCTATCAGACCGACGTCCAAAGCATCGTCAATGGCGCGTTATTCGAAGAGAAGTGCGATGAAATGGTGGTGGTGCGCGACATCGAGTTCTACAGCATGTGCGAGCATCACCTGCTGCCGTTCTTCGGCACCATGCACGTGGCCTATCTTCCGCGCGAGAAGGTAATCGGTTTGAGCAAGATTCCACGCATCGTGGATATGTTCGCGCGGCGCCTTCAGTTGCAGGAGCGTCTCACGCACCAAGTCGCCGAGACTTTGGAGCAGGTGCTGCAACCGAAAGGCGTGGGCGTGATCTGCCAAGCGCGGCACTTCTGCATGATGATGCGCGGCGTGGAAAAGCAGCACTCGGGCACCGTAACCAGCGCGATGCTGGGCGCGTTCCGCAAACGCAAGGAGACGCGCGACGAGTTCCTGTCGCTGGTATCGCAGAAGAACCATCCCTTCGGATAGCGCCGGTTCGTGCGATGCCGGGGCGCGGGCGCGATGGGCATTCGCTACAATCGGCTAAGATGCTCGACAATTTCCGGGAGTTCCAGGCCGTGGACCCGTTCGGCCGCGCGTGGCAGATCCATTTCGACTGGCTGCAAAACGGCATCTCGATCCGGCATGCCGATACCGTAGACGTGAAGTTCGGAGTCTCGAACGGCGGCGAGCCTTTCGAGGAACGCATTATCGCGCTTCCGCATCCGGCACTGCTCGCGGTGAGCAAGAAGTCAGGGCATATGCTGACGGACGCGTGGTGTCTGAAGCTGGCGGCGTTGCACCTGAAGCATATGATCGAGAGCGGCGAGGATCTGGAAAAGACGCTTGTCACGCCTTCCCTAGAAGAAATAGACGAATACGCGCGCGAGCTGCAGAACGCAGTGGCGCACGCCCGGTAAGAAGCTACTTCTGTTTTTCGGCGGTGAATTTGCCGCTGCCGAGTTCGCCGTATTGCACGGACCCAGTGATCTTACCGCTCTCGTCCAGCTTGCCCTTATAGCTGATCTTCCCGACTTGGGGCGCTTCAAACGACCACTCGACGTCGGAGCCGTTTACCGTTCCCGCGACATCGGCCGTACCGGCAATCCCGGTGTAGGTCCCGGTTAGCTTTTCCCCCGATTGTTTGAAGGCGAACGTAGCTGTGCCGCTTCCGGCATCTAGCGTGACGGCCGCCGACCACGTGCCGGACAGATCGGCCGCGGCGAGCGTCAGGATGGAAAAGACGAGAGCAACGACAGCAGTGAGAATCCTCATAGGCGCAGTGTAGCACCGCAATTCTGCAGGGCCGGACTTATACTGAGACTATGTGGGGAACTGCCCCAGCCTGGCTTTTGATTATGGCCGCTGGCGTTCTAATGGGGCAGGAGAACGCTCCTCCGGGCCTGCTCCGCGGCGATCTCATCAGCTCGCAAGGTGCTCCCAAGCAGGGGCAGTTCAAGTTTCTGGTCTGGCCCGATCATGTTTACGTCTGCTCGTACGATGAGCGAACGTACGTGGAGCGCGACAGTCAGGCCATCAGCATGGACCGGCTCGACAAAGGCGAGCACCTGGAGGTGGTTGCCGACCGGCAGTCCGGCACGGGAGTTTGCTATGCGCGCGCCGTTCAGAGCATCACGCCTGCGCGGGGCCGCGCCAGGTCTCGCAGTTCCGACGCCGTCGCGGTAGATAGCTGGAGCCAGCCATTCACGGTGACGGGCGCTGTGGTCAGCATCAGCCCGGAAATGCTAATCCTGAGGCAGCGGTCCGGCGAGCACAAAGTGATCCAGCTGCGCGCCGAGACGCGCTACCTGCACGACGGTCAGGCCACCGATCGCACGGCGCTCCAGAACAGTACCGTGGTATTCATCCGCGCGATCGAAAACGTCCGCGGCAATACCGAAGCGTCACAGGTGATCTGGGGCGATATTCTGTCGCCGCATCCCTAGCGCCGCCGGCCAAAACAATTGCAACGGGAACGGATCTGGGTCCGTCCCAGATTGTTATACTGGGTCCTTGCCCATAAGTTCAGTCTCATGAAGTACCTTGCCCTGACTTTCCTGTCAAGTTTGTTGGTTTTCGGCGCGGCCCCCGGCGCTACGGTCGCGCCCGCGGCGGCGTGCGATCCGTCGGCGGGCGTGGATTGCCCCGTTCTGCCGAAAGCACGGCCGAGCAAACGAGTAGTACGGAAGTCGCCCAAGACTTCGAGGCCCGCGCAGGCGCAATCTCCAGGATTCATTACCGGCCAGGCGGCGCGGATGATGATCGGGCAAACGACGTTTACCTCGGCCGATATTGCGGCGACTTCCGGATCGCTTCTGGGGGCGGTGGACGGCGTGGCGTTCGCGAACAACACGCTGTTCGTGGTGGACTCCAACAAGATCCAGGCGACTCCGGTTCAAAATCGTGTTCTGATCTACCACAACGTTTCCAGCTTCATTCTGCCTCCTGCCAGTGAAATTCCGCAGGGCCTTCGCTGCCCAGTTTGTATCGGTCCCGACCAGCGCGGCGCGGATCTTGTGCTGGGGCAGCCGGATTTCATGAGCAGCGGTTCGAGCGTGTCTCAAACCGGATTTCGGACACCCACGGCCGTTGCCTCGGACGGCAAAGTATTGGTAGTAGCGGATACCGATAACAATCGCGTTCTCATTTGGAAATCGATTCCCACCAGTAACGACGCTCCGGCCGATATCGTTTTGGGGCAGCCGAATTTCACGACGGCGAATCCGCCGCCGACGGCCCCCACCGCTTCGTCTCTCCGCGGACCGCAGGGCGTGTGGGTTCAAGCTGGACGTCTGTATATAGCCGACACCCAGAATCATCGCGTGCTGGTATGGAATAGCATTCCTTCCTCGAACAACCAAGCCGCCGATTTCGTCCTGGGCGAGCCCAATCTCACGTCGGCGCCACCGATCACCGCGGGCGACATTCCGGCGCAGGCCAACAATCTGTTCTCGCCTGTGTCGGTGACATCGGACGGACAGCGCCTGTTCGTGACGGATTTAGCGCACAACCGCGTGCTGATCTGGAACTCCATTCCCACGCAGAATCAGCAGGCGGCCGATGTGGAGGTCGGCCAGCCGGACATGACCAGCGAAGCCGCCAACAACGTACTCGGCTCGTGCGTTTCAAACGGCACCGACAGCGACAACAATCCCACTTACCCTTCCGGCTGCACGACATTTTGCCCGGCGAGGGGGATGGATTCGGATAACAATCCGACGTACCCGCAAATGTGCGGCAGAACTTTGAATTTTCCGCGTTTCGCGCTCTCGGACGGGCAGCGGCTGTATATCGCCGACGGCGGCAACGATCGCATCCTGGTTTACAACAGCATTCCCACGCAGAACGGGCAGGCGGCCGACGAAATTCTGGGGCAGGTGGACGAGTTCACGGACCAGATTACCGATACGAGCAACACTTTTTCGCCGGAAAACAATCTGCTGTTCTCGAGCCCAAATACGATTCGCACACCGTTGGCTCTGGCGTGGGACGGAACCAACCTTTATGCGACGGATCCATTCGACCGACGGGTACTGGTGTTCACTCCGGCCCAGTCTAACATTCCGCTGAACGGGATAAATAATGCCGCCAGCCAAGCCGTGTACGCAATCGGAACCATCGACATCGGCGGCACGATCACGGCCGGCGACATCTTCACAGTCACGATCAACGGGACGAACTATACCTATACCGTGTTGGCCAGCGACAGCCTGAAGTCGATTGTGCAAAAGCTGGTGGACATCATCAACGGTAAAACCGGCGGGACACCGGATCCCAATGTTTTGGCCACAGCGAACACCGCGGCCAACGAGATCATTGTGACCGCGCGGACGCCCGGCGCGGCCGGCGACAATATCACATACTCAGCGAGCGTGGCCGCTGCGAGCAGTACAGCCACGGCGACGGAAACTGCGACCGCCATCGGCGTCAGTCTGAATGGCGGAGCCAGTGCGGCCGAAATGGGGCCGGGAACTCTCGTCACCATCACCGGAACGAATCTGAGCGACGCTCCGGCGCAAGGCATCAGCGGGACACCGGATGCTCAAGGTTACTACCCAACCAGCTTGGGCGGCGTCGAGGTGTACTTCGACGGAATCAAAGCGCCACTGCTATTCGTGTCGCCGACGCAGATCAACACGCAGTTGCCCTTTGAGGTGCAAGGCTCGAACGGAGTGACGGCATTTGTCCGGACGGTGCACAGCGACGGCTCCGTTACCAGCACGACAGCTATTTCGGTCCCGGTGGTACCCGAGCATCCGGGCATTTTCGCCGACCCGGGAACCGATCCGCGGCCGGGCCTGGTGTATCACACGACCAGCAATGCGATCGCCGTGGTATCGGTGGACGGAAGCATTCTGCCCAATGACGTCGCTACGGTTACGATTGAAGACCGCAGCTACACCTATACGGTTCAATCCACCGACTCCCTTACAACGATTCGAGATGGTTTGATCGCGTTGATCAATGCGAATCCCGACGAAAAGGTGACGGCCTCGCCCAGCGGCCAGTTCACGCGCATCATTTTGACCGCAAAAGTCGCCGGCCCGGACGGTAACGGCATACCGGTCAGCGTTTCTGAAAATAGCAGCGCGTTGATTCTGCTAACTGCGTTGAACCCGACCACCTGCTGCGCGAACGTCGCGGGCGCGCGCGTTACGCCGGACAATCCAGCGGTTCCCGGTGAAGTGCTGGCCCTGTACGCCGCCGGGATCGGGCCGGCAACGCTGGCGGATCTAAGTACGCCGGCCGGCGCAACCGGCCAGGTTTACACCGGGCCTGCTTTCAACGTACCGGTCACCGCCGTGGATAACGCGCAGGTTGGAACCACCAGCGCGAACGTTTTGAGCGCGGGTTTGCTGCCAGGGACGGCCGGCGTTTATGAAGTGACATTCCAGATTTCGACCACGCTGCCGACGAATCCGAGCACGCAACTGTTCATCGCGCAAAGCGTGTTTACGAGCAATATCGTCACAATTGCGGTGCAGGCGCCATAGCGGGCACACGCGAATACGCGCGCTAAGACCCGTTTACCGGCCGAATATGAACCGCGCGCGGCGGGGATCGGCGCCGCCGTTGAGCACTCCGTCATGAAGCCAGATGACGGTGGGTGCAGAGCCGTTGCTCCAGTCACCACTCAGCGACACTCGATGTCCTAGCGCGGATAGCGTCTGCGCCGTGGATTGCGAGAACCGGCCTTCCAGGCTCAGCTTGCCGGGGGTGAACTCGTGTCCGGCAAACGAGCTGTAGAAGTGCTCGGTCTGAAAGCGCGGCGCTTCCACAGCTTCCTGCGGCATCATGCCGAAATCCAGCATGTTGAGTAGCACCTGCAGCAGCGCTTGATCCTGGTTGTCTCCGCCGGGCGTGGACATGATCAGCTCCAGCTTTCCATCTTTGGTAACCAGCGTTGGGCTGAGCGTGACGCGCGGGCGTTTCCCGGGCTGCAATTGATTGGGATGACCCGGCGTCGTCACAAACGACTGGAGGCGGCTGGATAGCGGAAGACCGGTGTCGCCCATAATGACGGACGGCAACCAAGCCCCGCTAGGAGTGGCGTTGAAGGCGTTGCCGTCCCGATCCACGACGTTTACACAGGTGGTGTCATTTGCCGCCACGCCGTTGGCGGACGCCGTGGTCGAGGGCAGGTTGATACGCCGTCCGAAGCTGCCTGGGCGCGACTCGAGCGAGGCATGCGCGGGATCGATCAGCTTGCGCCGCTCGGCCGCATATTCCTTGGACAGCAGAATGTCTTCCGGAATCTTGCTGAATTTCGGATCGCCGTAGTACTCGTCGCGGTCGGCGAAGGCCAGCTTCACGGCCTCGATGACGGTGTGGAGATACTGCGGGCTGTTGTGCCCCATGGCTTTCAGGTCATAGCCTTCCAGGATGTTGAGCGCCTCAATCATCACCGGGCCCTGGGTCCAAAAGCCGGGCTTATAGATCTGGTAGCCGCGGTACGTGCCGACCAGCGGCTGCTCGATATCGGCGTGATAATTTGCCAGGTCCGCCAGGGTGATCAGGCCGCCATTGTTCTCCGAATAGCTCGCGAATTCTTTGGCGATGGAACCTTTGTAGAAGAGATCACGGACGGCTTGCAGCTTGGCAGAGCGTTTGCCGCGCGCCTTCTTCTCGGCCGCAATGAGCTCGCGAAGTGTTTTGGCGAGCGCGGGCTCACGGAAGATTTCGCCGCGCGGTGTGGGCGTTCCATCCGGATAGAAAAATTTAGTGGATGCCGGCCACAGCGCCAGAATGCGCTGATAGCTGCGCAGCATGCCGCCGAATTCTTCCGGCATCGGGAAGCCTTGCTCGGCATACTCGAGCGCGGGCTGGGCGACTTCGGCAAACGACTTCGTTCCGTATTTATCCAATGCCAGGATCAAACCGTCGAATACGCCGGGCGTGATCGCGGCCAGCATGCCCTGGCCGGGGATCGGCGTCATATGGGCAGGTTCTTCCCAGGGTTCCGGCGGGCGTCTGGAATAGAACTCGACGGTAGCTTTCGCAGGCGCCACACCTACGCCGCTGATGGCTACCACGGGTTTGCCTGCCATCTTGATGAGCAGCGGCATTTCGCCGCCCAGGCCGAAACGGCTGAGTTCCGTGACGCCCGCCGCCAGCACGCTGGCCACCCCGGCATCAATGGCGTTGCCGCCCTGGGTCAGCAGACGGTAGCCGGCCTCGACCTCGAAGTTGTTCGCGGCACCCACCATCTCGTGAATGCCGCGCACGGGCGGAAACATGGTTGGATGCTCTTGGGCCGATGCAACGGCGACCCACACCGTCAGCAGGGCCAAAAGCGCCAGAATCGGCAAACGGAACGGGGTTGGTTTCATCGCACTATTGTTGCACTCTCAAACATCCGACGGTACTTCCGGAGCAATTCGTAAATAACGATGCCGCCCGCGGTGGCGACATTCAAAGAATGCTTGCGGCCCAACATGGGAATGCGCACATGGGTGTCGCACAATGCGAGCGCTTCGGCGGGCAAGCCGTCGGTTTCGTGGCCGAACAGGAGGCACACGGGAAAGCTCGGCTGCCAGTCGAACAGGTCCACTGCGCGGCGGCTGGTTTCGATGGCCGCCAGTTCGAATCCCCTGCGGCGTAGATCCGTGATCAGGGCGATCGCGTGTGGGTGATACTCCCACGCTACGGTTTCTTCGGCGCCCAGCGCAGTCTTGGTGAGTGCCGGCTTTGGGGGCCGGCCGGTGATGCCGCACAAAAACAGTTTTTCGCATCCGGCTGCGTCGGCGGTGCGAAAGAACGCGCCGACGTTGTAAAGGCTGCGAACGTTATCGAGCAAAATCGAAACCGGTATGTGCTGGATGGATTCGTAAGCAGCACCCAGCAGGGTAGCTTGGAAAGGGAGCCGGTCCAGCCCCGATTCAAGCTCGCTCATCGGCGATCCAAAGATTCAGCCGGTCCAGGCTTCGCAGGAAGGGTTTGACGCCGGCCCACAGCAGCGCGGCCGCCAGCAGCGATGCCGAAACGGCGACCACCAGCAGCGAATAGTTCACGGCTTCGTCGCGTCCGAAGACGTGCTGAGTAAAGAAAGCGACGGCGGTTGGCCCCAGTCCCAGCCCAATGAGATTCAGGATGAAAAGATAGACTGCCGAAGCTTGGCCGCGCATAGCGGGCGGCATCATTTGCTGTATGGCGGCCGGCGCGATGCCGAACGGAGCGGCGGCAAACACGCACGCGGGCGCGAGCCAGACCACTGCCCAGGTGGCACTGGGCGCCAAAAACAGCAGAAAGTGCACGGGAATCCAGAGCAGCGCAATGAATACGCCAACGAGCATGTTGGCTTGCAGGGTTCCGCGGGCGCGCACGGCATCGGCGATGCGGCCGGCGCCCACGATTCCCAGGACGCCAAAAATGGCCACCATGGTGCCGTAGACTAACCCGATTTTTGGGATATCCCAGTGGTAGACGCGCCGGAAGAACTCCGGAACCCAGGCGGCGCTGGCATAGGAAACGAGCGAAAGCAGACCGAATCCCGCGTTATGGCAAAGGAACGTACTCTTGTTTTTGAAGATGTAGGCGGTGGACTGTGCCGCGGTAGTTTTGTTGGCCGCAGTCACGCCGCGGCGAAACGGCTCTTTCACGGTGGCGAGCAGCACGGTAGCGATCAAGCCGGGAATTCCGACCGCCAGGAAAATGAGCTGCCATGGCCGGATATTGCCCACCAGCGGCAGAGTCCACAGCGCTTTCGCGGAGGCGAACCGCACGACGAGGCCGCCCAGCAGGAACGAAAGGCCGCTGCCGATATAGATGCCCATTGAATATACGCTGATGGCGGTGGCCAGCTTTTCCTTTGGGAAATCGTCGGTGATGATGGAGTAGGCGGCGGGCGAGAGGGCAGCTTCGCCAACCCCCACGCCCATGCGCCAGAACAGCATTTGGCCGAAGCTTTTGGCCAGGCCGCACATGGACGTGAACGCGCTCCAGGCGACCAGGCCGCAGGCGATAATGCCGCGCCGGCTGTACTTGTCGGCTAGGCGTCCCAGGGGGATTCCGCAAAAGGTGTAGAACAAGGCGAAGCTGAATCCTTGCAGGAGGCTGACCTGTGTATCGCTGATGCCGAGATCGCGTCGCAAGGGTGCGACGATCAGGGAGAAAATCTGGCGGTCGATGAACGAGAACACATACATCAGCGTGAGGACGCCAACGACGTACCAGGCATAACGTGGGGAAGGATAGGGTGGTTCGGCTGGTTGCGCGGCGGAAGAACGGACCGGCTTCGTGGCCATAGGTAGAGCAATTCTATCACCGCCGCGCGTAGCCGCTGGAGCGCGTCTTTTGTCCCGTTGGGCCAAAGGACACGCGGTGCCGGAATTTTTAAAAGTCGCAGTAGCAGGCGTTAGCGGCCCGTCCAGCATGCGGCGCGTTTTTCCAGGAACGCTGTGATGCCTTCCTGCGCATCTTGCGAAAGCGAGTTCATGGTCATGACTTCTTTCGCATAGGCGTAGGCCTTGGGCTGGTCCAGATCGACTTGAGCGTAGTAGGCCTGCTTTCCGAGTGCGACGGTGAAGCTGCTGGCTTGCGCGATCTGGCACGCCAGTTTGCGCGTTTCCGATTCCAACTGATCGGCTGGGACGGCGCGGTTGATCAGTCCCCAATCCGCGGCGGTCGCGGCTTCCACCAGTCTGCCGGTAAGGAGCATCTCCATGGCGCGCTTACGTCCCACGGCGCGGCTCAAGGCGACCATGGGCGTGGTGCAGAAGAGTCCGATCTTCACACCCGGAGTAGCGAACTGAGCCTGATCGCTGGCGATCGCCAGATCGCAGGTGGCGACCAACTGGCATCCCGCGGCCGTGGCGACGCCCTGGACTTGAGCGATGACTGGCTGCGGAATGGATTGGATTTTCGTCATGAGCTCCGTGCAGACATCGAAGATGCGGCGGTAGTCGGCCACCGTACGGCCGGTCATTTCGCTAAGGTCGTGACCGGAACTGAAGACCTTCCCGGTGGAGGCGAGGATCACGGCGCGCACGTTGCTGTCTGACGAGAGGCGATCGAGAGCGCGGATCAACTCGAGCATCAGATCCAAAGACAGCGCGTTTCTCCGGTCGGGCCGGTTGAGAGTAAGGATGCCGATTGGGCCGTCGACCGACGCGAGGAGATCTGGCATAGGTGCCTCCTAATTGGAGTTTACTGTGTTCGAGTGCCCGAACGCGCCTACGAAATTCCAAGTGCAGTGTGGTACGTGCTTAGGCAGCGATTGCTACGGGAGCGCGCATGAACGGGAATTCATCGGCTCAGAGCGCTATGGTGGTAAAGAAGGAACCACGGGATACGTCTAAGATGGCAGGCGCTTGAGCGCCGAGAGGGATTGAGGAGGTACGGGGAAATGAACGAGCGATCTTTGCTAATTCTCATGGCCGTGGCCGCGGCAGTACCCGCGGCGGCACAACCGATGGAGCGCAGAGCGGGCATCATCGGCGGGGGCGGGCCCGGCGGGCGGTGCACGATCGAGGTAGTTGTAGACGGGACGGCCGAGGTGGAGGTTCGCGGCGACAACGCAGTGCTGCGCAATCTCGGTGGCCAGCTTCCGCAGTGGCGCCGCTTTGAGTGCACGTCGCCACTGCCGCCGAATCCGGCCGACTTCCGCTTTCGCGGTGTCGACGGCAGGGGGCGGCAGCAGTTGGTTCGCGATCCGCGCAGCGGTGGATCCGCGGTGGTCCGCATTGAAGACCCCCAAGGCGGGGCAGACAGATACAAGTTCGATCTGCTGTGGAGCGGCTTCAATCCAGGCCGGCCAGATCGGGATCGCGATTTTGACCGCGATCGGGACCGGGACCGCGACGCTGACCGGGATCGGGGTCGCGACGCTGACCGGGGTGGGGACCGCGACGCCGACCGGGGCGGGGATCGCGAGGAGGCCTATCACCGCGAGCGCGAGGGTTTCTACCGGGGCGATGAGTGGCGGCAGCGGTTCTTTCAACACGTCCGGGAGGATGTTGAACACGTGCGTACCGTGAGCTTCCCGTTCGGCGGCGATCAATACCGGCTGGCTCGCACCCTGCAAGAGCTGGATGAGCTGCAAGACAAGATGGCTCGCCGTTATTACGACGAACGCGAACTCAACGACGTGATGGATGCGCTGGGACGGGTTCTGCGCGATAACCGGCTGGCGCCGCGCGACCGGGATGTCCTGAGCGATGACCTGAATCGAATGCGCGACTTCCGCGAGCATCATGCCGACTGGGGCGTTCGGTAGGAGTGGCGGCTAACGTTGGGGCTAACGTTAGTCGTGGAAGTTGATGCTGCCGGTCCGATTGGGGCAATTCACCCACCGTTGCTAGCAGGCAATGGGCTAGAGCGTTGGACGGAGCCGGAAAATGCTCTGGCAGCTCAAATGCGTTTCCCCCGGCGTAGTCAACTGGGAGGTTCGGCATTTGATGAATCGCAAGATAGAGCGACTGATGCAGACGTTGCGGGACGCCATCCATGATGCGCTAGGGGAATCGGCCGGGGTGGCGGCCGCGATGGCGGAGCTGGAACGCGCAGGCCATTGCCCATCGTTATTGGTGGATGTGTCGCTCCCCGCGGAGAAGGAGGCGGCTTCGATCGAGCCGGTCAGGCGTGACGGGCCGTTGTTTCTGACGGAGTCGGACGACGATTTTCTGAGGAACATCGGGATTGGCAAATTGGCTTAAGGCTGAAAATCGCCTGGTCGTTGGCCCGGCTGGGTTGCGGGAGGCAGTCAGGTTTTATGGCTCCGGCGGGCGAGGTAGCTACTCGGATTCGCCGCTGACTTTTAGGACGGCCAGGAAGGCTTCCTGCGGGATCTCGACGCGGCCCACGCGTTTCATGCGCTTTTTCCCTTCCTTTTGCTTTTCGAGCAGCTTGCGCTTGCGGGTGATGTCGCCGCCGTAGCATTTGGCCAGCACATTTTTGCGCATGGCCGGGATGTTTTCGCGCGCGATCACTTTTGTGCCGATGGCGGCTTGCAGCGCGACCTCGAACATCTGGCGCGGGATCAGTTTGCGGAGGCGCTCGATCAGCATTTTGCCGCGCTCGTAGGCGAAGTCTTTGTGAACGATGATGGTCAGCGCGTCCACGGGGTCGCCTGCCACCAGCACGTCCAGCTTCACCATGGGCGAGATCCGGTAACCGGACAGGTGGTAATCGAAGGAAGCATAGCCGCGCGAAGCCGACTTCAGCCGGTCGTAGAAATCCAGCACGATCTCGTTGAGCGGCAGTTCGTATTGCAGCATGACGCGGCCGGTGCCGATGTATTCGAATTTCTTCTGCGTGCCGCGCTTTTCTTCGAGCAGCTTGAGGATCTCGCCGACGTACTCCTCGCGCGTGATCACGGTGGCGTCCAGGATCGGTTCTTCAATGTGCTTGATTTCGGCGGGATTGGGAAACTTGGTGGGATTGTCGACTTCAATCACATCGCCGTTCAAGGCAGTGACCTTGTAGCGGACGCCCGGAGCGGTGGTGATCAGGTCGATTTCGAACTCGCGTTCCAACCGCTCCTGCACGATTTCCAAGTGCAGCAGGCCTAAGAAGCCGCAGCGGAAGCCGAAGCCGAGCGCGACCGAATTCTCGGGCTCGAAGTTGAACGCGCTGTCGTTGAGCCGCAGCTTTTCGAGCGCCTCGCGCAGGCGGCCGTGCTCGTGCGACTCCACCGGGTAAAGGCCGGCGAACACCATTGGCTTGATCTCTTCAAAGCCGGGCAGCGGTTCGGCGGCGGGATTCTCAGCGCTGGTGATCGTGTCGCCGATTTTGGCGTCCGACACGGTCTTGATGTTGGCGAAGAGATAGCCGACCTCGCCGGCCGCCAGTTCGTCGCACGGGATCGGTTTGGGCGATTGGTAACCGAGGCCCTCGACTTCGAACGCCGTGCCATTGGACCACAGCTTGATTTTTTGCCGCATGCGCATACGGCCATCTACGACGCGCGCCAGAATGATCACGCCGCGGTAAGGGTCAAACCAGGAATCGAAGATGAGGGCGCGCAGCGGAGCATCGGGCGAGCCGGGCGGCGGTGGAACCAGGTGCACCACGGCTTCGAGGACGTCCTTAATACCTACGCCTTGCTTGGCGCTCACGAGGAGAGCGTCCTTAGCCGGCAGGCCGACCACCTGCTCGATCTGCTCTCGAATGCGCTCAGGTTCGGCCGATGGCAGGTCAATTTTATTGATGACCGGGATGATTTCGAGGTTGTGGTGCAGCGCGAGATAAGTGTTGGCGAGCGTCTGCGCCTCGACGCCCTGCGAAGCGTCCACCACCAGCAGCGCGCCTTCGCAGGCCTGCAGGCTGCGGGAGACTTCGTAGGTAAAATCGACGTGGCCGGGCGTGTCGATCAGATTGAGCTGGTAGGTCTGGCCATCTTCGGCGGTGTAATTCAAGCGAACCGCGTGCGCCTTGATGGTGATGCCGCGCTCGCGCTCGAGATCCATGGAGTCCAGCACCTGCTCCATCATTTCGCGCTGCGAAAGCGCGCCAGTCACTTCGAGCAAGCGGTCGGCAAGCGTCGACTTACCGTGGTCGATGTGCGCAATGATAGAGAAATTGCGTATGAACTGGGGATCCATGCGGTAAAATGGGGACCTGAACCCAGTTTAGCTTATGTCCCAAGCGACAGAAGGAAATCTGAGCGCGAGCGGGTTGAAGTTTGCGATTGTGGTCGCGAAATTCAACAGCTTCATCACGGACCGGCTGCTAGCCGCGGCGGTGAGCACGCTGGAGCGCTCGGGCGCGAACGCGGAGGATGTACAAGTGGTGAAGGTGCCCGGAGCGTGGGAGCTTCCCCTGGCTGCCAAAGCGCTGGCCGCGCTCAAGCGGCACGACGCGATTATCGCTTTGGGAGCGGTGATTCGAGGCGAAACGCCGCATTTCGATCATGTATGCAACCAGGCGGCAAGCGGTTTGGCGGCCGTGCAGCTTGAGACTGGAGTACCGGTCGCTTTCGGCGTTCTGACCACGAACACCATGGAGCAGGCGATCGACCGCGCGGGCGGCAAGAGCGGCAACAAGGGCCACGATGCGGCCATGACGGCGATCGAAATGGCGGACCTGCTGCGGCGTCTACGAAAATAAGAACTGAACCATGGCCGCGCGTCATAGATCCCGGCAAAGGGCGTTGCAGGTTTTGTATCAATGGGACTTGCGCAAGCAGCCCATGGACGATGCGATCGCGTCTTTTTACGATGCGCTCTATTCGGAAGAGCAGCCGCGGCGGCCGGAGCGCGACGAGTTCATGGAGGAGTTGGCCCGAGGGACCTCGGGAATGGCTTCCGACATCGATCGGCAGATCACGGAGAAAGCCGAGAATTGGAAGCTGGACCGCATGCCGCTGGTGGATCGCAACATTCTGCGAATGGCGATCTACGAGATGAGCCGCAAAGATACGCCGGCCGCGGTTGTGATCGACGAGGCGCTGGAGTTAGCGCGGCAGTTCTCCGGCGATGAATCGGTCTCGTTCATCAACGCGGTGCTGGACGCGGTGCATCGAGAGCAGGAGGCGGCGGGGCGCAGCGCATCCGAATGAATGTGCTGATGGTGGCTTCCGAAGCCACGCCCTTTGCGAAAACCGGCGGGTTGGCGGATGTGCTGGGCGCGTTGCCCGCGGCTCTGGCGGCCCGCGGCGAGCGCGTTTCAGTAGTGCTTCCCGCCTATCGCGAGAACATCTATCCGAGTCCTCCGCGCGAGGCATATCGCAGCCTCTGGATTCCGCTGGAGACCGGATACGCGGTCCAGATTACGCAGACTACCGAACGCGGCGTCGACTACTACTTCGTCAACTCGCCGGCCTTGTTCGACCGCGACGGGATTTATGGGCACAGCGACGACTATCTTCGGTTTGGCGTGCTCTCAATGGCGGCGCTGGGTGTCGCGCGATACCTGGTTTTTCCGCAGATCATCCATTGTCATGACTGGCAGGCCGGCCTGGTACCGGTCTACCTGCGTGAGCACTTTCGCGGCGATCCTTCGTTTGGCGGCGTTAAAGTGTTACTCACGATTCACAATCTCGGCTATCAGGGGTTGTTTCCTCCGTCCGTGCTGGGCCCGCTGGGGCTCGATCCCGCGCTGTTCAATGCGGATCAGCTCGAGTTCTTCGGCAAGGTGAATTTGTTGAAAGCCGGGATCGCATGGAGCGACGCGATCAGCACCGTCAGCAAGGGTTACGCGCGCGAGATACAGACGCCGGAGTACGGTTTTGGTCTGGACGGTTTTTTGCGGAGACATGGCCCGGTGCAGGGCATTCTGAACGGGGTGGATTACAGCGAGTGGAATCCGGAGCACGACCCGTTTATCGCCCGCAACTATTCGGCCGGCGATCTCAGCGGCAAGCAGGATTGCAAGCGAGCTCTGCTGAATGAAGTAGGATTGCCAGCGCAGCCGCTGAACCGGCCGCTGCTCGGCATCGTGAGCCGTTTTGCGGCGCAGAAAGGCATCGACCTGATCGCCGAGATTGCGCCGCTCTTGCTGGAGCAGGACGTGGCGCTGGCGGTGCTGGGTTCGGGCGATCCGCCGTACGAGGCATTTTTCCGCGACCTGGCGCAAGCTTATCCAGACCAGGTGTCGGTCCGGATTGGGTACGATAACGCGCTGTCGCACCGTATCGAGGCCGGGGCAGACCTGTTCCTAATGCCAAGCTACTACGAACCGTGCGGCTTGAACCAGATCTATAGCCTGCGTTACGGAACCGTACCAGTGGTCCGCGCTACTGGGGGCCTGGATGATACTATTGATGAGGAAACCGGGTTCAAATTCCGGGAGTATTCCGGGAGCGCGCTGCTGGATGCTTTAGGGTTAGCTCTTAAGGCATATAGAGATGCGGACCGGTGGGTGCTCCGGATGCGCGTTGGCATGAGCAAGGACTTCTCATGGAGCGCTTCGGCGGCGGAATACATGCGGCTGTACCGGCGGCTGGTGGTGGGCTGAATCCTTTTAGCCGTCAAAACATCAGATAACAGGAGAGATTAACCGATTATGGCTGGTGCGAATACACTGACTTTCACGGACGCCACGTGGGACAAAGACGTGCTGAATTCCGATGTTCCCGTCCTGGTGGATTTTTGGGCAGAGTGGTGCGGGCCGTGCCGCATGATGTCGCCAACGATCGACGCCGTCGCGAACGACTATCAGGGGCGCGTAAAAGTCGGCAAGCTGAATGTGGATGAGAACGGCGCGACAGGCATGCGGTACAACATTCGCGGAATCCCTACCCTGCTGTTGTTCAAGGGCGGCCAGGTAGTGGAGCAGAAGGTCGGCGCGGTGGGCAAGGTCGAAGTGCAGAAGATGATTGAGACGCATCTCGGCGCCGCTGCGCAGAAGACCGCGTAATCTCTCAAATTGCAGCTCGCCTCAGGCGCGCGTCGTGAGCGCGCCGAGCGCGGGCGTGGTCAGAGCTCCTTCCGAAGCGGATCCCACTAGAGCAGTGTATTTAGCAAACACACCCGAGCTATAGCGCGGCTCGGGAGCCTTCCATTGTTTGAGCCGCTCGCGCACTGCCGCTTCCGGTATTTCCAGGTTGATGGTGCGGTTGGCGATATCGATGAATATGCTGTCGCCTTCCTGGACGGCGGCGATTGGGCCGCCTACGGCCGCTTCAGGCGCGACATGGCCGACGCAGAAGCCGCGCGTAGCTCCGCTGAACCGGCCGTCGGTGAGAAGCGCGACGCTGTCGGAGAGGCCGGCGCCCACGATGGCGCTGGTTACGCCCAGCATTTCGCGCATTCCGGGGCCACCGCGCGGGCCTTCATAGCGAATCACGACAATATCGCCCGCCTTGATTTTGCCGCCGAGCACCGCCGCCATGGCGGCCTCTTCGGAGTCGAACACGCGGGCAGGTCCACGCTGCTCGGTGCGTTCGATGCCGGTGACCTTGATGACGCAACCTTCGGGGGCGAGCGAGCCGCGCAGGATCACTAGGCCGCCGGATTTCTTGATCGGGTTGGACAGCGGCCGGATCACTTGCTGGCCCGGCGTCTCCTTGCATTGCGCGGCTTCTTGCGCGAAGGTACGGCCGGTCACGGTCATCGCCGAACCGTCGGCATAGCCGCCATCGAGCATGCGCTTGGCGATGACGGGAATACCTCCGGCATGGTCCACATCTACGGCGACGAATTTGCCGGCGGGTTTCAGATCCACCAGCAGCGGCGTGCGTTCGCTGATAGTTTGGAAATCGTCGATGTGCAGCGGGATGCCGGCCTCGCGCGCGATCGCGAGCAGGTGCAGAACGGCGTTCGTTGATCCGCCGGTAGTTGCAACCGACGCGATAGCGTTCTCGATGGCCTTGCGCGTCACGATGTCGCGCGGGCGCAGTTCGTTCTTAACCAGGTCCAGCACAATGCGGCCGCAGCGCGCCGCGACATCGTGCTTGCGCTGATCCACTTGGGGGACCGATGCGGTGCCCATAGGCGAAAGGCCGATGCATTCGAGGACCGTAGCCATGGTGTTGGCGGTGAACTGGCCGCCGCAAGCCCCTGCGCCGGGGCAGGCCGAGTTCTCGATAGCGAGGAACTCCTCGTCCGACATTTTGCCGGCAACATTGGCGCCCAGCGCTTCGTAGACATCCTGGATGGTCAGGTCGCGGCCTTTGTAATGGCCGGGCAGGATGGACCCGCCGTAGAGGATCAAACCGGGGATGTTGAGCCGCATGAGGGCCATCATGGCGCCGGGGATCGTTTTGTCGCAGGCCACCAGCGCGACGATGCCGTCGAACATGTGGCCGCGCGCGACCAGCTCGATGGAGTCGGCGATGATTTCGCGGCTGACGAGCGAGGCCTTCATGCCTTCGGTGCCCATCGTGATGCCGTCGCTGATGGCGATGGTGTTGAATTCCATGGGGGTGCCCCCGGCCGCGCGTATGCCTTCCTTGACGTGGACGGCGAGTTCGCGCAGCTTGTAATTGCAGTTCATCGTCTCGGTCCACGTATTCGCGACGCCGATGATGGGTTTCTTTAGATCTTCATCGGTGAAACCGATCGCCTTGAGGTAAGAGCGAGCGGGCGCGCGGTCGCGTCCCTGAGTGATGGTGTAACTGTTCAGTTTCATTTCGGGGTGAAAGGCTAATTATAAGAGGCTGTACGCGTTACACTGCGGGTTCGCATGCGTATCGGCGTCGATTCGGGCGGCACATTCACGGATTTCGTGGTGTTACATGATGACGGGCGGATCGAATCGTTCAAGCTGAGGTCCGACCCGGCGGCCCCGGCGCGCGTGATTCTTGCCGGCATCGCGAAAGTCACCTCGCGAGAGACGACCGGGGAGGGCGCGGAGGTGGTGCACGGCTCGACCGT
>DATGMH010000108.1:0-334255 GCA_035293725.1 Bryobacteraceae bacterium
TGGCAAGAATATCCCTAGCTCCGCCCACGGCGATGTGGTCGCGGATACTTGCGCAAATTGCCATATGCAGAGCCCCGCCGCTACCGACCCGGCGCTCGGCCAAGTCGGCGGCCACACGTTTAAGATGAGCTTTGCCGGCACCGGCAAGATTCCGGCCGTGCAAATGGTTGCCGCTTGCCAGGGCTGCCATGGTCCGGACGTCACCAACTTCAACTTCCCGTTGATGGATTACGACGGCGACGGCGATATCGAAGGTCTGCAAACCGAAGTGCAGCACTTGCTGGATCAGTTGGCTGTCATGCTGCCGCCGGTGGGACAGGCTAAATCGAGTCTCAATATCGATGCGACCTGGACACAGCCTCAACTCGAAGCTGCTTACAACTATCTCTTTGTGCAAAAGGACGGCAGTCTCGGAGTCCACAACATGGCCTACACCGTGGGCCTGCTGAAAGCTTCCATCGCTGACCTTAAGGCGAAAAGCGGCCAATAACCGCGGCTCGCCCAAATGCGGGCAGTCCGTTTCACGTTCGGCCTTTGGGTCGCCTCGCGGCCCGAAGGCCTTTTTTTTCTGAAACCCCAACTGAAAGCATCCCGCTCGACCCGCGCTCCTCGTCTCCGTCCCGCCCGTCCCTCGCGTTCCGCCCGTCCGTCGTCTCCGCCCGTCCGTCGGGTCCCGCCCCTCCCGTCCGTCCCTCGCGTTCGTCCCTTGCCGCCCGCCCGTCGCGACCGTCCCGCCGAAGCTGCTATGCTGGTTTTGTCCTCGTAGAGGCGCGGACGCCATTAGTACCCGCTAGCGCGATTCCGGGAAGCTCCGGTGCTGCGGCGAAAGGGGCGATTGAATTCCGCCGAAATCGGCCGCGGCAGCTTCGCCCGGTGCGGTTGGGGGGCCAGGCTAATACCTGCCCACTGTCATCGCGATCTCGTGGAACTGGGATCGGGTGGAGCGCTACCGGGAAGCGCGTGGTCCGCCACGCGACTTATCCCTCCTCCATCCCTTCTCGACGGAAATCATGAATGCTTTCGAACTAACGCGCGCGTTGGTCGACGTTGAATCGATCACCGAGAACGAAGAAGCCATCGGCAATCTGCTCTTCGCCCGGCTCTCCGAGCTGGCGTCGCAGCACGACGGCCGCGTGGAGCGCATGCCCGTCGAGCCGCATCGCTTCAACGTCCTCGCTACCTTTGGCGATCCCGTCGTGACCCTGTCCACCCACATGGATACCGTCCCGCCGTTCTTTCCGTCACGGGAAGATAGCGACCACATCTGGGGCCGCGGCGCCTGCGATACCAAAGGCATCATCGCCTCCATGATTTTTGCCGTGCGCGAGCTTCTAGAATCAGGGCAGCGAAACCTGGCGCTACTCTTCGTAGTCGGAGAGGAGCGCAACAGCACCGGCGCCATCGCCGCCGAAAAACATCCACGCGGCTCGAAATTTCTCATCAATGGCGAGCCTACCGAGAACAAGCTCGCGCTCGGCTCCAAAGGCGCTCTCCGTTTCGAGCTCACCGCCAAAGGGAAGATGGCTCACTCGGCTTATCCCGAGCTGGGCGACTCCGCCATCGAGAAATTGCTGGACGCTCTTGAGCAACTCCGCCGCCTGCCGCTCCCGAAGGACGACGTCCTGGGCCAGAGCACGCTCAATATCGGCACCATATCCGGCGGGCGCGCGCCTAATGTAATCCCCGACCACGCCGCCGCGGAAATCTTCATCCGCCTGGTGGATGACGGCAATTCTACCCGCGAAGCCGTAAAGCGGGCCATCCAGGAAAAGGTTCATCTCACCGAGTTGCTCCGCACCCCGGCCGTCCATCTCGGCTCTCTCCCGGGTTATGACACCACCGTGGTGGCATTCACCACCGATGTCCCATGGTTCGGCCACGCCTGGGGCAAGCCTTACCTGCTCGGCCCCGGCTCCATCCATGTTGCGCACACCGCCGAAGAGCGCATCCCCAAGCAGCAGATCCTGGAGGCCATCCAAATTTATAAACGAATGGTCAAACAGCTACTGAACTCATGACGCAAGGAACGGATTTATGAACGGGCAAAAAATCGAAGTCGGAATCCTGGGCGCGACCGGAATGGTCGGCCAGCATTTTGTGAAATTTCTGCAGAACCATCCCTGGTTCGAAGTGACTTGGCTCGGCGCCAGCGACCGCTCGGCCGGCAAGCCCTATTGTGAAGCTACTAGCTGGCGTTTGAGCGGCGTGATGCCGCCTATGGTGCAGTCTTTCCCCGTCGAGGAATGCAAGCCCGGCAACGCGCCCCGCCTCGTTTTCTCCGCCACCGATTCTTCGGTCGCCACCGAGATCGAGCAGGCTTTCGCGCGCGCAGGCCACGTTGTCGTATCCAACTCCAAAAACCACCGCATGGATGCCGATGTGCCCCTGCTCATCCCCGAAATCAATCCCGATCATCTCAAGATCATTCCGCTCCAGCAGCGTAAACGCGGCTGGAAAGGCATGATCGTAACCAACCCGAATTGCGCCACCATGGTTCTGGCCATGGCGCTCGCGCCGTTGAAACAGTTCGGCATCGCCACCGTGATCGCCACTACCATGCAGGCCATTTCCGGCGCAGGCTATCCCGGCGTCGCCTCCATGGACATCAACGCCAACGTCATCCCGTTCATCGGCGGCGAAGAACAGAAAATGGAGCAGGAAACGCAGAAAATCTTGGGCGACTTCAGCGGCGACGCCATCCACTCGCTGCCCGCCAAAGTGAGCGCGCACTGCAATCGCGTCCCGGTGGTCGACGGCCACATGGTCGCCGCCAGCTTTGCCTTGGAGCGGAAGCCTGCTCTGGACGAAGTGATCCAGGCGCTGACTAACTTCACCAGTGTTCCACAGCAGCGCAAGCTTCCCAGCGCCCCCGCTCAGCCCATCACCTACATGCCCCAGCAGGACCGCCCGCAGCCTCGACGCGACGCCGAACGCGACAACGGTATGGGGACCTTCGTCGGCCGCGTGCGCGAATGCCCCGCGCTTACTTACAAATTCATCGCGCTCCAGCACAACACCATCCGCGGCGCAGCCGGCGCCGCCGTCCTCAATGCCGAGCTCATGTATTCCGAGGGCCTGCTGGATTGACCCCCAGTTCCAAATTGATGGCACTTCCCGCGCGCCCGATCTCGGACGCTCCCTGTATCCCGCGCAGGAGCGCGCACGCCTCATGATCGTGATGAAATTCGGCGGTACCTCGGTCGAATCGGCGGAGGCCATCGAACGCGTCGCGGGCATCGTCAAATCGCGGCTGGACCGCAAACCCGTCGTCGTGGTCTCCGCGATGGGCAAAACCACCAACCGCCTGCTCAAAATCGCCGACCTGGCGGTCCACGGCCAGCGTGAAGAAGCGCTGCGCGAACTGGTCTCCTTGCGGGACTTCCATCTGCGCGAATCCGGCATGGAGCGCACCGTCGACGAGCACTTCCAGGAGTTGTCCGAACTCGCAAAAGGGCTGGCCGCTCTCGGCGAGTTGACCCCGCGCTCCGTTGACACCATCTCCAGCTTCGGCGAGCGCCTCTCCAGCCTCATCGTCACGAATTATTTCAAGCACCATGGCTTGCGGGCCACGCATCTCGATTCCCGCAAGGTTATTGTCACGGACCGCCGCCATACTCAGGCCGCACCCGATCTACAAGAATCGTACGCGCGGCTCGCCGCCGCTATTCCGCCCCTGCTCGAGGATCACGTCGTCGTCATGGGCGGATTCATCGCCGCCACTTCCGAAGGAATCACGACTACGCTCGGCCGCGGCGGTTCCGATTTCACCGCCTCCATCGTCGGCGCGGGCATCGGCGCCGACGAAATCCAGATCTGGACCGATGTGGACGGAATGCTCACCGCCGATCCCGGCGTCGTTCCCCATGCCCATCGCGTCAAAATCATCTCCTTCAGCGAAGCCGCTGAGCTGGCCTACTTTGGCGCGAAAGTCCTGCACCCTTCTACGGTGCTCCCTGCCATCGATCGGAACATTCCCGTGCTCATCCTCAACTCCCGCCGCCCCCACGTGGAAGGCACCCGGATCGTCGCGCAGGCGGTCTCAACCACCAACCTGGTCAAGTCCATCGCCTGCAAAGCCAAGGTCACGGTCCTCGACATCCACGCACCCCGCATGTTCATGGCGTACGGTTTCATGCGCCGCATTTTCGAAGTGTTCGAGCGCTACCAAACTTCGGTCGACATGATCGCCACCTCCGAAGTCAACGTCTCCCTCACCGTCGATCAACCGGAGCACTTGAAGGAAATTGTCAAAGACTTGCGCGAGTTTTCCGAAGTGTCCATTGAAGAAAATGAAGCGATAATTTGCATCGTCGGGGACAATATCCGTTACACTCCCGGCGTGGCCGCCCGCGTCTTCAAAGCGCTCGCAGGGGTGAACGTGCGCATGATCTCGCAAGGCGCGTCAGCCCTGAACCTCGGTTTCGTAGTCGCGGGCGAGGACCTGCGCGCCGCCGTCTCAGCTCTCCACGACGAATTCTTCCGCGACCTGGACCCGGAGGTCTTTGATGCATAAGCCCCACCGGGCCGCCTCGCACCATGCTTATCTGGACCTATGCCTAATCTAGCCATCGTCGGTTACGGCAAAATGGGCCGCCTCATCGACCAACTCGCCCCGGAATACAACTTCACGGTCACGGCCCGCATCGACATCGGTCGCGACGAATCGCTCTCCAACGCCGACGTCGCGGTAGAGTTCTCCACGCCAGCGGCCGTCCTCGAAAACATCCGCAAAGTCTCCGCCGCCCGCATACCTCTCATCGTCGGCACCACCGGATGGCTCGACCATATCGCCGAAGCCAAGTCCATCGTCGAGGCGAACAACTCCGCGCTCGTCTGGAGCCCCAACTTCTCGGTGGGCGTGAACGTCTTCAACCGCCTGGTCTCCGAGACTGCCCGGCTCCTGAAAAATGAAAAAGAATACGGCGCTTGGGCCTGGGAAATTCACCACATCACCAAGAAAGACGCCCCATCGGGTACACTCATCAAGCTCGTCGAGCAAATGAAAACCGCCGGATTCGATCGCCCCATCAGCGTTAGCTCCAATCGGGCGGGCGCACACCCTGGCACGCACGAGATCGGCTTTGACTCCGCCGCCGATACCATCACGCTCCGCCACACCGCGCGCAGCCGCGAAGGCTTCGCCCGGGGCGCTCTGAAAGCGGCACAATGGATTATCGGGCGCCGTGGATTCCACGAATTCAGCGACGTCCTCTTTGGAGGCTGACATGTTGTTTCACGGCTGCGGCACCGCATTAGTCACCCCGTTCCGCAAGGACGGCTCGCTCGATGAACCCACTCTGCGAGCATTGGTCCGGCGCCAAATCGATGCAGGCATCAACTTCCTCGTCCCCTGCGGCACCACCGGTGAAAACCCGACCCTCTCGCGCCGCGAGCACTTGCGCGTCGTCGAAATCACGCTAGAAGAAGCTCATAAGCGCGTCCCGGTCCTCGCGGGCGCGGGCGGCTACAACACCGCTGAAGTCATCGAGCTCGCTCGGGAAGTGCGCGCGCTCGGCGCTGACGGCATCCTCAGTGTCACGCCTTATTACAATAAGCCCACTCAGGAAGGCATCTATCAACATTTCAAAGCCATCGCCACCGCCGCCGACGTTCCCCTCGTCGTTTACAACATCCAGGGCCGCACCGCGACCAACATCGAAACCGCAACCTTGAAGCGCCTAGCCGAGATCGACAATATCATCGGCGTCAAAGAAGCTTCCGGCCACGTCGCGCAGATCGCCGCCGTCATCCATCAACTCCCTCGCGGATTCGCCGTACTCTCGGGCGACGACGTCGTGACGCTTCCCTTAATCGCTTTGGGCGGCCATGGCGTAATCTGCACCGTGTCCAACGAAATTCCGGCGGAAATGACCGAGCTCACCCGCCGCGCCCTCAACAACGATTTTCCCGGAGCGCGCGAGATCCTGCGCAAATACCTCCCGCTGATCGAGGTTAACGGCGTCGAAACCAACCCCATCCCGGTGAAGACCGGCATGGCCCTCATGGGATTGCTGGAACCGGTGTGGCGCTTGCCTATGTGCCCGCCCAGTTCCGCCAATCACGCCAAAATCGAGAAGGTCCTTGAGACACTCGGGCTGCTTGCCGGCCGGAGCGTGCATGCAGTCTGACATCGAGGCGCTGTTCGAACAAAAACCCCAATCCTACACTGACGAACACTTCCGGCTCTTCGAGCGATTCAAACAGGCTCTGAACGCGGGCGCCATCCGCTCGGCTCAGCCCGACCCCTCTGCCGCCACCGGCTGGCACGTGAACGCTTGGGTAAAAAAAGGCATCCTGATCGGCTTCCGCATGGGCGCAATTGTCGATATGTCGATCAACCCCGTCCGCCAGCCGTGGTTCGATAAGTCGACGTTTCCCGTCCAGCGCCTCTCCCCCGATCGTGGCATTCGCATCGTCCCCGGCGGATCCAGCATTCGCGATGGCTGCTACATCGGCCGCGGCGTCACCTGCATGCCGCCGATGTACATCAATACCGGAACCTGGATCGGCGACGGGACCATGATCGATTCGCACGCGCTCGTCGGCAGCTGCGCCCAGGTTGGTTCCAATTGCCACATCTCAGCGGCCGCGCAGATCGGCGGCGTACTTGAACCTGTAGGCGCTATGCCTGTCATCATCGAAGACGACGTCCTGATGGGCGGCAACACCGGCGTTTACGAAGGTACGATGGTCAAACGCCGCGCCGTACTCGGCTCCGGCGTTATCCTGAACCGCTCCACGCCCGTTTATGACGTTGTGCGGGGCGCCATCCATAAGGCCACAGACGAACAGCCACTCGTCATTCCGGAAGATGCAGTCGTCGTCGCCGGCTCCCGCGCTATTACTCAGGGCATGGGCAAGGACTGGGGACTTTCCGTCTACACCCCCGTCATTGTCAAGTATCGCGACTCGAAGACCGACTCGCGCATTCAGCTCGAGGACTTGCTGAGATAATCCAGCGTCGCTCGGGCGCATTTTTCCCAACTGAACTCAGCCGCGCGGCGCTGTGCTTCTTCCGCCGGTATCGCTCCCGCAGCCAGCCGCTTCAGCGCATCTCGAATGGCATCGTCGCTTGCTGGATCGAAATAATGCACGGCCGCGCCGCCGATCTCGCGTAACGGTGCGATATCCGAACATGCCACCGGGACTCCTGCCGCCATCGCCTCCGAAACCGGCATCCCGAACCCTTCGAACATAGATGGATAAATGAATCCGCGCGCGCGACGAAACAGTTCGAACAGTTGCTCCCGCGGAATCCAGCCCAGCATGCGCGCTCGCGGACCCGCCAGGCGCTCCACCTGCTTAGCCGCAAAGCCGCGCACGCCCGTAATCACCAGCGGCGGCGCGTCGTGCATCGCTGCATGCACCCTTAGCAGCCGGTCCAAGTTTTTATGCGGATGCGATGTCGAAGCGCATAGGATGAAATCCCCCGGCTCACGCTTGCCGGCAATTTCGAAAAACTCGCGCTCCACGCCATGATGAATCGCCTGCGCGTCCACTCCGTAATACTGCTTGAGATCCTGCCGCGTCGCCTCCGAGACCGCGATCAGCCCGCGTGACCGCCGCGCCGATGCCCATAGGAAGAAATTCCAGAACGGCAGATCGAACCAGCGAAAATATTCAGGATGCCGCTTGTGCTGCAGATCGTGAAAGACCGTCACCATCGGACATCCGCAAAAAATCGGCCCCGTAAATCCCGGGTTGAAGAGCACGTCCAGGCGCCGCCGCTTCACCGCGATCGGCAAGGCCCACTGCTCCCACAGGATTCGCGCCGGGCGAAACGACGCCCGCACCGGTTGCGGATCTCGCGAGAAATTCGGCTGCGCCGGAACCAGCTCCGCGCCGGTCTCGCGATTCGTGAAAACTACATATTGATTCGCGGCGTCAATCCGCGCCAGAGCTGATAGCAGGTTACGTAGATAAATTTCGGTTCCACCAACGCCGCCCGGAATCAAATAGAGGGCGTTGACCCCGATTCGCAGCATTTATCGGCTGACGCGTGCCAGAGCGTCGCGCGCCAGTTGCAGTTTCGGATCGAGCTGCGCCGCCTGGCGGTACTCTTCGGCCGCCTGCGCGCGGTTGCCTTGCTGCTCGTAAACGTTGCCTCGCGTGTAATACGTCATCGCAAACCTCGGGTCCAGCCTGGCCGCCGTCGCTAGCGCTTCCAGCGCTTCCGTGTATTTGCCCATCTTGCCGTATTCGTTTCCGATCGTCTGATAAATATGCGCATTCGCCTCGACCCCAGCTGCGAGTTTGAATTTCTGCAGGGCCTCTTGCTGATTGCCGGCCCCATCGTAAGCCAAGCCCCAATCCAGCAGCAGCTCGAAAGTTGGTTTGCCTAAATCCGCCACCTTCTGAAACTGCTCGATCGCGTCTCCGTTATCGCCCGCTAAGTAATACGCGAACGCCAGCTGGAATCGCGGCCGGTATTTATTCGGCGATTTCGCCACCGTGTCTTTCCAAATCTCGATCGTGCTGTTCCAAAGCTGGTTGCGCTGGTATGTCGCCGCCGCTTCAATCAATAGCACCACGCTCAGCGCCGTGAGCAGTATCGTCTTTGATGTCTTCCAGCGGCTGGCAAAGTCCACCACGATGAACAGCAGCCCGATGAACGGCAGGTACAGCCGGCGCTCCGCCATCGGATCCAAAATCGGCACAAATGACGATGTCGGCGCGAGCAAAATCAAGAAGACGAACCAGCCGTACGATGCTAGCTGAAACCGGCGCCGGTAAATCCAGGCGGCCACGCTCACCGCAAGCAGCGCCGCCAGCCCGATAATCGCCCCGTGATCCAGGACGTTCTTCGAGATCGCCACGTCCGGATCCAAATTTTGTCCGATTGGAATCACAAACAACCGGAGGTAATCCCAGATCACCCGGCATTGCGTAAAGAAATATTGATACCAGGTGAATTCCTTAACTCCGAACCCCGCGGTCGGCCCCATGTTCAGTGCCTTTGAGATGAAAGCCAGCGCGAAGCCCGCACCCACCGCGATCGGAATGTACAAGCGCCAGTTGCGGCGAATACCGGCCAGCGAGAATCCCGGATTCCAATAGAAGTCCGTCAGCAGCAGCACGGCCGGCAGCACCGCTGTGTGCTCCTTGCTCAATACGGCCGCGCCGAACAGCACCAAAATCGCGATCGCGCGCAGAATGGAAATCGCCTCTCCGGCGCGATATACGAAAACCGTAAATGCCGCCAGCACCCAAAACACGCTGAGCGTCTCCGATCGGCTGGCGACATAGGTCACCGACTCGGTCTGCAGCGGGTGCAGCAAAAACAGGCCCGCCGCGAACACGGCAAGCACTCCCGCATGCCACTTCTCAATGCGCGCCCACGACAGCACCCGCCGTACAGCCAATAGAACTAGTACGCCGTTGGCAAAATGCAAAACCACGTTGAACAGGTGGTAGCCGAACGTCTCCTGGCTGCCCGCGCTCTGGTAGTTCAACCAGAACGTGAACATCAGCAGCGGCCGCAACCCTCCAACCCACCCGCTCAGCGGTAGCCCGACATACCCCGGCAGCATGTATGGCAAATAGCTGTCGTCCAGCAGGAACGGACCGTTGATCGCCGGCCAGTACACTTCGAAAACGGCGAAAATCGCCGCGAGCAATCCAACTGCATACGGCCAGTACGCTTTTCGCGGCGCGGGCGCGGTGGCGACCGCAACCGCTCCTCGCGGCTTGACCTTTCGTGTTGCTTTACTGCTTTTCATTCTGGTTCTGTAATTGAAATTCGACGATCGCCAGCCGCTGCGCAATCGCGATGTTAGCGTCCTTCAAATCCGAGATCACCACCGACAGCCGGTAAATCACCACGACGAAAACGCAAGAGACCAGCAGGATCAGCGCCATCGGCGGATACGTCAGCCCCAGCCGCTCCGAAATCCATGTGAGCAGCGCGTGAGCTCGCGAGAGCAGCAATAAAATCACCGCCGCGGCCAGCCAGCTCACCGAGTATTCCACCCGGATATGCGACCGCCGCACCGAAAATAGCACCGTAATCATCAACACCAGGCTTAGGATCGTGACCGCGTCCAGCAAGCGTTCCATCGTTATTTTTTCCTCGGCCGCCGTTCAAACTTCAAGATATTCACGAACACACCTAAGAGCACGTGGATGATGTAATACAGTGATTTTACCGCGGTGATGCTGCTGCGCCCCGCTTTTCGCGGCCGCATTTTGCACGGCACCTCCTGAAACCGGAATCGTTTGCGCTGCAAAACCACCAGCGCTTCGATCTCCGGATACTCCAGCGGAAAGCTCTGACTGAATACCTGCAGCGCTTCCCGGTTAACGCCCACGAAGCCCGAGGTCGGATCGTGCACCGGCTTGCCGAGAATCGGCCGTAATACCAGCCGAAATAGCCAAATTCCCATCCCGCGCACCACGCTGGTGTGCTGCCCATTGGCCTGATAAAAGCGCGAGCCGATTACCATATGACAGCCAGACGTCCGCAGCACTTTGAGTAACTCGGGAATGTAGTGCGGATCGTGTTGTCCGTCGCCATCCACCCGGATCACGTAGTCATAGCCAAGTTCGTACGCCATGCGGTATCCGGCTTGAACGCAACCGCCCAGTCCGAGATGGTACGGCAGCCGCAGTACGTCTGCCTTCGCCGCGCTGGCCCGTTCCACGGTTGCGTCTTTGGAGGCATCGTCCACGACCAGCACTCTCGCGTTCGGCATCACTTGCCGCACTTCCCGCACTACCTCGCCCACCGCCCCGGCCTCGTTGAACGCGGGAATCAAAATCAAGACATTGTTGCCGTTCTTGTTGGGCTTCACAACGCAGCCACCTGGCGCGGGCTGATCGAAAACCTTCGCATCAGGCCGCGAAACTGTTTCGTAGTGAGCCGCCGTTTCATCCTGCGGCGTTCGCGCAATAGGCCCGGCAGGCGCGGCAGCAGCGCCAGATACGCGCGCGCGACGTAGAGCGGCAATCGCACGGCAGCATTTCCGCTCTGCTGAAATTCAGCCGCTTTGCCCTTTCCTCGCACGCCGTAAACAACGTGCCAGAAATAGCGCGCCAGCGAATATAACGGCGCTACCAGCAGATCGCCGGCGGGCAGATTCTTTACCGCCAGATACAAACGGTTGCGTTCCACATAGTAGGCTTTCAATGCCGACGCTCTTCCCGACGAATGCGAATATTGATGCTCCACCACCGCGTCCGGCACGTACAGACACTCCCATGCCGCCCACCGCGCGCGCAAGCCAAGATCCGTATCTTCACAGTATAGAAAGAATCGCTCATCGAATAGCCCGATTTCTTCCAGCATTTCGCGCCTGTATAGCGCGGCGCACCCGCTCGGCAGCAGCGCCTCCTCGTCGCGCGAGTACGACTCCGCGCATTCCAGGTGCCCGCGTTGCTTGCTGCTTCCGTCCCGGCACAGCAACATACCCGCCGAGTCCAGCCGCCCGTCCCCGGCCAGCACAATGCGCGACGCACACATGCCTACTTCCGGCCGCTCGTCCATCGCTGCGACTAACCGCTCCAGCCAACGCGGATTCGCGCAGGCGTCATCGTTCAGCACCGCGATAAATGCCGCGCTGGACTGCCGCACCGCCTGGTTGATCGCGGCTCCAAACCCGACATTTCGCTCGTTAGCGATCACGCTAACCCGGCCGCGCGCCGCCACCACCCCTCTGCCGCTGTTATCCACAACGATCGTTTCAAATGCCGCGAAGGTTTGCCGGTTGAGCGACTCCAGGCAAGCGGCCAGCTTCTCGTCGGCCGCCAGCGTCGGCACCACTACGGTCACGTGCGGCTGCGGTTGACCTGTTTGGGCTGGCATTTCAGAGCGCGCGCGGCCTGCGATACGATAATAATTTGCAGAAACACCTTTTCTTTATTCTCGTCGCCGCGCCATTGCTGGCGCAAACGCCGCATCTCGATAACATGAAGCAGTTGACCTTCGGCGGCCAAAACGCCGAAGCCTACTGGTCGCCGGACGGCAAGCGGCTCATCTTTCAGTCCACGCGCGACAAGCTGCAATGCGACCAGGAATTCATCATGAACGCCGACGGCTCGGACCAGCACCTGGTCTCTACCGGCAAAGGACGTACTACCTGCGGCTACTTCCTCGCCGATAACAAACACATCATCTACGCCTCCACCCACGAGGCCGGCGACCCCTGCCCGCCCGACGTCGACCGCAGCAAAGGCTATCTGTGGGCAGTCTATCCCACCTACGTCATTTATCTTGCGACCGATGACGGTAAGATCGTCAAAAAGCTAGCCAGCGCGCCCGGCTACAACGCCGAAGGCACCGTCAATTGGAAAAACGGCAAGATCGTCTACACCTCCATGCAGTCGCACGATCTGGATCTCTGGACCATGGACTCCGACGGCTCGCACAAGAAACAGATCACCAAGGCCGACGGCTATGACGGCGGCGCGGTTTTTTCACGCGACGGCAAGCAGCTTGTTTGGCGAGCCAATCACCCCACTTCTCCGCAGGGCCTGCAGCAATATCGCACGTTGCTGTCTGAGAACCTCACCTCGCCTATGAAGATGGAGCTCTACATCTCCGATGCCGACGGCAAAAACATCAAACAGATCACCGATTTCGGCTGCGCCAGCTTCGCCCCCACTTTCACCCCGGATGGCAAGAAAATCCTTTTTTCCTCCAACAAGCACGATTGCGACGGCCGCCGCTTCGAACTGTATCTGATCAACACTGACGGTACCGGCTTGGAACAAATCACCAACTTCGGCGGCTTCACCGCCTTCCCCGAGTTCTCCCCCGACGGAAAAAAGATCGTTTTCGCATCCGACAAGGATGCCAAGCAGCGCTACGAATTCAATATTTTCACCGCCGACTGGAATTAGCGTAGCGCACGCACGCATGTAACCGCAGCTGCACGATCGCATTTCAACTCCACTCCTAACCTGCGCTATGCTTGTTTTCGAGGAGTGTCTATGCGCAAACTGTCGATCGGTTTCCTGGCAGTTGTTTTTGCTGCGACCTGCTCGGCGCAAGGTCATGGCGGCGGTCATGGCGGCTTCGGAGGGCGAGGCTCAGGTGGCGGAGGTTTTCGGGGAGGTGGATCTGGCGGCGGTATGAGCCGCGGCTTCTCCGGTGGTGGTGGTTTCCGCGGCGGCGGATTCGGTGGTTCTAACCGTGGCGGCTTTCGTGGCGGAGGCTTCGGCGGATTCCGCGGCGGCGGTTTCCGGGGCGGCGGATTTGGTGGTTTCCGCGGCGATCGATTCAGCTTCGGATTCGGCTTCGGTGGCTTCTGGCCTGGCTGGGGCTTCGACGCCTTCTGGCCCGGTTACGATTGGGGCTGGTATGGCTACCCGTCGTATCGTTATCCATACGCGTACCCGTCTTATCCGGCTTACCCTTATCCCTACCCGCCGTATCCCTACTATTACGGCGGCCCCTGGATCTCCTACGGTGATCCCAACGGCGGCGGTCCTGCGCCTGATGCGTACGCGCCACCGGCCAACTACGCGCCCCGTTCTGGATACGCTCCGCGTTCTGGATACGCGCCGCCCGCTCGGTACGCTCCACCCGCTCGAAGCACCCCGCCCGTTACCAACTTGCCGGCCGCTTCCAGCCCGCCCGTGCCCACTGCAACCCCTGTAGTCAATAGCAGCAGTGTGGCCGCCGATGGCCAGTGGCATCGGTTTGGGCAACCCGTAGCTCGGCGCGAGTAAAGCCGGTCTGAATGCTGATCCTGGCGGCGATCCTTGCCATCTTCATTTATGGCATGCTCGCCGCCATGCTTGGCACTATTCTGCCCGACCTCTCCAAACGTTTTTCACTCACCCCAAAACAAAACGGCACCATAGCGCTCTTTCAAGCCGTGGGCCTCATGATCGCCTCGGTGGCAGTCGGCCCGCTGATCGACAACGAAGGAAAGAAGGCCGGCTTGGTTCTCGGCCTGGCTATCATCACTATCGGTCTGGTGCTGCTGCCCCGGTCGCGCGGCTTCGGGCCAATCGCCTCCGATCTGCTCCTGCTGGGCCTCGGCGGGGGAATCATCGTCACCGCGGCCAACGCCCTGGCAAGCGACGCTGCGCCCGACCGCCGCGGCACCGCTCTCAATCTGCTCAACCTCTTTTTCGGGCTCGGCGGCCTGGCTACTCCATTTATCTCGGCCAATCTCCTGGCGCGAAATTCAGTGCGGCTCTGTTACCTCATCGCCGGACTCGGCGGTATTGCGCTGCTGGTCAATGTAGCCACACCCATGCCGCAGCCCACCGGTGCCCAAAGCTTCGTCTTTTCTCAAATCGGCGACGTTGTCGGGCGTCCGGCACTATGGCTTCTGGCTTTTTTGCTGTTCCTCTATGTAGCGTGCGAGGTCGGCGTCTGGAACTGGCTCGTTCAGCATCTGGTCGCTCAAGGTATCGCGGAGTCGCGCGCCTTGAACACGCTTTCGCTCGGATTCGCGCTCGGGTTGCTGCTGGGGCGCGTCGCCGTGGCCCCGGTGCTGATCTCTGTGCCAGCCCTCACGGTTACGCTGGTTGCATCTGTTTTCATGGTCTTCACAACCTACCTCATGTTGCAAACGCGCGATCCCAAAACCGCCGGCGTGCTCGTTTTTCTGGCTGGCCTCAGCATGTCGCCGGTTTTCCCCACCACGCTCGCTATCACTGGGGACGTGTTTACCCGCATGACCGGAACCGCAATGGGCATCGTGATCACCTCCGGTTGGTTCGGCCTCGCCGTCAGCTCCCGAATCGTCGGCTCCATCGCCGGCGGCGACCCCAAGCGCCTGAAACGCGCGCTCCTGATCCTTCCAGCCATGTCGTTTCTAATGATCGTCGTAAACCTCGCGCTCCGCCTGGTCATCTAACCTAGATCGCACCTTGAATGATCGCCAGAACTACTGCGTTCTGCCACAGCACACACAGTTAAAATGAAAACACCATCTGTTATGGCCGACGACCAACGCATCGCAAGACTTGCCCAGCAGATCGGCAACGAGATCCGGAAGGAACAACCCCTGTTGTTGACCGAACCCGAAGCGATCGAGAGACGGCGCCAGGGCGCAGCCGAGCTCCACGCCATCTGCGCTGCATTTGCCGCTTCGGTGAATCGGCTGCTCTCGCCGCCCGTCCTCGAACTCACGCCGCCCGTATATTCTCCGGCGGAGTTTCGCGAATCTGGCCCGAACGTTTTTCAGCTCAATGCCCAAGGCCGCATCATCCAGATCGTTTTCGCCAGAACGCGCGACACGTTCTCGACCGAGAAATTCCTGATTCCTTACATTCTCGAAGGCGAAGTGCGCGCCTACAATCAGGAGATGCTGGAGCGGACTCAAGTCCGCAATCAAGCGCTCTTCTTCTGCCTCGAAGAGAAGCACGATAACTGGCGCTACTTCGATTGGATTCAGGGCCGCAGCGGTGTTTTCACTGCCGAGCTGCTGGTGACGCTGCTGGAGCGGCTCGTCTAAATCCGCCTCATCTACGGCAAACCTGGCCCTGCTTTTAGGTGAAACTGCCAAGACCTGCGTGAGCCTCCAAAACGTCCAATCCTTCGGACGAACAAATGCCGGCCCGCTTTTGCTGCCTATTTCTGGTGATCGGTGGAATCGCACCAGCGCAGTGGCTTGCAGTCAATCAGCCTCGTATCAACCAGCCCCGCCAGAGTCACGAGTTTTCGCGCGATATACTCGCCGCGCATAACCAGATCAGGGCGCGACTGGCGGTGCCGCCGCTCACCTGGTCTTCCAGCCTGGCAATCCGCGCTCAAGATTGGGCGAACCGTCTGTTACACGATGGCCAGTTCTATCACCGTCCCAATCCTCGTTTCGGTGAAAATCTCTTCGAGATTTCCGGAGGTCACGCATCCGCGGCCGAGGTAGTCGGCGATTGGGCTTCGGAAGTGCGCGACTACAGCTACCGCGCCAATACCTGCCGCGGGAAGTGCGGGCACTACACCCAGATCGTTTGGCGCACCACCCGGCAAGTAGGTTGCGCTGTCGCCGCCGCTCGCAATCGCGAAGTTTGGGTCTGCAACTACGACCCACCCGGAAATTGGATCGGCGAGCGGCCCTACTAGCTCCGCGGCAAAGCATGATAGGCTAACACCCATGCGCAATCTCTGCCTCTTTGCCGCCTTTACAACTGTTCTTTCGGCTCAACTCGCTCCTCCCAACTCCGCCGGCGTCTCGGTTGGCCACGTGCATCTGGTTGTTGCCGATCCGGATGCTCAGAAAAAACTGTTTGTCGATGTTTTAGGCGGCGAACTGAAGAGCTTGCCTCCGCTCGAGCTGGTGAAATTTCCAGGCGTCCTGGTAGTGCTCCAAAAAGCGCGCACTGCTCCCACCGAAGGCTCCGATGGATCCACCGTGAATCACTTTGGATTCCTGGTGAAGAGCTACGCGGACATCAAAGCCAAACTCAGCGCCCAACACCTGGAATTCTCGATGGACAACGAAAAGAACAAGCAGCTGATCGCAGTATTTCCAGAAAAGGTCCGGGTCGAATTTAGCGAAGATCCCAACCTGAAGACGCCCATCGCGTTCCACCATTTCCACGTTGCCACCACCGATCAAGAAAGCCTGCGCGACTGGTACGTGAAGACCTTTTCAGCCACGGCCGGCAAACGAGGCAATTTCCCAGCCGCCATGGCGCCCGGCGGCGAGGTCGACTTCTCGAAAGCCGCCAGCGCGCCTGCGCCCACGAAGGGCCGTTCTCTCGACCACATCGGTTTCGAAGTCGTGAATCTGGAAGAGTACTGCAAAAAGCTTCAAGCGGACGGCGTCACTTTCGATACAACTTATCGCGTGATCCCTCAGCTAAACGGCTTGAAGATCGCATACATTCTTGACCCGGCCGGTACGCGGATCGAGCTGACCGAAGGCTTCGCCCAGTACTAAACGCGACTCCGTCAATCCGCTGGTCCCGAACCGCATTGTAGGAGAGCCGCGCCCTTCCGCGGGTGACGTGCCGCCGCGACAATGTCGTGTATACTGTACAAGTGCGCTGGCGAATTCTAGTCGGGCTGCTGTGCGGCGTGCCCGCTTTTTCTCAAATGTCGGGATCGATCTCCGGGTCGGTCGCCGACCAGTCGGGCGCGCTTGTTGCGGATGTGCGCGTCGAAGTCATCAATTCCGACAGCGGCGCAGTTCGCAATACCGTGACCGACAGCGCCGGCCGGTTCCGCGTCCCTTCGCTGGCTGCCGGCCAATACGAAATCCGCGCCGGAAAAAGCGGCTTTCGCGACACGGTGCGCAAAGGCATCCATCTTGCGGTTGCGAAGGATGCCACCATCAACCTGACCTTAGGGGTCGGCGATCTGAACCAGCAGGTCACGGTGAATGCCGATGCCGCTCCCGTCGATGTTTCGGCCAGCGACAGCTCCGGACTGGTGGCCGACAAGCAGGTGAAGGACCTTCCCCTGAACGGCCGCAGCTACGACGAACTGCTCACTTTGAATCCCGGCGTCGTGAACTTCACCTGGGAAAAAACCGGCGGCGTTGGCGTGTCCAATTCCACCTCGGGGAACAACTTCGCCGTTTCCGGAAACCGTCCCCAGCAGAATCTGTTCCTCCTGAACGGCATTGAATTCACCGGCGCCGCCGAAAACAACATGCAGCCCGGCGGCGTCAGCCAGGAACTCCTCGGCGTCGACGCGGTGCGCGAATTCAACCTGCTGCGCGACTCCTATGGCGCCGAATATGGCAAACGGCCGGCTGGCCAGGTCCTCATCGTGACCCAATCCGGCGGTAACCAGTTTCATGGATCGTTGTACGAGTTCCTTCGCAACAATGCCCTTGACGCCGCTAATTATTTCGATCCCGGCGCTCCGCCCGGATTCCAGCGCAACCAGTTCGGAGTTGCAGCCGGCGGCCCGATTCGCAAAAATCGCACATTCCTCTTCGGCAACTACGAAGGTTTCCGGCAGCACCTGCGTCAGACTGGCGTCGATCTGGTTCCCGATAACAACGCGCGCAACGGCTATCTTCCGTGCAGAATCGTCACCCCCGCTCCCAGCCCTTGTCCCGCGCCGGGGCTCGCGTTCGTCGGCGTTTCGCTCCTGATTTCCTTGTGGCCTGCACCCACTCCCGGCGCTCCCAGCTTCGGGGGAATCGCCGAAGCATTTAACAATCCGCTTCAGACCATTCGCGACGATTTCGGTACCGTACGCCTGGACCAAGTCTTTTCGCCGCGAGACTCCTTTGCCTCCGTCTACACCGTCGACGACAGCGCGGATTTCACGCCCACGAGCACCAACATCTACAGCACGGACGTCGACACCTTGCGTGAACAGGTGGCAAGCATCGAGGAGACGCACGTGTTTTCGAGCACCTTGATTAACACGGCCCGCGCGGGTTACTCCCGAGCCGGTTACTACTTCACCGGCGAACCGAGTCCCGGAACCCCGGCTGCGGCTCTGAGGGGATTCCTCGCCGGACTGCCGATTGGCGCAGTGGTGGTCGGCGGCAGCGCGGCCTCGAACCCCACAGCTCAACTCAGCCTGGCAGGCAGCAACAACGGCAGCAATCTCCGCCTGGCTCGAAACTTGTTCACGTATGAAGATCGTGTCTCCTTCACGAGAGGACGGCACCAGCTCAGCATCGGCGCCTGGTTTCAGCGGCTGCTCTCCAACGAAAACCTCGCGCTCAGCCAATACGGCCAGGCGACGTTTACCAGTCTGCAAACATTCCTCCAAGGAACCGCGTCATCGCTGCTGTACGATCCGGCTCCTACGCCGCTCGGCTGGCGATCCTGGTTTGGCGCCTTCTACGCTGAGGACGTTCTTCGGCTCACTCCGTCATTTACGGTGTCGCTCGGTTTCCGCGACGAATTCAGTACCGGTTGGAACGAGGCCCACGGCCGAGCCGCCAACTACGTTTATTCGAACGGCATCATCTCTACGCAACCGCGCATCGCGGACTCGGTATTCACCGTGAACCGCGCGAAGTTTCTGCCCCAGCCGCGCATCGGCCTGGCATGGAGCCCATTCGACAATCAGAAGACCGTTCTTCGCGCGGGTTTCGGAATCTACCACGACCTTGAGGACGCGCTCGGCTACCGCACCGATCAGAACGCGCCATTCAATCCAACTTACAGCCTGCCGAACGCCGCAATTTCTCAATTGCCGATCGCGGCCAATCAATCCGCGCCGGCTTCGGCCAAGGTCGTTCCTGGGGGTGTTCAGCCGGATTTGCAAACTCCTACGCTGATTTCGTGGTCCGTCCGCATTGAACAACAACTGGGCGCCAACACTGCTCTGCGCGCCGGCTACATTGGCTCGCATGGATACAACGAAATCGTCGGGATCGATTCGAACGAACCCTTTCCTGTAATTTGTCCGGCTGCGCCGTGCCCGACGGCCTACCCCGGCAACTTTCCGCCCGGATTGGCAGGCACGCCCGTTCCTGCGGGAACTTACTACGTCCCGACTTCGACTCGAGCCAACCCCGCGCTTGCCAATACCTGGACTTACTTCTCAGAAGCCGACAGCTCTTACAACGCGCTCCAGATCGATCTGAACCGCCGGTTCAGCGGCGGCCTGTTTCTGCGCGGCATCTACACCTGGTCGAAGACAATTGACGACGGCGACTCGTTAAACGCCACCACATCGGGCGGCGAACCCGCGCTGGCTTCGAATCCATTCAATCTGCGCGCCGACCGCGGCTTGGCCAACTTCGACGTTCGCAACGCCGGCGCTCTCAGCGCGAGCTATGCCCTCCCATTCGGCCGCGGGCGGAGGTTCGCCGGGGGCTGGACCGTCAACTCCATCGTGACGCTGCAAGGTGGTTTTCCATTTACTCCACAGTTAAGCTACAACCCATCCAACAACGGCGACACACGCAACCCGGTGCGTCCTTTCCTAAACCCGGCGTTCAGCGGCCCGGTGATTCTCGGCAAGCCGGATGGATGGTTCAACCCGGCCGCATTTCTCGCACCGCCGAATAACAGCGGCTTTTATGGCAATCTCGGCCGCGACACTTTGATCGGTCCCGGACTTGCGACCTGGGACTTATCCTTCTTGAAGGACACCCGTATCCGCGAAAAACTGAACATCCAATTTCGTGCGGAGTTGTTCAACCTTTTGAACCGCGCTAATTTCAACACGCCGAACGCGGTGGTGTTCACGCCTTCGGGCGTTTCGCCCACGGCTGGAGTGATCACGAGCACGTCCACCAGCGCGCGCCAGGTGCAGTTCGGCCTAAAGCTGCTGTGGTAATCACGACAACAGCACTTCCCCGGTGTGACTCGTATCGTATCCCGCCAGGACCTCGAGTTTGCGGCGGATCGCCGCGCGATTCAAGGCGTCAAGCATAGCTTCGATCGCGGGGAGGCGCGCGTACTGCCGCCGGATCACCAGGTCGTACCGTTCGGTTGCGAGAGGAATAAAGCTCAAGCCAAACGCGCGCGCGGCCGAGCGCGTGGCAATGCAGCAATCCGCCTCTTGCATGCTCACGGCCAACGCGGCGGGCAGGTGGCCATAGGCGACGCGATCGTAGCCCTTCACGCGATCGGCCGGAACGCCCGCTTCGCGCAGTTTCTCGTCCAGCAAAGCGCGGCTGCCTGCGCCTTTCTCGCGGTTTACAATCGTGACATTCTTGCGCGCGAGATCGGCCACGCTCTGGATTTCTTTCGGGTTGCCAGGTTGAAGTACCAGGCCCTGCTCCCAGATGGCGAACGTCACTACCTTGGCTTCATGCTTTCCGAACAGCCGGCGTACGACCGGGAGGTTGTATTCACCACTGGGAAGATCGCGCAAATGCGTGCCGGCGACGTGGACTTTGCCCTCGTGCAGCCATTCCAGAGCTTGCTGGCTGGACGAAGCTGCAATCACGGCATCGACGTCCTCAAACCGGGCGAGGTGTTGGACCAGAAGCGAGATCCCCGGGTCGCAGCCGGCGATCAGCAGCCGCTTGCCGTTTTCCAAGTCGTCCTGCAGGACATGGACTTGAGCATGACCCGATCTAGTGGCTGCGCCCACGATCACGCCGTCGGCCATAGGCAGCATCGGAGGCTCTGGAATTGCCGGTACGCCAACCGTGCGCTTGCCTACGCGGCACAGCCGGACTGGTTGTCCCTTGTGCGCGCCGCCGCTCGAAATCAAGTCCACGGAGACAGGAGGCGGAGGAGCCTCGCGCTCTCCTTCCAGCCGGAACAGATCCTCTACTTTGACCTCCAGGATTTTCGCGAGTTGCAAAGCAAGGGCCGTATTCGGGACGTAGTCGCCGGCTTCGATGGAGTATATGGTTTGCCGGCTGGTTCCCACGAGTTTAGCCAGCCGTGCCGCCGAAACGCCGCGCTGTTCCCGAATCTCTTTGAGCTGTGTGCGCGTCTGCATGGCTAGTTCAGATAACATTGTCGTTATAACACGACACCCGCGCAATCCCGTTTTGAGCTTGAGCGCCTGCTTTACGGCGGCTGCCGTTTTGCTTGCCGGGTGCGGCACCGAACCGGCGTCCCTTTCCGGCGCGAGACCGCAAGTCACGGTGGCGGCGGCGGCAAACCTGACGCAGGTATTTCAGGCGATCGCGCCGCGCTTTGAAGCGGCCAGCGGCATCCATCCGGTGTTCAGCTTCGGTTCTACCGCTCAACTGGCGCAGCAGATCGAGAACGGAGCGCCATTCGATGTTTTCACCGCGGCGGACGCCGAGCACCCCGAGCAGTTGGATCGGAAAGGCCTCCTGGCTCGGGGAAGCCTGGCTGTATATGCCCGGGGCATCCTGGCGCTCTGGGTTCCACCCGGCGTGGAAGCATCCATCGAGCGCATCGCGGATCTGGCCAAGCCGAGTGTGCGATTTATCGCTATCGCGAAACCCGAACTGGCGCCGTATGGACAGGCGGCGGTGGAAACACTTCGGCGCGCGGGAATTTGGAACCGCGTGGAACCGAAGGTCGTCTACGCCGAGAACATCAATGTTGCGCGCCAATACGGCCAGTCGCACAACGCGGATGCGGTATTCACGGCATATTCGCTGGTATTGCATGAACCGGGTAAAGTTATGCCGGTGGATGAGGGATTGCATCAGCCGATTCTCCAGGAATTGGGTATCGTTGCGGCCTCCAAACGGCAGGAAGCCGCGCGCAAATTCGCCGATTTCCTGCTTCGGGGCGATGGGCGGGAAATTCTGCGCGAATCCGGCTATAGCTTGCCTGTACAGTGACTTAGCGGCTCGGTTTAAGCCCGAAGATGAAGAAAACTCAGGATTTTGGTATCCTGAATAAAGATGCAAAAACACCCCACGCTTTCTTCGTATCACTTCAAACGGGCTAAGACCGACGGCCTGATTGAGGTGCTCAACGAAGGTTCCTACGTCATGGCCGAGTATAGCGAGCGCACCGGCATTCTCAAATGGCAGCGCGTCGTGATGACATCGCAACGAGAGAAGATCGAGAAGTGGCTCCGCGAGCACTACCCGGTGCAAAAGACCGCTCCGCCACCTGCACCCGCGCGAAAACTGGCTAAGTCCGCATCGAATCGCGCCTAAGCAGGCGCGGCAAAGCAATTAGCGTTCCGCCATAAACCAACAACGACAGGAAAAGTGTCGCTGAACGGCCTTGCTGGAAATCCTCCGAAATTAGTTTAAACGCCCCGAAGAACATCCAGGGGAATAATAGCCAGATCAACTCGCGCAGGTTTTTGCGTGAACCGAACCAAGCCAGGGCGATTGCGACCATTGCTATCAATGCTGTCCGGCAGGTGCTGGCCAGCGGGGCATCCAGGTGCGCGCGGGATAATAATCCGGCCGCGAGTCCTGTGACTGACCAACAAAGATTCAGGGCCACGAGTGCGGCCGGAATCCGGGCCATCCAGGTCTGTTTTGGAGTGCGGAAGCGTAGCGTCAGCGAACAGGCGAACGCGGTGGACGCAGCGCAGAGTAGCGCTAGTAGGGTCAAGCGGCCCGGTTGGAACAAAGCCGTGAGTTGACCTGCTGCGTAGAGCGACAGCCCGGAAGCGGTCGCGGCAGCGAACAGGTAAACCGCAGCGTGCGCGATCGGTGTGGTTACAGGGCGAGTGACGGCAGCGCCTGCGAGCGCGAGCGCCATCCAGAGCGGTGCGCCGCCAGAGGGGTAGAGGGCGCCTCCGGCAAGGATCAGCAGCAGCGCAAAAGTGGCGCAGGCATGGAAATTGCGCGCGGCGGCGAGGCCGGTGAACGCCACGAAATAACACGCAACACCAAAGATGAGGCACGCGGCGATAATGATCGCGGGCAGCCAACCGGTGCCGTGCGCGATGCGCAGTCCCCCGCCGATGGCCAGTGCGGCGGCAGTTGCAATTTGCAGAATTTCAAACGGGCGGATCGCAAGTCCGCGCGCGAGAGTACGCGCTGCGGTGCTGGCGACGTAAATGAGCGGCAGCGCGATCAGCAGCGCACCTGCCGCGGTGACGGTGACCGGCGCGTACCCCTCGGGCAAGCCTTGCGGGCGAGTCACCAGATAAGCCAACAGGAACGCGCAGAAATCGCAAGCCAGCGCCACAATCCAGCGCCAGCTTAGCGCGTGGTCGCGCCATGAACCGAATTCCACGATCGCAGCGGCGAATGTGAGCGCAACGGCAAACGGAACCGGATCGAGCGTGGCAATGATCAATGCGACCGCGGTGGCGCAACCGGCGAACGCCGTTACGCCCGCAAGCATGGAGTGATCGCGGCGCCAGGCGAGGACCTGGCCCATGATGATGAATACCGCGAGCGCCGCGGCGGAGGCAGCGGGCGGGAAAATGTGAAAACGAACCGTGGCTTCCCAGAGCAGCGGCGCGACGATGGCTGCGGCAGTGATGCCATGCATCGCGACTGAAAGGCGATTGCCGGCGGAAATCCGCACGGAGGCAATCAGCCAGCCGCCGGCGTAGAGCAGCCCGAGGATTGCTCCAGCGAGTTGAGGAACCAGCGATGCCTCGGTGATGGCGCGTAACAGGTATGCTCCCGCGACGCCGAGCAGCAGGCGGCCGAGGACAGCCACAATGCCGGGCGAAACGTCAGGAAGAACGGCGGCAGGGAGCGCTACAGGCGCGGGCTGCGGCACGCTTGGCGAGCCGGGCGCGATGCTGACGGACCATTGTTCGAGCGCGGCAACGCGGCGGCGCAGTTCTTCCACCGCTTGCATGAGCGCCTCGACTTGATGGGACTCTTCCGTTGCCCGAGGCGCGGGCATGGCACCCTCCTTTGCCGGAATGGCGCACGACTGGGCGGGGCATGATGTTTAGCTTGGGGTGCATACCCCGCGCTGTACGCTCATATCCCGGTGTATTGTGCGCTCCTAAGCCGCCGCTTCGCGTTTCGGCCAGGGCGGCAGAAGTTTGACTAATACGTAGAGGATGCCGAACGGCAACAGAATTAGAACTATGGCCGGCAGCAATCCCTCGCGGGTTGCAAAATCCATTTTGTAAGAGGTATATCCGAGAAAGCTTTTGGAGAAAAGCTGGCCGCCGATGACCACGTTCCAGCGCATGGCGAAGATGCTGATCAACGTCAGGCAGCCAGTGGTGACGTAGATGGCTTTGCGCGTGTTTTCGGCGAATTTCTTGATCTGAGTGAGGCCGAGCAGCCCGATGGGCACCAGGGTCCCCAGGAAGATCTGGAGAATAACCTGGGAGAAATAGAGCTTGGTGTGGACCATGAAGTCCAGCGCGCTGAGCGACTCGTCGGCTTCGTACAGACGGTGAATCAGATCCAGCATTTCGAGCGAGAAATCGATGATGAACGTATAGAGCAGATACCGCGCGATGGTATCGACGCAGCGCATGTCAATCTGGACGCGGCGCAGCTTGGAGGTAAGCATGTAGATCAGCATTACGGCGGCGATCCCGGAGACCATCGCGGAAAAGATGAACACTACAGGCATCAGCGGCGTGGACCACCAGGGGTTCGCTTTAATCGAGCCGAAGATGAATCCCACGTAGCCGTGCAGCAGGAAGGCCGAGGGGACACCGATCAGCGTAATGAAGTAGCCGACCTTATCGTCGATCCGGAGCGCGGCGGGGGTGATGTTATTGGAGCCAAGCGTAAGGACTTTGTAGATGTACTTTTTGAGTCCGGCGCCGGTCTGCGCCCATTCGACAATGTCCTTGCGGTAGTCCAGCCAAATTTCCATCAGCAGCACGATCATGAGATACCAGAGATAAACGAAGCCAAACATGGCCATGGCGGAGGAGCGGTGCGGGGTGAGATACATCTCAAAAGACCGCTCCGGATGTCCCAAGTGGAGTTGCAGGGGCAGGGGCGCAACCAGCAGAAACGCCAACGCTACAAGCAGCGCCAGGCGATAAGTGGGTTTGACAGCTTCCACCTTAAAAACGCGTTCCAAAGACGCCAGAATGAACGCCCCTGCCACGAGGCCGGTGATATAGGGGTAGAGCACGATCAGGATGCTCCACTGCAGCTCGATTTCGTTGGGATACATGTAACCTTCAACGCCGTGCAGAAGGGTTCCCATGCATTAACTCCTTATCGCACCGATCCATCGAGGTTCTTGTAAAACACCTTGGCGTGGGTGGCCATTTGCGGCTTCAACACCTGCACGCTATGGGTGCGGAGGAACTCGTGGATCGGGTCCTTGGGATTTTTCAAGTCAGCCAACACGCGGGCCTGAGTGGGGCAGGCTTCCGCGCAGGCGGTGGTGAGGCCTTTCGTGATGCGGTGGTAGCAGAGCGTGCACTTGTCGGCAGTATTGGTCTTTGGATTTAAGAACCGGCAGCCGTAGGGGCACGCCTGGATGCAGTAGCGGCAGCCCAGGCAATATTCCTTGTCGACCAGGACAACGCCATCGGGTGTGCGGAAGGTGGCGCCGACGGGGCAGACCTGGACGCAGGGAGAATCGGCGCAGTGGTTGCAGAGCTTGGGGATGAAGAAGGTTTTGCCGCCGTCTTTGTATTTTTCGGGGAAGCCGTCGTGGCCACCGTTGGGCGAATCGACGATAGGGTGTTCCAGGTCGGCATCTTCGACGTGGTAGCGCTCGATCCAGGTCCGGAAATAGCCGGTGGGGACATCGTTTTCCATTTCGCAGGCGCGCACGCAGTTGCCGCACCCGATGCACTTTTCCGGGTCGATGAGCATGGCCCACCAGTGCTCAGTGACGTTGTAGTTCGGCGCGGACTCGGCCTTGCCGGCTAGGACGTGTTTCCATGCGATGGCGGCCGCCGAGGTAAGCAGGATGTACTTGCGCGATTTTGTCAGAAGGTCGCGCCGTGTTATTGCTTTTTGTTCCATGGGCTAGCCTCCGATCTTCGGGTCGTGCGGTTTATGGCAGGTATTGCAGGCCATGCCGCTGGAGTGCTCGGCCGTCACGACTTGAGGAAACCATTTCGGCTTGCCCTGATTGGCCTCGTGGCAGCGGGCGCAGAGGACCTCGGTTTTGGGGAGCTGCGGAATGACGGAGGAGGGGTCTTCGGCGTGTTTGGCTTGGGGACCATGGCAGGCCTCACAGCCGACGTTGGCGTGTTTTCCTTTGCTCTTGATCTCGGCCTGGTCGGAGTGGCAGACCTCGCAAGCCTGGCGGCCGGCGAACTTCACGGGACGCGCGCGAATATCGTCCATGGCGCCGGGCCGGAAGTGGCCGTACTTGCCGAAGTCACGGGGGATGACCAAATGGCGTATGACCAGGAAGGCAACGATGCCCAGGGCGAGCAGGACGGCGACGCGAACGAGGTGTTCGGCGTTCCTGAAGACGTCCTTCATGCTGGCGAATTACGCAAGTTGTTGTCCAGGCTCGGGGCGGGCGGGCTTGATCCGTCTAGATCGATGGGGGACAAGGCGCTAGCGTCTTAAGTGGTTTTGCGGGACTGAAGCGGGACGAGGCACCTGTGCGAAATGACCCAATTTTTTGCGCACCTTAGCCCGCAGTTCGAGGCGGAATTCTACGGCGTAGCGGCGTCTACGATGCCGGAGATCGTCAGTTCCCGATACGGGCGTAACCGCGCATTTCGAAGTTGACGATGGAAACCAAGGCCCAGAGGTCAACGTTGATACCGGGCAGGACCATGGCGGGCTCGATCTTGTTGGCGAGCATTCCCTGGCCGCAGGCGTGGAGTTCGACGCCGGCCTTGTTCAACTTCTCAAGAAGCGCGGCATTGGGATTGTCCTTTCCGGTGCGTTCTTTGTATGCATCGTTGTTGAGGATGGCCTGGATGCCGGTTTGGTGGAAGATGACGGCGAGCTTGCGGTGTTCCGGCGGCACGCCCCACTTGTCGAGGGTGTTGAGATAGCGGGCGACAGCCTCAAGGATGGGAATGACCTGGTCGGGCTTGGGAGCGGCCTGGGAGACATCGAACAAGACCTTATAGGTCATGTTCGGATCGGGGAGCTCCTTGGCGTCGGGCACCTCTTTAGCGACGGCGGCGCCGGGGACCGCTAAAGGTTTGCCGGACTGGGCGAAGGTAGGGCTCGCGAGTCCGATGGAAACGGCGAGAATCGCGACCGGGTTAATCCAAACGTGCATGTGGCCTCCTGAGCAGGTGCTGAAAGCGATGGGCACTAGCAAATATAGCAAGTGGACCAGTGCGATAAAGTGGCTGCCTGTCGCGTGATAAGCTCAGTTGTTTGTTATTCAATTGCGATGCGAGGTGAACATGGAACGTGACTCTCTTGCGCCGTCCGGGCGGCGTTCGTTTCTGACGCGGCTGAACGCGGGAATTGCGGCGCTGGCGGGCACGGCCGGCATCGCCATGGCACAGCAGAAACAATCAGCGGCGGCGCGCTGGGAACCGGCGCGTCATGAAAAAGACGACTGGCTCGAGAACGCGTCCACCAAGCACCGGCTGTTGTTCGACACCACCTCGGGCGACGGAATAGGAAACGCGCTGGCGTTCGCCGACAATTTTTATCGTGTCAACAAGAGCGAATACGGCGTGGAGAACAGCGAGGTGTCGGTGGTGATTGTGCTGCGGCATCGCTCGGCGGCGTTCGGCTACAACGACGCGATGTGGAAGAAATATGGAGCGACGCTGGCAGAACGATCTAAAGTGGACGATCCCAAAACGCACGAGGCGCCGGTACTGAATTTGTACAACGCCAGCGGTTATGGAGAGCTGATTCCGAATCGCGGCATCACGATGGAGTCGCTTACCAAGTTCGGGGCGCAGTTTGCGGTGTGCACGTTATCGACGCGCGCCAACGCGGGGCTGATCGCTCGGGCGGTCGGGAGCACGCCGGCCGCGATTTTCGCCGAGATCACGGAGAACCTGGTGAGCAACGCGCGCATGGTCCCGGCTGGGATCGTTGCCGTGGGGCGTGCGCAAGAGCGGGGATATTCGCTGGTGACGTGCTGAGAGCCGGCAGCGAAGAGACACGAGCCGTTGCGAGTGAGGCTGGACGGCGCGCATTGCCAAGTGCCGATATATCGGCACTGATTTGACGCATCACGCGGTTTTTCCCGGAGCGTTAGGATTTTTTTAGTCAAATTTTACCGATTGGTTTGGTCCGGCGCAGAGCGACGTGGATGACACGAATCAAACCGGCCTCACGTTAGCATGCGCTCGTACTTGTGACGACCCGGCATATGGGCTAAAGGTTTGGCGCGGCGTGTGTTATTTTGCCGGCGCGGCGGCGAACGGGCTTACGGGTGCCGTGCCAATGCCGTATAGTTCCGGCAGGGTTGGCCTGGGCCGTGGTCGGGAGCGCGGGTAAATCGATCAGTAGGGCTGTCGTTATGGCAACGCGCAGCAGGCCTGAGTTGAGACCAAAGCCATGGGCGTTCCGGGGCGAACCTTAGCGAAGTAGTTCTCCTGCGCAAGGTTTTTGTAGACTGCCCCTGCCACACCGGATGCTACCGGGCCGCTTACCGGGCGGCCGCCGGTCAGTAGAACCACGACCACCAGCTTGTTCTCGCCGGTCTCGTTGTACGAGCCGAACCAGCCCAGGTGCGTAGGAGAACGGGCGTCAGTGCAAGTGCCGGTTTTGCCGAAGATGGGTTCGCTAGGATTGAAGCCGGCGCGGCGAGCCGTTCCGTACTCGACAGCGCCCATCATGCCGGGTTTGATGTCCGGGAGCCACTTGGCGATATCGAGCTGGCGCTTGACGCGCGGACTGAACTGTTCGACTTCCTGGAGCGATCTCGGGTGCTGCAGGTAATACAATGTGCCGCCATTGGCGACGGCAGAGACGATTCCGGCGAGTTCCAGCGGAGTCATGAAGACGCCTTCGCCGAAACTGGTCATCATTCCGAGGCCGTCCTTGGGAGGTTCCGTAGCCAAGGTGCCGGGCTGCTCGCCGTCGATGTTCAAACCGGCCTTTTCACCCAAGCCGAACATCTCGTCGTAACGAACGATCCGATCGAATCCCAGCTTGACTCCGACGGAGGCGAAGAACGCGTTGTTGGAGTGGGCCAGCGCTTCGGTGAGATCCATGCTGCGGCGCGAGATGAGGCGGAAATGATTCTCTTCGGTGAGGATACCCTCGCTCAGTCCCGCTAGAGCAGCCACAATCTTGATCGTGGAACAAGGCTCGAATCCGCTCTGGAAGGCGAGTTTCTGGTTAACGATGGTGAGGATCCGGCCAGTTTTCGGATCGACCACGACGACGCTTCCGTTGTAGGGCCCGAGAGCCTGGACCGCGGCGCGGCGCACCGCGAGGTCTTCGCCATCCACCGAATCGCCCGCCGTAGAGTCGGCGAAGGTGGGGACGTTCCACGGGCTAAAGACGGATTTCTTCTTTGGCAACCGGGAAAGACGATTGACCGAGGGGATGGTGTACGAGGCTTGCACCAGGTGAGCCGCTTGTGTGGTGGAAGCGGCAACATGGCGCCGGCTTCGTTTCTTTTTGGTAGGCGTCAACCCGAAAGCAGGTCCGCTCAAGCCCATCAATGCCATCAAAACGAGTGCGAGGGAGATTTTGAATGAGTGCATATCCAAAAGCTTCAACTGACTGTAACCGTAAGCCTCACTCTTTTTGTTATCGGCAGGTTAGCTTTCAACCTGAACCCTTCCGGCATTGATAAGACGCCGGATTCGGCCTAGGCTTATCAGTCCTTTTTTCATTGTAGCCCAAGAAACAGGAAATTCTTACCCGATTTAAAAGTTTTAACTTTCTTAATGTTTTGGGGGCAGCCGGAGGACGGGAGGGCATTGAAAACTCAGAACTACCTGGTTTGAGGGGTCAGCAGGCCGATGCGGTCGACCCCGGCGCCGCGCGCGCTGTCGATAACGGCGGCGACATCGGCGAAGTTGAGCTCGCCCGCAGCGTCGACAAACAGCACGCCGTCAGGCCGGGCGGCAAATAAGGATTGCAAGCGCGCTTGAAGATCGGCCAGCAGTACCGGCCGCGAATCGATTTGCAGCGATCCGTCTTTGGCCACGCACACGACCACCTGCTGCGGGTTGTGAGGCGAGGATGCGCCGGGTTGAGCCGGCTGCGGCAGGCCGGACTCGAGCCCGCGGCTGTGGGTGGGCAGGAGCATAAACACGATCAGCAGGACCAGCAAGACGTCGATCAGCGGCGTCACGTTGATGGTCGCAGTTTCCTTGGAATCGATCAGCAGGCCCACGCCGGTATAGACACCGGGCAGGCGGGGGAGTTCCCAAGACGGATTGCAACTACGGTTCGGGATGACGGCTGGATCTGAGGCCGGACCAATCCTCGCAGATCAGGATTGAGTTGGCGGGGTTCTGTGGCGAGTACTTGAGCGAAGCGGCGCGGCCGATCAGGCGTTCGGGATCGGGCGGCAATTTGTCGCGGAGCGCGGTAACGTCCTGCGATGCGGTGTAGGCGACGCCGCGCACCGAATAGGAATAATACAGCGTGTTGTCCTGAAGGTCCGTAATGGTGGCATCGCCGAGCCGGCCTTGTTGATTGACCATCATTCGCCGGCGCTTCTCTTTGTCTTTGGGCTTGCGGCGCCAACGCACGTATAGGTAAACGCCGGTGCTGGAAGCCGCGAGCACGGGCCCGACGATAAAAGCGAGACTAAGCTTCGGCGACAACGGCATTTTCGAGGACACCGATGCCAGGAATTTCCACCGTGACTTTGGATCCGGGCAGGATAGGGCCGACGCCCGGCGGGGTTCCGGTGGCGATCAGGTCGCCCGGCTCCAATGTCATGACGGCGGTGATATAGGCGACGATGGTTTCCACGCTGAAAAGCATATCGGTAACCGAGCCGTCCTGCTTCACCTCGCCATCCACCAGCGTGCGGACGCGAAAGTTCGCGAAATCGGCCTCTTCTTTGGGAACGATACAGGGTCCGACAGCGCAGAAGGTATCGAAGCCTTTGCCGCGCGTGAACTGGCCGTCTTTGCGCTGGAGATCGCGGGCGGTGATGTCGTTGACGACGGTGTAGCCGAGGATGTAGTCACCGGCCTGGGAAGGCTGGAGGTTGCGCGCGCGCCTGCCGATGACGACGCCCAGTTCGCCTTCGAAGTCGACGCGTTGGGAGAGCTTCGGATAGACGATCGCGTCGCCGGATGCAATCAAGGACGAGGGGGGCTTGAGGAACAGCAACGGTTCGGCGGGCACCTCGTTGCCAAGTTCCTTAGCATGCTCGGCGTAGTTGCGGCCGACGCAGACGATCTTGCTAGGCGCGCAGGGTGGCAACAGGCGCGCGCCCGAGGGAAGGGCATCGAGCGAGCCGCGGCGCACGTCGGGATCGGAATCGGTAGCGGTGGGCGGCGTATTGCGGTTTAAACTGTAGCGGATGATTTTCATGGGACGGTGACTTCAACGGGACTGGTTGGAGCGCTCACGTTGCCATTCTGATCGACCGCGATCAACTGATAACGATAGCGCTTGCCGGACTCAACGGCGTGGTCGGAGTAGCTGGGGACATCGAGCGAGGCTGCGATTTGGGTGAAGGGGCCGTCGCCCTCGGCACGAAAGACGCGATATTCCTTGAAGTCGGGCTCGGTGTTGCGTTCCCAGGCGAGCTCCACAGAACCAACTCCGGCCGAAGCGGCGAGGCCGGCGGGCACGGCGGGCGGGAAGACGTCCTTGGGTGCGATGGCCACCGGGCCGGCGACTTCCGAGACTGCTTTGTCGTGCAGCGCTTCGACGTAATATTGATAGGTTTTGCCAAATTCGGCGGTGGGATCTACATACGACGGTTGATCGGACGAGGCCAGCAGCGTTGGTGTGGTCTGATCTCCGGTTTTTCGATAAATGCGGAACTGGGCGGCGCCGGAGGCGGTCCAGTTGAGTTGCACTCCTTGCGGGGCCGATTCAGCTTTAAGGTTGGCGGGAGTGGCGAGCGGCGGTTCGACGGTGAGGGTCACCAAGTTGGACCACTCGGAAAATCGGCCGTTGCTGTTTGCGATGCGAACGCCGATGATGACGTCTTTGCCGACGAAAGGTTGTGCCGCGATCTGGGAGCGAACGGGGCCGGGCGCGGCGGGCGGCGGGATGTCGATCTTCTCGGCGGAATTGGCCCAAATGTTGAAATCGAAGCCGGGTCCGGGATTGGGGCCGGCACGCAGGTCGACTTGCCCGATCGCGGTCAGGGCCAAGCCTTCGGTGGTCTGCGGCGGGATGGTGAAGGTGATGAAAATCCGGTCGCCGCGCTCGACGGCGGCGAGATCGGAAGCGCGGTTGGGGATTTTGAGGGCCGGGTAGAGGGGGTCGCCCACGGAACCGCAGCCGGTCAAAAGGCCCCAGGTTAAAACGCAGAAGACGGTTATAGGCACGCAGGAGTGCGTGCGCCACAGCCCACAGTCATCCTTCATAACCGGCACACACGCATCAGAGGATGTAACGGCTGAGGTCCTGGTCTTTGACGATGTCGGCCAGCTGCTTGCGGACGTAGGCCGCGTCGATGCGGACATTTTTCTTCTTCAGGTCAGGGCCGGCGAAGGAGATTTCCTCCAGCAGTTTCTCCATGATGGTGTGCAGGCGGCGGGCGCCGATGTTTTCCGAGGATTGATTGACCTGGGCAGCGAAACGGGAGATCTCCTCGACGGCATCATCGGTGAAGGTGAGCTTGATGCCCTCGGTTTCGAGTAGCGCGGTGTACTGCTTGACGAGAGCGTTTTTCGGTTCGCGCAGGATGCGGATGAAGTCGGCCTCGGTGAGCGACTTGAGCTCGACGCGAATCGGGAAGCGTCCTTGGAGTTCGGGAATGAGGTCGCTGGGTTTCGATACATGGAATGCGCCGGCGGCGATGAACAGAATATGGTCGGTGCGCACGAAGCCGTGGCGGGTGTTGACGGTGGTGCCTTCGACGATGGGCAGGATGTCGCGCTGGACGCCCTCGCGGCTGACGTCGGGACCGTGGCCGGATTCGCGGCCGGCGATCTTGTCGATCTCGTCCAGGAAGATGATGCCGCTGCGCTCGACGCGTTCGAGGGCGATACGGGTGACCTGGTCCATATCGATCAGCTTCTGTTCTTCTTCTTGCACCAGGTATTCGGCGGCTTCGGCGACACGCATCTTGCGCTTGCGGGTGCGCTGGCCGAACAGGCCGGGCAGGACGTCTTTAAGATTTACGTCCATTTCTTCCATGCCTGCGTTGGTGCTGATCTCGAACGTGGGTCCGCGCTCTCGGACGTCGATTTCGACCAGGCGATCGTCCAGCTTTCCGGCGCGGAGTTTCTCGCGCAGTTTTTCGCGGGTACGGTCGGCGCTTTCGGAGACCTCCTGCTGGGGCGGCATGAGCAGGTCGAGGAGGCGTTCTTCGGCGTTGCGCTCGGCGCGCTCGGCGACTTCTTCGAGACGCTCCTCGCGGACCATGTCGATGGAGATGTCGACCAGGTCGCGGATCATGGCTTCGACGTCGCGGCCGACGTAGCCGACCTCGGTAAACTTGCTGGCCTCCACTTTAAGGAAGGGCGAGTTGGCGAGCTTCGCGAGGCGGCGGGCGATTTCAGTTTTGCCGACACCGGTGGGGCCCATCATGAGGATGTTTTTGGGCATGACCTCGTCGGCCATCTCGGCCTCGAGTTTCTGGCGGCGGATGCGATTGCGGAGCGCGATGGCGACGGCGCGCTTGGCGTCGGCCTGGCCGATGACGTATTTGTCGAGTTCTTCGACGATCTCGCGCGGAGTCAGCTCATCGAGCAGCGGGGTTTCGCCGGTGGCCTGGCCGGGGAGGTAGATCACCATTTAGGCCAGCTCCTCGTAGGTGATCGTTTGGTTGGTATAGATGCAGATTTCACCGGCGATCTTCATGGCCTTTTCGGCGATTTCTTTCGCTCCCAGTTTAGTATTTTCGACCAGAGCGGTGGCCGCGGCTTTTGCGAAAGCGCCGCCGGAGCCGATGGCGGCGACGGTCTCGTCGGGTTCGATGACATCGCCGTTGCCGCTGACGAGGTATGTATTGGTGGTGTCGGCGACGAGGAGCAAGGCTTCGAGGTGGCGCAGCACGCGGTCAGTGCGCCACTCCTTGGCGAGCTCGACCACGGCGCGAGGCAGGTTGCCGTTGTGCTGTTCGAGCTTGGCCTCAAAGCGAGCGAAGAGGGCGAAGGCGTCGGCTGTGGATCCGGCGAACCCAGCCAGGATTTTGTCGTTATAGAGGCGGCGCAGCTTTTTGGCGGAGCCTTTCAGCACTTCCTGGCCGAGGGTGACCTGCCCGTCGCCTGCCATGATGACTTTTCCATTCCTTCGGACGCAAAGGATAGTGGTGGAACGCACTCTCTGTTTCATGAAGTTCGGCTTTCGGTTTCGATTCGGCGAAGCAATGAGCCGGATCGGATGGAAACTTAATTCTAGCGCGGCCGGGTGCGGACGCTCCGATCCTGATACTTCGTTTGTCTGAATTATCTACTTTCGCGAGGGAGAGGCCGGGCATTCGCGCGCCGCGCGGTCCAATCTGCCGTTTCCCGTTACGGTCGGGTGTCTGACAAGATCGCCGGCCATGCCCGTCGAGTACAATGGCTCCAGTTTGCGAGGCATCGATGCGGCAAGCGCTACTAACGGGCGGTATTGCGATCTGCTATTGCGCACTGATGTTCGGTCAGGGCGATCGGAAGCTGAGCTTTGAAGTCGCATCGGTAAGGCCGTCGCCGCCGGTTCCGCCGGCCGGAGGCGTTTTCTTTGGATCACCCCAAGGCGGGCCCGGAACCGAAGATCCAAGCCGCATATCGTGGCGGTATGCCTCCCTTTTGAGCGTGCTCATGAAGGCTTACCAGGTGGAGGCTTACCAGATCAGCGGTCCGGACTGGCTGCGCACGCAACGATACGACATCGCGGTCACGGTTCCACCAGCGGCGACGCAAGAGCAGGTGAACGTCATGTGGCAGAACCTGGCGGCCGATCGGTTTGGCGTCGCGCTGCACCACGAGTCCAAGGAATTCCAGGTGGAAGAACTGGTGGTGGCAAAGAACGGGCCGAAGCTCAAGGAATCGAGCGAAGATCCGGTTGCGGCCGCGCAGGCGGGGCGGCCTGAGTTCAAGAACGGCCAGTTGGCCAGCCCGGGGTTGGTGACAATGATTCGGCGGAGCCCGCACGGAATGGTTGCCAATAGCATGGCCAAAGCGCAGCCTATATCGAAACTCACGGCGATGCTGGCAAACCAACTTCACCGGCCGGTGCTCGATAAGACGGGGCTGACGGGGATCTACGATTTCAATCTGGAGTTCACGCCCGATCTTACGGGGATGTCGATACCGATCGGCCAAGATGGAGCGGCGGCTTCGCCGGTTGACACTGCCTCGGAACCGATGCCGGATCTGGCGGCTGCAGTGCAGAGGCAGCTCGGACTTAGGCTGGTCGCCAGTAAGGCGAGGCTGGATGTAATTGTGATCGATCGTGCGGAGAGAGTGCCCACCGACAATTTAAGGGACGAAGGCGTTCACACGCGTGTGAACGCTGCACGCTAAAGCGTGCGCCACATCTTCGCAAATTCGGTGAATGCTGCCGGCTTGCGCTTGCCGAGGAAGGTTCGGAGCAGCTCCCAGGCGGCCCAAACGTAATACGTCACGGTGATCCATCCATGGATGTGGCTTGCGAATTCGCCGCCGGGCATATTGAGCGGAATGGCGGAGGCGACGAACTGGATGAACCAGAGCACGAACAGCGCGGCAGCCTCCCACCAGGCCAGTTCCATGTTCATCAAGAACAGGGCTCCGACCAGCTGCTGTCCCACGGTCATGAGGACTTCGAGCATTTGTTCATGGTCCAGCGGGAGCGGCGTAATGGTCTTAGCGCTGAGCGAGAGAACCACGGGGAGCATGGCGACCAGAAGGGTCCATTGATTGATATTGCTCGAGACCATGTTCATGAGCGCCATGGGAGCGCGATAGACGGTACGGGCCCAATAGAAGGTGGAGAGTCCTTCGGGAAATTCCGAAACGAAGGGCGCGACCCATTGGATGAAAATGAAGCTCGGGACGCCCAAGCTGTTGGAAATCGCGAACAGGCTGCCGAGGAACGGATCGGCGGTGAAATAAATGAGACCGCCTCCGATTGCGAACAAGACCGCGATCAGAAAAATGCGCCGGCCGCGCGGCGAGAGAACGATGCTCCGCGGGATGCGTTCGAGGTCCTCGATACCTTCTTCTTCTTGCGGGGGCATTCGGCCGAGCACAGCCAGGTAGGCCGCATAGATCGCCGTGAGCACGACGGCGTCGAACAGGGTTACGGAACGCTTCCACAGGACAATGCCCATATACGCGAGCGGGAGCAGCAGGCCGACGATTTGCACGCTATGCTCGCGTTCCAGCACGATGCGTTGGAGCGGGCGGCCCTGGCGCCGGCGGTGGACGAGGGCGGCGGCGAAATAGATCATGGGCCAGCCGAGGCCGGTGAGCAGCCGGAGCGCGCCGGTCAGGGCGGCGAACAAGAAAGGCACTTGGCGATGCCAGGCGAGCACCGCTTCGACGGCGAATTCCGGAAGGGTCTGCATCCAGGCGAGGATGGCGAGCGCGAATCCTTGCGCGATGAAAAATTGCGCCGATTCGGCCGCCCAGGCGATCGACATGGCGGCGAAGAGGATGCTGGGAGCGGCCCAGAGAATTGTTTCCGGACTGCGGACCTGAATGCTGGTTTCGGCCGCGACAGCCAGGAAAAAGCCGAGCCAGAGCACCTTGGGCATGTTATTCGAAGCTCACGGCGTGGCGGCGCGAGATCACAGAATGACGGGCGAAAGAATCGTCCTTTTCGGGGTAATCGAGGCGGTAATGCCCGCCGCGGCTTTCGCGCCGGGCGAGCGCGCAGGTAGCGATCAACATCGCGACCGCGTGCATGTTGCGGAGTTCGTAATCGGCGACGGAGCAGCAGGGCGCAGCAGACGAGTCCGCCCGAAGCTGATCGCAGGCCAGGGTGAGGCCTTCGCCCGTGCGAACGACGCCGCAGTAGCGCCAAGTCAGATCGCGCAACGCGGGTTCGGCGATGGCGGGGCGGCGGGCCGGTTCGAGCGGGAGGGGCTCGGCGGGGGTTGCGGGAGCTTGCGTCATTGCGCAGCCTGCGCGCGCGCCGAACACGAGTCCTTCGAGGAGCGAGTTGCTTGCCAGGCGATTGGCTCCGTGAACTCCGGTGCAGGCCGCTTCGCCGGCCGCGTACAGATATGGAATGCTGGTGCGCCCGTCGATATCGGTTTGAACGCCGCCCATGGCATAATGAGCCGCCGGGTGGACTGGCGCGGGGTGCTGGGCGAGATCGACGCCGTAGCGCAGGCAAGTTTTGTAGATACGCGGGAAGCGGGCGCGGAGGTGGTCGCGCCCGAGATGGGTGAGGTCGAGCGAGACGGCGCCGGTGCGCGCGATTTCGCTGACGATGGCGCGAGAGACGACATCGCGGGCGGCCAGCTCGCCTTGGGGATGATAGCGCTGCATGAAACGCTCGCCGGTTGCATTGCGAAGGATGGCGCCTTCGCCGCGCAGGGCTTCCGAGAGCAGAAAGCGCGGTGCGCCGGGCAGAAAGAGGGCGGTGGGATGGAACTGGATGAATTCGATGTCGCTGATTTCAGCGCCAGCACGATAGGCGGCACCGACGCCGTCGCCGGTGGCGACATCGGGATTCGTGGTCTCGCGGAAGACGCGCCCCAGTCCGCCGGTGGCCAGCAGAACGGCGCGGCCGCGGATGGAGGTAAGGCGTCCGGACTTTTCGTCGAGAACGGCGGCGCCTGCAGCGCGTCCTTGCGGGTCGAGGAGCAGATCCGTCATCGCGCCGAAACTGTGGAACTGGATATTGGCGAGCGAGGAGGCCTTGCGGTAAAGTGTGCGCGCGATTTCGCGGCCGGTGGAATCGCCGTGAGCATGCAGGACGCGGCTGCGGCTGTGCGCTCCCTCGCGGGCGAACAGGAGACGCGCGCCTTCGCGGTCGAACTCGGCTCCCCAGGCGATCAGCTCTTCGATCCTGGCGGGACCTTCGCCGGTGAGCACGCGCACCGCCGCGGGGTTGCAGAGGCCGTCGCCGGCGGCGATGGTGTCCTGCTCGTGGAGGGAAATTTCGTCATCGTCGGCGAGGGCGACGGCGATGCCGCCTTGTGCGTATTCGGAGGAGGACTCGTGCAGGCTGCCTTTGGTGACGACCAGTACACGCCCGGCGGGGGCGAGTTCGATGGCGGCGCGAAGGCCGGCGACACCGCCGCCAACAATCAAAAAATCGGTGTGGATTTCTGCGGGGAAGGCGACGATAACCACATGGTACAACGATTGGATTGCGGAGCATCAAGCACAGAGTGCACCGCATGCGCCTTAGCGCTCTTTGAGCAACAGCGTAACTAAAAAGTTCTGTGCTTCATCTTCATTTCGAATAAGCCGCCAGCTTTGAAACGCTGCCTCGACGGATTGAATTTTTTCGAGTACGTCCGTTCGGCTCCATTTGATAGCGGTATTGTAGTCGGCTGTTTGTCTGTGCGCATACATCTCAGCAAATGTCTTCGCGATGAGATGAAGGTGCTGCAAAACATCGAGGGTGTGCCCGGGAGTAGGCCGGGTTTCGAAGTAGCGCTGCAAGTCGTCCCTCTTTGTTCGGCAAATTTTCGACATCGGTCCGTGGTTAAGCATTCGGGCTAAGGTGGGACGCTCAGCCGGTCGTTTCCAGTTCTTTGCGGTCTCGATAGTTAACAAGTGAAAGAGAGCGTAATATGCAGTTGAAACGGCGCGGCGCAGGCTGGCCTGTCGAGGTCGCTTAGGTTCTCGGTTTGCGCGCTTGTTCAAGCAAATCGTTCGGAAAGGCCATTCAGGCGCGTTCCCAGAAAGGGTCTTTGAGCGCGCGCTGCTCTGAATTGCTGCGGAAATTGAAGTAAGTCTGGAGTCCGAGTTCTTCGGCTTTAATCTCCTTGAGAATCCTACTCTTGATTTTTTGAGTCGTCTCACGCAGCCGCGCAGGTGTAGCGGCGTCGTCAGTTATCACGACTCGAAAGAATAGGGATTGATCCCCCAGGGAATCGGCTGCGAAGCTATACATAATCCGAAGAACACTAGGAGGTAACGCCCGTTCGACACGTTGCACGGCAGCTTTAATCTTGGTTTGATCGACCAATCCTCGAGGAACAATGGCCACGATCCATTATCGCCGGAGGCCGTCATTACGCGCATGCACGGAACTCTGCGATGTTGGCCAGACAGTGAGGAAATACCCACATGGTACAACGATTGTATGCCTGTTTTTGCGGTTGAAACGCCGCAGCGCCGTTATCCCATCCTGGTGGAACGCGGGTGTCTGGCGCGGCTCCGGAAATACATTCCGACGCGCGCGGGCAAAGTGTTTTTCGTCACGACCGAGGATGTTTGGAAGCTGCACGGGCAGCGGCTGGACGGAGCGGCGGCCGGGCATGCTTCTGAGATTTTGTTTTTTCCTGGAGGCGAAGAGCGGAAGCGGCTGGCCGAGGTGGAAGCGCTGGCGGAACAGATGGTGGAGAAGGGCGGCGACCGCTCGAGCATTGTGATCGCGTTCGGCGGCGGGATATTGACCGATGTTGCGGGATTTCTGGCCGCCATCTTCATGCGCGGCATTCCGGTGATCCAGATTCCGACCACGCTGCTGGCGCAGGTGGATGCGGCGATCGGCGGCAAAACGGGTGTAAACCTGGTGGCGGGCAAGAACCTGATTGGGAGCTTTCACCAGCCGCTGGCGGTGCTGATCGATCCGTCGGTGCTCGAGACGCTGCCGGAACGCGAGTATCGCGCGGGGTTGTTTGAGATCATCAAGCATGGGGTGATCGCCGATGCGGACTTGTTTTGGCTCATGCGTCGGGAGCCGGGCCGGGTGCTGTCTCACGCGCCTGAGGTGGTGGATCGCATGATCGGCGATTCGGTGCGGCTCAAGGCCGAAGTGGTTTCCGGCGACGAGAAAGAAGAAGACCGGCGGCGGATTTTGAATTTCGGCCATACGTTTGGGCACGCGCTGGAAGCGGAGACGGGATATTCGCGATTCCTTCACGGCGAGGCGGTGGCTTGGGGAATGAAGGCGGCTAGCTTGCTGGGCGAGAAACAGCGCATGCTGCCACAGCAAGACCGGCGCGAGATCGTGTGTTGCGTCAATGCCTATGGGCCTTTTCCGGCTGTGGCGGGGCTGGATGCGCGACGGCTGGCAGCGCGGTTGCTGCATGACAAGAAGACGGTGAAGGGGCGCGTTCATTTTGTGCTGCCGGAGCGAATTGGGGCGGTGAGGATCACGGCGGAGGTGGACGAGAGATTGGTGTTGGAATCGATTGAAGAGGCGCTGGCGTGTTGAGCGAGGGGCGTCGCCGGTCTGCTAGCGTTCACACGAGTTTGAACTCGGCTCGCACGAGCACGCCACAATGTTGACCGAGGCTAGCGGAACAACACCGGCGGGACTTCAGGATCCGGAACAGGCCTCGGCGTGGGTGCGGCGCATGTTTGGCGGAATCGCGCCGCGTTACGACCTGCTGAATCACCTGCTGTCGTTGAACATCGACCGGTACTGGCGCGCGCGGACGGTGCGAGCCGTTGCGGATATTCTTAAAAAGCCCGGTGCGTGCGTGCTGGATGTGGCATGCGGGACGGGCGATCTGATGCTGGCGCTTGAAACGCGCGGGCCGGCGCGTATCCTGGGCAGCGATTTCTGCCATCCGATGCTGATCGCCGCGGGCGCGAAGGCGGGAGCGCGGAGATCTCGGGCGAGGTTGTTCGAAGCGGATGCGCTGCAGCTGCCGATTGCGAGTGCATCGCTAGATCTGGCGACGATTGCGTTCGGTTTCCGAAATCTCGCCAATTACGAGAGCGGGCTGCGGGAGCTTTTTCGAGTTTTGAAGCCGGGCGGCGTGCTGGCGATACTCGAATTTTCGACGCCGCCGAATGCGCTGCTCGCGCGCGGCTACGATTTTTACTCGCGCGCAATTTTACCCACGATTGGCGGATGGATTTCGGGGTCCCGAGAAGCTTACTCGTACCTTCCGGAATCAGTGCGAAAATTTCCAAACGCCGAGCAGCTTGGCGAGCGCATGCGAGCTGCCGGATTCGCCGGGGTGCGGTTTCACCGCATGACCGCGGGAATCGTCGCGCTGCATTTGGGCGAGCGGGTTTGATGCCGGCGCCGGGGCTGTGGAAGCTTGGGTCATTTGCTTCACGGTGATCGATCCCAGCGCCAGGGTCAGGCCGATCATGATGATGACTGAGACCCAAGCGACGGCATTGTAGAGCCGCGAATTGGTCCATTCATGCATCAAGGCCTTCTTGTTGATCAGTAGGACCATGTAGATGAGCACCACCGGCAGCAGCACGCCGTTGATCACCTGAGAAAGTAGAATCATCTTGACCAGCGGAAAATCGGGCCACAGAATTATTCCGCCGCCGAGCACGATCAGCAAAGTGAAAAGCCAGTAAAACACGGGTGCTTCGTGAAAGCGCTTGTCTACTCCGGACTCGAAACCCAAGCCTTCGCAGACGGTGAATACGGTGGAGAGCGGCAGGATGCACGCGGCGAAGAATGACGCGTTGAACAGGCCGGCGCTGAACAGCAGATACGCATACTGTCCGAATGGTTTGAGGGCGACGGCGGCATCTGAGGCATCGTTGATGTCTTTGGGTCCGTGCGCCCAGATGGCGGCGGCGCACGCGACGATGATGAAGAAGGCGACCACGTCGGTCAAGATGCAACCCACCACCACCTCGATGCGCGATTGCACGTACTCCTTGGCGGTGATCCCTTTTTCGACGATGGCGGATTGAAGGTAAAACTGCATCCAAGGCGCGATGGAGGTACCCACCATGGCAATCAGCATGGTGATGTAGCCGGTATCGAACATCAGAATCGGCCGGAAGCTGTAAACCGCCGCGACCTTCCAATCCGGTTTCAGAAGAAATGCCGAGATGATGTAGGTCACATACAACGAGCAGGCGAAGAGGAACACTTTCTCGACGCTGCGATAAGTGCCGCGTACGACAAGCAGCCACACAGCGATGCCGCATATGGGCACGGAAATATACCGGCTGATGTGAAACAGCTCGAGCGAACTGGCGATACCGGCGAACTCGGCGATCACGTTGGTGAAATTGGTCAGCACCAGCGCAATCATCATAAAGAACGTGGTGCGCAAGCCGAACTCTTCGCGAATCAGATCGGAGAGGCCTTTGCCGGTGACGGCGCCCATGCGGGAGCACATCTCCTGGGTAACGATCAGAAGCAGCGTGATCGGGATCAGCGTCCAGAGCGGCAGATAGCCGTACTTGGCTCCGGCCTGAGAATACGTGAGGATACCGCCGGAGTCGTTATCGACATTGGCGGTGATGAGGCCTGGGCCGACGACCGACAGAAAAATCGCGATTTGATAGCGGAATTTTTTGAGCACGCGATTTGACGGCCCTCGGGGGCGGGTCCTCTCCAGTCATTTGGCCCTCAGCAGGGAGATGATTTCGTCGGCCGTGATGGCGCCGGCCAGTTTCCCTGCGTCGTCTACGACGGGCAGGGCGAGCAGATTGTATTTATCGAAGATTTCGGTGATGCGGTCCTGTTTTTCGTTGACGTCGACCTGGAGCAGGGTTTCGGCGGCAAGGTCGCGCAGGGGCGTGGCGCCCGGAGCAGTGAACAAGCGGGCCAACGGGACCGCGGCTTTGAGGTGTTCATCGGTGTCCACCAGGAACAGCGTGTTCACTTTTTCCAGAACTTCTTCGTGAGCTTTCAACGCCTCCATGGCACCGGCGACCGTGACATCCTGGGGGAGCGCGACGAACTCGGTATTCATGAGGCCCCCCGCGGAATTTTCGGAATACTCCAGAAGTTCCTCGACCTCCGTTTTCGGCTCGGGCTCCATCTCTTGGAGGATCTCTTCCGAAGTCTGCTCTTCCAGTTCGGCGAGCACATCGGCGGCCTCGTTGGGGGCCATTTCCTCGACAATGTCGGCGGCTTTCTCGGCTTCGAGGGACTCGAGGATGCTGGCCTGGATGTCGGGCTCGACCTCAGAGAGCGTGTCGGCAGCGACCTCGCTGTCGATGGACTCGAATATGGCCTCGCGGTCTTCGGGGCTGAGGTCTTCGACGATGTCGGCCAAGTCGGCCGGGTGCATGCGCTCCAGGATTTCGTTACTGACGTTGAGGCGCAGGCGGCGCTGAGGATCGGTTTCGAGAATGCTGCAGTGCTCCCAGCGGAGGGAATGCGGGGGAATGATCACTTGCAGGCGGCGCACCAGGCGGCGCGGAATCACTCCTTGCGCCAAGCGGCGGAAGATGCTGCGCAAGCCGATGTCGACTTCGATGATGCTGAGGAGGTCGCCGTCGGGCTCGTGTTGGATTTTGAAGGTGACGTCGGTGACGCGTACTACCTTGCGGCCCTGGCCATCGATGATTTGTTGATCGAGGAGATCGCGGACGAGCCGCAGCATGTACTCGTCGGAATGATAGGGTGTGAGCTGCTCGTCTTTGAGCGAGATGCCGTCGAGCGAAATCGTGCGGATCTGGTCATGCCGGACGTTGAGCCAGGCCACGCCGCCACCGACCAGGAAGCGATCAACTCGGGATGCATCAATTAGCGGGACGAGAGCGGCGTCTTTAACGACACCGAGACTGCGGCCCTTAAGGTCGAAGACCTTGAGGCCCAGCAACTCAGTGAGGAAGAGGATGTCATCCGCCATCGAGAATCGCCGCCCATAAATTGGAAATAGAGCGCTCGCAACGACTCTCTCGAGAACGCGCAGGACGAAACGCCGCCGCAGGTTCCATGGGACCAGGACGCGGCGTCGTCCTATGCGCTCCCGTAAACGCGGTTGAGGTTCCGGTGCGCCCTACATGACTCAGTTTCTACTATGCCGCAAAGTCCTGGAGGCCGCAACAAAAATATGGCGGATTGCGCAAAATCACAACCTCTGCGGCATCATAGGCCAAACCGAGAAACGGATTACCAAAAAGAGGTGACAGGTCTGAGTTCGCAATCAGCAGGTCGCGCGTTCAAGCCCGACGGGTGGCTCCAGTTCAAAATGAGTGATTTAGAGACTCCCCGCGGGCTTTTGAGTTTTCGTCAGCAGTTTTGTGAGCAAACGCTGCCCCCAAAAAGCCCGTGGGTGGCGAACACCGGCGCAACCGATTGGAATGAACGAATAAGCGACGAACCGGCATTTGGCGGATCTGAGGAGCTGAGAACTGCCGCGCGTTTATAACCGAAAGGTGGCCGGCAGTATGTGTTACCATTGTGTACACAAAGGAGGCGGCCATGCAGAGCACCAAAGTAGGAATTCGCGAGTTTCGGGAGAATCTGGCTGACTATCTGGAATCGAAAACGCCAGTCGCGATCACGCGGCACGGAGCGACGATCGGAATCTACGTTCCCACCAAGCCGAAGCCTAGTCAGGCGGATCTGGAAGCGTTGCGGGTGGCCGGTGAAAAGATGCAGGAGCTGATCGCGGCAGCGGGGACCACGGAGGATGAGATCGTCGGCGGCTTCAAAAAGGCCCGGCGCGAACGACGCGTGCGGAAGAGCTGACGATGCTGGTGCTCGACGCGAATGTTCTGATTCGCGCGGTGCTCGGATCGCGGGTGCTAGGCTTGCTACGGAAGTACGCCGGGCAGGTCGAGTTCATGGCTCCCGTTGGTGCGTTTCACGAAGCGCAAGAACACCTGCCGGCCATCCTGGAGGCGCGGAAGATTCCCGTGGCGCCGGTGATGGCGGCGCTCGACCTTTTGCAGAGGTTGGTGCAAACCGTTGAAGCGGAGACGTACGCCTCGTTTGAATCGATCGCCCGCCAGCGCATCGGCCAGCGGGACGAGGACGATTGGCCGGTGCTTGCCTCCGCTCTTGCGCTCAACTGCCCGATCTGGACCGAAGACACCGACTTCTTCGGCTGCGGAGTCGCGACGTGGACGACGGATCGAGTGGAATTGTATTTGGCGAAGGCCGTGGAGTCAGAAGGATGACGGATGAGGAATTCATCAGCATGCGCTTGAAGTGCTGCCGCTCCGGCTTGGCGCGGACGGCTTAGCCTCGCCGCTCGGCAGGCGAAGGCTGGCGTTTCGAACATTTGAACAAGCACTGTCGAGATTATTGAATTCGAGTTACAGCGCCAGCCGGCGCAAGCGCAGGGCGTTGGCGATCACCGAGACTGAGCTGAAGGTCATAGCGGCGCTGGCGATCATCGGGCTGAGCAGGAGACCGAAGAACGGGTACAAGATGCCGGCCGCGATCGGGACGCCGACGGTGTTGTAGAAGAACGCGAAGAACAGATTCTGACGGATATTGCGCAGCGTGGCCTGGCTGAGCTCGCGGGCGCGGACGATGCCGCGGAGATCGCCTTTGACCAGAGTGACCGCGGCGCTTTCCATTGCGATGTCGGTGCCAGTGCCCATCGCGATTCCCACGTGAGCTTGCGCCAGCGCGGGGGCGTCGTTGATGCCGTCGCCCGCCATGGCGACAATGCGGCCTTCAGCCTGAAGGCGGCCGACCTCTTCAGCCTTGGCGTCGGGGAGAACCCCGGCGCGGATTTCATCGATTCCTAACTTCCGGGCGACGCTTTCAGCCGTGATCTTGTTGTCGCCGGTGAGCATCACGATGCGCAGGCCATCGCGATGCAACTGCTCGATGGCCGCGCGCGCCGAGGCTTTGATTGGGTCGGCAAGTCCGAGCACGCCGCGCGGGAGGCCGTCGATAAAGACGTAAACGACGGTTTGCCCGTCCTCGAGTAGCGGCCTGGCTCGCTCGTGCAGTTCCGGTGGCGCGCTGTTGTTGACTGCGACCTGATGGCCATCGACGGTAGCCGAGACTCCTTGTCCGGTAGCGGAATTAAATCCAGGGGCGTCGCTAAGAGCGAGGTTGCGTTCGGCGGCGGCGACGACGATGGCGGCGGCAAGCGGGTGCTCGCTCGAGCGTTCGACGCTGGCGGCGAGGCGCAGAAGCTCGGGATCGTCGAAGGAGACCAGCTTAGGCCGGCCCTCGGTGAGCGTTCCGGTTTTGTCGACCACCAACGTGTCGACTTCGGCAAGTTTTTCGAGCGCTTCGGCGTTGCGGATCAAGACGCCGGCGGACGCTCCGCGGCCGGTCGCAACCATGATGGACATCGGGGTGGCAAGGCCCAGCGCGCAGGGGCAAGCGATGATCAAGACCGCGATGGCGTTCACCAGGGCGTAGGCCAAGCGCGGCTGAGGCCCCAACATGCTCCAAACGATAAAAGTCACGAGAGCGGCGGCGATCACGCCGGGCACAAACCAGGAGGCGACCACATCGGCCAAGCGCTGGATGGGGGCGCGCGAGCGCTGGGCTTCGTTGACCATTTTGACGATGCGGGCCAGGAGCGTGTCGGCGCCGACGCGCTCGGCTTTCATGACGAAAGACCCAGTGCCGTTCACCGTGCCGCCGGTAACGCGGCTGCCGGCGACCTTCTCGGCCGAGATGGGCTCGCCGGTGATCATGGATTCATCGACGGCGCTGGAGCCTTCGAGCACGAGGCCATCGACTGGGATCTTTTCGCCCGGACGGACGCGCAGCTTGTGGCCGGGATAGACCTGATCGATGGGCACGTCTTCTTCGGCGCCGTTGGGGCGGATGCGGCGGGCGGTTTTGGGCGCAAGCTGCAGCAGCGCGCGAATGGCGCTGGAGGTTTGCTGGCGGGCGCGTAGTTCCAGGACTTGCCCGAGCAGGACGAGCGCGGTGATTACGGCGGCCGATTCGAAGTAGACGGCAATGTGTCCGCCCTCGCGCATCGAGGGCGGGAAGATGCCGGGCGCAACGGTCGCGACCAGGCTGTAGATGTAAGCAGCGAGCACGCCGGTGGCGATCAGCGTGAACATATTGAGGCTGCGATTCACGAGCGATAGCCAGCCGCGTTCGAGCAGCGGCCAGCCCGCCCAGAGCACAGCAGGGGTGGCGAGCGCCAGTTCGATCCAGGGTTGGTGGATGCCGGAAAACATGAGCGCAAGCAGGGCGGCCGCGGAGGGCAGACTCAGCCAGAAGCGGCGGCGCATGTCATCGTATTCCGGGTTGGACTGTTCGGCTTCAAGACTGAAAGCAGCCGGCTCCAGGGCCATGCCGCACTTGGGGCACGCCCCCGGGCCGGACTGGCGGACTTCGGGATGCATGGGGCAGGTGTATTCGACAGCGCTAGCCGCCGGCTGCATGGGCTCGGGCTTGGCCGCGGGATTCAGGTATTTCTCGGGGTCGGCTTCGAATTTGGCGACGCAGCCTTTGGAGCAGAAGTAATAGATCTTGCCCTGATATTGCGAGGAGCCCGCGGCATGTTTCGGGTCGACGGCCATGCCGCACACGGGGTCAATGGCCCCGGCGGGCTTCTGAAGAATCGGGAACATGCGCTTCTAGCTAAAGGTTAACGCGCGAACGCTTGAACGCAGCGGATTCGCGCTGGGCTGGGCTCGCGCTCTGCGCATGGGACGGCGTTCCGGTTCTGGGATTGGAAGCGAAGGGGACTTGTGCGATGATTGCTGTTCTACAGTGATTTTCGTATACGCCGGTACGATTTTCCTCAGCGCGTTCCTGTTGTTCGCCGTTCAGCCGATGATAGGCAAGATCATCCTGCCGTGGTTCGGCGGATCGGCTGCCGTTTGGAACACGTGTTTGCTGTTCTTTCAAGCTGCGCTGCTGGGCGGCTACCTTTACGCACATCTTTCCACGCGCTATTTGAAGGCTCGCGCGCGGACGATGTTGCATGGCGCGTTGCTGGTGGCGAGCCTGGCCGTCTTGCCGGTTCTGCCCGCCCAGCACTGGAAGCCGTTGCACGTGGGCGACCCGTCGGGGCGGATACTTCTGCTGCTGACGGTGACCATCGGCCTTCCTTATTTATTGCTGTCGGCGACCAGCCCGTTACTGCAGGCTTGGTTTGTGTCGATCCGGCCGGGATCGATTCCTTACCGGCTGTTCGCGCTTTCGAATTTCGGATCGTTTCTCGCGTTATTTAGTTTTCCGGTATTGGCCGAGCCGTTGCTGACCACGCATGTCCAGGCGTATGCGTGGTCGGTGATGTACGTTCTTTTTGTTGTGCTTTGCATGGGCGCGGCGTGGTTGGCGGTGAAGCGTGGAAAAGAGCCACCCTCCGGCGTTTACACGAGCGCGAACGCGGCACTCACGAGCGCGCGCGCCACAAGCAGGGCCACACAACAGATTCTGTGGATTGTCTTGCCGGCCTGTTCGTCGGGGCTGCTACTGGCGGTTACGAATCATTTGACGCAGAACGTTGCGCCGATTCCCTTGCTGTGGGTGATTCCGCTGGGAGTTTATCTGCTCAGCTTCATTCTGTGCTTTGAGCGCGAGCATCTGTACCGGCGCACGGTATTCCTTCCGCTACTGGCGGCGGGGCTGGCCGGGTCGGCATTTGCGATTTACCACGATCAGGGCAATCCCGATATCCGCTGGGCGGTTCCGCTCTTCGTCGCGACATTGTTTGTATGTTGCCTGGTTCTGCATGGCGAGCTGGTCCGGTTGAAGCCGGAACCGGAACATCTCACCGGTTTTTACCTGATGATCTCGCTTGGGGGAGCGCTGGGAGGCCTTTTCGTGGCGGTGGGGGCTCCGCATCTTTTCCAAAGCTATTTCGAGTTGGACTTGCTTTTGGTGGTTAGCGGCGCTCTAGCGAGCCTGGTGTTATGGCTTGCGCCGGGCGAGTGGCCGCAGGCGGAGAGAAAGATCCTTCGGGTCATTGTGCTGCTGTTGTGGCTGACTGGTGCGGCATTCCTGGGCTATCAGGCACGGCAGGCCAAGTGGGATTTATCGCTTCTCATTATCAGCGCGCTCGCAGGGGCCGCTTTGTGGATGGCGCCATTCTGGCCAGGCGCGGCGCAATTGCGAATCGCCCGGGTAGCCATTGCGGTGTCCACTCTTGGAGTGGCGGCCTATTTCACCTACACAAAACTCGAAGACGACCGCCGTTACGTGGTGGCTGAACGCAACTACTACGGAGTTCTCCGCGTGATCGACGTCAAAGAGGCGCCGGGAACTTTTGGGACGCGGACGCTGGTGCACGGAAACATCGAGCATGGCGTGCAATTGACCAGAGCTCCGCTGCGGCGCGCGCCGACGAGTTACTACGGTCCGGATTCGGGGCTGGGCAGAGCGATCCGATATTTCGAGGGGCACGCGCCGGTCCGGGTGGGCGTCGTGGGTTTAGGCGCGGGTGTTACAGCGGCGTACTGCCGCGCGGGCGACATGTTCCGGTTCTACGACATCAACCCGCTGGTACTGCAGATGGCGACCTCCTGGTTTACATTTCTGCAGGACTGCCCCGGTGACCACCAGGTGTTGCTCGGCGACGCGCGCCTCACCATGGAACGGCAGCCAAGCCAGCAATACGATGTTCTGGCGATTGACGCCTTCACCGGCGATGCGGTTCCCGTGCACCTGCTTACGCGGGAGGCGTTCCTGGTCTATACGCGCCATTTGAAACCGGATGGTATCCTAGCAGTACACGTATCGAACCGCTACTTGAACCTGGTTCCGGTGGTGGCGCGGAACGCCGTGGACCTGGGGCGAGTTGCGATGCAGGTGAGCGACGATGGGGAAAGCGAAGAATACTTCTCCTCCAGCGACTGGGTGCTGGTATCGAGCGACCGGTCCCTTTTCAGGGATCGGCTGTTTAAGGGTTCAAACATCGCGAAGATGCAACCCGGCCTGCGGCCCTGGACCGACGATTACAGCAACTTGATCCAGATCCTGCTGAAGAAGTAACAATGTCCGGGAGGAGCTTATAAGGATGCGTGGTGTAACCCCGAATGCCCAAAAAAGTCGCTCAAGGTCTAGGACGGGGGTAACCTTTGAGGCTCTTCACCCACCAAAGCTATATGGTATATAATGACAGGCCAGGTCCCATGGACAGTTTGGTCCTGGCACGAGGAATGAGGAGGCCCGACGGCTCCGGTGAACGGATCCATGCCGGTGGCGTCACTCCTAACGCAAAAGCATGCTGCGCAAGCTCGAGGAGGTAATGCTGAAATGCCTGATGCAACAGACTTAAAGACGGTCGACGATCGGCCGAAAGCGGTATCGCGAAGAAGATTCATCAAGGGAGTCATTGCAGGTGGCGCGGCAGTCTCATCGGCCACCTATTTGTTCCGCGCTTCCAGCCTGACCTCGGCGGCGGGCGCAGGCGAGCGGTTAATAACGCTGAACGTCAACGGCCAGATGCGGCGCGTGGACGTTATGAAGCCGGAAACCCTGGCCTGGACGTTGCGGTACAAGCTGGGGCTCACGGGCACAAAGCTCGGCTGCGACCGGGCGGAATGCGGCGCCTGCACCGTTCTGATCGACGATGTGCCGCACTACTCCTGTTCCACACTGACCCACACAGTACGTAATAAGAAGGTCCTGACCGTTGAAGGATTGCAGAGTGCCGATGGCAAGTTGCACCCGGTTCAGCAAGGCATCCTGGAGGAACAGGGTTTCCAGTGCGCGTTCTGCATGTCCGGGTTCATCATGGCCACGGTGGGATATCTGAAGACGAATCCGAATCCCACGCGGGCCGAATTGGCGCACGGCATTTCAGGCAACCTGTGCCGTTGCCAGGATTATGACAAGATCCTTACTGCGCTGATGCGCGGCGCTGAGATCGCAAGGGAGGGTAACCATGCCTAGCAAGCTGCCAGACAACAAACCGGCTAGTGTCGAGTACGGGAAGGGTCACAAACTAATCGGCAAGAATTATCAGACTCTCGACCTGATGGCCAAGGTGACCGGCAAGTCGAAGTATGCCGAAGACTATCGCGCCGATGGGATGCTGTTCTGCAAATTGCTGCTGAGCCAAGTGCCGCACGGCCGCGTACGGAACATTGATGCCAGCGCCGCGTTAGCGATGCCGGGCGTCAAGGCGATCCTGACGGAAGCCGACCTGCCTGCTCCCGCCGACAGCCTTACGGACAACGGCACGCGCATCGCCGCCAACAAACTGGGCGAAAAAGCGTTGACCAATGAGCCTTTGTATCAAGGCGAGCCGATCCTGGCAGTGGCCGCCGTGGATGAACTTACGGCGGCGGAGGCGATTGAGAAGATCAAGCTGGACATCGAACCGCTGCCGTTCGTCATCGATCCGCTCGAAACGTTACGGCCTGGCAGCCCGAATCCACGAATCGGCGGGAACACCTGGTATCGCAAGCCGCCGGATCCTGGCGCCGCAGCCGGCCGGGGAGGACGAGGCGGGCGAGGCGGGGCACCTGGACCGATCGAAGTGAAAGAGCTGAAATGGACGCAGGCGGATTTCGACGCGGTTAAGGAAGGCCAACTGCCCATGGGCGCGATCCACGAGGATCCCGCCAATTCATGGACGTTTGGAAACGTCGACGAAGGCTTCAAGAAAGCCGCTTTGGTTCTGGATGAGACGTTTGTTACGCCCGATACGAGTCATCATTGCCTAGAAACTCGCAGCGCGATGGCGTATTGGCAGAACGGGAAAGTTTACGTCTACACCGGCACGCAGAGCACGATCCAGACCGTGCCCGCAATCGCACGCTGGCTGAATATCGACCCCGAAAAGGTGGTGTTCATCAGCGAGTACACCGGCGGCGGGTTCGGCAGCAAGATCACGGGCGCGATTTCTCTCATCATTCCGGCGTTGCTTTCCAAGAAGTGCAACGCGCCGGTGATGATGCGATTGTCGCGCGAAGAAGAGACGTATATCGGCCGCGCGCGGCCCAGCCTGATGGGGCGCGCTAAAGTCGGGTTCGCGAAGGACGGGCGGATTACAGCGGTGGACATGTTCGCGCTGATCAACACCGGGCCCTACGATCCGGTGGGCGATGCGCCGACCTCCGGCCAAATGGTTTCGTTGCTGTATCAGCCGGAAACGATGCGGTTCCGCGGCCTGACGGTGATGACCAACACACCGCCTCGCGGAGCGCAGAGCGCGCCGGGTGGTTTGCAAGGCATCGCTTTGATGGAGCCGATCCTTGCCAAGGCGGCCCGCAAGCTTGGTGTCGACCAAGTTGCGATTCGTAAGATCAATGCTCCCGAAGGCAAGGCGCAGTTCGGGCCGGCGGCTCGCGGCCGGCGCGCGTATGCCACCAGCGCGTTCATTAAAGAAGCGCTGGATCGTGGCGCCGAAGAGTTCCGCTGGAGCGAGCGCGTGGCGCGCAATCCGAAACGGATCGGCACCAAGGTGCGCGGCGTGGGCGTCTCGATGAGCACGTACTCGGGCGGGTCAATCGGATTTGACGGCCTGATGTTGATCAAAGCGGACGGCAGCCTCTGCTTCCAATCGGGAATTGGAAACCTTGGGACCGAATCGGTGATCGACGTTCACCGCGTGGCAGCCGAAATCCTCGGCGTACCGTGGGAGAAGTGCGATGTGTGCTGGGGCACGAACGCCAAGCATCTGCCCTGGTCCTGCGTATCCGGCGGAAGCCAGACTACGCACGCGATGACTCGCGCGGCGCATGCGGTTGCGATGGAGGCTAAGCAGCGCCTGCAGGAGATCGCCGCCAAGAGCCTCGGCGGCAGTCCGGAACAATACGATGTCGCCAACGAGAAGGTGTTCCGGAAGGGCGGCGGCGCGAGCATGACGCTGGCTCAGGCGGCGCAGAAAGCCATCCAGATGGGTGGCATCTACGACGGGCATGAGGTCAATCCGGACGTGAACCGCTTCACCAAGGAATCGGTGGCGGCGCTAGCCGGGCAAGGCTTCATCGCGGCGGCTCGCGACAAGTATCCGCATGACGGCCAGACGCGGTCTTACGTCGCCAGTTTTGCAGAAGTAGAAGTCGACCTGGAAACCGGCAAGTACCACATTGTCGATTTCCTCGCCTACGCCGACGTGGGAACTGTTTTGCATCCGAAGGCGCTGGGCGGCCAGGTGCTGGGACGTTCGACGCTGGGCATCGGTCACGCGATCGGTCAGAAGTGGGTATACGATCCCAACTACGGCTACATGTTGTCCAAGCGGTTCCATCACAGCAAGCCGCCCACGATACTGGATGTTCCCGTGAACATGAAATGGGCGGCCGTGGATCTTCCCGATCCGGAAACCCCGGTAGGGTCGCGCGGCATCGGAGAGCCCCCGGTGGGTGGCGGCTGTTGCGCAATTCTGAACGCGTTGTCCGACGCGGTCGGCGACGAGGTCTTCCAGCGCGCGCCGGTGCTTCCGGACACCATCATTGCTTCACTAGACGCGGGCCGGCCCATGCAGCACCCGCTGGAAGCGCACATATAGCGCGAATGGAGACGAAAGGAGAATAAGCCATGGCCGTAATAAGAGACGTGATGCCCGCTTTCGATCTGCTTCAGCCCACGACGGCTGACGAGGCACAGAAGCTTCTCCAACAGCACGGGCACGATGCCTGGGCGATGGCGGGAGGCCTGGACAGCTTTGACTGGCTCAAAGACCGCATTAAGAGGCCTAAAGTGCTGGTCGATCTGAGTGGTATCGACGAGCTGCGGGGCATTCGCAACAGTTCCGACGGCGGCGTCGAGATCGGCGCTATGACCACGCTGACCGAAGTGGTTAACAATCCGATCATCAAGCAGAAATTCGGGTTGCTGTCCGAGGGCGCGGAATTGGCGGCTTCGCCGCAAATCCGCAACCAAGGGACGCTGGGCGGCAACGTGTCGCAAGACGCGCGCTGCCATTATTACCGGGCGGGGTGGCCGTGCTATCGCGCGGGCGGCAACATCTGCTACGCGGATACGCCGACCGGACGCAATCGCGAGCATGCGATTCTGGACGCCAACCGCTGCGTGGCGGTGAATCCCTCGGATTCCGCGCCGGCGCTGATCGCGCTGGACGCGAAATTCGTGATCCGGACGTCCAAAGGCGAGAAGGTGGTAGATGCCGAGGATTACTTCATCGGTCCGGACATCGACATCACGCGCCTGAACGTCCTGCGGCCGGGCGATCTGCTCACTGCGATCCGGATTCCGGGCACTTGGGCGGGCGCGCAGTTCTATTTCGAGAAGGTGCGCGACCGCAATGTGTGGGATTTCGCGCTGCTGAACGTGGCCTCGGCCATGAAGGTATCGGGCGGCACGATTCAGGATGCTCGCGTGGTGGTGAACGGCGCGGCGGCTCGTCCGCTTCGTCTGAAGGCAGTAGAAGATGCCATCAAAGGGAAGCCGAACAACGCGGCGACCGGAGAGATGGCCGGCAAGCTGGCCGTGCAAGGCGCAGCGCCGTTGCAGTTCAATGCTTATAAAATTCCGCTGATGCGCAACCTGGTGAAGCGTGCGGTCGGCGGTGTGGAGGTAGCTTCGTGGGCCTCGTAGAATTCGCAAGAAGCCCGTGGGGACAAGATGTCCCGATTCACATTGCCTGGTTTTTGATTTACGTGGCGGCAGTCGCCGGACTAGGCTTCCTGATTGTGCACGCGATCTGGATTCGCTATTTCGCCAAGCACGAGGAGTACGCCGGGAGCACGCCGGCCGCGGTGGCGGCCAGTGTTCCGAATCGCGTGGCGAGGCACTCGTTTGCCGCGCGCGCGTTCCACTGGATCATGGCGGCGGCTATGTTGACGCTTCTGGTCACCGCGTTCCTACCCAAGGTTGGCGTTCAGTTCAACTGGGTGGTGTACCACTGGGCCGCGGGGCTGGTGCTCACTGCTTCGATTCTGTTTCACGTAATCCACGCCAGCTTCTTCATGGACTTTTGGTCCATCTGGCCGGACAAGGCGGATATCGAGGATGCCAGCCACCGGCTGAACCGGTTCTTCGGCAAGCCTGCTCCGCCGCCGCGGCGCTTTGCGAAGTACCCGCTCGAGAACAAGATGTATCACGGGGTAATCGTGCTGACCGGCCTGGCTGTCATACTGACCGGTATCTTCATGATCTTCCGCGTGCGCACCAACATCTTTCCGCGGAATCCGTACCTGTTCGGCGACATGACCTGGGGCTTGATGTACGTGCTGCACGGACTGGCGGGCGTGGGCCTGATCGCACTGATCATGATCCACATTTATTTCGCGATGCGGCCGGAGAAGTTCGTCATCACCAAGTCGATGGTGTTCGGCTCGTTGCCAAAAGAATACTATCTTTCGCACCACGATCCGGAGCGCTGGGTAGTAGCGGAGACCAGCAGTTCGTCGTCGTCTAAAGGGGCATCGGCCTGAGCGCGCTGGACGCCGTCCGCCACAAGTGTAACGCTATCGAAGAGTGCTACGAGCTCATGCTGGCGTTTGCCGCTCAAGGCATGCCGAGCGAGCACGGTGGACGCGGGTCAGAGGTGCGCCAGAGCATGATTCGCGCGGTGGAGTCGCTGTCCGCGCTTTCGAGTGCCTACTCCGCGGCGGTCCGCGATGCGGCGCTCAAACCGGTTGAACCGTATCAAGCTTTCCTGAAAGTGCTCGAACGCGACGCCAACGACGCGCGGGTCGCGTTCGAGCTGGTTCTTGCCCAGTCAAGCATCGGATCGCAGTTGATCGACAATCTGAATGCGTCGATTCATTTGCGGGCGCTGCTGACGGATCTGTTCTTAATCGACGAGATTCTGAGGCCGCAGCCGGAGTCGAGTCCGGCTACGACGGGTTAGCCCGGACTCAGGACACTCAGCCCGACCGCCCAGCAAAGCATCAGCCGGAATAGCTCCTCACACCACGTTCAGGTGTGAGATGATTTGATTTTCTATGGCTACCGCAGCTAAGAACCACTCCTCCCCCTTAAGCCAGAACCAGCATTTATGCCGGTGGGTTGAAAAGATCGCAGGATTAACTAAGCCGGCCAAGATCCATTGGGTCACCGGGTCGCAGCAGGAATACGATCAACTTTGCGCTGAGATGGTCGCCAGCGGCACGCTGACCAAGCTGAATCAGAAGCTTTGGCCGGGATGCTACTACGCGCGCTCGGACGCCGGCGATGTAGCGCGCGTCGAAAACCGAACATTCATCTGCTCGCTTTCCAAGGACGGTGCGGGCCCCACCAACAACTGGGAAGAGCCGTACAAGATGCGGCGGAAGCTGAAAGAGCTTTTCGATGGCTCGATGCGCGGCCGCACGATGTACGTACTGCCTTTCAGCATGGGGACGCTCGATTCGCCGATGTCGCAGATCGGCGTGCAGCTCACCGACTCGCCCTATGTGGTGGTGAATATGCGGATCATGGCCCGCATCGGCCTGCCGGTATTCGCGGAAATCGATAAGGACCGAAAACGCGTCGTTCCTTGCGTCCACAGCGTGGGCGCGCCGCTGGCACGCGGGCAGAAAGATGTACCTTGGCCCTGCAATAAGGAAAAATACATCGTACATTTTCCGGAGACGCGCGAGATTTGGTCCTACGGTTCCGGTTACGGCGGCAATGCGCTGCTGGGCAAGAAGTGCTTTGCGCTGCGGATCGCCTCGAACATCGCGCGCGATCAGGGCTGGATGGCCGAGCACATGCTGATTCTCGGCATCGAGAATCCGCAGGGGGAGAAGACCTATATCGCGGCCGCGTTTCCGAGCGCATGCGGCAAAACGAATCTCGCCATGCTGATTCCGCCCAAGGGATTCGAAGGCTGGAAGGTCTGGACCGTGGGCGACGATATTGCCTGGATCAAACCCGATGCGCATGGGCGTCTGCGCGCGATCAATCCGGAAGCGGGCTTTTTCGGCGTAGCTCCCGGCACGTCGACCAAAACGAATCCAAACGCGATGGCCACGCTGGCCAAGAACAGCATCTTCACCAACGTCGCGCTGACGGCGGAGGGCGGTGTGTGGTGGGAAGGCATGACCGACACGCCTCCCAAGGAATGTTTGGACTGGCAAGGCAACAAGTGGACTCCGCAGATCGCCAAGGAGAGCGGCGCGAAGGCGGCGCACCCTAACGCACGCTTCACCGCGCCTGCGTCGCAGTGCCCGACCATCGATCCGGCGTGGGAAGATCCGGAAGGCGTTCCGATCAGCGCGATCGTTTTCGGCGGACGCCGCGCCACCACCATGCCGCTGGTGTACCAGGCGTTCAACTGGAGCGCGGGCGTATATATGGGCGCGACCATGGGTTCGGAAATGACCGCCGCGGCCACGGGCACGGTTGGTAAGGTACGGCGCGATCCGATGGCCATGCTGCCGTTCTGCGGGTATCACATGGGCGATTATTTCCGGCACTGGATCCGCATGCAGCATTCGCTCAGCGAGACGCCGCGCATTTTCCACGTCAACTGGTTCCGCAAGGATGCCGAGGGGAAGTTCCTGTGGCCGGGCTACGGCGATAACATGCGCGTGTTGAAGTGGATTGTGGATCGCGCGCACGGCCGAGCGCTGGGCCGGGAGACACCGATCGGCTGGATGCCGCGGTATGAGGACATCGAATGGAAAGGCCTGGACTATTCGCCGGAAGCATTCGATCAACTGCAGGCATTGGACCGCCACGCCTGGCGGGCCGAGGTTCTGGAGCACGAGGAGTTGTTCCTGGATCTGCACGATCATCTGCCGCCAGAGATCGTCTACGAACGCGAGCTGTTGATCTGCCGGCTGTTTCCGACGTTTGCGGGGCCGATGCATCCGTAAGCGGGGGCTGTTACGAGCGGGACGATTCTGTTTGCGACCAGCCCGAGCTTGCCTGAAGATCGCGTCCCTTGCACCATGTGCAGCTGTGAAGCAGGCCTCGGCCGCGTTGTCGGAGACTGAGAACTAGCTGGATGCGCCGAAGCCCAGGCGGATCGTGAGATTCGGTGACGCGAATCCCGGTTCAGGCCGATGGGGCGGATCGTTCCCAGCAACCCTCGCCGAAATTCTCCGCAGTGCCGCGACGGAAGGGGAAGACCAATGGCTGAGCAAAACTGGTTCAAGTGAGCAGAGTCTGGACGGGCTTAGCCGCGCCGTCGGTCAAAGCGATTCCGTGCAGAAGGTCGGTACTGAGGCTGAGGAAGCGTTGTGGGCTGGTTAGTTAGACGAGAAGTGATCTAAAATCAAGGAAGCTTCAGATTGTCGGGGCGTAGCGCAGCCTGGTAGCGCACCTGCCTTGGGCGCAGGGGGTCGGGCGTTCAAATCGCCCCGCCCCGACCAATCAAAACAAGCCCTTTATTTGCAATAGCCGGTTTGGGCCGGACTAGCGCACCTGTAGCAGTTTGTGGCGCTTTCGAGTTCCTGGAGGCTTTAAGCAGCTACAAAATTGACTACAATCGATTACACGTTGCCCGGCTGCAACCCACAAGGTTGCTGCTGATAGTGTCTCAGACCAGTTCCTGAGATCATAGGCAATATGGAACCTGCCGACCTACAAATTCTTCAAGCCGCGGCGGCTATCGGCACTTTTTATCCGAAAGCACAACATGAAAGAGAACGAGCTCCTCGTTTGGTAGACGCAGGCTATCTCCTCCCAGTTCGACGGCCAACCAGAGGTTCCGGAACACCGCTCGCTCCAATTGGATATGAACTCACGCCCCAAGGACTGGCACTCATCGGCCATCCTGGTCCGAATCGATAACAAAAGACAAATGGCTAACAGTTCAGAGCTACAATCAGAGGACGCAGAGCTCGATCTTCCGAGGGCAATGTTCCGGCAGATCCGCGCCGAGTATCAAAGAAACGGAATCACGCGCGTTGTGTATTACACGCACGCAACGCATCTACCAAGTGACGTGTTTGCGTACGGAAGAGAAGGGTTTCAGTGCTTTCAAGAGAGGCGGTATATCGCAACCATAACGTTGACGAGCGCGATGGTTGAGGTAATTTTGAACAAAGACTCGCGAATGAGGCGAGCGCATGGCGGCTGGCGAACGTTGACAATGAAACTCATTCGAGAGGGCAATAGAAAGGGACTGCCGGTAGAAAAGCTCCTCGAACCAGACGAATCAATTGGAGGATCTTCCATTGCGTTCATTGAGCTTCGCAACAAGCTCGCCCATGGCAACTTTGCAGGAGTGCTTGGATTCGAAGAGCGCGGCGCCCCCGATTATTCTGAGGAAGCCAAGGAGGTTGCACTCAAGCAGCTAACGAAGGCAGAAGAATTTGAGGTCGAGTGGTACAACACAGCGCCGGACGTTCAACTTCACAGGATAGTTCATCATCGCTGGCCGGGGTTGTAACCCGGTCGCTTCGATATAGGGCGGATGTAGCATTCGTTGAGTTTGCCGCGGGGCGAATGAGACGTGGGCTCGGTCGGACGACATCTTATAATGACGATCTACCAAGCGATATACATTGAGTCCTCAAAAGCGGGGCTGGATCGACGCTCAATCCTTCGCGCACCTTTGCCTAAAACGCCCAAAGGCTGTAGAATTCAGGGCGAATCAATATAATAGAGAAGATCCAATAATTCCTAGGAATCAGGTTTTCCAGTGTGAAGCGCCTGCACAGGGATCGTCTGACCCGCAAGAGTATGGCAACCGCTACCCCTCAAAACTCAGAATGGCTCACCCGTAAAGAACGCATCGACAAGAGACTCGTTGAAGCGGGCTGGCGCATCGTGCCCCAAGACAAGTTTGATCCGGCAAAGCCACTCCAAGAATATGACCGCTGCGCGATCGAGGAATATCAGACCGACAACGGGCCGGCCGACTACGCGCTCTCAGTCGATGGCAAGATCCTAGGCATCGTCGAGGCAAAGAAACTCACCGTCGGCCCGCAAAACGTTCTGATGCAAGCTGAGCGCTACTCCAAGGGCTTAGTCGACAAATTCTTTAACTTTCGTGGCTTTGGCGTACCGTTCCTCTATTCGACAAACGGCGAGGTGATCTGGCACCACGACATCCGCCACGAGCTGAACCGCTCACATCAAATCGCCGAGTTCCACACACCCGCAGCACTGGCTGAATTCCTTCAGCGCAACCTTGACGAAGCATGCCAGAAGCTTTCCGCAATGCCTAACGACCATGTCTTGATCCGCCCGTACCAAAAGGATGCAAATAGGGAAACGGAGAAGGCGATCGCTGAGCGCAAGCGCCAAATGCTGATTGCGATGGCGACCGGCACCGGCAAGACCTTCACCATGGTCAACGAGGTCTACCGCCTGATGGAATCTGGCGTCGCCAAGCGCATTCTGTTTCTTGTCGACCGCCGCGCGCTGGCGGCTCAAGCCGTCCGCGCATTTGCATCCTTTGAGCCCAAAGCAGGCCTGAAGTTCGACAAGATGTACGAGGTGTACAGCCAGCGCTTCCAACGCGAGGACTTCGGCGAAGAGGAGAAATTCGATCCGAAAGTGCTGCCAAAGTCCTACCTCACTGAACCTTCTGCCAAGCACGCCTTCGTCTACGTTTCAACCATCCAGCGCATGGCAATCAACCTCCTCGGCAGAAACGCGACGCTTGATCTTGGCGACGAAGCAATCGATGAAGATGCTGAGAAGATCCAGATCCCGATCCATGCGTTCGACTTAATCATCGCCGATGAATGCCACCGTGGCTATACCGCGTCGGAAATCGCTGTCTGGCGCCAGACACTCGATCACTTTGATGCCATCAAGATTGGCCTTACCGCAACGCCAGCCGCGCACACAACCGCATATTTCAAAGATGTGATCTATCGCTATGAGTATGATCGCGCGGTGGATGAGGGTTACCTTGTTGACTATGACGTCGTCGCTGTTAAATCCAACGTACGCATGCAAGGCATATTCCTCAAGGAGGGTGAGAGCGTTGACATCATCAATCCAGACACAGGAGCAAAGCGCCTCGACGCGGTAGAAGACGAGCGTCAATTCGACGCCACGGAAGTGGAGCAGAAGATCACCTCACCGGACTCGAACCGAAAAATTCTGGAAGAACTGAAGCGCTATGCGCTGCAGCACGAACAGCAGCACGGCCGTTTTCCAAAAACCTTGATCTTTGCGGCCAACGACCTCTCGCACACCTCCCACGCCGATCAACTGGTGAATATTGCTCGTGACGTCTTCGGTCGGGGCGACTCTTTTGTGCAGAAGATCACGGGCAATAAGAACGTCGACCGCCCGCTTCAGCGCATCCGTGAATTCCGCAACCGGCCCCAGCCCTCGATCGTCGTGACCGTGGACATGCTCTCCACCGGCGTTGACATTCCGGATCTCGAATTCATCGTGTTTCTGCGTCCGGTCAAATCACGCATTTTATTTGAGCAGATGCTTGGGCGCGGCACGCGCAAAGGCGAGCAATACCCCGACAAGTCGCATTTCGTCGTGTTCGACTGCTTCGACGGGACGCTCCTCGAATACTTCCGCAAGGCAACCGCGATGACGATTGATGCACCCCTTGCCGAGACTCGAACAATTGTTCAAGTTATCGACTCTATCTGGCAGAACCAAGACCGCGAGTACAACATTCGCTGCCTGGTGAAGCGCCTGCGCCGCATTGACAAGGAAATGTCTGGGGAGGCTCGTAAGTTGTTCTCTGCCTACATCCCAAGCGGCGATATGGGAAGCTACGCAACCAACCTGCCGCACAACCTGCGGCAGGATTTTACGGGCGCGATGAACTTGCTACGGAATAAAGAGTTTCAGAGGCTCTTAGTCGAGTACCCGAGAACGCAGCGCACATTTCTGGTTGCCCTTGATACTGAGGATGTCGTTTCGTCCGAATGGCGCGTACGCGGCGCGGACGGGAAGGAATATAAGCCGGAGGACTATCTCGCGGCATTCGGCAAGTTCGTCCAGGAGAATCCCGCTCACATCGATGCGATAAGTATTCTCTTGAAGCGCCCACAGGACTGGAATACGCGTGCGCTCACAGAGCTCAAAGAAAAACTGGAAGCAACGCCGCAGCGTTTTACACCACAGCATCTTCAGAAGGCCCATGAAATCCAGTACAAAAAGGCACTCGCCGACATCATCTCTATGGTCAAGCACGCCGCTGATGCCGAAAGTCCACTGCTGAATGCCTCGGAACGAGTCGAGCGTGCATTCGAGCAGATCACAGCCGGCAAGACATTTACGGCGGAACAGCGGCTGTGGCTGCAGCGCATCCGCGAGCATCTGCGCGAGAATCTCTCTATCGAAAAAGACGACTTCGACGATTTGCCGATCTTCAACCGATACGGCGGCTGGGGCAGAGTGTACAAGGAATTTGGCCCAGCGCTTCCAGAATTTATCAAACAATTAAACCAGGCAGTTGCAGCATGACTGACATTGTTCAAAAACTATGGGGCTTTTGCCATACTCTCCGGCACGACGGAATCGATTATGGCGACTACATCGAACAGCTGACGTATCTGCTCTTCTTGAAGATGGCCGACGAGCGCGGGATTGATCTGAGCCGGATGCCCGCCAAGACCGCAAAAGGGGAGGCCCTTCTCATTGATTGTTCATGGCCAACTCTTGCTATGCAGTCCGGCACTAGCCTGACCAACCACTACACGGACGTCTTGCGCGTGCTCGGGGAGCAAAAAGGATTGCTCGGCGACGTTTTCGCGGGCGCATTGTCCCGCTTCAATAACCCTGTAAACCTCAAGAAACTGATTGGCCTAATAGATGAGACGCAGTGGACGGCGCTCGACATCGACGTGAAGGCCGCCGCGTTCGAAGGTCTGCTTGAAAAGGCCGCAAGCGAAGGAAAGAAGGGGGCCGGCCAATACTTCACGCCGCGAATTCTTATCCAGTCGATCGTTCGCTGCATCAAACCTGATCCACGCGCTCATGATGAATTCCGGATCTACGATCCTGCATGCGGCACGGGTGGATTTTTGGTTTCGTCCTACGAATGGCTTATTGAACAAACCAAGGGCGGGGCGCTAGACCGGGCACTCGCCAAGCGCATCAAGCATGGCACCTACTTCGGCCAAGAATTCGTCTTGCGGCCGCGGCGCCTTGCTTTGATGAACCTCTACCTGCACGGCCTCGAGCCCGAAATCACCTTCGGCGACTCAATTTACGAAGTCCCGTCTTCACGGCGCTATGATGTCGTGCTCACCAATCCGCCGTTTGGCACGAAGGGCGCGAATCAGGTGCCCGACCGGGACGACTTCGTTATTGCAAGCTCAAACAAACAATTGAATTTTCTGCAGCACGTGATGACGATCTTGAAGAAGGGTGGCCGCGCAGCAGTCGTGGTGCCCGATAACTGTCTTTTTGCCGACCAGGCAGGCGAGGTGTTTGAGATCCTAATGCAGGACTGCAAGCTGCATACAGTGCTGCGCCTCCCGAATGGCACATTCAGCCCGTATAGTCCCGGCACTAAGACGAACGTCGTTTTTTTCACTAAAGGTCAACCCACCGAAGTGACCTGGGTATATGACCGACGCTCCAATGTACCGCATATCACGAAAAAAGACCGCCCTCTCACGCCGGAACACTTCAAGGAGTTCGAAAAGTGTTATGGAGCCGACCCTAACGGCCGCTCCAAACGAAAGCCCGCTGACTCCAAGGAGGATCGCTGGCGGTCGTTCACGATTGAGGAAATCAAGGCAAGGAATTACAAGATCGATTCCCTGAAGTGGCTCAAAGACGAATCGCTCGACGATATGGACGAATTGCCCGAACCTGAAGAGCTGGCCACCGACGCCATCAGTCAGCTTGAGGCTGCTGTCGAGGAGCTTAACGCAATTGTTGCCGCTCTTGAGAACGGGAGTGGGAATGGTGCCACTACGTCCAAGGCCGAGGCGGCCAAGAAGGCATGAAGAAAACATCCGCATTACAATCTGCTCTCGGGGAAAAAGACCGTGACGAGCTCCCAGAGGGGTGGGCCGAAATAGAACTTGAAGACCACATATACATTGCCGGCCGAATTGGCTGGCGGGGTCTCAAGGCCGAGGAATATACGCCAACAGGACCAATTCTTATTTCCGTGCCTAACCTAAACTATGGGGATGAAGTCAACTTCTCGAAGGTGTATCACATATCGGATTCTAGATATGACGAGAGCCCCGAAATTAAGTTGCAGGTTGGGGATACCCTGCTGGTAAAAGACGGCGCCGGGATCGGCAAGCTAGGCTACGTTGCTGATTTACCGGGCAAGGCTACGGTGAATTCCTCGCTGTTAGTTGTTCGACCGCGAGACCAACTTCTTTCTCACCGCTACCTGTTCTACTATCTGAAGGGTCCCCGATTTCAGGAGATCGCTCTTCAGCGAATCACGGGATCAACAACTCCCCATCTTTTCCAAAAAGATATAAAGCAGTTTAAAATCCTAGTTCCGCCTCTTCATGAACAGGGGCGCATTGCAGGCAGGATTGCCGTGTTTGCAGACCAAGCGAACGCCTGCTGCGGCCGCCTCAGCAAAGTTCCCAAAATCCTCAAAGCCTTCCGCCAATCCGTGCTCGCCGCCGCCTGCTGCGGTCGCTTAACTGAGGATTGGCGCGATTCAAGAAGCTCAAAAGATACAGCGGCGGCATTACTAGAGGAGATCGCAACTTATCGTAGGCGTAGAGCGCCCAAACGGTATCAAGTTGATTATCCCGTTGATGACGCCGACGGACTGCCGGATTCATGGGCGTGGTCTTCCGTCGGAAACGTGACGTCTCATATCGCGGACGTGGATCATCGCATGCCGAAACCACAGAGTCGTGGCATTCCGTACATAAGCACTAAGGACTTTACCGACAGCGGAATCGATTTCGATAACGCGAAACGAATATCAAGCCATGACTTCGAGCTCCTGTCCAAGAAGATCAGGCCTGAGCAGGGCGACTTGCTCCTATCCCGCTACGGGACGATTGGCGAAGTTCGGAGAGTATCCACGAAGATTGACTTTCAGGTATCCTACAGCGTTGCGATTATCAAAACCCTTCCGGTGGATGGCTTCACTGATTGGCTCCATCTTTGTCTACTAAACATGGACGCGCAGCGGCAGATGTCAGACTCGATCCGGGCTAGTTCGCAACCTGATCTTGGTCTAGAGTATATCCGTCTCCTCCGAATTCCAATCGCACCGGTATCCGAACAGCACGAGATCGTAAGTCGTGTGGAAGCCCTGTTCAAATTAGCCAACAAGATCGAAGAGCGTGTCGCGGCGGCAACCGAACGCGCGGACAAACTCACCCAGGCCATGCTCGCCAAAGCCTTCCGTGGCGAACTCGTCCCTACGGAGGCGGAACTTGCCCGCAAAGAAGGTCGTGATTACGAATCCGCGTCGATCCTTCTGGAACGCATCAAAGCCGAGCGCGACAAATCCGACGCCGCAACCAACGCTACCAAACGTCGCCTCACTAAAAGAAAGTAATCGCCCACCTTCTTGAATGCAGGGCGAACTATGAGTCATTATGGCTCACATAAACAAGATCATCATTGACGGCTATCGATCAGTAGATCACGCGGAGCTCGTCCTTCCCAGACAGGCACCGCTCGTTCTGATTGGTGAAAACAACGCGGGCAAGTCCCACATCATCAAGGCGCTCGATCTTTTGTGTGGCGAAACGTGGCCAGCCTCACATGCACCGGAAGACAACGAATTTTATAAGCGCGACCGTGATCGTACTATCGAGATCAGAGCCGAATTCTCGGAACCGCTCGGCCGATGGGACGAAATCTGCTGGCGATTCAATACTAACGGTGATCCAGAAGTGCAGTTTGGTGGCGTTGATGAAGCGGGCCAAATTAGGTGGATGAGAGGTGAAGAGCGGACAGAGCTGATCGCCGTCACGATCGGTGCCGACCGACGCTTGTCGTACCAGTTGGGCAGATGATCAAATCAGCCTCAATGATCTTCTGCCAAATCTGCTGCTGTATCGCCCCGGCGGAGGTAACCCAATCGAGCCTCTCGATCCGAGGTAAAGCGAAAAAGTCTTTGAATGGCTCGAAGGCTTCGACCGCGGTGTCGTGGATCAAGCTCGCGATATCGTCGAAAGGATCTTTGAATGGCATCAGCAGGAGAAATTGAGGGGCGCGGAGCGCATCCGAAGCTGCTCCGAGTAGTCTCTTGTTGACATCTGACGGCCACACTTCAGTCATATAGTCTCCTCCAAGATAGCGCGACCCATGGAACGCATAGGCTATTCTTTGGATTGCGCGAAATAAAGTATGTCACGAGATAGCTCGCATCCACAGACTGGCTATTATTTCGCGTGAGAGCAAAGGTCTGGCGAGGAAGCTGGTCTGAATGTTCTCGGTGTTATGATCGGTTCTGTGGGCTCGTCCTCTGATTACAATCGCGACTTCGAGCGGCTGAGCTAAGAAAAGAAGGACAAGTCTGAATGGGCGCAGCAATTGAACGCAAAGGAATTCATAGCTGAGCTTTACCGGCGTCTAAAGGTGTGGGTTGGAAGTTCGTTGGCGACGCCGCCTGGAAGCCCGACTGACATTGGGTGTGCTGGAGCAAGCCATCAACACGCGACAGACGAAACCCGGTCTGGTTCAGCCACTCCGACCAGGGGTCCAATACACATGCCAAGTCGATCGGTTAAAAGCCTGCGGTGCCCTCCTAAGCATGTCTCGGCCAATCTCTCTATTTAGTCGATGTCCGGAATGCGGGACCACTGGATATGGAACTTGCGATGGCTGCTCAGAATTTAAACGGAACTCCCGTACCCGAGAACTCTCCGAAGAAGCCGATTACTATTTTTCTTGTCCACGGAACCTTCGGTTCGCATTCAAGATGGTTTCAGCGTCGCTCCGTACTAATATCCGAGCTAGAGATGGCTCTGGGTGACGAGCGGCCCTACGAGTTCATCCCGTTCTACTGGAGTGGCTCCAATTCCTCGACCGCTCGTAGGCTTGCTTCCACACAACTATTCTCGGCCATCCGAAGAGTTGCTGCACAGCGCGATGGGAGCATATACCTTATCGCGCACAGCCACGGCGGTAATATCGTCCTTGACGCCGTTCGCCGCTGTGAGAGCGATATTAGTGGTGTGATCACGCTGGCCACCCCCTTCCTTACGTTCAGCCCTCGAAGGTTGCAGAGCATTAAGCTTCTATGTTCACTTTCACTCACGCTAACGGTTTGGCTTTCGTCAGATGTTGTCTGCGATGCATCCAGCGACATGCTTGGATGGTTGAGCGCAAATCCGGGCGGAGTGGCGGTGCTCCTCGGGATATTCTCACTTTCTGTGGGGCTATTAACTTGGAAACTATTTACGTACCTACAGGCGTCGCAACGCAACTTTTTAGTCGAAGAAGTACGAGATCCTCTGAACGATGCCGAAGTCCTTGCTATTATTCCGACATTCGACGAGGCAACGTTTTATCTGCGAATTCTCTCGCTGTTAGGTGAACCGGGGTTTTGGATCGCAAAGCCGATAGGACTTCTAACTTCTGCCTGCCTTGGGACTTCTTTGTTCACATATTTCATGTTTTACTACGAACCGGGCGTATCGCTGCATCCAGGTGCCCTTGAGTTAGTCTTTTTTCTCGAAATCGGCATTCTGTTGTCGACGGCCATAGCGTTTGTATTTGCTCTCTTCTGGTCTCTCTTTACTCCCACGGCTCTTTACGGGCACTCCATCGCGTTAGGTTTTCGAGGTTTACTTCGTAGAATCGTCTTGCAGCCGATTATTTCGGAACTTCCGTCCTCGGTTGCACATCTTACGCAGGCTCGCCTTAGGATACCTAAGGGCGCTCTGCAGCATTCGGCTGTCTGTTCAAATAAAACAGTAGCTCGCTATGTATGCGATTGGATTTTGTCACGAGAGCAACATGGCATTTGTCTTCCAGAGAATCATCCCGGAATCTCGACAGTTCCGGCCTCCACAATCGTTAAGGATCCCATTGAAAAGAATGAGACTCCCGATGATTCGCGCCAGAGACGATCACATCCTTGGATCATTCTCGCAGGCTTGCTGTGTTTCCTGATCGTTTTTGGAACGATCACCTACCGTTACTATGAGAGTGGCGGTGGGGATGATTTAGCGGCTTTGGCATTTCTGGCTGCTCAGGAGAACTTAACTGCGGAAATGGGAAAGAGTGTTGTTTTTGCCCCTTTTCGTTCTGATACGATCAAGAAAGTGGCGCCAGATACTTACGATGTCGAAGGTGTGTTCAATACCAACGATGGCGGTCGGATGCAGAGGATTAGATTTAATTTGAAACTTCATCGAATATCCCATGACAAGTGGCATGTGATATCAAATGTTAAAATGATTGTCGGTTCTGACGCACGGTAATTCGGCTGCCCCTCTTCGAGGCGAACGGTAGACCACGAATCTCATGCGCCGCGCGCGATAGGAAACGATTGTCCGCAAAAGGGGCCGGGGGAACAACGAATGCACCGCGGGGTGGCCGGATGACCTCGCGATTGGCTCGCACTGTGCGGCGCGACGGAAGAAGTGCCCCCAGTGCCCCATGCTCGCTGCGTCATCATGTCGGAAAAAGTCTCGAGTTTGTGCACACGCCCGGTACGGCGACCCCACAAGCATCAAGTGTGACGAACAGTTTCGGCCTACTTCGCTGCAACAGCGCCGTGCTTCAATTCGCTCTCGGCTCTGAACCAGTCTTCCTCCGGCGATCCCATTGGACAGCCACGCTCCTGCCAAAGCCGGTATGCGAGCGCAGCGATATCGGTTCCTGCCGGGTTCTCGGGGGGAACCGGCTGGGCGAGAGTCTCGGCGTCCTTTCTATCAATGGCCTTTGGGTCTAAGCTTGTCGCGCGACTTGCCATACTCCAACTCCTTTCAGTGTGCGATGAACGGGCTCACGTCTGCTAAACCCATATTAAGCTTTATGAGACCAGGAGACCCCAGCTCCGCCGACCGCCATGCGAGCGATTCTAAGGTCGTAACAGAAAGAACATTGATGGAGAATTCCCGATGTGCTCGAATGGGAGTACCAGACATTCAAACGCGAGGTGAAATCATGGCGGCGACGGAAAATCCACAAACAGGACGAGAACACGAAGTCGGGACTCTCGCCGCGCCGCTATTGACGCTGGACCTCAATCGAGAGATCGCGCAGCTACGATCCGAAGGGCGCTGGCAGTCCGGACATACAGCAAAGACGCTGGCAAAATATCCCGATCTCCGCGTGGTCCTCATCGTGATCAAGGCGGGCGGCCGCCTGGAAAAGCATAAGGCCGAAGGGCGAATCTCGGTCCAGACCCTGGACGGACGAATCCGGTTCAATACAGGTGAAGGATCTTCCGAGCTCGCGGCTGGTCAAATGCTGACGCTGGAACGCGGTATTCCTCATGACGTTGAAGGCATCGTTGACAGCGCTTTTCTCCTGACCATTGCCTGGCACGTATCTCCCGTCCGGTAGCGGGCGGCAGCGATGTCGAAGACATTCAAACGCGGCGATCGCGTTTCATGGAACTCGGAGGCAGGCCGGGTTCGCGGCACGGTCATGAAGAAAGTCGTCTCCGACGCGACCTTCAAGGGCTATACTCATCGCGCCACCCGGGCAGAGCCCCAGTATTTCATCAAGAGCGATAAAACCGATCACGTCGCCATTCACAAAGGCGCAGCACTTCGGCTCCTGAAATCATCGGCCCGGAAGAACCCGACGGGAACATCTCGAAAACCAGGAACAAGAACTTGAGGGGGGAACCTGCCGCGCCGAGGTCACACAGGGTGAGTCTGCCAGACGCAGCTGATTTTCCAGCGGCCTGGTGATTGAAGCTCAGGCAGGGATTACGTCGAGATGTTGCGAGGCTCGAAGGCGAGAGGAATAATGGGAGCAGGGGTATGGATATCCTCGATCGCGATCGTGATTCCATGTGTCGTCTGCGGCGGGCGCTACGAGGTGACTCTTAAACAGGTGGCGCTCTCCCAGAAGATGATGCACGATGGATGCCCGGTCCATGATGAAAGGGAATGCCCTCCCCTGTATTACGCTCCGCTGATCGACCGCCAATTGGCTCAGGATTTTCGGGAACTCTGGGCGTGCCTTGAAAAGGAAGCGCACGCGGCGGGCGGCGAATTGAGACTGCACGGCACATCGTAATTGAGCGGAAAGATTCCGAGCATGGACTTGCAAAAGGGACAGAGCAAGGCGGAAATGCCTGCCGCAGAAGTCGTCGGCATCGCGAGCCTTGTAAATTATCAGGACGGGTCCGTTATTAGCCGAACACTGCTCAAACGAACGACCGGTACGGTGACACTGTTCGCCTTCGACGAGGGCGAAGGGCTCAGCGAACATTCTGCGGCATTTGACGCATTGGTACACGTCCTCGAGGGCGAAGCGGACATCACGATTTCCGGCAAGATGCTGCGTATTCACGCCACCGAGGCAGTGCTCCTGCCGGCGAACCAGCCGCATGCGGTCAAGGCGATCACCAGGTTCAAGATGCTGTTAACAATGATCCGATCCTGACCAGAGCACCGATACCAGCAGCGGGATCATTCAGTGTCGAACTGAGCAGGAGCGCTCCACATCGGATATGGCAGTCCCGCGAGCCGGTTGATCACCAGTGCCTGAGCAACCAGGAGGAATACCGCCGCCTCGATGACGGCCAGCTCGCGCGGCTTCGAAATAATCCCGAGGGAAACGATGAGCGTTGTTGCTCCCGCCGGCGGATGACTGGCATCGAGAAGAACCATGAAGGCGCCTGTTGCCGAGAGCGAAAGCGCCGCGGCGAGGACCCTGGGCCAGAAAATTCCCGGATGCTCTCCGAACGGAATGGCTCCGGCGCCGGTGGCAACGAAAGCCCCATACCCGCAGAGGAGGCCGATCGCATGGCCGATGACGGTATTGCGCGGGCTTGAGGTTCTTCCCAGAGGCGTAAAGAACAGGAGATATGCCGTCGGCCCCAGCGACGGAAAGACAAAGGGGTTCCGGCTCACGAGCGCCAGCAGCGCGAGCAATCCGATCGTCAAGAAGCCATTCACAAAGACGTAGACGGCGCGCACAAGCCGCGGCGGAAAGTGAAGCAGTAGCCAATCGAGCCGCAACTTTCGGAAGAAAGAAGAAATGTGGTCGGAAGTGCCATGTTCCTGCGGGAAAGCATCTCGATCCGGCATCAAATGTTCGGCAGCAGGTCGAAATACTCATCGTCTTCGTTTTTGCCGCCTTCTCCTTTGCCAAGCGATTTTTCCGATGCGATGAATTCTATCCGCTCGATCCACTTGACCATCTTGTAGCCAAGCTGGTTTTCCACTCGCAGCCGCAGAGGTGCCCCGTACACCTCCGAAAGCGGTTGCCCGTTCATTCTTGAGGCCAGCAGACATTGGGGCTTTTGCACGTTCTCCAGGCTCTGGGTGTCGTAATAGGGTCCGCCATAAAGAGCTTCGCCGAAGGAGAAAAAAGCGACGACTTTCGCTTCCCCCTTCGGCTGGACGAGATCAATCAGCTTCTGCATGGGAATCCCGCCCCACTTGGCGATGCCACTCCACCCTTGGATGCAATGATGCATCGTGATGTGTTCAATCTCACCCAGGCGCTCCAAATCGGCGATAGAAAGCTCAACCGGGTTATTGACTAGCCCTCCCACTTTTAACCGGAAACTGTCAAATCCACTCTCCGCCATGCGCTTCCAATCATCCCGGAGCGGCATCTTTCCGTTCGGCCAGAAATACGGAGAGATTTCCTCCTCCGCATACCTCTGCTGTGGCAAGAGCCGGTTCAGCGTAAGAAGCTGCATTGGATACGTCACCGACTTCAGGGCATGTTGCACTCCCCGCGGATGGTTCCAGGAAATGTAGTGCGCCACGATCCATGAGAGTACGACGACACCGATTCCAATGAATCCCAAGTACATTCCGGCAGGGTTCTGATCGTCGGTGCCCATCACAATGTGGTTCATATTGCGCGCAAATCCCGTCATCACGATCAGAGTCACGTGCACGATCAAAAATGCAAGGAAACCGAACATTGTCAAGAAATGGATAGAACGGGCCGATTGCCGTCCCCCGAACATACGGGCGTACCACGGGAACCGGTTGACCACCGCCGGAGACATCGCTATGCCGGTCGCTATCGCGATCACCCCGAATACAAACACGACTGTGAAATAGGCGATCTGTTGCAATGCGTTGTAGCCGTAAAATCCATTTGGCTCCGGCGGCAGATGAAACGTCGCATAGTGCACGAAGGTGTTCCACGCCTGCACAAGAACCAGCGGCGACGTCGGCACGATGCGTTTCCACTGTTCCGTGGTGAAGAGCATCACGACAAAGACGATGCCCGTTGCGATAAACCCGTGCACGTCGATGAAATGCCACACCCGGGCAAGACCAATCGTGTGCCGGTAGCCTGGCGTGCCGACGAGCGGCGAGATGTAACGCGCATCGTCCTTCGCGGTCCAGAGACGGTCGCGTGGAACTTTCAGGGGCGTAAAGCGGATCCATTCGCTCCCGGGCGTGCAGCCGTCATTGAAATAGAGACGAGGGTGATCCATCAGGATCGAAAGCCCGCTGCGAATCAGGATCATCACAAATAGAAAATTGAAGAAGTGGCAGTAGCGTACCCAAACGGGAAAGCCGTGCGGCCCTGCGAAGTTGTTGGGGTATATCTGGGGAACAGCGGGGACAGGAGGCATTCCCGTTACCGCGACCTCGATCCAAGCCGCCGCAATCAACGCCAAGATCGCACAAGCGGCTCCGATCAGGACTGATGGCCGAACCCAAATACGAAACCGGCGATCTGGCGGATAGTGGACAGCTCTGTGCGCTGCATCGAATGCAATCATATTCGGTGTACCAGACGGCTGACCACCTTCTTTCCGTCAAACCGGCGCAGCCGCGTCAATAAGTAGTCTCGCAGAACGATGGCGTTGTTGTGGTCTGAATCGCTCGCAGCGTAGAGTAACGTGACAGTCTTCGTGGCGCTTCAGCTTCAAACACGCGCTTGATACGAATCATGGCCTTGAAGATGCGCGGGCGGTCGCGCGAGAGTGACCAACAGATTCACCGCGAACAGCGTGACCGCGAGCAGTTCGACGATCGCGGAGCATGGCAGCACATGCCAGGCAATTTGGGAGTTCCATTCGTAAGCGGGGATCTCCGCGCTCACCCGCAGAGTGCATCCCAGCGTCAGCGCTGCGAGCGACGCAAGCATCAACCGCGGACTATAGAGAACCCGCGCGCCTCCAAAGGCCGGAAGGATGCGCTGGCCGATAGAGAACACCATGGTGGAGATAAATCCGACCGTCAGGGCGTGCCGGGCCGCACCCCAGATCCCGCCGCCATGATCCGCCCACGCCGCCGCTACCCACAGCGCGGCAGCGACAAGGAGCCACGCGTAAGCGATCCGTATGAACCAGGGGAAGCATGAGTGCACGCCCGCAGTCTTCGCTGCCCGGACTGGCTTGTGCCACACGCGAACCGCAAACAGTGCTGTGACAGCGGCAACGGGAAGCAGCAGCGCCGAAAGCATCGATGCGCCCGCAAACCCTGCAAGCACGGCGGCCCAGACCAGGCCCAACGCCGCGAGAAGCAGTTTGCCGTCAGGCTCGCGCAGACCGAGAAAAACTGGCAGCCAGCGGGCATTGAATCCCCAAATCGCCACCACCAGAAAGCACCACGTTTCGAGCGCCACCAGCGTTTGATCGAAAACATGCGGCAGCGCAGGCCCGCTGCCCTGCCACGACACACGGAAGGCCTCGACGGCGTTCAGGACGAGCGATGCCAAAAAGCCCAGGGTTGACGCAATGACCATGAGCATCCACGTCTCTGGCTTCCGCGAGGACCCTGCGGCCGCGCGGTGCCCTGACACGGTGCGGAAGAAGACCAGAAATGCCGACAACTCCAGCAGCGTCGAAACCGGCAGCAGAACGCGCCACTGCCATCCGGAAACACCGGCGATCCATCGCAGCGCCGTACCGGCAGCCCATAATGCGAGGGCCAACCAGGCGCGCCACACGGCAAACGGCGGCAGCTTTCCCATTTTTGACAGCGAATAGAAGCCGATTCCAAGAATAAATGTGCCTATCCACCCAAAAATCTGCGCATGGCCATGGGCCTGAAGCCAAGCCGGAGACAAGCTTTCGAGCGCGTGCCGGCTGCTGATCGAAATCAGATTCCACACGCCCAGAAAAGTGCCGGGCAGAAGCATGAAGAAGAGGCCGGTGACGATGTACGCAATCAGCGCGCGCTGGAGTTGCCGCTCCCGCTCGACGCTCTGGTCCCGCAGGGAGGGAAACGGCGGACTCTGCTTCACGCTAGGCGCAGGCATAAGCGCCTTCTTTCCGCTCCATCTCCAAGGCGCGCGGGAACAGGATGTTGTTTTCAAGATGGACGTGCTGGTGCAGATCCCGCTCGAAATCCTCCAGCCCCTGATAAAACGCGCGGTAGGTCGGACAGGCGTCGGCTGGCGCGGCAAAGCCGCCGGATAGCGAGCGAATACGCTCCGTGAGCGCCCCGGCGTCGTCATGATCCGCCAGCATCCGGCTGATGGGCATCTCAACCGAACCGAACATGGCAGGCGGCACAGGGCGCCCTTCGCGCAACGCGGCTTCCATCCGCGCCAGATAGGGGAACAGCAAATTCTCCTCTTTCATCATGTGCAGAGAGAGCTCATCCGTAAGCGCCTGGCACAATTCCTGAATCGACTTCACTTCCGGGTGCGACGCGCCTTGCCGCGCAACCACTTTTGCGCACATCGAAATCAGGCGCGGAGATTCACGCCGGATATAACTGTGATGGTCATCGATGATGTGCCGCGTCAATTCCGCCACGTTTGCATGAGCCCAGTCGACCGCCGCCGTAGAATTCTCGCCTTCCGCGGCTGAAATCCGGTCCAACACTTCATCCGGGGAAACGCTGGCGCGCCCGCATGCCTCCCGCAGGGAACGCTGGCCGCCGCAGCAGTAGTCGATGCCGAGCGATTCGAACACCCGCACGCTGGCAGGGTGCTTGATAGCGATTTCACGAACGGTGTGGTCCATGCTTGCTTTCATGACTCTTCCCCTTAAGTTCCAGGTTAGTGAACCTGCGCATCAGAGGCAGTGACTAAAGTCACTTCGACGTCAGACGACGGAAGCCAGTTCCGCTTCGAGGCCGGCGTGATCCAGCACCCGCACCTCAGGAGCATCAATCGCAATGAAACCCTGGGCTTGCAGCCGGGTGAGATTCCGTGAAACCAGCTCCCGCACCGTGCCGATCTGTGCGGCCAACTCCTGGTGGCTGGCGCCCAGGGGAAACGCGGCGCCCTCGGCTTCCGAGCGGCGCAGAATCCAGGAAATCAGCCGATGGCGCACGGTGCTGAAAGACAGCTCTTCTATGATGCCCACCAGCCGCCGCAGACGCGCTCCGACAACCTGCAGCACCTTGAGCGCGACTTCCGGATGCTCCAAACAGAATGCCTGAAAATCCCGCCGGGAGATGAACAGCAACTCGGATGGTTCCTGCGCCGCGACGGAGGCCGGATACGGCCCCCCGTCGAACACCGGCAATTCGGCAATCGAGCCGCCGGGGCCTTCCGCTGCGAGCACTTGCTCCCGCCCCGCTGGCGAAATCTTGAAGATGCGCACACGGCCCTTGGCGACGATGTACAGCCCGGAGCAGGGATCGCCTTCGGAGAAGAGAATTTCGCCCGCCTGGCAGGCGCGCACCCGCGCGCGTTGGGCGAGCGCCGCCAGTTCCGGCTCCGACAGAGCCGAAAAAAGGGCCGTTTTTCGAAGGACTTCGACGATGGACACAGGCGCCATGGAGGAGCGAATTCGCGCTTTCAACAATTTTCCCGCAGACCTTAGCAAATCGGGAAAGGTGCCTCCAGTAGTTTAGACCACTGCCGTAAGGGATTATGGAATGATGTGGGCCCACGCAAACGGCTCGGCACGGCAATGTGACAGAAGTCACTGGCTCGCCTGGCATGCCTTCCCTACACTTAAAGAGAGTGAGTAGAGGTTTAAGCCATGCCTGTTGTCATCGGCGATGCTCCCCAACACGGTTTCGCCAACCCCATCGGATTGCTTTCGGATTGCCATCGCCGGATCGAGCGGTTTCTAAAGACACTCGACGCAGTGGCCCACCAGGACGGCGCCCTGGATGCGCAATCCCGGAAAGCGCTTCAGAAGGCGCTCCAATATTTTCGCAGTGCCGCGCCAAAACACACCGCAGACGAGGAAGAAGACCTCTTCCCCATGCTGCGTCTCGGAGAGCGCCCCGAAATAGCGCAAGCAATGGAATGGCTCGAGAGCGACCATGCTCACGCGTCCGCATGCCATCGCGAGGTCGAAGAGCTCTTCGACCGCTGGATACGCGAGGAGCATCTTCCCGTGCCAGAGACAGCCCGGCTCAAAGAACTTCTGAAGTCGCTTTCCGAGCTGTACGCCGCGCACATCGCGGTGGAAGAAGACTCGATTTTTCCGCTGGCGCAAGCGGAGTTGTCCGCTCAGGACAAGGAGACTATGGGCGGGCGCATGGCCGCACGCCGCGGCATTGCCTATGACCGCAGGACCGCAGGCCGCTTTGCCGCGGCAATCGATGACCGCAACTCCTGAAGGAACGCGTCGAGGTCAACCGATTCGCGGCGGCATACCTGCTCAATGGTCACTACGCGGGCGACAGTCCGCCGCAAGGCCGGGTTGGCCAGGGGTGTGAATCCGTGGTGCAGGAAAACGGGCAGGAGCTCGGGATAACGGCCCAGCAACTCGCCGACTTTGGTTTGAGCGTCCGGAAGCCAATCGGCGGCGACCGGCAGCGGAACCACACGCTCGGGATTTGTCACCAGGCGCTGCCCAAAGCGAATGTTGCGCGTCATCTCCCAACCCCACAAGGCCAGCCCGGCCAGTTCGATGAATCCAGACACGCCCATGACAGAATAGGATCGCGACGAATAGTCCGTCGCGATCTGCGTCGTGATACGCAGCAGATTGCCGGCGTTGAGCAGAATCATGGTTGGCCACAGCGAATTGGCGCGCCGCAGATCCACGCCGGAGAGCGTCGGGACGACCTTACTCGAAACGCCCACGATCATCATCAAAATGAAACCGACGGTCAGGGCATGACGGTACGCTCCCAGATATGCGTGCGAAAACGGACTCTCCGCGCCCGTGAGAGGCTGATAAACAGCGATATCGTAGATCGGGGCGAAGGCCAGCATCCCCATCGCAATTGCGAACCAAGCGTACGCCGCGCGGATGAATTTGAGCCCGCGATCCCGTTCGCTCGCATGCACGGGCCCGAACAAACGGTACTGCCGGATGCTGCCCGCTGCAACGACGAGAAGCAACAACGTGCTCACCTCGTTCGGGATCACCAACCAGATCTCATGGAATGCGATGGCACCGATGAACGTCGCCACCGCCGCCGCGATCGCTCCATTCACGCCCCAAAAGACAAATCCTCGCCATCGGCGACTTGGCTCGCGGAAACCGTAGGCGTGCGGCAGGAACTTTAGCGACACGCCCAGAATCATCACGACGGCAATGCCGAGCAATTCGGCGTCGCGATACGGAATATCGAACGACGAAACGCGGAATAAGAACTCCGCCTGTGTAGGTGCGCTTTCAAAGAGCCAGAACACGATGGGGTTCGCCGCGGCCGCAATCAGGAACCATGCGAGGGACGCGAAGATGAAGCGGTCATAGGGTTCCGGCTGTTTCGCGGCACGAAGCATTTGGGCGATCACGAGCGCGAATACCGAAGCTGCGGCAATTACAAACAGCCCTCCCGCAAGCCCGAATTCCCAGAACCAGGGCTCCGGCGCCCGCAGATGCCCGACCGTCTGGAGGCAGATCCCCGAAGCCATGAGCGGCAGCGCCGAGTAAGCAAGTTTGGGCCGCCATAGCGTCGAGCGCTTGAATCGCGGGAAGGCCTGGTACGCGAACCCCATGACGAAGAAACCCACGAAGCCGAACACCATCGCGTCGGCATGCGCCAGAATCCAGGAGTAATTCACGCCGCCGAAGGAATGACGGCTGCCGATGGTGAACAGATTGACCGCGCCCCAGGCGCATCCGAGCGTAAACACGACCGCAATGCCGGCCAGGAAAAAGGAGCGATAAATAGTATCGGCAATCGACGGCGTGGTTCTTAAAAGAGCGGGTTGCGGATCGCTTGCGGCTGCCTGCAATTCCGCAAGGAGCTGTTCCAGCGGGACGCCGTGCAATCGCGAGAACCAGCCGATCGTCTCGCGAGGTCCTGCGAGCCCACCGCAGCCTTGGAGACCGTAACGATCGAAAACCGCGCGCGCGGCGGGGTAATTCGTAATTACGTCCGGCAACCAGGACTCCGTAGTGATCATTTCTGGCTTCATGGCGGTTCGACTCGACTGGCTCTACGTTAACTTGGGAAGGCGCTGAACCTCAGTGACTTTGTCACCCGACGGGCAAGCACTGGGCATAAGTTGGCCGTGACAAAAATCGGTACAAAAATATACGGGTGTTCAGGCAGCAATGGCCGCAATATTGAACTCGCTTGCTCGATCATACCGATCTTGCAGCGCCGAAGTGTCTCCGCTAGGCTGGGTGACACCTTGTAGATTGGACACATGGCGCTTAAACGGATGGACAACATAGGAATCGTCGTCGATGACCTCGGCGCGGCGATTGATTTCTTTCGCGAGCTCGGCCTCGATCTCGAAGGCCGGGCCATGATCGAGGGAGAATGGGCCGGACGTGTCACTGGCCTGGGCGATCAGCGCGTGGAGATTGCCATGATGCGCACGCCCGATGGCCACGGCCGGCTCGAACTCTCCGGGTTCCTCACGCCGCCTGCGGTCGCGGATCACCGCAATGCCCCGGTGAACGCTCTGGGCTACCTCCGCGTCATGTTCACCGTGGATGACATCGATGAGACGCTTGAAAGGCTCCGCAAGCATGGCGCGGAACTCGTAGGTGAAGTAGTCCGTATCGGCTCTGCTACATCCGCGGGCCTGAAAGGCTTCTCATCGGATTCGCACAGGAACTTAGCTGAACGCCGTATGAAGACCACGCCGACTCCGAAATGGGGATTGATGGCCGAATCCAGATCCTAAACCGCCTGTCGGTTGGATGGTGAACCGCTCGATGCGCTGTATCCCATCCACCCCCCAGCCCGATTTATCCCTGCGGGGAAAATTGACAGGCTGGACGAACCGGCGTACATTGCCGGGGTTGTGCTGGTGTTCCGCGATATTACGGAAAGACTGAAGGCAGAAGAGCGCATGCGGCTGGCGGTCGAGGCCGCCCCAAACGCGATGATTATGGTCAGTCGCGACGGGCGCATTGAACTCGTGAATTCCCAAACCGAGAAGCTTTTCGGTTATTCGCGCGACGAGTTGCTCGGCCAGTCCGTCGAGACGCTCGTGCCGGAGCGCTACCGCGCAGGCCATGGCGCACTGCGCGCGGGCTTCCTCCGCGAGCCGGTGGCGCGTCCGATGGGCGCGGGCCGCGACCTCTTCGGCCTGCGTAAGGACGGCCGCGAAGTTCCTATCGAAATCGGCCTCAATCCCATCAGTACCAGCCAGGGCACCCTTGTTCTTGCCTCCATTATCGATATCTCGGAGCGAAAAGAGGCTGAGCGGCGGCTTGCCCTCAGTGAGGAGCGGCTTTCACTAACGCTGAAGTTTCTTCCGGTCGGCGTCGGTGTCGTAAATGCACAGGGGCGTGTCTTGATTGCCAATCCCATCTTCCGGAAGTTTCTGGACGGCGATATTCCCTCGATCGACGACACGGAGAGCCGGAAATGGCGTGCATACTATCCGGACGGACGCCCTATTGAGCGCGAGAATTATCCCGCGATCCGGGCGCTTCGGGGCGAGGAGGTTGTCCCAGTGGATCAAGCCTTCGCTCGCCAGATTCGTACTTGCTCACATACGACTGCGGCATTTTAAGCTTTTCAGCCATATCCACTTGCCGAAGTCCGGCTTCAGCGCGAATGCGGCGAAGCAGAGTAAGTAAGGCTTGGCGGCTCTTCCTGTCAGCACGAAGGCGCGGTCCGCTTCGATCCATGTAAATCGAAGGATAGTCGGCGGTAGATGTATATCCGTGTTTCGGATATAGTCAACCATTGAATCTACGGCAATCGGGTCGAGCTTGCTTCCTGGTAGCACAATACTCTTTCTCTACAAGAATGCATTCAGTCTTGGGCTTGGCCCGGTTCCTACGAGCCGTTTTTCGCTTGACTTGTATCCTAATAACGGATATACATTGGACCTGATGAAGGGCCGGGCATCGAGATGAAGGCCGCCACCATTTGGAAATTGTTGAACGGTGGGCGACTGTCGGTGGGTAAAGGTAAACACCGTAAACGAACCCCGGCGAATACCAGTTCGACGAGATTGTGACATCTCGTCCAAGTGGAATACCACGCGGTTAAGGCGCCAACCGCCCTGGAAAAGCCGACGTCACAACGTCGATCACCGACCAGACGGCCTTCGATTGATTACTGGTGTCTGTTACAGTTTTGAACGTGGTTTGTACCAATGTGTCCGCATACTTCAATGTGTTGACGCATTGTGAGGCAGCAAACTCAGCCTTACCGCCAGCTAAGCCCACGACCCTGCACCATCCCTCGAGTGAACGGTATATGATGTGCGCACCCGCAGGAACCACGCCCAACAAGGCCCTTTGTGCGATGGTGCTGGCGGTGGCGGCTATCTGCATTCCCTTCAAGGTTGAAGAATCAGAAGAAGCTAGGATTGTTTCAATTTTCGGTGCAGACTCCGCGATCCCCGAGGCCAGCGCGGCCAAATATCCGACGTTCTCCATGTACTCGCCAACGTGACTGGTATGTCGAAAAAGAACTTTCCACCTGGCGCTGACTACCATTCCGCGAAAGTTCCCGGCGACGTTCAATCCGACCCTGTTGGACAGCGCCTGGTAATTACGAAAGGCTCTCCCCCCCATGACAGCCTGAAGCCCAATCCGTCCAAGATCGGCTTGCCCCCACCGGTGGTCAACCTTCTCCGCGAGTTTGTGCTGACTGTGAACGAGTTCGATCACTGGATAATGACCGGAGGTACTGCGAGCTCGATCCATTATTCACCTCACGAAAAGCAGAAGGTCAGCGCTGATCAAATGTCTGTATTCCACTCTTGAAGTGCATTATATACTTCCTGCGATAAGATATCGTCTCGCATGATCGCCACTTGCACGTGTAAGAATACTGCTTTCCGTTGCTCGCGGCGGCCCCTCACTCACGACATTGGCCGGTTATTTTGCCCATTGCTGACATCTGGTAGGTCGTCAACCGCTCCAGATCCCCCCTGACGCCCGGTAATAGACCCAAAGCGAATGGCCGCCGGCCGCGGATGCGACGGTGTCTGCTGAAAGGGTGCGAGCAGCGTTTTCATCCCCGGCAAGCGCGCCAGCGCTATTGCAGCCAGAGCTGCCGGGAGGCGGCGCGGAAGTGGTCGCGCTGGAAGGCGCAGCAGCGATACCGGCAGAGGGCGGCAGGCCAACAGAAACGGAACAACCAAAGCCGACGCTACCGGGAGCGCGTCCAAAGCCGGATACCACCAGAACCACGGGCAGTTAACGACCCTGCGAGGGTAATCACTCCGGAACATTTTCATCGATCATTGCTGCGACCGGCCCGGTTGCTACCAGCGATGTGTGCGTGCACGGCGAAGCCATTGCAACGGTTCTGCTCACAAGCCTGCCGGCGCGCGCTGGAGCGCATTCGAGAGCGCGCGCGGCGCTGGAAACAGGCACGCGAAGTAATCCGGAGATATTGATCCGCTGACGGCGCTCGCCTTACATTCAGCCTATCTGATGCAACTGGAGTTTCACCAGCTCGACCGGCGGACAGTGGACAACAAAGCTTGCGCTGATCATGAGAGTCAGTTCAGAACGCTCGTGATTACATGTGCGAAATGGAAGGAGTTACTAGAGATGGATAGCGTTGAAGAGAATCTAGATTGATCCCCGTCGGGAATGTCATATTAGTTCTTCGGAGCAAAATCGCCTGTGGAATTCGCAAACAAAACTAATTCGTAATCGTGACTGGCCCCGAGTCAGATACGCGAACATTCTGTGATCTGTCAGACTGGACAAGCTCATGAAAAACGTCTGCCACGCCGATAAAGTAGTACACACCTGGCTGTATGCTACTGGGCACGTTTACGGTTCCTGAGCAGCGAGCAGATGCCCCAGCAGAAAGGGCTTGTATGTCACAAAACGCAAAAGGTAATTCACCGGATGACAGATTAGCCGACGTGGAGAGATCAGCACCGATGTGGAACGGACCAGCATCTGCCGGCCCTTGATTGAGGACCAAGATACTTACACCGATCGGCCCTCCTGCTGTAGCCGCGGTATCTGATATAACCGATGTGACCATCAAGCTCGGCAGTTGCCCGCCTAGCGTCCAGTTCGTGACCAGATTGTAGGCATCTACCGAACCCAATCCGGTGACTTGGTCATATCCCCGTCCAGCGTTATAGCCAAATGAACCCGTGGAGCAATTCGGGGACCCTATTGTACATGAAACAATATTGTTGCCTCTAGTGATGTCGTGAAAGGCGATCGGAGCGACCTGCGCCAATTTGTAAAGGTTCGGGTTTATGTTTCCTAGCCCAGCTTGAGGCTGCGCTCCGGTGGCGGTCAAACAATGGTTCAGTAAGACGACAATTCCAGCGAAAACTGGGGCGGCTGCCGAAGTCCCGCCTACCAGAATTGGTTGAGCAGTACTCCATATAACATATGGATCGTGAAGACCCGATGCGGACAAGGCGATGTCGGGCACGTCGCGCTGACCATCATTTGGCACGCCAGGACCAACTTGCCAATGCGGTTTGGCAAAAATCGTGCTTGCGCCACCACCGCTGGCAGCAAGCCCTTGTTTTAACAATGGTGAGTCATTCCACGCGGCCTCTGGAATGTATCCGAGCGCTGAGCCGCCGTTTGAATCATCGGTCATGATCCAATAGGTACCCGTTCCCTCGTCAAATTCTGTTCCGCCAACGCTCGTAACTTCCGGAAGGCTTGCTGGAAGAGCAACCCACATCCCAGTGGTAGCGCTCGTCTCAGCGCCGTTCTGGTCTTCACAAGCGGCGGCGCCTGAGTCGCCAGATGAGGCAATCCACGTGATTCCTTCTGAATTAGCCTGCCGTGCAAGAGATTCTATGGCTTGGGCAACAAGAGGCGTGATGTTTTGCTCACAGCTACCAAAGCTATAGCTGATCACTGGGGCAAGATTGCTATCGATCGCATATATTACGGAATCAATAACATTTGCGGAATATACGAATATGATCGTCGCGTTTCTTGCTACGGCGCCTGTGATCTCTAAGTCCAAATCAGCCTCAAGGACCTGATCCGCGACAATTCCGGGATCGCTACTCCCGGGCACAAGGATTACCTGTGGATCGTTTGGAGCGAGCCCAAAAACTTGGCGGAAGGTACGGATATCTGAAAAGTCGACATTGGTTCGGCCAATAACAACCACCGTTTGCCCGGTGCCATCAAAGCCACTTTCGTAGAGGGGCGCAATGTCATAAAGCGTAGCGAGGTCACCCGGAGCAAGGAGGTTGAAACCAGGTGGAACAAACAAGTCCGGACGAGTGCTATCGCTTACAGCACGCCTTTTCAAGGAACCGCCTCTATTTCTGGGGCGCTCAGGATTGAAGTCATCCAATCCAAAGATTGCCGTGACAATTCCTGCGAATGTGGCCGGAATGGCAGGGGCGGTAGCATTGGCATAGTGTGTTTTTCCGCCGACCTGATAATAGTGAATTGAGGTTTGGAACGCGTTCTCAACCACCGTTGCCGTACCGCTGAACACTATAAAGTCGCGCCCCCTTGCCACTCTAAGGACAGTTAAGCCGGCCGCTTGCAACCAGGACACAATGTTAGCGACCGCATTTGAACTCAGGCCGAATCGATCTGCGTACTGTTCCGGAGTGAGCCACTGATGAAACAACGGGGATGATGGGTCCTGCTGTTTCCTAAGCAATTCATTTAAGGCGACCTGCTGCGTTGGCGAGTTCTTTAACACCAGCGTCATGTAGGGCAGCCGGAGAGAAGGGTCTACTGGTCCCCGATCATATTGATCGCGCGCTTGCGGATGAACATTGCCGTTTAGGACCACCCGGCTGTCCCTATCCATTTCGTTTGGGATATGGTCTTGTTGCGCCAGCAGAACCGGTGAGACGACACAGAGAAACACTGCTAGTCTTTTGGTACGCTCGGAGCTTGGATATTCCGTCATTGATGATCAAGTTCTCTATCGTGTAGGAGCAATATGAACCCGGCGGTTGCGTTTCCAGCAGTCCTCAGTCTGTTCAGAACAGATGGGCGCTTCACTACCCAGAGCAATTGTTCGCAAGCGTTCGGGGGGTAAACCGGCTTCGACAAGAAAATTTTCAACTTGCCCAGCGCGGACACCCGAAAGTGCCAGATCGTAGGCCGCCGACCCGAGTTCATCGGAGTGGCCGGCAATAGCCACACGTAAGGCAGGCATCTGATCGAGTAGTGACTTTAGTACGGCAGCGCTCTCGCGTAGACTGTTCAGCGCTTCGCCCCGGAGTTGAGCGCTCTCCAAATCAAAGTACAAATCGGGGATATCGCTCCCAAAATCTGGGCTTTGATACATAACAGCCGAGTTTCCGGGAGCCACTCCTTCACTCGGAACCGTGTTTAGTTCCGCAAGCGCAATGGCCGAGCCGCCGGGACCCGTTGCGGTAAGGATGATCTGCGTATGTCCCTCTGGAAAAATACTACGCTCCCCGGCGATTTCAACAGTTCCCAAGTCAGGCGTAATACTCACGGACGTCGCATTTCTCACCATCCATTTGACCGCCGCTTTTTGACCATGCTCGATAGTGAGTGGTTCGACACTAAAGAAAAGTACTATTGGTGCCAGGGGAACTTCTTTTCCATTGACTTGCGTGGCTTCGTTGTGAAGTGGAACAGGTAAAGGTAATGAGGGTGGCATTCCGCGCGATGCCTCGGGTTTGTAATGGCAACCCATAAGCAAAAGCAACGATATTAGGCAGGCAGGTCGCGAAAGTCCATTGAAGTACACGATTGTAGTGCTCCGAACGGTGTCATTGACCGCGTGTTTTAGAATTATATGCGACTAAACGCAGAATGCAAGAGGATTTGCTCGAAGGAAGTGAGCCGGCGAGCCGCATTGACGCATACTCACGTACGTGAACGTGCCCACGTCGGGAAGCACACGGTAGCAGTTCTAGTCTAGTACGGCGAGTAAAGACTTCATTCCTGCGGCATCCGAAAACTGATATTCTTATTGGCACACTGGAAATGGCTTTTCCTGCTCTCATCGCCGGTCGTTACGAGATCAAGGATTCGCTGGGCGAAGGCGGGATGGGTGTTGTTTATCGTGCCGTTGACATTAAGACGAAAAGTTACGTGGCGCTTAAGACTATGCGGGATGTCTCTGATCCCGCTGCCGTCGAGCTATTTAGCAAGGAATGGAGCGTGCTAGCTGGCCTTAGCCATCCCAACATCGTAGATATCCGCGATGTTGGTGAGCTAGATGACGGTGGCGAGAAGAAGCCCTTCTTCGTGATGCCGCTCCTTCCCGGCGCGACTTTGGCCAAGCTCATAGAGACCTCGAGCACGCGCCTTACTATTGACCGCGTGGTTGCGATCGTCACGCAAGTTAGCCGCGGTCTGCAAGCCGCACATGAACAAAGTCTAGTTCATCGCGATATTAAGCCGAGCAATATTTTCGTGATGGAGGATGACACAGCGAAGATCATTGATTTCGGCGTTGTTCATTTGGCCGGTGTACATTCTGAAACGGGTCAAAAAGGTACATGGCAATACATGGCGCCCGAACAAATCGACATGAAGGCGGCCACCCCGGTCTCAGACATCTTCTCTCTGGGCGTAGTCTGCTATGAAGCCCTTACGGGCCGAAAACCGTTCGCCCGAAAGACGCCGGCTGAAACAGCGGACGCTGTCCGCACTCACATTCCCCCGCCGATTTGCGACATCAATCCCTCCGTCTCGCAGTTGCTGAGCATGGTCATTCACAAGGCCATGGCTAAACAGCCCATGCATCGTTTTTCGAGTGCTCGAGACTTCTGCGACACGTTGCAAAAGGCTGTGTTGAATCAACCGATCTCACGCTTTGACTTGGCGAAGATCAGGTCCCGGATCGAAAGAGCGAAAAATGCCTTCCATCAGGGTGATATCGACTTTGCTTCTGAGATTCTGACCGAGCTTGAAACCGAGGGTCACATCGACCCTGAGATCCGAGTTCTACGCCTGAAAATTGAGCAAACTGCTCGTCAGAGGAAGATACGGCAGCTCCTTGAGGTCGCCCGGACCCGCGTTGAGCAAGACGAGATACCGCTGGCCCTAGAAAAATTGCACGAGGTACTGGAAGTCGATCCCGAGAATTCAGACGCGCGCTCAATGCTGAAGGCTCTAGACAAGCAAATGACCGAGCTGCAGGTGGAGAGCTGGATGAGTCTGGCCAAGCAGCACATCGAGCAACACGATTTCCCTGCCGCTCGGCTTGCATTGGACGAGCTCTTAAAGCTCCGTCCATCCTACCGGGTTGCTCTTGATTTACTTCGTGAAATTGACCGTCTTGAAGCGGAAGCACGCCGAATTCGATCCGAGAAAGAGTCCTTGTATGATTCGGCAATCAAAGCTTACAACAACGGTGAAATCACTACTGCCTTAAGCAAGATGGAACGGCTACTTGATATTGGACGGGGTACACCTGAGGCCGCCAGTCCGGACAGAGATGCTGTCTACCAGAGTTTTTACAAGGAAGTACGTTCTCAGTGCGATGCGATCCACAACGCATATGAGGAGGCGCGGCGCAATCTAGCCGAGAAGAACTTTCGCCGAACGATCGAGATCTGTGATGATTTCATCGGCAGGTACCCAAGTAATCCCGTTTTTCAGGCGCTGAAGCTCGAGACGGTTGAACAGCAACGACAGGAGCTAGCGGCTTATATTGCGGAGATTGGCCGGCGGGCAGAGGCCGAGCCGGACTTGGACCGCAAAGTCAATCTGTACAAAGAGGCGTGCGAACGATATCCCACCGAGCAGCAGTTCCAGCAATCGCTGAAGCTGACTCGTGAACGGCGCGACCTAGTGCTCGGGATCGTGGCGAAGGCTCGCTATTACGAAGAGAAGATTCTGTTTGCCGAAGCGATCGGTCAATGGGAAATCGTCCGCAGCATCTATCCGCGTTATCCAGGGATCGAAGTAGAAATAGAGCAACTCCAGAAGAGGAAGGATCAACAGCTCAAGGAAGATTCGAAATCTCGTCTGATTAACCAGGTCGACAGCCTGCTGGATTTGGGAGAATTCGCGCGTGCGCGGGAATTAGCGCTCAGCGGCCTCCAGGAATATGACCAAGATCAAGAATTGGTTGCTCTGGAACGATTGGCGCGTCAGGGCTTAGAACGTAGCTCCGAAGCCAGGGAACTTTGCGGTGCCGGCGATGCACTCTGCGCACACGGTCAGTTCCTGGAGGCCAGCGAAAATTTCCGTCGTGCTTTGGATCTCGACCCGAAGAACCGCGGTATCCGCGAGCGTCTTGTCAAAGCACTTTTGGAACAGGCACGTGCCCTCATCGAAACGGATTGGCGGGCAGCCGAACCATTCGTCCAGCAGGCCGCTGAGATTGAACCGGCCCATCCCGACGTACGTGGTTTGCGCACCCAAATCGCCGATTTAAAGCGGAAGGAATTCGTACCGCAGTGCCTGGCCGAGGCGCGCGAACTGCAGGCCGTTGGGGATTTGAAAGGCGCGCTGAACAAAATTGACAGCGGCTTGGTTCAATATCCGAACGAGGCCCGTCTGCTGGAGTTGAAGACCAGGCTGGAGAGCCTGCTTCGCGAGACACGGCGCAGCAAAACGCGTGCGGATGACATCGGGGCACTCCATGATCTCAAGCAGAGGGCTGCGCGCTCTTCAACGGTGGCACAACTAGGATCAATTTTTGAACAGTCGCAAACCATTCAGCGAAACCATCCAGATGATCCGGAAGTGGGAGCGCTGGCCGCTGAGATCCAGCAGGCCGCAGGCGCGACTGCAGCGATTTTGGGAGGCGATGCTTCGGTCTTCGCGCCACCGACGGCGACTGTCCCGCTGCCGGTTAAGGGGGGTTCCGGGGCAGTGGCCGTGCCGGCCCGAACGCCTCCGCCCCCGGCGCCAATCAAGAAGGCTGGTGTTGGAGAAGGATTGGCCGGTGGGGTTCAGCCACTGCTACTTTGGCTGAGGGCGGCAGCGGCCCCGGTTTGGGCGTTCTTCAGGCAGCCCGTCATCGCCGGCCGCGGGGTTTCGAGATTAGTTATCGTCGGTGTTACGGTCTTATTGGTCCTCGCCGCTGCGGTCGCTTACTACCTTCGGCCGCGTCGCACACCGCCAGGGCCGATGCAGTTGGTCGACGTCCATGTTCAAACCACGCCGGCGGACGCGGCGATTATAGTAAGCGAGGCCGCGAAGGACGGTGTGATCAGCCCAACATCCGGCCGAACCTACGAGCTTGATCCTACAAAGACGTATGAGGTCACAGTTTCAAAGGATGGATATATCACAGCAGCGAGGGTCCCCAAGCGTCCAGATGAATCCTGGAGTTTTGTGCTAACTCCGAGGCCGGTGCGGCTAAATCTCGCAACAGATGAGAAATCCGGTTCGATCTTTATCGATGATAGCAGCAGAGGCGACCTCCAAATCGGTCAAGTGCCGGACGTCGAGATCACCCCAGATACCAACTCGACTCACACGCTGGCTCTCCGCAACGGCAGGAGAGAAATCTTATCGCTCGGCTTTACAGCTCATCCAGCGGAAGCGCCGCAGGTAAGCAATGTCAAAGGCCTCGATTTGATTGTCGTATCGAGTTTCAAGAATGAGGCCGTGGTGTACGCGGGTTCAACGACCCTGACAGCTAACCTGAAAAATCAAGAGCCACAGCCGATTCCTCCAGACGGCCTTAAGTTGAGTGGCATTACCAGCACTAATAACGAGTTGACCATCGTCGACAAGACAGGTACTCGCGAATTTCCGAAGGTCCTGATTGATGCGGGTGATACTCCGGCGTTGTATGTAGGAAAGAACGCAGATGTTAATGTTGCCTACTTGCAGGTTGATGTCACACCCGAGACAGCGAAGCTATTCGTGAACGACCACGAGGAGCGCCCGCTCCGGCCGGGAAGATGGGTCCTGAGCAATCGCAAACCCGGGTCTTACAAAATCCTCGCCGCGGCCGATGGTTACAACGACCATCAGGAGCCTTCACGCAATCTGAACAAGGGCTGGAATACGCCGCTTTCGATTGCGCTCACGAAGAAGCCGACACCGGTGCTTCAGCCACTTCCGCCTAGGCTAATCATCACGGGCGGAACTTCATCGGCTGAGATCTACACGGATGGCGTGCGAAAGGGCCAGCTTGACAGTTCTGGTTCGGCGACAATCGAAATAACGCCGGGAACACACACCATCAGGATCCAGAAGCAGTATTGTGAACCATCCGAAATATCCCGTAATTTTGTCGCTGGTCAGCCGATTATGTTGGGGCCTGATGAAGCGAAGCTCAAAGAATGGGGTACGCTGGTGTTCCAAGTGACACCTGCCGAGGCGCACGTGAGTTACGGCCGCACGCCGCAGAACGACCATACCGGTACCGCAGCTAGCCACGACTCTGTTCGTGTACCGGAAGGGACGTACGAGATAAAAGCCGAGGCCGAAGGGTACTATGATTCGCCGGACGCGAAGGTGACAGTGCATTGGGGAGGGCAACCCGTGACAGTGCCCATCGCACTCTCTAAAAGGCCTATCATCGTACCGAAATGGGTTCCCGAGGATCCGTCACGAGTGAAGGAGGCGCAGAACTGGACCATTGGCATGCCGCCTCCAGAGTACGTATTCCTGAAATCGGGACGATTTCCGCTGACGCTGGTGTTTCCGGATCCGGGCAAAAGACATATTGGCCCGTTCACGAAACAGATCCATGTCCACTGGGTTGTCGGCTACTTCAGTGAGACGCGCAAAATCGATTACGACTTCGAGTTTGGCAAAGATCGCCTCACGCAGAAGGCGAGTCTCCCGGGAAAGGCTATCGGTGATCCCAGCACTACTTGCCCCTTGCATCAAGGCGACAACATCCAATTCAGCATCGCTGTCGAGTCCCGTCGGATCGAGGTCAGTTCGCCTGCGTGCAAAGATCCCCTTATTTACACATCGGACGAGGAAGATTTTACGAAGGGTAAGGCCGGTCTGAGATCGGGTCTGTACTTCTCCATACTTCAATAGCCCTTAAGAAAAGGATATTTCGGCACTAAAGATGGATGAAGCCAGCAGCAAGAATACGGAACGCCTGGCGCTGTTGTATGAGGGGCTCATGACGGCGATCGTTCGTGTCCAGTCGAGCCGCCAGCAACTCCAAAACTCCGAAGCCTTCCGGACGAAGATGAAGGACGCCCTCAATGACATCGCACAAATCGCCGCCCGCCGCGGCTACGCGAAAGAGGACATTCAAGAAGCAAACTTCGCTGTCATCGCGTTCTTGGACGAGGCGGTGTTGAGTTCGCAGGATCCCGCTCGGACCCAGTGGGCGCGGAAGAGCATGCAAGAGGAACTCTTCGATCAACGCAACGCCGGAGAACTGTTTTTTAAACGTCTCGACTCGCTGCGCGCGCACGGCGACTCCTTGCACTTGGCGGAGGTACTGGAAGTCTACTATTTGTGCTTGCTGCTAGGCTATGAAGGTCGCTATGCGGTCGGTTCCAAAGCCGAGCTGCATTTGCTGATGGATAACCTGCGCGAACGGATAGAGCGCATTTTCGGCCGCAATCCGGATTTTTCTCCTGACGGCAAAATACCGGATGCGCCGCCGGTTACCGCACCAGTTGATCCATTGCCTCGGCAGCTAAAGCTGGCGGCCGTAGCCGCCCTCGCCCTGGCGCTCTTGTGCTTCGGAGGGTACAAATGGTATCTTTCGGCAAAAGTCGAAAGCGTCGCTGACAAGATCGAGCAAATCTTGCATTAGCGGCGACTAGATACGCACATGGTTAGCCTGCGCAGACTCTTCGGGCTCATTCTTCTGTTCCTCTTTTTCGAGGTTGTGGTGGCCCTGATCGCGTCCGTGGCTGATAAGAACGTTTTCGTAGCGTGTGCGATCATGACCCTGCTGGCGCTCGCGGTCTGGGTGACGTACGCTCTGGTCACGCATTTTCTTTCGCGCCCCCGCGAAAGCGCGCCTCCCGCCGGTGCGGCTGAGGCCCCGGTGCAGGTTCAGCCCACTCCAGTTCAGCAGTCGGTAGGCCCTCAGGACGAAGAACTTGATGCACTGATTCGCGAAGCTAACGAGCGGCTTGCCGCCGCCTCAACGAATGCGAACCAGCGCGTCAAGTGGACGATTGGGAAGCTACCGCTGTACTTAGTGGTGGGCCTGGAGAGCGCCGGCAAAACCAGTACGATCTCGAATTCCGGCGTAGACGCCAAGCTACTTGCAGGAGAGTCCTATCGCGAGACTTCGGTTGTTCCAACCAAACTCTGCAATTTCTGGCTGGCCTCGGGCGCTATTTTCGCGGATGTCTCGGGAAGGATCTTTTCGAATGACCCGGTTCGCTGGGAGAATCTGGTTCGGGCTCTGGGCTACAGCAGCAACGCTCCGATTCTCGACCGAATTTGGCACGGCCGCCGTCAAGCGAACCACCTGCGCGGCGTTTTGCTTGTCTGCGATGCTACCTCATTCCTAGGCAGTCCAGATCCTGAGAAGCTCGCGGCGCTGTCACGCAAGCTTCAGGACCGGCTACAGGCGATCGGCGCTGCGTTCAACACCGGTTTTCCGGTGTATGTGGTGTTCTCAAAGGCGGACGCAATTCCTTATTTCGGGGAGTTCTTTGCGCATCTGAGTGACGCCGAGGATCAGAGAATTTTAGGAGCGACACTGCCGGTCGCAGGCTCTGTCGAGCACGGTGCTGTCTATGCCGAGTCCGAGACACGCCATCTCACGAGTTTCTTCAACCGCCTTTACGCCTCTCTGGCTGATAAGCGCCTTATTGTGTTGGCTCGTGAGGACGTTGCAGAAAGGCGGCCGTTCGCATACGAGTTTCCCCGGGAGTTAAAGCGAATCCGAACGGACGTGGTGCGTTTCCTGGTGGACTTGTTTCGCCCCAATCCGCTCCAGCCGAGCCCAAAGCTTCGTGGTTTTTATTTTTCGGGCACTCGCCGCGTCACCCCCGCGGCTTCATTGAGTGAAAAGCCGGACGAGTTTTCTGCGGCGCGGTCGGGCGCCGATGCCACGGTATTCTTCCGAGCAAGGCCATCGCCGCCTGCGGGCGGAACACAATTAATTCGCCCCGCGGCCTCCTCGGAGCCCGCGGCTACTCGATGGGCTTTCCTTTCGGAACTGTTCCAAGGCGTGATCCTGAAGGACCATGCCGCCCCCCGGTTGACTGGCGGCGGACGATTCGACTGGTATCTGAGCACGGTTTTTGCGACTGTGATGATTTTCGGGTTGGTATTGGTTATCGGGTTCGCAACCTCCTTCGTGCGCAATCGCAGCCTTCTTCGGCAGGTCGACGCAACTTTAGCGCGCGTATCGCGCAGCCAGCCGTCCGGAGACCGGTTAGCCGCTTTGCAGGAGCTGGATTCTCTGCGTGCCCAGTTAGCCACGTTATTTCGCAATGGCCGCGAGGGCGCGCCATGGGGTTGGCGTTGGGGACTGTACGCTGGGAACCAGGTGCTGCCGAAGTTGCGCGACCTTTACTTCGCGCGCTTTCGAAAGCTGATTCTAGAACCAGCACTTGGCGCGATGACTGCACGATTCCTTCAGCTCTCGCCCACGACGCCCACCGCCGACTATCAATCGATATACGACCAGCTCAAAACGTACCGGACCATCACGCCCGGTGAATGTAGTCTCGACAAACCGCTGCTCGAAAGAGTGCTTCCGGACAGCTGGCCGGGCTGGGCGACGTCTGAACCCGAGGTCCAGGCCCTAGCGAATCATCAGATCCAGTTTTATGTTTCTGAGCTGCTCGATCCGAATCCATATCGGAATAAGATTCCCGAGAACCCAACGGCCCGGAAGCAAGCGCAAAATTACCTCATCAATCTCAAGGGTCCCGACAAGCTGCTGCGCGGATTGCTCGAAGATGTCAATCGCAGCCAGGCAGCAGCGGACTTGTCCAAGTACGCTCCTAATTACCAAAGCGTTCTTACGGGTCCCGGGCAAGTTGAAGGAGCCTTCACGCGGGCCGGCTGGGAGGTGGTCGAAAAACGCATCAGCGATGGCAAGTTCGGCTCGCCCGGCGAAGCCTGCGTGGTGGGAGCAGGTGCTGCCATCGGATCGCTGTTGCAGGCAGGCACCTCTGAGCGAGAGATTGAGGATCTCTACGTCCGGCAATACATCAAGAGGTGGAAGGATTTTCTGGAGTCCGAGGGCTTGGTGAACTTCACACGCGCGGATGCGGCGGACAAACTTAGCACACTGGCCGAGAACAATCGATCGCCGCTGCTGGCGCTGGTTTTCATGATTTCCGAGAACACAAATTTCGGCGCACCGGCGGCGAATGCAGCGAGCGCCGCGGAGAAGCAGGTCACCGAACGCGTGAAGAGCAAATTCTCATCGCTGTTTCCGCGCTCTAACAAAGCGGAACAGCTTGCTCATCCCTTGGTTGGCGAGTCTGTCAAACAGGCATTTGCGGTACCGGCAGACATCGGGAGGGCGTTCCAGCCGGTTCACGTTACTGTGGGTCCTGACAATCCGCAAAGTTGGCTCAACGATGCCAATCGCGCTTATATCGGCGCGCTAGGAGAGTTAGCGAACGCGGTGCAGCCGTTGGCCAAATCCGCGGTGGTGGATGGTTCGAGTTACGATGCAGTTCGCAAGGCCGCCGATACGGCCATGGCTGCGGCGCACCAGTTGGAGGCGCGTTTCAACAACACAGCGGAAGCAATCGATATTGATTTGAGCAATCTCATCGAGGCGCCGATTAAGAAGGTCAAATTCGATCCAGGTGAGCCCGCAAACGCGGCCGCTCGCGCTCTGTGCGCCAAGTTCGAACGACTGATCAAGAAGTACCCATTCAACCCAGCCGCGACGGAGGAGGTATCCATTGAGGAGTTGAAGCGGTTCTTCGGGCCATCGGCAGGCGATTTGGTACAGTTTACGAAAAGCTCGCCTTTCGATAAGCTCCTGACGAAGACAGGCCCGGTTTGGACGCAGGTCCAGGGGACGCAGCCAACTCTGGCACCCCAGTTCCTGGAAGCCTTCAACGCTCTGGCGCAATTTTCCGATGCACTGTTTCCTGGCGGCAGCACTGAACCGAAGCTAGCCTACACGATCATGGTGACATCGCCGTCGAAGATCCAAGCGATGAAGGTGACGGTGGACGGGCATTCGACGCCGATTGACAACGTCCGCGAGTCGTTTGTTTGGCCGGGCGCCTTTGGGCAGTCCGGCGCGCGGATTGACGTCACCGCAGGAGCATCGATCCCGCTGGCGGTTTACCGAGGGCCGTGGGCGATTTTCAGAATGCTGCAAAATGCGGACCGGAGTGAGGCCAACGTGTTCGTCTTCAGCAAAATTCGCCAAGGAAACAGCATTTCCGAGCCGCCGAAGGACGCAACTGGCGCGCCGATCGAGATCCACGTGCAGGTGGAAACACAGGCAGCCCCTAACGTGTTTGCGTCGGGCTATTTCAGCCGGCTGAAATGTTGGCAACGAGCGGTCCAATGATGCAATGCTGTCAATAAAGAAAAGAGCAAACTTGCTCAAAGAGCGGTCTTGCCTGGACGTTTTCCAAACGGAATTCCGTGAAAGGTCCTTGCGGTCCGAACGAAGGTTCCCTTCACCGCACTGTTCCGAACAATTAAGGCTTCAAGTGGGTCCTGTCTAATGGTCATCGAAATCATACTCATGGCAACATCCGTTGTTCGGATGCATAACTCAGTCGCATGATCGACACCCTTTCTTCCAGCTTTGTCCAGTATTTTCTTGCGGCCGGAGTGGATCCCAACACCGCTGTGCGGAGTTCCATTGACCTTAAAATCGTCAAGTCGAATTATGCCGGCTGGCCCGAACTTGCCTTCAGTCGAGTCGTCCACTAGACCCGCATGTGTGCTACCCGGGTGCCGATGAGGTTTGGTCCTGTCCTCAGTCGTAATGCTGTAAAAGCCGTTCGGCAAGCTCGATAAACCGACTCGTAAGTCCACATTATTATTCGCATGCCACGCCCCCACTTCGGAGCCATCCCGGTCTAGCAAAGAGAGAACTTTCCTCACGTGATCATAAATCAGATGAGACATAAAACACCCGCTTTTGAGGAACTATCAGCTTTTGCGGAACTATCAATAAGTATTCACCGCCAATAAGTATTCACCGCGACCCAACTGAAGTCAAGCTGAGATTCGAGGCCCACGACTAAATTGACAGCGCTCGCGCCGCAGTTGAAAGGAAAGACCACCCCGAGGTGAACTTCGGCGCTCTCTCTTAGCGTGCGTTGTGATCAGCAGCCATCGGGTGCAGTACCAATCCCCATGGACGCCCTCCCCAGTTGTGTGATATAGTCTAAACCACTATTTTCAGAGCTTATACAGCCGGGACAGGATGCCCTGGTACCAAGTAAAGAGGTGTCTTAAATATGCCGAAAGAGAGCATTAACAAGAAAATAGGCCGCGTTCGTCCTCCCCGCGTCCACATTACGTACGACGTTGAAACCGAAGGCGCTATCGAGAAAAAGGAACTGCCGTTCGTCGTTGGAGTGCTGGCCGATCTCGCGGGTGACCCAGACAAGCCGCTGCCCGCCGTCAAAGACCGGAAATTCACCGAGATAGATCGCGACAACTTCAATGACGTTCTCGCCAGAACCGCCCCGCGGCTCGCCTTCAAGGTGGACAACCGCCTGTCAGGCGACGACACCCGGCTGGGAGTGGAGCTTCGCTTCAAGAGCCTGGAGGATTTTGAGCCACAGAAAGTCGCAGTCCAGGTCGAGCCGCTCCGAAAGCTCTTGGAGCTTCGTAGTAAACTATCCAACCTCCGCTCCAGCCTCTATGGGAATGACAAATTAGACAGCCTGCTGCAGGAAATACTACAAAATACGCAATCCTTTGAGAAATTGCGCTCCGAGGTCGGGGTGTCGGAACCAACCGACCCCAGGGAGAGATGAAATGCCAGAGCCCAAGGCCCAAGCAGCAACGCAAACCACCGAAACCACGACGCAGGGGAGCCTCTTAGATCGGATTCTCGATGAGGGCCGCCTCGCCCCCACCGTCGAAGAACGTGATCGCGCCAAACAGTACGTCGAGGCCTTAGTGGAGCAAGTCGTTAGCAAGGAAATGACCGTATCCAAGGATACGGAGGCGATGATTAATGCCCGCATCGCTGCGATTGATCAGGCCATTTCCAATCAACTCAACGAGATTATGCATGCGGAGCAGTTCCAGCGCCTGGAGGCAAGTTGGCGCGGGCTGCACTATTTGGTGGATCAGACCGAGACTTCTCCGATGTTGAAGATCAAGGTTATGAACATCAGCAAGCGGGATCTGTTCAAGGACCTGTCGAAGGCGGTTGAATTCGACCAAAGCGCGATATTCAAGAAGGTCCATGATGAGGGTTACGGCGTATTGGGTGGCCACCCGTTTGGGGCGTTGGTTGGCGATTATGAATTCGGCCGGCACCCGGAAGACATCGAAATTCTGGAGAAGATGTCGAATGTAGCCTCGGCCTCTCACGCCCCGTTTATCAGCGCCGCAAGTCCAAAACTCTTCAATTGGGAAAGTTTTACGGAACTCGGTGGCCCCCGAGACCTCTCCAAGATCTTCGACAACGACGCCTATATTCGCTGGAAATCTTTCCGGGAAAGCGAGGACTCCCGTTACGTCGGTCTGACGTTGCCTCACATTCTGATGAGGCTTCCGTACGGGAAAGATACAAAGACGGTCGAGGCGTTCGACTTCGAAGAGGACGTAGACGGTCGCGATCACAAGAAGTATTTATGGGGGAATGCGGCGTACGCATTTGCCGCCCGTCTCACCGATGCCTTCGCAAGACACGAATGGTGCGCTGCGATTCGCGGGGTCGAAGGAGGAGGCTTGGTAGAAGGCCTTCCCACCCACGCCTTCTCCACAGACGAAGGAGATATCCAGGTTAAGGTGCCAACCGAACTGGCAATTCCGGACAGGCGGGAGAACGAATTCTCCAAGTTGGGATTCATCCCGCTCTGTTGGTACAAAGGGACCGATCGCGCCGCCTTCCTGGGGGCACAGTCCTGCCAAAAGCCGGTGGTTTATCTAAATGATGCCGCCAACGCGAATGCCAGGCTTTCGTCGCAATTGCAGTATATGTTCGCTATTTCCCGCTTTGCGCACTTTTTGAAAGCGATGATGCGTGATAAAATCGGCTCATTCATGTCGCGGGAGAATTGTCAGCGCTATTTGAATGACTGGATTTCACATTACGTATTGCTGGACGACACAGCAAATCCGGACCAGAAAGCGAAGTTCCCGCTGCGCGAAGCGCGCATCGAGGTGAGCGAGGTCGCGGGAAAACCTGGTGCATATACTGCGGTCGCCTATTTGCGGCCACATTTTCAGCTTGATGAATTGACGGTGTCATTGCGGCTTGTGGCGCGTCTGCCACCAGTCAAAGCGTAGTTCGTTGTCGGTCAAGTTTGGTTTTGGCCGGCCTGGATCGTCTGCCGAAATTTGGCGGCCTTGGCGGCTTGTCTAGGGGATTAACAGTTCCAGAAAGGATCTATGCATGCCGGCGGACATTTACCTCAAGATTGATGGTATTCCTGGCGAATCTCAGGATTCCCAGCATAAAGATTGGATCGAAGTCATGTCATTCAATCACGGTATTACGCAGAATGCCTCGGCGACGGCCGCCTCTGCGGGTGGTGGCACAACCGCGCGTACCGAACACCAGGATTTTTCGATTACGAAGCTGGTCGACAAAGCGTCGCCCAAGCTCTACGAAGCGTGCTCCAACGGAAAGCACATTAAGACCGTTAGTCTTGAGCTGTTTCGCGCCTCCGGTGATCAGCGAGTGAAGTACATGCAGATAGATATGGAGCAGGTGGTAATTTCTCATGTCTCCCCTGGTGGCGGTCACGATTTTCCCAGCGAATCCGTCAGTTTCAACTACGGAACAATCAAGTGGACCTACACGCAGCAAAAGCGTGAGGATGGCAGCGGCGGGGGAAATGTAACCGGCGGCTGGAGCCTGGTAGAGAACAAAGTCAAAGCATAGACTAGCCCTTGTCAGGACGTAAGTCGCACTCGCGGGCCGGCGCTTCGCTTTAAGGGTTTTTATTCGTTTTCGGGAGGGGTTCGTCGGGTGGGGTTCCCAGTTTTTCCCGAACATTGTTGAGTAAAATGCCAACTCCTACTGTGATTCCCGTAGCGGTGTTGGAGCCGATCTCCGAAGAGAAGCCGGCCGGTGAGGATCTTAGCGCTTCGACCGACTGGGTGCAAATTCGGAAGGCGCGTCCGGATACGTTTGACGCACTGGATAAAGGGGAGTTCGCGCGCGAGGACGCAGCGGACGCGAAATGGTCGCTGCTCATGGATTTGGCGACTTCGGCCCTCGCTACGAAGTCAAAGGATCTTCGTCTCGCAATTTGGATCACGGAAGCTGCCATCAGACAATATGGGTTTGCTGGCGTTCGCGACGGCTTGCGGATGATCAGTGAATTGCTGACGCGCTACTGGGATTCAGGGCTGTATCCCCTAGTCGAGGACAGTGATGTGGAGAGTCGGGCAGGTCCCCTGGAATGGCTCAACGAGAAGATGGCCGATGCGATCCGAAGCATTCCGTTGACGATGCGGGCCGCGCCTGCCCCTAATTATTCGTTTCAATATTTTTTTGAGTCGCGACGGTCGGGCGGGATTATCACAGCCGGCGCGTGGGATGCCGCTGTTGCGGCTACCAAGCGAGCCGACTGTGAGGCGCTGTTTGCGGATTTTCTGGACGCAAAGGCGGAGCTATCGGTATTCGAACAGCTTGCTCAGAGTAAGTTTGGTGAGAGTGCTCCTCCACTTTCGGAGGCCAAGCAGGCCTTTGAAGACTGCCGTATTGTTCTGGAACGTATTCTGAAGAACAAGCGCGAACTGGAACCGGCTGAAAACAAGGAAGTCGCCGCCGCAGATGGCCTTGCTGTTGGCCGAGCGCAAGGCGCCGATCTTTCCTTTCTGAGAGGCTCTGACGGCGACATAGCAGCCGGCTCTTGGGGAACAGCGGAAAAGCTGGCGCGCGAGGGAAACATTGACCAAGCTCTAGCGCAAATGGCGCGGCTGGCGGCAGCAGAGCCTAATGGACGAGTGCGATTTCAACGCAAGCTACTCCTCGCCGAGATCTGTCTAAAGCGTGGGCGATACACGCTCGCCAGATCGATCCTGGAGGAGCTGGCGGAACAAATCGACAAGCATCAACTCGAACATTGGGAAACGGCGGATGTGGTAGGCGCTGTTTGGACTCGTTTGTATCGGTGTTACCGAACGGGCGATGCTGCCGATCCGGAGAAGGCCAAGCCGCTCTTTGAGCGCCTGTGCCGCCTCGACCCGTGGCAGGCTTTAGCATGCAGCGATGAGAAATAATGCCATGGCGCTTCATCGCTCGCACCCTTCGGTCCCATCGGTACTCGATCGGTTAATCTCCGGTCCTGGAGGTATTGAAGTCGGCTCAATCCAGCCGAGCAGCCCGAGAGCGCTTAAGCTGTCCGTTGCGCGCGATCTCACCGCCCTGCTGAATTCGCGTCGAGGCACGAGCCTCGTCCCCTCAGAATTTCCGGCAGCATCGTCTTCAATCCTGAACTATGGGCTTCCGGATATTTCTTCATATAACCTCGGCGCCGACCCCCAGGGGTTGCGGCGTGACATCGAGTCGACGATTCGGGCGTTTGAACCGCGGCTCAGCGGAGTGAAGGTTACGGTGGAGGATTGGGATAGATTTAGCCCAGTCCTGAAGTTTCATATTCACGCGACTTTGAAGGTCGGGGCCGTGAATGAAAACATTTCCTTCAACACCATCTTGCAGGCCGACTGCCGCATTATCTCAATCAAGGCGTTGGGCTGATGAGCAACGAACTGCTGACTTATTACGAGCGTGAGCTGGTTTTCATTCGCCAGATGGCCGCAGAGTTTGCGCAAAAATATCCGGATCGCGCCGGCGCGCTCAAGTTATCCAACTCAGGCTCAGAAGACCCGCATGTAGAGCGTTTGATGGAAGCTTTCGCGCTGATAGCGGGCCGGATCCATCGCAAAATAGACGACGAGTTTCCTGAGATCACTCAGGCTGTTCTCGATATTCTGTATCCGCATTACCTAAGGCCGATTCCCTCTATGTCGGTCGCGCAGTTCGAGCTTGAACCAGAACAAAGCAAAGTAGCGACCGGCTATCTAGTGCCCAAGGACTCGAAGCTGTACTCCCGTCCCGTTAATGGAGCCATCTGCCATTTCAAAACATGCTATCCGGTTCAGCTGTGGCCCATTGAAGTCGTCAGTGCGGCCTTCTTACGCAGTTCGAGCATACGCGGAGGCCTCGCGGGATCGGACGTGCCCTTCGCTGTTCAGATCGAATTGCGGATGTTGGGGGGCTTGAAGCTCTCCCAATTGCCTCTCTCGGATCTGCGGTTTTTCCTGGGCGGTGACCAGCAGACAGCGTTCACGTTGTACGAGTTGCTATTCAACAACTTCGCCGGCATTACCGTACGCGCTATAGGACAGCGAAATGCTGCAGCGGTGTTGAATCTCTTGCGTATTCGAGAAGTCGGCTTCAACCGCGACGAAGGAATGGTGCCTTATTCCGACCGCAGCTTTCTCGGCTACCGGTTGCTGCAGGAGTATTTTTCGTTCCCACAGAAATTTCTATTTTTCGATCTCGCGGGTCTCGAACAACTTCCGAAGGATAGCCTCGGGGATCGATTCGAGGTTCTGATCTTGCTCACTGACTTCGAGCGCGATGACCGCGCCGCGCTTCTCGAGCAGGCCGTAACCGCTGAGTCGTTCCGGCTTGGGTGTACTCCGATCGTGAACCTATTTGAACGAACAGCGGAGCCGATTCGAGTGTCGCACTCACAAACGGAGTATCGTGTAGTGCCAGACATCCGCTATCCTTTGTCCACCGAGGTCTATTCGGTGGAACGCGTTACCTCCGTGGCTCCGTATGCGCAAGAGCCGGAGGAATATCGCCCGTTCTATTCGTTTCGCCATGCAGATGGAGCCGATCCACAACAAGTCTTCTGGCTCGCGACGAGGCGGAGATCCGGGATCGAAGACGAGGGCACTGACGTATATCTCTCACTCGTGAACTCGAAGTTCGAACCGAGCCTGCCGCCCGTCGAATCCTTAACCGTGCATGTGACCTGCACAAATCGCTCATTGGCCGGGAAGCTTCCGGTAAAGGGGCAATTCGGCGAACTCGAGATGGAGTCCGGGGCTCTCTTGCGAATTCGACTCGCCCAGTCACTCACTCCAACCGCTTACCCCCCGTTGCGTCGAGGCTTACAGTGGCGGCTAATCTCACACCTCGGGCTCAACTACCTTTCTATCGTTGACGGAGGCGTCGAGGCTCTTCGGGAACTACTGAAGTTGTACGATTCCAGCGGTGCACCATCGGCCGTTCATCAAATCAATGGCATCACAAAAATCAAGAGCCGCGCCAAGGTCGCTCGCATGACCTCAGAGCACGGTTTGACGTTTGCAACCGGCGTGCATGTGGAGGCCGAATTCGATGAAGACGAGTTTGTGGGGACCAGCGTTTTCTTGCTTGCCACCGTGCTAGAGCGTTTCTTCGGCCTGTATAGCGCCCTCAACTCGTTCACTCAATTTCGAGCCACAACCCTTCAACGGAAAGGAGTATTGAAAGAATGGCCTCCCCGAGCTGGGGAACAAATACTCCTGTAGCCGACCTGGTATTAACCAACGCCTGGGAGTTCGGATTCTTTCAGGCGGTACGGCTTCTGGCGCGCATGTACAACGATCGAAAGTTAGTCGGCGCCACTGCGTCACCTCGCGCCGAGATCGTACACTTTCAGGCCAAGCAATCACTGGAATTTCCCGCGAGTGAGGTGCATTCGATCGAACCCAACGGCGGTGGTCCAGTGCACATGACCGTCGCCTTTATGGGGTTGACAGGCATAAAGGGGACGCTGCCCGCATATTATACGGACCTGGTACTCAATCAGGAGATGCAGGACGACGACTCGTTTGCTGCATTCCTGGATGTGTTCAATCATCGCTTGGTGTCGCTTTTCTATCGTGCCTGGGACAAACACCATTTTATTGCCGGCTATGAGCGTAGCCTGCGCGAAGGCTTGGAAGACAGTTTCACTGGGTATCTTTTCGCCCTCATTGGCATGGGTACCGGCGGACTTCGCAAGAGACTGCGGTTTCCGGACCAAGCGTTATTGCGTTACGCCGGACTGATTGCGCAACGCCCGCATTCCGCCTCGGCTTTGGCCGGCTTGCTACGTGACTATTTTGAAGTGCCGGTAGAAGTGGACCAGTTCTGCGGGCGCTGGCATGCGCTGGAGCTGCAGGAACTGAGCTATCTCGACTCAGAAGGCATCCATAACCAACTTGGCGTAGGCGCCATCGCCGGCGACGCCGTGTGGACTCAGCAAGGCGTATTTCGCGTCCGATTCGGCCCGCTTCCTTTCCGGAGGTTCCGCGAATTCCTGCCCGACGGCGAGGCGTTCCGGACAGCCACTGATTTGATCCGGTACTTCGCCAACCGAGCGCTGGAGTTTGAGATACAACCCGTGCTGATGGCGACTGAGGTTCCCTGGCCCCAGCTCACGGATGAAACACCCGAATCTCCCCGATTGGGCTGGTCGGCTTGGCTCAAAACCCGAGCGTTTGAAGAAGATGCCGCAGACGCTATGTTTGCCGGTGATTTGGATGGATTCGCTCGGCCCGGAGGGATTCAATGAGCGTCAATCTGAAGGGGCTGGTCGCCAAGCTGAATGCAACGTGCCGCTCCGCTCTCGAAGCAGGTGCTGGCTTGTGTGTTACAAGAACGCACTATGAAGTGGACATCGAACACTTCCTGCTGAAGCTGACGGAAAGCGTCGACTCCGACATTTCTGCCATTCACCGCCGCTTTGAAATCGATCCGTCGAGGGTCACACGAGACCTTGCCCGGGCCTTGGATCGCATGAAGTCCGGGAACGCGCGCAGCCCCGCTCTCTCGCCTCGGATTGTCAAACTGCTTTCGGAGGCCTGGGGCATTGCCTCGTTGGAATTTGGGGAGGACCACGTCCGGTCCGGAATCGTGATGTTGGCCTTACTCGCCAACGACGACTTGTCCCGTTACGCGCTGGAGAGTTGTCCGCAGTGGAAAACAATCTCGGTAGAAGCGCTTCGTAAGGACCTCTTCGGCATTTGCTCTAAGTCGGCAGAAGATCTGAAGGCCATGCCGACAACCGCGGAATCTTCTGCGACCGAGGCTGAAACTGCGACTGATGTTCCGACCCCGGGGGCAATTTCGAGGACGCCGAACCTGGAACAGTTCACGATAAGCCTTACGATGGCGGCGAAACAAGGCAAGATCGATCCAGTCTTGGGACGCGACTTCGAGATCCGGCAGATCATAGACATTCTAACCCGACGTCGGCAAAACAATCCGATTTTGACCGGAGAAGCCGGAGTGGGAAAAACAGCGGTCGTCGAGGGCTTCGCGTTGCGTATCTCCGCCGGCGACGTTCCGGCGCCACTGAAAGACGTGGACGTACGCACTTTGGATCTCGGGCTATTGCAGGCGGGAGCTGGCATAAAGGGCGAATTCGAAAATCGGCTCAAGGGTGTAATCTCCGAAGTAAGAGGTTCGCCGCGGCCAATTATCCTGTTCATCGATGAAGCGCACACCATGATTGGCGCCGGCGGAGCGGCGGGACAAAGTGACGCCGCGAATCTGCTGAAGCCCGCACTCGCTCGAGGGGAACTGCGCACCATTGCGGCCACAACCTGGTCCGAATATAAGAAGTACTTTGAGAAAGACGCAGCTCTGGCGCGCCGCTTTCAGGTCATCAAAGTTGAAGAGCCGGCCGAGCCCCAGGCGATCGGGATGATGCGCAGCCTGGTTGGCACGCTCGAAAAGCATCATAACGTCAAAATCCTTGACGAGGCGGTCGACGCGGCTGTTAGACTGTCGCATCGCTATATTGCCGGCAGACAGCTCCCCGACAAAGCGGTCAGTGTGCTTGACACCGCTTGCGCGCGCATCGCGATCGGCCAGGGATCCACGCCGCCTTCCATCGAGGACACCCAGCGTGAGATCTCATTGCTCGATACGGAGCAGCACATTCTAGAGCGCGAGGTCGCCACCGGCGTCGATCACTCCGAGCGGCTTGCACAACTTTGCTCGTTGAAGGCCGACGCGCAAATGAAACTCGCCGAACTTCAAAGCCGTGTGGAGTGTGAGCGAACCTTGGTCCAAAAGGCGATTGGGCTCCATCAACAGATCGAGAAGGCGATCTCACAACAGCCCGCGCCGCAGATGGCCATGGCAGGCGCCGCAGCGTCCGGGCCGGTTGGATCTGCCGACGCGACGGTTGACGTTGCACCGCTGCGCGACGATCTCTTAAGTACGATCAAGGAATTGGCTGCTCTGCAAGGCGAGCGTCCGCTTCTGAAACCATTCGTTGATTCGCAAACGGTAGCGGAAGTGATTGGCGGTTGGACCGGGATTCCTGTCGGCAAAATGCTGAAGGACGAGATTCAGACGGTTCTGAATCTCGCGCCCCTGCTTCAAGAGCGAGTGATTGGCCAAAGTCATGCCCTCGATGCGATCAGCCAGCGCATCCGAACGGCCCGCGCGCGAATCGATGATCCGCGGCGGCCGGTAGGCGTATTTCTCCTGGTTGGTCCCAGCGGCGTTGGCAAGACGGAGACCGCTCTCGCGCTGGCTGATGTCCTATACGGCGGCGAGCGCAATCTGGTGACGATTAATATGTCCGAGTACCAGGAGGCGCATTCTATCTCCGGCCTCAAAGGGTCGCCTCCAGGTTACGTCGGATATGGCGAGGGTGGCGTGCTCACCGAAGCTGTTCGCAGAAAACCATATTGCGTCGTCCTTCTCGACGAAATGGAAAAAGCCCATACCGACGTGATGGAGCTATTCTACCAGGTGTTCGACAAGGGTTTTATGGAGGATGCGGAAGGCCGTGAAGTGGACTTTAAGAACACGGTCATCCTCATGACGTCGAATGCCGGCTCGGACTTGCTGATGGAGCTGTGTGGAGATTCAGAGAGCCGGCCCGAACCAGAAAAGCTTGCTAACGCACTTGGTCCCCAACTGCGGCGCATCTTCAAGCCCGCGTTACTAGGCCGCTTGCTTGTGATTCCGTACTATCCAATCGACGATTCCTCGATGCGAAAGATCATCGAGCTGAAACTCAAACACATTCGCCGAAGATTAGAAGAAAACCATCGCATGCAGTTTACTTATTCGGATGAAGTCGTAACTGAGGTAATGCGGCGCTGCACCGAGGTTGAAAGCGGAGCGCGCAATGTGGATCGAATTCTGACCGGCACCCTTCTGCCAGAAGTTTCAAGCACCATACTTGCGCGCATGGCGGAGGGAGGGCGACTGAGTCGGGTTCGCGCGACAATCGGTGCCGGGGGCTCATTCGAGTATGCGATTGACTAAGGTGCGCGCCCAGGACTGGGGGAAAGAGCGTTAAGTCTGTGGCGATGTTCACGCAAGAGAATCGGCTGATGGCGGTAAGCACACCTCTCGGCGAGGATGTGCTCCTATTGCGTGCGTTTCACGGACGGGAAGCAATTTCCCAGTTATTCTCCTTTGAGCTAGAACTACTGTCGGAGAACGATTCGATCTCGTTTGACAGCTTGGTCGGCCAGCGCGTCGACATCCGCATACTGCTGGCCGATGGAACGCCGCGCTTCTGGAACGGCTTCGTCAGCCGCTTTTCGCAGTCGGGTCGCGATCAAAACTTGTGCGTCTACCAAGCCACGGTAGTGCCCTGGTTGTGGTTTTTGACGCGCAAGGCGGACTGCCGCATCTTCCAGAAGAAGAAAGTGCCGGATATTATCCAGCAGATCTTCACCGAGCTGGGCTTTAGCGATTTCAGCCTAAAGCTTTATGGCGATTTCGTGGAGCGCGAATACTGCGTTCAATATCGCGAGACCGATTACGACTTCGTCGCGCGTCTCATGGAGGAGGAAGGCATCTTTTACTTCCACCAACACGAGCAGGGGAAACATACCTTGGTTCTGGCGAACGGCCAGGCTGCTCACGAGCTATGTCCGAACCAAAGGCAGGCGCGCTACGAGTTGAGTGCTGGCGGATGGCAGGATGACGACGTGGTGATGCGCTGGCGGTCGGAGCGAGAGCTTCGTTCCGGCGCATTCAGCTATACCGATTATAATTTCGAAACCCCCACTGCCAGCCTGTTCGCCACGGTCAACGGCCAGGGCAAATACGAGATCTACGATTACCCGGGTGAGTACAAGCGACGCTCGGAGGGTGATCACTTGGTGCGAATTCGGCTCGAGGAAGAAGACACTCCTCAAGTCGTCGGCCGCGGCGAGAGCGACTGCCGGTCTTTTACGACCGGTTACCGCTTCCTACTAAATGACCACTACCGCAACGACCTCAACCAGGAGTATGTTCTTACTGCGATCGAGCACAAAGGTACGCAAGCCTTCAACTTCGGGACCAGCAGTGCGGGATTTGGATGGCGAGAATCAGCCTATCGCAATTCTTTCTTGTGCATCCCCTATTCCACCCCGTTTCGACCCCCACGAATCACGCCTAGACCCGTTGTGAAAGGCTGTCAGTCGGCTGTTGTCGTAGGACCGAGCGGCGAGGAGATCTACACGGACAAATACGGGCGCGTCAAAGTGCAGTTCCATTGGGACCGCCTAGGCAAGAACAACGAGAACAGCTCTTGCTGGATTCGAGTCTCGTACCCTTGGGCCGGCAAGAACTGGGGTGCGATTCACATCCCGCGCATCGGTCAGGAAGTGCTGGTGGATTTTCTGGAAGGCGACCCCGACCAGCCCATCATCGTCGGGCGAGTCTACAACGCCGCTCAGATGCCGCCGTTCGACTTGCCGGGCAAGGCCGTGACCAGCGGTGTCAAATCCAACAGCACCAAGGGTGGCGGCGGATATAACGAGATTTCGCTCGACGACACCAAGGGCAACGAGCTGATTCACATCCACGGTCAGCACGACATGACCACCATAATCGAACACGACGAGAGCACCACGGTGGTCACGGGCAAGCAGACCGACACGGTAAAGCAAGAAATCGTTATCACGTCGCAGAGCAGCTTCATCCACGTCACCGCTGCGACCGAGATCAAGCTGGAGGTCGGCGCGAGTTCGATTCTGATGAAGGCCGACGGCACGATTACGGTCAAGGGCACACACATCGACGTCGAGGGAGCGATGTTGGTCGAGGTGCATGGTGGCATCACCGACATCAAGGGCCTGCCCGTGAAGATTAACAGCTAGCCGGCCATGGGATCTTTACCTGTCCCGGATTCCAGCCACAGCACGAGACGTGAGTTTCCAGCGCCGGCGCTGCCGCCGGTCGTCCAACCGGCGCAGCGCTCCGAACTGTCCATTGTCGAACGCATACTGAACGCAGCCGACTGGGAGGAACTGAAGAGCTGGGCTGAGCTCGCGCTGGGCGCTGAGAGCTTCGAAGTTGGAGTTTGTTGCGGAATTGTTGCGAACGTTGCGGGCAGCGTGGTTGGTCTGCTCGGGCTGCTGAAGACGTTCGTGTTGGCGGGGCTTTATGTCAAAGCGCAGAAGGCGCCGGCCTGGTGGGACATTTTAGGCTTACCGGATTACCTCGCTGCGAAGGCTACGGAATTGGTTCTGAACGGCGAGATGAAGGCCGCACACGATCAGTGCGAGGCCTTGGCGCGCGAAGTGATGTACGCGGTCAAGAATCCGCGTGTGTTCCTGGCGAAGACTAAAGATCGCTATCTGCAGATGTACGCCCAGAAATGGGAAACGTTCAACCAGTTGGTAAGGCAGAAGGACCTGACAAGCCAATTTCGCGCCGGAGAGGTTTTCGGTGAAGTGCTGTTAGACCTCATCATGCTGGTCCTCACGGTCGTGGGTGCCGCGGAACTCGCGGTGAGGGTGGCCGGCGAAGTCCCCGAGTTGATCAAGCTTGCACGAAATCTCAAAGGCGTACTGAAGCTGAAGCCAAGCGCCGCTCGATTGGGGCAGGCTGCAGCAGCCGCTGAAGAAATTGAAGTCGGAGGGCTGACAACCGCCACACCAGCGAATGCGACCACCTACCTGGATGATTCGGCTTTTAAACATTATATGGACGTGGTTGATCACCTCGACGTATCTACAAAGCCAAACGAAGCGGTCTTCTACTCGGGCGAGGGAAATCGGGAGCTCGCCGAGTCCTTTGCCACGACAAACGGGAAAAGAACCTTGGAAATGACTCCGGGAGGCAAGTGGCTCGACGACCAAAAACTTTTTGGAAAAGACAGCCCTCTCTACGGCGACCAAGCACGGCAAGTTTGGGCCAAGCTCTCAAAACGCTTTGCGCAGGAGGCATCGGGTAATGCAGTGGGCTTTGTTGAAGGGGCCAATCCTAATGGAATCTTCAACACAACCGAATCGCCGACGCTCGAATACAACGAGCGGATAACCGCATTGATTACCGGAGGACATTAACGCGTGTTCAAGTTCCTTAGACCCCAGCAGGTAGAGCATTCGGAAGGATACCTTGTCCAAACGAAAGATCGCCATACGATTCAGTACATAGAGAACGGCTGGGTTGCTGAAATTGGGGCCGAATTTGGTCCAGTCTCCGAGCTGTTCGGGCGGACTCTGAAGACATGGACGAAGGGTGGACGAGAAGAACAAGTTCCGGAAGGTCGCAGGATTGAAATACTAGAGCGTGCGCGGGCAGGACTCTCAATGATTATGAGAGGACCAGTTGAAATTAAGGGTCTCCCGGCCTCTAACCGCCAAGAGCCTGGTTAACATACCCATGCCCGGCCTACCCGCAGCTCGCATCGGCGACCCCACAGTCCACGGCGGGGTCATCACGGTCGGATGTCCCACCGTCCTCATCGGTGGCCCACCCGCCTCACGGATAGGCGACATGCACACCTGCCCGATGGTTACCGTGCTGGTGCCACACGTTGGCGGGCCTTTCATCCTCGGCTCGTTCACTGTAATCGTCGGAGGATCTCCGCAATCGCGCCAGACCGACACCCTGATCTGTGTCGGCCCTCCCGACGCGCTGCTCATGGGTTGTCCTACCGTGCTGGTCGGAATGGCGGGCGGCATGGGAGGCGTCTCAGCGGTTCTCGGCGGCCTGCTGGCCGGGCTCATCAATTTCATCTCAGGCTACCCGCGCGCCGTGCAGCGCGCAGATGGCACCACCGTCACCGAATACAACAGCTCCATCACCATTGAAGGCACGCCCGAATTTCAAGCCAAGGCTGTTCGCGACCTTAACCTCATCTCTTCCACTCCCAGCGGAAAGAATCTTCTGAAATCCATGGGAGATAGCGGAAAGCACTGCCGAATCCACATCGACACGCAACCCAACGGTCAGCCCGGGAACTGGGCCTGGACCGATCCGTCGCCGCCCAGCGGCGCAAATCCTCCGGGTTATCTAAAATCCGACGGAACCGCGGGCTCCGCAGCGGACACTCAGGTCGGTTACGACCCCGATCGGACCAGCCTCAGCGGGCCCCCGGGTTCTCCCTACAACTCGGCGAAGTGGGCGCAGTCTCCCAATCGCCCTGCCGACGTCGGTCTCTATCACGAAATGGTTCACTCCGACGACATGATGCACGGGCACCTCGACAATTCGCAGGGAACCAACGTCGGCCCGATGGCGGGAACACCGATCGCCAACTCGGAACTGCGCGCGGCCGCGTTGGGACCCTATAGCAACTCCAATTATTCGGAGAACACCTACCGCCACGACCGCGGGCTGCCAAGCAGGACGTTCTACTGATGCGTGCCGCTAGGTGTTGCTTTCATGGGGGTATCATGACACTCATGGGTCTGGGACTGCTTGGGATGGACGTCAAATTGTCGGCTGGACAGAACCTCAAGGAGAGCAATCGAATGCAGCAGGAACTTCGCGTGGATCTGCGCGCGCGCCACACAGCCGGCCGGGTGGAATTTGAGTATTCGCTTGAGAATACCGCTTCGCAAACGATTCTCGTATTCGATCGGCTGTGGGACATGCAGACCAACACACTCAAACCAGATTGGGCCTACGTCGAGATTCACGAGTCAGCCGCAACAATCAAACGCGCCATAGAGCCTCTTCCGAAAGGCCTGCACATTGAAAACCCGATTGTCCCCTATGGCCGCGAGATTTCTCCCCACTCCAAAGCTAGCGGAAGATTCTCTCTTGGGCTGCCCCTTACGGAATCCGGAGCTTATTCCGGGTTCTTGTATCCAGGCGCGCAACAAAAACCGGGCGCTATTCGGGAGATTAGATTTGAAGTCGGCTGGTGCCCGAAACCCGTTTCTCTTCCTCCTGCGTTGCATCCCGTCGAGATGAACGGCGAGACGCTGTGGCTGCTGCCGTACGGCCTCGTATCTATGCTCCAACAAATTGCGAGGAGCTCGCCATTTCAGTTGGATGTTCCAGGGCTGGCCTTTCCTTAAGGATCGCGGGGCTTCGTGTTCACTTTGGAAATTCTCACTGGCCCCCAAGCTGGCCAGTGTATCGAAATTCCGGAAGGTGCGAGCGTGCTGGTGGGCCGAAGTTCGCCTTCTCAAGTGAAGATTTCAGGCGATTCCTCGATGTCCTCCAAGCATTTCCTGATTCACGTCGCGGCTGGACTCTGCACCATCAACGACCAAAAAAGCACGAATGGGACGTGGATCAAAGGAAACCGGATCGAAACAGCGATCCTGCGGCCCGGCGACCAACTCACGGCCGGAATGACGGAGTTCCTGCTGCGCCTGACACGTGCTCCTAACCGGGAAACTTTCGGGAGCTGGAGCGCTGCACCGCCGCCCCAGGAGTGGGACCTCGTTCCAGGACAAGGATTCAAACTGGCGGGCGCCGGCGCGCACTCCAACATCGTCTTCGCCGAAGACAGTGTACCTGAGAATTTGAAGACCGAAGACTATGTCACCGCTCAGCGCGGCATCATTCTGCAATATATGCCAAGTGCTACGATTTCGGAAATCTCGGCAGCTCATCTCTCGAACGCCGGCGCTGCGCTCCAAACGGACATCAAGTTCACAGCGCCTGCTGGTGAATCCGCCATTCTGAAGCAATTCTATGTACGCCGCCTCATGACGATCGGTATCGTGACTACTACCATGGTTGAAACCGAGCGCGGGCAAGCGGAGTTAGTGCTTGAGGGAATTTTGGCCTCGGCGCGATTTGAATCCGCCGAAGACAATCAAGAGGCCGCCAACCATTGAAACATCGCGCATTAAACATGTATTCATCGGCTAAATCGGGTACAATAGCCTGCTAGGGTCTTGGGCGTTGTACGCGCGTTTCATTAGCCCTAAAGGAGAATTCATGAACCCTCAAACCGGCGTAGGCCAGGCGATGGATAGTGAGCAACTCCTACACCTTCACAACCTTACTAAGGATGTTGCCAAGCTGTTCCGAACTCAGCTTCGCGACTGCCTGGAAGCACTCGCGCCGCTCTTCCGCCCTCGGCGCGTGCTCGGCGACCACATCGAAGGGTCGGGCCGGGAAAGCGTGCTCGGAGCCGATCAGAATTTCGCGGAACTGAAGGATATCTACAGTAGAGTCTGCAGCCGGCCGTTTGACCTCAGGTCTGAATTGTCTACTCCTCTTGAATCAATACCCGCCCAAGTTCAACTTTACGAATGGGAGTACACGCACGACGTTCGCACGGATCGCGACCGGCGGACGATCAACGTCGTTGCGCCAATGACCTGGGTACTTGCGTATTCATCGACCTACACTTTCCCCCTGATGCGGCAGCTGCTAACGGTGAAGCAAGAGCGTGATCAGGAAAGCGTTCGTGCTTTTGTCTTACGTGCTTGTATCATGCACCTGCTCTTCAATAAGAACCCGACTTTGGGCGCTTTGTTCGAGGGACTTCGATACAAAGTGGAAACTCGGAAGTGTTCCCAACTCGGGGAGTTGCCTCTCATTACACTTTCCGCCCCCCTCCGGACGTTGAGGCCTTCTGATGAACTCCTCGTTATGGCGACTGGCCTTTCGGGGAGAACAGCTTTCGAGGAGGTGTTGGATCGTGCGACCGCCTGGCGAATTCCAGACCCACTCCAGGATCAGGTTACTGTTCTCCTGCGGGAGCACGGAGAGTCTTAATTGAATAGCTTCGATAAATCGCTGTATTGCAGTCCAAAGTTATGAAAAGATCGCGACGCGTGGTCTGGTCAAAGGGCATGTTCCTGACCCCGCAGCATTTTCAGGCTCAAGATGAATTTTTCAATGATTTGCTTCAGTTTCGTTTTGCAGCCTCAAATTTTGCCAATTGGGGATTCACTGGCCTGAGCGTTGACGAAGCGAGCCTCGTAAATGGACTATTCACGATCAGGCATTGTCGCGGTTTGTTACCGGATGGACTGACGTTTAATGTGCCTGAAACGGATGACGCGCCGGCAGGGCGATCGATTGAAGAGTTCTTCCCGCCAACTCAAGACACTCTAGACGTATTCCTGACGGTTCCCGAGTATCGTCCAGCGGGCAAGAACTTTACACTCTCCAGTAGCCAAAATGGAGCGCAATCAGCGACCCGCTTCGTATCTGAAACATGCGAGCTGCCAGATGTGACTGTTGGAGGCGACCAGAAGCCCGTTCAGCTAGCCCGAAAATCTTTGCGGCTACTATTGGAAGGAGAAAACCTCGACGGTCTTACAACAATGCGCATTGCCCAGGTAACACGGAAGCAATCGGGCATCGGGTACGTACTTAGCCCAAAGTTCATTCCGCCGCTTCTCGAAATCTCCGCAAGCGAATACTTGATGAATCTGATTCGGCGCCAGATTGAGGTGTTAGGTGCTAAGAGCACCTCTCTGGCGCTGCCGCGACGCCAAAGGGGCCGAGATCTAGCTGACTTCACCACGTCGGAGGTTGCGAGTTTCTGGCTGCTTCACACCGTCAACTCTTATATGCCAGAGCTGAACCACATCTGGAAGGTAAGACGTGGCCATCCGGACGTGCTGTTTCGCGCCATGCTGCGCCTGGCCGGAGCCTTGTCGACGTTCTCGATCGAGGCGAATGCAAGAAACCTTCCTGATTATGACCATGACAATCTCGGGCCATGCTTCGCCCAACTCGATGAGCGCATTCGGGACCTGCTCGAGACGGTGTTGCCGTCCAAGTGCATTGTAGTTCCGCTCGCGCTTACCGATAAGCTCATCTGGTCCGGCTCAATTCCCGACGACCAATACTTTAAGAACTCCAAATTTTATTTATCCGTGAGCGCGCGAATTGCGGTCGATGAATTGATCCGCAAGTTTCCCACGCTAGCGAAAATCTCATCACCTACCGAGATCCAGCATCTGGTGAAGAGACAGCTGGACGGCATTCCGATTCGACATGCACCAGTTCCTCCCTCTGCTATTCCCCTGAAGCTCGATAATCAGTACTTCAGCCTCAGTCAGCGAGGCGTGTTGTGGGAAGGGATCGCGCAATCTCGCACGATCAGTGTCTTCGTGCCAGGAGAAATCGCGGACCCGAAAATGGAGATCTTGATCGTACTCGACTGAACCTTTAGTGCTATGGGGTCGTCAGAGATTGCGGTTTGGATCAGTGAAGGTGCAGAAGCTGTCCGAAGATAGCTGCCTGACATCTTCTGTGCGGGTGGCGATCGCCGGCGGAAACACGAGATCAGTCTTCTTTTGATCAATCAGTGTTGGTAAAACTTTAAAATAGTACCGCATATTGCATGTCGAACGGACTCTCGCACGGGGAGCTGATACTGAGGCCGTTAACCGATACCGTGAATGGCAGTGCTGTTGAATACAGAGGAACCTGACAGCTACAATTTTGACTACATTCAGCAATCTACCTTGTAGACGATAACGCGCCAAGCCATTATTCTTTCATAAGTTGCCGAGCCACGACGCGTGAGCGCTCCGATGCCTTGGGCGCAGGGGGTCGGGCGTTCAAATCGCCCCGCCCCGACCAAAGCCCTTTATTTTCAGCATGCTTTTCGCATGTGTGTGCGGCACCGCGCACCTGCCTCAGGTGCAGTGGATCGCGGGAGTGGGCATTGATATTGCTGGAGTTATACGTCAATCGGCCGCAAAAATCGGCCCCGTCTAGCTCCCGGTACCTACATTTTTGAGTACAATTTGGTTGTCTGGTTCCATCGCATATCCGATGGCGCGGTATCCCTTCATGCGCTTCTCGTACATTCGTCCAAGCATCGGAACCTGCGCATCAACGTAATCGAACACTCGGACAACCTTTTTACCGTGATAAATCCTGTGCAACCGTCCGACGTATTGCTGCAGCGTGCCGCGCCACGAGATGGGCATTGTGAGGAACAGAGTGTCAAGTCTTGAATCATCGAAACCTTCGCCGATATAGCTTCCGGTTGCAAGGAGAACACGTGGTGTTCCATCGGGAATCGAGGCCAGTCTCTCCACGACAGTTCGGCGTTGCTTTTTGCCCATGCCACCCTTCAAGATGAACACGTTCTGAATTTCGGATAAGCCGCAGGCCAACCGCTGAAGGTGGTCTGTTCGATTGGTGAGCACGAGTGGAGTGCTGCCCTCGCGAACCGCTTGGATAATATCCGCCACGATCTGCTGGTTTCGCTCTTCATCAGTCACCAATGCGGCATAGGCGTCATGAATCGTGATATCCGTGCCCTCGGGCTGCATTCGGAAACCGGTCGGTCTTGGCAAGACCAAGTGGCAAAAGGGAGAGCGTTCGGCGGCCTCGCGGGCACTCAAGTTGAACCGGATCGGTCCGCATTGCATGAAAATGATCGGGTGATGTCCGTCCTTGCGAGTCGGCGTCGCGGTCAGGCCGAGGATGAACTTTGCTTTGACCTGCCTCAAGACCCGTTCGAAACTGAAGGCGGTCAAATGATGGCACTCGTCGGCAATCACCTGCCCGTACTCGGCAACGCAGTCCTTCACTTCACCTTTACGCTGCAGACTTTGAAGCAAAGCTACGTCGATCAATCCAGTCCGCTTGTCCTTGCCGCCAACGACCTGACCGATGGCTTTCGGGGGAAGATCCAAAAACGCCGCAAGGCGTGCGCACCATTGCTCCAGTAGCTGCTCTCGATGGACCAGGATCAGAGTGTTGACTGCTCGGTCGGCTATCAACCTGGCAGCCACCACGGTTTTGCCAAACGCAGTCGGTGCGCACAGAACGCCTTCGTCATGCCCTAGCGTCTGGCGTATGGCCTCGGCTTGGTCATCACGGAGATTTCCCTGAAAGGCTACCTCAATGGGCTTGCGGGCGTAGCGTTCGTCGCGAATTGCCACGCGGATGCCGTGTTCCTGCAGTAGTTCGCTCAACTCCTGCAAACAGCCTCTTGGCAGAGCGAGATGTTGAGCAAACTCTTCGCAGCACGAGATGACGCGCGGCTTATCCCAGGTCGGAAGGCGCATCGCTTGGGCCTTGTAAAACTCGGGATTCTGAAACGCCGCGATCCGGATCATCCGGTTGAGCATTGGCTCGGGGAGGTCCGCCTTGGGCACGAATACTAGATTGCTTCGTATGATCTCGACGGACTCGGGCAAGGGTCCCGGGATCGCCTTCTCACTCTTCCTCCCTGAGGGCAGCAGAGTCCAGGGCGCCCCCTCCGTGTCGTCATCTGTCATTGAGTACTTGACGCCCATGACCTGACCCCGGCGCGTGGCTTCGCTGACGATCCATTCCACTTGATCGGTCGCGACTCTCCTGATTGAAAGTAATAGTCGCCATTGGTCGGGGTACGGGCGAAGGTCGTCGTCCACGAACACGCTATTGCCGTTTTGCCTGGGCATCCATTGAAGTGGAAGGGCGATCAGGTTGCCGAAGCCCCCCTTGGGCAAAGTGTCCTGGTTGGGAAAGAAGCGGTCGTAGGAGTCGAGACCCAGGTGGTGGCGACTCTCCATGGTTTGTGTGAGCAGAGCGCAACCCATTTTCCGGGCGAGAACGGCGGAAATCGGCATTTCGAAGAAGATCCAGACATGACCGCCATTTCCAGATCGTGACCGTTCCAGATAAGCCGGAATTCTCACACGTTTGCAGGTGGCGAGGAACGCCAACGAATCTTCTTGCCAGGTCGCCTTGTCGAAGTCAGCCGCGAGAAGCCAACAGGCTTCATCGACGAGCAGAGGGTAAATCCCGATCGTCTTCTTGCCCGTCAAATGCTGCCGAATGACTTCGTCGGTTAAAGCGTAGAGCGTGCGGGTTTCCCGATCGACTTTCTTGTAATCCTCCGGGCGACTGGCAAGCACCGCCTGCCAGTCCTTCTTACCCGCGGGGCGATAGGCCCACGTTCCTTCTTTCATGCGCCATCGCTCTGCGTAGACGTCCTCCCGCCCGCGGAACAACGATCGAAACAGCGCCACCTTTGCCGGGTTGTCCGACAGCGTTCCAACTTGAGAGATATCCGCGGGCGCCGGAAGGCACCGGTCGCTTGGAGATTGCTCGACCCTGACTTCAGGTAGTGGGATGGAATGCCGTGCGAGGAGCGCTTTCAGTTGGCGGGCTTCTTCTCGGAGGCGCTGGCCCTCTGCAAGGGCGCTCTCTAGTCTGGCTCGAAGATCGCGCTGGTCTTGCATGAAAGCACGCTGTGCAACAACGGCACGCCGTCAGGAATATTCAGGGTTGATTACCGAGAACCCCTCGTGTCCGGCAACCTCACAGAGTATCGCATCCGCCGCGACAAAATGATCCACCAACTTCTGATTCCGTAATTCCAGCGCCACAGCGAGTTGAAGAGCGTCCAAGGCTCGCAGACGTGAGGCGAACGCGTAACGCTCCACTAGCAATTCGGCCCCAGCATATTCCGCCTCGTTGATAGAGAAAACTTCTAGTTTCCCGCTGGCAATGTCTGCTCGAAATTGGCGCAGAAATGCGTCTGCATCGTCGCGGCTAATGGACTGTGTTCGCACTTTGATCGCGAACGCCGATATTAGTTCCGCTATGGTTAGGCGGGCGACTCGGACTAGGTTGTCAGACGTGTTAACGATCTGATCGACGAACGGTGTGCCGGTCTCCGGGTGGTAGAGTTTCACCAGCGCGCTGGAATCGAAGAAATAGCCAGCCAAGGATCAACGTTCCCCGCGTTCGGCGATAATCTCTGCAGCCATCGATCCGGGAATCTTGGCAAGCCGTCTCCGTACTTCCCCGATACCAGGGGCCGGCTGGGTGTCCTGTAGTTCTCTTTTGATCTTTTCGATGTACTCGACAGCCAAGCTGGATCGGTCGCGAGCGGTGTCTTGAATGACACTCACGAGTACGTGCTCGTGCTCTTTCAAGTCCAACGGCTGCAGCGGCCGCAGCACACCATTCTCGTAGACGGCGTCAACTTGGAGCGGCATGCCACTATTGTACAGCCGAAGCTCATTGTGCCCAGAGTTCGTGTTGTCGGGTGTTGCGAGTTGAGGAAGTCGACAGCTACGATTCTGACTACAGCATCCTACTTTCTCTGTAGACGATTGCCACAACGCTTTTAGAATGTGTGTTTTGCCTACAAGAAATGGGCACGCTCCGATGCCTTGGGCGCAGGGGGTCGGGCGTTCAAATCGCCCCGCCCCGACCAAACCTCCTGCTGATTCCAAAAGAGGGCTCTACGACAGCGCGTGAAGAATCTGCCTGCTCGATTCATCTATGAAGCATATCTTCGTTTCGCACGCGGGGGCTGATTCGACGGTCGCAGACCGGCTGGCGCCCGATCTTAAGAAACGCCGGTCACGATACAAGGTGGATACCAGAGAGCTCGGCCTGGGAGACGATTCGATCGCCTTCATGAACCCGAGCATCGGCGATGCCCACACCGTCATAATTCTGTACTCCCAACACACGCAGAAGGCGCATGGCAAAGACTCGAAATCAATGCCGCTATTTGGAACGAAGTCACCCAAGGAGGAGGGACATGCATCGTAGTTCGCCTTGATGATACTCCGATCCCTCCGCTTCTTGGTCCCAAGGCACTCCATGACTGTCTTCATGCTAAAGACTAGCTGCGACTGAAGGCGCGCCGCCACTCGCGTCTCCGGCAGCGACTGAATGCGATTCCTATTGCGCCGGCTGCGTATGCGGGCGCTGCGACAACTCACGGTGCAAAACGTACGACACGTTGGTGGGCACGCCGTCCCGGAACTCTACGCGGAGTACGATCTGATAGGAGCGCGGCAGCTCGCCCGAGGGCTTCTTTAACTTTGTAACCAACACGTGCGCCAGCGCGGGATCCGTAAAGGATCGAACGGCACCTAGCCGTCCCCAGGTTCGGTTGCTGATAAAGCTGAGCACGGCGGTTTTTCCAAACGGGCCGGGAGTGATCGTAACCAGGGCATAGACACTTCCATTCGTGAGAAACTCATCAGCGGCTGGATCTGCGAAAAACGACGGCTCTCCCGGCCGGGGATGCAGGTTGTGAATTCCGGTACTGTCCTGCACGAAATCGGTATCGACGGGCGCTCCTAAGGGGCCTTCGCTCAGAACCCGCGCAGGGCCAATCAACACCATATTGCTGTAGGTTGCCTCTTGCCATGACACCTGGCTGATTCTGGCCAAGCTCATATGCTGTTCTCTCGTTCCTAGTAATCTACCGAGCAGAAATGCTGCATTGGCTTCCCCGATTCCGGTGTAGGCGAAGGTCGCCGTGATCTTGGGCTTGCCCAATCCGTTTCGAAGCATTTCGACTTCCGGAGAGCGGGTGGCATCTTCCCACCGATTCAGGGCTCTGGTACGGAACATCGCTCCGGTGCCTTGCAACGCAATGAATAGCGGATCCGTGATCGCGATGGTCAAGGCTTGATCGTTGACGAGGAAAGGCTGCCAGAGTTGTTCCAAATCCGTATTCCAAAGAGAAGAACTGGTCCAGTCGGCCGTCGAACGAAAGGCCCGATAGGTTGCGTAGCTGGCCCAACCGAGCACAACGAGCAATACGGCCGCCAAGGCAATTGCGGCATAGCGCCATTGGGGAGCATTCTGTCTGTCGACCGCCGGCGAGTCGGCGGCGCTCTCCGGCTCGGGAAGGGAGCGAAACGACCAAGTAAGTTTGTAGTGGCCCTTCGGCAATTCTATGACCACCGGATCACTTTGCCCTTCGTTGCGGTAGTACTCTTCCAACTTTTGTCGGAGCCGCCCCACTTGTAGTCGAACTATAGCGTCGTGCCGCGGATCGAAACTAGGCGGCTTACCCAGTGCGTCGAGTCCGATTGTATATTCCTTTAAACGATCAGCTTCCCCGTTCAGAGCTTTGTCGGCTAGGTATCTCAGGAGGTGCCGTAAGGCCTCACTGGAGCGCAGCGTATAACTATTCAGCAGCCGCTCGATTTCGGCCTCGGGCGTTCCGGCCGTTTGTATCATGCCGTGAATTTTATCACCAAACGAACCGGGATGGATTTTGGGGCTGCCATCATTCTAAAGAGGTCACAAACAGTTCACAACGCGGTTACATACGTATGTACGTATTTGAAAACACACGGTCATCTGCTTTGGCCTCCCCATTGACGAATTTGCGGCACACTCACATAATCAGTAATCACAAACGCGCGGGCCTACACTCGGTCCACACGCGCGCAGGAGGAGTCTCGAAATGGAGCGATCTTTCCGTCTTTGCGTTTTGGTTTGCGTTTGCTTGTTGAGCCTTGCTTGTCCTGTGTTCTCACAGTCCACCTTCGGCACGGTGCTCGGCACGGTGCGAGATCCGTCGGGTAGCGTAGTCCCCGGCGCCAAAGTCGATCTTGTTAATACCGGAACCAACGGCGTGCGCTCGGTGCAAACCGACTCGAATGGCTCGTACCAGTTTGTAAACGTCGATGTTGGAACATACCAGATCAACGTGGATTCCTCGGGCTTCCAGAAAGCTACTGTCCAGTCATTCGACCTAGGTGCGCGGCAAACGCAACGCGTTGATATCACTCTACAACTCGCTACGCAGGCGACCGCCGTTACCGTTGAGGCGGCCGTCGCGGTGGTAACCACCGACGCCTCTAACGTGGCCGAGACGAAGGGAAGCCTGGAACTGAATGACCTTCCGGTCGCCATCGGCACGCGGGCCAGCGGCTCCACCAGCGCCTTCTCGACACTGACGGCGCAGCCGGGCGTGCAGACCGATGCTAATAACAATATCGCCGTTGCGGGATCTCTGCCGTCCATGACATCAATCTCTGTCGACGGTATCAGCACAGTGGATCTGGGAAATTGGGATGCTTTGACGGAGTTATTCCCGTCTTTCAATGCCATAGAAGAAATCCGTATCAGCGAGACGCTAAATCCGGCGGAGTTCGGAGGCGTGGCCGACGTAACCACTGTTTCCAAGTCAGGGAGCAACACTTTCCACGGGGGTCTGTTTGAAAACTTTCAGAATTCGGATTTGAATGCGAGCGATACATTCAGTCACAAGGTCACCCCGGTCAAGCTGAACGACTTCGGTGGTTTCCTGGGCGGGCCGATCGTGCGCAACCGTACGTTCTTCTTCGCCAGCGGTGAGATTCTGCGATTGCCCAAGAGTCTCACGAACATTCTCACCGTTCCTACCGCGGCAATGCGCAGGGGGGATCTTTCCGCATATCTCGATCCGAGCCTGGGAGGATCACCTAACAATCAGCTGACCGGCTACCCCGGCGATATCATCCCTCAGGGCCAGATCAATGCGTTCTCCACGAAGTTGCTGAATTTTCTCTATCCGCTGCCTAATTACGGAAACCCGAACCAGGTGTCAAATAATTATCTGGCAACTTACAATACGCCGATTAATAGCGCCCAAGGCGATCTTCGCCTCGACCAAATGCTCACTTCGAAGCAGCTGATCTATGCCCGGTTCACATACAAGAATCGCCGCGTGTTGCTGGCTCCTGGCAACGGCCTCAACCTACCGACCCAGGGATCCACTTCGGAGCCCCAAATTTCTGAAGCGCTGGTGGTGGCCCACAATTGGACGATAACCCCCTCGATCATCAATGAAGCGCGCGGGGGATTCACAAGGGTGCATACCGGCTACAGCACCGCCATTACTACGCAGCAGACTCTGAACGCGCTGGGGCTCACAGTTCCTCCGCTGCGGGCTGTTCCGCCCGAATTTGGCGTGCCCGTAATCACCATGACGGGATTTGCTGGGATCACCGAACCTGTTGTTTTTACTCGTCCCCACGAAGCCACGTATCAGTTTCTCGATAATCTAACGTGGATCAAGGGGAAGCACACGATGAAATTCGGCGTCGACTATCGCCACATGGGAGTTTTCTTTGGCGACGGGTTCACCAGTTCCATGCTCGGCCAATACAGGTTTAACGGCTCACGACTGAAAGCCCTGCTTGGCTCTGGAAGCGCCACTCCGTTCGCCAGTTTTCTGCTCGGTTATCCGGACCGCACGGCGATCTCCTCAGTGACGAATCCAAACACCGATTCCTACTCCCACGCTTATGCTGTTTTCGCTCAAGACGATTGGAAGATTTCCAAAAACCTCACGCTCAATTTTGGGCTGCGCTGGGAGTACCATCCGGCGTTTCAAGATAAGCAATACAACATTGCCAACTACGATCCGAGTTACGTCAGCACCGTCAATGGACAGACGGTACACGGCGCGGTCGTGATCCCAGACAAGGGCGTCAAAAATTTGAACCCCGATTTTGTGGCGTCGATTGCTCCCACGCCTGTGCTGCTGGCGAGCCAATTGGGAGTTCCCCAGAGCCTCCAGTTCGTCGATAAAACGGCTTTCGCCCCGCGCATCGGTTTCGCATGGCGCGCTTTCGGCAATGACAAGACGGTCGTGCGAGGGGGATACGGAAGATTCATTGAGCCGCTGACCAGTGGCTCGGCGTATTTTGGATTCGCGGTGCCGGCAGTGGATGAGGGATTCTTCTTGAATTCGATCGTCAACGGGAAGCCGGTATTTTCAATGCCCTACTCTTTCCCTTCCAATATCGCGCAGCCGGGGACATACTTTTTTGACCTGGGGGCCGCAATTCACTTCAAGAACCCCATCGTGGAGGAGTGGAATCTGACATTCGAGCAGGACCTCGGCAAAGGGATTGGCCTGCGTGCTTCCTACACCGGAAACCATTCTTATAACCTGCCCACTTCGGCCAACATCAATCAGCCGCCGGCGAATATTGCCGGTTTCAATTCGGCCCAGACGCAAGGCGCTATTCCTTTTCCCCTGCTGAGCGAAATTCAGGTCAATCAGAATGCCGGGTTTGGCAACTATCAGTCCGGCACGGTAGACGTGCATGCGCGCCGGGGCGCCTACCAGTTTGAGGCGAGCTACACCTACACGCGAGATCTGTCGAATTTGAACGGCTGTAACACAGCGGGAACCGGGTCAAACTTCGCCACCGAATTCGGAAGCCTGGTCTGCGACCCCTACAATCCATCGCTCGATTACGGAAACACTCCATTTGACCGGCGAAACCGTTTTTTGGCCACCTTTCTTTACAATCTGCCGTTCGGTAAAGGCAGGACGTTCTTGAACAGCGCCGGCGGCGTCACGGATAGAATTGTGGGCGGCTGGGTGTTAAGCGGCGTCGTGCTGCTCCAAAGCGGGCCTTTCCTCGACGTGTCGACGCTAAACGATCCGTCAGGCACCGGGTATCTCGCCACTACCGGTACCACTGGCGGGCGCGCTGATACCGTGCCGGGAGCCAACCCATACCAAGGCCAGACCATTCACCAATGGATCAATCCCAATGCTTTCGTCGATCCGCCGAATAATATCGGCCGATGGGGCGATTCACAGAGTGGCGCCGTTCAGGGGCCGTCCACAAAAGCCCTCTCGATGTCGCTGCTGAAGAACATTCCAATCACGGAATCACTCCGGATAGAGTTCGGAGCGCAGATCTCGAACTTATTCAACCATCCGAACTACGCACCTCCGGGGAACTTGACGCTCGGAGTGTCGGGTTTTGGGCAGATTACGGCTTTGCAGAGTGCCGAGGGCGCAGGACCGCGGGCCATCCAACTCACAGGTCGAATCACCTTCTAAGAGCAGGTTTGTATCAGATATCGAGGTTCGCAGGCGCAATCGGGACCACCTTGGTTCACAACACGGCCGGCCCCGGCCCAGTCCCCGACGGTTGGCGAAAGGTGTAAGAATAATAAAGCTAAGGAGAGCGTGATGTTTAAAGCAGTTTGGGCCGCCATAGCGTTGGTTGGCGTACCGCTATGCGTGCAGGCCCAACGCGGCGGTGGTCCGGCCGCAGGCCAGCAGGCAGCCAAGCCCGCGCCCGAAGAAGGAATTCCCGTTACCGATCCTTTGGTCATATCACGGTGCGGCGGATGCCATACCCGCGACGCTAAAGGAAACATGCTGCGGATCTCTTGGGAGCGCGCTACCCCGGAAGGTTGGGAAGAAGCCATCAAGCGTATGGTTCGCCTGAACGGCCTGACACTCTCGCCGCAGGATGCTCGAGCCATCGTCAAATATCTGGCGACGTATCACGGCCTGGCGCCCGAAGAAGCCAAGCCGGTGATGTACTTCGCCGAGCATCGGATTGAAGATGAGACCAACATCCCGGATGATGCCGTCCGAGGAGCGTGCGCCAATTGCCACGCGTTCGCGCGCCCCATGTCGTGGCGCCGTTCAGCCGACGATTGGAAGCTGCTTACCAACTTCCATGTCGCGTTTTATCCCACGGCCGAGCAAGCATTTCGTCGAGGATTAGCCGCGGGCGGCGGCGGGAACGCCCCGCCAGTACCACCTCGTGAAGAAGGTCCGCCGAAGTTGCCGGTCGACGATGCATTGGCTTATTTGGGCAAAGCTGCTCCGCTCCATACGCCCGAATGGGCCGCGTGGAGAGCACGGATGCGCGCGCCGAAGCTGGCCGGGCGCTGGCTCGTGTCGGCACATATCCCGGGAAAGGGGAACTACGTCGGCGAGCTGGCCATCGAACCGGGCGCTGCTGAAGACGAATTTACGACCAATGTCAAGCTTCAGTCAGTCCGCGACGGCTCCACGCTGGTCCGTTCGGGCCAGGGTTTGGTTTATGCGGGTTATTCCTGGCGCGGGCGCTCGAAAGGAAGCACAAGCGGAACGGCCGCTGTAGACGACTTAAACAAAGAGGCGCGCGAAGTCCTATGGTTCTCCCCGGACGAGACGCAAGCCGAAGGGCGCTGGTTCTGGGGCCAATACCAGGAATTCGGCGTCGATTTGAAGCTGCGCCGCGCTTCCTCCGATCCCACGCTGATCGGTGTGGATCGCATGGCGCTCAAAGCCGGCTCGCAAGCCAATCGCGTCCGGCTGCTGGGTGATAATTTCCCGGCGCAAGTGAACCCGTCCGATTTGGACTTTGGCTCAGGTGTAACAGTGCGCCGCATTGTTTCGCGCTCCCCATCCGAAGTTGTCGCGGAAGTGGACGTGGCGGCGGATGCGGTGTCCGGCAAGCGCGATATTGCGCTGGGCCGTTCGGTGCTATCCAGCTCCATCGCGGTTTACGATCGCGTCGACTACATCCAGGTGATGCCCGAATCGGCAATTGCCAGGCTCGGCAGCGATGTGCATCCGAAGGGCTACCAACAGTTCGAAGCAATCGGCTATCAGCGCGGCGCCGACGGCAAGCCCCATACCGCCGACGATGTGGAACTCGGGCCTGTCGACGTCACTTGGTCGGTCGAGGAGTTTTACTCCGTCTACGGCGACGACGACAAGAACTTCGTTGGATCCTTGAGCCCTACCGGCCTGTTTACTCCGGCACTCGACGGCCCAAATCCCAAGCGAAAATTCAGCCGCAACAACTACGGCGACGTCTGGGTAGTGGCGACATCAAAGAACGATAAAGACGCCTTTGGGAAGCCGCTCCAAGGGAAATCGTACTTAGTTGTGGCCGTGCCCATGTACGTCCAATTCGATCAACCGGAGGTCGGCCAATGACAGCTGCCGAAGCCAGCCTGTGCCGGCTCGGTGAGTTTCACGCCTTCCAGGCGAGTAACCGCCGATTCCTATATCTGGTTCCGGCCGGCGCGATTTTCGAAGTGGACTCCGCCGCCGGAACGGTGATCGACCGCTTGTCTAGGCATGAGCTACCGATTGAGCGTCTCGCCTCGGATTTGGCCGAGGGCGGCTTGCCGCGCGAGGCAGCGCGCGAGTTGCTCATGGAACTGCTCGAGGCCGGTGTTATCGTCAACGGACGCAGGCCCTCTGACGCTCCGCAGAATCCGCCGGCGGTTTTTCCTTTGCAGACCCTGGTCCTGAACCTCACTAACCAGTGCAATTTGTCGTGCCAGTATTGTTACGAGTTCGGCGCCGACAAGGTGGCAACGCCGGACGGCAAGCCGAAGTTCATGGATTTCGAAACCGCCAAAGCGTCCGTGGATTTTCTGCTGGCGCAGTCGGCCGGCCGGCGCACCATTCACATCACCTTTTTCGGCGGCGAAACACTGATGAATTTCCCCCTGCTCAAGCAAGTGGTGGGCTATGCCAACCAGCAGGCCGAGGCACAAGGGCGGACAATCGATTTCAGCCTAACGACGAACGCAACACTGCTGACACCCGCCATCATCGAATTTCTTTCAGAAAACCGCATTGGCGTCACCGTCAGTATGGACGGTCCAAAGGAAATGCACGATCAGCTTCGCGTATTCGCGAACGGGCGGGGCAGCTATGACATTATTGAGCCCAGAGTCCGGGCGCTGATTCAGAACCACCGCACGCGCCCAATTACGGCGCGCGTGACGCTGACCTCGGGTGTCACGGATGTCGTCAAAATCTTCCGTCATCTCAAGCAGGACCTGGGATTCCACGAAATTGGCTTCGCCCCCGTCACTACTTCGCCCAACCAGCTCTACGCCATCGGTGGCAGCGGCATGGACCGGGTATTGGAAGAGTTTCATATCCTCGCCGGCGAGTATCTGGAATACGCCTTGCGCGGCGAGATGCACGGCTTCACAAATGTCAGCGATACGCTGGCCGAGTTGCATCAGGGTGTGAACAAATCACATCCCTGCGGCGCCGGTCTAGGCTTGGTGGGTGTGGGACCATCGGGCGATATCGCTCCTTGCCATCGCTTTGTTGATTCCGATGTTCACGCGCTCGGACACATATCCACCGGCATCGATCGTGAAAAGCAGGCGGACTTCCTGCGTCGCGGACATATCGATTCCAAATACGATTGCCACACCTGTTGGGCCCGCCCATTGTGCGCCGGCGGCTGTCATCACGAGGCCTTTGTGCGTTATGGCGATACCGGTCATCCCAATCTGCACTATTGCGACTGGATTCGCGACTGGACCGACACTTGTCTAAAGATCTACGGCGCGATTAGCGCCCAGAACCCCCAATTTCTAGAGAGGTTCGCCGAAAGGAGAGCAGCAGCATGAAACATCTGCGGCCTTTAAACAAAAAGGCGCAACGCATCGACGACTTTGTTGCCGCGCGCAACGAAGATGTCGTGGCTTTGCAGAATCCTTCCAACCCGCGTCAAGGTCAGCAGCGCCCGCATGTTCCCATGGGCTGCTCGCTGATGTTTTCGCCGGGCTGGGAAGTAGATGCGGCGGGCGGCGCAGCCGGTCTGTGCCAACCGGTGGAACGCGACATCTACGACTGCTATGTCACGTGCTACTGGCCGGCGCAGGTTCCCGATCATCTGAATAATTCACCCGACTGGACGAGCAAATGCGCGGCGGCCACCAAGGACTGGCGCAATCTGGATCTCGTTTTCCCATAAAGCGACATGAAATACTTATTTGCGTTTCTCCTTTCCTGCGCGGGCGCCTCGTGCGCCTGGGCCGGCACTCTCTACCTTGGCGGGTATCCCAACTCGATTCTGGTCGTCGACGAGGGCCAGGGAAAAGTCATCGACAAGATTCACTTAGAAACCGGGCTTCCGGTGAGCATGCGGCTCTCACAGGATCGCAAGAAGATCTACGTCGTGACGAACGACCACAACGGGATCGAGGTTGTAGATGTCGCGACGCACAAAGTGCTGAGTCATTTTGTCCTCAATACCGCGACCACTCACTACCGCTTCAACGGCGGAACGCCCGATCCCGAAGGCAAGCTTTTTTACACGGTGACTACGGAGATCGACAAAAAGCTGGAGCACTATGACATCGGCAAACCGAAGTACACCGTAGTGGATCTGGCTCAGCAGAAGATCGTAAAAACCGTCGACGTTGCACCCGAAGACGAAAACGGCGCCGGCGGCGGCTTTGGCCGTAATGTGTTCGAGATCTCGCCCGACGGCAAATTTCTGTATCAGTTCCGTGACAAGGTAGTGATCTTGAATGCCGATGACTTCAAAGTCGTAGACCGCATCGACCTCGCAAAGCCGGATCTGCCGGGAATGGAGAATGTCGGCTTCGGCGCCGATTTGGACAATATCGTCGAGCCAGGCAAGCACATTTCGCTATTCAATTCCTCCGACCCGATCGTGCATAACCGCATTTTCGGGATTGCGCAGTTTGACCTCAATACTCGCGACGTAAGCTTCAATCCAATTGGGCCCGCACCATCTGGAATGGCCGGATTGCAGGTTACGCCCGACAAGAAATTCGCTTACACGGTGGTGGCGAATGGCGCGCACGGCAACAAACGCTGCGAGTTTTGGACGTTCGAATTGGCCAGCGACCATTTGACCAAAACGGTCGAGGTTCCCTGCCGCACTCGCTTCAGCTTCGGCATGTCAAGCGACGGGAAGAAGCTGTATATCTTCGGCGCTGGTTTTGAAGTCGAGGTGTACGATGCCGCCACCCTCAAGTACGAGCGCACTTGGGATCTGAATAACGACGTGACAATGGCCGGTGTGGTTGTTCTGCCCTAAATAGCTTCATGGCTGGTGCTCCGCAGTATCGTGAAGCTAATTTTCAGTCCACCGATTATTCCGGTCGTCCGGCGGGGCAGGCCTACATACGAGGCGACGGTGTAGCAGCGACGTGTTGCGTGCATCTCCTCTCCCGCGCCGGTTGGCGCCTGGATGTGGAACAAACGTGCCGGCCGCGATTGCCGGGGCTTTTACTGAGTGAGAACGCTCTGGCGCTAATTCGAGATGTCTTCGGGGGAACCCATCTGTTCGAGACTGCCCATCGAATACGGCGTCGCATAGTCGCCTGGGGCCCGAATGCCAAGCCGGTTACCCTGAATCACTCGGCTGTGGTGGTCTCGGAAGATGCGCTACTCGAAATTCTGCGGGCAAGGAGTGCTCCTGATCTCGATGGAGCTCGTGCGCAACAGCCTTCTCATTGGACGATCTTTGCATCCCATCCGCTTCCCCACGCCGCAACCGAACAAGCATTTGGTTCGAGGTTCGCTTTCGCTGGATCGGTTACTTTGACGAGCACTTCCGACCGGGAAGCCTGTTGGATCGAATCCTTGGTAAACGGTTGGCTGTTCCTCATCTCCGGCCCTGAAGGACGTGCGTTTCTGCTGTCGGTAGGCGACACGCCTGCGAATTTGCTCGGCCGCAGCAACCTGGTTGTCCGCCAAATCGAGGAGATGATCGAGCCCTCGTCGCGCTTTCCGGCACATCCACGCATCGCCTCACCTTTATGCGGGCCCAATTGGCTGGCTTGCGGCTCTGCAGCCATGGCCTTCGATCCCATTTGCGGCGATGGAACTGCGCACGCCGTCCGCGAGGCGATTCTGGCGGCTGCAGTGATCCGCGCTTCGGCGGCGGCAAACCAGGACATTGCTCAGTTTTTGTCCCATTACGAGTCACGCTTGACGGCTGGTTTTCGGCGACATCTCTCAATGTGCCGCCATTTCTATCAGTCAGGCGCGTGTGGTTCATGGTGGGATTCTGAGTTGGAGGCGCTCGAGTCGGGTATTGCCTGGTGTGACCAGAGACTTCGGAACTCCGACTTTAGTTATCGCCTTTGCGGATTTGATTTACAACGCATCCAGTGAATCTGATATGAGAGCACAGATATGAAATTCTCGAGGCGTGATTTTCTCGCCGTGACCGCCGGGACGGCGATCGGTGGAATAGCTACGGAAGCGCTGGCCCAAGCGCAATCCGTCGATCTGATCCTTTTCAACGGAAAAATTGTTACGGTCGACTCAGCGTTCTCGATTCGGCAAGCGATTGCTGTCAAGGATGGACGCGTGGTTGCCGTCGGCGGAAACGAGCTTCGCAACCGGTACTCAGCTGCCAAAACCATTGATCTGCGCGGGCGTACTGTGATACCCGGCCTTCACGACACGCATATCCATCTCGGCGGCCACTCGCGGCGCTACATCGATCTCAACGAAACTACCTCGCTTGCGCAGCTTAAGCAGCAGGTTCGAGATAAAGCCAAGGAACTCGGCCCCAAGGAGTGGATCACGGGCGCAGGTTGGGACGAGTATCACTTCACCGATGAGCAGCGCAAGCCGGTGCGTAAGGATCTCGATGCGGTCGCCCCGGATAACCCTGTCGTCTTGACCCGCGCGGGCGGACACAGCTCGGTTGGCAACAGCAAGGCCCTGGAATTGGCCGACATCAACAAAGCGACCCCGAATCCTGAGCGCGGAATCATCGAGAAGGACCCCAACGGGGAACCCAATGGCGTGATCCGCGAGCGAAACGATTTGTATACTCGGCTTGTTCCGCGCGATAAACCCGCCGATGTTCGGGACAGCTTTTTCGAAGACGTGCACCGGCAGCTTAGGCTTGGGATCACTAGCGTCATTCAAGCTGGAGCTTCGGTGGATCCCAACGTTGCCGGTTCTTATGCCGAATGGGAGGTGTTGTACGCCAAACACGGCGAAGATCTTCCGCGGGCGTCAGTGCAAATCCAGTTCCCTGATCGCGACGCCAAGATCGGCGAAGCCAAGCTCAAAGAATTCCGCCGCAAGACAGGCGATGGAAACGAGCGGTTGCGGATCGGCTCCATCGGCGAAATGGCCGCAGACGGCGGTTTCACAGGGCCGACAGCGTGGTCGCTCGTCGACTATAAAGGCCAGCCTGGATTCCGCGGACGCGGATTCTTCACGCCCGAACAAATTCACGCCAACATCGAAGCCGGACACAAGCTGGGCTGGCAGTACGGCATCCACGCGATCGGCGATGCAGCGATCGCGATGACGGTAGATGCATATGACAAGGTCCTCCAGGACTACCCCCGCAACGATCACCGCCATTACCTATGCCACTTCACCGTGCTTCCGCCGGAACGTACCATGCAGATCATGGCGAAGGACAAGATCTTGATCGCGCAGCAGCCAAATTTCACCTATAACCTGGAGGGCCGCTATGTGGATGCCCTAGAGGGCAAGCGTCTCATGACGAACAACGCGCTTCAGACGCCCATCAAGCATGGCATTTTCATGGCGTTCGGTAGCGACAATCTGCCCATAGGGCCCATGGTCGGGTTGTATGCCGCGGTCACGCGAAAAGGCGAAAGCGGCAAGGTGTATGGGGCTGAAGAAGCGGTCAGCATGAAGGACGCGCTGACGATGTACACGCGTAACGGCGCACTTATCACGCGCGAAGAAAATGTCAAAGGTTCGCTTGAGCCAGGAAAGGTGGCCGATATGGTCGTCCTTCCGGAGGACCTGCTCACGGTTTCACCCGAAAAGGTTCTCAACATGAAGGTAGATATGACGATTGTGGGCGGTAAAGTATTGTACGAACGCTCCGGCGCATAGTCGCTTGAAGTGTACGTCAGGAATAAAGGAGGAAGCTACGTTGTTGACCCGAGTTTCAGTTGCGATCAGCTTGGTATGCGCCGCGGCGCTATTGTTGGGCCAGTCTCGATCCGGAACGAGCCAATGGCATCCGAAAGATACGGAGTGGGCGTGGTACACGGCCGATATGGCAGGTACGAAGTACCGGCCCCTTGATCAGATCAACGCCTCGAACTTCAACAAGCTTGAGATAGTCTGGCGCTTCAAGACCGACAATCTCGGGTCGCGGCCCGAGTACAAGCTGGAAGGCACCCCGCTGATGGTCAACGGAGTCCTGTACACGACCGGCGGCACGCGTCGTTCGGTAATCGCATTGGACGCGAAAACTGGCGAGGTGAATTGGGTATACAACCTGCACGAAGGCAATCGTGCGGTGGTCGCCGCGCGGCAGCTCTCCGGCCGCGGCGTCGCTTATTGGAGCGACGGCCGCGGCGATGATCGCATCCTTTATGTCACGACGGGGTACCGCCTGGTCGCGCTGAACGCGAAAAACGGCCATCCGATTACCTCTTTCGGCGAGAACGGCATCGTGGATTTGAAGAAGGGCATGGTTACCGGAACCGGGCAGCAGATCGATCTGGAAACGGGAGAGGCTGGCCTGCATTCAACGCCATTCATTGTGAACGATGTAGCGATCGTGGGTTCATCCTTCAAAGAAGGCATGACGGTTGAAACCCACAACAACACGAAGGGTCTGGTACGCGCGTTCGATGTCCGCACGGGCAAACTCTTGTGGACGTTCAATACGATTCCGCGCCCCGGCGAATTTGGAAATGAGACCTGGGAGAACGGGTCGTGGGCTACCAATGGAAATACGGGCGTATGGACGCAGATCACCGCCGATCCGGAACTGGGCTTGGTTTACTTGCCCGTGGAGTCCCCGACATCCGATTACTACGGCGGAACGCGTCCGGGCGACAATTTGTTCGGCGAGAGCCTGGTTTGCGTGGATCTCAAGACCGGCAAGCGCAAGTGGCATTACCAGTTCGTGCATCATCCCATTTGGGACTTCGATATCTCCTCGGCGCCCATTCTGATGGACATCAATGTCAACGGCAAGCTGATCAAAGCCGTTACTGTCCCGACCAAGCAGGTGTGGCTGTATACGTTCGATCGTGTCACCGGACAACCGGTGTGGCCGATTGAAGAACGTCCGGTACCGCCGAGCGATGTCCCGGGCGAGAAGGCGGCCAAAACTCAGCCGTATCCAACCAAGCCGCCCGCGTACGCTCGCAACGAAATCAAGATCCCGGACGATCTGATCGACTTTACGCCGGAAATGCGCGCGCAAGCCCGTGATGTGATTTCCCGCTATCGGGTGGCGGGTGTCTTTAATCCGCCACTGGTCGGTGATTCGAAAGGATTGTTAGGCGCGCTGAATATCGGGCATTCGGGCGGAGGCACTAACTGGCCCGGAGGCGGTGCTGATCCAGAAACTCACATTGTTTACGTGCAAGCAAACAATTCGCAAGTGCAATCGATGTCGCTGCGCACACCTCCTGCGGGGTTTTCGGATTTAGCCTATGTTTCCGGCCGTAATGATCAACCGTTCCGCGTTGCTGAAGCAGCGGGGGCAGGAACCGCAGCCGATGCACCGCAGAAGAAACTTCCCGCGGGTGCCCCTCCGGCGGCCGCTTTCGGCGGGAATTTCGGCCCTAATCCGCTTCAGGTTCAAGGACTGCCGCTGGTGAAGCCGCCCTATGGCGTTATCTCGGCAGTCGACATGGACAAGGGCGAGATGCTTTGGCAAGTGCCCTATGGTGAAACTCCAGACAACGTGCGCAACCATCCGGCGCTTAAAGGCCTCAAGATTGGAAACACTGGCCAAGGCGGAAGCGTAGGCCTGGTCGTGACAAAAAATCTGGTGATTCTTGGAGATAGCCAAGTTACAAATCCAGGGACTCATCCGCGCGGCGCGATGCTGCGGGCTTATGACAAAAAAACTGGAAAAGAGGTGGGTGCCGTATGGATGCCGGCCCCGCAGAGCGGCTCGCCGATGACGTACATGTGGCAAGGCAAGCAATATATCGTCGTGGCAGTGAGCGGTGGCAACTATTCAGGCGAGTATCTGGCGTATGCGCTGCCGGATAACGATTAGCCATGAAACGCGGCGATCTTTGTAGGTTGCTTCCGCTCTTGGCGGCGGCCTTAGCGGCTCGAATGGCAATGGCTGAGGACACCGGAAGAGTCATCGCGCAAAAGGACGTGGTTTACGGCCGGACGGACGGCGCGGCGCTTTTGGCCGATATCTCGTACCCGGACGGCAAAGATCACTTACCGGTAATCGTCATGGTCCACGGCGGCCGGTGGCGAGCCGGATCGAAAAACGACGACAACTACGCAAAGCAGGAGGGGTGGGCACGCAACGGTTTCTTCGCGATGAATATAGATTACCGGCTGGTCAATTCGACACCGGCGCCCGCCTGCTATCAGGACATGTACACCGCAATTCGCTGGGTGCATGCGCATGCATCGGAATACCACATAGACGTCAGTCGAATTTATCTGATGGGCAACTCATCCGGTGGGCACGAAGTTGCTCTTGCCGCCACTCTCGGCGCGGGGCCGTACGGAAAAACCGGCGGTTGGGACAAAGATTCCGACGATTTCCGGGCAGCGATCGCCTTCTCCGGCGCGTACGATTTGAACACGCTCTCCTGGGGCAATCTGTGGACACCGATTACCGGGAGTGCCAGCACGGGTTTCGCAACACTAGCGGGAGCGGCACTCGAAGAGGCCCGGCGCATTGCTTCACCGATCCATAACATCGGGCCGCAGACCAAACCCATGCTCCTTCTGCATTCCGATGACGATCGTTCGGTTCCTGTTCAACAGGCGCTTGACATGGATAAGGCGCTGACGGCCGCCCATGTGAGACACAAGTTCATCCACTACACGGATCGCGGCCACATCGGTTTCACGGACGAAGCCATGCGCGAAGCGCGGGGGTTCATCGCGGACCTGGAATCGAGCATGCCGGCCGGCGGCAGTTCGGCGAGAAATTAGCTTACGGACCATAATCTGGCCGCGTGAACACGCCTTGTGCTATGAGAGAGTGAAGTGCCCCAGCAAGCAATTCCGTTGGCCGGATATCGGCGGGCGTTGCAGTTTATCGTGCCATATTGGCCCCGGCTGGTATTGATACTGGCAACGGGCGTCGCATCGACAGGTTTCGGACTCCTGCAGCCTTACATCTCGAAGCTCCTCATTGATGACGCGTTACTGAAACGCGACATGCGGATGCTTCTCATCGTGAGCGGCTTGATGTTCGGAGTGACGGTCCTCGGATTCGCGCTGAACATTGTATCAAGCTACACTTACGTCCGCGTCTCGGCCGCCGTACTGTTCGACATGCGCCTGGCGTTGTACCGTCACCTGCAGATGTTGTCGCCGCGGTTTTGGGCGCGAACTAAGCTGGGCGACGTGATTTCGCGCATCAATAATGACATCGCCGAGGTGCAGCGCGTATCGGCTGACAGCCTGTTAAGCGTGCTGTCGAATATCGTTTTCTTGGCCGGCAGCATCGGTATCATGATCGCGCTGAGTCCACGGCTTTTCCTGGTGAGCGTGGCGGCCGTGCCCGTGAGCCTGTGGGCTTTGAAGCATTTCCAGCGCAGGCTGGCGGATAGGGTGCGGACGGTCCGAGAGCGCAGCGCCGATATCGGCAGCTTCCTCTTGGAAACGCTGCTTGGTATTCGTCTGGTTGTGTCGGCTCAGGCCGAATCGCGCGAGATCGATCGCTTTCGCGCGCGGAATCAAAGCTTTTTGGATGCACTGCTGAGTATGCAGCTGACCTCGTTCCTTTCCGGCGCCGTTCCAGGAACCGTACTAACGCTTTCGACGGCGGCGATCTTTCTCTATGGCGGCAAGCTGGTCATCGATGGAACGATCACTACCGGAGCGCTGGTTGCCATCATGGCTTACCACATGCGATTGCTGGCACCGGTGCAGAACATGATGAGCCTGTACACGAATCTGGTCTCGGGAGGAGTTTCGCTTTCGCGAGTGTGGGAACTCTTCGACACCAAACCCGAAATCAGCGATCGTCCCGGCAGCCAGCCGCTGGGCAAAGTACACGGAGAGATCGAGTTCGACCGTGTCTCGTTCACCTATGGCGGCGACGCAGTGCTGAATGATTTATCGTTTCGCGTGCAGGCCGGAACCATCTGCGCGATCCTGGGGCCGAGCGGCGCCGGAAAATCGACGCTCGCGGACCTTCTGATTCGCTTCTACGATCCCGATGCAGGCGCGATCCGCATCGATGGCCGCGACCTCCGCGACCTGCCCTTGGCCGAGTTGCGTCACTTGATCATGCTGGTGGATCAATCACCGTACTTGTTTCAGGCCAGCGTGCGCGAAAACATTGCTTATGCCAGGCCGGACGCCAGTTACGACGAAATTCAGGAAGCGGCCAGCGCGGCATGCATTCACGAGCGCATCCTTGCGCTTCCGGATGGTTACGATACAGTAATCGCCGAGCGCGGCCAGACGCTGTCGGCCGGCGAGCGGCAGCGGATCGCGCTGGCCCGGGCCCTGTTGGCCAATCCTAAAATTCTCGTGCTCGACGAGCCAACTTCTGCGTTGGATGAGGCGAATGAGCGCGCCATCGCCGAGACTCTGGTCCGGGTTGCGGATGGCCGAACCGCGATTCTGATTACGCATCGTCCTTCCTTGGCCCGTATTGCGCATCAGACCGTTATGTTGGCGCAATGAAGATCGCAATCATCGACAGCGGTGTTCACGCGGACCACCCTCACGTCCGGGGCGTAGCGGGCGGAGTCGGCGTCACTACGGACGGGCTCACTGCAGACTTTCTCGACCGCCTGGGACATGGGACCGCCGTAGCTGCCGCCATTCGGGAAAAGATCGGCGCCGATGCAGACCTGTACGCCGTAAAGGTATTCGATCGGCGACTCTCAGCAACAATCGACACCATAATAAGGGCACTGGAATGGTGCACCGAGGAGCAGATGGACTTAGTCAATCTCAGCCTTGGCACATCCAACCCAGCGCATCGAGAGCGATTCGAGCTGGCATTGACCAATGGCCCGCTGGTCGTCAGTGCGGCCCATGCTCTACCCGGAGATCTGTCTGGCGTGATCGGCGTTGCTGCCGACCCCGGCTGCCCGCGCGACTCCTACAGGTACGACGGAACAATATTTTACGCATCGCCGTTTCCGCGCCCGATTCCGGGCGTGCCAACCGACCAAAATCTACAAGGCGTGAGTTTTGCGGTTGCGAACATGACCGGATTAATCGCTCGTCAGATTGGCAAGGCGGGCCGCTCAGCGTGCAGCGCCGGCAATCACGATCAGCTTCTTGCGATGTTGATTACGGGCGCGAATTCAGCCAGCGCTTCTCTAACTGGCCCATGTTAGGCTGAGTCATGACGCCGCCCGTAAGCACGCCGCCAGTCGTTTCCAGCAGGAGTAATTCCGCCACTCGCGACATCGCGACCACAATTCACCCTTATACAAATCTCAAGCTGCACGAGTCCCAAGGACCGAAGGTCATAACCGAGGGTGACGGAGTCTTCGTGCGTGACGAAAATGGGAAAACGTACTTGGAGGGGTTGGCAGGTCTTTGGTGCGTGAGCCTTGGATTTTCCGAGCGACGGCTCGCGGAAGCTGCCTATCGCCAAATGTTGCGCCTGCCGTATTACCACACCTTCTTGCACAAGGCTCACGACGTCGGAATTGAGCTGGCTGAGAAGCTGTTGCACATGGCTCCGGTTCCGATGTCCAAGGTCCTCTTCGTCAATTCCGGATCAGAAGCGAACGATAGTGCAGCGAAACTAATTTGGTATTACAACAATGCGATCGGCCGCCCGCGAAAAAAGAAGATTATCAGCCGCGCTAAGGCCTATCATGGCGTGACGATTGCCAGCGCGAGCCTTACCGGGCTGCCGAATAACCACCGTGATTTCGATTTGCCGATCGGAAACATTTTTCACGTCGAGTGCCCCCATTTTTATCGTTTCGGCCTGCCCGGTGAGACCGAGGAGGCCTTTGCTACCCGGCTCGCCGAGTCGCTCGAGCAGCGCATCGTTCAGGAAGATCCAGCAACCGTCGCGGCAATGATTGCCGAACCGGTCATGGGCGCGGGCGGGGTGATCGTTCCGCCAGCGACTTATTGGGACAAAATCCAGGGCGTCTTACGAAAATACGATGTCATGCTAATCGCCGATGAAGTGATCACCGGGTTTGGGCGGACCGGCAACATGTGGGGCGCTACCACGTTTGGCATGCAGCCTGACATCATCACTTGCGCCAAGGCGCTATCATCTGGCTATTTGCCGATCGGCGCAGTAATGGTTTCCGAGCCCATCTACGATGCACTCCTGGCGCAATCAGAGAAGATCGGGATTTTTAGCCATGGGTTTACTTACAGCGGCCATCCGGTGACATCGGCGGTCGCGCTCGAAACGCTGAAGATTTATGAAGAACGCGACATTCTTTCGCACGCGCGCGCGGTCGCAGGTCGAATGCAGGATGGCCTCCGGCAATTCGCCGCTCATCCTTTGGTCGGCGAGGTTCGAGGCGTTGGACTAGTGGGAGCGGTGGAACTAGTCGCCGATAAATCGACCAGGGCCTCTTTTAGGCAGGCCGACGGCGTCGGATCGTTTCTTACGGAGCGCGCTCACGAGCATGGGCTAATTCTCCGCGCAATCGGTGACTCTATCGCTTTTTGTCCACCGCTTGTCATCAAGGACGCAGAAATTGACTTGATGTTAGAGCGATTCACAGTCGCGCTAGATGAGACTAATGCCATGGTTAACAAGGAACTCAGAGCCATTTCCTCGGGCACATAAAAACGAGCGAATCCTGCCAATTGCTTTTTCCGCCCCTGAGTTGGTGCGTTAGCTGCGATCGCGCCCCGTTGAATCCCCGCGCGGATGCATGCAACATGGATTCGATTTTCAAATCCATGCACATGAAATATTTTCGGCTGATCAAATGAGTTCGAATTCTTATTGAAGTTAAGAGACTTTACCTATCCACGCAGCAATTTGGTACGTGCGCCTCAATCGTGCTTAAGCAGTCCATTTCATGAGATTTCGACCTCTTCGTTTGTGAGCTCTCCGCTCCCTTGGGCGCAGGGTCGGCCGTTCCAATCGACCGCCCCGACCAAACTGGTATTTCGCTTGGACGCTGAGGTTACTGAATGGTTGTATACTCTGCCCTCGCTCGATCGGAAGGATGCCCGCGAATCAAAGCGGAGATCCGAAAGAACATCCACCTTGGTGCAACTCCAGGTTGTTGCTCCGGGCGGTGACCGACTTTAACGTAGTCCAATCTCTGTCGCCGCGGCGGCCACGCTGGGCATCGGCGCGTGTCTACTATTCGCCATATTCGTCGCGGACGGTTCGCCACGCGGAAAGATGGGCCGTGGTGTCGCGCTCGGGCGTTTTGGTTTGGCCTACGGTTACCGGGTGACCATTGAGGCGAACGTACTCTTTGATCGCCCTCGCCGACTACTGATGAGTTGCGGTGATAGACAAGCATGTCAGCCGCGGGAAAACCACCAGCTACAACCTCAGTCTCGGGCCCTGGGGACCGATAGGCAAGCCCAACAAACTGCGGGTCGGACGCGACCTACGATCCGATACACCCGGCGACATTCTGCTCATCGACTTGAGAAAGGGCGCGCTGCGAGTGAACTGGTACGTCATGAGCGCATGGCACGTGGGAAATAAATCTGGAATACGACCGGTGCCCCCGGGGCCCGCTTAACGGCTGATCCCAGTTCGGCGATGCCCGACTAGACGACGCGCGATCGGTCGGGAAACTCAGCCACGAGCGAGAGGTGCCCGCCCATCACCGGACGATTCTGCAGGACTGACAGCCTGGATCGCTGCGCTTCTCAAGGAGCGAAACCCTGTCCCGGGTGATGCCAAGGGGCTTTGCCGCGCTCACGTACGTGAGTTTCCCCGCGCGCCGGAGTTCCTGCCGGATCGTCTCCTCCGTGATCACTTCTGCAGCGTTGGTTTCGACCATCTTGCCTGTGCAGGATTCAGCGCACGGATGATCTCGTCCACTTTTCGTGCCATTCGAATCAACTATGGCATCAAGTCACGTGAACTACAGATCATATCGAGGGCCGCTGCAGCCGGTACAGATTCTCTTCAGATCCGCATTCAGCCGCTTTTAACAGACATTGCAAGAATGCAATAATGTAGACGGATGGCTTGGGTCGTACAACTGCTCGACGATCGCGTTCGAGATGAAGTCGACGCACTGCCGCCCGATATGCAGGCCCGTTTTCGCAAGTCGTGGAACTGATCCAGGGATATGGCCTCGAACGAGTTCACGAGCCCCACGTGAAGCACCTGGAAGGCCCTTTGTGGGAAATGCGCATGAAGGGTAAGGACGGAGTATCAAGGGCCGTCTACGTCACCGCGAAAGGGCACCGTGTCGTCGTGGTCCGGGTGTTCGTCAAGAAAACGCAGAAGACGCCCCGGCGCGAGATTGAGATCGCCCTGCAAAGAGCCCAGGAGGTACAGGATCAATGAAACGCACAACGGTTGATGATCTCCACAAGAAGTGGATGAAGAACCCGAAGTACCGGCGTGAATATGAGGCGCTGGAGGAAGAGTTTTCGCTTGCCGCCGCGCTGATCGAAGCCCGCGCTCGCGCTGGTCTCACGCAAGAGCAGGTAGCGCAGCGTATGAAGACCACGCAGGCCGTCATCGCGCGTCTCGAAGGCGGCGGCAGCATGCCGTCGACCCGGACTCTCGAGAAATACGCCAAGGCCACTGGTACGCGGCTTAAAATCACTTTCGAGCCTGAAGGAGCGCGGCCTTGACAAGACCCGCAGGTGACTACTGATGCCTGATGCATTCGACGCTATTCTTCCACTATCGATGGCCAGCGCCGCGAAGCGGTCCGGCAGTGAATGGGTCTTGCCGCTGAGGGAGGCGAAACAAGCCATCGAACTGGCAAGCGATAACGGGATTGCGATTCTGGGAGTGGAATCGTTTCGAATTGAAGATGGCGGGTTCCGGGTCGAGAACTACACCGGATACGGATTCGATTTTACGGGCGACTGGCCCGATTACGTCAAACAAGACAACGACGCAGCATTGAACTTCACTACGGAAAATCCCTTGGGTGACGGCTATGGGTACATCTTAACGGCGGCCTCACGATCCGAACTTAATGCCCTGAGCAGCAAGCGGTGACCAGCGCGCCTGCTTTTTCGGTGTGCCAGAAGTGTGTCCGAACCCCATCCATTTCATCCGATGAACTTGCTCTTTGGAGCGAGAGCAGATTCCCCGGATTTGTTGTAACTTAGCAATTCGCGAAACTCGACAGAGCCGTAACAACCGATTTCGCTTCCTTGGGCGCAGGGTCGGGCGTTCAAATCGACCCGCGCCGACCGAACTGAGGCAACACGGCGAGAGTCAGGTATATAATCACTCGGTACGGAAGCCAAAAGGATATTCCGGCTGAATGACCTGTGAGCTTGAGATGTACATCAGAAACATGTTGAGATTGAATGTAAGCGCGTCCCTGAATGACGGGAGCAGCGGGCACCCCGACGTTGTTGTTGCGAAACCTGACGACGTTTCGATTTCCACGAATCTAGTGCGCTGGGCCCGCTTCGGCGCCATCTTACTCTTGGGCTGCCTGCATGGACTTTGGGCGCAGCCTACAACCGCGAAAATAGACCATGTTGTAGTCAGGGGCACCGGGCCGGCGGGTTGTCAACCAACCTGGACGAACCCTGGAGTTGCGGCCAACGGGATAATCACATTTACGTTTTCGGAGGCCTGCCGCAGCCAGACGATTTCGGGTAGCATCAGTCTGGCGCTCCCCCCTCAGATCTCGGGCAGTTTCAGTTCAGACCGGGCAGTCTGCGGGAATACACTATTTAATGCCTGCTTTGTGCCTTCCAGCGCCGTCGGGGCCAACGCCAGCATAACTTCAGCCTCTTGCGTGATAGTCTTCGCGGGCATGCCTTGTGAGAACAGCGCCCCGTTTGTCCAGATACAGGTAGGGGCAGGATTTGCCTCGACGCCGTCGAACTGCTCTGCACAATATTTCGGAACACTTTCGGACAAAGATTCGACCGTTACTGTAACGGGCTGCACACTTCCGCTGGTGCAATCCAGCGACCCAACCGCCGGACCGCAACAGGCCGTTGTGTCGTCTGCGTTCGCAGCGCAGAACAACAGCCTGCTCGCGAGCTTCGGGGTGGATGTGTTCTACGCCAATACCAACGTCACCGCCGACCTGATGATCACCGCCGTTCATGTGGTGCAGGCGATCCAGACACCGCTAGAAGACGTGACGATCGTCGCGGGGAGGCAGACGGTGGCGCGGGTGTTTATAAAATCGGTGGGACCGCACGCGTCGGCGGTGCCGAATGTGACGGCTCGCCTGCGCTGTTCGATTGTAAGCAGTCCTTTTCAGAATTTCGGGGCAAATCCGGGTTCGCCGCCGATCACGGCCCAGCCCATCGCGGCTCCTCCCGATCCGGGCGCGCCGCCGGATTTGAGCGAACCTTCGGTGGATTTCATTATTCCGCAGATTTGCAGCCAGACGCAGCAAGCCATTTCGCTTACAGCCGACATCGTGTTGCCGGCAGGCATCACCGATCCGAATATGTCAAACAATACGTTTACGCGATCCGTCGGCTTTGCCGCGGTGCCGGTGAATCCTTTCCGGGTCGCTTACGTGCGGATTCCGTATCAGCCTCCAGGCCAAGCCGCCGCCACGTTTGCCGATGCCGCACACGTCGCGCGAGCATCCGCCAGTTTTCGTCTGATGTATCCGGTTTCCCAGGTTGAATACTTTCCGCTTGCCATCGACTATCCGGCCTGGACCCATCCGCTCATTTCCATAGATGATTGGGTGGCGCTGCTCAAAGACTTCTCGAACAATATGGATCTGAACAACCTGATATCCGATCAGGCGTACGACCAGGTGGTCGGTTGGGTTCCTTATGTAGCAGGCACGCAAGCCGGAGGTATCGCTGGGACCAGGCCTTTCGGAATGAGCGGCACAACGGCTCTGGCACTCGATAGCGGAGATGATGCCTACGACCAACGGCAGGTTTTCGCGCACGAGATCGGCCATAACATGGGACTACGGCACGTGATTACTGCGGCGGACCACGCCGCTGGTTGCCCTGTTCCAGGGGGAGACCCGGCGACCAGTGGTTGGCCTTGGTCTGACGGCCATATTCAGACGCCAGGATATTTTATCCCGACTATGCGTCCGTTGCCGAAAACCGATTACGACCTGATGACGTATTGTCCGCCGGATACGCTTTGGATTTCACCCTATGCCGCCGAGACCGTTTATCAGAATGGAATGGTACCGCCGGATGGCCCGGCACGCCAGATCGTTTTTGGCGATCTTCCCAGGGCGATGGAGAACCGCGGCCGATTGTCCACGGCGCAGGATTTGTGGCTTGTCTCCGGCAGCATTCGCGCTGACAACAGCGCCGCAACGCTGGATTCCTTTTTGAAAATTACTTCTACGCAGCCTCCGGCCGCGAGCGATTCCAGTGGTAAATATTGCATTAATTTCACGGGCACCGGAACACGTTTTTGTTTCACGCTGAGCTTTGTCGATTCGGAAGGAAACACACTCGCGGAGCAGCCGTTTACGTTTTTGATCGCTTCGGCGCCGAATGCCACGGGCGCAACCCTCACGGCGGCGGGACAGACCCTGACATCCGCGGCGGCGCAGGCCAATCTTGCCGTCAGTATTACTTCGCCGCAGGCAGGGGCGCAGTGGCAGGTCGGTCCACAGACCATCAGTTGGAATTCGAATGCAGCCGGAGCGGCGCGTTATGCGGTGCAGTACAGCTACGATGGAGGTACAAACTGGCTCACACTGGCGAGTAATCTTACGGCTCCGCAGCTTACCGTAAATGCGTCGAAGCTGCTGGGCCGAAACGTTCGGTTGCGGGTTCTGGCGGGATCGGGCGTGAGTACCGCTTCGGACGAGGTGGGTCCGATCACGATTGCGCAGGCGCCGGCTATTCAGGTGGCCCCAACCCTCGATCTTCACGGCGCCGTTTCAACGCAAAGCGTGGATCGCACCTTTTCAATTTCGAATTCGGGTACAGGTCCCCTACGGATCACGGCGATAACTTCGACCGATCCGCAATTTCAAGTAGTGGCCCCGCTGACTCCGACGATTGTAATGGCCGGCGAATCGGCGGATTTGATCATTCGGTTCACGCCCTCCGCCTCAACCGCAGTCACTGCCCAGCTGCGAATCGAATCGAATGACGCGACCCAGCCAGTGCTGACGGTGGCACTCCATGGTACCGGGGTGGATAGCGCGGGGCCTGAGATGGCGGTGGATCAAACCTCAGTCGATTTCGGCAGCACGCTGCAAGGCCAGAGCAGCACGCGCACGGTAACGGTGACTAATTTCGGGGCGGCGGACCTGACGGTGCAATCGATCGCGATCACGGGGCCGTTTGTTCTCGGCCAGAACCCCGCGCCGGTCACGCTGCAGCCGGGTCAGAACGTGGTGCTCAATATCCGCTTCGTTCCACAATCGGCGGGCGGGGCGTCGGGGACGCTGACTGTCAATGGCAGCGATGCGGCCCATGCGAGCATCGTCATAAACCTAACCGGAACGGGCGCGCCCTCCGGAAATGTAACCTTGCCGCAGGTGCGGGCCGCAGAGAATGCCGCAACGTTCACGGCTGGGCTTACGCGCGGGGCTTTGGGCACGGTGTTCGGCGCTAACCTGGCAAGTGCGACGGCTCAGCAAACCACGACCCCGTGGGTCACGATCCTCGGAGGAGTCAAGGTGATCATCGCGGGCATCGCGGTGCCGCTCTATTATGTCTCGGCGACGCAGATCAATTTCCAGGTGCCTTATGAGACGCCCCTGGGAAGCGCCAGCCTGATTGTTTCGCGCGATGGATATGAAAACGCAGCGGTGCAGGTCAATATTGTGGACTACGCGCCGGGAGTGTTTCAATACGCGCGAACGGCGACGGCCATCGATCCGATTGTGGTTCACTCTTCGACGAATCAGCTTGTCTCCCCCACAAATCCGGTGGCCGCGCAAGAGTACCTGGTGGCGTATCTGACGGGATTCGGAAAGCTGCGTAACCCGCCTCCCACCGGCAACGGCGCATCCGGATTTTTGCTGTCGTCTTCCATCGATCCAGTAACGGCTACCTTTGGAGGCGCTCCCGCGACTGTGCTGTTCGCGGGACTGACGCCGGGATTTATCGGGCTGGTGCAAATCAATGTTCAAGTGGGAGCATTGCCGTCCGGTTCCTGCGCCGCGCTGGTTTTTCAAGTTGCATCTGTTAGCAGCCCGCCAGCGAACCTTGCGACTGGTGCGGCAGGATGCGCTCCCCCCACTGCTCCGGCTCTGTCGGTCAATCCCACATCGCTCGATTTCGGCACTGTCGCGGTCGGGCAGACGAGCCCGGCAAAGACGATCACCGTAACAAACTCCGGCACGGCGGCCGCCACAATCACTCTAAGCACGAGCCCTCCGTACGCCGTATCTCCCACGAGTCTCAACGTCCCTTTAAACAGCACCGGAAATGCCTCGGTGACCTTCACTCCCACGGCTGCGGGTGCCTCACCTGGCACGCTAAACATTACGATCAGTGGCCAATCCACGCCGGCGGCATCCGTCGCGTTGACGGGCTCTGGCACGGCCAGTTCGGCTGCCAATTTCACCGGCCAGTGGAACACGGACTTTGGTCCAATGTCGCTGACACAGACCGGCGCTTCCGTCACAGGCACCTATCCGAATTTCAACGGCACCATCAGCGGAACGGTCACCGGCAACGTCCTCAACGCCAATTGGTCCGACAATACCGGCACCGGAACCCTCAGGTTCACCCAGTCGGTTGACGGAAACAGCTTCACCGGCACTTGGACTCGGCTGACCGGCAGCGGCAATCCGGGCGGAACATGGAACGGCACACGGGTTAGTACGACGCCTGATGTCGTTCTGAAGATCGATGGCGGTGCCTTCGATGCCGAAATCGGCTATCCGAACGGCACGGCGACCGCGTACTTCGTGAATCGTTTGACGCCGCCTTCCTATCCCGCGACCATCAAGAGCGTGCAGATCTTCTTCAGCACGCGACCTGACGGCCTGCAAGTGAACGCGCCGCTTACGATCATTTCCGCCACAAACCCTAGCGGCTCGTCCACTCTGTCGCTTACATCCGCCAATACCGATCGCGTGACGGCCAAGATCACGGCGCTCGACAGCTTCATCACCTACACGGTTCCCTCTCGTACGATTACATCCGGAGACTTCGTGGTCGGCTTCATGGTCCAGAACCCTCCTGGCATCTACCCTGCCGACCAGGATCAGCTGACTACTCCGCAGCGGCGCTCCTACACGTCCAACGACGGGACAAATTACATCCTGATAGATTCGATTGGGCCTGACGCTGCCGGCAACCTGGCTATCCGTGCGGTTGTGACGGTGGCAACTGCGACTTCGAGGGAATTGACGAACTAAAAGATCGCGCAGCCGCCGCTTCCGAGCCCGGGCTGTCCGGTCCGGACAAAGGTGATTTCGTGGGCCCTGTAGGATTTGAACCTACGACCAACGGATTATGAGTCCGCTGCTCTAACCGCTGAGCTAAGGGCCCGCACTCGCGTAACATCTCGATCGCCTCTTTAAGTCTAGAGGCGAACGCATCACGTAGGCAACGAGCGGTGGCACTCTCTTAGGGCCGCGAAGCGGCTGTTCGGTTTTCCGAACGAGACGCTTATGGTGGACGTGAAGGTCGAGCAAAACAAAAGCAAGTAACTTAGGCGTTCGCGTGCGGTTTAGGTTCGTAAGGACAGAACGGATCCTCGGCCAGCGGATTACCGGTGGCCCCAAACGCCCGTGCCCTGGATCCGCCGCAAATCGCGTGATACTCGCACACGCCGCAGCGTCCTTCAAACTGGGTGGGATCATGCAGCTCGCGAAACGTAGGTGAATTCCGATAAATATCCGCCACGCGATCGAGTTTCACATTCCCAAGCACCATCGGCAAAAACCCCGCCGGGCAGATATCGCCGGTATGCGAGACGAACATGATCCCGTGCCCATCGCGAATCCCGAATCCGCGGTATGCCGCGCTACGCTTGATCTGCTCGCCGGTCATTCCGGCCGCGCGCATGCGTTCGAGGGCTACGCGGCGATAGGACGGCGCTTCGGTGGTCGCCACGGTGAACGGCGCAACCAACGACGTCTCGTAAATCCAGCTCATCAGCTCTTCGCCCTTTTCGGGAGACAATGGCTGCAGCACCTTGCCGCGCCCGACGGAAATCAAAAAGAACAAACTCCAGCGCGATACCCGATAGGGCTTTAGTAACTCGTAGATCGCAGGTACGTCGGATGCAGTCTCGGCCGCCAACAGGGTATTCACCTGAAGCGGCATTTCCAGTTCCTGCGCCCAGCGAATCGCCTGCATGGTGCGATCGAACGTGCCAGGAACCTGCCGGATCGAGTCGTGCCGCGCCGCCGTCGACCCGTCCAGGCTTAGCCCCAACCCTTCCACCCCGTGCTGCTGCAGCGCGACCAGCAATTCGCGCGTCAAAGCCTCGCTTGCGGCGGGCGTAATCGATACCCCAACCCCCAGCCGCCGCGCCTCATCGATCAGATCGAACAGGTCCACCCGCTTCAGCGGATCGCCCCCAGTCAGAATCAACTGCGGCAGTGGTTCGCCGAAATCCACGATCTGCCTCAGGAACCTAACCCCCTGCTCAAAGCTAAGCTCATCGGGAGCTGCGCACGGCATCGCCGACGCGCGGCAGTGCCGGCACGCCAGCGGACAGGCCTGCGTCATTTCCCAATAAATGTTCAGCGGCGTCTGCGCGTAATCCCGAGGCTTATGGTGCAGAGATCCGATATGGGGGGGCATGGGAGCGGCCATATGGCACGAGCCAGCACGCGCTATGCCAGTCGTTGAGCCCGTTGGCCGCAACTGCTTTTTACCCTTATTTTACGCCCAACCGGTCAAACAGAAGACCCAGTACGTCGGTCTCTTGCGCCAGGAACTCGCTTAGCGCGGTCCCGATCCCGTGGCCGCTCTTGCTGCTGGTCCGCAGTAAGACCAGGTTCTTGGTCCCGCTGGCCTGCAGCCGCGCAGTCATTTTGCGCGAATTCAGCGGATCCACCCGTGGATCGTTATCGCCGGTCAAAAACAATACCGGCGGATAATTCGTCCCGTCTACCACGTGATGATAGGGCGAGTAGGCGTACAGCGCCTTGAACTGTTCCGGCTCCTTCACGGTGCCGTACTCCGTCGTGTTGAACGCGCCATTCGGCTGTAGCTCCACCCGCAGCATGTCGTAAATCCCCACGTGCGACACCACCGCCCCGAACAGCTCCGGATGCTGGGTTAGCTCGGCGCCCATCAACAGGCCGCCGTTGCTGCCGCCTTCGATCCCCAGCTTGGCAGCCGTCGTGTACTTGTGATCGATCAAGTACCGCGCGCAGGCCGCAAAATCGTCGAAGACATTCTGTTTTTTGGTCAGCATTCCGGCGCGGTGCCAGTCCTCGCCGTACTCGCCTCCGCCCCGCAGGTTCGCAATCGCTAACACGAAGCCATGATCTAACGCCACCTTGCGCCACAGCCGGTAGTCCGGCGTGATGCTGACGTCGTAGCCTCCATAGCCGGTCAGTAGCGTAGGATTCTTGCCGTCCAGCCTGGTCCCCTTTCTCTGGATAATGCTTAGCGGAACCCGCGTGCCGTCTTTCGACACCGCAAACGCGCGCACCACCTCGTCATCGTGAAAATCGGCCGCGCCGCTTTCAAACAGCGCCGTCCGGGTGGCCTGCTTTGTCGCCTCGTCGAACCGGTACCAGGCCGGCGGATCGAGAAAGCTGACGTTTTCAAACAGCAGCGCGCCGTCGGTGGAGCGCGCCATGTCGTCAACCGAGGAAACTGCCAGCAGCGGAACCGTGCCCTGCGCCGCACCGGCGGTGTCGAAGATCCGGATCTGCGATGGGCCGCCGGCCTGATCCAGCACGTACAGGGACTTCGCCGCCGGCAGAAAATCCTGAATCGCGACGCGGCTCTGCGGCACGAGCGTCTGCGCCGCCTCCACATTGGGACGATCGGCCGGAGTCTTGAGAATCTTGCCGCGCGGTGCGTTCAGATGCGACAGCATGTATAGGTTCCCGTCCGAACCAAACCGCACCACCGCCACCTGGTCGGAAATGCGCGCGAGCTGATGCCACGTGCCATCCGGCCCGAGCAGATAATGCGCTACATCGCCACCATCGCCATTGGCCATTGCCGCCAGCACATACCGGCCGTCGTCGGAGCTGCGCAATTGGATCTCGGCGATCCTTGGAAAACCCTTACCCAGCGAATAGGCGTCGAGCTTGGTGTCCGTTCCCATGCGGTGAAAATAGACCTGCTGGAAGAAAGCCATGTCCGCGGGCGGCCGCTCGCCCTCGCGCGGATAACGCGTGTAGTAGAAGCCCGATCCATCCGCGTTCCAGGCCAGGCTCCCACCGGCCGTTCCGCCGTTGACGCGCGGCACGGGCGCGCCCACTTCTTTGCCGCTCGCGACCTCATAGACGTGTACATCCCCGCTCTCGCTGCCGCCCTTGGAGAGCGACACCGCCACCAGCTTCCCATCCAGCGAGGGAACGAAGAAGTCGATCTCGGTTCCGCCGGACGGGTCAAGCTGGTTGGGGTCCAGGATCGCGCGCTCGGATTGCGTATCGTCAGCAGACTTGAGCGCCACCAGCAGGGGCTGCTCTTTCGGCGGCTGGATCTTCAATGCAAACAACAGCCCGCCGGCCGCCCGCAGTCCCGCGTAGCGCGGCGACGGCTTGGAGTAGAGCTTTTCTAGCTCGTCGTGGATCGCCTCCCGCATCGGTAGCGCGTCCAGATATTTGCGCGCATACCCGTTCTGCGCCTCGCTCCAGGCCTTTACCGCCGGATCGGAGTAATCCTCCAGCCAGCGATAGTCGTCCGTGACTGAGACGCCGTGATAAACGTCCGTAACGGGTTTTTTTGGCGAAGCGGGCGGCTGGGCGAGGCCGGCCGTCGTCCCTGCTACTGCTCCGATTACTGCCCACGATGCGATCCAAGCGCGAATATTGCCCACGCCGCTATTTTAGCGGCTATCAACGGCAATAACCCGCAACGCTCGGCCTGGGCGGGCGAGGCCGGACGGCGCACCCGGAGCACACGTCTAAGCGGTCGTGATCACCCGCAATCCTCGCTCGGGCGGGTCCGGACAAAGATCCTCTTGAAACTGAAAAGCCCGATTGCGGTCCAACTCACCAGGAGCCCCCTATGGACAAAGCCGAAAAGTGTGCACATCCCAGTTGCCATTGCAGTGCCAAACCTGGCAGCAAGTACTGCAGCACCTATTGCGAAGGCGAAGCGAAAACTGCGGATATTATCTGCAACTGCGGCCACCCCGAGTGCGGCCAGCGCGATCGCTGACCGTCTAGATCTTTACCAACCCGAGCCGAATCCCCCGCGTCACGGCCTCGGTCCTCGTCCCGGCGCGCAGCTTCGCCAAGATCGAGTTCACGTGGAATTTCGCCGTGTGCTCGGAAATCGAGAGCCGGTGTGCGATGGCCTTGTTGCTCAGCCCTTCGGCCAGCATCTCGATGACGTCCATCTCGCGCGCCGTTAGCGGCTCCGCCGGTTGTTCCATGCGCGTATGAGGCAGCAGCAGCGCGCTGTCGTCGACGGGAACCACGGCCAGACCGGCCGCTACCGCGTAAATGGCCGCGATAATCTGCTGCGGCGGCGCGTCTTCCGCCAACACGGCGCGAACCCCGGACCGCAGCGCCTCCACCGACGCGGTCTCTTCCGCCAGCGCCACAACCGGGACACCCGCTCCGTGGTCCATTGGCGCTGGCACGCCCTCGCTCAGCAGCACGTCCGCCTCGCCTGCGGAGTCCACTACTTCGAATGCAGATTCGCCGCGCAGGATCGCCTCCAGACCCGCACGCATCACCGCCGAGGACGCCTGGATATGAACGCGGATCAAGCCGCCTCCGCCCGCAAGCCCGCAATCCGGACAGCAACCGCACGCTCGCTGCGCCTGTCGCCGCGCAGAAAGCCGATCCGGAGGTCGGCGCTCGCACCAGCGTTGATGGCCTCGCCGAGATCGTCCACCGACTCAAGCCGGCAGCCGTTCACCGATACCAGTAAATCGCCGATCATCAGCGAAGCCCTTTCGGCGGGACTATTGCGAATTACCTGCAACACCAGCAGCCCGATGCCGAGACCGCGCTGCTCCACCGGCCGCACTACAACTCCCAACGCCGGACGGCTACCGCGCTTCAGAAATTCGGCCACAGTATCGCTGGGAATCGCCAATGCCACCCCGCCAAGCACTACCATGGTGTTGATTCCCACCACGCGCCCGTCCGCGTCCGCCAGCGGTCCGCCGGAGTTGCCCGGCGCCAGCCGGATCGCAGCATGAACCCAGTGCCGTCGTCCCAACCCGCGTACCGATCCTGATGCGTGCACGACGCCGGTCGTCAGCGCGCCGACAAATCCCAAAGGATTCCCGACCGCCAGCACTAGCTCGCCCGTACGCAGCGTGGTCGAATCGCGCCACGATATCGCCGGAAGTCCAGGCACACTCAGCTTCAGCAAGGCGATATCGGCCCGCGTATCGCGCGCGGCCACCTGTGCCTGGAGTGCCCGCCCATCCCACAGCTCCACTTGCGCCGAATCCCCCAGCACCACATGCGCGTTGGTAATCACAGTGCCATCCGAGGTCCAGATCACACCGGAACCGGTACCCTCCGCGCCACGCGCTCCACTGACCACGCGCACCGTTGACCGCCGCAGCTTCTCGGCCACTTCGCCGAATCCATCCGGCAGCATTTTTAAGCCTTCCGCGGCCGTTCGCCGACCGTAATTTCTACATCCACCAACTGCCCGCCCCGCAGCACGGACGCGCGAATGGTCTTTCCTACCGATTCCGGCCCCAACGCCCGCTGCACATCTTCCGGGCGCTGAATCGTGTTCCCGCTCAGCTCCAAAAGAACATCGCCGATCGTGATCCCCGCCCGCCCCGCTGCCGCATCCGGATCCACGCTGATGACGATCAGCGCTGTTTCAGACGGCAATTTCAGCGTACTTCTCAGATGCTCCGGGATCGCGACCGGTTGTAAGCCGACACCCAGATATCCGCGCGGAATGCGCCCATGCGCCAAAAGTGTGTTCACGATGCGCTCCACCGTCGCAGGGGGAATTGCAAACACGGCCACGCGCGACAACACCGGCGTCGCGATCCCAACCAGTTTGCCTTCGGCATCGACCACGGCTCCGCCCGCCGCCGCAGGATGCAGTGCAACATCCACGCGCACCACACGGTCCAACCGCCCGCCGCGCCAGGTATGTGACGCCGCCGAGACGCTGCTGATCACTCCAAATGCGGCGCTGACGCTATCCTTGAATCGCCCGACCGCCAACGCCACGCTGCCGGGCGCCGGCGTTTTTTCCGACCGTTCCGCGACCGGCGCATTCAGCCCCGAAACGCGCAGCACCGCCAAGTCCGTTCCCGGATCGCGTCCCACTAACTCCGCCTCCATCCGCGACCCGTCCGGCGCGGTAACGCGAATGTCCTCCTCCCGCCGCAGCGCATGCTCGGCCGTCACGATGACGCCCGGGTTCCAATGCACTCCGCTCGATTCAAATCGCGAGCGCCCATGCACCGCCACCACCGCCTGCCCAGTTCGCGCGGCCAGCGCCGCCAGTTCCTCCGAAAGCGAAACCAATGAGTTGCTCAACTTATTTCTCCTACTCACCAGCATGCCGCGAGACCCGTCGCGCGCACACCGGCAAAACAGGCAGTTGTGCACCTGGTCAAACGGGTAGCATCAATCGCTCTTCGACCTACCGCGCTGGATTGCCAGCGAAACGCGGTTGAAGCTTCCGAACTCGTTGTCCGCAGAGCACGCGGCTCTTGCCGTGGAGAATGGGGCCGAGTCAGCGTCCGCTTGTGACGTAGTTTTTCTCCTCCCGCTGCTATTCTAGGAACAGTGTCAACCCCGCTCAATTTCCACCTCGAGCAGTACGACGGCCCGCTCGACCTGCTGCTCGACCTCATCCGCAAACAGCAAATCAATATCTACGACATCCCCATCGCCTCCATCACGCAGCAGTACCTGAACTACATGCAGCGCGCCGCCGAACTCGACATCGAGCTCAGCGCCGAGTTCGTCTACATGGCCGCCACCCTGATCCACATCAAATCGCGCATGCTGCTTCCGCGCGATCCCGAACTCGATAAAATCACCGGCGACGAGGACCCGCGCAAGGAACTGGTCGACCGCCTGCTCGAGCACGAGCGCTTCAAAAACGCTGCCGAGATGCTCCAGCAAAAGCGCATGGTGGAAGAGGCCGCCTGGTCCAACCCGCAGATGGCGCAGTTTCTCTCCGAAGACGAAGATCCGGGCCTCGATGTCACGATCTTCGATCTCGTCAAAACCTTTCAGGCGGTGCTCGAACGCGCCAAGAACCGGCCCATTTACGACGTCGGCAAGGACGATGTCAGCGTCCCCACGATGATCCACTATCTGCAGGATGTCTTTCGCGATATGCGCACTGGCGAATCCGTCTCCGCCGCAGAGCTGTTCGAGCGCCAGAAGAGCCGCCGCGCCATGATTTGTCTCTTTCTGGCCGTGCTCGAGCTGGTCCGCCGGCAGTCGCTGATGTTGACCCAGCGCGATGCTTTCGGCGACATTGGATTAAAGAAGCACCGCGGCTTTGACGAATCGCTCGACCAGTCCCTCGCGGCCGCCGAACAGGAATACAGCTAAGAAGGAAATGGAAAACAGCGAAGTACAGACTCCGGATTCCCCGGAGCAAAGCCAGCAACCTGCCTTGGAACTGCCGGCCGGCCCGGCCGCCGCGCCCGCGGCGGTTTTGGACACCGCGCAGCTCAAGGCCATTCTCGAAGCCGTCATCTACGTCACCGACGAACCGCTTTCGGCTGACCAGATTGCCACCGCGCTCCGCCAACCCGCCGCGCGCATCGGCGAAGTGCTCGCCGAGCTCACGGCCGACTACAACCGGCCCGACCGCGGTCTGACGATTCGCGAAGTCGCTGGCGGCTACAAGATGTCTACCAAACCGGAGCATCACGAAGCCGTCCGGGCCTTCGTCAAGAACCTCAAGCCGCCGCTCAAGCTCTCGCTGCCAGCTTTGGAAACCCTCGCGCTCATTGCCTACAAGCAGCCCATCACCGCGCCCGAAATCATGGAAGTCCGCGGCGTTCAAGGCGCCGGCGTTCTGAAAACTCTTCTCGATCGCAAGCTCATCGCGGCGGCCGGGCGCAAACAAGTGGTCGGGAAACCCATTCTGTACAAGACCACCCGGGAATTTCTGGTCCAGTTCGGTCTCAAGGATTTGAGCGAGCTGCCCACTCTCAAGGAATTTGAAGAGCTCGGCCGTTTATCGATGGCCGATTCGGATCTGCCGGAGGCGGCCTCCGACGCCTCCGCCGGGGAGCAGCCGGCCGAAGCCGCCGCTCAAAGCGATCCGGCCTCGCCGCCCGAATCCGCCGCAAGCGAAGCGCTTTCCGATTCGACTGAATAAGACATGCCCGAAGAACGGCTCCAAAAGCTGCTGGCCCACGCAGGCATCGCCAGCCGCCGTAAAGCCGAACAGTTGATCCTGGAAGGCCGTGTCACTGTGAACGGCGCAGTAGTGACGGAGCTCGGCACCAAGGCCGACCCCGAGCACGACCATATCAAGGTGGACGGCAAACATATCCGCGCGCCGGAAAAACCCGTCTACATCGCGCTGAACAAGCCAAGAAACGTGGTGTCCACCGTCAGCGATCCGCAAGGCCGTCCTACTGTCACCGACCTGATACGCGGCGTTAAGGCGCGCGTCTACCCAGTGGGCCGTCTGGACTACGCGAGCGAAGGCCTGATTCTGCTCTCCAACGATGGCGAATTCGCCAAGCGCATCATGGCGCCCGCCACGCATGTCCCCAAGACCTACCTGGTGAAAACTAACGGAGCGCTCACGGAAGAGCAGGCGAAAAAATTCCGTGCGGGCGTGCCCATCGAAGGTAAACGCACGGCGCCGGCAGGCCTCAAGCCGATCCGCGAAGCCGGCAACCCCTGGTATGAAGTCCGCCTGATCGAGGGCCGTCAAAATCAAATTCGGTTGATGTTCAAACATTTCGGCCGGCTGGTGGAAAAGCTGCGGCGCGTCCAGATCGGCTTTCTCGAGCTCGGCGGGTTGCGCCCCGGCGAATTTCGCTATTTGTCGCCCGCAGAAATCGCGCGCTTCCGAAAAATTCTCAAAATTGAATCCCCATCATGACTATCCCCGAACTGCTCCGCTCCAGCCGCGTAATCGCCGTAGTCGGTTTATCCAGCAAGAAATTTCGCGCCTCCTACGGCGTAGCCGAATACATGCAGCGCGAAGGCTACCGCATCATTCCCGTGAATCCGAATGAAGCTGAAGTGCTGGGCGAAAAATCCTACGCGCGCCTCGAGGACATTCCCGAGCCCATCGACATCGTCGACATCTTCCGCCGCTCCGAGTTTGTCGGCCCCGTTGTCGACTCCGCCATTCGCGTCGGCGCCAAAGCCATCTGGATGCAGGAGGACGTCGAAGATGATGAGGCGGCCAAAAAGGCGCGGGATGCCGGGCTGTTCGTGGTGATGGATCGCTGTATCCTCAAAGAACACAGCCGCCACTTCCGCTGATTTGCCTTCGGTATTTGGGTCGCCGGCGATACGGTCGATCAGATTATTCTGGGAGCCGTATACCGGAATCCGAAAGAGCGGGTGGTGGTTTGGTCTATTGCGTCCCACTCCGCTTGAACGGGGTTCGCTGGGGCGCCACCCCGTGTGAGATGGACACGCTGCCTCGTTCGGAGTTTCCGCACGGGAGGATTACATGAGCGGGTGGGATCTAGGTTCCGAAACGTCTCGCGCGAACACGTTCTACGACGGGCTTCCACGCCGGGCTGATGGGTTTATTCAGGACTTCTGCAACACCGAGTTTTGTGGTGTCCGCTACTGATGCTTGCATGGCGCCGCTAATCGCGATAATGAGTAGATCCGGGTGCGTGTCCTGCAGTCGCTGGATGAGCGAGTAAGCTTGGGGAAGATCCAGATCTACCAGCACCACCGAGAAGCCCAGGCGCTTGACCATGTCGTACGCCTGCGTTGCATTGGATGCAAGGAAAACCTGCCGGTCGCGGTTAAGGATTTTTTGCGCCTGTTCCAGAACCTCAGGATCGTCGTCGACAACGAGAATCATGGAAAGTTAGAATAACAAACACGCGAACGAAATTGCTTGGACAATCAGGCCGTGTTGACGTTCAGGCGATCTCCTCACAGTGCTGCTTGATGTCCTGTTCCACCATCAGGAGCCATCGTTGCCCCCATACGACGCGGAGAAGAGGATTGTCCGGCTTTGGGCCATCGATCACATTGAGCACCGCGCCCGCGGGAACTGTGATCGCGTTGCGTTGAACGCGAGTCTCGTCCAAGGCGCTGATTGGTGTCGTGACGCGAAATCGCTTGCCGGTCAACATGCGCGTAGAGACCAGGCGCCGCTTCGACGGGTTTTTCCCCGAATGTACGGCCCCCTGCGAATCCATGGTATGACAAGGTGGAAACATTCCACTGTACCGGCGAAGTTGGGCCGTCTCCGGCCCCGGGTCCGGCTTGGCTGGCTGGTGCGTGCTTGGGAGTTGTGAGAAGATGTGATGGATCGGAACAGCCTTAGGTTGAATATACTGGAGCGACTCATGAGGAATCACGTGAAACCCTTTGTCATTGGTTGCGCGCTCGCACTAGCCGGAATGGCCGGAGCCGGGCGCGCGCAGAACGCGCCGCAAGGTGGTCAAGGCGGCGCGGCCGCCACGGATGTTATCGTGGTCGAGCATCCCACGTACGTCTCGATTCCCATGGAGATCGACGTAAACCGCCCGGCCGCCGAGGTATGGAAGCGAGTGGGCAAGTTTTGCGACATTGGCGAATGGTTCCAGATCCCGTGCACGATCGTGTCGGGCAAAGACGGCGAGTTTGGCGCGGTGCGGTCCGTGGCGGGGGAGATTCTGGTGGGCAAGACCGAGCTTTCCTACACCTACACTCAAGCGGTCCGCCCCGGGCGTCCGTACAATCTGTATCACGGCACTTTAGAGGCGAGGCCGGTGACGGCGACTACTTCCAAGCTGGTTTACACCCTGGTATTCGATAACTCAATGCTGCCCGACGATGAGGCGCGGCAAAAGGACATAGCGCAGAAGACGGCGCAATTCACGCGAGCCCTTCAGAATATGAAAACTCTGGCCGAAGGCGGGACGCTGCCGCCGCGTCCGGCTCGCGGAGGACGCTAGGGCGCCTGCGAGGTAGCGGTCGTTAGGACAACTTCGACATCCTTTTCGGCCGAGGGTCCGAAGCGCTGCTTGCCGCGGACTCTGACTTGGACACGCTCGCCCGGATTTTTGTTCCAAATAGCGAGGCGGACATCGGCCAGGGTCTTTACCGGCTGGCCATCGATGGCTAGCAGCACATCTCCTTTCTTGATGCCGGCTTTTTCCGCGCCACCGGCCGGGCTTAGCGAACGGACGCGACACTCCGCATTTTTTTCTTCCAGGCTTGCGCCCAGAGCGCCGGCCGAAGGAAGCGGGCGTTTTTCGCTGAGTAGAAGATAATCGGCCATACGCGGCTCGATGCTTTCGCCGCTGCTAAGGATGATGGCATCAGTGGCATGTGTCCGCCGCTCTAACCTTTTTGGAATGCCGGAGCCGAAGACGACGTGGCCGGAACCGGCTAGAATCACCATGCGGCGTCCCGGATTCGCTTCGAGATACGCGGCCGCGCTTTCGGCCATGCCTTCGTCCCACACCAGCTGAGCCTCGACAAAATGTTCGAAGTCGCCGGGCGTGCTCGGACCGTGCGCCTGGAACGCGGACCGGAGCCGCGCCCGGTAGGCTTCATCGGCCGGTTCGCGTTCGCGCGGTAAATAGGCTCGCTGCTTTTCCGATAACCCGGCGATTCCGACTCTGGCAACCGCGGAAGGCAGTTCGTTGGGGACGTTTAAGGCGCGGACGGGAATATGCTTCTCGCGCGCGTACCGGAAGATGGGCGCATACAGGCGGTAGTCATAGCGCCAGTTGTTGAAGTAATCCGTGGCGCGCAGAAATTCCTGCTCGCTCGTCTTGCCCGCGATGTAATCGTCCACCGCCGGCTGGAAAGGCTGCTGAAAATATTCGACCCCGATGGCGAGATTGGGATCGTGCTCTTCGAGGAGCCTAATGATTTGGAGTTGGTTCAGGTGGTGGTCATAACGGTCATGGATTTCCCCGACGAACAGCACGCGCTTGGTCGCAAGCTGGGAGGCCAGCTTTTCTAGCGCTAGCGTGGCGTTCAGATCGATGGCTTCGAAGGGCGGCCGGTCCTGGGCGAAGGAGGCAACCGCCGCCAATGTGAATAAACTGTACTGCAGGAGGCGCACGTTAGTTCTTCCGGTGCACGGCACAAAAGGAGTATGACATGCATGGATTCCCCGCGTTTCTTGTTACAAGTCGCGGCCGATTGTCTGCGCCGTTTGCCGGTGCCCGCCGCGTCCGACAATCAGACACGCATATTGTTACGGGCTTTGGGCGACCGAGACTGTACTACCGGCTTGGAGTCGCAACGCGCGGAGACGGCCGCGGGAGCCGAGCAAAGCACTAATGCAGCGGCAAGCGGGACGATTCCCCGCGGTTCCGGCACTGCCGACGGCGCCGTTTCTTGAGGGCTGACGAAGTCGAAGCCGGTATCAGAAAGGATGATTGGATCGCCGATCAGATTGCCGGAGGCGGGTACCGGCCGGGCAGGAGCGCCGCCTTGTGAATACACCGGCTCCGGGCTGATTGCGTGACTGACCTAATGTTTGTTGCGAGAGTAGAGGTCGCGGGACAGCATCAGCTTAAACGTTAGTCTGTCCGATGCGCTGGTTAATCCGAAGCCCACGCCGGCTTCGATATTCACGAACTTAGTGGCGTGATCGAACACTCCATAAAGCTGGTGGAACTGCTCGCCGCGGGGATAGAACTGGCGTAGTGGGCCTAAATCGGCGTACTCTTCGGCGGCGACCGCCCACTTCGGGGACAGATTGTAGGCCAGACGTGTCGCGGGAGCGAAATCAAGACTCTTGAAACCGCCGTAATAGGAGTTGTCGAGAATGGGATTCACGATGAAGTCGATTGGATGTAAATGCCAACCGATGATGGGCCGGATCTCGGAAGTGAATCGCCGGGCGTCCCAATGGCGGGAGTTGTAGCTGAACTCGAAATTGGCGGCGTAGAAGAACTTGCGATCGTCGGCATGCGGCACGGCGAAGAGCAGGCGGATCTTGCCGCCGTTAATGCTTGCGCCGCGGTTTGCGGAGACGCTGTAGAGCGGCAAGTAAAGTCCGGCTTCGAACCAATCGGTGACGCCCCAGGCCCATTCAGTGACGCCGTTCAGATTATTGTTGTTTATCAGAGCGCCAGGGAAGGCCGGGGTCTTCAGGCCGATGGGCGTGAAGTTGTTGTGCCAGGTAAGATTGAGCACGCCTGGCTCGGCAATGGCGCCGTCGTATACCTGGATCTCGTCGGTTTGCGCGAAGACTACCGCAGGCAGCGCAACGAGGGCGCCTACGATCGCTGCCAGCGCACGAGTTTCCATTGGGAGGAGACGTCTCATCAATCGTTTTCGCGCCGAAGAGTTTTTCCGTTTCGAACCGCCGAAATTGAAAGATAGAATTCCGCATTATAGCGCAGGAACTGGCGATCGAAGATCGAGAATGTGACACGGTGGCCAGACCCGCGATAAAATCGAACGAATAGGGGAGGCCAAACTTGTTGAGGTCCACGCTTACCGCTTCACTGATTGCAGCCGTAGTCTCGCTGACGGCGTACGGCCAGACCGCGGCCGCGCCAAGGAAAGGCACGGCAAAGGCTATCCCGCGCACACGCGACGGCCATCCTGACCTGCAAGGGAATTGGCTGAATAACTCGGCGACGCCTTTTGAGCGGCCCAAGGAGCTGGAAGGGCGCGAATACCTCACCGACGAAGAAGTGACGGAATTGAACCGGCGTGCTGAACGGATCTTTGCAGCCGACTCAGGCAGCGACGCGGCGGCACCCGACGGCTATTTCATGGCGGCGTACAGAAACGTGAAGGTATATAAGAGCGGGGGCGCCACGGACAGCGCCGAGCGGGTGACGGACCTGGTGATCGACAACCGCACGTCAATTATTACGGACCCGCCGGACGGCAGGATGCCGGAATACACCGACGCCGGACAGCGTCGCCGGGCCGCCTATGGCCGCTCGCGATCTGGAAGCGGGCATCCGCGAGGCCCGGAAGAAGTTGCGCCGGGAGATCGCTGCATTACCTACAGCGTGCCGCGCGTAAACGGAGTGTACAGCGCGGGTCTGCATGGCTATTATCAGATTGTCCAAACGCGCGAGCAGGTGATTTTGTTCTCGGAAAACGTCCACGAATATCGCATCGTTTGGCTGGACGGGCGCTCGCATCCGCCCGCTTCGGTGACGAGCTGGTCGGGAGATTCGATCGGCCACTGGGACGGCGACACGCTGGTAGTGGACACCACGAATTTCAAGCCGCAGCTACATCCGTTGGGCGTGTCGGAGAAATTTCACCTGATTGAACGGTTCACGCTGGTGTCGCCGGGCGAAATCCATTATGAGATGACCTTCGACGATCCCGACACCTGGGTCAAACCGTGGACAGCGATGATCCGGCTGAAGCACACCGACGACCGATTGTTCGAGTGCGCTTGCCACGAGGGGAACGACGCCATTATGAAAACGATCCTCTCGGACAAGTGAGTTGTTTGAGCACGGTTGAGTTTGAGCTGAAGTTCCAATAGGAACGCAATCCGCTCCGACGTGCACGGCTCCTGGACGTAGATGGCACACCCGACGTTTCAGCGGCGATAGGACATTGACGGGTTCCGGGCCGTACAGCTATCGTGTAACCGTCCGAGCCGAAGAACGGAGTGTACAGAATGACCTCTGTCGAATTTCTTGCGGATCAACTTCGCCGCGCCCACCAGGGCGAAGCTTGGCACGGGCCTTCGTTGCGCGAAACCCTGGCCGGTGTCGGAGCCGAGATGGCCCGCACCAAGCCCATACCCCAAGCGCACAGCATCTGGGAAGTGATCCGGCACATCTCCGCCTGGATCTCCGCTGTCGGCCGCAGGTTGAATGGTGAATCCCTGGATCTATCCGGGGCCGAGGATTGGCCCGCGCAGGACACCAGCGAAGCGGCTTGGCGCGATACGCTGGCGGCGCTGGATCGTGAAACGGAGGCGCTGCAACACGCTATCTTGAGCTTGCCCGAAGAGCGTCTGCGAAGCGGAGTGCCGGGATGCAACTATTCCGTGCGATTCATGCTGGAAGGCGTGATACAGCACCACCTGTACCACGCCGGCCAGATTGGGATATTGAAAAAGTCTTTTGCGCGCGAGTAGGGAAGCTCAGTTCCCGCGCGGCTAAACCAGTTTTGCCTTCTTCAGCGGCAGCTCCCGGATCCGTTTGCCCGTCGCCGCGAACACCGCGTTGCAGATAGCCGGTGCGATGGGTGGAACGCCCGGTTCCCCAACTCCGGCCGGCGCTGCATCGCTCTTCACAATTGAGACGTGCGTCTCAAACGGCGCTTCATTGATTCGCGCCACCGGGTAATTATGAAAATTCGATTGCTGAATGCGACCATCCGCGGCCGTGATCTCTCCCATTAAAGCCAGGCTGGTTCCGAATACCGCGGCGCCTTCGAACTGCGACCGGACGCGTTCCGGATTTACAACCAGGCCGGCATCTGCCACGATATCGACGCGCGGAATGCGGATGTGTCCCTGATTGTCGACCTCCACTTCCACGACGCTGGCGACGTATGTCAAGAAACTGCGATGCACCGCGATGCCCCATCCGTGCCCGTTGCCGGACTTCTTCTTGGCCCACCCGCTCTGATCCGCCACCATCTGGACCACCCGCTTGAAGCGCGCGATATCGAGTGGATAGGGGTTCGGCCGTGCTCCTGGACGTGCGCCTACGATACGGTCTGGACCGAGTGCGGCCAGCAGGTATTCCACACGGTCGCGTCCTGCCTCCGCCGCCAATTCGTCAATGAACGAGTGGACCGCGAACGCGTGCGGGATGTTCGCCACTGAGCGCAGCCAGCCCACGCGTACGTGTCCCTGCGCCATGCCATTCTCGGCCCGGAAATTCGGAATATCGAACGGCACGTCAACCCAGCCCATGAAGCCCAGCCCGCCGTAGCCGGGCTTGTCGGATCCTTGCAGCATGGGCGGGTACACGCTGCGGCCGAGCCAGGCCACCGGCATGCCCTTTTCATCCACAGCGGCCTTCATGTACAGAGCCGCGACGAAATGGAAATAATCGAAGCGCAGATCGTCTTCGCGGCTCCAGACCACCTTCACCGGTTTTCCAAGCTCCCGGGAAAGGATGGCCGCCTCGGCGCAGAAATCCGGCTTCGATTTTCTTCCAAAACCGCCGCCCAGCAACGTGACGTTGCAGACCACGTCTTCGTTTTTAACCCCCAGCAGCTTTGCGACCGTCTGCTGAGTTGCCTGCGGGTCCTGCACGGGCGCCCAGATGGTTACCTTGCCGTCTTTGAAATCCGCCACCGCGACCGGCGGCTCCATGGAAGCGTGCGCCAGGTGCGGTACATAGTATTCCGCTTCCACCACCTTGGCCGCTTTGGCAAACGCCGCATCCACATCGCCGGCCTGGCGTTCCACGCGTCCCGGCTTTCGCGCAGTCTCCTGAAGCTGCTTCTTGTATTCGGTGGAATCGTAGTTGGCATGCGGACCGCTGAGATCCCAATCGATCTTCAGTTTCTTCCGCCCCTGGAACGCAGCCCAGGTATTGTCGGCGATCACCGCGACGCCGCCCAGCGGATTAAACATGTAGTTCGCGCCTTTGAAGCCCTCCACGGCAACAGTCTTGGAGACACCGCGCACCTTGAGCGCTTCCGAATCGTCCACCTTTACGGTTTTTCCGCCCAGCACCGGCGGACGCTCAATGGATGCGTACAGCATGTCGGGAACTTTCGCGTCCATGCCGAACAGGCGCTGGCCCATTACGAGGGCGTCCAAATCCGTGATTGGAACATCCTTGCCGATGTATTTGTAGTCAGCGGGCGATTTGAAGCGCAGATCTTCTTTTTTCGGGACGGGCTGTTGCTGGGCCGCCGCCGCTAGTTCGCCGAAGCCCTGGCTGCGGCCGCTGGCCGCGTGGACCACTTGGTGATTCTTGGCCTGGCACTCGGAGGCGGGTACGCCCCAAGCTGCGGCTGCGGCACCCTCCAGCATCATCCGGGCAGTAGCGCCCGCTTGCCGGAATGGCTGATAGAAGTCAACAATCGACACGGACCCATCGGTGTTTTGCGAGCCGTACTTGCGGTTCCCGATGGCTTGCTCGATACGAACGCGTTTCCAATCGGCGTCCAGTTCGTCGGCCAAAATCATCGGCAACGACGTCCGGATGCCGGTGCCCATTTCGGAGCGGTGCACTACGATGATGACCTGCCCGTCGGGCTGAATGCCGACGTACACGTTGGGATGAAACGCGGCTTGGTCTGCCTCTGACGCGTCGAGCCGCGTCGGGATCAGCGGCGCGCCCAGAATCAGCGCGCCCGCCGACATCACGCCTTCCAGAAAACCACGGCGGCTAACCAGAGAAACGCTGCTCATGCCTTCACCCCCGCGGCCTGCTTGATCCCCTGCCGGATTCGTTGATAGGTCCCGCAGCGGCAGATGTTGCCCTGCATGGCCTCCTCGATGTCGCGATCCGTCGGTTTATGCTTTTCCCTGAGCAGCGCAGCCGCCTGCATGATCTGCCCGCTCTGGCAATAACCACACTGCGGGACATTGTTGCTCTTCCACGCCCGCTGCACCGGGTGATCGCCATTCGCAGCCAAACCCTCAATGGTCAATACACTCTTGCCAGCGGCCTGTTTCATCGTTAGCGAACAGCTTCGCGTCGCAGCGCCATTGACGTGCACCGTGCAAGCACCGCACAATCCCACGCCACAACCGTATTTCGTTCCGGTCAAATCGAGTATGTCGCGCAGGAACCAAAGCAACGGCATATCGGGGTCGCCGTCGAATTGACGGTTAGTCCCATTTACCTTGAGTTGAATCATGTATTTGGATTTCTCCGGAATGAAGTGGCTGGCCGCGCGAGAAAGCGGCTATTTCGCAATTATACCTGTATAACGGCCGCGCAAGGGCCGAAGCGCTCCGATGCGACGCCTAGTCAAGCCGCTTCCGGAACCGCATCGCGCTGAGCGTCAGAATGGTCACTCCGAAAATTGCCAGCGCAGCCATTTGCGGCCACAGTACGTCTACCCCGCTGCCTTTCAAAAACAGACCCCGGACAATATCGATGAAATAGCGAACCGGGTTTAGGAGCGACAAGTACTGAATCGAAATCGGCATGTTGCGCAGCGGGAAAGTAAATCCGCTCAAAAGGAAAAACGGCTGGAACAGCAGGAAAGTTGTCATCATGGCCTGCTGTTGCGAGTGCGAAATGGTGGAAACGAAAAGACCTGCGCCGAGCGAAGTCATCAAGAATAGCAGCGAGCAGGCAAACAGCAGCAGTACGCTTCCGCGAAAGGGAACCTTGAAAAAGAGGATGGCAGCCCCCGCGGCAGTGACCATGTTGACCATGCCCACCATCGCGAACGGCAGAGTTTTTCCGAGCATCAGCTCCAGCGGCCGGATCGGCGTCACCATCAATTGCTCCATGGTCCCGATTTCCTTTTCCCGAACGATCGCCATAGCCGTGAGCATGAGCGTTACTTGCATCAGAATATTCACAACGATGCCCGGAACGAAGTAGTTCCGGCTCTTCAATTCCGGATTGAACCACACGCGGCTTTGCAGTGTGACCCGCGGCGCGGCCACCCGGAATGCGGCGGGCGCCAGGGTGTGCGCCAGGCGATCGCGCGTCTGCTCCTCCATCACGTCCGCCGCGAACCGGCCGACAATCGAGTTGGCGTAGCCGGCCACAATGTTCGCGATATTGGAGTTCGATCCGTTCACTAGCAGCTGTACCGGCGCGGTTTTTCCGCGGTGGATGTCCCGCGAAAACCCGGGCAGTACGTGTACCACCAGATCGACCTTGCTGGAATCTAGCAGCGCTTGCGCCTCGCGATCCGTGGATGGAACTGCAGCGACCTCCAGGCGGCCGGAAGCCTGGAAGGCGGCCAGCAATTCTCGGCTCTCATAGCTGCGGTCGCCGTCTTCCCAGGCAATCTGCCCGTGATCGACATCCAGATTTACCGCAAATCCGAAGATGAGCAGCTGAATGATGGGCGGCAGAAAGAGCATGAACCGCATACGCGGCTCTCGAAAAGCCTGCCGGTACTCCTTGCGAATAATCTCAAATAATCGTTCGCGCATTTACGCCACCTTCTGCCGCATCCTACGCGACGCGTATACAAATACCAAACCGGCATAGATTGCCAACATCAGGATTTCCAGCCACAAGACCCGGAAGCCGACGCCCTTCAGGAACACGCCGTTCAGAATGGTCACGAAGTACCGCGCCGGAACCAGGTAGCTGATGAACTGAATAATCTTGGGCATCTCGCGGATCGCATAGACAAATCCGGAAAGCATGTAGCCGGGCAGGAACGAGCTCAGCATCCCCATCTGGTAGGCCTGCAACTGCGAGCGAGCGCCGGCCGAGATGAAAATTCCCCAGGATAAAGCGCCGAATAAGTACAAGCAGCAGCTCAGGAACAGAAACCAGACGTTGCCCCGGAATGGCACCTGAAAGATGAACACGCCGACGATAAGACAGATCAGGATGTCGGCGAAACCGAGCGCGAAATACGCCAGCAGCTTTCCGAGCACCAGTTCGCGCGGCCGAACCGGCGTAGACAGCAGCTGCTCCATGGTGCCGTTTTCCCATTCGCGCGCGATCGTTAGCGAGCTCAGCATCGACGCGATGATCATCATCGTGACCGCGATCAACCCCGGCACGATAAAATTCTTCGATTTCAGATCGCTGTTGTACCAGACCCGGACCCGCGGATCCACCGGAAGACCGGCGGTTTGCCCGCCACGCTGCGACTGCGCGCCCGCTCGTATGCGCGCTGCGTAAGTCTGCACAATCGCCTGAGCGTAACCCAACGCGATGCTAGCGGTGTTCGAATCGCTTCCATCCAGCAACAGTTGGACGTCGGCTTCTTGTCCGGAGAGCAGGTGTTTGGCGTAATCTTTAGGAACCACAATGCTCATCAGGATGGTGTTTTGGTCGATACCGCGCTCGATGGTTTTGTAATCGTGGACGTCGCGCGTGATCTCGAAATAGCGCGACGACCGGAACTCATCCAGCAGTTCGCGGCTCTGCGGCGTCCGGTCCTGATCATAGACATAGGTCAGGATCCGGTCGACGTCCAGCGTAAGCGCGTAACCGAACAGCAGCAGCATTACCAACGGAAGCGCCAGCGCAAGATAAAGACTGCGGATATCGCGGACGATGTGCAGCAGTTCTTTCTTGGTGACGGCCTTGAGTCGGCGGAAACTCATGCGGCCTTCCTCTCTTCCTGCTCGATCATCGCGACAAACACGTCCTCTAACGACGGCTCAATGGGTTCGAGGATCGGCACTTGAATCCCAGCCCCCTCCAGCGCCTCCCGGATCTTCGGAATGGCGCTCTGATCGTTTTCAACCGTCACGTGCAGCCCTCCGCCGAAGACAGCCACGTCGGAAACTCCCGCCACATTTTCCAGCAGCCGCATGCTGGACACGATGTCGGAAACTTCGAGCAGTAATAAATGATGCGATCCCAGTGACTGCTTCAACTCGCCTGGTGTCCCCAGCGCCGTCACTTTACCGCGATACATGAGAGCCAGCCGGTGGCAATACTCGGCCTCATCCATGTAGTGCGTGCTGACAAATATGGTGTGTCCAGCGCGCGAAAGTTGATAAATCAGGTCCCAAAAGGTCCGGCGCGCGATCGGGTCAACGCCGGATGTCGGCTCGTCGAGAAACAGGATTGGGGGTTCGTGCAGGATCGCGCATCCCAACGCCAGGCGTTGTTTCCAGCCGCCGGAGAGCAGGCGTGTCAGACTGGTACGCCGTTGTTCGATGCCGGCCATCTTCAGCACGTATTCCTTGCGCTCGGCGCGCTTGCTGCGCGCCACACCGTAAATGCCGCTGAAAAAGTCGATGTTTTCCTCCACCGTCAGGTCGTCATAGAGCGAAAACTTCTGCGACATATAGCCAATGCGTTGCTTGATCAGCTCGGATTGCGTGCCGACGTCCAGGCCTCCTACCGTGGCACGGCCGGAGGTCGGCGCCAGAAGACCGCAGAGCATGCGGATCGTAGTCGATTTGCCCGCGCCGTTCGGCCCCAGAAACCCGAAGATTTCTCCGCGCAGCACATCCAGCGTTACGTGATCCACCGCGACGAAATCGCCGAACCGCTTAACCAAGTCCCGGATCTCCACCGCATTATCCGGCATGTGCCATCTCCTCTTTGCGGATCAGGCCGATAAAGACATCCTCGAGCGAAGGCACGATACGGCGAAACTCGACCGGCCCAGGCTGGCGCGCGGACAATGCGTTTTGGAGGCTCTCGGGGGACACCTTGGCGGCATCCAGGAATAAATGCAGCTTGGCGCCGGCCGGCTCGACGCTCAACACCCCCGGCTGTGACTGCAAAAACTCGCGCGCCGCGCGCTGGTCCGAGGTATCGATTTCATAGCAGGTCTCCTCGAGAGTGAACTTCAGCGCTCGCGGCGACTCGCAACGAATCATCCGGCCCTTGTCCATCAGCCCCACGCGATTGCAGCGCTCGGCTTCGTCCAGATAAGCCGTCGTGATCAACACTGTCAGACCGTCGCGCACCAGCCGGTACAGAATGGCCCAAAAGTCGCGCCGCGACACCGGGTCCACGCCGTTCGTCGGCTCGTCCAGAAACAGGACCTGCGGATGATGCAGCAGCGTGCACATGAGCGCCAACTTCTGCTTCATACCGCCTGAAAGATTCATCGCCAGGCGTTTGCCGAACGGCTCCATGCGTGTCATGCGCAGTAGTTGAGGCATGAGCGTGGAGCGTTCCGCCTTCGATATGCCGAATAAATCGGCATAGAAGTTCATGTTTTCGTCGACGGTCAAATCGCCGTAGAGCCCGAAGCGCTGCGCCATGTAGCCGATCTGGTCTTTCACCGCATCCGGCTCGCGCGCTACATTGCGCGCGGTGACCCAAGCCTCGCCTTCGGTCGCATCCATCAATCCGCATAACAGCCGAAGCGTTGTTGTCTTCCCGGCTCCATCCGGACCGACAATGCCGAAGATTTCTCCGCGCAAGACCTCGAGATTCAGGTGATCCACCGCGGTGAGCGCGTCGAAGCGCCGCGTCAGGTTAACGGCGCGAATAATCGCATTATTATGTGGTTCCGGCGCCATTCAGTTGGATCTCCCCGTCCACGGGCATGTTGGATTTCAGCTCATGCCGCGGATTCTCCGCGTCGATCTTGATGCGATAAACCAGCTTCACGCGCTCCTCGCGAGTCTGGATCTGTTTGGGCGTAAACTCGGCCTCGGAAGAAATGAAAGAAACCCGTCCCGGATAGGTTTTCCCGGGAAACGAGTCGGCGGAAAGTTGAACCGGCTGCCCCAGCTTTACGCGCCCCAAGTCTGTTTCGTTGATGTAGGCGCGCAACCAGGGGTGGTCAATGTCGCCGATCGTCACCACCGTCGTTCCGGCCGCTAAAACCTCGCCGATCTCGGCCGACTTCACCAGCACCACGCCGTCGATGGGCGATGTGACCACCGTGTCGTTAATCTGCGTCTGCGTGATCGCTACCTGCGCTTTGGCGCGCTCCAGATCGGCCAGGTGCGCTTTTACATCCTGTTCCCGGCGCTGCACTTCCAGCCGGTTCGCTTCGCTGGCCTGCAGCGCCGCCTTGGCGCGCTCCACCTCCGCCCGAGCGGCTTCGATGTCTTCCTTGCGCGGCCCTTCCTGCACTAGACCAAGCTTCTCCTGGGCCTGCCGCACGACAGCGCTGGCGCTCTCCAGCCGGGTGCGATATTGATCGTACTGCGCCCGGGAAATGTCATCGTTCTTGAACAGCTCCTGCGCGCGATCCCAGTCCGACTTGGCTTGCTCGCGCTGCGCCGTCGCATCTTCCACCGCGGCGCGCGCCTGCTGGATTTCTTGCGGCCGCGATCCTGCCAGCAACATGTCGAGTTTCGCCTGCGCGGCGCGCACCTCGGCTCTCCGGACCGCTACATCGCTCTCCAGCGTTTCGCGCTGCCAGCGCACCGCGGTTTCCATTTGCTGGAATTGCGCCTCCGACGAGGCTACGCCGGCCTGATCCCGGCTGCGTTGTTGCTCCACCTGTTCGCGATCGATCCGCGCGATAATCATACCCTTCTTTACGAAGGAGCCTTCGTCTACGTCGAGCTCGATCAGCTTTCCGGGCACTTTGAACGAAATATCCACCTGCGTAAGCTCAATGTTGCCCGACACCGGCAGCCGATTCGGGTCTTTGTGTGACCGCGTAGAATAGACATAGAACCCAATACCGGCGGCAGCAACGAGCAGGAGAATGCGGAAAATGGCTTTCTTCATCGTGTCCTCACTGGATCATGGTCTGGATCGTGCCCGTCGCCGTACCCAGATCGATGCGAGCAAGATTGTAGTTGTACAGCGCGTTGATGCGGTTGTCTCTGGCGCGCGCCAGCCGGGTTTGGGCGTCCGTCACCTCGATACTGTTGGTCACGCCCGCCCGGTACCGCCGCTCGGCCTGCGCCAACTCGTTTTCCGATAACCGCAAGCCTTCTTCGGCGGTTTTTACCTGCGCATCAGCCGATCGCAAACCATCTAAAGCCGTGCGCACCTCTAATTCCACTTCGTCGCGCAGGTCGGTCATGCGAATCTCTTCCTGGCGATATTGCGAGGCGCTCTCGGCCCGCCGCGCATCGCGCCGCCCGCCATCGAAAATCGGGACTCGCAGGGTGAGCCCAACGCTACGTGTAGGAAGCGCATTGGTGATCGCACTGCCGAGGTCGCCGTAATTGGCGAACGCGCTCAGCTGCGGTACACGCTCCAGCTTGGTCGCGCTGTAGTTGAGCCGCGCATTGTCTTCCCGCCGCTGCTGCGCTTTCAATTCAGCTCGATGCTCGCGCGCGGTGGAGAGAGCTTGAGCCGGATCGCCGATCTCCGTCGCGATGTACTCCAGTTTCCCAGTCAATTCCACCGCGTTGTCGAGACGCAATCCGATGACTTTCAGCAGTTGCAACCGCGATCGGTCGAGCTGATTCTCAGCCACCAGCTCGACTTGACGATCGTTCGCCAGTTGTACTTCGGCCCGCGTTATCTCTATGCCGGTTCCGGTTCCGGCGTTTTTTTGAGACTGCGCCAATTTCACCAGGGCCTCGGAAAGCTCCACGTTGGCACGCGCCGTGTCCAGCGTGGCCTGAGCCCGCAAAGCGGCCAGGTACGCCCGCGCCACTTGATCCGTCACCTGATCGCGCGTCCCCTCGTTATCCGCTTTGACGGCCTGAATCGCAACCTTGGAAGCTTGATAACGCCGGAACGCGCTTATGTCCAAAACACTCTGGTTCACAGTGGCGCGAACGTCGAACAAGCTGAAGGGACCAAGAAGGCTAGGGAAGCTGACACTGGAAGCCAGAACGGGCGGGAGGACACTCGAAAAATTGAATCCGAATGCCTTGATGTTGTTGGTCTCATTCTGGTACTGAAGGTAGCTCTCGAGGTCCGGCAGCAGCGCGGCGCGCGATTCGTTCGCGCGACTTTCCGCTTGCTTGAGAGCTTCCTCGGCCAGGCGAACGCGCGTATTTCCCTCGGGCGCCAGCGCGATCTCCACCGCCCGTCTCAAGCTCAGCTCGAGAACCGGCGGGCGATTCTGTAATTGCGCGAAAAGCGGGGCCACGATTATAGTGCCGGCCAGCAGCTTAGTGAACTGCATGTTGCACCTCCGGTACCGGCGCGGTCAGTCCAGCCATCATAAAATTCTCCAGTCGCTTGAGAGTGCCTTCCACGTCCGAGGGATCGCATTCGCCGTGGGAAAAGATCTGGAGCAGGCGCGAGGCGGCCATCGTGTGTGCCAAGGCTCCCATCGAAAAATGCAGCCTCCACAAGACTTCGACTCGCGGCACGCCGGGCAACGCTCGCTGATATGCCTGCACGAACCGGCTCGCCACAGCCTCCAGATGGTCTTTGTAAATGCGCTCGATGTAATCGGCTGGCTCCGTATACATGCGGCCCATAAGAGGACTGAACTCGCGGGCGTGAGTGCGATAAATCTCCACCACCGGCCGCACGAACGCATCCAGCACCCCTTCCAGCGGAAGCGGCCCGTCGCCGGCAGCTTTTTCGCATTCGTCCAGCAAAGCTAGCCGCCGCTGATTCACCGGAACAATCCGCCGCGCGATGACCGCGCGCACCAGCGCGTCCTTGGATTGAAAGTGGTAATTCACGGCAGCCAGATTTGCGCCGGCTTCGGCCGTGATCGCACGCAGCGATGTCGCCTCAATGCCATCGCGAGCGAACAGACGCTCGGCGGCATCGAGGATACGATCCTTCGTAGTCATACGTATGTTTCAATTATACGTATGAAACAGAACTGCTTCAAGGACTTTTGAAACCGACTTCCATCAGAATCACCCCAAGCTCGCGTCTATCCGTCTGTATTGAAAACGTTTTGTCCACCGCGACCGTAACCTGAACGCTCTCTCCGGTAGGGGCGATGGGCCTGCTGACGAGCGTATAGGTTCCTGGGGCAGAGTACTTTTGGCGCGCGACGATGGCGCCGTCGACCTCTAAGGTGACTTCGCGTGCCGGTGCTTGTTCCGGAATGAAGAACCTCGCAATCACAGGTAGAGGTCCCGGCGGAGGCTTCAATAAGATAACGGCGGTTTTGCCCATCCAGCGCCACTGCGAATTTTCGAGCGCGTAGATCCCGCTGACAATCTGCTGCTCCGCCTCGGGCGCGTTCATGAGAAGGTCGGTCAAAACGGGTTTGCGTTCCACCATCAATTCGGCGCGTACCTCATCGATCGGGACAGCGGAAACATCGAACGGCCGCAAGCCCCAGGAGGTCGTCGAATATCCGGAGCGGCTCCCCTGCGCGATCAAACGCAGCGGAATCGGCGACGTGATGGTGCGGTTCGCGATTGTCACTGCGGCGGTGCCCGCGTGCCTCACTTGCGTTGGATAAGCCAAGCTGCTGATGACCACGACTTCGCCTGGACGCACCATCTGCCCGGCCAACAGCGGAATCCCGCCTTCCGACTCGAGATAATATTGCAAGCCCCATTCGCCATCGATCCATAACCGCTTGGTTTGGGCTTCCGTTTGGAGCGAGTGCGCGAACTCGCGATACCCGCTCCAATGTTGATAATTCACTGCGGCGAGCAGAAGACTGAGCACCAGGCCGCAAACGACGCCCGCGGCCAGCAGCCGCGGCCGGATCCGCCGCGAAGCCAGGATCGCGACCGGCAGCGCGATCGGCAGGAGATACCGCGCTGATCCTGCGAAGAAGATCGCCAGGGCGCCCGCAAAAAAGATGAGCACCCACTGTGCGAGAAAATCCCGCCAGTTCCGAGCGCACCAGATCAGAATGCCAACACCTACCGCAATCGAAGCCCAAAACAGCGGATTTGGATCGTAAAACGCCGCCGCGATGGCGAGTGGCAGCGCCAGCAAGGGAGGAATCCACAAAATCGGGAAGACTAGCCAGCCGAGATGCGCCGTGAGCGCGCCCGCGCTTCTCAATTTCGCCACCAAGGCTTCAAACCCGTAGGACTGAAGATATCCGGCCAGCACTCCTGCCGGAAGGGCGCCCGTCGTAAGGCGCTCGAACACTTGCCAGCCCACCAAAACAGCAGGCGCAGCGAGCGTCGCCAGGGCCGCTGTTCGCCACTTGCGCCCGTACAAGAACAAAATCGGCACCAGGAAGATCGCCTGTGCGGCACCCAACGCCGCCACACCCATCGCAACGCACGATGCTGCCAGCAATGTGCGTGACCGCTGGTCCACCGCCGCCACGTACAACGCGACCGCCAGCAGCCAGAAGGCGACGAACGGTATGTCGGACTCCAACGAGTTGCCATTCACGACGAACGCGGGGGTAACCAGAAACAGCAGCGTTGCAAGCAGCGGCCGCGGGCTAAAACGCCTGGCTAGCGACCACGCGCTGAACGCCGCAATCAGCGAAAACAAGATGTACGCCGCATGAAACGGCACTTCCCGAACGTCCTTGAAAATCGCCAACAGTAGCCCCAGCGTCCAAGCGTCTAAAGGCGGGTGCGGTTGGCCGCGCATATCCACCATGTGGCCCAAGAATGGCGCTTGTGTATGGTTCGGATGCAGCGGCTCGATCTGTGCGTGCTCAGCCAGCGCAAGGTAATAGACGTCGTCGCCTTGCACCGCCTGGTTCAGGAACGGCAGCCGCAAAGCCAGAACGAACAATGCAATGATAATCAGCTCGCGCCGCAAACCACCAACATACCAAGCCGGTACCTGCTGCAACCCGCCTCCAGCTAAACTTTTCCCTATGACCTTCACCAAGCGTTTGCGCGACGGCGTTCGCCGGGGCGAAATCACCTGCAGCGTCCGCATCTGGACCCGTCTCCACGTCAAAGTTGGGGGCCGCTATCCAATGGAAGAAGGCGAAATTGAGGTCGATTCCATCGAACCGATCGGCTTTCCCGATATCACTCCCCAATTGGCGCGCGAGTCCGGATTCCTCGGCATTATCGACTTGCTAAAGGTCGCCAAGCACGGCAAAGGCGACAGGATTTATCTGATCCGCTTCCATTACGTGCCGCCGCGCGCGCAGCGAGGCGCCCGGCGCGCCGCACCGGCATCTAAGCCCGAGGCGACCACCACGCGGCAGCAAACCCAAGCAGCACGATCACCTGCAACCCGACAATCGCGAAAAAAGTCGCCGGTGTTCGGAGCGGAGCAATCCAAACGCCGCTGAACGCTACGGCTGCGCACACTGCGCATATCGCAGGCATCACCGCCCCTACTTGGCCGTTCGCTTTGCGCCAGGTCTCATCGTTCTGCATGGTCCCCGGTGTTCGCAACCCGGCCAATGAGGGCGCGACATGTAGCGTCCGCGAACGAACCGCGTTTCCATTTCGAAAGTGAAACCTTTCCGTAGTTGCACGGTATTGTGTACATGCGAAAAATCCTGTTCACTGTCGCCTTATGCGCTGCCGCCCAACCTAGGCCGAATTTTTCGGGAAACTGGTTGCTTAACCTCAGTGCTAGCGATTACAGTGCTCCTAACACGGCGAAGCCTGACAAAATCACGGTGAGTATCCAGCAGCAGCGCGATCACTTCAAGTATCGGTGGGAGCGGTATGCCGGCGGTAAGAAGGGTGCCTTCGAAGTTGACGTGACCGTCGGAGGGCCGGCGTATGAGAGCGATGAGGCGGGCGTCGTCTCGATGGAATGGAAAGGCGACAAGCTGATTGTTACTACTTTGTACAATCCCGGCCAGGACCGCCAATCAGAAAACATCGAAACGTGGGCCCTCTCAGCCGACGGGAGGCGGCTTACCGACGATGTAACGGTACATCCGCCGCAAAATCGCCCGCCCGTGCATGTCGTCCGCGTCTTCGATAAGCAATGATCGTGATCTGAACCGCGGCGGAATATGCGTCCCGCCTGGTGTTCTCTCTCGAAGACGCACTGGAGCGCGGGATCATTCTCCGCTTCTCCAGCGTACGCGGCCGCAGCCGGAACTGGTGAAGCGTTAGATTCACTCCAGCGAAACGGGGCGGTCGAATACCACATCCAGGGTTGAGCCCCGCCGTAGCTCAACCTCTTTCCCGCGCGATAACAGCACGGTCGCCAAGCCGATTGCGGACCCCGCGCCGGCGCCGATGCCGGCTCCCTTCCAGCTGCGGTCAGTCAAGCCGCCCACGGCGGCTCCGCTCCCGGCCATGATCGCGACGCGCTGCATATCGGTGCCGGTGCTCTGAGCAGCTTCAACCGTGTTCTCTTTGCCGGTGACCTTCTGACCGGTTTCTTCGTCATCCACCGAGGTCAGGTGCGGTGAGAAGCGAAAGGCCTTGCCGCTGGCGAGCGTCAGGGTTTCCAACCGGATGCCCAATTGCGCGCGGCCCTTCACGCGTCCACTGCGTTTAGCAAACGTCACCACGCCCTGAACGTAACTGCCTTCAGGCACAAGAATGGAGCCACCTCCGGCGATGGGCGTCGCGGTCTGTAAGTAGACGTAGTCGCCTTCCTGAGCAGTGCGCGTGTTGACGGAATTCTCCATGCGGAGCAGGACATGAGTGCCTTGCGGGATATCGGCAGCCGGGACAACAGCACCGCAAATGGCGAGGAGGACGGGAATCCGCAGCATCTTACCTGATCGTAGCGCGCTCTATTGCACGGGTGAGATCGAGCGAGGCTTTCAGTATCTGCTCCGGCTTGAGATCGCATCCGTCGAGGACGGTCACGTGCGGGCCTCGCGGAGACCACACTTGCGCGTCACTGGCGATGAAGACGGCAACGACGGGCGTTCCCACGGCTGCGGCGAGGTGGGTAATACCGGAATCGTTGCCTATGTAGAGCCGAGCGCCAGCCAGCCAGCGCGCCAGGTCCCACAGGTTTTCGATCCGCACCGCGCCCTCCAGTAGCTCCTCAGGTCCGGCGCACCACTGGACCGCAAACGGCAAGCCCTGAGCTACCTCGCGGTAAAGTTCGAGCGGCCAGTTCTTGCGCGCGCTACCCGAGAACGGGTGAATCACCACACCGTCGCGCCGGCGCTTAGGTACGCATTCGATTCTTGGGATGGCTGTGCCGGTGCCGCCAGCCTGCCGCAAAAAGAAATCGGCCGCGTGCACGGTTTCGCCGCGGGACGGAAGTGCGCTCAAAAAATGACACGGCAATCCCAGCGCCCGCACCTGCTCGCAAAACTCAGGCCGGTTAGCGCCGTACCAGGAGACGATCGAATCGAATGAGCGCAAGCGTTCCAACACCCCGGGAGGTGGTTCGACGCCCGGGAGTCCGAGAAGATCCAGCCCGGTGGAGGCGATGGAGCAAACCCGATCGGCAAAGCGAATCAGCGGAACGATTTCACTTCGCACCCAGACTTCGGTGTAGTCCGCTTTGAGGTGCTCGAGCGCGGGCAGGGACAAAATGCAGTCGCCAATTCCGCCAGGACGAATCAGCAGCCGACGCAAGCCGCGCTACTGAATGGCCCGGCTGGTTTCAAACAGCGGGCCGTCCATGTCTTGAATACTGAGATGGATCGCCTTGGCTTTTTCCAGGTCGCGATTGTTCACGTCGAAGCGCACTGCCACCATGCGATCCACCGAGCTGTGCGGAGGGATCGTGTCCTTGATAGCCAAGCCGTCGTTATAGCGCTCGCCGAGAAATTTGTTGTAGTCGAACAGCTGCTTGAGATCGCCTTTCGTGACGTTGTTTCCGTCGACCATGGTGCCGTTAGCCTGCTCGAGCGAGACGTCCACCGTGCGCACCACAAAGGGAATGTTGGAGGGATTGGTGAGGCGAAAATCGAGCACGGCCACGCTATCGGCATCGCTTAGCGCACCGGTGCGGATCTTGAGGATTTGCCCTTCTAAAACCAGGTGGGAGCCTTTGGTGTAGCCGAGGATTGCGATCACCGCCAAAGCCACGGCCAGGACGCCGACGCCAAAGAAAATGAGGAACCGCTTGCTCATCCGGCCGGTCAGTCTCCCAGCAGCTTGCCGTATCCTTGCAAGCTGCTGACATTATCGCAGACCGCTTTCACCGCAGCCGTAATCGGGATCGCAAGAACGAGACCGATGCCGCCCCACAAAGTGCCCCAGAACATAAGTGCAATGGTCACCACCAGCGGGTTCAGGTGGACGCGCGATCCAACCACTTTGGGATAAAGCAGATTCAACGCGATCAAGTGCAGCACCGCGACCACCATGACGATCATGAAATAAACGGCCGGTTCGTTATAGCGGATGAGGCCCGCCAGCAGGGGGGGCAAGGCCGCCAGTGGAAGTCCGACGTACGGCACCAGGCTCAGAAAGGCGCTGAGCGGGCCCATGATAGCCCAATATGGCAGGCGGATCAGGAAGAAGAAGCCGCACGTAATGATGGTCATCATCAGGCCTAAAATGAAATTGCCGATCACGTACGCGCGAACCATCCCAGCTACGCCGTCCCAGCTCTTGCCGACAATGTGCCGCTCCGGATCGCTGAACAAATAGAAGAAGCTCCGGCGCATGTGATCGCGCCAGCTCAGCATGAAATAGACCAGGAACGGAACAAAACTGGCCATCAGAAGAACACTATAGAAGGAGCGCACGTATCCGTAGACGTACGTGAGCAACGGAGTCGGCTCGGTGTGAATCCGGACTTCGGGAATGGCTGCCGGCTCCTGCGGTTCGGGGGGAGCGTTCCGCGTCGATCTACGGCGGCGGTTGGTCTCAGCCTGTGGGGGCGGCGTGACCGGCGGCTGAACCTGGAAACGCTTTGGTACCAGGAACTGATAGGTCCGTTGCTCGACTTGGTCCACGCGCGTTGCAACGTTGTCCACGATGTCATTCATACGCTGGCTGTAACTGGGCAGATCTTCCATGAACGATAAGACCTGGGTGTATACGCCGAGACCGATGAAGTACAACGCCAGCAGGGTGATACTGCACACGATGAAACTGGCGACGGCGCGCGGCAGGCGCATGCGCACGAAAATCGTCACGACCGGATCCAGCAGGAATGCGATCACGGTAGCGATGACAATCGTAATAAAGAACACGCGGCCGAAATACAGCAGTGCAACAGCCGCGGCCAGCGCGAGCACAGCGATGCTGGTGCGTCCCGATTTCTGAGCCGGTAGTGGAGAGGTGAAGGTGGACATCCGGGGGCGCATGCCCCTGCATCTATGATGAAATGAAACTGGAGCATACGGCAAATTCAGCCCGCGGACACATCTCAGGCGCACAGCACGCATCCGGGCCGCATACTGGCTCTGGATCTCGGCAAGAGACGCGTCGGGTTGGCATTGAGCGATCCGCTCGGGATCACGGCACAAGGCCTCGAAACGCTCGAACGTACGAACATTCGCGAGGATTTGGCCCGATTGGCGAGGATCGCAGCCGACAATGATGTGATCCTGATTTTAATTGGCAAACCGCTGCACATGAGCGGTCAGGAAGGCCGCCAGGCCGAACATGCTCGCGAGTTTGGCGCGCGGCTGCACGCTGCTACCGGTTTGCCCGTCGAGTTCTGGGACGAGCGTTTAACCACCGTGGAAGCGCAGCGCGTGCTGCGCCAGAGCGGCATCAGCATCGAGAAGCGCGCCAAGGCTGTCGACCGCCTGGCAGCCGTAATTCTACTCGAAAGCTACTTGGATTCGCGCCGGCTATGATTCCCAATCGGTGCCGCCGCGGCCGAATCCTGCTCCGTGTCGTCGTATTCGTTGTGCTCCTCGGAATCGGTGTCGTCTTGCTGCTGGCGTCCACGCTCGCCTTGGCATACCAGGGCTTCCCCACGCCGGTCATTCTCGATTTTCCGAAGGGCACCAGCACACAGCAGATGGCCGATCAGCTCGCGGATGCGGGCGTGGTTCGTTACCCTTGGCAATTCGTGTTAGCTCGCTTGCTGCATCCGGCGGCGCGGCTCCAGGCGGGCGAATATCAGTTTACGCACCCGGACACCACCTGGAACGTTTTCAACCGGATCGTGCGCGGCGATATCTTCTTTTATCAGCTCACGGTACCCGAGGGCAGCAACATGTTCGACATCGCGGGTCTCCTGAAACAGTTCGATTTTCTGAACTCGGACGAGTTTCTGAAAGCAGCGCGAGATCCATCATTGATTCGCGACTTGGCGCCGAACGCCCCCACGCTGGAAGGCTATCTCTTTCCGTCCACGTATCGCCTCACGCGCCGTACCACGGTGCGCGACCTTTGCCAAATGATGACGGATCAATTTCGGAGACATTGGAAGGAGCTTCAGAAGCCGCATCCGGCGGTGCCCGTAAACGACACCGTGATACTGGCGTCTCTAGTGGAAAAAGAAACTGCGATTCCGGCGGAAAGGCCGCTGGTTGCTTCCGTGTTCGAAAATCGGCTGCGTTTAGGTATGCCGCTCGATTGCGATCCCACCACCATCTACTCGGCGCTGCTGGATCAGCGCTATCACGGGACAATCTACAAATCGGACCTGGAGAGCACCAACCCCTACAATACGTATCAGCACGCGGGCCTGCCGCCGGGGCCGATCGCCAATCCTGGCGTCGCGTCGCTTAAAGCAGCTCTCGCGCCCGCAACGAGCGATTATCTGTATTTCGTCGCCAAGGCGGATGGATCGGGCGGCCACCAGTTCTCAAAAACGATGGATGAGCACAATCGCGCCGTCCAGAGTTACCGCCGAACCATCCGGCAACCGGATCCACCGCCGCCACCGCCCGCGCCGCATGCCAACCGGCGGCACGCGCGAAAAGCATAAGCGAAGAGTCGAATACGAGCGTGCGCAGGGTATCATGAATCCTTGGCTGAACTTCCCGAATCTGCCGCTGCTTTTCTGACCGCGCGCGCGGATCGGCTACGCCGGCTGAAGCCCCTGCGCCGGATTGTCTTTCCAGAAGGCGACGATCCGCGCGTCCAGGCTGCCGCAGAACGGCTGGATCGGGAAGGCCTGCTTAAACCGCTGCTATTGAAACGCGGCGAACCCGAAAATCGATCCGGCACTCGGAAATATGCCCGGCTTTATTTCGAGCGCCGCCGAGCTAAGGGCATTACGGAAGTAGAAGCCGAGCAGGTAGCGCAACAGCCGCTGTACCGTGCGGCGCTGATGGTTGCCGCGGGCGAGGCCGACGGGTTTGTCGCCGGCGCCGTGAACACGACCGCGGAAACCGTGCGTGCCGCGCTGCACTGCATCGGTCTGGCGCGCTCATCCAGCATCGTATCAAGCGCGTTCGTCATGGCCCTTCCGAATCGCAGCTTCGGACATGAAGGCGTCCTGGTGTTCGGAGACTGCGGCATCGTCGTAGACCCCTCGGCGGTGGAATTGGCCGAAATTGCCATCGCTACCGCGCACACCACGAAAACCATAGTTGGCGCAGATCCGCGCGTCGCGCTATTGTCGTTTTCCACCAAAGGCAGCGCCAAGCATAATTGGGTGGACAAGGTGGTGGAAGCCTTGCGGATCGTGCGAGAACGGGCGCCGGAGCTGGCGGTGGACGGCGAACTGCAGGGCGATGCGGCTCTGGTTGAGCAGGTGGCACGCTCGAAGGCGCCAGGCTCGAGCGTCGCCGGCCGCGCCAATACGCTGATCTTCCCCGATCTGGCGTCCGGCAACATCAGCTACAAGCTCGTGGAGCGGCTCGCGGGCGCCGCTTCGTTCGGTCCTTTGCTGCAAGGGCTCGCGAAACCTGCCAACGATCTGTCGCGAGGATGTTCTGCCGACGATATCTATGGCGTCGCCATGATCACCGCGCTCGAATCTGCGAATGCTCCCGTTTAAACTCGTCTATCATCCCAGCTACGATCTGAATCTCGGCGCGCATGTCTTTCCTTCTCGCAAGTACCGCCTTATTCACGACCAGTTGCTGGACGAAGGCACAGCCTCGCCATGGGACTTTGTCGAACCCCAACCGGCGCCGGACGAAGACGTGCTCCGAGTCCATGACGCCGGATGGGTTCATCGCCTGAAAAACTCAACGATGAGCGAAGCCGAGATGATCCAACTGGAAATCCCGTACTCACCCCAGATGGTGAACGGGTTTTGGCTGGCGGCCGGAGGCACCATCCTGGCCGCACGCAACGCCTTGCGCGAGCGCTTCAGCTTCAACATCGGCGGCGGATTTCATCACGCTTTCCCGGATCACGGCGAAGGCTTCTGTGCCATCCACGACGTTGCAATCGCAATACGCAAGCTGCAGTGTGAGCAAGAGATAGAGCGGGCCATGGTGGTCGATTGCGACGTGCATCACGGCAACGGCACGGCCGCCATCTTCGCCGGCGATCGGTCCGTGCTCACGCTGTCGCTGCACCAATGGAACAATTATCCGAGCGAGAAGCCGCCGTCGACCATTGACGTTCATTTGCACGACGGCACCGGTGACGAGGAATATCTGGAGCGCCTACGCGGCGCATTGGAAGTCGCCATGGGTTTTGAGCCGCACTTGATCGTTTATGTCGCGGGGGCTGATCCGTACTGCGAAGATCAGCTTGGCGGCCTGCAACTGACCATGGATGGCTTGAAACGGCGCGATCGGCTGGTGTTTGAAACAGCGCTCAGCAAACAAGTGCCATTAGCGGTCACCTTGGCCGGCGGTTACGCCCGGGACACGGCCGACACGGTAACCATCCATTGCAACACGGTTAAAGAAGCCCGCGACGCGCTTGTGCAAAAATCAAATCAGCAGCGCTCATGATTACTGCCAGAGCGGTGGACCGGCACGTGGAACAACTGTTCGACGTTTTGCGGCGTCTGCACGCCGCGTTGACGAGTGCGAATATCCCATACCGTGTCGTGGGCGGACTCGGCGTTTTCTTGCAGGTGAGCGCCAAGGATCCGCTCGCCGCGCGGCTCACGCGCGACGTTCATATAGCGATTGGCCGGAAAGATCTAGCCCGAGTCGCTGCTGCAGCGCAGCCCTTCGGGTTTCGATACCGGCACGCCGCGGGTGTCGATTTGCTGGTAGATACAAAAGAGCCCGAGGCCCGCAGCGCGATCCATTTCGTGTTTGTTCGCGAGAAGGTGCGAGCGGACTACGTGGAATCTGTCCCGGATTTTTCCACTCCGACGGTCACCGAAGAAGGAATCCTACTTGCGCCTGCTGCCGACTTGGTTCGAATGAAAGTGACGAGTTTTCGGCTTCAAGATAAGGTTCATCTCTTGGACATGGACACGGTCGGCTTAATCACGCCCGAAATCGAAGCAAACCTGCCGGTCCTGCTTCGCGATCGGCTGATGCAAGTGCGCGCGGAAGCTCAGTCCACCGGCGCCGAATAGGCCGACGCAGGCGCCGACTCGATCAACGTGTCTTCAAAGGTATAATCCGGTTTCGGAAACGAATTGTTGCGCAAATACCAACGGTAGGTCTCTTTCAGGCCGGTGGCGAAATCCACCGGCTTGAACTTTAGCACGCGCTGCGCTTTGTTCACCACCATCGTGATTGCCGGAACATCGAAATAGGTTGCGAAGTAGAGATTCGGGCCCATCATGGCATGCCCGCCGGCGCGCAGGATGCGCTCGCGCGGAAGGCGGACGAAAGTCGCTTCTTTGTTTGCGGCGCGCGCAAACGCCTCCACGACCTCCACCTGCGTCAAGGGCCGCGGGTTTGCCACGTTGAACGCGTGCCCCTCGATATCCGGAGCTTCCATCACTTTCAAGCACGCGCCAATCAAATCTTTGATGTACACGAACTGCATTAACCGACGGCCGTCGCCCGGCAGAATGATGGCACGGCCGTCGCGCAGCCGATCCCAGAAAAACGCCTCGCGATACAAGTTGTTTTCAGGCCCATAGATAAACGGCGGCCGAAGAGTGACCACGGGAAATCCGTTGCGCTGGTGCATGCGAAACAACATGCGTTCCGCCATGGCCTTGTTTCGGACGTAAGAGTCCGGATGATCGTCAGGCGCCAGCGCATCGCCTTCATGATGGTTCAAACCGTCTCCATAGGCGGCCACGCTGGACATGAAGATGTAGCGATGGAGACTGTTACCGCAGGCCCGCGCAGTGCCTTCTACATGCGCTGCAGTGGTTCCGCGCTCCCAATCGTAGACGTTGTCGAACACTACGTCGAATGTCTTGCCGGCCAGGGCACGTTTTATGGCATCCGGATCGTTGCGATCGGCCATGATGTTGCCCACCTTCTTGCCCAGGCTGTGCCGCGACTTACGGTGCAACACAGTCACTTCGTGCCCGGCTCGCACCAACTCCTTCACCAGCGCATGCCCGATAAAGAGCGTGCCACCGATGACCAGCACTTTGCGCTTGGGCGGCTCCTGCCGCTTGGATCCGTTAGTCGTAGTACTCGAGGCCAAGATGTGTAATTAAATCCTCTCCGCGCATCCACCGCAGTGTATTTTTCAGCTTCATGAGTTGAATGAAGATGTCATGCTCGGGATACAGCCCCGGAGCGGTCATGGGCGCTTTGAAATAGAATGACAACCACTCCTGGATACCCTTCATTCCGGCGCGTTGCGCCAGGTCCATGAACAACACCAGGTCCAAAACCAGTGGTGCGGCCAAAATCGAGTCGCGGCAGAGGAAATTGACCTTGATTTGCATAGGATAGCCGAGCCATCCGAAGATGTCGATATTGTCCCAGCCCTCCTTGGCATCGCCGCGCGGCGGGTAGTAATTAATTCGAACCGCGTGATACAAGTCCTTGTACAATTCCGGATAAAGCTGCGGCTGTAGGATCTGCTCCAGCACCGATAGTTTGGTTTCTTCCTTCGATTTGAACGAGCCCGGGTCTTCCAGCACCTCGCCATCGCGATTGCCGAGAATGTTGGTGGAAAACCATCCTGACATTCCGAGCATGCGTGCCTTCAGACCGGGCGCGATCAGGGTTTTCATGAAGGTCTGGCCGGTCTTAAAATCCTTTCCGCAGAGTGGGACCTGCCGGTCGCGCGCCAGTTCCAACAGCGCCGGTGTGTCAGTGGTCAGATTCGGCGCGCCGTTGGCGTACGGCACGCCGCTCTTTAGGGCCGCATACGCATAAATCTGGCTGGGCGCGATATTCGGATCGTTTTTCTGCAGCCCGCACTCGAAATCTTTGAGCGTCTGGTGCACCGCGTCGGGCTTGTGAAAGACCTCCGTCGATCCGCACCAGATCATCACCAGCCGCTCGGCCTTCGAGTTTTTCCGAAATTGCTGGATGTCATCCATCAGCATTTCGGCTTTATCCATCTTCGAGCCCTGGGATTTCACGTTGGGGCCGTGGAGGCGGCGCACATATTCGGGATCGAAGACCGCCTTCATAGGTTGAATCGCTTCCAGCGGCTCGCGAATTTTTTCGAGCAACGTGGGCTCCAGCACCTGCGCATGAACAGCCGATTGGTACGCGTTGTCCTCGAAAATATCCCAACCGCCGAACACCAAGTCCTCGATTTTGGCCAGCGGCACGAAATCGTGAATTTTGGGCGAACGGCCTTCGGTGCGTTTTCCCAGCCGGATGGTCCCGAGTTGGGTGAGCGAACCGATGGGCGCTCCCAGCCCGCGCTTGACGGCTTCCACCCCCGCCATAAAGGTGGTGCTCACCGCGCCGATTCCGGGGATTAAGATTCCCAATTTCCCCTCAGCGGGCGCAACTTTGGTGTTTCCTGTGGTGGACAACGAAACTCCTTGGGTGGCGCGAAGATGCTAAAGCACGCCCTCGAAAGGGGACCTGCAAACGCCTATCCTACGTTATACTAACATTTTATGGTGAACCGCGCGACCAGCACGATCTCCGCTGTGCTGGTGGACGACGAGCAATTGGCCAGCGAAGAACTTTCCTACCTGCTCAGGGAATTTCCCGAGGTCGAGGTTCTCGCTACGGGCAAAAACGGCCTGGAAGCTATCAAATTGATCGAAACGCTGGAGCCCGACGTAGTCTTTCTAGACGTCCAAATGCCCGGGCTGGACGGGTTCGGCGTGATCCGAACTCTGCGCGAGAAGAATATCCCGCTGCCATACTTCATCTTGGCCACCGCCTATGACCACTACGCGCTCGAGGCGTTCCGCTGGGAAGCGCTGGATTATCTGCTCAAGCCCGTCGAGAAGGATCGTCTCGCTTTGGCTGTAGAGCGCGCCGCTAAGGCTGTGGCCGAGAAAGCCAAGCCGGCTGTACCCGAAGTCACGGCCGCCAAGACAGCGGCGCAGCGCACAAAACTGCTAGTCCGCAGCGCGAACCGCCACTTCATTGTGGACGCCCAAGACGTGATCTACGCCACCATCGAAGATGGGCTGATCACCGTTGTCGCCTCCAACGTGGAAGGCGAGTCCAACTACCGCACCATCGAGGAGCTTCAGTCCAATCTCGACCCGGACACATTCTGGCGGGTTCACCGTTCGTTTTTGGTGAATATTCACCGCATCAAGGAAGTGATCCCGTGGTTCAAGTCCAGCTTCCAATTGCGCATGGATGACAAGAAGCAGACCGAGATTCCCGTGAGCCGTGTGCAGACCAAACGGCTCCGCGCGCTGTTGAAGCTCTAGCGCACCGGCGAGTGCGTGGCCAGGCCCGACGGGCGCTAGGATGAAAGGTGGATGACCAGCACCAAACCCCTCGCATTTCTCGGCGAACAGCTCGACCAGTGGCGCCAGGCCGGAACCTACCAGCGCCTGCACGTTCTGGAGTCGGCCTGCGATCCTGTTTCGCGCTTTGACGGACGTGAGGTCATTAATCTCGCCAGCAATAACTATCTCGGCCTGGCGGACCACCCCAAGCTGATCGAGGCTGCCGTACAAGCGGCGAAAAAATACGGCGCTGGCTCGGGCGCGGTGCGTACGATCTCCGGCACGATGAGTCTCCACATGGAGCTTGAGCGCCGCATCGCTGCGTTCAAACACACCGAGGCTTGTGTGGTTTTCCAGTCCGGTTTCGTTGCCAATGCAGGCACGGTGGCCGCGATCCTCGGGCCCGACGATCACATCGTTTCCGACGCCTTGAATCACGCCAGCATAATCGATGGCTGCCGTCTTTCGCGCGCGAAAATCCACGTTTTTCCGCACAAAGATACCGCGGCGGCGAACCAGATCCTGGAGAGCCTCTCCAGCGCGTCCGGCCGTAAGCTGCTCATCACAGATGGCGTTTTCTCCATGGACGGCGACATTGGGCCTTTGCCCGCATTGGTGGAAATCGCCGAGCGCCACGGCGCGATCATGATGATCGATGACGCGCACTCCTCCGGTGTGTTGGGACGCAACGGCCGCGGCACGGTGGATCATTTCGGCTTGCACGGCCGCGTCGATATCCAGGTAGGGACTCTCTCCAAAGCGATCGGCGCGCTGGGCGGATACGTCTGCGGTTCACGAGAGCTGATCGAGTTCCTCTATCACCGCGCTCGGCCTTTTCTCTTCTCTACGTCGCACCCGCCCTCGGTGCCCGCGTCATGCCTGGCGGCGTTCGACATCCTGGAGCAGGAGCCCGAGCGCATCGAAAAGCTGTGGGACAACACGCGCTATTTCAAAGGCGCGCTGAAGGACTCCGGATTCGATACCGGTGAAAGTGAGACGCCTATTACGCCGATCCTGGTGGGCGAAGCCAGAACGGCGCACGCTTTCTCGGCCGCCCTGTTCGAAAACGGCCTGCTCGCCACGGGCATCGGGTATCCGACTGTGCCGGAAGGCAAGGCACGCATCCGCACCATTGTCACGGCCACGCACACGCGCGAAACACTCGACCGCGCGGTAGCGATTCTGTCGCGCGTCGCCAAGTCGATGGGGATTCTTCGCTGAATAAAATTTAGAACTCTGTTCGCACCGCCAGCGCGTACCGGCAGCAGTCGCGATTCTTAGAAAACTGAAGTTACACAGTTACAATTCACGTATAGCAACGTCCAGTGGAAGGCTGACCGATTCGGTGCAACTTTGACAGCTTCGACACAAGCACGGCGAGAGGCGTTGCGGTTCATCGTATGGATGGGCATCGTGAGCCTGTTCGCCGACGTAACGTACGAAGGCGCGCGGAGCATCATTGGGCCGTTTCTCGAGAACCTGGGCGCAAACGCGACCGAGGTGGGCGTAATAGCGGGATTCGGAGAGATGGTTGCGGCGGGCCTGCGGTTCTTTTCGGGCAAGCTGGTAGATCGAACCCGGGCGTATTGGGCGATGGCATTCCTGGGATACGGTTTGACTTTTGTGGCGGTGCCGTTGCTGGCCCTCGCTGGAAACTGGCCGCTGGCGGCGGTGTTGATTATCGCCGAGCGCACCGGGAAAGGGCTGAGGGCGCCGGCGACGGACGTCTTGCTTTCGGGCGCGACCGGGAAGGTGGGGCACGGGTGGGGTTTTGGTTTGCACACGGCTTTGGACCAGACCGGCGCCGTACTGGGGCCGCTGCTGGTGGCTGCAATCGTCGCCCGGTCGCACAAATTCGGGCCCGCGTTTCTTCCTCTAGCGATCCCGGCGGTGGCGTCCTTAGCGGCGCTAGTCGCCGCGCGTACCGTGCGGCTGGATCCGGCCCCTTCACCCAGGCATCCAACCCAACCCGCGAAGTTTCCCCGAGTATTTTGGCTTTATGTGACGGCGGCGGGGCTCCTGGCGTGCGGATTTTTTGACTTCGCGTTGCTTGCATTTCATTTCGAAAAAACCGGCCTGGCTCGCCCTGCCGTGATCCCGCTAGTGTATGCGGGCGCGATGGCCGTGAACGGCGCAACGGCGCCGGCTTTTGGAAGGCTGTTCGATCGCTTCTCACTGCCGGTGCTGGCGCTTGGGATTGCGATATCGACCATCGCGCTGCCGCTTGGGTTTCTGGGCGGATTCGGCGCGGCGGTTGCCGGCGCAGGTTGTTGGGCGGCGGGGCTCGGGTTGCAAGACTCCACACTGCGCGCCGGGATCGCTCAAGTCGTTTCGATGGAGAAGCGCGGCACCGCGTTCGGCGTGTTCAACGGTGTCTTTGGCGTGTCGTGGTTCATCGGCAGCGCTGTGATGGGGCTGTTATACGACCGGTCCGTGATTGCACTGGTGGTGTTTGGGATGGTTCTGCAGGTTGCCGCCGCAATCATGTTCTTCGGGCTCCGGCGGCCGCTAAAGCAGGCGGCTGGAGCAGTATAAGGGGCCGCCGTCCGGGAGGATGTTAGATTAGGGACAAAATGACGCTGGCCCCTGTTGACTACGGCATTCTCGCGCTGTACTTCGCGTTCGTGCTGGGCATCGGATGGTTCATCCGGCGGCGCGTCTCCACCAGCGAGGATTTTCTGACCTCGGGCCGGTCGGTTCCGGTGTGGATCACAAGCCTGGCGTTTATCGCCGCTAATCTCGGTGCGCAAGAAGTGATCGGAATGTGCGCCTCGGGGGCGAAGTACGGGATCATGACCGCGCATTTTTATTGGATAGGCGCCGTGCCGGCCATGCTGTTCGTGGGATTGTTCATGATGCCGTTCTATTACGGCAGCCGCGCCCGCAGCGTCCCGGAATACCTCAGGCTGCGCTTCGACGAAAAGACGCGCACCTTGAACGCCATCACCTTCGCGGTGATGACCATATTTTCTTCCGGTATTTCGATGTACGCGCTGGGCCTCCTGTTCGAACTGGTGCTCGGATGGAGCTTCACTAACTCGGTCCTGCTCTCGGCGGCGATCGTGTTGATCTACACCTTCCTCGGCGGCCTGACCAGCGCGATTTATAACGAAGTCCTGCAATTCTTTTTGATCGTGCTGGGATTCGCGCCGCTGGCAATCGCGGCGGTAGCGCGCGCGGGAGGCTGGAGCGGGATGGCCGCGCGGATTCCGGCCGTGATGACGCACACCTGGACTTATGTGCGGCACGCGTCGGACAATCCCATGGGCGTGGAAGTGTTCGGCTTGGTCGCCGGCCTGGGATTCGTATTGTCGTTCGGCTATTGGTGCACCGACTTTCTGGTAGTGCAGCGCGCCATGGCGGCCGATTCGATGTCGGCGGCGCGGCGCACGCCCCTGATCGCGGCCTTTCCGAAAATGATCATGCCGTTCATCGTCATCGTGCCCGGTGTAGCGGCGGTAGCGCTGTCGCACATGGCGGTCGGTTATGCGATTCCAGTTAAGCCGGACGGAGGCCCCAATTACGATCTGACGCTGACTACGCTGATGGCGCAGTTCTATCCATCGGGGATGCTCGGCGTCGGGTTGACCGCGCTGATGGCGTCGTTTATGTCGGGTATGGCCGGTAACGTTACCGCGTTCAACACGGTTTGGACCTACGACCTCTACCAGGGGCACATCCGCAAACAGGCGCCGGATTCGCATTATCTGGCCGTCGCGCGCGCCACGACCGTGGCCGGAGTCGGGCTCTCGATCGGGACCGCATACCTGGCAACCCACTTCAACAACATCATGGATTTTCTGCAACTGGTGTTTGGATTCGTCAACGCGCCTTTGTTCGCCACCTTTCTTCTGGGCATGTTTTGGAAGCGGGCAACCGGGCACGGCGCCTTCGTTGGGTTGCTCGCGGGTACATGCGCGGCCGCGGCTACGCACGGGTTGACATTCGCGGAAGACAAAGGCGGATGGCTCGGCGCCGTACTGCACAAGTTTCCGTCGACGATGGCGCAGAACTTTTGGATCGCGATTTTCGCGTGGTCGACATGTCTCGTGTTGACCGTTCTGGTGAGCCTGGCGTCGCGCCCGAAGCCCGACACCGAGTTGCGGAATCTGGTGTACGGGTTGACCAAGATTCCGCACGATCCCAGCCTGGCATGGTATCAACGGCCCGGATTGTTAGCCGTCGTGGTTGGCTGCGGCCTGATCGCGCTGAATCTGATCTTCTGGTGATATGGGCGATCTGCGCATTTCCGTGGGAGGCTTCTTCACGCTCGCCGGGCTGATCGTCACGGCAACAGGCGTGGCGACCGAGAACCGCGCTCCGCTCGATACAGCCAATATTAACCTGTACTCCGGGATCGCAATGCTGGTCTTCGGGGCCGCAATGCTGTGGCTGGCGTGGCGGCGATCGTAATCGGCTAGCGGCGCTCTCGTGGCCCTGCGGCCGTGGTTCGAATCGCCAGACCGTTGACGCATCCTTCACAATCCCTGGCCCGGAAAATGCATGCTACGCGGAGATCGGACTCCTATGGATTTTAACCAGTCCCCGCTCCTAGTGATCTGGGAAGTGACCCAGGCCTGTGATTTAGCTTGCGCACATTGCCGTGTTTCGCCACAGATGGAACGCGATGCGACCGAATTAAGCACGGAAGAAGGGTTCGATTTACTGGCTGAGGTGAAGCGGTTCGGCAATCCGCTCATGATCCTGACCGGCGGCGATCTGCTGAAGCGCCCTGATATCTATGACTTGGCGACTCGAAGCGTCATGGCAGGCCTGCGAACGAACATCACGCCCAGCCCGACGCCGCTGCTTACCGCCGAGGCGATCGATGAGTTTCAAAGATGTGGAATCTCGCGCATGGCCATGAGCCTGGATGGGCCAGAAGCCCCAATCCACGACGCAGTCCGAGGCCTGGAAGGCACTTACGATCGCGCCGTCTTCGCGTTGCAGCATGCCCGCGACGCCGGCTTAGAGACCCAGGTGCATACCACCGTCACGCGAAGGAACCTGCCGGCGCTAGCTCGGATTGCGGAACAGGTCGCCGAGCTGAAAGCCAAGATGTGGAGCTTGTTCTTCCTGGTCAGCACGGGGCGGCCGATGGAGGACGAGGACCTCACCGCGGAGGAATACGAGAAGGTATTTGAGTTCTTGTTCGAAATCTCCAAAGTGGCGCCCTTCGAGGTGAAGACCACCGAGGCGTTGCACTACCGGCGGTACATCGCGCAGCGGCTGAAAGCCGAGCACGGCGGGCGGGGTGGCGCCAATGGCCGCATGTTGTGGCGCACTACGGGCGTGAGCGACGGGCGCGGATTTGTTTTCGTGTCGCACACCGGCGAAATTTATCCCAGCGGTTTTCTACCGGTCTCCGCCGGTAACGTGCGGAGGGATTCGATCGTGGATGTGTATCAGAACTCCAGCCTGTTCCGCATCCTGCGCGATCCGAGCGCGCGCGAAGGCAAGTGCAGCTACTGCGAGTACCACAAGATCTGCGGTGGATCGAGGGCGCGGGCTTATGCGATGACCGGGAATTTCCTGAACGCCGATCCGCGGTGCTGCTATCAGCCCGAATGCCAGCCGGAAGCAGTGGGCGTCTAATTCTTAGCCGCCGATAAACGGCCGTCGGCACAGATGAGAAGGTTAACCCTTTATCGGCCTATTCGCGTTTACCCCCGGCTGGCGTTTACGGGTGTTCGAACTCGTTGGCGCGCGGCACGAGTTCCATATAGAGTCTTTGCGGCAGATTGGTCTGCCAGTGTCCGGTCGAGCGCGCGATCAACACACAGCCTAAGAACAGCGCGGCGATGCCGCCCGCCAAGGCCCAGGTTGGCACTTTGCGCCGCCCCGCCAGTGACATGTAGAGCGTGTTGTCCACCGGACAGGAGGCTACGCAACTCAAACAGCCCGTGCATTCGGCAGAGGAGATGGTTACCAGCTGGTCGACCTTCAGGCTGGATGGACAAGCTTTCGCGCATTTGCCGCAATCGATGCACAAGGCCGCGTCGCGCTTGATCTTGAGCGGGCTGGCGAGCGCCAGAAGGCCCATCAGGCCGCCGTAGGGACAGAGGTAGCGGCACCAGAAGTTCTGCACGAACATCGATGCAACGGCAAGAAAAGTGAGCACCGCGACACCGCCCAGTGTTAGCGTGCGGAAAAAGTTGAGAAGTTTTACATCCGCCACGATCCCGTAGGGTCCGCCCAGAAAGGCAAGGATCTGATTAGCCGACATGGTCGCCACTACGAAGACGAAGAAGGCCATCAGTACGTACTTGATGGAGCGCAGCGGCAGATCGAGCCATGGCGTGAGCTTGAAATTCCTGCGGAACAGCTTTCGGCCCAGCTTACCGAGATATTCCGAAAAGGTGCCGACCGGGCAAAGCCAGCTGCAGAACGTTTTGCGGAGCAGCCACGCGATCGAGAGGAACGCGATCAGCAAGAATACGCCGGCCGGGTGTATGGACGGCAGGCTGCCGGTCTCCATCCAAGCTTTCAGGTTCATCAAGGACGCGATCGGGAGCCAGCCTTCAATTCCAGGTGGCCGTTGAGGGAGACCCGCCTGGCCGTCCGTCTCGTAATAGAGGACGAAGCGGTAGAATTCGATACCAATCCAAATATTTAGCGCGAGGAAGGCGAGTTGGACTGCCTGGCGGGTGGTTTGTGTCCGATCCGGCCCCGCCCGCAGGAAGGATTTCTTCATGGCACGAATTAGTTCAATGCAACGGGTCTAGAGTGGACGTGCGGGCACGCAAATGGCCAAATGCCCACGGCGCTATCATAGAGGTATAGAGATGTTGGCCAACACGCAGATCGGTCTGGAGGAGTACCTTGCCTTGGAGCTTTCCGACCGCCCCGAACCGGACTACGTTAACGGGGAGGTAGTGGAACGACCATTACCTACGCCGATTCATTCTCGAATTCAAGCTTTGTCGTGCCTACTGTTTGCCAAGCTGCGCCCGGAAGCCAATCTCGATCTTTCGCCGGAGCTCCGCGTCCAAATCGAACCACGCCTCTTCCGCGTGATTGATTTTGCGGTCTACCGAGGCAGCCGTCCGCAAGGCCGCTATGCAACGGAGCCGGCTGACGAAGCGTTCAAAGAGCTGTAATGTTTAGCGCCGCGTGAGCGCTGATTGAGTATTTGCCAGGAGACCAAAGCGAAATAATATGCTTGGAACCAAAATTGACACCGGTGAGGACCTGAATCCGCAAGAAACGTCGGAATGGCTGGAGGCGCTCGACGGAGTGGTAGAGGAAGACGGCCTGGAGCGGGCTTCTTACCTGCTTGAGCGGCTAGGGGACCGCGCCGCGTTGTATGGCGCGCAGCGGCCCACGAAGGTCACCACGCCCTACATCAACACCATTCCGGTTGACGAAGAGGCTCCTTATCCGGGAGACCGTGAGCTGGAGCGGCGTATCAAAAGCCTGATCCGCTGGAACGCGATGGCTATGGTGGTGCGGGCGAACAAATACGATCCCGGCATCGGCGGCCATATCTCGACTTTCGCGTCCCTGGCGACGTTGGCCGAAGTCGGCCATAATCACTTCTTCCATGCGCGCTACGGCGATCAGCCCGGAGACTTCGTCTTCTTCCAGGGCCACGCATCGCCGGGCGAGTATGCGCGTGCATTCCTGGAAGGGCGCATCACGGAAAAACATTTGGAGAACTTCCGGCACGAGCTGCGCGACCATCCGGGACTCTCTTCATATCCGCATCCCTGGCTGATGCCGGATTTCTGGCAATTTCCGACCGTATCGATGGGCCTGGGCCCGATCAATGCCATCTACCAGGCACGATTCATGCGCTACCTTGAGCATCGCGAGATCATTCCTGTGACGCCGCGCAAGATCTGGGCCTTCCTGGGCGACGGCGAAACCGACGAGCCGGAGACTCTGGGCTCCATTACATTGGCCGCGCGCGAACATCTGGACAACCTGATTTTCGTGGTCAACTGCAACCTGCAGCGGCTGGACGGGCCAGTTCGCGGCAATGGTCAGATCATCACGGAACTCGAAGCCGCGTTCCGGGGTGCGGGTTGGAATGTCATTAAGGTTCTGTGGGGGTCCAACTGGGACGAACTGCTGGCTCGCGACACCACGGGCTTGCTCATCAAGCGCATGGGCGAAGCTGTGGACGGCGAGTACCAGAGCTTCAAGGCCAAAGACGGCGCTTATGTGCGCAAGGAATTCTTCGGGAAATATCCGGAACTGCTCAAGCTGGTGGAGCACATGTCGGATGAAGAAATCTTCGCGCTGAGGCGCGGCGGCCACGATCCGCAGAAAGTTTACAACGCGTACAAGCGCGCCGTGGAGCACGTGGGATCGCCCACCGTGATCCTGGCGAAGACCATCAAAGGCTACGGCTTGGGCGAGGCAGGCGAAGGACGGAATGTCACCCACCAGCAGAAAAAGCTGACCGATGACGAGATGCTGTATTTCCGCAAGCGCTTCCAGATCCCCATCCCTGACGAACTGGTCCACGAGGCATCATTCTATAAGCCGGCCGAGGACAGCCCGGAGATGCAGTACATCCGCGAGCGGCGGGATGCGATGGGTGGAAGCCTGCCGGCGCGCAACGTCAAGAAGATCACGATTGAGACGCCGGCGCTGGAGCTGCTGGCGGAATCTCTGGCCGGTTCAGGCGGCCGGGAAGTGTCCACCACGATGGCCTTCGTGCGCGTCCTCACGCTGTTGCTGAAGGACAAGGCGATAGGAAAGTACGTCGTTCCGATCATTCCCGACGAGGCGCGCACCTTCGGAATGGAATCGCTCTTCCGGCAGTACGGGATTTACGCCTCGAGCGGCCAGCTCTACACGCCCGTCGACAGCGCGAATTTCCTCTTCTATCGTGAGGCCTACAACGGACAAATTCTGGAAGAGGGGATCACGGAAGCCGGGTCGATGGCTTCATTCACCGCCGCGGGCACCGCTTACGCCACCTATGGCGTGCCGATGATTCCGTTTTTCGCTTACTATTCAATGTTCGGATTCCAGCGCATCGGCGATCTGATTTGGGCGTTTGCCGATTCGCGTGGCAAAGGTTTCCTGATGGGAGGCACCGGCGGGCGCACCACGCTGGCCGGAGAAGGGCTGCAGCATCAGGACGGCCACAGCTTGCTTCATGCGAGCACCGTGCCCACCTGCCACAGTTACGACCCGGCCTATGCATACGAGATCGCCGTCATTGTGCAAGACGGGATACGCCGCATGTACCAGGAGATGGAGGATCGCTTCTATTACCTGATGATGTACAACGAAAATTATGCGCAGCCGAAGATGCCCGAGGGCGTGACCGAGGGAATCCTGCGCGGGTTGTACCGCTACCAGGCTGCCGACGGCGGCAGCGCGCAATTACATCTGTTTGGAAGCGGCCCGATTTTGAACGAAGCACTCCGCGCCCAAAAAATACTGGCCGAAAAGTATCAGGTCCAGGCGGATGTCTGGAGCGCGACCAGTTATAACGAGCTCCGGCGCGACGCGCTGGAAGTGGACCGCTGGAACCGGTTGCATCCGGCCGAACCGGAACGCAAGCCCTATTTGGTCCACGCGTTGGAGGGAGTTGAAGGGCCAATTATCGCCGCGACCGATTACATGAAGGCAGTCGCCGATCAGATCGCTCCCTGGGTACCAGGGCGGCTGGTATCGCTCGGCACCGACGGGTTCGGGCGCAGCGAAAATCGCGCACACCTGCGCAAACATTTCGAGAACGGCGCGGAGGCGATCGCCGCAGCGGCACTGGCGCGCCTGGCGCGCGACGGCAAGTTCGACAAGGCACGCGCGCAGGCCGCAGTGGTCGAGCTGGGTTTGAATCCCGAGAGCCCCGATCCGGTTAAGACATAAGCCGCAGATAAAGCGCCGGCACGCGTATACCAAACACGTATCCTGTGTGCCTCCGCTCTGTGGCCTAATCAAAGAATGCTCTATTTGACCGAAGAGGATGTGCGGCAGTTGCTGCCGATGCGCGAGTGCGTCGGCTTGATGCAGCAGACTTTTGAAGCTTTAGCGCAAGGGCGGGCGCAGAATCAGCCGCGGCGCCGGCTCATTCTGGAGACCGGGTCCGTGCTCCACAGCATGGCCGGGGCTTTCAAGAACTATTTCGGGACCAAGTTCTACTCGACCAACCGGCAGTACGGCGCCCACTTTTATTTCATGCTTTATGACGCCAAGACGGCGCAGCCGCTGGCGCTGATGGAAGCCAACCATCTGGGGCAGATCCGCACCGGCGCGGCCAGCGGCTATGCGACGGATATCATGGCGCATCCGCAGGCAGAGACCGTCGGCATCATCGGATCCGGATTTCAGGCCCGCACTCAGGTGGAAGCTATCCGGGCCGTGCGGCCCATCCGCGAGGTCCGGGTCTGGAGCCGCAATGAAGAGAAGCGCCGGAAGTTCGCCGCCGACTGCGGAGCTACCGCGGTAGATACGGCTGAGCAGGCCGTGCGCAACGCCCAGATTGTTGTCACGGCTACTAACGCGAAAGATCCAGTCGTGGAGGATGCTTGGATCGCACCTGGAACTATGATCAACGCCATGGGCTCCAACGTCGACTCTCGGCGAGAGCTGCCCTCAGAGTTGGTGCGCCGGGCCGATCCAGTAGCGGTCGATTCGCTCGAACAGGCCCATATCGAAGCCGGCGACCTGATTCTCGCCGATAGCTGGGCCAATGTGGTCGAACTTCAGGCCCTGCGGCGCAACTACGATCCCCAGAAGGTCACGATTTTCAAATCTTTGGGTTTAGGCGTGGAGGATGTCGCCGCGGGGGCGTTCGTTTATGAACGGGCGCTGGCTACTCCTGAGCGGTTTGCTGATCGGAATCGCGCCACGCGCTGATCTTCAGGCGCCGGCAAACCCAGCACAAACCCTCGTTGGAGTTCGGCGCGCAAGCCGCCCCACAGACTAAGCATTTATCAACTCGCTTGATCTCATCGTTGTGGATCGCACGCTTAGCTTGTTCGAGAAGCGCTTTATCGATTACTGGTTCGCTTGTAGGCAGCGGTTTCCGTTTCATCGCTCTAACAGTAGGCTAGCACGACGCTCAGCTACGCTGCCCGTTCTAGCCGCATGATGTATCCGGCATCCAGCGATGCCGAACAGCGCGAGCACTTTTGTCCCGGCTTTACTTTGGCGGTTTTCCCGTTACTCTGCACTGTACCCTCGACGGTGTGGGTGCAGATGGGGCAATAAACAAATGCCTTGCCTTCGAATTGTACTGGTTGGGGGCGACTTTGTGCGGTCATGTCTCCTCCTTTCGTCAGTGTTTAAGACGCAAGTGGAGGACCAAAGGATTGCAAAAAGTCGTAAGCGATTTGCGGGCGGCTCCGGCGTAACAGTTCTCGCCGCGCGAGAAGACGATACACTGAATTGTCTGCCCGCTTATGAAACTCGCGTTCATCTTTCCCGGTCAGGGCTCGCAGTATGTCGGAATGGGGAAAACTTTGGCGTCACGGTTCGATACAGCACGCCAGATTTTTCACACTGCCGATCAGGAATTGGGGCTTCCGCTCTCCCATCTTTGCTTCGAAGGACCCACGGAGGAGCTGCAACGTACCGAGAACACGCAACCGGCCTTGCTCACGCTGTCCGTTGCGGCATGCCGAGTGCTTGAAGAACAAGGTTTGCATCCAGACTGGGTCGCCGGACACAGTTTAGGAGAATACTCGGCGCTTGTGGCGGCCGGATCGCTGGATTTCGCCGATGCGGTTCGCCTGGTTCGTAAGCGAGGCCGCTACATGCAGGAAGCCGTGCCTCAGGGCGTGGGCGCGATGGCAGCTTTGCTCAAGCTGCCTGAAGGTAAGCTGGATTCTGTTTTGCAAGAGGCAGCCCAGGGAGAAATCGTAAGCGCCGCCAATCTCAATTCACCCGATCAGGTGGTGATCGCAGGCCACGCCGCCGCAGTGAATCGCGCGGTTGAGTTGGCCAAGGCAGCGGGCGCTCGCAGGGCTGTGCTTCTGCCGGTCAGCGCGCCCTTCCATTGCTCTCTCATGAAACCGGCGCAGGAGCGTCTCGCTCAGGATCTTCAAGCCACCCAATTTCGCGATCTCAAAGTACCGCTGGTCAATAATTGGCAGGCTCGCGTCATACATACCGGCGAGGAGGCGCGGCAAGGACTGTACCAACAGGTGCCCAACCCGGTGCGCTGGGCCGAGTCGATTCAACGGCTCGCCGCCGAGGGCGTCACGCGCTTCATTGAAGTCGGCGCAGGCAACGTGCTTACGGGCTTACTCCGCAATATCAATCCCGACCTGCAGGGCGCCAAGTTCGGTGAGGCGGACGATTGGGAAAAGGTCCATGCGGCCACGGCGTAGCTTCGCTCTGTGTTTCGCTGCGTTAACGTCCATTCTGACAAGTTGCACTATGTCCCAACAGAAGACCGAGAAGCAGGATCTGTCGAAACTAACGGATGAATTCGTCTACGGGTCCCTGGCTTTGTCGCCGGTTTCGGCCACCGGGGCGGGTTATCACGAACATGCCGGCGTCAATCTGGACCAGAAGCTGGATGACTACAGCACGAGCGGCATCCAGGAGCAGCAGCAGTTCTATTCGAGTTTTCATGATCGGCTGGCGGCGATCAAGCCGGATCAACTTTCTAAAGAAGATGCAGCGGACTACCAGATTCTTCAGAATCAGGTGGAACTGGCGCTGCTCGAGCTGCGGGAGATCCAGAGCTATCGCCACAATCCCACGCTTTACGTCGAGCTGGTGGGTAACGCCCTGTTTACGCCGTTCGTTCTGGAATATGCTCCGCTCGAATCGCGCTACCACGACATCATTCAGCGCTTAACTTTAGTTCCTCAGTTAATGAGCCAGGGCAAGGCAAACCTGGTGGATGCGCCCGATGTCTGGAACCGGGTGGCGCAGCAAGAGAACGACGGCAACCTGGACCTGATCGACAAGGCGCTCCGAGCGAAAGTGCCGGCGGGACTGCAAGCGGAATACGGCCGTGCGGCTTCCGCCGCGCTCGATTCGCTTCGGGATTTCAGTGCCTATCTGAAGAACGACCTCTCAAAAAAGACGAGCGATTGGCGCTTGGGGAAAGAGAAATACGATAAGAAGTTCGCCTACACGCTGGTGACGGGCAAACCGCCCAGCCAGGTTTTGAGCGACGCGGAAGCGGCGCTGAAGAATATTCGCGATCAGATGACCAAGCTGGCCGCGCCCCAAACGGTAAAAACGGCGCTTGACAAAATCGCCCAGCAGCACGCCACGCCCGCGACCTACGTGGAGCAGGCCAGCAAGGATCTTCAGGAGGCTTCCTCTTTCGTCCGCGAGAAGCGTTTAGTTACGCTGCCCTCGCGCAGTAACCTGCAGGTGATTCCAACGCCGGAGTTCATGCGCGGGATCTATGCGGTTGCCGGATTCAACCCCGCACCCGCACTTCAGCCGCAGTTGGGAGCGTTCTACTGGGTAACGCCGATTCCTCCCGACTGGCCGAAGGAGCGCATCGAATCCAAGCTGCGCGAGTACAACCGGTTCGGCATGATGGAAATCACCATCCACGAGGCTATGCCAGGGCACTACGTGCAGTTTGAGGTTGCTAACGATTTGCAGCCCCGGTCTCGCCGGCTGCTTCGAAATCTTTTCGGCAACGGCCCTTACGTGGAAGGATGGGCGACCTACGCGCAGCAGTTGATGTCGGATGAAGGCTTCATGAATAACAGGGTCGAACTGCGGCTTACCTTGTACAAGCAGTTGCTGCGCGCTATCGCGAACGCGATCATCGACATCCGGTTCCAGACCCTGGGCATGACCGAGCAGCAGGCCATGGACCTGATGGTGCGCGATACGTTCCAGGAGAAAGAGGAAGCAACCGCGAAAATTCAGCGCGCCCAGTTGTCGTCCTGCCAGTTGCCGACCTACTTCGTCGGCTGGCGCGGCTGGCTGGACACGCGCGAAGAGTACAAGAAGCGCAAAGGCAGCGGCTTCAACCTGCAGCAATTTCATGACGCGGCGTTGAAGGAGAGCGCCGTCCCCGTACCGGCTCTATCCGGCCTGTTGCCCTAGCGGCAGCACCTACAGAAAACCTTAAATGTTGCTGGCTGCGCATCGATTAAAGATGTATGCGCATAGGACCGAGTGGCATGGAGCGCGAGGAGCGGCCGCGGCTCAGCACCCACCAGAAGGCCTTGAAGATCAACCTCGACCCGTCCCGATACGGCACCTTCGCCGAAATCGGGGCCGGCCAGGAGGTAGCGCGCTGGTTCTTCAAAGTGGGCGGCGCGGCCGGGACCATTTCCAAGTCGATTTCGGCCTACGACATGACGGTCAGCGACGCCATTTATGGCCGCTCGAAGCGCTACGTCTCGCGCGAGCGGCTTCAGAGCATGCTGGACTACGAGCATGGGCTCAACCTGGAGCGCCTGCGGGCCGCGCGGGGCGATGCAACGGCATTCTTCGCGTTCGCCGATACCGTAGCGGCCCGGAATTTCCAAGGCACCAACGAGTGCCACGGGTGGATGGGTGTCAAATATCAGACACATCCGCGGGACGAAAACAGCCAAGTCATCATTCATGTGCGGATGCTGGATCATGAGAACGATCTGCAGCAAGAGGCGCTCGGAATCGTCGGCGTAAATCTGTTGTTCGCCGCCTTTTTCTACCATCATCAGCCGGAGGTCATGGTCGAGTCGCTGCTCGACAATCTGAGCACTGAGCGGCTGGAAATCGACATGATCGAATTCTCGGGAATCGAGTTCCGGCACGTCGACAATCGCGTAATGAGCTTAAAGCTGGTGGAACTCGGATTGAGCGGCGCGGCAATGTTTGGGCCTTCGGGTGAGGTGTTGCAGCCGTCGGAAGTTTTGCGCAAGCGGCCGGTGCTGGTAGAACGCGGCAGTTTTCGCCCGGTAACGAAAGTGAATATGGATATGATTCAGTGCGCGCGCGAACGGTTCTCGGCCGAGCCGGAGGCGGACGGCGATAACGTAGTGGAGTTGATGGAAATCACGATGCGCAATCTGATGGCCGACGGAAGGCTGGATCTGAGCGACTTCCTGGCGCGAGCGGATATGCTGGCGGCCGCCGGCAAGACTGTGCTGATTTCCGATTATTTCGAGTACTACCGGCTGGCGGGATACTTGACGCGTTATACGAAAGAGCCGATCGCGCTCACCATGGGCGCGGGGAGTCTGCGCGATTTGTTCCGCGAAGAGTATTACGCGGGCCTCGAAGGTGGAATCCTGGAAGCGTTCGGGAAACTGTTTACCAAGGATTTTCGGATCTATGTGTATCCGCTACGCGAGCCGGGCACCGGAGCCCTGGAAACGCTCGAAAACATCCGCTTGGACGCCAACGTAGAGAGCCTGTTCTTGCATCTGGTGAAACATGGAAAGATCCGCCAGCTCGACAATTTCGACCCGGGCGTGCTGCATATTTTCTCGCGCGATGTGCTGAAGCGCATCAAAGACGGCGACGATTCGTGGGAGGAGATGGTGCCTGGAGAGATCGCGCGCGTCATCAAAGACCGGTGCTTCTTCGGCTATCGTGAAGAAGTGGCGTGCTAGGTCACTGCACCACCGTAAGCTGAGCAGCTTGGCTTTGGATGCCGCCGGCGCTCACGATCACCGGCTGCGGACCCGGCGGCGCGTTGGGCGGGATCACGAAATTGATTTGCGTGACGCCGACCAGACCGGGCGGAATGCCGGCGAACGAAATCTCGGCGGCTACCCCCGCAACCGTCACGGTAACCGGCCCTAGGGGGCGGGGGAGCGCGGCGAGCGGTGTTTCCGAAAATGGCGAGGCGCCGGTCGCGAGCGACGGAAAAACCGTGCCTTCGCCCGTTATAAACAACGGCAGCGTATCGCCCGGCTTGCCGCTAGACGACGGCACGAGCGCACCAGCGGAGGTGAATATTCCAGGTGCGAAGGGCGCCACTTGGAATGTATATGCCGCCGCTTGACCGTTGTTGATCACACCCAGAACGGCGGGGCCGGCGCCCGTTTCGTAGGGAATCTGGGTGTTTAACTGCGCCGCCGAAACGTAGTACAGTGGCGCGGGAACTCCGTTTACGGTCGCCGACACGCCGCCGAGGCTGAGCGGCAACGGCAGAGTTGACGCGCTCTGCGGACCCGCAGCCAAATCGGTTCCAAAGACGCTAAGAATCATTCCCGGCGCGAAGATTTGCTGAAATGACGCGCCGTTCGCTACACCGGCGATGTGCATATCCGATGGAGGACCCAGCGTCAACGCGATCGGCTGTTCGATGAACTGTGGAACCGCGTCTTGGGCTTGGAACACGAGAGTTGCATTGAATACCGCCGGACCAAGCACTGAGAAGACCGCGCCAATATGGATGGTTTGCGGCCCGATACCGGAGGACGGGTTCAGGCTGAGCCACTGCGCGGTGGCGGGGAGCACGGAAGCCGACCAGGCTTGGCCGGGCGCCGCGTTGACTTGAACGGTGGAACTGGGCGCATCGTAGACGACGGAAAAAGCGCCAGCCGTCGAAGAAGGTCCTGCGAACGATGTCGTCACGAAAGCCTCCACGGGGCTTCCATTTTGATCGATGCCATCCAGTTCATAGGTGACGGAGCTCGGCGCCTGTGCCCAACAGACTTTGGCCTGGATCATTCCCAACGGCGCCAGCCGGTTTGTGCCGAACAGTTGCTGGATCTGAGCACTCCAGTCCGCGCCGTTCGCCAATAGCCTTGTCAGTTGGACCGCGAGTCCGTTCTGGTCTTGCAAAATGAGCTGGTGCGTCCATTGGCACGAAGGATCGGCCGCCGGGTTTGGTTGCACCGCGGCGGGAATGCTGGCGAGTTGCAACTCTGGACCGGATTGCGGAGCGACGAGCGTCAAAACGAACTGTTGCGACCACGGCTGGCCATCGGCATCGTGGCCCGTGAAAACGTAGAGGCGAGTTTGAGGGAAGGCCCCGCTGCCCACGGTTTGAATGCTGGTTGAAAGCGTTCCGCCGGGCGCCAGCGCCGTAGTGCCGAAATCTTGGAGAAGAAAAACGGAATCGTCATTCCCGTTGATGGTCCAACCGGTAATCGTGGTGGCCACCCCGTTGAGCTCCCGAAGCGTCACCCTGACTGTCTGGCCAGCGCGGGCCGGATTCGGCGCAATCGACAGTACAACGTGCGAGTGCGAACCAGCCGCGGCAACATTTACCACAGTCTGTCCTCGCGACCCGTTGTAGATACTATCGCCGCTGTAAGTAGCCGTTACCGGCGTGCTTCCGGCGGGCAGTTGCGGACCCGTGACGGTGAGTGTAGCCAAGGCTCCCCCGTCGGCGTCGACGATCGGAGCAATTCCCAGCACAGTTGGGCCAGCCGTGAACGCGACAGTCCCCGTGGGAACCGCATCTGTCGATCCCGTTACCGCGGCCGTCAACTGCAGCGTGTCTCCCACCGTAATGCTCGTGGGCGCCGCACTGACTTGAGTTGTCGTCGACGCGGTGGCCGTGTTCCATTGCGTAACCAGATTGTAGACGTCGGCCGACCCGAGGCCTGTGGCCAAATCGTAGCCGGCGCCGGCGGTGAAGCCCAGAGTTCCGCTCGAGCAATCGGGGCTGGCCTGCATGCACGGAACTTTATTGTCTCCTTGCGTAATGTCATGAAAAGCGTTTGGAAATGTCTGCGCCAAGCGGTAAAGCTGCGGATTGATATTTCCCAGGCCCGGCTCTGTTTGCCACCCCTGCTGGACCGCATATTGGTTGAGCAACGCGACCACGCCTGCAAACGAGGGCGAACTGGCGGATGTCCCGCCGGTGGCTCGCTGGCCGTTGGCATTGATCACCATGTATGGGTCGTGATTGCCGGCCGCACTGAAGGAGATGTCGGGAACATCGCGCGTATTGTCATTCGGGACACCCGGACCCCTCTGCCAGGCAGGTTTCACGAAATAGATGCTCGAGCCGCCGCCGCTGGCGAGTAAGCCGCCAGCGCCCGTTTCGTTCCACACGGTCTCGGGTATATAGGAAAGCGCCGAACCGCCGTTCGCATTGTTGGTGGCGCTCCAGTATTGCCCGCTGCCTTCGTTAAATTGCGTGCCGCCTACCGCGGTCACTTCCGGGAAGCTGGCGGGAACCGAGACGGCCAGGCCGCCCGAAGCGAGTGTGGAATTGTTAGTCACACCAAAGAAGCCGTGCGCATCGCATCCGGCGCCGCCGGAGTCGCCCGAGGATGCGAGCCAGGTAATGCCTTGCGCGTTGGCCTGTAGCGCGATCGAACGCAGGCCTGCCGCGGCTTGGGGTTCGCAAGTGCTGAAACTTTCGCTCATCACGGGCGCCAGATTCTGATCCACGGCGGCCTGCGCGGCCAGGTTGAAATTGTTCGCATAGACGTACACAACCGTTGCCTTGGGAGCAATCGCGCCGGACCATTCGACATCCAGGGCCGCCTCGTTGGCGGCGTTCGTAATTCCGGGGTCGGGCCCGATCAGGTGCTGCTCAACGACGCTCGGAGGTAGTCCGTTCGCATTTCGAAAAGCGTTCACAAAAGTTTGATCCATATCGGAACGCCCCAGGATCGCGACGCGCTGGCCCGTACCGTCGATGCCCATTTGGTACAGGCGTTTCACATCGTAGATGGTCGTCCAATCGTCCGGGGCCAACTGGTGCGAGCCGGACGAGGTGGTGTAGCGCGGCTCTTCCACGCGAGGGAACGAGTTCTGAAAATCGTTCAGGCCGCGGACCTCGCTGACGAGGTCCTGCAGCGCTTCGGGTATTTGAATTTCTTCCGCGTTGGCGAAATGAATCTCGCCGTTCGCGAGATAGCGATGAATTTCGGTGCGAAACGTGCGCTGTACCTGCTGCGCCGTACCGCTGAACGTAATCCAGTTTCTGGCGCGCGCGACGGTTTCTATTTTCAGGCCGTGAGCGGCCAACCAACTTACGATGGCGGCACAGTCGCTCGAATTCAGGCCGAAACGGCCGCCGAACTGCTCGGGCGTGAGCCAGCGATGGTAGCTGGGCGATGAGCGGTCTTGCTGATCAGCCAAAAGCTTTTCGAGTGCGGCTTGCTGTTCTGCGGTTGGCTTCATCGCGATGGTCATCCATTCGATTCTCATCGATTGGTCAACCGGGCCTTGATCGTTCTCCACCCGAGCCTTCGGGTGAATGCTGGCCGGCAACGGAACGCGGCGCGAATCGTCGATTCTATTTGCAATACGAACGGGCTGGGAAAGCAGCGGAATTAAAAGACAGTGGCCCAGAAACGCAAGCCGCTTTATCCGCCGCAGCGGGTGGTGCATATTTTGATTCTAATTACTTCAAGCGCGATAGCGTTCTCAACAAATGCGACGGCGGGGTGCACGAATGCGCGCGCGGCACTACTTGCCGACCACTAAGATGTGGAACGTGTCGGGCAGTATGGACGGGCGGGCTTTCTTTCCCGGCGGCGCTTGCGGCGCTGGCCCATATTCGGCGGCCAGCAGGTACACACGATGATTTTTGGAATCCACGGTCATCGTCCGGGCACCCCGCTCGGTCGGCACGTTGTCCACGGTTTCATATTTACCGTTAACCTGCTTGACGATGCTCAACGTTCCGTCGCCGCCGTTGGAAGTGAAGGCCAGGCCCAGCCCCGAATCGAAACCTGCGCCATCCGGCCCCGGGCCGATGGCCGGCGTCGCCACCACTTTCAAGGTTGGAATGTCGATAACGGCCATCATCTTGTTGTCGCAGGCCGCGAAGAGCTTCTTATCCTTCACGTCTATGGCCAGGCCGGACGGCGATTCGCACGGCGCCAGCGACGCATGCCGGAGCACCGCGGGTTTCGCCGCGTCAAGCTCGACGATCTCGCTCGAGTCCTCCAAATTCACATACATCTTCCCAGTGCCGTCGGGCTGGCACTCCTCCGGCTTGCCGCCGACCGGAATGGTTTTGATCACCTCGTTTGTCTTTGGATCGATCGCGGTGGAATCGTTGGAGCGGCCATTGAACGTGAAAATATGCTTGGTTTTGGGTTCGAAGCAGACCGAGTCGGGATTTTGGCCGGTCTGCGGCTCGCCTACCTTGGCCAGCGTCTTGAGATCGAAAATCGTCACGCTGTTGGACTGGCCGTTGGTGATGAATCCCTTGCCGAACTCCGGCGCAACCGCGACGCCATGCACCCCGTGCAGTTGCTGAATCTGACCGACGACCTTGCCCGCTTTCGGATCGACGACGTCCACCTCGGTTCCGTGCGAAGCATACACGCGGTTCGCATCCGGATCCACCGCGACGTAGTCCCAGCCGCCCGTGCCGCCGATCTTGATTTTTCCGATGACTTTATAACCTTCAGAGGCGAACGCAGCCACAATCGCCACGCAGCCGATTAAAAATCTCTTTGACATCGTTGTTGCTCCTTTTCATTCAGAACCCGTACCTCTTTTTGAACGAGGGCGCCGCGGCGCCTGCGCGTTCAACTCCGGCCGCCCACATAAAAACGAACGGCCGGTGTAACCACCAGAGACAAGACCATCGAGGCCAGAATTCCGCCGATCACCGCGATGGCTAAAGGTTGCAGCATTTGAGAACCCGCGCCGACGGCGAACGCCAGCGGAAGCATGCCCGCCACAGTGGCGAGAGCCGTCATCATAATTGGCCGTAATCGCCGCTCGCCCGCCTGAATCATGCTCTCTTCGGGAGCCGAGCCGGACGCGCGGAATTTCTGATCGGCATCCAGCAGTAGAATTCCGTTCTTCGCCACGATACCCACCACCATGATCAGGCCCATAAAGGACGAAAGGTTGAACGTGGTGCGCGTGATCAGAAGAGCAAGGAAAACGCCGGAGGTGGACAGCAGCGCTGATGCCAGCACAGCAACGGGCGCGGCGAAATCGCCGAACTCGAACAGCAGAACCATAAACACCAGCACGATCGCCAGCGCGAGCACGAAGACCAGATCGCGGAACGATTTCTGTTGCTCCTGAAATTGGCCGCCATACTCCACCCGGACACTGGGCGGAAGCTTGGAGTCGGCGACGGCCTGCCGCACTTTCGCCATGCCGTCGCCGAGGTTAATGCCTTCAAAGCGCGCTGTAACATTCACCAGACGTTGCAGGTTTTCGCGAATGATTTCGGTCTGGCCGGGAATTTCGGTCAACGTGGCCACCGAGCCGATGGTCGCCGTCTTGCCGGTTCCGCTAACGATCAGCGTATTGCGCATCGAATCCAGGGTACGCCGCGCCTCAGGCGGAAACTGCACTCGAATCGTGTAGGGACGGTCGTTCAAGATGAGCGGCGCCGAGGCCGGCTCGCCTTGCAGCATCGCGCTGGCATCCAGCTCCACTTCCTGCGGTGTGAAGCCCGCGCGCGCCGTGACTACCGGATCGATGGTGAACATCACCGCGGTGCCGCTGGTTGTGTTTTCGATGCCGTCCTCCACGTCCACCACCCCGGGAATTTTTTTGATCGTGCTGGCTTCTACCGGCCCCCAGTGGCGCAACAGTTCGCCGTCTTCGGAAAACAGCTTGATCACAACCGGCTGAGGCGCGCTGGTCAGGTCGCCGATCATATCCTGCAGCAACTGCGGAAATTCCACATCCAGTACCGGCTCGGCTTCCTTCACTTTGCCGCGCACGTCCGCGATCACTGCATCCCCCGCGCGCGTCCGTTCAGTTTTCCCCCCGGCGCCAAACCAGCGCTTGTAAAAAGGCGCCATGGGCTTGAGCTTCACGCTGATATCGCCGGTGTTCGCTTCGGTCACCGCCGCCAGGCCCAATTGCAGACCAGTCCGGCGCGCGATGCTGGCGACGTCCGGCGTGTCGCGCAGGATCTTCTCCACATGACTGATCACGCGATTCGTCTCGCGCAGCGATGCTCCCGGCGGCATGACGTAGTCCACGATAAACCCGCCTTCATCCATCGCGGGCAGCAGATCCGAACCTGTATTCGTGTAGCACACATAAGAAATTCCGATCAGGACAATGGTGAAGAGAGCTAATACAATGGGATGCTCCAGCGTGAAGCGCAGCGTCCGTTCGTACGTCCGCATCAGCCACGGCGGTACAGTTTCGTGTCTTGCCGGTTCGGTCCCAGGCCGGCGGTTCCGCAGGAAATAGTGGCTGAGAGTCGGCGTCCAGGTGAGCGCCAGCGCCAGCGATGTCAGCAGAGCCATCCCAACCGTGATGGCCAGAGCCCGGAAGAATACGCCGGTGACCCCCGTGATCGAGATCAACGGAAGGAACACGACGATAGGCGTAATGGTCGAGCCGATCAAAGGAATTCGGATTTCCCGTATCGCGCTGCGGATCGCTTCGGCGCGCGTTTGGCCCGAATCGCGGTGCATCACGATGTTTTCCACCACCACGATCGCGTCGTCGATGACCAGTCCCACGGCCGCAGCCAAGCCCCCGAGCGTCATCAGGTTGAAGCTCTGGCCCACCACGCGAAGCGTGATAAACGTCACCCCGATGGTCGCGGGGATCACAAGCCCGGCGACGAACGAAGTGCCCCAGTCTCGCAGAAACAGCACCATGATCAGCGAAGCCAGGAGAAGACCGAGCACAATCGCATCCCGCACGCTCTTGATCGAATCGACAACCAGCTCGGACTGATCGTAAAACGGCTGAACGTCCACTCCGGGGGGTAAACCTCGCTTCAAATTCGCGATCTCGGCATGAACCGCATCGGCCACGTCCACTGTGTTGCTGTCGGGCTGGCGATAAATGTTGAGCAAGACGGCCGGTTTGCCGTTCGCCGTCACCACGGTATAAACCGGCATCACAGAATTGTCCACCGTTGCAACGTCGATGATGTGCACGGTGGCGCCGCTCTGCGTGGTCTTGACGATTATGTTGCCGATATCGGCGGGATTGCTCGCCTGCCCGCTCATCAGCGTCAGAATCAGCTGGTGATTCTGTTCGATCAGCCCTGGCGAGTCGATCAAGTTGCTCCGGCCGATCGCGTCCAGTATGTTCGGAACCGTAATCCCGGCTTGAACCAGCTTGGCCGGATCGGGCTGAATGCGATATTCCGGAACTTGCCCGCCCTGCACCACTACCGAGGAAACTCCGGTGGCGCGATTGAGGCGCGGCTTCATCGTATAGGTTGCCAGCTCCCAGAGATCGGTTTGCGGCACTCGATCTGAGGTCAGGCTGTAGCCCATGATCGGGAAAGCCGCGAACGTTAAACGGTTGGCTGTGAGCTTGGTGTTCGCGGGCAGGGTAGACTGCACGCGCGCCAGCGCGGCATTTACCAGTTCCAGCGTCTGGAACATGTCCACGTTCCAGTTGAAAAACAAGTCGATCTCGGCGCTCCCGCGGCTGGTCGTGGAAATGACATGATCCAGGCCGGGAACCGTGTTGACGGCCTGTTCCAGAGGTTGCGTAACATTCACCAGCATCTGGTCGATCGGGTACACGCCCAGGTCCGCGCCAACCACGATTCTCGGAAAATCGGTGCTGGGGAAAACCGCGACCGGGATCGACAGCGCCATGTAGACACCCAGCGCGACCAGTGTCAGGATCACGAAGATGATCGGCTTGCCGTGACGCGCCGTCCAGTGCATGTCTTCCCGCGCGGTAGAGGGCGGAGGAGTTGTGGTGAGCTGGCTCATTTTGCCTGCGGGTTCTGCGTTTTATTTGCAGGACTTGGCTGGGTTTTTTTGCCGGCCGGCGCTTCCGGCGCGTTCTGGTCTTCGTCTTCGTCCGATTCTTCCACTGCCGTGGTGACGATCTTCACTTTAGCTTTATCGTCTATCCCCAACCCGCCCGAGACCACCACCTCTTCACCCGGATTGACTCCGCTCAAGATCTGCACCTGGTTGCCCTGCCGGATGCCGAGCGTCACCGTGCGCTTGTGGGCCACCGAATCGGGAGAAACCGTGAGCACGGCCGTTCCGCCTTCTTCACCAGGAAGAATCGCCGCGGCAGGCACGACGGTAGCGGCTTTCACCACTTCCGTTGCAATGTCGGCATGAATCGCGCTCCCCGGCTTCAGGCGCTCACCGGGATTGTCGGCCTGAATCCAAATTTGGACCGTGGTCGTGTTCGGGTCGGCCGCCGGGCTGACCACGGTGACTTTGCCCTCCACTTCATCTTTGCTCCCCGGCTGCGTGAGCGCGGCAGTCTGGCCCACTCTGACCGCGGAAGCTTCGCCCTGCGGAACGTCGACGCGAGCCACCACGCGCGAGATGTCCACGATGGTCATCAGCGGCGAGCCGGGGTTCGCCATTTCGCCCACATTGAGCGGGCGGTCGGCGATAACGCCCGAGATCGGGCTCGTTATTTGGGAATACCCGACCTGAGATTCCTGTGACGCCAGGTGCGCTTTGGCCGATTGAACTTGCGCCGCCGCGCCTTTGATTTGCTCCTCTTTGCCCACCGATTGCAGCGTGTTCAGATGTTCCTCCGCCGCGCGATACTGCGCGTCGGCCTGCGCAAAAGCCACGCGCGATTCGTCCACCAGCCGCTGCGCCAGTGCGCCTTGCCTGAACAACTCCTCCCGGCTCTGCAGAACTTTGTTGGCGTTTTCGCGAGCCTGCCGCGCCGACTCCACATCGGTCTGGGCCTTTACCACCGCCTCTGGAACCGTCGCGCCTTGCGTGGAACGAAGATTCGATTCCGCCTGCTCCACTGTGCCCCGGCTCTCGTTAGCGGCATCGATAAGATCGCGGTTTTCCAGCACTGCTACCAGTTGCCCCTGCTTCACGTGATCCCCGCGATTCAGCAGGAACTGTTTGACGGGCGCCGCGATTTTGGGCATCAGGCTGGTTTGATTGATCGGGAAAAGCGCTCCGTCTCCCCGGACGATGCGCTGAATCGTTGCCTGTGTGACCGCCGTTACCTGCACCGGCGCGGGCGTTTCCGCTTCCTTCTCTTGCGGCTTTCCGCAGCCGGCGAGCACGATCAGAGGAACCAGGGCTAATAGAAGCTTTCGCGGCATATTCAGAAGCTTCCAGTCAGCGTTTGCAGATTGCTAAGAGCCAGCTTGTAGCGCACCATACCGTCATCGTACGCATTCCTGGCCTGGGTAAGGGCGGTCTGGGCGTCCACCAGTTCCAGGATCGTCGCCTCGCCGGCCTGGTAGCGCAGCGTATTGAGACGCAGGCTCTCGGAGGCTAGATCAACCGCGCGCCGCAGCAATTCCACCTGCTGCCGCGCTACCTGGGCTTCGTCGTAAAAGCCGCGCAGATTCCGGATGAGCGTGCGCTGTGCCGAGCTAAGCTCGACCGCGGCCTGATCTCGCTTGAGCTCCGCCTGCCGGACTTTGCTGCGGCGGATTCCCCAATCCCAAACCGGAATGGTCAAGGTTGCGTCCATGAAAAAACCGAGCGTTGGCACGGGGCCCAGGTCGAGATACGCGCGGTCGATACTACGCGGCAAAATGGCGTTGGCTTCAAGACCGTACACAAAGTCAGCGCCGAAAGAAGGCAGGTAGGCCTGACGCGCGACACTGATGTCCAAATTAGCCGCGCGCAAGCCCTGCATTGCCGCCGCCAGCGCCGGGTTCTCGCGGCCCGCCATGGTCTCCACGTCGGGAAGCGGCGGTAACGCAGCCGTTAAATCGAGATCGTCGACGATCGAGAAATTCTCGTTGAAGTCGCGGTACAAGAGCACCGCCAGGTCCAAGTGCGCGTTGTCCATGGCGAGCCGGGCATCGTTCAGGGCCTGCTGTTGAGTGTTGAGCTGTAGTTGTGATTTGACGGTATCGCTGTGCGCCACTTCCCCGCCTCGCTCGAGTTGCTGCGTCACATTGAGCGCCCGCTGCGCTTCGTCCACGGCTTGCTGCGCGGTCGCGTATTTGCGCTGGGCTGCGATCAATCCGTAATAAGCTTTGGCGACGGTGGGCGCCAAGCCTCGCCGCGCAATCTCCACTCGGGCTCTCGCGAGCGCTTCGGCCGCCGCCGCGCGTTTCACGCCGGTCTGTGTAAACGTGCCGGCCGAGAGATCTTGATGCATCACCGCCCACTCCCGATACACGTGGACGCCGTCTTGCGTCACATACCGCCCGGTCGGAATTTTTCCGTTGCCCTCCGTGTAGATCATTTCAGAGCGGCCTGAAAAAGATGGGTACAAGCCTTTGCGCGCCTGCAGATAATCCTGTTGCGCGACAGCCGCATCCGTCGTGGCCGCCAGCACCGTGGGATCGTTCTTGCCGGCCAGTCCCAGCGCGTCCTTGAACGTGATCGTGGCCGGCGGCTGTTCGCTCGGTTTTGGCTGTAGAGAAAAGTTGCTGGTCTGCGCGCAGGCGGACGCGATGCTCACAGCCATGAATGCAAAGCGAAAGTGCATGCCGGCTCCTCGTGTAGGCGTTCAGTGCGGCCTTGGGCCCATAGAGAAACGTAGCAGTTGAACCTTAAAATTCGCTTAAGGGCCGCCGGCCGGGGTATTCCCGTATCCTTAAAGACGAGAGCCAGAATTATGCGCATCCTGCTGGTGGAGGACGATCGCGAGATCGCCGAGTACATCGGGCGCGGGCTGGAGGAAGAGGGGAACCGCGTCACGCTGTGCTTTGACGGCGCGGCGGGACTGCGGGCCGCGCAGACCCCGGCCTACGACATTCTCGTGCTGGATGTGATGCTGCCCCTCCTGGACGGTATCGAACTGACACGGCGGCTGCGCGCCGCTAATATCGCGACGCCAATTCTTCTGCTGACCGCCCGCGATGCCGCTCAGGACGTGGTGCGCGGCCTCGATGCGGGCGCCGACGACTACCTCACCAAGCCGTTCTCTTTCGACGTTCTGCTCGCCCGTCTTCGCGCCAGGACGCGCGTAAATCAGAGCGCCGGGCCGGCGAAGCTCGAATATTCCGATCTCACCATCGATCCCGAGTCGCACCAGGCGTGGCGTGGAAAAACCGCCGTAAATCTCACGCGCACCGAGTTTGCAATCGTCGAGCACCTGATGCGCTCGGCCGGACGCGTAGTGCCGCGCGCACGCTTGATCGAGGCCGTCTGGGGCGCCGAGCGCGAGGTCGGGAACAATAACCTGGATGTGTTTATCCGGTTTCTGCGCGTCAAACTCGACGGACCCCACCATCCCAGGCTGATTCATACCGTGCGAGGGCTCGGCTACTGCTTGCGGGAGGAGCCGTGAAGATCACTTCCATCCGCTTCCGCCTCACTGCCTGGTATTTCGCTTGCTCCGCCGTATTTCTTGCGCTGTTCGCATTAGGCGCATGGTTCGCGATGAAGCGCAGCATGCAGGCCGCGGTGGATCACGATCTTCGGCAGCGCATCCTCGACGTCCGGCAATTCACTGCCCAGGAGCTGAAATTCGGACAGGCTGAGCTCTTGGAGGAGTTGCAGGAACATGCTCTTCTCGGTTTGGGAGGCGGGCTGCTGCAGTTATCCGACGGCGAAGGCCGCGTGCTTTTCCGGTCTGGCCGGCTGAAGAACACAAGCCTGGAACTCATCGCGCCCGCGGCAAGCGATAGCAGCATCGTGTCCGCTACCAAGCTCGCGGACGGCCAGCCAGTGCGCATCGCCGCGCAAAATATCGAGGTCGACGGCAGGCGCTTCCTGGTCCAAGTAGCTGAGCCGATGCGCGAGTTCGATGAATCGCTGAATCGTTTCGAAGAGGGCCTGCTGATTCTGGCGCCTTTGTTTCTGCTGCTAGCCAGCGCCGGGGGCTTTTGGATGAGCAGCCGCGCGCTGGCGCCGGTGGACCGGATCACGATGGACGCGCGTGCCATCAGCGTGACCAATCTCTCCAGCCGGCTCAAAATTCCAGCGGCCAAAGATGAATTACAGAGGCTGGCAGAAACCTTGAATGAAATGCTGGCCCGCATCCAGCGCGAGGTAAAGCGCATCGTGCAGTTCACCGCCGACGCTTCGCATGAGTTGCGCGCGCCGCTAACGCTGATTCACACCGCGGCCGAGTTTTCGCTTCGCCGCGACCGCACCCGCGAGGAACTGGTGGACGCGATGCGGAAAATCCTGCGGGAATCCGAGCGCACTTCGCGCCTGATTGACGACCTGCTGTTGCTGGCGCGGGCGGATTCCTATACCCACGAAGTCCCGCTTACCCCCACTGATGTGTCGTCCACCGGCCGTGACGCGGCGGAACTTGCAGCGACCCTCGCGCAGCCTAAAAAAATCCAGGTTTCTGCGGACATCCCCGATGCGGCGTTGATCGTGAACGCCAACGCGCAACTGCTCGAACAGCTCTGGCTCATCCTGCTGGACAATGCGGTCAAGTACACGCCGGATGGCGGGCAGATCCGCTTCTCGATGCAGCCTGTTAACTCCCACATGGAGACCACGGTCAGCGATACCGGAATCGGCATCGCGGCGAATGATCTGCCGCATGTCTATGACCGCTTCTGGCGGGCAGACAAAGTGCGGCCGCGCAACCGCGGCGGCGCGGGACTAGGGTTGTCCATCGCGCGCTGGATCGTGGAGAGCCATCGCGGCGAGATTCAGATCGATTCCGAACCCGGCCGGGGCTCGCAGGTTCGCGTCCGGCTACCGTTGGTGAATTGACGACACGTTGGTTCCGCCCGTGGCGGCCGGTTCGCTGTTTTTATGCCGGTGGAATTCCAGGCCGAATGACGGCTTGTCGCGCGACCCGGTAATCTTCACCGGAAGCTCCGCGCCGGCATCTTTCTTCTTGAAGAACGGATCGGCCGCCTTCAACAGAAAGGATTTGAACCCGGTCGTGGTCTGCGACAGTTTCGCGTCCAGCTTGGCGGTTCCGTGGAAATCCATGCTCTGATCTGCGAGATCGTAGCTGCCCTGCAACGCCACACGCACGCCGGGAACCGTAAACGACAGTTTTTCAAAACTCGCCACGCCGTTGCCCAGTTTAAATTGACCCGCAAAGTCCGAAGCGACGGTATCGTCCGGCGGCGCCTTGGGATCTCCCTGGCCGCGGTGGCTCAACTTATTGACCTTATCTTGGATGTCCGTATTGGAAAAATGAGCAGACTCGGCCGTAAACGCACCCGCGAGTTTCATTTTTTTCGAGATGTCTACATCGCCGGGAGGGATCAGCAGCTTGGCGCGAAAGCTGATTGCGCCCGACATGGTTGGATTGCGCCCCTTAACGCCCAATCGCAACATGTCCTCCAGCCGGCCGTGTTCCACCACGTCCAGCGCGATCGCTTTGCCGTTCCCGCCCATCTTTCCTTTCACAGCGCCGCGGGCAATTACGGAACTGCGGCCGAAATGCGCGCGTACTGGCTGCAAGAGCGTATTGCCGTCCGTGCCATCCACCACCGCGTCGAATTCCGTCGTCAGATGGAAGCGATTGCCGCTTACATCCAGCGCGAAATCGGGCGTGTCTGTGGTGCCATGAACTTGAATGCGCTCCAGTACTCCCTGGTAAGTTCCTTGCGACGACAGCGTGCCGGAAATACCTTTTAGCGAAGAGAGATCGGCCTTTTGAAACGTGTAGGACCCCTCCACTGGAGTAGCGCGCGGCTCCTCGGTTCGCCACGGCCCGAATTTGCCGCTGGTTTCGATCTCGCCGGGAGGCTTGGCGTTGACCAGCCTGGCGCGGAACGGTGTGGCTGACGAAGACCCGGCGTCGTGCAAAACCAGATGGTGGATTTCCCAGACCAGCGGATCTTTGTCGGGATCGTTGGGCAGCGTCTTGAGAACGGCTTGTTCGGAGATTAGCTCGTCGATTACAAATCGGGGCGGGTGCGCGGCTCCCGAAGTTAACGGTTGCCGGCCGCGCTCCGATTTTGGTGGAACCTGGACCTCCAACCCCTCCAGCCGCACCTGGTTAATGTGGCCGGCCAAGAGCGCGAGCAGTCCGGTATGCGCCGAAACGCTGCGAATCGAAATCAACGGTGGCAGGTCGGTCCGCCCACGATAGTGCAAGACCAGCCCCTCTCCCGCCATGTGAAAATGCGGGAACACCACCACCGAAAGACTCTTCATCTCGAGATCGCTGCCGAAGGTTTCCTTCAGAGCTCTAATTGTGCGATCGCGTACGATTGCGGAAAGCGCGCGGTTGCACGCGAATGCGGCGGCGATGGCTGCTGCAAGGACGACAGTGGCTATAGTTGCCGTCCAGATCAGGATCCGGGCTCGGCGTGACGCGGGCATCCGCGCGCATTATTGCAATTGACCAACCAGCGCGAATTGGAACGGTTTCCTTGTGAAAGCATGGAATTTAGACAAAATCCCTGCCGTGCCTTTTGCGTCGCACCTGTCCGCCGGTAATAAGTACTTGCCCGTACGCAGATGCCGCGGAAAACCGTTCACGACACCACGCGAAAACGCGTTCGGCTACTTGTGTTGCGTTTCCCAGTCGTACTGAATCTGCGGATCGTTGTAGGGAATCCGCCCCTCGTCCTGTGGATCGTAGAACCGGTCCGTCACATAGACGAGCAGCGCGGGATCAGTCCCGATTACCTTATACCCGTGTCCAACGCCAGGAGGAACCAGCAATTGCCATGGGCGCAGAGCGCCGAGATATAGCGTGTTCCGAGCGCCGAACGTAGGCGACTGCTTGCGCAGATCCACCAGCGCCACTTGCAGCATCCCGCCCACGGGAACCCAGCAGTCCGTCTGCCGGCGATGAAAATGGAATGCCTTAATGGTGCCAGGATAGCTGAGAGCGGCGGACACTTGTGTGCTCTCCTTGGGAAAATCCTTGGCCAATCCCTGACCCATGCGAAGCACTTCCAGAAAATACCCCCGGTCATCCGGCCAGATTGTAATCGGCTGGGCTCGGACTCCGGCAATCAAATCCTTGGAATCGGGCGCAACAATGACCTTACCGATCCCTTTTTCACAAGTTGGCGTATCCAACTCGAGATTCATCGCCCCCGGCGCGCTCATAGGCTCGTCCCTGACGCCAACTCCGCCGCTTCGGCCTCTTCCGGCGCGCTACGGGCGCGGCTTCGAGCCACCAGATTGCCCGCGCGCAGTAGCGAATCAAAAGTGCCCGCGTCCGTCCACCAACCTTCCAGGTGCGCGTAGGTCATCGTTCCTTCACCGATATATGCGTTGTTGACGTCGGTAATCTCCAGTTCGCCACGGTGCGACGGCACCAGCGTGCGGACCTTGTCGAACACCGTGCCGTCGTACATGTAGATTCCAGTCACCGCGTAATTGGATTTCGGGTTCTTGGGCTTTTCCTCGATCCCTATAATTCGCCCGTCGCGCAGCTCAGCTACGCCAAAGCGTTCGGCATCGGAAACTTCCTTCAGAAGGATCTTAGCGCCGGCCGCTTGCCGCCCAAAGTCCTCCGCTGCTTGCCGGATATTTCCCTCGATAATGTTGTCGCCCAGAATGACGCAGATCTTGTTGCCGTCGGCGAAGTGCTCGGCAAGTGCCAGAGCGTCGGCGATGCCGCCCTCGCCTTCCTGGTAGGTGTAATCGATATGTTTGAGGCCGAATTCGCGGCCATTCGCCAGCAGCCGCAAAAAATCGCCCGAGTTGCGCCCTCCGGTCACGACCAGAATTTCCTTGATCCCCGCCTCCACCAAGGTCTGGATCGGGTAGTAAATCATCGGCTTGTCGTAGATCGGCAGCAGGTGTTTGTTGGTGATTTTGGTCAGCGGAAATAAACGGCTGCCCGTGCCGCCGGCCAGCACGACGCCCTTCAAGCCCGCACCTCGGGGGTAGTAGTTCGCATTATCTCCATGATACATTGGCAGGCCTGAAAATCACCCGGAGACGCATGCTCGGCTGTATGACCGTCATAAAACGGCCGTTTTTTGCGTCCTCTAACTGAGGCTGGAGGGCGAATCGCCATTAGTTGTAACAGCGAGTAACGCGCGAAAAACACTTACGGCGCATGTTAGGTGCAAATGCTCCCCGCATCTAACTTTGCGACATGACATCAACTAAATCCCTCACAGTACTGGTGTGTGGCTTGTTGTTTTGCCGGGCAATGAACGGACAAATTGGTGGCGCTCCTGCCCAGACGCCGACGCCCCGGGCCGAACCGCTTCCCATCTCAGGACGCCAGCAAAGCGGCGCCGTCGTACCTGTGGAGAGCCCCGCCGCTGGCGCCGGCGCTGCTACTTCCGTTAACACGATCAACTCCACGCTTCAGGTTCAGGGCAGCTTCCAAGGCAGCGTGGCAACTGGAACGGTAAGCCCGCAGCCGCTCGCGCTGACCCTTCAAGCTGCGCTACGCCGCGGCATGCAATACAACTTAGGTGCAATCACCACGGGAAATGTGAACCGGCAGGCCCGCGCCCAGAGGCTCGCGGCCATTGCCCAACTGCTGCCGGACATTACCGGGAGTGTCGGGGCGGCCGTGCAGCAGATCAATCTGGCTGCGCAGGGCCTGCGCTTCAACTTGCCCATTGCCGGATTTCACTTTCCCTCCGTGGTCGGGCCTTTTAACTATTTCGATGCAGCCGCGAATTTTAACGAGAGCGTCAGCCTGACCGGAATCCGTAACTGGCAGTCGGCAAGACAGAACGAGCGCTCGGCCGAACTCTCGATGCGCGACGCGCGCGAGCTGGTGGCGCTGGCCGTAGCCGGATCCTATCTTCAGATCCTCGCCTCGGCTGCGCGCATCCAGACCGCGAACGCCCAAATCGATACCGCCCAAGTTGTCTACCGCCAGGCAGTAGACCGGAACCGCAGCGGTTTAAACGCCCGCATCGACGTGAATCGCAGCCTGGTTGAACTACAGATCCAGCAGCAGCGCCTCACCTCTTTGACTAACGAAATGGAAAAACAGAAGCTCACGCTGGCGCGCCTGATCGGTCTTCCGATGGCGCAAGCGTTCACCTTGGCGGACATGATCCCGTTTCGCGAACTTCCTGCGCCCGACGTGAATGCCCTGATCCAGCAGGCGCTCTCCACCCGGCCCGACGTTCAGGCCGCCGGCGCGCAGGTAAGAGCGGCCGAGCTGGCGCGCAGCGCCGCTGTCGCCGAATATTATCCATCGCTGGCTGTTACGGCTGATTATGGCGCCACCGGGGTAAATCCGTCCCGGCAAGCGCACGGCACATTTCTCGTCGCCGGCAGCGTGATCTTCCCGATTTTTCGTTCCGGCCGCATTAGCGCCGATATCGCGCAGGCCGATGTCGCGCTCGCCCAGCGGAGGGCCGAGTACGAAGACACCAAAGGGCAGGCCGAACAGGATGTCCGGACATCCGCGCTCGACCTCGCCGCTGCATCACAGCAGGTACGCGTGGCCGATTCGAATCGCGGACTCGCGGCCGAGACCTTGCGGCAGGCTCAGGACCGCTTCCGCGCCGGTGTAGCCGACACCATCGAGCTGGTGCAGGCCCAAGAGTCGGTCGCGACCGCCGAGCAAGATTACATCAGTGCGCTGTACGCCCTGAATCTCGCCCAGGTCAGCCTGGCGCGAGCCGTCGGGCAGACCGAACAAGGAGTCGTTCGCCTAGTACAAGGACATTAACTTTATGCCGGATGAGCAGGCCATACACCCACCGGATTCAGAAATCGCCGAGCTGCGGGAGCAAGTGCGCCGCCTGCGCGAACAACAGGAGCAGCAGCAGCGGCAGCTCTCCAGTGGGAATGGCCATTCTGATAACCAGCGGCAAAATGAAGGGAAGCCGCCGGACGAAGCAGAAGGACGCCAACCCAAGAAGCGCCATCCCCTTCGGAATGCAATCTTAATTTTCGTTGGCGCCGCGATTCTCATCGTCGCTGTCCTATGGTGGCTGCATTCGCGTAATTACGAAAGCACCGACGACGCCACGGTAGAGGCCCACATCACCGGTCTGGCTGCGCGCGTCACAGGCATCATCACGGCCGCGTATGCGGATCAGAATCAATATGTCAAAGCGGGCCAGGTTCTCGTGGATCTCGACCCGCGCGATTATCAAGCGGAGCTCGAACAGGCCCAGGCGCAGCTCGCTCAAGCACAGAATCAGACCGTGGCCGAGCAGCCCAACGTGCCCGTTACGCAGACCACCACGCAAACCAATATCGCAACCTCGAACACGGAAGTATCCGGCGCGCAGGCCGCGCTGGCCGCCGCGGAGCGCAACTATGACGCTGCCGTGGCCCGCATCCGCGAATCGGAGGCGACCAGCGCTAAGGCCCAAGCCGACGTGGACCGCTACCGGCCGCTCGTCGAGCGTGACGAAGTGCCGCGCGAGCAGTTCGATCAGGTAGTCGCCACTGCGAAGGCGCAAGCCGCCATGGTTGCCGCCAACCGCGAGAGCGCGGAAGCCGCGCGTCGCCAGGTAGATCAAGCCCGCGCGCAAGTCGTTCAAGCGCAGCAGCGGGCTTCGGAAGCCGCCAAGAACGCCCCGCGTCAGATCGCCATGCAGCGTGCGAATCTGGCCAGCCGCGAATCGGCCGTGCAAGCCGCCCGCGCGGCCGTGGATCGCGCGATGCTGAATCTGTCGTATTGCAAAATTACGACGCCGCTCAGTGGCATCATCGCCAAACGTATGGCCGAGGTCGGCCAGGGCGTCACGCCCGGCCAGCAGTTGTTCCTGATCACCGAAAGCGGCGACCTTTGGGTAACTGCGAACTTCCGCGAAACCCAGTTGCGCCGTATGCGTCCCGGCCAGAGCGCGCGCATTCACGTGGACGCGCTCTCAGCCGACTTCGATGGCTACATCGAGAGCATGCCCGCGGCAACCGGATCCGTCATGGGCCTGCTGCCGCCGGAAAACGCGACCGGCAACTTCGTGAAAGTGGTGCAACGGCTGCCGGTCCGGATTCGCTTCAAACCCAACCAGAGCGGCCTCGAGCGGCTGCGCCCCGGCATGTCGGTCGAGCCCAAGGTCGCCGTCGGGTAACCTTCATGCCGGACCCTCAGGAATCGCAGGGGTGGCATCCCGGGCACAACCCCTGGGCCGTCGCGCTCACCGTCACGCTCGCGACATTTATGGAGGTGATGGACACCTCCATCGCCAACGTGGCGCTGCCCCATATCGCCGGCGGACTTTCGGCGGGCGTGGACGAGTCCACCTGGGTTCTCACCAGCTATTTAGTGTCGAACGCCATCGTGCTCCCCATCTCCGCCTGGATGAGCGATCGCTTCGGCCGCAAGCGTTTCTATATGACTTGCGTAGCCTTGTTCACCGCCAGTTCATTCCTGTGCGGCTTGGCGCCCAGCCTTGGGATGCTGATCTTCTTTCGAATCCTGCAAGGGCTTGGGGGCGGCGGACTGGGCCCGAGTGAACAAGCTATCCTGGCCGATACCTTCCCGGCCGCCAAGCGCGGCATGGCCTTCGCGGTCTACGGAATGGCGGTAGTGTTGGCGCCGGCCATCGGACCCACCCTGGGCGGCTGGATCACCGACAATTACTCCTGGCGGTGGATCTTCTACGTCAACGTTCCCATCGGCATCCTGTCGCTGTTCCTCAGCAGCTTCATGGTCCACGATCCGCCGCACATCAAGAAGGCCATGCAAGCCACCAAGAACGCGCCCGTGGACTTTCTCGGTCTCGTTCTCGTGGCCACCGGGCTCGGCGCATTGCAGGTTGTCCTCGACAAGGGCCAGCGGGACGACTGGTTTGCTTCGCGCTTCATCACCAGCTCCGTGCTTCTCTCCGGCTGTGCCCTGGTTGCCTTCGTATTTTGGGAATGGAATAACCGGCACGCCATCGTCAACCTGCGTCTGTTCCAGAATAAGAGCTTCGCCGTCGCCTGCGTGCTCATGGCGATGATCTTCGCTGCGCTGTTCGGAAGCACGGTCCTGCTCCCTGAATTCGTCCAGACCGAGATGGGCTACACGGCCAAGCTGGCCGGAGAAGTCTTGTCGCCCGGCGGTTTCGCCATCATTCTGATTCTTCCAATCGTGGGCCGCCTGGTCACCCGTATCGACGCACGCTATCTGGTGGCGGCAGGGCTGCTGATCAGCGGCCTCGCGCTCTACCACATGACCGATCTGTACCTGGGCGTGAGTTTCCGCACGTTGATCTGGTGGCGCATCTTCCAGGCTTCCGGTATGGCTTTCATCTTTGTGCCCGTGAACACGATCTCCTATACCGACATGAAGCCCGAGCAGAGCAATCAGATTTCGGCCATGGTGAATTTGATGCGGAATATCGGGGGAAGCGTTGGGATTTCGGCCGTCACCACGTTGGTGGCGCGGCGCCAGCAGGTGCATCAGAATTATCTGGCGCAGCACACTTATGAATACAACCCGCGGCTCCAGCAAACGATTGCGCAGATGTCCAATCGGATCGGCGCCCAAAATGGACCCGCCCAGGCTGTGCGCGAATCGTACCAGCTGATCTACGCGACCCTGCAGCGCCAGGCCGCTGTCTTGGCCTATATCGACGCGTTCTGGATCATGGGGACCGTGTGCCTGCTGGCGATTGGAGTTTTGTTCTTCGCCAAGAAGACCAAGCCGGGCCAGGCGGCGATGGGACACTGAGCGCCTCTATACTCAGAGTGTGCTCCGTCGTGCGCTGCGTTCAGCGTGCCCCTACATTCTGCTTTTCCTCGGGTTGTCCGTCGTCTATCACTCTAATCTGCGCCCGATTCCTTCCGGCGATTCGCTTTGCACCTCGCTGCTGCCGCTTTCGATTCTCCTGGATCACTCCGTCTTGCTGGACCGCTTCGGCCCCTGGCTGTTCTCGCATGTTCCCTACACCCGCGAGGTAATCCGTCTCAAAGCGGGACATTATTTCAGCGGATATCCGATCGCCGGCGCAGTTTTTGTGACACCGCTCTATTTGCCGCTCCTTCTCGTGCCGCGCATCCATCAGTGGGATCCGGGCTCGCTGGTCGCGCTGGCGCGCATCCTGGAAAAATTCGCCGCCGCGGCCATCGCCGCTTTTTCCGCTGTCGTGATGCTGGCCCTATTGAGACGAATCACCAGCCGCTACTGGGCCTGGCGCTTGACGCTCGTATACGCGCTGGCGACCGCCACCTGGTCGATCGCCAGCCAGGCGCTCTGGCAGCACACCACAGTGGAACTCGCCGTAACCGGCGCATTCTTTTTTCTGGAATCCTGGTGGCGCACTCGAGCCGGCCATGCTCTCTGGTGGTGCGGCGTTTGCGCCGGCGCCGCCCTGATGATCCGCCCGGGCGAGGTGGTATTGCTGGCCGCGCTCGCCGTCGCTTTGCTCGCCGGTCGCGCGAACCTCGCCGACTATGCGCGGCTCATCGTGCTGCCGCTGCTCGGCGGAGTGCTCGCGCTGGCGTACAATCTGAATTTTTTTGACAATCTCACCGGGACCTACACCTTCGGCATGTGGGCTGGATCGGCCGTCAATGGTGTCATTGGCCTGCTCGTAAGCCCGGGACGCGGCCTGCTGATCTACATGCCCGTCGCGATCTTCGCGCTCGGCGCGTTCACCCCTATGGCTGCGGATGCGCGCCGCAAATTCGCTCCCCTGGTCGCCGCGGGTGTGACATTCGCGGTTCTCCATTTCCTGGTCGTCTCGCGAGTGAATCTCTGGTGGGGCGGCTACTGCTGGGGCCCGCGCTACCTGACGGAGATCCTTCCTGCCCTAGTGATGTTGATGGCCCTTGGGTCCGCCGCGCTGGATCGTTCCTGGATAAAGCGTTCCCTCGCTGTCGTCGCGCTTTATTGCGTTTTCATTCAAGTGCTCGGCGCCTACTTCTACCCCAACGGCCACTGGGACAATACGCCGGTTCCAGTGGATCAAGCCGGCTACCGCGTCTGGAACTGGCGCGACAATCCCATCCACCGGACCTTGACAGCCGGCCCGCTCCCGCAGCCTTACGAAATCGTCGGTGCCGCGCTTACCGGTGGCATCTCCGCCGGATCGCGAAAGATGCACGAGGCCGGAGTCAACCTCTACTGAAACGTCCTTCGCCCCGCGCCGAGCATCCACAGCGCGCAGGACGCCGCCGCGACCTCGGCGAATTAACATGCTGCGGCGGCGCTCCGTTGTGCGCGTTGCAATAGCGGGTGCAGTAACATGAAAAATCAATGTCTGCATCGCTAACCGAAGTGGCGGCCCAAATCCGTCTGCTCTTAATGGATGTCGACGGCGTCCTAACCGATGGCAAACTGTACAACGTTCCGGACCCAAACGGCAATATGGTCGAAACCAAAGGCTTCGACACTCAGGACGGTGTCTCGCTGCAATGGCTGTCCTGGAACGGGATCCAAACCGGCGTAATCAGCGGCCGCGTTTCTCCGGCTACCGAAACCCGTGCGCGCCAGTGCAACATGACCTACATCTATCAGGGGCATTTGGAAAAGATCCCGATCCTCGAGGAGATCCTGAAAACTTCGGGATTCGCCGGGTCACAAGTGGCATATGTCGGCGATGACCTCACCGATGTAGTGGTAATGAATCGCGTCGGCTTGAGCATCGCGACCGCGAACGCGCGCCCGGAGGTGAAGCGCTCGGCTATGCACGTTACCGAGCATCCCGGGGGTAAAGGAGCCGTGCGCGAAGTAGCGGAACTTCTCCTGAAAGCGCAAGGTCATTGGGACGGCCTGCTTAAAAAGTACGAGGTCCGATGAGCGCCGAACGCGTGGGTTTGATGGTGATCGCGCGCTCCGGCACCGGAGTTTTGCATGAGTTGACCGGCGTCATCGCGCGCCACCAGGGCGATATCGCTCTGGTCGAGATCATCGAGCATTTGCCCGAATCGCGCATCTATTTCGAAGTGGATCTGCCGGGCAATGCCGCCTCATTGCAGGCCGGGCTTGAGGAACTGGCCGCCGTGCGCGAGGTGACGGTCGTTAAGACCTTTCAGAAGATCTACGGCAAACGAATCATCATCGTCGGCGGTGGCGCGCAGGTGGGCCAAGTCGCGATCGGCGCGATTTCGGAAGCGGATCGCCACAACATCCGCGGCGAGCACATCTCCGTCGATACCATCCCGCTGGTTGGTGAGCAGCCCTTGGCGGATGCCGTTCGCGCCGTCGCGCGTCTGCCCCGGGCTCGCGCTCTCGTCCTGGCCGGTTCGCTGATGGGAGGCGAGATCGAAAAGGCAGTGCGCGACGTTCGTTGTCAAGGCCTGCTGGTGATCAGCCTCAATATGGCGGGCAGTGTTCCCGACGCGGCAGACCTGGTGGTTACCGATCCGGTGCAGGCGGGCGTGATGGCTGTCATGGCCGTAGCCGATACTGCCAAATTTACAGTAGACCGCTTGAGCCGCCGGGTGTTCTAATCCTGCGGCCGTGGCTCCCGGTGCTCAAAAAGACGCCGCGGATGCGGCGATTAGAATTTTATAAATTTGAATGTAGCGCAAGCGCGCGCCCGGTGGATCGTGAATCGAGATGCTTAACGCCGCCGTCAATACCTGAAGAAATTCATCCACCTCCTCCAGGCGCTTTTGGCACGGCGGGCAGACCAGCAAGTGCTCCTCCACGAACTCGCAGTCTGATTCGGACGAGATCCCCATCGCATAGCGCTCGAGCATCTCATCCCTAGGATGGCTAGCAACAGTGTTCATAACTGAACCTCCTCGGCGGCCGGAACTGGTCACCGAGTGCTTAGCTTCGAGGGACCTTTAGATGGCCGGCGACGATTCTATTCGCCTGAGTGGGCCACGCTACTGGAACTTCTCAAAAAAACTGACCGCAACCCGTTTTTCTGCAGCTTTCGCTGCCCCATTTCGCCGAAACGGGCCTTGGCGCGCGACTTCAACAACCGGAACTGCGTATCCGTCAGACCCATTTCCTCGCAGATCTGTTCCTGGCCCTGTTCCTTTAAGTAGAATCGCGTCAATATGTTCCGGTCGCGCTCCGACATCTCCCGCAGCACCTCCAGCATCAGGGCGATCTTTTCCCGAAAGGCCGCGCTCTGTTCCGGATTCCTCCGCGCATCCGCAACGCGCGAGTTCAGGTCCAGGTTAAGGTGGTCCCGGCGGCGGTGCACCAAGTGGTCGATATGCGCGGCCACCTGCCGCCGAAGCACAGTCCGGATGAATCCCATCAGCCGCTCGGGCTCCCTTAAGTCCCCGCGCCGTATCGCCTTCACCACGATCAAAAAAGTGTCGTGAATCTTGTCCTCGATCTCCTGCCCCCCGAGTTGCCGGCAAAGATAAAAACGAACCCCCTTCGCAAACAGGCGGTACAGTTCTTCCATGCCCGACTCATCGCCGCCGTGGATCCGATCCACCAACTCGGCCCAATCCACCGAACTGGCCACCTCGCCTGATTCAACCGGCTGGCGCTCGCCCGGCCGCTCCTTTTCGGCGTTATGTGCCGGCACGGAACAGCGCTGCTCCACCCGTTTCCTCTGGAGTTGGGTCGTGCTGCGCGCTCGCCTTCCGATAGTTGCAACCATGTCCGATACTCCTTATCCAAAAAATCGTTTGTAGATAATGACAAAGAAGCTTGAGGTCAGCGCGCGCGGCACGGACAGCCCACCGCGGTAGCTCACGCACGGCGGAGCAACACTTCTTTTTCCTGGATTTCCTACAGCGAGGCGATCGGATGGCACGTCGGACAACGCGCCACCAACTGTTACCAACCAGTCAGGCTTGTAGCCCTGGGGAAAGCACTTAGTCCGCCAAACAAATTGGGCCCATATCCGATCCCTTGACCTTCTTCTCGGTGTCCGGCTTAGGCCGGTTCGGGGCGCGCTGCAAAGGCGATGCCAGCTCGCCGGCGCATTGCGCTTTCAGAGGCTTTCACGACGCGATCCAACCATGCCGGAAATCGCTGAAGCGCCCAGCTCCGTTGGCGCCAGTGGGGCCTAGACGTATCGGTGCCCCAACAAGGAATAGCGTATTGGGTGTAAACCCGAACCGAGTGGTGAAAACCCCCGAATTGCCGCTGTGGACCGCCCATGGCAGCAACGCCGCGCCAGCACTTCGAAGATTAGCGCCGTCCTTTATTCAGGCGTATTCCCGTGCGTTGCGGCGTATTCCGGCCCGGTGTACCCGAATTATTAAGGCGTGGGCGCTGCTTTCTGATAAAAATCCGCCATCGATTTGTGCAGATTGTCCAGGCAGCTCTTCCGCGTGTACAGCATGTGCCCGGCTTCGCAATAAGTAAGACCGATGTGGCTGCTCAATGAGGGCTGCAGCCCGATATGGTTCACCGTATATTCCGTGGCGAAGAACGGCGTCGCTAGGTCGTAGTAGCCATTGGCGATAATGACCTTCAGGTTCGGATTCTGCGTCATCGCCTGCCGCATCATCTCGGCCGTATTCAAATACCGGTTCTCGAATCGCGAATAGCTCCAGGGCCGCACTTTATCCGTGAGAGCTTCGTAGGTGAGATCGCTCTCGTATTTCAAATCCTTGCGGACGTATTCATTAAAAACCGCGGTAAACGGCCCCTGCACCGACGCATAACTAGGGTCGTATTCCGGCCGCTCGCCGGCTGAATCCAGGTCCGCACCCTCGATCCGGCTGTCGTAGCGCCCCACCGTCTTGCCTTCCTTGCGCAAAAGTTCCTTGGTAAAGCGCTGGATCGGGATCCGCAAGTTCGACTCCTCGATGTATTCCTCCGATAACCCGGTCAGCCTCGCTAACTGTTTGACCACCTGCGCTCGCTCCTGCGCCGCCAATTTATCGCCCTTCATTAGCGCCACATTGTATTCATTCGCCGCGAACCGGCGCGATTCTCCGACCGCCTTTTCCAAATCAGCCTGCAGATCCTTCGGCAATTTCTTGTGATACCAGGCCGTGGCCGTGTAGCTCGGCAAATACAGCGCATACGGAAGATCGTTGCCCGCGTTGAAAGAAATGGTTTCGAAGTTGAGCACGCTCGAAATCAGCGTTATACCGTTCAAATAGATGCCGTCGTTGTCCAGCAGATATTGCGACAGGGCGGACGCGCGCGTCGTGCCGTAGCTTTCGCCCGCCAGAAATTTCGGCGAATCCCAGCGCTCGGCTCGCACCAGGTAAAGCCGGATGAACGCCGCAACCGACTGCAGATCGCCCTCAAAACTGTGAAACTCGGCAGGATTTACGCCCGGCGCCGGCCGGCTGTACCCCGTCGACACCGGATCGATGAAAACTAAGTCCGTAAATTCGAGCGCCGTGTCGTCGTTGTCCGCCAGGCGATAAGGCGGCGCCGGCTGATCGCCTTCCGCCGTCATTTGCACCCGTTTGGGTCCGAGCGCGCCCATATGCAGCCAGATAGAGGCCGAGCCTGGGCCGCCGTTAAACGAAAACGTAATCGGTCGCTTGGAATGATCCTGCACGTCGCTGCGCATATAAGCCACGTAGAACATGCTCGCCCACGGCTTCCCATCATCTTTCTTCAGCACCAACGTGCCTGCGGTCGCCGTGTAAGGGATCTTTTGTCCCCGGATCGTGATCTCGTGCTCGGTCTTGGATGTAGTTTCCACCGCGGGCGGCGCCGGGAAACGGTCGCTGGCCGGCATGGACGCGCCCGTCTCCGCCTGCGCCGTTTGAGCGCCTCCGCCGCGCCCTCCGCGCCCCGGACCTTGCGCATAAGCTCCGGACATGATCAACAGAGAAGCAGCGAACAGCGGCAGCGAGTGGAGACGCACGGCAACCCTCCCTTTCAAGATCCGATCAGGACTATGTATCCGATCAGGACTATGTTACCTTGACGCCCACGTCTCCGTGGTGTCACCCTCGCATGCTAAACTCACCTCAAAGCTCTCCATGCTGTTGCCCTACGTGCATCGCGTCTCATCGGGCGAGCATCTTTCGCCGGAAGACGCGCGAGCCGCCATGCTGGCCATCCTGGAAGGCGAATCCACCACCGCTCAAATCGCCGCCTTCTTGGTCGCGCTCCGAATGAAAGGCGAACAGCCGCAGGAATTGCTCGGTTTTGCCCGCGCCATGCGCGAAAAGAGCGCTCGTGTCCACCTGGACCTCGATTCGGAGCCGCTGCTCGACACCTGCGGCACCGGCGGTGACGGCAGCGGAACCTTCAACATCTCCACCATTGCGGCGCTGGTAGTCGCCGGCGCCGGCGTCCGAGTCGCCAAACACGGCAACCGTTCTCTAGCGGGCTCCTGCGGCAGCGCCGATTTACTCGAAGAATTCGGCGTTAAGCTTCTGACGTCGCCCGAAACCGCCGCCCGCGCCATCCGGCAAGTGGGAATCGGTTTTATGTTTGCGCCCGCCTTTCATCCCGCTATGAAACACGCGCAACCGGCCCGCACGGAACTCAAGATGCGCACCGTGTTCAATCTGCTCGGCCCGCTGGTCAACCCGGCTCGCCCCACGCACCAGTTGATCGGCGCTCCATCGCTTGAAACTGCCGGCCTGCTCGCGCAGGCATTAAGCCAACTCGGCTCCGAGGGCGCGTTGATCGTCCACGGCTCCGACGGGCTGGATGAAGTAACCACCACCGGCTGCACCGAGGTGTTCGAAGTAGCTCACGGGCGCGTGCGCCGCTTCGCCTGGCAGCCTTCCGACTTCGGTGTAGAGCCTTCGCGCCCTGAGGATCTGGCAGGCGGGAACCTTGCCGAGAACCGCCGCATCGCCGAATCGATTCTGCACGGCGAACGCGGTCCCCGCCGCGATATCGTATTGGTGAACGCCGCAGCCGCTTTGGTCGCCGCTGGCGTGGCTGAGAACCTGGCCCAAGCCATGCGCCGCGCCGCCGAGTCGCTGGATTCCGGCGCGGCCCGCCAAAAGCTCCACGCGCTGGCCCAGGTCAGCGGCCGTTAAGCACGTATTGCGCCAGCTGCTGCATGTCGTCCACCATCAGATCCGGCGGATCCTGCTCGAAAGTCTCCGGCTGAAATCCGTATGTGACCCCGCACGCCATTACTTGCGCGTTGCGCGCCGTACGGACGTCGACGTTGCTGTCGCCCACCATCATGGCGCGCTCTTTTTCAACGCCGCTTTCTTCGAGCAACCTGAGAATTCCCACCGGGTCCGGCTTCTTTTGCTCGAAGCTGTTGCCGCCATAGATGCGGAAAAAGTGCGAACCTAATCCCAGCCCCGCCACCAGCGCCTCGCTGAACCGCACCGGTTTGTTGGTCAGAACCGCCATCCTCGTGCCGGCGTCGTGCATGCGATCCAGCGCCTCGCGCACGCCCGGATAAAGATACGTGTTATCCAGCATGTGCTCGCGATAATAATCCAGAAAATAGCGCAGCGCGGTCTGCACCTCCGCTTCGCTGGCGTCGGGACCCAGCGCCCGCCGCATCAACACCGGCGCGCCGCTGCCCACGTAAGACGCCACCAGATCGGCGGAGATCGGCGCCAGGTCCATGTGCGCGCGCGCCGCGTTTACCGAGTGCACCAGGTCCAGTTTGGAATCGATCAGGGTGCCGTCCAGATCGAAAATCAACAGCCTCATTCCCGCCGCAAGCCCCCAGCCTCGCGTGCGGGATGCCGCTCCGACCATGCCTTCTGCACTTTCTCCTGCGCGTCGCGGAATGAGTCCTTGATATCGTGCGGCGTCATTGCGGCCAACACGCCAGCGACATCGGTGATGTAAGGCAGCAGTTTCGAATCCACCACGGAACGCGGCGGCGGCGAAGGAGCGAACGCCAGCAGCACCGTCGCCATTGCCGCGCAGATGACGAACCCCCGGACCATGCCGAACGCCCCGCCCAGCAGCCGGTCGAACCACGACAGCCCGGCCCACTTTAAAAATTTCGCCAGAATGCGCCCCACGATCGCGCCCAGAATCACGAATCCGAAAAAGATCGCGCAGAACCCGATCAGGTTCGCCATCTGCCGCGAAGACACGTAATCCAGCACGTATGCACCCGCCACCCCGTAGGACCAGAACCCCACGAAAATACCAACCAGCGCGGCGATAAATCCTACACCCACACGCGCGAAACCCGCCGCCAGGCCGGTCAGCACCGAGAGTCCCAGCACCGAAATCAGCACCAGATCGATCCAGTTCATAGTGTTTTCCCCGTCAGCACCCGATAGGCTTCGCGGTATTTTTCTGAAGTTCGCTGGATCACTTCCGGCGGCAGCGCCGGCGCCGGCGGCTGCTTGTTCCAGTGAATCGACTCCAGGTAGTCGCGCACGTACTGTTTATCGAACGACGGCTGCGCGCCGCCCGGCTCATAACTCGCGCGCGGCCAAAAACGCGACGAATCCGGAGTCAGCACCTCGTCCGCCAGTACCAGCTTGTCGCCCAAAAAACCAAACTCGAACTTCGTATCCGCGATGATGATCCCGCGCGTTGCGGCGTAGCTCGCCGCCCGCTGATAAATCGTCAGCGTCAGATCCCGGACGCGCGCCGCCAGTTCCGGACCGATCCGCGCCGCCTCGTCGTCGAACGAAATATTCTCGTCGTGCCCGGATTGCGCCTTGGTCGCGGGCGTGAAGATCGGCGCCGGCAGCGCATCGCTCTCCCGCAATCCGCCGGGCAGCGCAATCCCGCAGATCTTTCCCTCTTTGCGGTAGTCCTTCCAACCCGACCCGGAGATGTAGCCTCGCGCCACACATTCGATCTCGATCATTTTGGCCCGGTGCACCAGCATCGACCGGCCTTCCAATTGATCCCGGAACGCGTGGAATTGCTTCGGATAATCGCCCACATCGGCCGACACAAAGTGATTCGGCACGATGTCGCGCAGTAAGTCGAGCCAGAAAATCGTCAGTGCCGTGAGCACGCGCCCTTTGTCGGGGATCGGCGTCGGCAGGATGTAATCGAACGCCGAGAGGCGGTCGCTTGCGACGATGACTAGAAAGTCGCCGGCCGCATACACATCGCGCACCTTGCCCCGCGCATACCGCTCCACGCCGGGCAGGCTGGTTTCAAAGACGGGAGCCAATATCTAGAGTTAGCATGCCGCCGCCGATTTTGCGAACAGCGCATACTCTCGCCGATAGGCCATTTCATAACCTACAGGTACCGCACCGCGCCCCGCTGTCCGTTCACCGTTTACGACCAATACTCCCAGTGCTTCGTCGCCACCACGTACCCGCACAAGCAAGCATTCGTAATCGCATGCGCTAGAATGCAGTTTCCCAAACTCCGCGTCCGCACCATCCACCAGTTGTAAATGATGCCCGTGATCAAGCCGACGTCCCAGTAAGGCCCGTGCTCGGACGCAAACAAGACCGCTGTAATCGCGAACGCGCCGAACTGATACGTCCCTAGCGGCACTTTCTCGAACTGCGGCGAAATCAGCCAGCGCATCAGCCAGGCCCGCCAGAACAGCTCCTCGATGATCGGGACCAGCACCACCGCGCGAAAGATGCGCGACCACATGACCACCGGATTTTGCAATAAATTCTCCGGCGCAGGGCTGCTCAGTTGCCCCAGAATCGGATTCTGAAACAGCCAATGCTGCCGGTAGCCGGGAATGAGCATGTCCGGCCCAATCCAGATCGCGAACACCGCCACGCCAATAAGCGCCGTCTCGATCTTGTGAGACGCCCGCAGATCGATGACATGCCGCGAGAAGATCCATAAAATCGCGCTCAGGATTACCGCGCGCGCCGGATATTCCACCACCGGATTGAACGCCGTGTATTTCTGCAGCGCTAAAAAAGCCATGAAACTTGCAAACGGAACGACGTAAGGCAGGCTAGGCCAGCGATTCAGAATGTTCTTCTGCAAATGGGGTCCTAAAGGACAGGCTACCCTACCTTGGCCAGCAATTCTCGGACTTCGGCTTGGTCCCGGTCCGTCAGCTTCTTGCGGCGCGCGATATCGAGTTCTTTACGCGCCATCTGCCGGTCGCCCTTGCGATACCAGGCCAGCGCAAGGTGCAGGCGGAACGCTCCGTTCTCCGGCTCCCGCTTCACCACTTCGCGCAGCATCCTCAAGCCGTCCTCGGTAAGATTCTTCTTGATGTAAATCAGCCCCAGCGTGTCGATCACGTTGACGTCGTCCGGTTTTTTCGCTCGCGCGCGCTGCGCATACACCAGCGCTTGATCGAGATCCGCGCCCTGCTCGGCTTCGAGATACGCGAGATTGTTCAGCGCTGTCTCGTTATCGGGCTGTTTGCGTAATGCAGCTTCATACGCGCGGCGCGCCTCGGAAGTTCTTTTCATCCGCTCATACAGGATGCCCAGATCCAGGTCCGCGGCCGCATCGGCCGGCGCCACTTCCCGCGCTCTCTGGAACGCTGCCAGGGCCGCGCTCGCGTCTCCAATGTCCGATTCTGCTTCGCCTAGCTTGAGATACAGCTCCTCGGCGTTTGGATTGCGCGCGATCAGCGCTTCTATCTCCGCGGCCGCTTCTGCATACCGGCCCGCCCGCAGCAACAGCCCCGCCAGCAGCCGCCGCTTCGAGTCCGCGTTTGGATTCCTCTCCACCTGCGCCTGCGCCAATTGAATCGCCTGCTCCCACCGGCCCTGCCGCGCGTTCGATTCCACCGCACCGTACAACCCGCGCGGGTCGCCGCGCTCCATCAACCCGCGAAACCCCGTCTCAGCCCGCTCTGGATGTCCTTCCTTCAAATCGATCTCCGCCAGCTCGAATTGCGCTCCGGCCGACATCGGATCCGCGGCCAGGACCATGCTCAGATCCTCGCGCGCCTTGCCGTATTCCGACATCTTCGCCCAGGCTCGCGCCCGCAACAGCCTGGCGTCGATATTGGCTGGCTCGGCTGTCAGAACCTCCCCAGCTTGGACCAAAGCCTCCGCATGATCGCCGCGCGTCAAATCCAGTTCAGCCAGGCAAAGCCGCGCGACCGTGTGCCGGGAATCGATCCGCAGCGTCTCCAGAAATTGCGCCCGCGCCGGCTCCCAACCTGCTTTCCCTATGGCCGCGTACGCTCGGCCCAGGTTGTAGTGCACCGGCGCGTTTCCCGCTAGCTTGCGCGCCAGAGGCTCCAGCTCCGCAATCCCTGCTTTGATATCCTTTTCGTTCCCCGTCGCGATCCGCAGAGTCGCTCGCAGCGCGATCGCTTCCGCATCGTTGGGATCCGTGCGCAAAACATCCGCCAGCAGGTTGGCCGCTTCGATACTCTTGCCTTGGCTCGCGAGCACTTCCACGATTTTCTTCTCGTACACCCGCCGGTTCCTGAAGTTCTCCTTCTTGCCCAGCTCGAATTGCGCCAGCGCCCGGTCCAACTCGTGAATCCTCGCATAAAAGTCGCCGGCCTGCAGCCGCGCATCCCGGAACGTCTCCCGCTTGGAAATCAGCCGCTCCAGCACTTCCTCCATTTCTGCCCGCCGGTTCATTCGGTAATAGTGAAACGCGAGTTGCATCGCATAGGCGCCTTCTGTAGGATTGTCCGCGATCTTCTTCTGAAGAATTTGTTCGGCGAGCTCCAGCCGGTGGGTTCGTAAATAATTCGTGTACAGCAGATCGTAAGTCGCGCCCGCGCCCTTGTCATGCTCGATGGTTTCGCGCGCCAGCGCCTCCGCCCGTTCGTCTTGATGATCCGCCAGGAGCGCCTGCGCCAGTGCCAGTACCAGGTCGCGTTGATACGGCCGAACCTGGTTGGCTGCCTCAAAGCGCTGGATCGCCCTCGCAAGATCCTTTTCGATCAGCGCGATTTCGCCCGCCAGGCGCAGTCCGTCGTAGGATTGCTTGTCTTTCTTCAACAACCTCTGCGCGAGATCGCGCACATCGGCGAGCACCGCCTTGTTCGCCTTCTGGTCGGCCGAATAGAACAGCAGGTCTAAGTCCGCCAGCCGCGCCATTGCATCCATATTGGCGGGATCCAAATCCATGGCGCGGGCGAAATCCTTGCGCGCCTCGGCGTAAATGCCAAGCTGATGATTCGTCAGCCCCAGCCGGTACCAAGCCTCGCCATATCTCGCGTCCTTTTGCAGCGCACGCCGGTATAACAGCGACGCTTCCTTATATTTGCCCCCGCTGAAATACCGGTTCCCGGTCTCGACGTATTTTCGGGAAACAACTCGCGGATCGCCGCCGCATCCGGCAATAACGGCCAGCAGCAGCGCACACCCCACGCTTTTGACGGACTTCACGCCGTTCTAGTCGCCGCGCCGTCCGCCGATTCTCACGAAAACTCTGCGCTAGCGCAACGCCGCCGTCAACGTCCCCGTCGCCCGCAGTATATCCAGCCGCGCCTTTTCCAATGTCCGCTGCGCATCATAATAAGCGATCCACTTCTCCTGCTCGTTCAGCCGCGCCTCATCCACCTTCTGCTGTGTGGCTCGGCCCTCCTCCAATTGCGCCAGCAAGACCGATACCTGTTCCCGTGTATAGTCCAGATCCAGCCGCGCCACTTCGCGCGCCGACGCCGCTTTCTGCATCTCCTGATAACTGCGCTGCGTCTCCAGCTCAATCCGGCTGCGCATCTGGTTCATCTGCGTCCTTAACTCTTCGATGTCGGTCAGCGCTTGGGCCCGCAGCGCTTTCCCGGCCGTGCCGGTCAGAAGCGGAACCGTAATCGCCGCGCCCACCTCCGCGTTGTTCCGCTGCACGTGATTGAAAAAGTCCTGATACTGGCTTTTCGCAAACAACGCGTACTGCGCCACCAGGTCGATCGTCGGCAATCGTCCCGCGCCGTACTCTTTCACCTCCAGGCCCTTGGCTTGTAGCTGCGATTGCAGCTTGCGCAGGTCCTTGTTGTTTTCGAGCGCCAGCGCGCGCGCGGCGGCCTCGCTCTCCGGCACGTCCAGCGTCCGCGCTTCCTCCTCCGCTGTTTCCACGCGATCCCCAGCCGGATATCCGAGCGCCACTGCCAGCGCCGCCCGCGCATAGTCCAAATCCTCTTGTAATGCCTCCGTGCGCTGCCGTGCCCGGGCCAAATCCACTGCTACGCGCTTGCTCTCGATCGCCAGCTCGCGGCCTTCTTGTATCCGCAGTTGCACCGCCGCGCTGGCCTGCTCCAGGCTTCGAATCTCGAGCTGCAGCGAGGCCGCGCTGCGCGCCAACTGCTGTACATCCACATACTGCGAGGCCACTTGATAAGCAACCTCATCGCTTTTCGATTGCGTCCCAAACGCCGCGCCCCGCGCCAGCTCACGCACCCGCGCCAGTTCGTAGCTCTTGGGCCGGTTGAACAAGGCCATATCCGTGCGCGTTTGAACGATCGATGGCGCCGCTCCTTCGATGCTGCTCGGATAACCCCACACCTTGGCCGCGCCGCTCCCCGCGTACACCTTCGGTACAAAAGGATCGCGCGCTATGTCGATCGCGGCGCGCGCCTTCTGCTCCTCCAACCGCGCCAGCACGATGTCTGGATTTTCCTTGAGCGCCGTGTCCACCGCCTGTTTGAGTGTCAGCGAATGCACCTCGGCAAAAGCCGCCCCGGCCAGTATTAAAGAAAGAATGGTTTGTCTCAACACATCTCTTAGGTTACGCCCCCGGGCGCGCTCCAATCCGCGTACTCGCCCACAAATCCGAGCCCCGTCTGAGCCAAACTTTTTCGTTCACCGGCTTCGCGACCCAATTTCACGCGAACCCAGAACAACTTACGCGCATACCTCGATCGCAACCCATTTCCGCGTGTCACCATGAAACACGGATTCCTATGTTCATCGGGATGCATCTGTGACGCAGAACTCAATCGGTAAAATTTGATTAAAATTTTCCCAACGCTCCGGGAAAAAACGCAGGATGCGTCAAAACGGTGCCGATATATCGGCACTTGGCCCTTTCAACCCGTTCCTGTTGCGGTAAACTAAGACCCTGCCTATGCGCAAGCGTGCTTTGTTGGTCTTGGCATGCGCTCTGGTCGTCTCCGCAACCGCCCGAGCGAACCGCGGCGTCACCCCGGAAGATTACTTCGCTTTCCACTTCCTGAACGACCCGCACCTCTCCCCCGACGGCAAACAGGTCGCCTACGTCGTCACCCTGGTCGATCCGCAGCGTAACCGCCGCAATTCATCCATCTGGCTGGTCGCCGTCGACGGCCACTCCGCACCCCGCCGCCTCACCGCCGAAAATTTCAACTCCACTTCTCCGCGCTGGAGCCCCGACGGCGCCCGCCTGGCATTTCTATCCAGCCGCGCCGCCGAGCCAACCGCGCCCCCCGCAAATGGAGCACCGGCCGAACCGCCGCGCCCGCAAATCTGCATTCTTTCCATGGATGGCGGAGAGGCCCAGGTAGTGAGCCATCTGAAAAACGGCGTGACGTCGTTCCAGTGGTCGCCGGATGGCAAGCGCTTCGTCGCGCTCAGCCGAACCGGCCCCAGCGACAATGTCGCACCCAACGCCCGCAAGAGCGATGTCCGCCATTACAAGCACATCTCTTATAAGTTCAACGACACCGGCTGGTTCGATGACAAGCGCAGCCACCTCTGGATCGTCGACGCCTCCGCCGGCAAAGACCAGCAGCTCACCTCCGGCGACGATTGGAACGATCTCGACCCTCAGTGGTCCCCCGATGGCACCCGCATCGCTTTCGTCTCCGACCGTACCGGCCACGAATACGACGACAGTCACAACCGCGACGTCTGGGTGATCTCAGCCAGCGGCGGCCCCCTGACGAAAATCTCCGATCATCCTTTCACCGATGACATGCCGCGCTGGTCGCCGGATGGCCGCGAAATCCTGTTCGCCGGACAAACCGTGCGGCGCCAGTTCCCGAAACTCTATATCGCGCCCGCCACCGGCGGCATGGCATCCCACCTGGTCACCGAAGACCTTGACCTCATCCCTACCGAGCTGCATTGGGGCCCGGGCCCAAACGAAATTCGCTTCGAAACCGGTTTCAAAGGCACTGAGCAAATTTTTCGCGTGGACCTCAAGGCACACAAAACCTCTCCGGTCACCTCCGGCGAGCGCGCCTACCGCGCGTTCGACATCAACGAAAAGGCCGGCGTGATGACCTATCTCGCCAATGACTTCGAGCACCTGGACGACCTCTATGCGTCCACGCTCGATGGATCCGCCGAGCGGCAGCTCACCCACGCCAACGATAAACTCTGGTCCGAACTCACGCTGGCCAAGGTCGAGCGCCTCCCCTTCAAGAGCACCGACGGCTGGCCGGTCGACGGATTCATCGTCAAACCCATCAACTTCGATCCCAACAAGAAATATCCTCTAATCCTCAGCATCCACGGCGGCCCGGCCGGACAGTACGGCGTCGACTGGTATCACGAGTTCCAGGTCTACGCCGCCAAAGGCTACGGCGTCTTCTTCTGCAATCCACGCGGATCCACCGGCTACGGCGAGAAATTCGAGCGCGGCATCGTCAACAATTGGGGCGGCATGGATTACCAGGACATCATGGCTGGGCTCGATGCCGCGCTCAAGGCGAATTCTTGGATCGACCGCGACCGCTTAGGCCTCACCGGCGGCAGTTACGGCGGCTTCATGACCAACTGGATCCTGGGCCATACCGATCGCTTCAAAGCCGCTGTCACGCTGCGCAGCATCTCCAACTTCATCAGCGACGACGGCACGCGCGACGGCGCTTACGGCCATGAGGACGATTTCCGCGGCATCGTGTTCGACGACTTCGACCAATACTGGAGCGCCTCGCCGCTCAAGTACGCCAAAAACGTCAAAACCCCGACCCTGATTCTGCACTCCGATAACGACTACCGCGTCCCTATCGAACAAGGCGAGCAATGGTTCCGCGCCTTGCAGCACTACGGCGTCGTTTCCGAATTTGTGATCTTCCCGCGCGAGAATCATAACCTCACCCGCACGGGCGAGCCGAAACATCTCGTCGAAAGCTTGAACTGGCAGCTCTACTGGTTCGATCGCTTCCTGAACAACAACCCGAATGCTGTACCTCCAGACATGTAAGGGCGGCGAACTAGAGCTATGGCCTTAGAAACTAGAAGAGTGTTGGACGCGTGCCGTCATGCACGCACTCCTGCGTGCCGTGTTGACACTCGTGTGAACACCATGAAAAAGACTTTTTCCTTATTCCTCTTCGCCGGGCTCCTACTCCCCGCCTTCGCGCAACAATCCCAAGACGCCGACTTCGCCCGGCTGGTCAAAGAATGGACCACGCGCCCGGAATTTATCAGTCCGTTAGTCGACCACCTGCCCAAGGCTGCTGGCATCCCAAGTCCCAAAGATGTCTTGGGCTACTACGTCGGAACTCCCAAAAAACTGACCCACGTAGCCGACTTGCTCCGCTACTATCGCGCTCTGGCCGCCGCCTCGCCGCGCGTGAAAATTCTCCCCGTCGGGACTACCGATGAAGGCCGTGAGCAGGTTGTCGTCGCGATCGCGGACGAAGACACGATTCGAAATCTAGACGACTACAAGCGGTCTATGGCAACGCTGGCCGATTCACGCGGCGCCTCCGATAACCAAATCCGGCAAATCCTCGCCGGTGGGAAGCCCATTTACATGCTGACCGGCGGCCTGCACAGCGCCGAAACCGGCCCTCCGGAAATGCTCATGGAACTGGCCTACCGCCTGGTTGCCGAGCAATCGCCGCTATTCGATCAGATCCGCCGCAACCTGATCGTAATGATCGCCCCCGTGCTCGAGCCCGACGGTCGCGATCGCTACGTGGATTGGTATTACCGCCATAAGATCAACGAAGAAACCGAAGCCGACCGCGTGCCCGGCCCGCCCTATTGGGGCAAGTACATCTATCACGACAACAACCGCGACATTAATTACTCGCAGGTCACCATGCGCAATTGGCTGAAGTTCTACCTGGAGTGGCACCCGCCTATCATGCACGACCTGCACGAGTCGGTGCCGTTCATGTACACCTTCAGCGGCCAAGCCCCGCAGAACCCCTCGCTCGACCCGATTCTCTACGCTGAATTGCCCTGGCTTTCCAATTTCGAAATGACCAAGATGTTCGGCTACGGCATGCCGGGCGTCTGGGATCACGGCTACGTCGACATGTGGTCGCCCGGCTACCTCGGCTTCATGTCCTCCAATCACAACGGCATGCTGCGCATGTACGAAACGTTCGGCAATGGCGGCGCTAACACCATGAAGCGCACCGTCGCACCGGAGGACGGCGGGCCGCCCGGCGCCAATCAGACCACGCGCGAATGGTACCGGCCCTTGCCTCCTTATAAAGAGGTGGTCTGGTCCATGCGCAACAACACGAATTACATGGAAACCGGCGTCCTTTCCGCCCTTGAGATCGCCTCGAATTACGCCCAGACGCTGCTCCAGAACTTCTACGAAAAAAGCCACAACTCCATTCAGTCCGGATCCACCGAAGCGCCCTTCGGTTACGTTCTCCCCGCCGGCCAGCCGGACATGACGCGGGTCGCGTTCATCGTGAACATCCTGCGGCTGCAAGGCATCGAAGTGGGTCGCGCCACTTCCGAAGTGAAGCTCAAGGACGGGACTTTCCCGGCCGGCTCGCTGATCGTCAAGCGCAATCAGCCCTATGGCCGCCTCGCCAAAATTCTGCTCGAAAAACAGGTTTATCCCGATCCCAATCTGCGCACCTACGATGACGCCGCCTGGACCATGGGCCTCATGAGCAATGCCGATGTACATGAGATTTCCGACAAGGCCGTACTCGATGTTCCTGTCCAGACGGTGGACACGCTGAATATCGCGGGCACTGTGCAGGGCGACGGCCCCTGGCTCGCCGTGCTCCATAACGGCGCCAATTCGCTCATCACTCTGCGGTACAGGTTGCGCGATGTGAAGTTCGAAGCCCTCGAACAATCGTTCAAACCCGGCGACACCGAGATTCCTGCCGGCTCGCTTCTACTTGCATCCAGTCCGCGCGCGCGGACCGAAATCCAAAACCTCGGGTTGAAAGCGGTCGCACTCTCGGCGGCGCCCAGCGTCCCGCGCCACGAGCTCGATCTTCCTCGCCTCGCCATGTTCAGCACCTGGGGCAGCACCCAGGATGTCGGCTGGGTCCGCTATGCGTTCGATCACTTCGAGATCAAGTACGACCTTATCTACAAAGAGCGCGTTCGCCAAGGCAACCTGCGCGACTCCTACGACGTGATCGTCATCCCCAATCAGGGCCGCGGTAACGGAAAGTCGATCGTGTTCGATCTCGAATCCAAAGGCAAGCCCGTAGATTATGTGAAGTCTGCCGAATTTCCCACCCTTGGCGGTTACGGCGAATCGGCCGATATTACGGGCGGCATGGGTTTGGAAGGCGTCGTCGAACTGGACAAGTTCGTCAAAAGCGGCGGTGTTCTAATAACGCTCGGCACCGCGAGCTATGTGCCGGCCGAGTTCGGGCTGACCCCCACTGTCGATGCCCAACATATGTCGCCGCAATTCTACGCGCCTGGCCCTATCGTCGAAGCCGAAATTACCCAGCCGGCAAATCCGATTTTCTACGGCTATTCGGATAAGACCTTGCCGGTCCGCTATGCCAATGGCCCGCTGCTGCGCGTCCCACAGGACGACCGCAAGAAGGAAGTGCTGATGCGCTTCCCCGGAACCGATAAATCCGTTCTCAGCGGCTTGATGCGCGGTGTCGCCGAAACACGCAACCGCCCGGCCATCGTCAATGTTCCTTCAGGGCGCGGGCGCGTTTTGATGTTCGCCACCAATCCCTGCTATCGCTGGCAAAATTTGGGCGAATTCAACATGCTCGCCAACGCGATCCTCAACTATAACGACGAGCCCAAAGTGTCGTCTTCGGCCACAGCGGAATAGCCGGTGCCCACTCACGCTGAAGCGATGGCCAACACCTTGGCCGCGCGGGGAGTGCAACATGTCTTCGGATTGCCGGGCGGCGAGATCGTGGCCTTCATGGATGCCTGCCGGCGTGCCGGGATGCGCTTCCTGCTCACCGGCCACGAGGCGAGCGCCGCATGGATGGCGCAAGTAGTCGGACAAATCACCGGCGTTCCTGGCGTCTGCGCCGCCACGCTCGGACCCGGCGCCACAAATCTGGTTACCGCCGTAGCCAACGCCTATCTCGATCGCGCCCCGATGCTCGCCGTCACCGCGCAAATGCCGGCGTCGGCGATCGACACCATGACGCATCAGCGCCTCCCGCTGGATCGCCTGTTCTCGCCCATTACGAAAAGTTCGCTCGCCGTCGGTGGCGGCGATACGGCGGCGCTCGTCAACGGTGCAATCGATTTGGCCGCCGCGCCGCGCCCCGGCCCCGTCCACATCGCCCTAGCGAGCGATTTGGCGGTGAAGGAGTGCCACTCGGCTCCAAGCACCCCGCCCGCCAAGCCACCCATACCCACTATCGATCTGACTCCGGTCGCCGATCGCCTGCAGCGCGCCAGCCGTCCGCTGGTCGTTATCGGTTTAGGTGCAACTGTGTCCGACGCAGCCGCGATCCGCGATCTCGTGGACCGGTTGCACGCACCTTTCCTCGTGACTCCGAAAGTCAAAGGCATTATCCCGGAAGATCACCCGCTGTTCTTGGGCGTCGCTTCCGGCATGGCAATCGATCGCGACATTCTCGAAACTAGTCGCTCGGCAGATCTGATCCTCAGCATTGGTTTCGACCCGGTGGAGTGCGACAAAACCTGGTTCGCCGATGTCGAGGTGGTGTCCATCGATTCCGCCTCGATGGCCGCCGGCCGCTACCGGCCGCTCGAGGCCATCGGCAATATCGCGTCCCTAACCGCCGCGCTCGATCCGGAACCGAAACCTTGGCCGCCTGAGCTGCTCGCTCAGCGCCGCAACGCGATCAACCGCACGCCTGCCTCCGGCCTGTCGCCGCTGCGGCTGATCGAAGAGCTGCGCTCCGTCTTCCCGCGCGATGGCATCGCCACCTGCGACGTCGGCTCCCATAAGCTCCTGATGGGGCAATTCTGGCGCGCTTACGAGCCTGGAACTTTCTTCATGTCAAACGGCCTTTCCGGTATGGGCTTCGGCCTACCCGCAGCCATCGCCGCTCAGCTTGTGAAACCCGGTAAGCCGGTCATGGCTGTCGTCGGCGACGGCGGAATGCTCATGATGCTGCACGACCTCGCGCTCATTCGCGAGCTGGCGCTGCCCCTCATCGTCGTCGTCCTCTCAGATCGTACCCTCAGCTTGATTCGCGTGAGCGAAGAACGCCGCGGCATCGCGCCGCTAGGCGTGGATTTCACTCCGCCCGATTTTGCCAAAATCGCCGAGTCCTTCGGGCTGCCGGCTTCGAAAGCCGCAACCATTGACGATGCGCGCGCCGCGGCAGAGCGCGCGCTTCAATCCCGAACGCCCGTGTTAATCGATGTCCCAATCGACTACAGCGAATACTACGACCTGGTGTAAATCGTGGCGCCCGCGCGCGTACGTGCCGCCTTCACGCTCGTGTGCTGCAATGGCACAAATGCTTCCGCACCCTTTCGATCCACTATACTGGCCTCCAGAGCCCTAGGAGATGTTTATGCGAACACTTCGACTTGCTTCCGCACTGCTCGCGATCGCCGTTTGGCCGCTCGCCGCTCAGGAAAAGCCTTCGCCGGACCGCTTCACCACCGATCATTATTTCGAGCTGGAGCGCATCAATAACGCGCAGATTTCGCCCGACGGCGCGCACATTACGTACGTCCGCCAGCAGGCCAACCGCATGGAGGACAAATGGGAGTCCTCGGTTTGGATCATGAGTGCCGACGGCTCGCAAAACCGTTTCCTGGCCAAGGGCAACAATCCGCGCTGGGCGTTCGATAGCAAGCGTGTCCTTTACCTGGCCGACGGTGAGCCCAAGGGCACTCAGATTTTCGTCCGCTGGATCGATGCCGAAGGCCCTGCTACGCAGGTCACGAACGCTACCGAAAAGGTCGCCGATGCGCACTGGTCGCCGGACGGCAAGTGGATCGCGTTCTCGATGTTCGTCCCCAACAAGCCGAAATGGCAGATCAGCATGCCGCCGGAGCCCGAAGGCGCCAAGTGGACGCCCGCGCCGCGAATCGTCGAGACGATGCACTATCGCCAGGATCAAGTCGGATTCCTCGAGGATGGCTACACGCACCTGTTCGTGGTCGCGTCCGACGGCGGCGCGCCGCGCGAGCTGACCACGGGAAAATGGAGCGCCGGCGCCGGAGAACTGCGGGGCGCAGTCGCGATGGACTGGACGCCCGACAGCAAATCCATCGTGTTTGAAGCCAATCGCGATGCCAACTCCGATCTCGAATATCAGCGCTCCGAATTATTGGTCGTCGATGTCGCCTCGGGAGCACTGCGCGACCTGGTCAACAAGCCAGGCGAGTGGGGACGCCCGGCGGTCTCCCCGGATGGCAAGCTGGTCGCGTTTACCGGTTATCCCGATTCCAACAAGACCCATACCGTCGCCGATCTATATGTGGTCCCGTTGGCGGGCGGCGAGCCGCGCAAAATCAGCGGCAATTACGATCGCGATCCGGTCAACCTGCGCTGGGCCGCCGATAGCTCCAGTATCTATTTCGATGCCGAGGATCATGGCTCGCGTAACGTGCAGTTGGCCTCCGTGAGCGGTGGAGTGCGTCCCGTCACCACCGGCGTGCATGTGCTCAGCATGGATTCCATGTCGAAAGACATGGTCGCCGCCGGCACTGTGACCGATCCGGATCATCCTGCTGAGGTTGTACGCTACAGCCTCACCCGGCCGGCCGACCTGAGACAGCTCACCAACATCAACGCCGGGCTGCTGGCCGGAAAGAGGCTCGCCAAGACCGAAGAGATCGAATATAAGTCATCCGGCGATACCAACGTCCAGGGCTGGGTGGTCAAACCGCCCAATTTCGACGGCTCCAAAAAGTATCCGCTGATCCTCGAGATTCACGGCGGCCCGTTCTCGATGTACAACGTCGGCTTCAACTATATGTGGCAGAACTTCGCTGCCAATGATTTCGTGGTGCTGTACGTGAACCCGCGCGGGTCCACCGGCTACGGCTCCGGATTCTCGGGCGCCATCGATCACAATTATCCCGGCCCCGATTACGACGACTTGATGGCGGGCGTCGATACCGTAGTTTCGAAGGGCTTCGTCGACACATCGCGCATGTACGTTTCGGGATGCAGCGGCGGAGGCGTGCTCTCCAGTTGGGTGATCGGCCATACCGACCGCTTCGCCGCCGCCGCCGTGCGGTGCCCGGTTATCGACTGGCTGAGCATGGCGGGCCATACCGACATTCCGCTCTTCACCTATAGCTTCTTCAAAAAGCCGTTCTGGGAAGATCCGAGCGACTGGCTGTCGCACTCCTCCTTGATGTATGCCGGCAACGTGACCACCCCAACGCTGCTCATGACGGGCGTTCTGGACCGCCGGACGCCGATGCCGCAGACCGAGGAATACTACGCTGCTCTCAAGAAACGCGGTGTTCCGGTGACGTTGCTGCAATTCGCGGGCGAGTACCACGGCACCGGATCGAAGCCTTCGAATTTTATTCGGACTCAGCTATACATGATGAGTTGGTTCAAGCAACACACGCGCTCCAGCGACGGAAAAGCAACATCGCTCCCCACTGCTGCCGGCCAGTAGGTAGTTCTCAAAAGAAAGACGGAAATAACTATGTACCGTCTTCGTTGGCTCGCTATGTCTTGCTTCATCTGGCCGGCTATAACGTTCGCGCAGAGCTCCAGCTCCAGTGGGTCCGACGCTCAGCGCTGCGCCGCTCTGCTGCGGCTCGATCTAAAGCGCGCACCTGGAGGGCCGGCGGTAATCGCTTCCGCGCGTCTCGTGGATGCTCCCGATGGAGTGCGGCGTTCCAGCGCTTATCCCAGCGGGTTTTCCGACGGGCAGAGTTGGATGGCCAGCCGTATCTTGCAGTACTGCGACGTAAACGGCTATGTTGCCCCGCAAAATCGATTCGAGCTGAAGTTACCGCTGGCACGCGATTGGAATGGGAAATTCTTCTTCGATGCATGCGGCGGTTTCTGCGGCTCCGTAATACCGGAGCAATGCGACCTGGGCCTCATGCGCGGCTACGCCTCGGCTACAGGAAACGGCGGCCACTATGGCGCGCCGGGCTTCGATGGCGCTTGGGCCGCTAACGCTCCCGAACTGCAGGAGGATTTCGGCTGGCGCAGCAACCACGTCGTCACCCTCATCGCGAAAGCCATCACCACACAGTATTACGGCAGAGCGATTCAGTACTCCTATATGGCCGGTAATTCCAAGGGCGGCCAAGCGGTCCTGATGGAGGCGCAACGATTCCCGGACGACTACGACGGGTACATGCCGAGCGCGCCGGTGTACGACTACACCGGGCGCAACATTTTCGCCAGCGCTTGGTTCGCCCAAGCGATTAGCGACGGGCGCGGCGGAACTGTGCTCGATGTCGCTGCTGCTCAAGCGGTGCACGCATCCGTCTTGGAGCATTGCGGCGCGCAGTCCGGCGTCGAGGAAGGCGTGGTGACGGAGCCGCTATCGTGCAACTGGCAGCCCGAGCTGGTGGCATGCCGCGCGCCCAATAATTCCGGCTGTCTGAACGCGCGGCAGGTCGAAGCGGTAAAACGGCTTATGATGCCCCCGAAGAATTCCAAAGGCGAGGTGATCTACGCGTATCCTTACATCCCCGGCACTGAAACGCAGTGGGAGGGTTGGAACTACTACGGTGCTCCTCGCGACGGCATTCCGCCGCGTTTGGCCAACCTGGAATTGCCGGTGGAATTCGAAAGATTCATGGTCGATGAAAAAATCCGGGCGAATGTCGATCCGTTGCATTACGATTTCGAGCATGGCCCGGCCACACTGGCGCGATCCAGGCGGATTTATGACGCTCTGTCGGCCGATCTGCATCCGCTCAAAGCGCGCGGCGGCAAGATTCTGCTCTGGCATGGATGGGCCGACGGCGCGATTATTGCAACTTCCTCGATCGGTTACTACCAGCAGGTGACCGAGGCCATGGGCGGACGCAAACAGACGGAGGAGTTTTTCCGGCTGTTTCTCATTCCCGGAGTTCATCACGGCGGCGGCGGTCCCGGTTTCAGCGCGTTTGACGCTTTCACGGTGCTTGAAAAATGGGTGGAGAACGGGCAGCCTCCCGATCGGCTAATTGCCACTATGCCACGCAACGGCGCGGCGGAGCGCTCGCGGCCGGTGTTTCCCTATCCTGTCGTCGCGCGGTACTCGGGCGCGGGCGATCCCAAGCAGGCGCAAAGTTTTGTTCCGTACGATCCATCCGCGCACCCATGACCGCCTGCTCGCGTCTCGCTGGACGGCATTCAAGCCAACAGCCCAACCCGCCGATAAGCGGGTATGCAGACCAACTGGCTGGGATGGGCCCTAGGTCTGGTCGTCTGCGGCTTGTTGTGGCGCGGGATTCACACCCCGGCCTATCCGACGCTCAAGGTAGTGTATCTGGTTCCTTCCGACCGGAACCCGCGGGAGGAGTTCCCGCACGCGGCGCGGCGCGCGGTAGTTTCTGTGCAGCGCTGGTACTTTGATCGGCTGGGCAGCAGAAAGACGTTTGCATTAGCCGATCCGTTGGTCGAGACCGTCAAGACCCGGCATTCTGAAAACTGGTACGCGGCGTCGGCGGGCAAGCGGGACGACCGCGAAGCGTTGTGGTCTGCCGCGGTTCACGAGGCGTTCACGCTGACCGGAGGATCGTACAACGATCCGCGGCATGTTTGGCTCTATTTCCTGGACGCCGACGTACCGCGGGTGCCGGCGCAGGGGACCTCGGGAGTCGCGCTGTTGCTGCGGGACGACATTCGTAGCTTGCTGGGTACCGAGCCCTCCTGCATGGCCGCCGGCACGATCGCCCATGAATTGGGCCACGCGTTCGGATTGAAACACCCTCGGCAGTGCGATTCGCACGAGAAGCCGGACTCGGCGCCGGAGTGCGAATCGGTCAGTTATCTCGGCGGTTATAATTTCCCAAACTCGGGTTTTCTGCCGCCGGAACGAGACCGGCTGCTGCAAAACTCCGCCTTCGCTTCTGTGTCGCCGGCCGCCGCGGCGGCTGACTGCGCCCGCTAGAGCGGCGAGCTACGTCTTCGCCGTTTGGTTGTGCCGCAGGATGCTGGTGTAGGCGATCTTCGTCCACACCGCAGGCTGGAACATTCCATGGCCGAACTTGTCGTCGAAGTCCTTGGTGGGCATAGCGGCGACTACTTCATCGGCGCTCTTGCCGGCCTTAGCCATCGGCAACATGCGCTCAGTTACCGTCGCCAGCATCTCGTGCGTACGCTTCAGATCTTCCTTTGTCGCCAGCGGACCGTGGCCCGGGATGACCTTCGTGTTCTCATCACCTATCTTGGATAAGGTTTCGGCGGCTGCCGCCATGCCGCCCACCCACCCGTGCGTCGAGTAGTCGATCACCGGATAGAAACCGTTGAAGAACAAATCGCCGCAGTGCAGGATGTTCGGCTCGGGGAGAAATACATAAGCGTCGCTATCGGTGTGCGCGGGGACATGATGCGTATATTCGAGCTTTTCCTTGCCGAAGCTCATTTTGCCGCCCTTCGTGAACGTCTCCGACGGGCGTCCCTCGGGAGAAAGCGGATCGAAGGTTCGATTCATCGTTTCCATCGTGACCTTCATGCTGAGGTATTTCTTGACGTTTTCGTGGCCGATGATCTTGGCGCCGCTTTTGCCCAGCAGCTCGTTGGAGCCGATGTGATCGAAGTGCCAGTGCGTATTGAACAGGATTCGTACCGGGTGTGAATCCAGCTCCTTCACGGCATTCTGCAAGTCCATGGCCCGCTCGGGAAGGCCGCCGTCGATCATCATGAGACCGTCGTCGCCGATGATCACGGCCACATTGCCGCCATCGCCCGTAAGCAGGGCAACGCGCTCGGAAAGCTTGGTCACTTTGATTGGTGGTGGCGCTTGTTGGCCGAAACCGATGTAGGTGAACGATAAACCTGCCGCGCCTCCTATTAGCGCCCGCAGAAAGTCACGGCGATCCGAATAGAATGTGGCCATGGGAGTAGGCTATCATGTCGCGCGTCGCGTTCGTTTATCATTTGCCCTCTGCTATTAATTGAGAAGCGATGAACATACATAAAGAAGATGTGCTGGAGTACCATGCTTCCGCGCCGCCGGGAAAAATCTCGATCACGCCGACCAAGCCCTGTCACACGCAGCGCGACCTGAGCCTGGCCTACACGCCGGGTGTCGCGATTCCGTGCCTGGAGATCGAGCAGGACCCGGCCCTGGCTTACCGCTACACGGCCAAAGGCAACCTTGTGGCCGTGGTAACGAACGGAACGGCGGTGCTCGGTCTGGGCGATATCGGCCCGCTGGCCGGTAAGCCGGTAATGGAAGGCAAAGGCGTCTTGTTCAAGCGCTTCGCCGATATCGATGTTTTCGATCTGGAGCTGAACGCCCGCGATCCGCAGGATGTGATCCGCGCGTGCCAGATGCTGGAGCCCACGTTCGGCGCGATCAATCTGGAAGACATCAAGGCGCCGGATTGCTTCGTCGTCGAAGAAGAGCTGCGCCGGACGATGCACATTCCCGTGTTTCATGACGACCAGCACGGGACGGCGATCATTGTCGGCGCGGCGTTAATCAATGCGCTGATTCTGGTGCAAAAGAAGATTCGCGATGTAAGCTGTGTCTGCGTAGGAGGCGGCGCAGCGTCCATCGCCTGCGCCGAGCACGCGATCCGGTTGGGCATGCGTCGCGAAAACATCCTCATGTGCGATGTGGCCGGCGTGATTTACGAAGGCCGGGTGGAGGAGATGAATCCTTACAAGGCGCGCTTCGCCCGCAAGACCGATGCGCGCACGCTGGCCGACGCTATGCGCGGAGCGGACGTATTGATCGGGCTGTCGGTAGGAAACATCGTGACGCCGGAGATGCTGCTCTCGATGGCGCCGCGCCCGGTGGTGTTCGCGCTGGCGAACCCGGACCCTGAGATTTCGTACGACCTGGTGGCAAAGACCAGGCGGGACGCGATCGTAGCGACGGGGCGCTCGGATTATCCGAACCAGGTGAACAACCTGCTGGGATTTCCGTTTATCTTTCGCGGGGCGCTGGATGTGCGCGCGACCACGATCAACGAGGAAATGAAACTGTCGGCAACGCAGGCGCTGGCGGAGCTGGCGCGGGAGGATGTGCCGGAGTCGGTCAGCCGGTCGTATGGAATGCAGAAGCTGGAGTTCGGGCCGCAATATATTATTCCCAAGCCGTTCGACCCGCGGGTGCTGCTGCGCGAATCGACGGCGGTGGCCAAAGCGGCGATGGACAGCGGCGTGGCGCAGGCGCCGGTCGACCTGGATGATTACCGGGAGCAGTTGGAGCGGCGGCTGAGTAAAGTGCATGGCGTGATGCGCATCATGATTAGCAAAGCGCAGCAACAGCCCAAGCGCGTGGTGTTTCCCGAGGGCGAAGAAACAAAGATTTTGCGCGCCGCGCAGATTTTGGCCGAGGAAGGGATCGCCACGCCGATTCTGCTGGGGCGCGAGGCGGTGGTCCGAGCGGGCATGGCGCACCTGCATTTCGAGGAAAGCTCCGCCACGATTGTCGATCCGGTGCATTCCACGCAGCTCGGCCGTTATGCCGACGAGTTGTACCGGCTACGGCAACGCAAAGGCGTTACACGGAGCGAAGCGGGCGAGCTGATTCTGAATCGCAACTACTTCGCCTCCATTATGGTTTCGCTCGGCGATGCGGATGCGCTGGTGAGCGGTCTGACAATGCATTATCCGGAAACGATCCGGCCAGGGTTGGAGGTGATCCCGCTGCGCGAAGGTTTGCAGCGCGTTTCCGGACTGTACCTGATGATCACCCAGCAAGGGATTTACTTCTTCGCGGACGCGACTGTGAACATCGAGCCGACCGCTGAGGATCTGGCCGAAATTGCCATCTCGGCGGCGGAGATGGCGCAGCGGTTCGACGTGAAGCCGCGTGTGGCGCTCCTGTCGTTCTCGAATTTCGGCAGCACGCGGCATCCGCTTGCCGATAAAGTGCGCCGGGCGGTGGAACTGGTCAAGCAACGCGCGCCCTCGCTCATGGTGGACGGAGAAATGCAAGCCGACACCGCAATTGCGCCGGAGATTATCGAGGAGACCTATCCATTCAGCTCGCTGAAAGGCGGAGCGAACGTGCTGATCTTCCCCAATCTCGAAGCGGGCAATGTTGCGTATAAGCTGTTGGCGAAGTTGGGAGGCGCGGAGGCGGTAGGGCCGATTTTGATGGGCTTGTCGAAACCCGTGCATGTACTGCAGCGTGGGGCCGAGGTGAACGAGATCGTCAATGTCGCGGCAATTGCGGTGGTGGATGCCCAAGAAACCGAGCGGCGGGCCAGATTGGGATAGTTCCCCCCGTCTACATTTCGGCGGCGGGCTGCACGTGGTGCTTCTTGCGGAGCGGGACTTCGCCCAGGAAGAAATTGATGATCACGGCGCCGACCATGAGAATCGAGCCGATCACGAAGATCTGATGCAGGCCTTGCAGCAGCGCATCGCGGACGTGCACCGATAGCTGCTTCACCAGAAGCAGATCGCTGGGTTGCAGTCCGGCGAGCCCGCTGGCCCCTTGCCGCAATTGCAGCGGGTTGTTCAGCAGCGCCAGCACGCGCGGCGGTGTGCCCGGCGGAATGGCGCGCGCGAAGCTGTTGTGATAATTCCGCAGCAAGATGGAGCCGTAAGTCGCGACCCCGACCGTCCCGCCGATGGAGCGGAAGAACTGAATGGAGGCCGTGGCCGCGCCCATGTTGGCCGGCGGCGCAACGTTCTGGACGCAGAGCGTATATACCGGCATGATGGAGCCCATGCCGAGACCGGCGATGATCATGTTGCGGATCACTTCCGATTGCGTAGTGCTCCCGTCCATGGTCGCCATCAGGACGATGCCGACCATGGTCAAACCGACCCCGGCCAGCACGACGAATTTGTAGCGGCCCGTCCGGCCGATGATGTTACCGGACATCGTGCTGGCAACGACGAAACCAAGCATGAGCGGCGTCAGCAAAGAGCCAGAGCGAGTGGCCGTGACGCCCAGCACGCCCTGCATGAAGAGCGGAATGTAGATGATGACGCCGAACATCGCGATGCCAAGCAGGAAAACGGCCACGGTGGCGACGGAGATGATGCGGTTCTCGTACATGGACAGCGGTATAACCGGCTCGATCGCGCGCGACTCGGCCAGAAGAAAAGCAATCAGCATCACACCGGCGAGGATCAGCAGCGAAATGACGCGTTGCGAGCCCCACCCGTAATCGGTGACCCAGGTCAGCGCCAGGAGCAGCGGCACCAGGCAGCAGGTGAGGGAGAGCACGCCCCACCAGTCGATTTTGCGCTGGACTCCCTGCGGGCGAAAATAGGGAAACTCGACCAGGATCGCCGTCGCCGCGACGATGCCGACCGGCAGATTGACGTAGAAGGTCCAGCGCCAGGAGAGCTGGTCGGTGATCCAGCCGCCGAGAGTGGGACCGAAAATGGACGCGAGCCCGAAAACGCTGGCAAATAAGCCTTGATACTTGGCACGCTGGGCGGGCGGAAAAATGTCACCGATGATGGTGAACAGCAACCCCATCATCATGCCGGCGCCCAGGCCTTGGATTCCGCGAAAGACGATGAGCTGGGTCATGCCGTCGCCAGGCATCCAATGGACGTCGCCGGCAGCGCCGCAGAACGCGGAGGCCACCACGAACATGATGTTGCCGGTCAGGAAAAACCATTTCCGGCCGTAAATGTCGGAAAGCTTGGCGAAAATCGGGACCGCGATGGTGGAGGAAAGTAGATACGCGGTGGTGACCCAGGGATAGCGATCGAACCCGTTTAAAGAGGCGATGATGCGCGGCTCGGAGGTTCCGACGATGGTCTGATCGAGCGCCGCTAACAGAAGCGTCAGGACCAAACCGGTCAGCGTGCCGATCAATTGCCGCCGGCTCAGGTTGTGGAGCCCGGCTGACTGGGCTGCAGCGGCGGTTGACATCTATTTATTTAATCATGGACCGAGGAGCGGCTGCAGCGTGAAACGCGGCCAAGCACGATCAGAAATTCAAGACGTGCCAGAGACTGACGAAATCGTCCGTCCAGAGGATCGGCTCGCGGCGGGTCCAGGGCGCGCCGCGCGCTTCGAGGCCGGTGCGTGCCAGGAATTCCCGATTCGCGGTGAGGAGGACCCATTTGGAGCTGCTCTCGCCGGTTGCGGTATCGTCGCCGGAGACGAACAGAACCGGCGTCCAGCCGAGGTATCGAGCCATGCCGCGCGCCACGGGCTCGAGGTTCAGAACGCGATTGGAGATGTGCAACAGCAGCAGGCCGCCGGGCGCGAGGCTTTGCCGGTACAGATCGGCGGCCTGGCTGGTCAGCAGATGAAACGGGATCGCGTCGCTCGAGAATGCGTCGACTGCAATGAGATCGTATTGCGCCGATTTTCCGGAGGCCAACTCGCGCTCGAGCTGAACGCGCGCGTCGCCTAAGACGGTTTCGGTGCGTGCCTGGGAGTCTTTCAAGAAGGAAAACCAGCTGTGGGCGAAGGCATCCACATCCGGATTGATTTCGTAAAAGCGAAACGTATCGCCGGTGCGTCCCCAAGCCGCGAGGGTGCCGGTACCCAGGCCGATGACGGCAATGCGGCGCGCGGGCCGGTCGAGCGCCTGGAGCGAGCGCGCGACGCCGCTGTGCGGGCCGTAGTAGGTTGTCGGCCAGTCGCGCTTGGAACTTTCCAGATATTCAAATCCGTGGCGGGTGCGGCCGTGCCGGAGTTCGCGATAGGCACCGTTCGCGTCGCTGCGCTCGATGACGCGCAAGATCCCGTAGAAACTTCGGGCACTCGCGAGGGAGGTTTGATTGCCGGTGCTGACCGCGGCCATAATGGCGGTGAAGCCGCCAAAGAGCAAGGCCATCAGCGATATGCGAACGCGCAGTTCGCCGCTCCTCCATTGCGCGAATGCCCCGCTGCGCAGCCATCCGATGAATCCGAGCAGGCACGCGGCGGCGAGGCCGATGGGGTATTCGAGAAACTCGGTGAACAACCGCGGAGCGGCCAGCGCCACAAACGCGCCGCCCAATGCGCCGCCGGCCGCGATCGCGACATAGAACCTGGTCAGATGGCGCGGGGCGGGTTTCGCACGAGCGAGCTCTCCATGGCAAAGCATGCAGGTGGCCAGCATGGCGAGCAAGTACAAGATGAGCTGCCCGCGCAGCGAGAGCAGGCCGGAGAGGCTGGGGATAACGCAGCCCAGCGGCGCCAGCACGCCCGCGATGATGGCGAGTGCGGCGGGCCGGTAGAAGCGATCGCTTTCGAACGTCAGGATAAACGTCAAGAGATAAAGCGCCAGCGGCGCTACCCAGAGAAACGGATTGACCGCGATTTCCTGCGAGATCTGGTTGGTGGTCGCGACCAGCAGCGTGGAAGTGCAGGCCGACAGTCCGAGCCAGAAGAGTATTGTCGCGGCCTTGGGGCGCGCTTCGGCGTCCGCTGCCATTTCGGCAGGCCGGGCGATGGGAGCCATCCGGAACCGCCATGCCGTGAGGCCGCACAGTACGGTGAAAACGGCGTAGACAGTCGACCAGATCAGAACCTGGGTATCCAGGCGGAAATACGGCTCGATCAAGAACGGATAAGTGACCAGCGCGATCAGAGACCCGAGGTTCGAAAGCGCGTATAAACGCCACGGCGATTTCTCCGGTTCGGTCGCGGTGAACCAGCGCTGCAGCAGCGGACCGGTGGCCGATAGCAAAAAATACGGAGCGCCGACTGTCACCGCGAGTAGCAGCAAAATACGGCCGGATGGATCGGCCACGGAAGCGCTCTTCCAGGCGGCGCTCGGGCGGATGGGCAAAAACAGCAGCGAGAGCGCGAGCAACGCCAGGTGCACGCCGCCCTGCAGGCGGGAACCGAGACGCAACCCCAGCCAGTGAGCATAGACGTAACCGGCCAGCAGCCCGATCTGGAAGAACAGCAGACAACTGGTCCAGACGGCGGGACCTCCGCCAAACCACGGCAGGATGTAACGAGCAGCAATGGGCTGCACCTGGAACAGCAGGAACGCGCTGAGGAAAATCGTCAGCGCAAAACGAAGCGGTGCGCCGCGCGGCAGCGGATTCTGTACCGCAGCCTCTTCGCTACGCAACTTCTCAGGGATGGACACAGCAAATTTCGGCGGCTTGTCAGCGATTGTACTTGGGTGTGGGGCCGCGCAAGGTATTCCAGACGTTGTCGCAGGCTTTCAAGGTTTCAGCGTCGAGCGGGCCGTCGGCGAACACTTTCAGGTTCTGCTCCAGATGCTCGACCTTGGACGCGCCCAGGATAATGCCTTCCGCTACGGTGTGACGATACAGCCAGTTCAGCGCCAGGCTCACGAGCGAGCGGCCGGCCTTCCCGGCGATGTCGCGCAACTGGTCCACGGCATCGAAATCACGCGGATGCCAGTAACGATCCAGATACATTTGGTTTTTGTCGAAGCGTGTGCCCGGGCTGGGCGCATCGCGGTTCTGTTTGCCGGTGAGCAGCCCGCCCGCCAGCGGATTGTAGACGAAGTTGGTCACGCCGAAGCGTTGGCACATCGGAAGGTACTCCTGCTCGATGCCGCGCGCGATCAGGTTGTACATGGGCTGACTGATATAAGGCGGGGCGTAGCCGTTGCGCTGGGAGATCCAGAACATCTCCACGACCTGCCAGCCGCTGTAGTTTGAGGTAGCGACATAGCGGACCTTGCCTTGGCGCACGAGCTGGTTCATGGCTTCCAGTGTTTCTTCGATGGGAACCGCATAATCGGGCAGATGAAGATAGAAGATGTCGACGTAGTCGGTACGCAGGCGGCGCAAGCTCCCCTCGATGGATCGCAGGATGGCGGACCGCGAGAGTCCCTGAGCCTCGGGCTCCGTGCCGGATTTCATGCCGGCTTTAGTGGCGAGAACGAAGTTGTTTCGCCGCCCGTCGAGAAGACGGCCCAGCATCTCTTCCGACGCGCCGTTGTTATACGCATTGGCCGTATCGAGAAAGTTGATGCCGTGTTCGCAGCAGATGCCGATCATTCTGGCCGCGGCATCCTGCGCGGTTTGGCCTCCGAACGTCATGGCGCCAAAGCAGATACGGGAGACGAGCAGCTCGGTGTTCTTTAAGGTGATTTGATCCATTGGTGAAGACCCAACAGACATGATACGTTGAGAGAAAGCGTGGAAGAGCAACTGGTCGAGCCACAAGTATACGCGGACTTGCCTTCGGGAGCCGCCGTTGAGCCTTGCCTGGAGGATCATTCGGTTCCCGACGGAGCGCCGGAATCGACGGACGGTGCTCGTTTTACTGCACGAAAAATTTCGTGGGTGCGCCTGGCATATGCGTTCGAGTTCCTGTTGGCGCTGCTGGTTGTGCTGACGCTTTGGAGCGAAGTGGGCGGGCAGAGTCACCTGGACATGATGCCCTGGTACGCCAAGCTGATCGGTTTAGTCGCATGCGCGTGGTGTTGTGTGCGTTTCACGGCGGGTCTGGTCGAGGAGCAGAGCCCTTGGAACCGCCGGGCCGTGGCCTGGTTGTCGGCCCTGCTGTTGGTAATTTGTGCAATGGCTGCGATTACGTTTTATTACCACCTGCAGGAGGGACCGGACCAAGACGATTCCGATGAGACCACCGCGACTGCTATGATTACGAAACCGCCCCTTCCGCTATCAACGGAATGATGAAGTCGGCGGCCGATTTTATCCTCGGAGTCTGGAACGCGCCCGAGGTTTCGGTACGTATCGAATATCCCCTAGAGATCATGGAGGAGCTGCGCGGGGACGTGTGTGACGAGCTGCGGCGGCTCTCGACAGGTAGCGCGGATCCGGCGGGCGCATTGTTCGGAATTAGCCGAGGGCCGGCGATTCGCATCCTGGCATGGCGGCCGATCTCGCGCGCGGCGGCGGAAGAGGACCCAGCGCGGGCGCTCTTGCGCGATCGCGCTGAGATGGTTCGCGTACTCAGCAGCGCCGCTACCGATCCGGCGATGCAAGGCATGGAGCCGCTCGGCTGGTTCGTGTCGCGCGGCCAGGAAACGGGCGGGCTGACTCGGGAAGAAGTAGAAATTTTCAATCATTTCTTCCCGAACTCGTGGCAGGTCACGATGCTGCTGCGGCGCGGCCCGGGCGGCACGGCCAAGGCCGGATTTTTCGTCCGGGAAGACAACGGTTTTCTGCGGACGGACGCGAGCTACAGGGAATTGCTAATTCAACCGGTGCGCCGAGTGCCGGGCGCGCCGGACCCCAGCGGACCTTTGCCGGAGCTGCCGAAGCTGCAGGACTTGCCGGTGCGGGCACCTCGGGCGCAATTTGAGAGCACGCCGCGTTTCGAATCCGCGCCGATCACGCCGCCCGCGCCGCCGGTGGCAGCTCGGGCGACGGAGGCTCGGGCGACGGAAGCTCTACCGGTCGAAGCTGCACCGGCGGAAGCCCGACCTGCGGAAGCTCAACTGGCGCAAGCTTCCCCCGCTGCCGAGCACACGGCGGCCATCGTGGTTCCACCGGCGCCGCTGGCGAAATCGGAGCCAGAGGCAGACAAGCGAGAACTGACGAGCCAGGAAGCACCGCCCGAATCGCCGGCGGCCCCAGTTGTGGAGATACCGCGGAAGCGGGCGCGAATTCCGGGGATCTTCGAATTTTCAACACCCGAGAAGCGTGCGGATCTCGCGGCGGGTAAACCGATCGAAGCGCGGTTCGCCGAGCCTGCGGCTGAGGCGCCGGCGCAGAAGGAACTGCCACGAGCGCGAATCGCGGCCATTACGGAACCTGCATCGGCAGAGAAGCGACTTGAGGCTCCGTCCAGAACACAGGTTTCGAAACCGGCTGGCATAACCGCACATGCCGGCGTTCCGGAAAAACCGGCAATTCCGGCCGAAGCCGTTACTCCGGCACAAGCACCGGTCGCAGCACGGCCCGCATTTCCGGCAGAGCCGCCGATATCGGACAGCGCGGTAAGCGCCCCGCCCCTACAGGACTTGCGTACGACCCAGGACGAGGCCGTCGACCTGGTTCCCGCGTTCGGTATGCAAACGCATTCTTTCGGCGGATCGCGCTGGCTGTGGCTGATTCCGGTGCTGGCGGTTCTGGGCGTGATTCTTTTTCTGCTGATGCAAAAGACGCCCACACCGGTCCAATCGTTTTCTCTGCGCGTTGCTTCCGAAGGGGAGACTGTCGAGATCTCTTGGGATCCCGATTCGGTCCCGGTGCGGGAGGCAGAGCGCGGATCCATTGACATTCAAGATGGTCCGACGAAGAAGAGCATTTCGCTCTCGAGCGACCAACTGCACGCCGGCAAGACAACCTATGCACGGCAGAGCGGCGATGTCGCGTTGCAGATGAACATCTTCGGAGCGGGCGGGCATGAATTCCACGAGTTCGCGCGTCTGGTAGCGCAGCCGGTGCCTTCGCCGAACCCAACGCCGCTGGACTCCGGACAACTGCAAAGCGAACGCGACGATCTTGTGAACCAGGTGGAGCAGCTGAGACAGCAGGTTCGCAAAGAAGCAGCTCGCGCGGACCAGGCGCAGGGCGTGGTGCGCATCCTGCAAAACCGGCTGCAAGTGGACGAAAACCGTGCCCATCCCCAGACCGGAAGCAGATAGCCGCAGATGAAGGCGGATGGCGCAATCCGAGTGTATTAGGGTTATTCCGGGGCTTAAATTTCAGGACTTGAAATACGGATCGGGTTCAGGAACAGCGGCGCCATCCTTGCGCGGCGAGGAAGCGCCGTAATTGACCATGGCTGCGGAGTCATGCATGACTACCTGGCCGCCTCCCATGTATTCGGAGTAATCGCCCACTACGCTGAGCCGATGGCCGCGCCGGATTAGCTCCTGGCGCGCCTCCTCGCGGACGCGCGACTCGATTTGCACATCGCAGCCGCCCAGCGATTGCTTGGTAAAGCGCGGCGCCTCCAGCGCGTGCTGGATGTTCATTCCGTGATCCACGATGTTGGTCACCAGCTGCATCTGCGCTTGCGCCTGATTCATGCCGCGCATGATGCCGAACCCAACATGGCGAGTATCTTTTTGCATGAAGCCGGGAATGATGGTGTGGAACGGGCGCTTGCGTGGGGCGAGCGCGTTGGGATGACCCGGTTCGGTTACGAAGGAGGCGCCGCGGTCGTGCAGCAAGATGCCCATCCCGTCCACGACGATTCCGGAGCCGAAAAAGTTGGCAATGCTCTGGATCCACGAAACGACGTTGCCGTCCGTGTCGACCGCGCCCAGGTAAGTGGTGTGGCCCAGGTCGGGCCGGCCGGGGACGGGAGAGCAATTGGCCTTTAGCGGATCAATCAGGGCGGCGCGCTCGCGCGCATACGACTTGGATAACAAGCCTTGCACCGGAACCGGCGCGTGGCGCGGATCGCCGAGGTAGCGGCGCAGATCCTGGATTGCGAGCTTCTGCGCCTCGATTTTCAGATGCAGCGCGTCGGCGCCATCCTGCGAATAATCGCCGATCTGAAAATTTTCCAGGATGTTCAACATTTCGAGCGTGCCGATGCCTTGGCCATTGGGCGGAAGCTCGTAAACTTCCCAGCCCCGGTAGGTGGTGGAGATCGGCTGTACCCATTCGGATTCGTACTCGCTCAAGTCCGCGGCAGCGAGCGTGCCGCCGTAGCGCCGGGAGGTCTTGAGAATTGCTTCGGCGATCTGCCCGCGATAGAACGCGTCCGGCCCGAGCTCGGCAATCAGATAAAACGCGTGCGCGAGTTCCGGGTTGCGGAAGATCTCGCCGACGTTTGGCGCGCGGCCTTGCGGTAAATAGATGCTGCGTGCTTCGTCCTGCAGCATCAAGCTCGAGTTCTGCCATTCCCACTGGATCAACTCGGTGACGGGAAAGCCATGCGAAGCGTAATAAATGGCGGGCTGAAACAGGTCGCGCCAGGCTATGTGGCCGAAGCGCTGGTGCAGCTTGTGCCAACCGTCGACGCAGCCCGGGACCGTAACGGCGTGAATGCCGCGGATGGTATTGAAGCCGTGCTGGTCCACGTAATCGAGCGAGAGCGCTTGAGGCGACCAGCCGCTGGCGTTGATGCCTGCGACCTGGCCGGTCTTAGAGTCCCGAACCAGCGCGAACAGGTCGCCGCCCGGGCCGCACATCATGGGCTCGACGACACTGAGGGCCGCGTTGGCTGCAATCGCGGCGTCGACGGCCGATCCGCCGCGGGCCAGGATCTGAGCGCCCGCTTGCGAGGCTAGAGTCTGCTCGGTGGCGACGATGCCGCGGGTGGAAATCACCATGGATCGCGCTTGAGACCGGGACTGCGCCAGCGACGAGGAAGCGGGGAAGGCCATAGAAGCCCCTTATTTTACCCTGGATTCTAACGGTGCTCGCGTGCTACACTGAGGATTCATGTTTGTCGCCCATCACCACCATCATCGGGTTGTTTGGCGGTCGGCGGCATACTGATCGATTCCTGAAACTAACAACAGCCCGCCGAACAAAACCGGCGGGCTTTTTTATTGGTATGGAGACATGGACCTCGACTTCAGCAAATTGAACGGTATTCTGACGGCGGTGATTCAAGATCACGCGACCAGCCGCGTACTCATGGTCGGCTTTATGAACGAGGAGTCATTCCGCAAGACCGTGGATTCCGGCTTTGTCACGTTTTTCAGCCGCTCGCGGAACAAGCTGTGGATGAAAGGCGAGACTTCGGGGCACCGGCTGGTGGTGAAGGAGATTGCCACCGATTGCGATCGCGACGCGCTGCTGATCAAAGTGGAGGCGCTAGGGCCGGGCGTGTGCCACGAAGGATACCAGAGCTGCTTCTTCCGGCGCCTGGACGGCGGCCAATGGAAGGAATCGGAGCCGCGGGCCTACGATCCGGCCGCGGTGTACGGGAGCGGGTCATGAAGCTGAAGCTCGGGATTCCTAAAGGCAGCCTGGAGAACGCGACTATCGAGCTGTTCCGGCGCGCCGGTTTCAATATCAGCACCAGCTCGCGGTCTTATTTCCCCGCGATTGACGATCCAGAAGTGGAGTGCATGCTGATCCGCGCGCAAGAGATGGCGCGCTACGTGGAGGACGGCGTCCTGGATGCCGGCCTGACCGGACGCGACTGGATTGAAGAGAGCGAAGCCAAAGTGCATGCGGTAGCGGACCTGATCTACGCCAAGCAGAGCTTCGGCAAAGTGCGGTGGGTACTAGCGGTGCCGGAGGCGTCTTCGTTTCAGAGCGTCAAGGATCTGGACGGCAAAGTGATCGCGACCGAGCTGGTTTCGACGACCGAGCGTTATCTCGCCGCCAATGGCGTCAAGGCCAAAGTGGAATTCAGTTGGGGCGCGACCGAGGTGAAACCGCCGGTGCTGGCTGACGCGATTGTGGAAGTGACCGAAACCGGCTCGTCTCTGCGCGCCAACAAGCTGCGCATCATCGAGACCGTGCTGGAATCGAATACGCAGTTGATCGCGAATCTCGAATCCTGGCGCGACGGCTGGAAGCGGCGCAAGCTGGAAGACATGCGCATGCTGCTGGAGGGCGCGATCAATGCGCTTGGAAAAGTAGGGTTGATGCTGAACGTGCGCAAGGACTGCCTTCCCGCGGTCCTGTCGATTCTTCCCGCGCTGAAGAAGCCCACCATTTCGCATCTCAGCGACGATGAGTGGGTCGCGGTGCACACGATTCTGGATGAAAACACGGTCCGGCATATCATCCCGCGGCTGAAGGAAGCGGGCGGACAAGGGATCGTGGAATATCCGCTAAACAAGATTGTGATGTGATGTATGCTCCGAATTCTTCCGCTGGATGAGGCTCAGAATTTCATAAAACGCAAGGCAGTGCGCCTGGCCGAAGCCGAACAAACCGTGGCGCCGATCCTGGAGGCGGTGCGCAAGCGCGGCGACGAGGCACTGCTGGAGTACGCGCGCAAGTTCGACGGCCTGGAGGGAAACAGTGTCACGATCCCGGAGGCGGCGATGCGCGAGGCGGAAGCACGCGTGAGTCCCGAGTTCCGCGCGGCTCTCGAAACGGCGGCGCGCAATGTCCGCGAATACGCCGAAATACAGCTTCCGCGGGAAAATTGGGTTGAGTTCCAGGACGGACGGCGGCTGGGGCAGATCGTGCGTCCGCTGGACTCGATGGGCGCGTACATTCCGGCGGGGCGCTATCCGCTTCCCTCCACGCTTCTCATGACGGCGATTCCGGCTCAAGTGGCCGGCGTCAAGACAATCTGCGTCACTTCGCCGCGTCCCAGCACCGAGATCATGGCTGCGGCGCGGTTCTTGGGTTTGAAGCATCTATTTCGGGTGGGCGGCGCGCAAGCGATCGCGGCGCTGGCATTCGGCACGGCGACCATTCCTAAGGTGGATCGCATCGTGGGGCCAGGCAATATTTACGTAACGGCCGCGAAGAAGGCGCTGGCGGGCGAGGTGGGGATCGATTTTATCGCCGGGCCTACGGAGATCGTGATCATCGCCGAGGATGCCGATCCGAGGCACATCGCCGCGGACATGCTGGCTCAGGCCGAGCACGACGTAGAGGCCTCCTCGATTCTGCTGACGACCTCGCGCCAATTGGGCGAGCAGGTAGCGCAGGAAGTGGCGCGGCAGTTGGGGATGCTGCCGACGGCCCCGGTGGCGTGTCAGTCCATTCGTAATCACAGCGCGGTCATTTTGTGCCCATCTGTCGACGCGGCGGTGGATGCTTCGAATCGCCTGGCGCCCGAGCATTTGGCGATCTACGATGACGGGCTGCTGCCGAAGATCCGGCATGCGGGAAGCATTTTCGTTGGCCCAAGCAGTCCGGAAGCAGCGGGCGATTACGCATCCGGACCCAATCACGTGCTTCCAACGGCGGGCGCGGCGCGCATTCGCGGTGGCTTATCCTCCGCGGATTTCGTAAAGGTGATCTCGGTACAGGAGCTGAGCGCGGACGGTTTGGCGAGGCTGGCTCCGGCCATCACGACGCTGGCTCGCGCCGAAGGGCTGGAAGCGCATGCGCGCTCGGTGGAGGTTCGTCTTGGCAAGTAAGAAGCTGGATCTGCCGCCCGGCGTTTTGCAGCCGCGCGAGGCGGTGCTGAAGATGGCGCCGTATTCGCCGCCTACCGCGGGCCGTGCTGGAAAGCTGCGGCTGGATTTTAACGAGAACACGGTGGGAGCTTCGCCCAAGGTGATCGAGTTTTTGCGTGAGCATCTCACCGAAGACGGGCTGGCCGTTTATCCCGAGTACGGCGAGATCAAGCACGAACTGGCGGAGTTCTTCGCGGTCGATCCGGACGATTTCATACTCACCAACGGTACCGATGAGGCAATACAGGTGCTCATCAACACCTATGTGGACGACGGTGACGAGGTGCTTTTGTTGCAGCCGTCGTACGCGATGTACCGCTTCTATGCGGAGGTGGCGGGCGCCAGCGTGCGCACGATCCCGTACCGGCGCGAGAAGCTGGCCTTCCCGCTCGAAGAACTGTTGCAGAACATCCGGCCGACCACGCGGGCGATTCTGATCGCGAATCCGAACAATCCGACGGGAACGGGAACATCGCGCGCGGGAATCGAGCGAATCTTAGATCGTGCGGCGGGCGCGGCGGTGCTGATCGACGAAGCGTATTACGAGTTCTGCGGGGTCACCGCGTTGCCGTTATTGAACGATTATCCGAATCTATTCGTCAGCCGCACGTTTTCCAAAGTCTACGGCATGGCGGCCATGCGGCTCGGCTGCCTGTTTTCGCAATCCGGAAATGTGGAGTTCCTGCACAAGGCGCAGTCGCCTTACAGCGTCAACAGCGTTGCTGTGTTGGCGGCGCGCGCGGCCATCCAGGATCGGGCGTATATCGAGAAATATGTGACGGAAGTGCTGGCGGCTCGCGAGTTGTTGTACGTCGGGCTCGAAAAGCTCGGGATCAGTTATTACGAGAGCAAAGCGAATTTCGTGTTATTCCAGGCGGGCGACCGCGCCATTCCGATCCGGGATGAGTTACGCAGCCGCGGCGTATTGGTGCGCGACCGCAGCTACGAAATCCCCGGGTGCGTGCGAGTGACCGTAGGCACGCGCGATCAGGTGCGCCGGTTCCTGAGCGAATTGGAGCAGATTTGGTGAGCGCTCGCGATCAGGTGCTGGTGTTCGACATGGACGGCGTCCTGGTGGACGTGACCGATTCGTATCGCGAGACGATTATCCGCACGGTGGAGCATTTCACCGGCAAGACGATTACGCGCGGGCAGATTCAGGACTACAAAAACCAGGGCGGGTGGAACAACGACTGGGCCTTGTCGCAGAAGATCTGCAGGGATCTAGGGGTGGAGCTTCCATATGCGACGGTGGTGGAGTATTTCAATCATCTTTTCCTGGACCAGGGGATGATTCATCGCGAACGCTGGCTGCCTCGCGACGGCTTGTTGGATCGGCTGGGAGAGAAATTCGAGCTGGCAATTTTCACCGGCCGGACTACCGAGGAAGCCGAGATTACGCTGAACCGCGAAGGGTTCCGCGATCGATTTTTGCTGCTCACCGCCAATGACGTAGAGTGCGAGAAACCGGCGCCGGAAGGCTTGCTGAAGATCGCGGCCATGCGCCCGTCGAAGAAGCTGCTGTACGTCGGCGACACGGTGGATGACGCGCGCTGCGCCCGCGCGGCCAATGTGCCTTTTATCGGAATCGTTTCACCCAAACACGAGCGCCGCGCCGACATCCTGGAGTTGTTCCACCTGGAAGGTGCGATTCAGGTGCTCGGAGACATTAATGAGATCGGCTAGCGTCGAGCGGAACACCAAAGAGACGCGAATCCGCGGCAAACTGAACCTGGATGGGCGCGGCCGCTACGATATTCGCACCGGAATCCGGTTTTTCGATCACATGCTGGAGCTGTTCACGAAGCATGGCGGCTTCGACTTGCAATTGAAAGCCACCGGCGATCTGGATGTGGATCAGCATCACACGGTAGAGGACGTTGGCATCGTGCTTGGCCAGCTGGTTTCGAAGGCGCTGCGGGATCGGAAGGGCATCAACCGCGCGGGTTACTTCTTGATGACGATGGATGAGACGCTGGCCATGGTTGCGCTGGATCTGAGCGGGCGGCCGGTGCTGGTCTATGACGATAAGGTGAGGGTTCGCCTGGTGGGCGACCTTCAGAGCGAACTAGTTGAAGATTTTTTCGGCGGCTTTGTCGCGCACGCGGGCGCGAACCTGCACGCCAAGGTGCTGTACGGGCGGTCGAGTCATCATAAAGTCGAGGCAATCTTCAAGTGCTTCGCCCGCGCGCTACGCTACGCGTGCTCGCGAGACGTGCGGCTGAAGGATCAGCTTCCGTCCACCAAGGGCTTACTATGATCACCATTCTCGATTACGGCGCTGGAAACTTGAGATCGGTTCAGAACACGCTCGCCGAGATCGGGGCGCAGCACGAGCTGGTGCGAGACCCGGAAGGGCTGCGTCGCGCGAGCAAGATCATTTTGCCGGGCGTGGGCCATTTCGGCCAGATGATGCGCGCGCTGGATCAGCTGCAGGTTCGCGAAGCGCTGCTGGACCGTATTCGCGCCGGCGTGCCTTTTCTGGGCATCTGCCTGGGACTGCAAGCGCTGTTCGAAAACAGCGAAGAGGCGCCGGGCGAGCGCGGACTCGGCCTGTTCCACGGCCAGATCCGCCGCTTCTCAGCGGAAGCGCGTGTCCCGCACATGGGCTGGAACGAGATCCAGCCGCGCAACGGATCGCGGCTGCTGCGGAACCTGCCGCCGCATCCCTATTTATACTTCGCGAACAGTTACTATGCGCCGGTTATCGATGCGACGGCCGCAACCTGCGAGTACTCGGTCCTGTTTACAGCGGTGCTCGAAACGAACAACATCTACGGCGTCCAGTTTCACCCTGAGAAGTCCGGGCCGGTTGGACTCTCAGTCGTCCGGACCTTCGTTGAGCTATAAACATGCTGGCCAGGCGTATTATTCCTTGTTTGGACGTCACGGGGGGCCGCGTTGTGAAGGGCGTACACTTTGTCGGTTTGCGCGATGCGGGCGATCCGGTGGAACTTGCGGCGCGCTACAACGACCAGGGCGCCGACGAGCTGGTTTTTCTCGATATCACGGCCTCCAGCGATGCCCGCGAGATCATGGCTGACCTGGTGGCGCGCACCGCGCGCAAGGTGTTCATCCCGCTTACGGTGGGCGGCGGTATCCGTTCGGTGGACGACGCGCGCAAAATCCTGCACTCGGGCGCGGAAAAAGTAAGCGTCAACACCGCCGCGGTGCGGCGTCCCAGGCTGATCCAGGAACTGAGCGCCGAGTTCGGCTCCCAAGCGGTTGTGCTGGCGATCGACGCGCGTCGGAATGGGAAAGGGAGCTGGAACGTTTTCACGCGCGGAGGGCGGGACGACGAAAGCATGGATGCGGTGGAATGGGCGTTAGAGGGCGAGATGCTCGGCGCGGGCGAAATCCTGCTCACTTCCATGGACACCGACGGGGTGCAGGGCGGGTTCGATTGCGAATTGACCCGCGCGGTCGCCAAGGTCACTCACATCCCGCTGATCGCCTCGGGCGGCGCCGGCAAGCTCGAAGATTTCGAGCGCGTCCTGACCGACGGCGAGGCCGATGCTGCACTCGCTGCGTCGGTGTTCCACTACGGCACGTACACGGTCGGCGAACTGAAGAAATTCCTGGCTGAGCGCGGCGTTCCGGTCCGGCCCGCGCCATGATTATCCCGTGCATCGACTTGATGGGCGGCAAAGTCGTCCAGCTGGTGCAAGGCCGCGATAAGGCGCTGGAAGGCGGCACTCCGCTGGAGATGCTGCAACGCTTCGCGGCATTTCCGCAGATCCAGGCGATCGATCTGGACGCGGCGATGGGCAAAGGCTCGAACGACGATCTGGTGGAACTGATTGCCTCGCGAGCTGTGGCGCGCATTGGAGGGGGCGTTCGTTCGCCGGAACGAGCGCGCGTTCTGGTGGAGCAGGGTGCGTATCGTGTAATCGCCGGCACCGCGGCATTTAATCGCGAATTGCTCAGCGAGATCGCCGATGCGGTCACGCCCGAGCGGCTGATTATCGCGCTGGATTCCCGAGGCGGCAAGGTCGTGGTGAAAGGCTGGCAGGAAGCAACGGACGCCACGGCAGAAGAGATGATCCCGCACCTGGAGCCGTACTGTTCGGGCTTTCTCTGCACCTATGTCGACAAAGAAGGTCTCATGCAAGGTACGGACTTGGACTGGTTTCGCCGCCTCCGTGCCGTCACGAAGCACGAGATTACAGCAGCCGGAGGCATAACCACGGTGGACGAGATTAGAGAGCTGGGGCGCCTCAAGATCCATGCGGCGCTCGGTATGGCGATCTATACCGGCCGGCTGAACCTCGAGGAACTGGCAAAGCTGTGAAGCTCAGAGTCCCGGGTTCATGACTAACCGGTATTCGCTAGATCGCTCGGACTCGAAACCCAGTAATCCGGACTCCAGCGCGCGAGTTCTTCGCGCTCGCCGTAGCCCCACAGCACCGCGCACGTTTTGACGCCGGCGCGCTTGCCGGCTTCCATATCGGCGGCGGAATCGCCCACCAGCAGGCAATCGTCGGGGCGGGCGCCGAAGATCTGGAGCGATGCGAGAATCACGTCCGGCTCGGGTTTAGCGGGAAAACCGTCCGTACCCTGCACATGATCGAAGTACGGCAGCAGACTGAAGCGTTCCAGCACCAGCCGCGTGGTTGGGGTCCCTTTCGTAGTCGCAGTGGACTTACGGCCGGGAAGCGCGGCCAGCGCTTCGGCGATGCCTGGATAGGCTTGAGTCAGCCCGTGATTGCGCTCGTGGTAAATGCGGCGATACTCGACGACTAAAGCGTCCATCTGCTCGCGCGAGTAGTCAGGCAGCAAGTCCTGGTACAGATCGATCAGATGACGCCCGATATACCGGCGCAGAAACGCGTGGCTGACATCCTTATGCGCTGTATTGCAAAGCGAACCTTGAATCGCGGCGCAGATATCCTGCACGGAATCGAGCAGCGTACCGTCGACGTCGAAGAGGTAAACCGGAAACTGCGGGAGCACGCCTCAGGCAGGCTGAGGACGCTCGCCGCCCAACAGGCCCGGCAGCGGTTTCCGATCTTCAGGCCGCAAGACTTGCTGCGGCTTCTCGCCGCCGTCCGGCGGAGTGGGCTTATTGGAGGTCATGGCCGGCAGCGACTCGCCGTCGATGAGCATCTTCACTTCAGAGCCGTCCAGAACTTCGCGCTCCAGAAGAGCTTCCGCGATCCGCACCAGCGCATCGGATTTCTCTTCGATGATCTTGCGCGCGCGAGCGTAGCCGGCTTCCACCAGCTTGCGGACCTGCTCGTCGATTTTGATGGCGGTAGCTTCGCTGTAATCGCGATGCTGGGCAATCTCGCGGCCCAGGAAGATCTGCTCTTCCTTCTTGCCGAAGCTCAACGGCCCAAGCTCGCTCATGCCCCACTCACATACCATCTTGCGAGCCATATCGGTGGCGCGTTCGATGTCGTTGCTGGCGCCGGTGGTGATGTGATGCATGAAAATTTCTTCGGCGATGCGGCCACCCATCAGGATGGAAAGCCGCGCTTCCAGATATTCTCTGTTGGCGTTCAGCTTGTCATCCAACGGCAACTGCATGGTCAGGCCCAGCGCCATGCCGCGAGGGATGATCGTGACTTTGTGCAGAGGGTCCGCGCCCGGAGAAAGCGCCGCAACCAAAGCATGCCCGGCTTCGTGATAAGCGGTGATGCGCTTGTCTTCGGCGGTGATGATCATGGACTTGCGTTCCACGCCCATCATGACTTTGTCTTTGGCCAGCTCGAAATCGAACTGGGTGACGACCTTGCGATTCTGGCGCGCCGCCACGAGCGCGGCTTCGTTCACGAGGTTGGCGAGATCGGCGCCAGCGAAACCCGGCGTACCGCGAGCGACCACGGAAAGATCCACGTCGTCGGACAGCGGAGTTTTCTTGGTGTGAACGCGCAGGATCATTTCGCGGCCCTTGACGTCGGGCCGATCGACCACCACGCGGCGGTCAAAGCGGCCAGGACGCAGCAGCGCCGGATCCAGCACGTCGGGACGATTGGTTGCAGCGACGAGGATAACGCCTTCGTTAGATTCAAAGCCGTCCATCTCGACCAGCAACTGGTTCAGCGTCTGTTCGCGCTCATCGTGTCCGCCGCCGAGACCTGCGCCACGATGCCGTCCCACTGCGTCGATTTCGTCGATGAAGATGATGCAGGGAGCATTCTTCTTGCCTTGCTCGAACAGATCGCGCACGCGGCTCGCGCCCACGCCCACGAACATTTCCACGAAGTCGGAACCGGAGATGGAAAAGAACGGCACGTTGGCTTCGCCGGCGATGGCGCGCGCCAGCAGCGTCTTACCTGTTCCTGGAGGTCCGATCAGCAGAACGCCCTTGGGGATGCGGCCGCCGAGCTTTTGAAATTTTTGCGGCTCCCGCAGAAACTCGATGATCTCTTGCAGCTCTTCCTTAGCTTCTTCGACGCCCGCGACATCCTTGAACGTGACTTTCTTTTGCTGGGAGGAATGCAGGCGCGCGCGGCTCTTGCCGAAGCTCAGGGCTTTGTTGCCGCCGCTCTGCATCTGCCGCATCATGAAAATCCAAAATGCCAGCAGCAGCACGAACGGGATCGCGTTGATCAGGATAGAAACCCATCCGCTACCGGCCTCTTTGTTGTAGTGGATATCGACACCGTGGGCCAGCATCGCGTCGTCCAGCGGCTGCTGGTTGGCAGGAATTACCGCGTGCAACTGCTGGTCGTCATCCTTATACTTGCCGACCAGGTCGTTTCCGGTGATCGTAACGCTCTTGATCTTGCCGGCGTTCACATCGTTCATCAGGTTGGTGTAGGAGAGTTGCGCATCCGGGCGCGACTTGGTGTTGTGGACCAAGGTCCAGAACAGAACTACCGCCATAATGATGACGACCCAGAAAACTGCGGTCTTAATATTCGAATTATTCATCAATCTCTCCCTACCATCCGAGAGGCATCTGAGTATTAGACGTACGCGAAGGCCGGCCGATGCGAGCTTCCGCTAGTATTCGTCGATCTTAAGTACGAGCCGCGCACCGGGACCGGGCACGAAATCGGCAGCGGCGCCAAAACGGCGAGTCCACAGAATGAAGCCATTATAGGTAATAATCGGCCATCGTCGCCGCTCCCACAAGGGTATGCGAGCTTCCTGGAATAGGACTTTAATGTTTTGTTCGTGGGAACGCCCTGCGCGGCGGTACTTGTCACCAGGTCTCCAATTGCGGAGTTCCAGTTTGGGACCGGCCCCGCCTGGTAGACGAAGCCGCTGCCAGTCCAGTTCATTCACTACTGTAACACACTGATCATGCTGGTCCGTTTTTTCTTTGAGCTGCAATACTATACGAGCGGAGCTGCCGGGAAGTTCCACCGATCCGGGGACCGGCAGGGACACGGAATAGCCGGTGTCTTTGGGAGTTTTGGGTCCGATCCCGGCAAAACAAAGCCAATCCAAAGACCGCGTGACGTCAAGGCCGGGGATGTGGGCTCGGCCGTGGCCATCGGGGGCCCGGGCCAAGTCGAGAATTCGCTCGACATGGCTGAATTCGATCTGGCGTAGGTCACCTTTGGCGGCCTGGATGTAGCTGCGAATCAAGCGGCGGGCGACGGCTGTGGCCACGGTCGCAACGCTAGAGACCGGGACGACGAGCGGCCCTGTAGCCGGAGCCTCAACCGGGGGCAGAGTCGAGGCCCAGTAGTTCTCCTCCTCATGCGCCAGCGTGGCGAGATTCGCCAGGGCTTGCTCCAAGCGGGGGTTGAAGGACTCGGCCAGCAAAGGCAGTATCTCGTGCCGTAAACGATTGCGGGCATAGGCAGGATCCCGGTTGGTTTCGTCCTCGCGCCAAGGGATGGAACGCTGTTCCAGCCAATCCCGAATCTCGGCGCGGGTCGATTCGAGCAGGGGACGGGCGACGCCTGGTGGGGCCAACGGGAGGATTCCGGCGAGACCCGCCAGACCCGAGCCACGCAGCACGCGATACAGCACGGTTTCGGCTTGATCGGAACGGGTATGTCCGGTGGCGACGCGATCCAGGCAGCTGGATTGGATCAGTTCTCGATAGAAGCTGGTTCGGACGCGGCGCGCGGCCTGCTCCAAGTTGCCGTTCAGGGCGGCGACGTATGCGCGGTGCAGGTGAAAAGGCAGCCCGAACTCTTGCGCTATTTCGTGGACGAATTCGGCGTCGGCGGCCGATGCAGCGCCGCGAATCCCGTGTTCGATGTGAACGACGCTGAGCCGCAGATTCCAGCGCGTCGCCAGTTCGCGCAGCGCATGCAATAAGAAGACGGAGTCGGCTCCGCCCGAGACAGCGACACCGACGCGATCGCCGGTGCGGAACATGTCGTGGCGTTGAACGAAGGCCGCAATTCGGTGTAGCAGCGATGTCATTCCTTCAGCAGCATGACCTCGGTGGATTTGACCACCACTGTGACGGCGTCGCCCTTCTTCAGATTGAGTTCTTCGGCGCTACGCCGGGTGATGACGCTTTCGATCAGATTCTTTCCGACGCGAACCGTCACATGGGCCATTACCTCGCCGAGATGCACTTCGGCGACGCGGCCTGGAAGCTGGTTTCTGGCGGAGAGAGGCATGTTCTCAGGATAGCGATGTGGCAGGCGGAATCGTGCATACGGTGTTCCGTGCCGATGTCGTGTGGCGCCGACGTGCGCAGGTGCGCCACCAATCAAGGGAGGATTCGATTGAGTGGCTCGGCCGGGCAGCCGTAGTCGCGGAGGAAATTTTGCTTGTCCTTGATAGCCAGGTCGCGGCGCCCCGACTGGATCCGCACTTTGAGGACATCGGCCGATGCGGCACACATTGCATCCTGGACCGCCTGGCAACGCGGGTTGATTGCCGGGCCGGCCGGGCCGGGAATCAGTGCGCAAGCGCGAAGCTGGTCGTTGCTAGAGAACAACTGGATCAGGTCTGCGCGCGTCGCCGGGTCGAAGGTGATGAGCAAACCTTCCATAAGAGCATTGACCGCCTCTTGGCCGCGGTGATGCGCGAGAAATACGGAGGCGAGCTGCCGATAGACCAGCGGTTCGAGGGGAGCCAGCGCACGGGCCTGGTTGGCAGCGATTAATGCGCCCTCCCGATCGCCCAGGCGCAGGTCGACGGCAGATAGCTGGTTGTATGCGGCGGGCAAGGATCGGGGGACTACGGCCAGATGAGAGCCGCCATGATCGGCGGCGAGCCGCTGCTGGTAGGCGTTATTGATGCGAATCGACCGCCCGAGAAGCTCGCGGGCGCGTCGATATGCAGCCAGGCTGGCTCCGGAGCCGTTTTTCTGCGCTACATCGCCTTTGATCAAATAGTCTTCGCCGGCCGATTGGTACACATTCGGAGCATTGCGCAAATCGGGCAGCGGGTCGAGAATCGCCACGCTTCGGTCCGCTTCCTGAATCACGCAGTCAATGTTGGCATGCGAGGGATCGGCCTCCAGCAGCGCCGCGGCACGCAGCGCATGCAACTTGAAGCTGTTCGGGCTGGAGCGAATATCGGCGGTCGAAAGAGCCAGATCGTTCTGCCAGTCTGTGTTGCGGGTCCAGGTTCGGATTGCGAAACCGGCGATGACCAGACTAACCGCGACCGGCGCGAAGACTCGTGCCCTGCCGTGCGGCAGCATCTGGCAGGCGCAGAGCACCAGGCAAGCCAGGAATCCGGCCAGCGGCAGGTATAAGAAGCGATCGGCCATCACTGTGCCGATAGGAAACAGCAAGTTTGACGTGGGCAGAAAGGCGATTGCAGCAAAGCCGGCGAAAAAAAAGGCCGCGCGATTCCAACGGTAAAGAAACATCGCGGCTAGCCCCGCCGCCGCGACATTTAACCAGGCAATCCAGTCCGCGATGGAACCGCTTGCGAGCGGAATTTGCGAATAGGAGTAGTCGGACGAGAGCCGCATTGGCGACACCGCGAGCCAGAGATATTGGGCCATCACTTTGAGCGCGGTGAGCCGTCCGGTCCAGAAACCAGCGCCTACAATCGGATTATCCGTAAACGGCCAGTCGGCGGGAGGCGAGTTCGCAAGAACTCCGTAGCGCATTACGAGCATCAGCGCGATGGGCACTAGCACGGCAGCAAACGCCCAGACTCTCCCGCTTCGTTCCCGCCGCTCCTGCCACCAGACCAGCTCATAGAGGACAATAATGCCGGCAATGGACACGGCGCTCTCCTTGGAAAAGACACCGATGGCAGTCGCTGTGGCCAGTCCTGCCAGCGATACCGCGCGGCGCCATCCGGACGTGTCCGTACTCTTCAAGTAGAGTAGGAATCCGGAGAGCACGCCGATGGCGGCCAGAAGATCCGCGCGTCCGACTATGTTGGTTACAGATTCGGTCGACGCGGGATGCACCGCCCACAGGGCCGCGATGAAGACGGACGGCCAGAACTGGCCGACCAGGCGGAGCAGCACCGCGAACAGTAGCAGAACCGCGGCCGCATGCAAGCTGATATTGATCCAGTGGTAGCCGGCTGGGCGATCGCCGTTTCCGAGAATCGAGTAGTTGAACAGATAGGACAACGTCGCCAGCGGGCGGTAGAGACCGGATTCACCAGTGGGCCACCAGTAACTGTGCTGAAGTATGAGATTGACGTTCGCCGCACTCGCATCGCGGATGCGCGGGTCGTTGAGGATGAGAGCTTTGTTGTCCAGCACAAAACCAGCGGAGAAGGAGTTTAAATAAGCCACAAGCGCCAGAAGACAGAGGCCCAGAGCTGCAAGGAAATGCCGTGTGGCGCGGCTCCGGTGCTCTTTGGACTCCGTGGTCTTGAGGGTCGCCGGTCTGGGTTTTGTAGCCGCCGCACTGCGCGGATCCCTAGGCGCGCGGCGCGGTGGTTGCGACTTCATTGGGAGAACTTCAGGCTAACAAATCACCGAATTCGAAACGGTGGCGCGGTGAGCGGTGCCGGCCCACACCCGAGTGCAGACCGGCACGAAGAAGGGCGCCTCTACTTGACGGTGATCTTTTCAGCGGTCCACGTCGAGCAGTCGCCCTTGTAGACGACCTGTGCCGATTCGCAGTGGATTTCATGGATTAAGCACGTGCTCTGGCCGTGGCCGAGGCTGGTCTGCGCCCATCCCATCAGTTTGCCGTCTTCCAAGTCGAATTTGTAGAGCTTGCCTGTGAAGCCATCGCCACTGTACATGTACTGGTGCGGTCCCGGCGTCACACACACGCTCCACGGGGCGCCCATGCCGGTGATGGTTTTCTCGTACTTCATATCGGCGCTATAGACCTGGACCCGGTTGTTGCCGCGATCGGCTACGTAGACATTGTCGTGCGCGTCGACGGCGATGCCATGCGGAGTGGAGAATTGATCCTGCCCGGATCCATGCGTTCCCACCGCACCGACCCAGGTGCCGTCCTTCGTGTACTTCACGAACCGCGAATTGCCGTAGCCATCGCTGACGTAAATGTTGTCCTGCGAGTCCCATGCCACATCGGTTTCGCGATTGAATGTGCCTGCGGTGCCGACGGGATACCGGTTCTCTTCCTTCTCGCCGCGTTCCAAGAAGCGCTCGAGATAGTCGATCGCTTCCGGTTTGCGCCCGAGGACCATCTTGACCATTCCGTTGGGATCGAATTTGACGATCATATCCGACCCTTCGTCCACCATCCAGACGTTGTCGTATTTGTCGACACGGACCGAATGCGCGAACGACGCGGCGTAGTTATCCGGGCCCCACAGCTTGACAAATTTCAGGTTCTGATCGAATTCGAACAGCTCAGCCGCGGTGCCGCCGCGGGAGCTGCCGCCGGTTCCGGTCCGCGAGTAAATGAAAAGATGCCCCTTCGAATTTTTCGAAATGCCTTCCGTCTCGCCGATGGTGTGGCCCGGGACCGAAAGCGGGAGCACGTCCTCGGTAATCTTCAACTGCGGGGTGTTCTTCTCCAGTTCCATCTGCTTGGCCCGGGCGGCCTGAGCCTCGGGGCTGTTCAGTCCTCCTCGCCCACGCCCCTGTGCCTGAACGTGCCGAACTGAGAAGGTGCCCACGCCAATCGTAATGGCGAGCACGAAAAACGAAAACAGCGCGAGAGAGCGCTTCATAGGGTTACTCCTCCTGTAGTGATAGCCCCGGAACCGCGGAAATGCCCGGACTGGGCAATGCAATCTCCTCCGCACGCCCAGACGCGCGCGAGGTGGCGGATGTAGCGTTTTTCCGAGTGGCTATCCGTATCGGGACATTCTACACCTACGGCCGGTGCTGTGGGTCGACATCCCGGAATATGCGTTTTGCGCGTCAACGGCCTTGTCTCGCGGTGTTCCGAACGGACCCTTAGGTGGCTCTGAGGCTTAAGCCCGATTCCAAGTACCGGCGGAGCCTCGCAGAATCAAAGTGTGAAGATCCGTAAACTGGCGTTCGGTTTGCTGGCCGCGGGGAGCATGTTCGGGCAGCGTTTCAGCTGGCAAGATGCCTGTTTCAAGAATCCCGGGTTGCCCTACTGCCAGGGGCACGAGTTCGCGGTAAAGAAGACGCCCCCAAGCAAGAGTCCTGCGCCCCAGCCGGTGATCAGCGGCTCGAGTAGCGCTGTTGCGCCGCGAAGAATGTCCCCTTCGGTGATCGTGGTCGGCGGCATCGACTGGCGATTTGTCGATCCGCAGGCTGACGCCGTGGCCGGGTTTAATTTCAGTGCGGGTCCGATCTCGGCTTTGGATCGGAGTATTATCCAAGAGTTCGCCCGCCAGCAAGGCTTCACCGGAGAAAAAACAGGTAAGATTCTCGACGCACTCTCGGGAGTGGGCCAGATTGTGCTTTCGGTACGCGGCAACGAAACGGTCGCAATCGTGACCGGCGGTGCAGCGGATGCGGCACGCGCGGCGCTGGATCTCGGCTGGAAACTCGTGCCGCTGCCTGGCAATGACGTGCTGATCGGCCCGGCCGAAGCAGTGGATGGGGCTGCTCAGCGCGTGGCTCTGCAACTGCCTCTTGGCGAAATGCAACTGTTTGCCGAGCAGCAGGCAGCCCGAGGCCGCTACTGGTTAGTCGCCGCAGGCTGGACGGCGGGCCCCAAAGCGGTTGCCGCGGGACTGCGAAGAATTGCGGTCTCGCTGTCGGTGACCGACCAAATCCTGGCCGATGCTGCGTTCGAGTTCAATGGACCAGCCGACCCAAACGTGCTGCCGAAATGGCAGGCGAATCTGGGCGGTTTTGCCATCGACGGCGGCACAGTCCACTTCCGAACTGCAATCGGCGCGCCCGATATAGAAACGCGATTGGGCGCAATGACGGAAAGTCCTCTGGGCCAGCAGTTGGGTCAGGTCCTGAAAATCGCCCGCTCTCTTCCTGCGCCAGACGACAGCACCACTCGTTCGAAACCGGTCATCTACGGTTTGGACAACGGCCCGCAAGAAGTGAACCACTAGCTCCTGCCGCCTAAAGCTCCTAGCCCCGCTCCTAGCCCCGATCTTGCTGAGGCGCTTTTCTTTGTGCTAGCCTCATGCCTGCCGCGACTCATTCACGCCGCGACGAAGGGAGAAAACCGTGAAACAGCGCCATAGCCGTAGAGAGTTCATGGGACTGACCGGCGGCGGAATCGCAGCCGCGTTGGGGGCGCCATGGGTCGCCATGGCAGCCGATGAGCGCGATGCCGATCTGGTGGTGCTCAACGCCAAAGTCTACACGGTGGACTCGCAGGCGCCCAAGGCAGAGGCATTCGCGGTCAAAGGCGGCCGGTTTCTCGCGGTCGGGAGCTCCGGCGAGATGAGAGCGTTCGTCGGAAAGGCAACACAAACTTACGATGCGAAACAGATGAGTATCGTGCCGGGTTTCATCGATTGCCACAATCACGCACCCGGGAACGTGCTGCTGTACGAGGTGCTGGTCGGCAATCCGTTTGTGGTTGAATTCGTCAGCATAGACAGCATCGTCGAGAAGCTGCGCGCGCGGGCAGGCCAGACGCCGCCCGGCACGTGGGTGGAAGGCTTCTTCTTCGACGACACCAAAGTAAAAGACAACCGCATGCTGAACGTGCACGATCTGGATAAGGTTTCCACCGAGCATCCGGTAGTAGTCCATCATCGGGGCGGGCACACATCTTTTTACAACAGCAAGGCTCTCGCGATGGCCGACATAAACAAGCAGACGCCGAATCCGCCGGGAGGAACTTTCGATCGCGACCCGGACGGCTCGCTAAACGGACGCGTAACCGATCGCGCGCGGAACGTTTTCAACCGCGTCGGCAAACACCAGACGTTTACACCGGAGCAGAACCTGCAGCGCGACCGCGACGGGCTGGCATTTATCTCGAAACAGTTTGTGCGGTATGGCGTCACGAGCGTTCACCATGAAGGCGGAAACCTGTTCGCGCTGCAACAGGTGCGGGAGCGGGGCGATCTGCTGCACCGCGTGAGCTACGAGGCCAACGGCAAAGTGCTGGACTCGATGATCTCGGGCGGAATCGAGACCGGGTTCGGGGACGAGTGGATACGCTTTGGAGCTACTTCCGAGCACACGGTGGACGGTTCGTTTTCGGAGCGCACCATGGCGCTCAGCGTTCCGTATCCGGGCATCTCGCCGCCGTACAAGGGGAACCTCACCGAGACGCAGGAGGACCTGAACGCGTGGGCCGAGCGAGTGCATCGCGCCGGCATCCAGATCAACTGCCATGCCAACGGCGATGTCGCTATCGACATGATGTTGACCGCCGTCGAGCGAGCGCAAAAGCTTTTCCCGCGCACCGACGCTCGTCCCAAGATCACGCATTGCACGCTGATCAATGACGACCTGGTGCGGAGGATGAAAGCGCTGGGCGCCGTGCCGGCTGCATTCACGTCGTACGCGTATTACAACTCCGACAAGTTCCATTTCTATGGCGAAGAGCTGATGAAACGATGCATGGCGTATCGCACGTTCCTGGACGCCGGAATCGTGGCGGCGGCGGGGTCCGACTTCAGCCCCGGCCCCTTCGATCCGCGGATGGCGATCCAGGGCATGGTCACGCGCACCGGATGGAATGGAGAGACCTGGGGCGCCAACCAGCGCGTCAGCGTGGAAGAGGCGCTGCGCATCAATACCATCAATGGCGCCTACAATTCGCACGAAGAGGCGATCAAGGGATCGATAACGCCGGGCAAGCTGGCGGATTTTGTCGTGCTGTCGGACGACCTGTTCGGCGTCAGCCCTGACAAGATCAAAGATCTGGAGATTGTGCGCACGGTGGTGGCTGGCAAAACGGTTTATCAAGCCTAGACGCCTGCAGGTGAATGCATGCAAACGTACCGTTGGGACCAGGTTGAGAACGAGCGGTTGAGCGATACAGTGTCGCGCCAGATGATTCATGGCGACACGATGACGGTGGCACGGATCGGTCTGAAGAAAGGCGCCAGCGTGCCGGAGCACAGTCATCACAACGAACAGATCTCGATGGTGGAACGCGGCGCGCTGAAGTTTGTTTTGGCCGGCGTGGAGACTATCGTCCGTCCCGGCGACATTCTGAGAATTCCGCCGCATGTGCCGCATAGCGCCGAAGCGCTGGAAGATTCTATCGCCGTGGATTTGTTCTCGCCGCGGCGCGAGGACTGGATTCGCGGGGACGACGCGTACCTGCGCAAATAGGCGCGGCTACTTGATCGCCAGGATTGCATCCAGCGGGGTGCCGGTGTGTCTGCAGTCGATGTGCGAGAAACCGGCGGCGCGCAGGAGCGCCTCGTATTCGGAGACGGTGCGTTCGCGGCCTTCAGTAACGATGAGCATGTTGAGCGACTGCATGTGCGCGGCGACGTTATGCTCGTCCAACAGGCGCTCCGCTACCAGCAGCCCTCCGCCCTGCGGCAACGCGGCGTTGACCTTAGCCAGCAGAACTCGGATCTTCTCTTCCGACCAATCGTGCAGAATGCGGCCGAGGCTGTACAGGTCTGCCTCGGGCAGCGGATCGGTGAAGAAGTCGCCAGCGATCGTGGCGGGATAAATGCGCGCGACCGATGGCAGGTCAAAGACCGCGGCCTGGAGATTTGAATAGCGCTCGCGCGCGGCTTCCGCCAGATGACCGCTTCCGCCGCCCAGGTCCACGAGGCGCCGAAACCGGCTCAGATCGAATGCCGCGACCACGGCCGGCGACGTGATCCGGCCGAAGCCGTGCATGCCGCGCTGGAACTCGCGCATCGCTTCTTCGGTCCGGAAGAAGTGGGAGAAGATCGGGCCGTCGAGGCCAAAGGTTTGCTTCCAGCGGTGTGTTCCTTCGCGGACGGCGTCTTCGAGATGCGCCCACATCGGATAGAGCGCGGAATTGGAATACCGGATATAGCCGGTCAATGTGTCGGGGCTGGCGGAGCGCAGATACTTGTCGGCGACGGCGCTGTTGACGTAACGATCGCCCTGTTTTTCGAGCAGGCCGAGCGCGACACAGGCGTCCAGAAGGCGGCCGAGTTCCTTGCAGTCCGCGGGGCGGTGATCGTCGAAGATCCCCAGCTCCACCGCGGCGAACATCGTTTTCGAGCGGCGGAACGCTTCGATCAGATCAAGGACGACGTTGTTGGAAGTGGTCATAGCCGATCGGTAGAATTGGTTTGCCTTGGTAAGTGACGCGTCCGGGCTCGCCTTCGATCATGGCGCCGATGCGGATGCCGGGTAGCTGGCGTCGCGGCGGCGCGGTGTAAAGCAATTCGTAATCCTCGCCGTCGTGCAGCGCTTGCTTCAGCGTCGCACCCTTCAGTAACGGGATGCGATCCAGGCGCGCCTCAACGCCGGAAACCGAGGCCATACGGTGCAGATCGAGCGCCAGACCGTCGCTGATGTCCATGCATGCGGTGGCCTTGCCCAACAACTTGCGGCCGAAACCGAGGCGTGGCTCGAAGATCGGCTTATACCGCCATCCGCCCAGAGGGCGTGAGACGTAAATCAGGTCGCCGGCCCGGGCCCCGGAACGCGGCAGAGCCTTGCCTCTTGGAACCGAACCGCAGATCAGGAGATCCGACACGAGTTCACGCGCATGGGAAATGTCGCCGCCCGCCAGCGCTGTCTTGGTCCTGCGTAGCAGTCTTTCAATGCCACGATAGAAGCCGTCGATCCAGCGTGCATCGGTCCACGGAGCCAGGGCTAAAGAAACGAGGCAGTAGAGTGGCGTGCCGCCCATTGCCGCGATGTCACTCAAGGCGCGCGCGACGGCTCGATAACCGACCTGTTCGGCGCTAGTTCGGCGAATGAAATGGACGCCTTCGATGCTGAAATCGGAGGTGAAGAGTAGATCGACACCGCGCGGTGACGGCACGACGGCGCAATCGTCACCGATGAGGGGCCAACGGCGGGCGAGTTTTCGGGTAAGCGTGTCTTCGTTCACGCTACAGGGGCCGTTTCCGCCACAGCGACCACCAGACCGGAAGGCAGCTCTTCGCCGAAGATTTTGCCGAGGTCCTGGTCGGCTTCGCCTTCGAGCGCGGGTATGAGCGATTCCGGGATGCGCGAACGGATCAGATCCCGCGTCGCGGCGGACACGTCGCGCGTGGCGTCGCCGGTGCGGCGTGCGATAGCGACCAGGGTGTCCTCGGCTTTCGGAACCTTCAGCAGAGCTTCGATCCAGCGCGTCGCGGCCTGGACGGGCAGGACCTGATTGTTCGGACCGTAAAATAGCTTGCGAGCTCCCAGACGCGAGAGACACCACAGCGCCACGTCCACCATTTCGCCGCGCTTGATGTGCGCGAGCAGCGAATCGCCGAGCTGGGTTTTGGTTTGCAGCGGGAGCAATTCCATACTGGCGGCCGCACGCCACATTTCCCGCATCAGGCTGTTGTTAAGCCGCGGCCGTTTCCCGGGCTTGGGGAGCAGCACCGGGGAAAGCCGCTGGAAAATATCCACCTGCTGGTTTTTGTTCAAGCCGCCGGCGACCCGGCCCCAGAAGATCCACCAATCGATTTCGTTCTGGACCTGGTTGGTAAACTGCAGCCCCGCCGCGTAGATGCGCCGGGCTTGTTCGATACGGTAGTCGTCGCCCGGAAAGCCGAAGCCGGGCCGCAGACAGAAGCCGCACAGGTTCAGCCAGCGCAGTTCGTAAGCGGCGGATTTACGGCGCGCGTCCGCGAGTTCGAGCATGCGGTCGGCCAAGCGGCGGATCGCGCTCAGGGGCCAGGAATTGCGGCCCAGAGCGAGCGTTTGCTCCAGGCGCGCAGGAAGTTCCTCGGGCCGCAGGGTGCCCGCAACGAAGGTATCGCGGAGCAGGCTTTCGGCCAACGTCAGTGCTTCATCGCTGATCACGGCCGCTGGTTTCGAGGCGGGCGCGGCAGCGGTTTTGCGCAGTTCGAACTGCAAGCGCCAGCGATGCTCGCTGATCTTGGAGTCGGCCCAGACCTCCAGCGTGCCGACCTCGGTCAAGTGCGCGCGCAGCTTCACTGGAACCAGCCGCTCGCCGGATTTGCCGAACCGGATCACCGCGTTTAGCGGCGCATGCAGGTGCAGATCTTCGGCGGTGCGCAGCAGATCGCCGACTTTGTCGTCCACGCGCGTCAACGAGCTGTACAGCCGGAACGAGACCGGCTTGTTGGCAACCAGGTGCAGATCCTGGCTGTCGAGTTCGATGGTCTGCCCTTCTTCGGCTCCGCGCGGAACCAGGCAGACGGCTTCGTTTTCACCAATGCCGACGTAGTAGGCGCGAGGCAGCCCCCCACGCACTAGCAAGCCGGCGCCGGTCGCCTTGACGTAGGAATAATAGGCGGCGCCGACGGCGACCGCCAAATCGAGATCGCGATTTTCTAAGATCAGCGGCCTATGCCCGTACCAGCGCTCCATTACATCCGCTACGCGCTGCTGGCAAATGTCGGGGATAAAGAAACCGCCGTTGAACAGGATTGCATCGGGTTTGGCGTTTTCGTTCGCGCTCAGGAATGCCGCCAGATGCTTCGTGATGGCTGGGTCGGAGACGTAGGGCAGCCCGAGTTCGCGGAAAAGGCTGCGTTTCTCCTCGGCGGGCTTGTCTTCCAAATTGCAGAAGGGCAGAAAACCCTCCAGCGCCAGCTCGAGCGCTTCTTCGCGCAGAATTTCAGTCTTAAGCGTGCCTCCAATCAGCGACGATCCCGCGCCCAGAACCGTGATCTCGACTTTTTTGAGATTCGGATCCGCCAGCATGCGTTCTTTGGCCGCGGCGCACTGACGGCGTAGCGCGCTGCGCTGCCGGATCGAGAGCTGCGTGTTCAGCTTGGATTCCACGAGCCACGCCAGCGTAAGATCGAGGTTGTCGCCGCCCAGCAGAAGATGCTTGCCGACAGCCGTGCGTGTAAACTCGATGCGATCGCCGCTGCGGTTCACGCGCACCAGCGTAAAGTCGCTGGTGCCGCCGCCCACGTCGCATACCAGCACGAGTTGGCCATCGAACAGGCTCTTCTGCGACTGCGCGAGATGGTTCGCAATCCACGAGTAAAACGCCGCGGCGGGTTCTTCCACCAGCGTCAGTTTTTCGAGTCCCGCATCGCGCGCGGCTTGCACCGTCAGTTCGCGTGCCTCCTCGTCGAACGAGGCCGGGACGGTCAGCACGATCTCCTGCTCGCTCAAGGGAGCGCCGGGGTGGTTTTGATTCCAAGCGTCACGGATATGGGCCAGAATCGCGCTGGACACCTCCACCGGCGACAGCACGCGTCCACCTTCCTGCGCATCCCAAGGAAGAATCTTTGCAGTGCGGTCGACTTCCGGGTTCGAGAGCCACGATTTGGCCGAGTGGACCGACTTAGTGGGGACCAACGCCCCTTGGTCGCGGGCGTACGTGCCCACGTAAGTTTGGTCGCCGAGGAAAAGAAACGAAGGAAGCGTCCGGCGCGGCTCGATCTGACCGGGCGCGACGTATTGCGGGATCTCCAGAACCTTAATTTCCGGGTAATCGGGTAGCTCGCCGTGAACCGGCTCGATATACGCTAACGCTGAGTTCGTGGTTCCTAGGTCAATGCCGACGTTCATTGCGGACGGCTACTCGATTTCCACTTCGGCCGGAGCCAGGATATTAGCATTCTGGCCGGACGGAACCGGCGGAAGGTCGACCTTATCGGCGCGCCAGCCTTTGTGTCGCAGCAAGCCGCCGGGCGCCCTGCCTTTCACCGGCACATTTCCGAGGAGTTTCACGCTGGCGGGGTCGTTGGTGTCGAGCTTGGTGAAGCTGCCTTCCACGCCATCGATCACGGGAACCAGGTGCAGGTAACGATTCAGAGATTCGCGGCTCTGGTCGTGCAAGGTGCGAACCGCGGCGCCTACTTGGTCGTCCGAATAGGCGGAGATGTCTTCCATGAGGAAGTCGATCAACCGGGAGTCGCGCTGCAGGATTCCCAGAATCTGCAGAGCGCCGTCGGCCGGCCGCGCCTGGGGCGCGGGTTTGGGTGCGGGAGCCGGGGGTCTGGGTGCGGCAAATCCCAGCCTTTCGGCGATCTCACGGGGCAACTGGCCGGTAAAAAGTATTGCGAAAAAGCTGCGAAAAGCTAATACGATCCTGCTCAAAATGTGCCTCTAAGCTCTAGGATACACTGGCCGTGGAATCGGCTGAACGAAGTGGACACCAGTTTGCAAGCTTCCCAGCGAATCATGGCCCCGCTGTACAGAGATCGCCGGGACGCAGGCGTTCAGCTCGCTGGCGCATTACGTGCATATGCGCACGATCCGAGCGTGCGGGTCCTTGGATTGCCACGCGGCGGCGTGCCCGTGGCTTATGAAGTCGCGCAGCGTTTGGGCGCGCCTCTGGATGTTTTCGTCGTGCGGAAGCTGGGCGTGCCGCACCATCGCGAGCTGGCTATGGGCGCCATTGCCAGCGGCGGCATCCGCGTGCTCAACTCCGATGTCGTGGATCAGTTGAATATCTCGAACGCCATGATCGACATGGTAGCGGCGCAGGAAGAACAGGAACTGCAGCGGCAGGAGCGCGCCTATCGCGGCGACCGGCCGTTGCCTCCGATCGCCGGACGGACGGTGATCGTGGTAGACGATGGCTTGGCTACCGGATCCACGATGCGGGCCGCAGTACGAGCGCTGCGCCAACGTAACCCGGGGCGGATCGTTGGGGCTGCCCCGGTTGCGGCAGCCGAGACGGTGCGTAGCCTGGCTCAGGAAGCGGATGAGGTGGTCTGCAGCCACGTGCCGGAAACGTTTTACGCGGTGAGCTTGTGGTACGAGCAGTTTGGCCAGACAACGGACGACGAAGTCCGTGCGCTGTTAGAGACCGCTGCTCACGCCAATCCGCGATAGCAGAAACAGCAAGAATCGAGGCCCAGATGAATCAACTCAAAACCAGCGGAGGCGCCGGGCTGGCCATCGAGCATCTGCCGGTGCGCGCCGCCGTGGATTCGCTCGAGCTAGAAGGAACGTTGAGCGTCCCGACCGCGGCCCGGGGTGTCGTCGTCTTTGCGCACGGCAGCGGAAGTTCGCGGCATAGTCCGCGGAACCGGTACGTGGCCGACATTCTGAACGAGAGCGGTCTGGCAACCCTCTTGATCGATTTGCTCAGCGAGGATGAGCAGCAGGTGGATTTGCAAACAGCGCACCTGCGTTTCGATATCCCGCTGCTAGCCCGGCGGCTGGAGGGAGTCGGGCAATGGGTAGCCGTGCATCCTGAAGTTCGGGGGCTGGAATTAGGATATTTCGGAGCCAGCACCGGCGCGGCAGCCGCACTGGTGGCAGCGGCGGAGTTTCCCGAACGCGTGCGCGCCATCGTATCGCGAGGCGGACGGCCTGATTTGGCCGGGCTATCGCTGGCCGCGGTGGAAGCGCCCACGCTCCTGATCGTGGGCGGCGCCGATTCGACAGTGATTGAACTGAATCGCCGGGCCATGGCGTATCTGCAATGCGAGAAGCAACTCCAGATCATTCCTTGCGCCACGCATCTGTTTCCGGAACCGGGCGCGCTCAAAAAGGTCGCGGCCATGGCGCGCGACTGGTTTGTGGAAAAACTGGGTTGATTACTCGACGAACAATTCAGAAAGCGGCACCGCGATATCAGGGTTGCGGGCTTCGAGTACACCTGACTTAGCTTCAATCATGCCCGCTGAGGTAACCACGTATCCCTTGCGGTTGCGCGGGTTGACGATCCAGATATAGGGCACGCCGAAATTCAGGTAATCGTCGATCCTCTGTTGCATATCCTGCATAGTGTCGTCTCGCGAAAGGATCTCGATGCACACGTGCGGCGGCGTGCTTACGATCTCCTCATCCGGTTGGGGAAGCTTGACAATGGTCAGGTCGGGAATTCGGAATCTGGTTCTACTGACTTGGACCCGCTGCTCGGGGATGATTTCGATCCCCAAGTCTTTGGATCGGGAGTCCAGGAAAGTGATTAGTCTCCGCTGAATTCTGCCGTGCGTCTTCTCACCCAAGTTTCTCTCCACGATCTCGCCGTCGATGTATTCGCGATCCGGAGAATAGCTGGAGCGGAGATATTCCTCGACCGGGATGAGAGTGGCCGATCCCATGTCTTCAGATTACTTGATCCGGCACGTTTCAGAGTCCCAGCCGGTCCTTTAGCAACTTGACCCGGTCGCGAGGCCATCGGAGCCAGCACCGGCGCAGCGGCGGCGTGGGTCGCAGCGGCGCAGTTTCCCGATTGGTTCTCGAAAAACTGGGTTCATTAGTCGACGAACAATTCAGAAAGCGGCACGGCGATATCAGGATCGCGGGCCTCGAGTACACCTGACTTAGCTTCAATCATGCCCGTTGAGGTAACCACGTATCCCTTGCGGTTACGCGGGTTGACGATCCAGATGTAGGGCACGCCGAAATTCAGGTAATCGTCGATCCTCTGTTGCATGTCCTGCATGGTGTCGTCTCGCGAAAGGATCTCGATGCACACGTGCGGCGGCGTGGTGAAAATCTGTTCGTGAGGCGGCGGAGCCTTTACAACGCAAATATCAGGGACTAGAAACCTGGTTGGCTGACCTGCACACGTTGCTCGGGAAACTCGCGAATCCCGAGCGCCTTTCGGCGATTCCCTAGATATAAAATCAGATTGCTTTGGACCGTTCCGTGCGCCTTCTCACCCAAGTTTCTCTCCACGATCTCGCCGTCGATGTATTCGCGATCCGGAGAATAGCTGGAACGGAGATATTCCTCGACCGGGATGAGAGTGGCCGATCCCATGTCTTCAGATTACTTGATCCGGCACGTTCAAAGTCCCAGCCGGTCTTTCAGCGACTTGACCCGGTCGCGCGAAACGCTGAGTTCGGTCTTCTTCTCATCTTTCAAGCGCACCAGCATTCGCCCGGCGAACCAGGTGTGCAGTTCGTGGATGTAGTCGACGTTGAGAAGCGTCGAGCGGTGGATGCGGATGAATTTTCGCGGGTCGAGCTTCTGTTCCAGATCTTGAATGGTCGCGTCCACGACGTAATTCTTCGGGGCCGTGGCCGCGTAAGTTAGCTTATCGCTCGCAAAAAAATGAGTTACGCGGGATAAGTCGATAAACTCGATGCGCTCGCCAATTCGGGAAGCGATGCGGTCGGGATATTCAGGCTGCTTGGCGGGACTCGCAAGCGCGGCCACACGCGACAGCAGTTCAGTGACGTCGGGCCGCGGCTCAGCGCTTCTGCGGATGCGTTCGATCTTGTCCAGCGCGCGGTCGAGCTGGGCGGCTTCGATCGGTTTGAGCAAATAATCGATCGAATTGAACCCGAACGCTTCCAGTGCGTACTGGTCGTAAGCGGTAGTGAATACGACCACAGGCTGCGGATGGATGCGAGACAGCATTTCAAAACCGCTCATGGCCGGCATTTCGATATCGAGAAAAAGAACGTCGGGTTTGGCTGCCAGAATGGCGGGAATGGCTTCCTCGGGATCGCTGCTCCGGCCGGCGATTTCGACGCGCCCGGTAGCGGCCAGCAGGCGGCTCAGGCGTTTGAGAGCCAGGGGTTCGTCGTCAACCAGGAATGCTCGCATCGGTTTTGTCCTGGGGCACCGACAAAATGGTCCGGTTCCAGCTACCCGCGCGCGTGACGCACAGGCTGCCTCGCTCGCCGAACAGCGCGGCCAGGCGGCTGGTCAAGTTATCCAGGCCGTGACCTGCGGGCGCGGCTTGCAATGAAAACTCCGGGCCTTCGTCTTGAACTTGAACGCGCAGCGACCCGTTCTCGCGCGCGATCGAGACCCGGATCTCACCGCCCAACCGGCTGCGCGAGATCGCGTGCTTGACACTGTTCTCCACCAGCGTCTGAATGGCCAGCGGCGGAACCTTGGCTTCGCCGATTTCGCCCGGGGAATCGATGTGAAACCGCAGCCGCTCGCCGAAGCGGGCCTGCTCGATCGCCAGGTAGTCGGAAACAATCTTCATCTCCCGGTCCAGCGGCACAAGACCGGCGTGATGGGCATCCAAAGAGAACCGCAGGAGCGAGGCCATCTGTTCGATCAGTTGTTCGGCACGCCCGGGGTCTTCCGGAATCAGCGACGAGATCGAGTTCAGGGTGTTAAACAAAAAATGAGGGTGAATGCGGGATTCGAGCGAAGCTAGTTGTGCCGCGGTGGCCAGCTTCAGCGCGCGCTCCCGCTCCAGTTCTTTCGTGCGCAACTGTAGGGCGGTGTCTTCCAGCCGCGCGCGGAAACTCTCGTACATCGAGATCACGGTGCCCGCCGCCACCGTGAGAAATAACGCAATCTTAAAGCTCGCCCTGAACTCCGCCCAATAGAGCCTAAGAGGAATCCAGCCCAGCGCGACGAATATGAGGCAGGCGATCATGCCTCCGGCAACGCTGGCGGCAAGCAGGGTGACCGCGCGCAAAGGCCAACGGATCCAAGGCGCGGCTCGCTCACTGCGGATCCATAGCCGCGGCATGATGGCAAACGCGAGCGAGCCGATGCACTGGGCGTAAAAAAAAGAGAAGCCGAACGCATCCACGAGGCGCTGGAAGGAAACGCGTTCGCCCAGCGCAACCAGCAGGAAAGGCGGGACGAGGGCGATCGCAGTGTTGATGCCCAGAACGCGCAATAACAGCTTCTTCCAGGAGGTCATGATCGCCCGCGACAGCCGCGCTTTATTTTCCAGTATGGCAGCCTAAGCAGCCGGCCTGTGCAGGTGCGAGCGACTTAGTTTCCAGCCAGGCCGCGGCCGATTGCGCGTACGGCGTTCCGGGCATCTCTTTCGCGATCCGCGTGAACCATTGCTCGGCTTTCTGCTGGTCGCCGAGGCGGCTATAGCCGTCCGCCAGGCCGATCATCAGTTCGCCGCGCGGATGCGTGCCGAGTTTGCCGAGATCCGGCCCCTGCATGTCATAGGCCTTCTGAAAGTCTTCGATGCCGGTCTGGATCAGGGGCCGCGCCATTTCGGGCGACGGTACGTAATGAGAAGCGGTCAGCAGCACCGCGCCGCGCGGGATGCGCACCCCCACGGCGTCAGGCGCGATCGCGACCGCATCGGACATCTCTTTCAGGCCGCGCTGCCAAAGTTCCATGCCGCTCTGCTGGTCGCCTTTTTGAAAATCCTGCCCGGCTTGAAAGAACAAACCGGAACCGTGCCAGACCAGCGCTTGGGCGTTTTTCGGGTCGGCTGCCAAGGCGTCTTCGCACATCTTCATGCCTGTTTCCAGTGCCGCGGTATCGCCGCGGAAGCCGGAGAAAAAGAAGTTCCGAACCTTAAGGTCGAAACGCTCCTGGGCGAACAGGAATCCGGTGGCCGTGATCAGTACAATCGCCGCAATTCTGAATTTCATGAGAACTCCTCTCTGCTGCTTAGATTAGGGCTGGCCGGGTCCGAATGCCATCGCGATTGGATGAGCGGTCGATTTGAGCGATGAAGCGCAGTCGCGGGCCGACGGGTGAACGCGCTCAGGCGCCCACGGTCAGGTGCACGAACCCGGCCAGCGATGCCGGCTGATTTCCGAGGAAAATGATTTTCCGGGTCTTGGGGAACGGCAGCCCGGATTGGATGGCGCGCGCGTAGAATCCCACCTGGCTCAGGATGTTCCGGTAACTTTCATCTTTGGTATTGAGAAAAGCGGCCTTGGACAGAAAGCCCGCGCCCCAGCCCAGCGGAAGCATGCAACCGTAGTGCGCCGCGCGGATTTCGCCGAGCCGCGCCTCCAGCGCTTCCACCGTCGTCTTCAAAACCGACAAGCCGGTCCATTCGGCATATTGCTTTTGGATCCGGAGCACCTGCTCGGTATAACCGTTAACCAGGTCGAACATGCGCGCCGAATCCAGTCGCTCGCGTCTTCGCAGCGCTTTTGCGATTTCCGGCTGCGCCAGAAATGCGTTCTCGCGCCATTCGCCTTCGAAGGTGGTTCCAGGAACCGCCATTTCGGCGAAAGCGGGTGTGCTCTCGTCCGGCCTGCGCACGCTGCCGCGCGGGCTCTGCTTCCATGCCAGCTCGAATCGCCCGCCGCGGGATTCCAACGTTGCGACACGCAACAGGTAAATTTTGAACGCGCTTTCCGGCACCGTGCGGGAATCCGACAGCGCGATGATTCTCATTGAATCGGCGCTACTCGATCCCAACGCGGCCTCCTCGGCGGAACTCGCCGGCCGGCGCGGGAGACGCCCTTCGGAACTCGTGCGAGACGCCAGATCGGCCAGCACGCGCTCGGGTAACTGGCCGTGGATGACACCGGTCCGGAGCGCCCCTTTAAGCGCGGTAGCCGGCAAGTAGGGACCTTTTGGGCCGGTGCTGAAGGTCGGAATGAACAAATATTCGGCGCGCGTCTTCTCCCAATAGGGTGTGCTGCTGGGCGATTCGAACGGAATCCGCCGGCCGGAATAATTCTGCGCGAACCCGCCCCAGGACGCGAAGTCCAGCTTGTCCGCTTTCTTGAGCTGGTTCAGATACCCATCCAGCCGCGGACCTTTGGCCAGCAACCGGAAGATACGCTGCTGGTCGAGAACGTTGACATGGTCTTTCCAGACCATGTAGTCGATGGGTGCAAGCCGGTTGCCGTCGCCGACCAGCGTGGGAGTGAGACATGTAACGCGGTATCTCATTTTGTGCGGCCCACCCACTCCTGCGCCCCGCGGTCGAACGCTTGCGAACAAGTCCGCGTCATGCCGCCCTCCAGGGGATCGGCACCGTTACCGCGAAGCCCGCACGGTAAACCGGATGCGGGAAACCGGACGGAGCGATATCTTGCGCGGCGCCTTGCGGCTTGGCGGCGGCCAGCAGGACCGAACCTTCCGCCACCATGGTAGTGGCAGCCTTCGGCTCGCCCCAGCGGGCGGTGCTTTCGATCCGGCCGGCTCGCGCAATCGTCGAATAGCTGCCGCGGGTCCAATCCACCGTATCGCGCGCTGCAGGAGTGAACACCGACAGCAGCCAGTATCCCGATTCGCCGGATTCGTCTGTTGAAAGCGCGCCGGGAGGCGTCCAGGGCTGCCATTCCGGATCCTGCGCCCGTCCCCAGCCGCGCGACCGCTCGCCGCCGAACCCCGAATCGGCCAACAGGCGAAACGCGCTTCGTACCGGCGCTTCCCATTGCGCGGCCGCCTCTGCGCTCGCGAATTCGACCAGCACCCAGAGCCCGGAATTGCGGGCGAACTCCAGACATGCCGTGGCATGAGGCGTCACGTTTCCCTGTTCCAGCCGATCCACGCCCGCGCTGGAACGGATTGCAATCCTAAAAGGGCCTTGCGCGCCGTGGGAGACCAGGCACTCGCTTTCGCCGTCCACCGACCAGCGGTCCTCATCGATGCCTTTGCCGGAAACCAGCGATTCCACCACTCCGAGCGGTACGAACCGCGCTCCCTTATAGCGGATCTTGGCGGATTCGGCCGGAGGCCAGAGGCTGCGCGGCGGAATCACCAGCAGCGTGTCGCCGTGGTACGGGAAGAAAGAGCTGAAGCGCACCGCGGGCGCATCCTCGGACGTTGCCGTGGCGCGCAGCCAATCTTCCATCAATCCCAGCCGCAGCATGGCCGAGCATACGGCCGAGAATACGGCGTCGCTGTGATATACGAAGCCCACGCGATCCCGCGCGCCGGAATCGGGGCCGAAGCGCCACGGGCCCATCGCGCGGAATCGTACCGCAAAGCTCGTGCTGGAGCCGGCCGGGGACATTTATTCGCTGAGTTTCTCCGCGAAATCGGAAGCGTTGGCCAGCCCCTGCAGATCGGCCAGTCCGGCGCCCGCGAGCAGTTCCTGTTCGGCCGCGCCGGAGGCGTAGAAATTCCTGCCGCGCCATACCAGCTTCAGCCCGGACAAGTTCACCCGGCCGTTTCCACGAGATCCACCGCCGCCCAGGCTGTCGTCTTCGAGCAGCCGCAGGCCTTCCAGCAGGCGCGGGAACAGCTCCCGATCTTCGGGGCAAAGCACGTCCAGCACCATCCGGAAATGAAAACGCGCGCCGGCCGGAACGCGCTCCAGCGTCCGAGGATTGGCCTGCGAGGTAATGCGGTCGATGGCGTTCTCGCTCTTAACTTCAGTCAGCTCGTCATCCATGTTCTCGCGCATTTGCGGCGTGATGCTGTCGGCGATCAGCGGCGCGTCATATACCGTGAGCCGCGCCGGCGTGGCGGCGCTCGATTCCAGCGCTTCTCCCGACACCCGTTCCATACGGCCAGGACTACGGCCGAACAGCAGGCAGACTTCGTCGTCGGGCCGCTCGCTCTGATGAATCCGAACCTCCTGGCCCTTGCGCTTGGACAAATACACCAATTCGGACGGCACCGCGAGCCCGGACGATTGCTCCAACAGCGAGCGTATCTTGCCGCGCAGCGAACTGCCGGGGATGTAAGGTAAACCGAAAGCGTCTTTCACCACCGGATTATCCGCGCCGCCGATCTCCAGCGAGCCTTTACCGGCGCCAATATGTAGCCCGGTCTGGCATGTCAAATCACCCTCAAGAATCAACTTTCCAACCAGCTTCAGTTCCGTTTGCGCTGTGTGAGAACTCATGTCTACCGTTTCTTGTTATTCGTTGTAGGCCACGATAGCCTCGAACAGATCGCGGAAACGTTCATAGCCGCGAGCATCGTTTTTGCGCGTCACCTGCAACAGCAGCTTCTCGAGCGAATCGAGGCTCCGAAGAGAATGACGCGCGATGGTATATGCCAGGCGGGCACGCAACATGACGAATTGCTGCTGGCGCTCGCTCTCCGGCGCCCGTACCGCACGCCGGACCGCATTATACAGCCGGCGCAACTGGCTTTTGGTGCCGGAATCCATGTCGCGCATACGGCTTACCACTCCGTGCGCCTGATTATCCAGGTAAAGCGGATCGGAGATGAGCTTTTCCAGATCGATTTCGGGCGGGCCTTCGAAGCGCCCGCGATCGCCGCCGCGCCGTTCCTCGCCGCGTCCGCCGCCCTCGCGCCGCTCACCGCCATGGCCGCCGCGGCCCTCGCGTCCACCTCCGCGATCGCCACCTTCGCGCCGTCCTCCTTCTCGAGGACCACCCTCGCGTTTACCGCCTTCGCGGGGCGCGCCTTCTCGAGGGCCGCCTTCTCGAGGACCACCCTCGCGCAGGCCGCCTTCTCGCGGTCCACCTTCGCGAGGACCACCCTCGCGAGGACCACCCTCACGCGGGCTGCTCTCACGCGGGCCGCCTTCACGCGGAGGGGCCTCGCCGCCCTCCCGCGGTTTGGGCTCCTGCTGCTGTTGCGTAGTATCAGTCTCAGCCATTCCAAATCCTTTCGGGCCCTCGATAAGAAGCACGTGCAGCGACGGAAAAGGCGCGCGCTACTCTCCGGCTCCTTCTGTCGACAATCTGGCCCATTCTAGCGCTACACGGCCCGACGGCCGCAACTTCAGATTGGCGGGATTCTTGCCCACCAGATCGGCGATCAGGCTGGCGCGGGCCTTTTGAAAATCGCGCGAGCGCGAGCTGCCGAGAATCCGATACAGCCGCCGGTGAAAACGCCACGGGCGCTCCGCTCGTTTCGCGCCGGGTGCGCGCCGAGTCTCGCGATAGATACCGCACAGGTCGCGAATATATTGCGGCGCGATGCCGAAACTGCGCACCATTCCGGTCAGCTCGTCTTTCAGCTCCGCCGCATCGGCCAGCTGCTTCCATTCCAGCGTGCGCCCCAACAGATAGAAGCAGTCTTTATCGGCCGACTTAGCGGCATTCAGCCGGTCCGCGGCGCGTTCGTATACTGACACGAGCGGCGTTTCTAATTCGGGAGCCAGAGCCAGGGCCATGCTAATCGTCTTGCCTTCGGCCCCCGGAAAATCTTTCAAATTCTCATCCGTGAAGCGCTGGAACAGGCGCTGAAGTTCGCGCGCCAAGCCGATCAAGGCGTCCCAAGCCCCGTACACTGCGAAGTCGTCGCCGCCGGTGTAAAGCAAGTTCACTTTCCGCCAAAACTCCGGCAGCGAACAGAGCACCTCAACTTCACCGGCGAAAAACTGCTTGTACAGCACCGAGAGTTGTACGTGCTCTTCGATGCTTTGCAGACGCCGCATCCGGACACTCAGACTATCGACATCGCCGCGCAAGACGCCCCATACCGCCCGCCCGTCGGCGCGCGATGCGAGCACCGCCGCGCTAGCCGCTTCCCGGCCGTCGTCGGTAAGAGCCGTATGCCGGGCTAGCGGAACCGCGTCCGGTGAACTGCCTATGGGCCAGGAATGCTTGCCGCCCGAAGCTTCAATCCGCGCCGGCGACTCCGGCGACCAGCCGACCGACGCCGCGTCGCGCAACGCCGTCGCAAGTTCGATAAAGTACCCGGGCTCAGGCTCGGGATAAGACGGGATCGCCTCCAGCCCGCCCGCGGCTAGCGGCGTTTCTTCCTTGTGCTCGAATTCTTCGTTCAGGCGCTTGCGTACCACAGTCCAGTCGCCCAGGTTCTCCGTCATGGCCCAGACCAGTTCCGCGCGGCCACCGCTCAGTTCCAGCATTCCGGTACGCGCCGCGTTCAGGAACTGCTCGGCCTGCGGGCGGACCTCCTGCGGAAGCACCACCAGGAACTGCTCGCCGCCGCTCGATCCCAGCAGCATCTTGGACAAGCCTAGCTCCGCGATCAAAGCGCGCGGGAGGATCTCGCTCAGAAGACTCACCCAACGCAGGCGGCCGATGAAAAGCAGTTCGGCCGGCTCTCCCGCCAGCAAGAACTCCTCGACTCCCAAAATCTTGCCCTGTAACAGGATTTGAACGGACATACGAAGTTGGCGCCGAAGCTCAAATGTACCACGCCGATAGGCGGGGCTCGCCCTTTCCGCCACCGGGGTCGAGGGTCACCGGCGCAGCTCCTCCTCCAGCTCTTCACGATCTGAGGTGGGGTTGAACGTGGCCGCCCAAGTGCCTCCGCGCCGCCCGGATGGTCGCCAGCCTCGAATCCGCGGCTACCTTCGTCGCTAGACAAGCACCCGAAAACCGTTTGTTAATCTGGTCCAAGGCAGTCGCTTTTGCCTGCCCGTTCAGTTCCGCCCGGAATGGAAACCAGCCCTCCATCTCACACGCGGGTCGAGACATCCCAGGTCTCTTGGAAATCGCGCATTAGAGGGTGGTCCACCAGCGATATGGAGACGCGAGAAGAACGCGTCTTGCTGCTGCTCACGTTGATCATCGGGGCCGTTGTCGGACTCGTGATCGCCGCATTCATCTACATGACCGAAAATCTCGGCGCCAGAATGTATCCGGCGGGCGGAGCGCCTTGGCGCAGGCTGGTGATACCGACCGCGGGCGCCCTGTTTACCGGTTATTTGCTGTCGAAATACTTCCCCAACGCGCGCGGCAGCGGAATTCCGCAGACCAAGGCGGCGCTTTTCTTACGAGATGGTTTCATTACCTTCCGGACGGCGCTCGGAAAATTCGGCCTGTGCTCGGTCACACTCGCCAGCGGCATCGCACTCGGGCGTGAAGGCCCATCGGTACACATTGGGGCCGGGCTCGCTTCCGTGTTCGGACGCCGGCTCGGCCTTAGCCCGAAACGCATCCGCGACTTGATCCCGGTGGGTGCGTCAGCGGCGCTGGCCGCGGCGTTCAACACTCCTGTGGCCGCCGTGCTCTTCACCCTGGAAGAAGTCATGGGCGATCTGCATGCGCCGGTGCTCGGATCGATTGTCCTCAGTTCGGCGACCGCCTGGATCGTGCTCCATCTGCTGCTGGGCGACGAACCGCTGTTCCACGTCCCGGCCTACCAACTTGTCAGCCCATTCGAGTTTGCCAGTTACGCGGTGCTGGGGGTTGTGGGTGGAGTCGTTTCGGTTTGCTTTGTAAAGCTGTTATTGGCCATCCGCAAGCGGTTCCTGGCGCTGCCGAAATGGACCGTTTGGTTGCAGCCGGCCGCGGGCGGATTGCTGGTCGGCCTAATGGGGTGGTTCGTTCCGGACGTGCTCGGCGTCGGATATGGACACGTCAGCGAAGCTTTGAACGGACAAATGAGTCTGGAACTCATGGCTCTACTGGTCGTCCTCAAGTTGATCGCGACGGCAGGATGCTACGGCACGGGAAACGCAGGCGGCATTTTCGGGCCCAGCCTGTTTATCGGCGCGATGATGGGCGGCGCCGTGGGCTCCATTGCGCATCAACTGGCGCCCGATTACACCGGCGGCGCGGGAGCCTATGCACTGGTGGGAATGGGAGCCGCGTTCGCCGGCATCGTCCGAGTTCCCCTGGCTTCCGTAATCATGATCTTCGAGATGACGCGCGACTACAGCATTATCGTGCCTCTCATGATCTCGAACCTCATCAGCTTCTATATTTCCTACCGGCTCCAGAAGGAGCCCATCTACGAAGCGCTCCAGCACCAGGATGGCTTGCATCTGCCCGGAGGCGCACGGGCGCGCCAGGAAACACTCGTGGTGCGCGATGCTGTCACGGCTCCGCCCCACCTGCTTTCCAAGGACGATCCTTTCGAAAAAGCTCTGCCGTTGTTGAGTTCCGATCGCAATGCGTGGCCCGTAACCGACGGCCAGAGACTTCTAGGTATGGTTTCGCTCGCCGACGTTCAGCAAGAGATCTCCACTGGACACGGCGCCAGACCGTTGGGAGTAATTCCAGCGGCCTGGATTTCGAACGAGGAAATCTCATCCCGGAATTTCCCGCACGTGCATCTCGATCAACCTCTGGATGTCGCGCTGAAACGAATGGCAGATGCCCAATGGAACGTTTTGCCCGTTGTCAGCCGTTCCGATCTCCGGGCATTGCAAGGCGTGGTGACGCTGAATGGAATCCTGCAAGCGTACGGAATCGGCAGCGATCGCGCCCGGTCTCAACGGCCACCCGAGACAACTCCCGAACCGTCCCGCAAGCTGATTCCGGGCGTCATGGCTGTCGCCCTGGCTTTGCTGATTCTGATCGGATTCCTGAATTATTACTACCGATCCGTGCGCGGCACCCGCGCCGAGGGATTTTACAAGACCGGAGTCGCGCTGGCGAAGGACGATCGCGATGCGGAGTCGATCGAGCAGTTTCGCAACGCCTTGTCGGTTTCGCCCGGTAGCGCCCGCTATCGCTTGGCGTTGGGGCTTGAACTCGCAAAACTAGGCCGGCTCGATGAGGCTACAGTTTACTTGAACGAGGTGCTTAAAACAGATCCCACCAATCCGGAGGCAAATCTTGGACTGGCTCGAATCGCGGCAGCCGCCCAGCGTACCAACACCGCCATAACCTACTTTCACCGCGCGATCGATGCCTCCTGGCCCGCCGGCCAGGAACAGAACCGGCTTCAGGCGCGCCTCGAATTAGCCGATTACTTGGCGAAGCAGAACCTTAAGACGCAGGCCGTCGCGGAACTACTCGCGGCATTGCCGCAAGTCCGCGACACGCCCACCAAGAAACGCATCGCCCATCTTTTGCTGCAACACGGCTCGATCAGGCAATCGGCGGAGTTATTCCAGGAGATCGCCCAATCCAATCCTAAGGACGCCGAAGCCTGGTCCGGCTTGGGCGTTGCCGACATGGCGCTCGAAGATTACACTGCAGCGCGCGATGCATTCCAGAAGGCTCTGCGTGCCGATCCCGGCGAGCCGACCGCTCGAAGCCAGTTGGAGATTTCCGAACGCGTTCTGGCCCTCGACCCGGACGCGCGCGGTATCCGAGCCTCGGAACGCTATAGCCGCAGTCAAGCCTTGTTACAGGGTGCGCTCCAGACGATCAATCAGTGCTCGGGCGGTGGACCGGATATCCAACTTGCCGGCCGTGCGAGAAAGGCGCTGGCAGAGCGTGCCCGGGTTGGCCGCCTTGGCGATGCAACCGAGGAGAACCTGACCGTAGCAATAGAATTACGGAAAGAACGCCAGCAGGCCTGCCCCACCTATAAACCCTCGGACGAAGCCTTGGAGCGAGTCTTGGCGCGGCTCGCCAATCGGTGACGCGCCGTGCTCGCGCCCGGCGCGCGTGGATGCTATCGGCAGACGTACGGCTGTTAAAGCTTTCTTACTTCTCCGCCAACCATGCCAAAAACAAGCCGTCGGGCGCGACATCCTCCCAATACGAAATCTCCCGGCTCGACACCTTGCGGCAATATTTCCCGAGCAGGCGCTCGAGTTCTTTACGGCCGAACCATTTCTCCCATTTCGGCGTTTTCAGACGGCCCCACTGCTCCCGGTTCTTATCGATGATGACGATGCGCCCCCCGGGCTTCAGAGCGCGGCACATCTCCGCCACTGCTGCCTCGATATCCACCGCGTGCTCGAGCGATTCGGTGGCATAACCGCAATCGAACGATGCATCCGGAAACGGCAGCGCGGTCATTGAGCCCGCGCACGGCGAAATCCCAGCCGGCACGTGCCGCAGCATTGCTTCCGCTAAATCGAGCGCCACCAGCGCCGCACCCGGACACCGCTCGTGCAGAACGCGTGCGAACCGCCCCTTTCCGCACCCGACGTCCAGTACGCGCTTGCCGTTCATATCGCCGAAATAGTCCAGAATGAGCCGCACATGATAGATGCGCGGGTCGATTGTGGAGGGAAAATGCTCCTCGTCGGCGGCAGCCGCGTTGAAATGGCGGACGATCTCGGCCAGTGGCGTCCGAGCCTGCTTGCGGAACAATCGCGTCCAGGCCATTACGCCCGTGTCAGGAAAATAGGCAAGCCGGTCTTGTTGGCGTAGTTCGGCCGATAGCGGTCCGTGTTGTACATCGTCGCCACGTCCACCTTGCGCGGCCCCAGCCCCGGATTGGGAAGCTGCGCCATCGCATAGCAGCCATTCACCAGAGCCGCCATAAAACCGCTCTGTCCCGCTAACACTGCCTCCAGCGCCATGGTCCCAAACGTGGAGGCGATCAACTTGTCGACGAAATCGGGAGCGCCGCTACGCAGATCGTACGTCAAATCGCTCACGATCGTCTCTTCTTTGGTGCGCCGCTTGATCTCATCGCTCAGCGCTTCCGCCACATTTTCCTTCTTGCGATGGCCGTACGCGTCCGCCTCGCCGTACTCGCGGACCTGATAGCCCTCCCACTCCGCCCCTTCGGAGAGAATCACCAGGCAATAGTTGCTCGGGTTGTTGCGCTTGTCGGTGACCAGCAGGTCGACGAGTTTGTCCAGGTTCACCTTGTACTCGGGGATGCAGCAGCGAATGGATGCGACATAGGCCGTGTAGAGCGAAGTAAAGCCGGCATCGCGCCCGAACACGCGAAAGATCCCGATCCGCTCGTGCGATCCTACCGTCGTCCTCTGCCGGTTTATGGCGTCCGTCGCGCGCGTAATTGCTGTGGAAAAGCCGATGCAGTATTCCGTATTGCGCACATCGTTATCCATTGTCTTCGGCACCGCGATCACTTTGACGCCCAACGAGTGCAGCTTGGCCGCATAGCTCAGAGTGTCGTCGCCGCCGATCGCAATCAGCGAATCCAGCTGCAGAGCCTCGATGTTCTCCAGCACGTGCTGGCTTAGGTCGAAGGTCGTGATGGTCTGGGTTCCCTTGGTCCGCTGTTGCTGAGGAAAATCCCGCCCTTGCAGAAAAGCGGGCAAGCCCGGCATCTTGGAAGGATTCGTCCGGCTGCTATGCAGAACGGTTCCGCCATAGCGGTCGATAGTGCGCGTGTTCTCGCGCGTGAGCGGAAGCACATACTGGTTCTTGCCTTCCGCCTCCTCGAAATTGAGATTCGTCAGCCCCTCCCAACCCCGGCGTATGCCGATCACCTCGCAACAGTTTTCCGTGGCGCGATAGGTGACTTCTTTGATGACCGAGTTCAGTCCGGGAACGTCGCCTCCGCCGGTGAGAATGCCGATCCGCTGGTGTGCCATGGCCGGGTGTCGTCTTCTTTTATTTTACGATGCGCCTTTCCGCCGGCCTGTGAGCAATAGCGAATCTAATCGTGCGCAGTGGCGTCGCGGCAGGCTGGAGCGTGCCGGTTGCGCTCAAAGCCGCCGCCGGTCGAGCCGGTCACCGCTGCAGCCGCTCAGATTTGCGAGATGCCATCGCCGCGCCCGGTTCAGCCTGGAAACTCGATCGCCAGCTTCCCGATCTCGTCGCGGTATTCAGCCAGCATCCGGAACGCTTCTGGCGCCTGCTCGATCGTCAGCCGATGGGTCACCATCGCTTCCGGAATCGCGCCCGAGGCGAGCAGCGCGATGGCCGGCCCCGACTGGTGATTCGAGCGCTTCAATGGCTGAAAACGAATCTCTTTTGCCTGCAGGCTAAAAAGATCCACGGGCACGGGCGTATGGTTTGGAATCCCGATTAATACAAACGTGCCGCCCAGCGTGGTCACTGCCAGCGCCGTGTTGATGGTTTCCGGAACGCCGGCTGCATCAATGGCGATGTCCACGCCGCGCCCGCGGGTCTGATCCATTACGAGTTGCCCAAACTGCGCGATCGGAACGGCGGCCGCACCTTGCTCCTGCGCCATCCGAATACGATGCGGCAGCTTGTCGGCCATCAGCACCTGCGCAGCGCCCGCCTTGCGCGCCACTGCGGCGGCGAGCAGCCCAATCGGCCCCGCGCCCAGGACCGCGACCGTCTGCCCCGCGCGGATCTCGATCAGCTCCAGCATGTGCATGATCACCGCCACCGGTTCGATCAGCGCCGCCTGCGTGTAGCTGAAGCTCGCTGGTACCAGGCTCGCATTGTGGGCGGGAATCGTCGCGTATTCGCGAAGCAAACCAGGCGCCTGTGGCGATCCCATGAACCGCGAGGCGGCGCAATTGTTGTGTTGTCCCTTCAGACACCATTCGCAATGACCGCAACTGATCGTCGGCTCAATCGACACGCGATCGCCCGGCTTTAAGTGTTCCACCCCGCTCCCGGCGGCTATCACGTCGCCCGCCGGCTCATGCCCAAGTACCTGCGGATATACGGCCGGCATTCCGTAAACACTTCCGTCCATATACCAATGCATATCGCTGCCGCAGATGCCGACGCTGCGCAGCTTCACCAGAATCTCGCCCGGTCCAGGCTCTGGTGCGGCCGCTGTTTCTACCACTTCAATGGTTCGGGGAGCAACGAGTTGTGCGGATTTCAATCCACTACTTTACCGGATCTCGCAAATTTGCGAGCGACCGGCAGCCTAAAACAAAAACACCCCGTTCACATCGGGTGAACGGGGTTGTTGAGAGAAAAGCTACTAGGTTTAAAAGCTAGCGTCGTCCGTGCCCGCGCTCGCCGCCACCGCCGAAGTGCGCGCCACCGCGGAAGCGCTCGCCGCCGCGGAAGCGTTCGCCGTGCCATCCACGATCCCGGTCGTGCCCGCCGAAGTACAGGCCGCCGCCGTAATACGGATAGCTGTACGCGTACGGGCTGTAATAATAGGGCGTGTAATAAGGATCATAATACGGGTACGAGTAAGCGTAGGGGTAAGCCGGATAAACCGGGTAGGCCGGCGCGACGCCTATCCCGAACGACCAGTGAGCCGCTTGGGCTTGGACCGGTGCAAAGAACACCAGCATGGCCGCCAAAGCCAAAATCGGAAGACCAAATTTCTTAAACATAAAATTGCATCCTCTTTTCCGCGCGCTCCGAATATCTCCTATTTCTTAGATGATGCCGGGGCTGGCGGGGGTTCCCAGTCGCTCTTGTTCGCCAATGCCGTTGTTAACTTTGTTACCAGCTTTGCTCCTGAAGGAAGCCCCCCTAAGCCATCCGCGGTATCCTGAAGGGCTGCGTGCCGCAGCGCGATGATCGATCTTCATACGCATACCAATTACTCGGATGGTGAGTTATCGCCCCAGCAGTTAATCGAGCAAGCAAAGCGAGCCGGAATTACCGCCCTTGGAATCACCGATCACGACACGTTTGCCGGTTACGATCAAGCGCGCCAGCTCGCCTCGTCGAACCGTCTGGAGCTAATTTGCGGGATTGAGCTCTCCACCAGTTTCAACGGCCGACCGGTTCACCTGCTTGGTTATTTCATCGATGCTGATCCCACCGGGCTTCGCAGTTGGGTTTCGGCGATGCAGAATTACCGCTTCGAACGCAACCGACAGTTGGCTGCTCGCCTTCAACAACTCGGAGCGGAGGTCACTGTGGATGAGGCCGCCGCTCGCGGGCGCGGCTTGACCGGGCGGGTTCATTTTGCTCAGGTGCTGGTGGATAAGGGGTACGTGAGCAGTGTGCCGGAGGCCTTCACGAAGTTCTTGGGCGAGGCGGGGAGCGCTTATGTTCCTTTGCTGCCGGCACGTTTCAGTGACGCCGTCCGAAGGATTCGAGCGGCGGGCGGCGTGGCCTCGCTCGCGCACCCGGTGCGGGTCCCCGGCAAAATCGCGTCAATGCTACCCGCCATGTGCGATGCCGGCTTAAACGCCATCGAGGCTTATCACAGCGACCATACCTGCGACCAGACGGCGTGCTATCTTTCGCTCGCAAAACAATATTCCCTACTCATCACCGGCGGCTCCGATTTCCACGGCCCGTCCGTGAAACCGGGCATTCAACTGGGCACAGGACGGCAAAAAAATCCAATCGCTCCCGATGATTTACTGGACCGCCTGAAAAAGCGATAAATTCAGCGGCGCTGTTCAAAAAACCGTTTCACCAGCTCCAGGCACTCCGCTCCCTGCACCCCCTCCACCACTTCCAGGCGATGGTTCAGCAGCATTGAGTCCGCAAGCGAAAACTTGCTGCGGACGCCGCCAAAACGCAAGTCGCGCGCTCCGAAAACGAGCCGCCGCACTCGCGCGGAGACGAGCGCTCCGGCGCACATCACGCATGGTTCAAGCGTCGCGTACATCGTGGCGTGTTCCAGGCGATAGTTTTTCATCTGGCGTGCCGCCTCGCGCAACGCCAGGATCTCCGCGTGCGCGGTGGGATCCGCCAAATGGATGGGCGAGTTGAAGCCTCGCCCACATACCTCGCCGCCAACGACAACCACAGCCCCCACCGGCACCTCGCCCTTCGCCTGTGCTTGACGCGCCAGAGCCAGCGCTTCGTTCATGAACCGCTCGTCGCATGGCATCATGTTCGTTTGTGAAAATGGAGCTATCGAACCGATTGGAAGCGCGCGGCGCTCGCCGGTGCCTGCCCGCCATTGGCCGATCTCGCCTGTGGCGAAAAGAGCCCGGCTGATACGCTGAAAGAGGATGCCAACATGCGTTATTTGGGGTTGATCTTCAAGAACAGTGTACGCAACCGCCGCCGCAGCCTGCTCACCGTAGCGAGCATCGCGGGTTCGCTCTGTATCCTCGGCCTGCTGATCGCCATGTACCAGGCCATGTTCTTCGGCGAGGCAACCCCTGCCCAAGCATTGCGTTTGGTCACGCGCCATCGCGTCTCGATGACACAGCCGATCCCGATTTATTACCGGGACAAAATTCGCCAGCTCCCGGGCGTGCGCGACCTGATGACCTGGCAGTGGTTCGGTGGCACTTATAAAGACAATCGCGATCCCAATAACATCTTCGCCCGTTTCGCCACGGATCCCGAACACTTTTTCAATGTCTACAACGAGTTCACCATTCCGGAAGACCAGAAGCAGGCTTTTCTGCATCAGCGGACCGCGTGCATCGTCGAACGGTCGCTCGCCACTAAGTTGAATTTCAAGGTGGGCGACACCATCCACCTGATCGGCGATATCTTTCCCGTGAACCTGGACCTCAAAGTGGTTGGAATTTACGACGATCCCGAGCGGATGGCAGCGCTCTACTTTAGTCGCGAGTACCTGCGCGAGGCGCTCGGAGCTTCCAGCGCCCAACAGGACCTGGTCGGCGCGTTTCTCATTCAGGCGAACACGCCTGCCGACGTGCCCCGCTTAGCCGCCGCTATCGACGATATGTTCTCCACCTCGCCTTATCCCACGCGCAGCGAATCTGAAAAGGCGTTCCAGCTTAGCTTTCTGTCGTTCCTCGGAAACTTGAAACTGTTTATCATGGCCATCTGCGGTGCGGTTACCTTTACGATATTGCTGGTTTCGGCTAATACCATTTCTATGTCGGTGCGCGAACGTATCCGCGAGGTCGGAATTTTGAAAACCCTGGGATTCACGCCCGGGGCGATCCTCGGCATCGTGCTCGGTGAATCGGCGGTCATCTCGCTCGCCGGCGGCGCAATTGGATCGCTGCTAGCCGCGATGCTGTGCTCCGGAGTGAGCCACAGCCCGGCGGGCGACATGATGCCGGCCATGCATAACGTCGCGATCACGGCTCCGGTCGCATTGATCTGCCTGTCCGGTGCGCTGTTAATCGGCCTCATCAGTTCTCTGGTCCCGGCCTGGACCGCCGCGCGCACCTCGATTCTCGATTCGTTGCGGTACACAGGTTGAGCCATGGCGATTCCCGTTTCCTACAATCTGCGCAACCTGATCGTTCGCAAGACCACCACCGTCATGACGGCGCTCGGAATTACGCTCACCGTGGCCGTGCTGCTGTCGGTGCTGGCGCTGGTGCATGGGCTCGAGACTGCATTTCAGTCCTCTGGAAATCCGCTGCAGATCTTGGTGATGCGCAAAGGGTCAAATGCGGAGCTGAGCAGCGGCATCACGCGCGAGGTCTACCAGGATCTCAAGTCGATGCCCGGAATCGCCCGCGACGGCGATCAGCCCCTGGCATCGCTCGAAATGGTGACCGTCATCAATCTCCCCAGCGTCGATAGCCCGGACGGAATGAACGTCACGCTGCGCGGCCTTTTGCCTATGGGAGTGAAGTTGCGCGATGGGCTGCAGCTTCAGGAAGGCCGGTGGTTCCGGCCGGGCCAGCGCGAAGTGGTGGTCGGAAAATCGATCGCCCGGCGTTACCCCGGCGCGCAACTCGGCAAGAAATTGCGCTTCGGCCGCGGCGAATGGGAAGTTGTGGGTGTGATGGACGGCGGCCAGTCCGCTGTGAATAGCGAGATTTGGGGCGATCTCAACCAAATTAGTTCCGATTTCAACCGGGCCGACGGCCTCAGCTCCGTGCTGGTGCGCGCCACCGATGCCACCGCCGTTCCGGCGCTGATCAACTCGCTGAATGACGACCGGCGGCTGGGCGTCATGGCGCAAACGGAAAAAGAATATTACGATTCACAAACCAGCTCCGGCGCGCTCTTGCAGTATCTCGGAATCTTCATCTCCATCATCATGGCGGTGGGAAGCAGCTTCGCTGCCATGAACACAATGTATGCCGCCGTGGCGCGGCGCGCCCGCGAAATCGGCACTCTGCGTGTGTTGGGCTTTTCGCGTGGAAGCATCCTGACCAGCTTTCTGCTCGAATCCATGCTGCTCTCCGTGTTGGGCGGATTGCTGGGCTGCGTGCTGGTTCTACCGCTGAACAATATCACCACCGGAATCGGCAGCTTCGTCACCTTCAGCGAGATCTCGTTCAATTTCCGTGTCAGCCCCGAGATCATGGCGATTGGAGTCGCGTTCGCCTTGTTCATGGGAGCGTTGGGAGGGCTATTTCCGGCCCGAAGCGCTGCCCGAAAAGAAATTCTTACCGCTCTGCGGGATGTGTAACACGCAATGGAAACCGAACTCAAAAGCCTCCGCATCGACCGCTCCAAGAAACGGCACGAGCCGTCGCCTTGGGCGACGCGATTTATCGTCGGCGGCATTTTGCTCTTCGTTTTTCTTGGCGCGGCACGGTTCATCTACGCTCGGCTGAATGCCGCCACCGAAGTAGATATCGTGCGCGTGCGCGCGGCGTCCCCCGCGGCCGCCGGCGAAGGCAACGTGATTCTGAACGCGACCGGCTACATCGTGGCCGCGCATAAGATCGAACTCGCCGCCAAAGTCATTGGCAAGGTGGCGTGGATCGGTGTCGACAAAGGCGACAAGGTGAAATCGGGCCAGGTTTTGGTGCGCCTGGAAGACGACGAATATCGCGCCAATGTGCTAGCTGCTCAGGGTAATCTTCAGATGCTCCAGGCCAAGCTGGCCGAGGCTGAGCACGGATCGCGGCCGGAGGAAATCGCAAAAGCGAAAGCCGACGTTGACCAGGCCCGCGCCGATCAGGAGAATGCGCGCATTTCGCTGGAACGCACGCGCGGCCTGGTGCACGACAAGATCATGGCCCAACAAACACTGGATGACGCGCAGGCGCGCTACGACGCCGCCGTGGCCAAGGTCGCGTCGTTCGAACGCGCGTACGAACTGGTGAAGCTTGGGCCGCGCCAGGAGGAGATCGAAGCATTGCGCGCGCAGGTTAACCAGGCTCGGGGCACGTTCGATTACGCGCAAGTGCAGCTCAACAACACCGTAATCCGGGCGCCGGTGGATGGCACCATCCTGGAACGCAACGTCGAAAAGGGCGAGTTCGTCACCACCGGTTTCGTGGGCGATAAAGGCGCGAAGGGATACGTTGTTTCGCTGGCCGACCTGCGCGACCTGGAAGTGGAACTCGACATCAATCAGAACGATTTCGCCAAGCTCGGCCCCAAGCAGCCCGGGGTTGTCACAACGGATGCTTATCCTGACCGCAAGTATCAAGGCTTGATCACGGAGATCTCGCCGGAGGCGAACCGCCAGAAGGCGACGGTGCAGGTGAAAGTGAAGATCCTGGAACCGGATGAGTATTTGCGGCCCGAAATGAACGCGAGCGTAGCCTTCTACTCGCCTGAAAAACCGGGCGCGGCGCAGACGGAATCGAAACCGCCGGTGACCGTTCCGGCATCGGCGATACGCGACGGCGCTGTATTCGTAGTGGTCGGCGGCAAAGCCGTTCGCAAAACGGTGAAGGTTTCAGGAACCACTTCGCAAGGCGTACAAGTCAGCGAAGGCTTGATCGGCGGCGAAGACCTGATCGTGAATCCGCCGCCGGCTTTGAAAGACGGGCAGAAAGTCCGGCCCAAACAGGCATAATCCCATGGCTGAAACCGTCATCGAAACGCACCAACTCACCAAGGAGTACATTCGCGACGAATTTCACGTGATCGCGCTCAAAGACGTCGACATCGCGATCGCGCGCGGCGAGTTTGTCGCACTGATGGGTCCATCCGGTTCCGGCAAATCCACCTTGCTGCATCTGATCGCCGCCATGGACAGGCCCAGCGACGGCGAGATTTTCGTGCTGGGTCAGGATCTGCGCGCTCTTAACGATCGCACCATCGCGCACTGGCGCAACGAGCATATCGGGTTCATTTTTCAATCGTTCAATTTGATCCCGGTGTTGAGCGCGATCGAAAATGTCGAGCTGCCCCTGAAGCTAACGAACCTCAAGAAGAAAGAGCGAATGGATCATGCCGAGACGGCGCTGCGGCTGGTTGGTTTGGGCGACCGTTTGCATCATCTCCCGCGCCAGCTCTCCGGCGGTCAGGAACAGCGCGTCGCGATCGCGCGCGCGATCGTCACCGATCCGGACCTGATTCTGGCCGACGAGCCTACCGGCAATCTGGACGCGGCATCCGCACAGGAAGTGCTGACGCTGCTTTCGCGGTTGAACAAGGAGTTCGGAAAAACCATTGTGATGGTGACGCACGACCCGCACGCCGCGCATTTTGCGACCAAAGCACGCCACCTGGAAAAAGGAGAACTGCTGCCAGAGGGAAACGTTCCGGCGGATTGGATCGTTCCGGCCTAGCGCGCCGCTTCGATCCGCGGACCCGCGGCTGCTTTCACTTCGATTTCGACCTTTTTATCCACTTTCAGCAAAAAATTGCTAGGGTCCTTCATGCCCCAAGCGACATAAGGAATATCGAAGTGGCTGGTGGCGTTGTAATGGCCACCGCCTACCGCATCGACCAGAAACGTGAGGGTCATCGCGTGATCTGCGCCGTGGATTTTGAACAGGCCGTGCATATCGAGCGTGGATTCGCCCTCGCTCTCGAGCCGGCCCTTCACCGAATCAATAACAAATAACGCTTCCGGATATTTCTGGCTCTCGAGAACTTCCTTCTGCATGCGTTTGTCGCGCGATCCGTTTCCGCTCTGCCCGCTAGCCACGTCGATAACGATCTCGCCGCCGGCTTTTCCCGTTTCGGGATCGAAATGCACCGTGCCGCGCTTCAGCTTGAAATTGCCGTGAACGGTATGGAGCGGGTCGTGCAGCGTAAAATTGATCTCGGTCTTAGCCGGATCCAACTCTAACGAAGTTTCGCCGAAAGCAAAGCCGGCGAGACAAAACAAAAGTACGTATTTCTTCATGATGTTGCGAATGCGAGAGCGGGACGGCCGGCGTGCAGCGCGAGCAGGCTGCCGAAAATAGCAGGCTTCGACGACATCGCGCGCAGAGTCTGGCGCCGCAACCCGGGTGAGCGGTCGAGTAGCAGCATGAAATCGGCCATGAACAGCGGCTTGCGAGCCAGGCGGCGATGGGCTGCCTGATAAGCTTCCAGATTGCCAGCGGCCAGGGCGCCGGCCAGGGCGTTGGCTTGACGAAAAGCCAGGCTCAATCCTTCGCCGGTGATCGCGTCGGCCGAGCCGGAAGCGTCGCCGATCAAGGCAGTCCGGCCATTCACTACGCGCCGCAGCTTGCGTGACACGGTGACTGCGCCGCGCTCGACGCTCGAAAAGGGCGCGCCGGCGAGGCGCCGTTGCAGCTGCGGAAAAGTTGCCAGGGCCTGTTCCACGCGCTGGCGCCGGTCGCGCGTTAGTAGCGCTATGCCGACTTCGTTCGGAGCCACCGGTGTGACGTAAATCTGAAATTTGGATGCCCAGTACACTTCTACGCAGTCAGTCCAAGGCGCGATTTGATAGTGCCGCCGAAATCCGAAGCGCGCGGATTCCTTGCTGGCCGCATCCAATCCATATAAGCGCCGGAGACGCGAGTTCTGACCGTCGGCGCCGATGATCCAATGGCTGGTCGCGACGTCTTCTAACCGATGCGTCGATGTACCCCACAACATACGCACGCCGACTTCGTTGGCGCGGTCGCTGAGCAATTGGTGCAGTTTGGTGCGGCGGATGCCCCAGCCGGTTCCCGAGGGAAAATCTGCCTCGACGCTCGCGCCGTCGCCTACGAACCGAATGCCGCGAAAAGCGAATGCATGGTCGGTGGTGATGCGAACACCGATCTGCGCGAGCGCGGCGGGTGCGGCGGGCAGCAGGCCTTCGCCGCAGGCTTTATCGATCGGCGGCCGTGCCGTGTCGGCCACCGTTACCGTGAATCCCCTGAGGCGCACCGCGATCGCCGCGGCCAGCCCCGCTGGACCGCCGCCGACAATCAAAACGTCGCTCTTTACGCCTGCCAAATCACCACCTCAACAGAAGCAACTCAGCCGAAAAACCCGGGCCCATCGCGGCCAGCAAACCGTACGTGCCGGCGGGCGGCCGCCGCTTTAGCATCGTTTCTTCCAAGACTACCAGCACCGAAGCGGAGGATAGGTTTCCATCGCGCCGCAGGCATTCCCAGGACGCCGCGATGTCATCTTGTTCCAGGCCCAACGCGGCAGCGGTTGCTTCCAGCACGCGCGGGCCGCCGGTATGCAAAATCCAATTGCCGATATCGGCGCGGCTCAGGTCTTGTTCGGCGAGGAACTGATCCACGACGGGGCCGAGCTTTTGCTGCACGATTTCGGGCAGTTCACGCGCGAGCACCATACGAAAACCTTTTTCGGAGATGTCCCAACCTAAGACGTGTTCGGAATCGGGAAAGAGTACAGAACGAGTGGCGAGAATCGCAGGCCCGCTGCCGCCGCGTTCCTCGCCGATGACCAGAACCGCGGCCGCGCCATCGCCAAAGAGTCCCGAGGAGATGATGTTCGCAATGGACGTATCTTCTTGCTGGAGCGTGAGGGAGCACAATTCGACGGCTAACACCGCAGCTACCTGATCGGGGAACGCGCGCACGTAGTCTGCCGCGCGCGACAGCCCAACCGCTCCCGCCACGCAGCCGAGGCCGAAAATCGGCGTGCGCTTTAAGTGCGCGGGAAGGCCCATACGGTTTACAAGCTTCACGTCGATAGAAGGGCAGGAAATTCCGGTAATAGAGACAAAAAACAGGGCATCCAGATCCGACGGATGGAGTCCGGCGCGAGCCAGCGCGCGGCACAGTGCGGTTTCGCCGATCTCTTGCGCAACATCGATCCAGTGATTATTGGCGCGCCCCCAGCTTTTCAGCTCGTAATATTCTTCGATCGGCAGGGCCAGATGCCGCTTTTCTACGCCAACACGCGCCTGCAGCCGCTCGATAAAGATGGGATTATCGACTTTAGGGCCCCAGTGACGCTGCAATGCCAATAAAATAGCGCGTTGATCGTACTCGTGCGGTGGGAACGCACTTGCGGCGGCAGCAATCGTCATGAAGGAACGTTCGGCCCCTTGGGATATTCTACCCGAGCGGCACGATGAGGCTACCAACGGAGCAACACCAGTTCGGCGCAAAAGCCGGGGCCCATAGCAGCCAGAACGCCGTAAGTTCCGGCCGGCGGGCGCCGCCGCATCATAAATTCCTCGAGGACGAGCAGAACTGAAGCGGAGGAAAGATTGCCCGTCCGCCGCAGACATTCCCAGGACGCATCCAGAGCGCCCTCCGGCAACTCGAGCGCCGCCGCGGTCGCTTCCAGGATTGCCGGACCGCCTGTATGCAGGGTCCAAGCGCCGATATCGGATCGCGACAGGCCGTGATCGCCCAGGAAGCTGTCGACGTCGGACGCGAAATGTTCGTAAATGACTTTGGGAACGTCGCGCGACAGCACGATGCGAAAGCCTTTTTCGGAAATATCCCAGCCCATGACGTCTTCGGTATCGGGATAAAAGACGGACCGGGTGGCCACGATTTCAGGGCCGAATGATTCTTTTTCAGATCCCGCGACGAGCACGGCTCCGGCGCCGTCGCCGAACAGGCTGGCGGAGATGATGTTGGCGATCGAAATGTCGTCCTGCTGCAAAGTCAGCGAGCAGAGTTCAACCGAAAGTACGGCGGCAACCTGATCGGGATACGCCAGCACATAATCGGCGGCGCGGGAAATTGCGGCAGCGCCGGCGACACAACCCAGCCCGAAGATCGGCACGCGCTTGATGTTGGTGGGAAGGCGCATGCGGTTGACGAGCCGGGCATCGATAGAAGGTGCGGCAATTCCCGTAATTGACGTGAAGATGATTGCGCCCAGATCCGAGGTTGCACAGCCCGCCCGATTCAGCGCGTGGCACAGCGCCTTCTGGCCGAGTTCTTGGGCGATTTCAATCCAATGGTTGTTGGCACTGCCCCAACTTTTCAGGCCATAGTATTGTTCCATTGGCAATGCCAAATGGCGCGTCTCGACCCCAATGCGTGCTTGCAGCCGCTCCATGAACGCGGGGTTGTCCACCTTCGAGCCCCAGTGGCGCTGGAGGGCGGGGAGAAGAACGCGCTGATCGTACTTATGTGGGGGAAATGCGCTGGCGACGCTCGCGATTTTCATATGTCGTATCGGTGTCCGTTATTTGAGGCGGGCGAGTTCTTGCGTGTACAGCCGGTTATGTGGAAATTCACGGGCCAATTCGGCCAAAAGCTCGGCGGCTTTGGGACGGTCGTTGCCTCGCAGGGCAGCGACGGCGAGTAAGAGACGGGCGTAAGGACTCAAATAGTGTCCCTTTGCGGCGGTCAGAGTGAGGTCCTGGATGCCGCGGTCGCGGTCTGTTTCTGCTCCGTTCATTCTCAGGAACCACCGGACCGGCGCGGGCTTGATGCTCAGCAGATAATTTTCGACGCCGACGGCGAGGTAAGCGTCGTAATAGGACGGATCGATCGATAAGAGTTTTTCGGCGAGCGCGCGGCTGGCCTTTACGATTTTCAACGAATCCAGATCGCGGCGCTCGATAAGCGCGATGTAATCGGCGCGCAGACCCAGCGCGATCGTTTTCGCAAACAGAGCGCTGGTTTGGTCGGGAGATTGGTTAAGAATGTTGTCCGCCAGTTGCTCGGCTTTGGCGAGTTCGCCGTCAAACGCCTTGCGAATGGCTGGATCGGGATGCACCTTAGGACGGCTCTTAAACAGGCTGTCCTCGACGAAAAATTCCGAATGCAGAATGTTCAGGCGATCGAATTCAGCGAAGAGGTAAGCGGCCGCATTGGATGCGGGCCCGAGCGGATCGTTGGGATGTTGCTGCTCCCACTCGGCGAAGGTTTGGTGCGCCTGAGTGAATTCGAGATTGTACATCTGGCGGAATCCAGTTTCGATCGGCGAGGGGGATTGGAGCGATGTGCCTACGGGCGCCGCCGTAAGCAGGAGACTCGAAACCAGGACGAGACTGAGTAAGCGCGGCAGCATCAGATATTCATCTTTAGATGTCAATTACTCTGCGCGCCATGCCGAGCGCTTCGGTCCAGAAGCTCGCGGACGTGTGCATACGTTCGACCAGAGCAGCCAAGTGGCGGACGAATTCATCGATGTGCTGCTCGCTGACGACCAGAGGCGGCGCGGCTTTCAGAACCATGAAATGATTACCGCAAATCTGCGTGAGAAATTCCGCATCGCGGAACAGGCGCATGACGAGAACCTGCCCGAACATTCCCGGATGAATCTGGTGGAAGGTTTCAAACGGCAGCCGCAGTTTCAGGCTATGGGGTTTGGTGAACTCGATTCCATTGAGCAGGCCCACGCCGCGAACTTCCTTCACCATTTCGAAACCTGCAAGCGCAGTGCGGAGGCGGTCCCGCAGGTAGTGGCCGAGCGCTCCGGCGCGCTCGCCCAGGCGCTCGCTTTCCAACACGTCTAAGGTTGCGAGACCGGCGCGCATCGACAAGCCATTTTCGCTGAACGTGGAGGTGTGCACGATGGCACGTTTGAGCGAGCCATACACCGAGCGATAAATGTCGTTGGTCATCAGCACGGCGCCGCTGGGAACCAAGCCTCCGCTGAGCGCCTTGGCCAAAATCACCATGTCGGGGTCGGCTTGGAAGCGATGCGAGGCGAGGAATCGGCCGGTGCGGTACATGCCGGTCTGGACCTCGTCCAGGACCAGCAGCGTCCCGTATTTTCGGCACAAGTCGCGGGCCGCTTCAAAATATCCGTCCGGGGGAACGCGAATTCCGGCTTCGGCCTGAATCGGCTCGACGATGAACGCGGCGAAGCGCTTGGTAGCGAGTTCGGATTCAAGGGCGGCCAGGTCACCGAACGGAACGGCCCGGGTATCGGGCAGAAGGGGGCCGAATCCCTCGCGCCAAAACGGGTCATCCATTAAGGAGAGCGCACCGCAGGTCAAGCCGTGGAAAGCCCCGCTAGCATAGACAATACCCGCTCGCCCGGTGTGGGCGCGTGAGAACTTGATGGCAGCTTCCACGCCTTCGCTTCCGGAGCTGCAGAAGAACGCCTTATCGAGGCGCCCGCCGGCCCGGCTGCACAGTTTCGCGGCGAGTTCACCGGCCAGATCGCACACGTGGCTTTGGAGCATGGCGGGGCCGGACCGGTCCAACTCTTCGTGCAGAGCGGCAATGATAGCCGGATGGTTGTGGCCGGTGTTGTGAACGCAGTAGCCGGACAGGAAATCGATAACCCGGCGGCCGTCCTCGGTAAACAGTTCGGCGCCCGTGCAGCGGGTGTAGCGGACATTCATCTGAAGGACGTTCAGAAGGCGGACCCACTGCGGATTTACGTGTTCCTGGTATGACTTTGCAGACGTTTCGGCCGGGGACGTAGCGGCTAACGGCAAGTGGCAATCCTTTGAATTGGCTGCGGCTACAAAGGCGGATCCCAGAATCCGTCCCCGTTCACCTTGTCTAACATGACGTTGCCCCTGTGGCCGTGGTTTCGACTATCCGGCACTGGAGACCTCCTGGGCGACCTCACCAACGACGATGAGGTCGGGAATCTCGATTCCGGTGCGGGTGCCCTCGCCCGGTTTGCTGTCGATCCACATCTTGTAATCCTGGCCAAAGAGCACTTTTAACCGTTCGTTCACATTGCTGACGCCGATGCCCTGCTCGAACAGTGTGGCCAGGCGGATTTCCGGGATTCCGACCCCGTCGTCCTCCACCAGCAAGTGGAGGCGGCCACCCGAAATGGAAGTTCGGACCCGGATCATACCCCCATCCACCTTGCTGCCCAAGCCGTGGCGGATGCTGTTTTCGAGGATGGGCTGGAGCATCATGCTGGGCACCAAGCGGTCCAGGGTCCCGGGATCGATTTCCTTGATGAAGCGCAGCTTGTCTCCGAAGCGCACCATCTCGATACTCATGTAGTTATCTATGAAGGCGATCTCGTCGCGCAGGGGCGTGAGGTTGTCGGTTTTGCGAAGCAGACGGCGCAGGATACTGGAGAGCCGGTAAACGACGCTGCGGGCCTGCTCCGGATTGGTGCGGATCAGGGATGAGACCGAGTTCAGTGTATTGAACAAAAAATGCGGGTTGATCTGGCTGGTGAGCGCGGCCAGGCGAGCTTCGTTCAGGCGCAGCTGCTGGGCTTCGATTTTCTTCTCGTTGCGGGCATTGTTCCAGATCTTGAGGGGAAGCATGACGGCGAAGATCGAGCTGGCGCAGATGGCGATGCCGGTGGCCAGATGGGGACCGTGCCAGATTTCCGGGAAGAAGATCAGGCCGTGGGAAAAGACGGTAGCCATGGAGACGCGCAGCAGTTCCATGCTGACGATGGTGAACATGCAGCCGAACTGGAAAAGCATGCGTAGCCGATAAGAGCGCTGGCGCCAGCGCTTGGGGCTGAGGCTGACCAGCGGCGAAAAGCGCCAGATGTCCTCTTTTTCGGGTGCGACATCGCGTAGCAATCCACCCAGCACCCCAACGCCGGCGAAGAGAGGCATGGACATGAGTTCGTGCTTCGCGAAGGTTGGGATGGAGATCAGGACGCCGGCCACGAGCCCGCTGACGTACCCGCCGACCATACCCGCGGTGAGGCTACCTTCCAGGCCGAGGTCAACCGCCTGGTAATTCGCGTTAAGAACGCGCAACGTAACGCAGGTAGCGTACGGGGCCACGAAGCTGAGGGCGAGTTGGACGCGCTGGAGCAGCGTGCGTTCCTCGCGCATCAGCATGCGCTGGAACGCGGTGAAACGCGAAAGGATGCTGGCGAGCGAGGCAGCGACGGCGACACGGAGTAGCAGGGTCGCGAGGTGTTGAGCATCCAGCATGAGTGCGTCTGTCGATCATTATACGGGGAATGGCTCGGCCGGCTTGAATTTGCCGCAACACCCAGCGGCGAGGAGATACGCAGCTTGGGTTCTTTTCTGTAAGTGGCCCGGCAGGGAGTCGAGTGCCGATATATCGGCACTGATTTGACGCATCCTGCGTTTTTGCCCGGAGCGTTGGGAAAATTTTAATCAAATTTTACCGATCGGGTCCTACGTCACAGATGCATCCCGATGAACATAGAAATCCGTGTTTGATGGTGACACGCGGGAATGGGTTGCGAGCGACGTATGCGCGTAAGTTATTCGTGTTCTGGCTGAAATTGCGTCGCGAAGCTGGTCATCGCAGCGGAGCCACTATAATGAAAGCACTACCCTGCCATGCTGACCAAGGTCGCCGAGGCGAATTTTCCCAGCCGTTTTGGGCATTTTCGTATCTATGGCTTCGAAGGGATCTGCGGCGGCGAAATTGAAGAATGCGTCGTGCTCTCGATGGGCCATGTCGCTGAGGCGGGAGAGCCGCCGCTCGTCCGGATCCATTCGCAGTGTCTCACGGGGGACGTTTTTCACAGCTTGCGGTGCGATTGCCGGTCGCAGCTGGAGCTTTCCCTGAACTTGATCGCCGAAGAGGGGCGCGGGCTGATTATTTATGAGCATCAGGAGGGGCGCGGGATCGGGTTGCTGAACAAGCTGCGCGCCTACGAACTCCAGGATGGGGGCGCCGACACCGTGGAAGCCAACGAGCGGCTGGGTTTTGAGGCCGACCTGCGGGATTATCGGATGCCGGGCGATATTCTGCGCTACTTCAATATCCACAGCGTCCGGCTGCTTTCGAACAATCCCGATAAGATCGCGGCGCTGGAGCGGGCGGGGATTCGGGTGGCTGAACGGATCCCGTGCATCGTCGCGCCGCACGAATCGACCGAAGGGTACCTGCGGACCAAAAAACAAAAAATGGGACATTTGTTGGACTAGGCACCAAGCCGCCTGGGCGATTGCGTTCGCATGCCCGGATTTCTGACAATTTGACCTAAGGAGGGCCGATGACACCTCTACGGCGAATGGGCCGGTTGGGTGGTTTTGCAGTCGCGTTTGCTCTCGCGGCCGCATCACAGGCGCAAAGCACGCGCCACCTTACAACCGCGAAGGAAGCGCTCGGCTTCGAGATCGGCGACGATTACCAGCTCGCCAACTATACCCAGCTTACGGACTGGTGGAAGAAGCTGGCGTCGGAGTCGGACCGGATGAAGCTGGTCGAAATCGGAAAGACCGAGGAAGGCCGTCCGCATTACATGGCCATCCTGACCTCGCCGGAAAACCAGAAAAAGCTCGGGCGCTATCAGGAAATCGCGCGGAAGCTGGCGCTGGCCGAAGGTGTGACGGATGAAGAGGCGCAGGCTTTGGCGCGGGAAGGGAAGGCTGTCGTATGGATCGACGGGGGGCTGCACGCCTCGGAGGTGCTGGGCGCACAACAGTTGCTGGAAGTGGTGTGGGAGATGGTCAGCCGCAACGATCCCGAGACGCTACGGTTTCTGAACGATGTGATCATTCTGGCGGTGCATGCCAACCCGGACGGGATGGAGTTGGTGTCGAACTGGTACATGCGGGAGGCCGATGCTAAGAAGCGCTCGACCCAGAATGTGCCCAGGCTGTGGGAGAAATACGCGGGACACGACAATAACCGCGATTTCTACATGGCGAATCTGAGCGAATCGACCAACATGAACCACGTCCTGTACGACGAGTGGTTTCCGCAGATCATGTACAACCACCACCAGACGGGGCCGGCCGGGGCGGTGATGTTCGCGCCGCCGTTCCGCGATCCGTTCAACTATAATTTCGACCCGCTGATTCCCCCGATGATCGAAATGGTGGGTTCGGCAATGCACAGCCGGTTTATAGCCGAGGGGAAGCCGGGCACGGTAATGCGGAGCGCGTCGACTTACTCGACCTGGTATAACGGCGGGCTCCGCACCACGACGTATTTTCACAACATGATTGGACTGCTGACGGAGACGATCGGAAATCCCACGCCGTTCGAGGTGCCGCTGGTTCCCGAGCGGCAGCTTCCGACGGGAGACGGGCCTTTACCGGTGCCGCCCCAGACCTGGCATTTCCGGACTTCGATTGAATACTCGATGACTGCGAATCGCGCGGTGCTGGACCTAGCGTCGCGCTATCGCGAGGAATTGCTCTACAACATGTACCGCATGGCGCGCAATTCGATTGAGCGCGGGAGCAAGGATACGTGGACCATAACGCCGAAGCGAATTGCGGCGCTGGAGGCGGCAGCCGGAGCGATGCAGGCCGGCGACCGGAGCGCGCGAGCGGCAACCACGGGCGCAAACCCAAGCGTCTCCGCGGAACTGTATTCGACGGTGCTTCACGATCCGGCGCGGCGCGATCCGCGCGGGTACATTCTGCCGGCTGACCAACCGGATTTTCCGACGGCGACGAAGTTCATCAACACTCTCATCAAGAATGGCGTCGTCGTTTTGCGCGCGACGCGCGATTTCGAGGTTGCGGGCAAACGTTATCCGGCGGGATCGTGGGTGGTGAAAACGGCACAGGCGTTCCGGCCGCACATTTTGGATATGTTCGAGCCGCAGGATCATCCGAACGATTTCCGATATCCCGGCGGACCGCCGATTCCACCTTACGACGTGACCGGCTATACATTGGCCTTCCAGATGGGGGTCCAGTTCGATCGTATTTTGGATGGCTTCGACGGCCCGTTCGAGAAGGTGAACGGACTGCAGAAGGCGCCACCGGAGACGATTCACGGGCCGGCACAGCCCACCGGATATTTGATCAGCCATCAGCAAAACGATTCATTCATCCTGGTGAACCGGTTATTGAAGAATGGCGACGAAGTGTACTGGATCGAGAAACCGCAGAGCGTCGCGGGCCGGCCTGCGGCCGCGGGCGCGATGTATGTTCCTGCGCGCTCACAGAATCGCGCGATTGTGGAGCGGGCTGCATCGGAACTGGGCATCGCGGTGGAGGGGGTCCAAACGCGGCCTTCAGGACCGCTGCTGAAATTGAAGCCGGTGCGGATCGGTTTATGGGATCAATACGGCGGCTCGATGACCTCGGGATGGCTGCGATTCATTTTCGAACGGTTCGAATTTCCGTTCGAAGTTGTCTACCCGCAGGCGCTGGATCAGGGCGATCTGGCGAGCCGCTTCGACGTGCTGGTGTTTCCGAGCGGTTCGATGGCACGCGCTGCCGGAAATGGGGAGGTGCGTGGTTTCGGGTTGCGGCAGCCTACCGCCGGTGACATTCCCGAAGAGTGGCGCAAGGCGCTGGGATATGTGACGGCGCAAAGGACGATTCCGCCGTTGCGGAAGTTCGTGGAGTCGGGCGGAACGATTGTGACCGTTGGCGACGCGACGGAACTAGCGCGCGTGCTCGGGCTACCGCTGCGCGACGCGCTCACCGAGATGACCGCCGACGGCAAAGAGCGGCCGCTGCCGCGGGAGAAATTCTATGTTCCGGGGTCGGTGTTAGCGATGAGCGTCGATAACACAAATCCTGTGGCATACGGTATGCCGTCCACCGTGGACGCATTTTTCGAGAACAGCCCCGCGTTCCGGCTGGCTCCGGACGCGGAAATGAAAGGCGTCAAGCCGATTGCGTGGTATCCAAACGCGACGCCGCTGCGCAGCGGATGGGCGTGGGGGCAAGCTTACCTGGACGGCGCGGTGTCGGCGGCCGAAGCTCCCATCGGAGAAGGCAAAGTTTTCCTGCTCGCGGTGGAAGCGGCGTTTCGCGGGCAGCCGCATGGCACGTTCAAGCTGCTGTTCAATTCGATTTACGCCGGAGAGGCAAAACCGGCTACACTGACGCCGTGAGCAGGCCAGACTTTAACACGCTGTTTCGCCTAGACGAACGAGTCGCGTTGGTGGCGGGCGCAGGCTCGGGCATCGGACGCGCGGCGGCGTTCGGGCTGGCGGCGGCGGGCGCGGTCACGATTTGCGCCGACTTGAACGGACAGACGGCTGCGGGTACGGCGGCGGAGATCTGCACAAACGGAGGCGCTGCCGAGGCGATGGCGCTGGATATTACCGACGAGGCGCGCGTAAACGCGGCGGTGGAGGAAATCCGGGCGCGCCACAAGAGTATCGACGTTCTGCTCAGTACGCCCGCGGTCAATGTGCGCAAGCCGCTGCTGCGCTACAGCGCCGAGGAATTCGATAGTGTCTTAAGGCTGAACCTGAAGGGCAGCTTTCTGATCGCGCGGGCGGTTGGCCGCGTGATGAGCGAGAACAAGCGCGGCAGCATCATCCTGCTTTCATCCATACGGTCAGTGGTTGTGGAGCCGGGACAGGGCGCTTATGCGGCGACCAAGGCCGGGTTAGTGCAACTCGCGCGAGCGTTGGCGGCAGAGCTGGGCGGCGACGGCGTGCGCGTCAACTGCATTGCGCCGGGTATCGTCGAGACTCCGCTGACCGAGCCGATCAAACGCAATGCGAATTGGTATGAAGCCTACGCGAGCAAGAACGCGCTGGGGCGTTGGGCGTCGGCGGACGAGATCGCGGGACCCGTGGTGTTTCTGGCGTCCGATGCAGCCAGCTATGTTACGGGGACGGTATTGTTCGTGGACGGCGGCTGGACCGCCGTGGACGGAAGATTTCAGCCGCCGGTTTAGCGGGCGATGAGGTCCCGATAGGCGGGCAGGCCCGGCAGGCCTTGCGCATTCATCACGGCTCGTACAATGGCCTGTGCCATGGCTTCTGCCGCAATCGCGCCGATCGCGCCGTGATCGCCTCGCACTTGGACGGCGCCGGTAGCGACTGCGAAAACAGTATCGCCGTCGTTAGGCGTGTGGACTGGATTTATGCATCGCGCCAAGCCGTCGTGCGCCATCTGGGCGATCTTGGTGGTCTGAGCCTTATCGAGCGCAACGTTGGTTGCCACCACACCGATGGTGGTGTGGGCCGCTATGGGGGCCTCCACTAAATGGCCCTCTCGAATTTGGCGCATCGTGTCCAGAAAGCCGGAGCCGTCGGGCTTGCGCGCGCCTGCGATGATTTTCCCGGTGCTGGGGTCCGAGACGTCGCCGACGGCATTCACGGCCACGATGGCGCCGACAACGATCCCGGTGTTGCCGACGCGAATGCTCGCGGTGCCTAGTCCCGACTTCATGGCCTGCTTAGAACCGAACAGTTTTCCGACGGTTGCGCCCGCGCCTGCTCCGACGTTGCCTTCTTCGACTTTTCCGGTCTTCGCGGCCTGGCAGGCCTTGTAGCCCGATTCGGCGTTGGGACGGATTTTCGAATCGCCGACGCCGAGATCGAACAGGATTGCTGCCGGCACAATGGGGACGAGGTTGGGCCCGACGCGAAGCCCGATGCCATGCTCTTCGAGGTAACGCATCACGCCCGTGGCGGAGTCCAGTCCGAACGCGCTGCCGCCTGAAAGCACGATGGCGTGCACTTTCTGCACGGTGTTTACCGGGTTGAGCAGATCGGTCTCGCGGGTGCCGGGTGCTGCTCCGCGCACATCCACACCGGCGGTCGCGCCGTTATCGAAGATCAGAACGGTGCAACCGGTGGGACGACGGGTGTCGGTGAAATGTCCGACCTTGATTCCTTGCACGTCGGTAATGCCACCTTCGCTGGTCATGGCTGAAGCCCTCCCGGGCAGGATGGTCGTAGTTGCCGCGATTCCCGCCAGCGCTTTTCCGAAATCTCGCCGTTTCATTTTCACTCCGTGCCGAGCAGCCGCAGCGCAGCCAGCGCCATTGCCTTGGAAGCCTGTAGCAGGTGATCCACCTGGCAATACTCGTCCGGCTGGTGCGATAAATCCAGAATACCCGGGCCGTAGGCGATGCATTGGTCTACACAGCCGAGGCGCATGACGTGCTTTTGATCGTAGGTGCCGGGGCTGGCGATGAGCGGCGGATCCTTTCCGAGCACGTCGCGAACGGCGCCGGACATTGCGTTCACGAGCGCACAGGCCGGGTTGGTTTGGATGGGGAGCACGGTCATGAGATCGCGAATTTCGTACTGAAAGTCGGGGTCGGTTTGCGCGAGGCTCCGGAGAATCGCGCGGATTTCTTCGCGCACCTGATCGATCGGTTCTTCGATGAGGAACCGCCGGTCGAAAATGGCTTCGCAGCGGTCGGCCACGCAGGGGGTTTGCATGCCGCCGCCCGGCTGTCCACCCGCGAGCGAGTTAACGTTGATGCTGGCCTGGCGCGCTTCGGGGGGTTCCACGGGCATGGCAGTGATGCGGAGGCTGAGCGCCGGTTTGAGTTGGCGCTCGACGACGCTCAGGAAATCCGCCATTTTACTGATCGCGCTTACGCCTAAGAAAGGCATGCTGCCATGCGCGATCCGGCCGAGGGTTGCCACTTCGAACCAATAAACGCCGCGGTGCCCCAAGCAGACGCGGTCGACGTTTAGAGGTTCGGTGATGATGACGAAATCGGTGCGGCCGCGCGCGACCAGGCCGCGTTCGGCGAGATAGGCCATGCCAGCGAATCCGCCGCTTTCCTCGTCGACGGTGCCGCTTTGTTCGACGGCCCCGGCCAGCCGGATGCCAGCGCGACGGATGGCCTCGATGGCGAAGATCGAGGCGGCGATGCCGGCCTTCTGATCGGTGGTTCCGCGGCCGAAGATCTTACCGGCGGATAAGGGCGCGCGGAAGGGATCGACGGTCCAGCCGCTGCCAACTGGGACGACGTCGAAGTGTCCGTTGAAGTGCAAGAGCGGCCGGGCGGGACTGCCGCGCAGGCGGCCGATCACGTTCACGCGAGGATGCGTCGAGGTGTGCTCGGCGCGCCCTTCGGCCGGTACGCGTTGGACATCGTATCCGAAGCGGGTGAGCTGTTGGCCGAGCCAATCCGCGCACGCGGCGTAGTTATCGCCGGGCGGGTTGACGGTGGGGATGGCGACCAGGTGGCGGAGAAACTCCGTCATTTCGCCAGCCATCGCATCCACGCGATCGAGTACGGATTCCTGCTGGCGCGCGGGAGTCACGGAGTTTAGTGTATCGAACGCCGCGGATTTGACGCGCGGCAACGCGCAACGCCAGCGAAGACGGCAACAGGCGCGCTAGAGTTGATAGAAATGAAGCGGCTGGTTTTTCTGGTATGCGTGCCTTTGCTGGCGCAGCAAGGGGCATCGTTCAAATTTGCGGTTTCAGGCGATTCGCGCAATTGCGGCGACGTGGTGATGCCGGCCATCGCTCGGGAGGTGCGGCAAAACGGCGCGGATTTTTATTGGCACCTGGGCGACTTTCGAGCCATTTACATGTTCGACGAAGACATCGTGCCGCCCGCCCAACTCAGGCTTCCGCCGCGTCCGATGACGATCAGCGCCTATGAGAGCATGGCGTGGCCGGATTTCATCGCACACCAAATGATCCCGTTCGGGGATTTACCGGTGTTTCTCGGGATCGGCAATCACGAAACGATTCTGCCGGCAACGCGCGAGGCGTGGCTGATTCAATTCGCAGACTGGCTGGAGCGGCCGGAACTGCGGGCGCAGCGATTGAAAGACGACCCCTCGGATCACAAGCTGCGGGGCTACTATCACTGGAATCGCGGCGCGGTGGACTTCATCACGCTCGACAATGCCGGCCCCGATCAGTTCGACGCGGCTCAGATGCGCTGGATCGGTTCCGTGCTGCAGCGGGACGAAGCGTCGTCCGAGATTCGGACGATCGTAGTGGGAATGCATGAAGCGCTGCCGGGCAGTGTCAGCGATAGCCACAGCATGAGCGAGTCGGCGCAGGGCGTCAGAAGCGGGCGGCAGGTTTACGACATGCTGTGGCACGCTCAGAACGCGGCGCATAAGCGCGTGTACGTGTTGGCGAGCCATTCGCACTTCTACATGGAAAATGTCTTCGAGACGCCGGAATGGAAAGGAAAGGTGTTGGCGGGCTGGATTGTGGGAACGGCGGGCGCGGTGCGGTACAGGCTTCCGGCTGCAACCGGTCCCGCGCAGCATGCCATGACGGACGTTTACGGATACCTGCTAGGGACCGCCACGGCGGATGGTTCGATTTCGTTCGCTTTCCACAAACTGAGCCTCGAGGATCTACTGCAAGTGAATGCGAACACGCCGGAGCCGCTGGTGCGATGGTGTTTCGAGGAGAATAAGCAGCTAACGCCGATGCGCTGAGCGCGAGCGCTAGTCGTAGCGCAATGCGATTAGCGGATCGACTCTTGCGGCTCGCCGCGCGGGCAGGTAACAGGCCGGCAGCGACACGAAAAGCAAAGTGAGCGCGCCAGCGGTGAGTGCCAGCGGGTCGGCCGGATCGACGTGGAACAGAAGACTGCTCATCAGCCGCGTCAGCCACAGGCCGCCCGTCAGGCCGATGGCTAAGCCCACGAGCACGAGCAGCAATCCTTGACGTTGGACGAGTAGCAAGACCTGCGAGGGACGGGCGCCGAGGGCCATCCGAATGCCGATTTCCGCTGTTCGCTGCGCGACGACGTATGACATTACGCCGTACAGGCCGAGCGCCGCGAGGAACAGCGCCGAAGCCGCAAAGAACGCCAGCAGCACCAAGGAAAATCGGCGTTGCGAGATGCTTTGCGCGACCACGGCGGTTAACGGCTGCATCGCAAATACAGGCTGCGCGCGATCGACGCGCAAGATGGCGGACTTGATGGTCTCGCCGAGCGCGGCTGGATTCCCTGACGTGCGCGCCACCACCGTGATGGGTGAAGGCGTGCCGAGGCCCAGCGCGTCCGGGTGCTGGTAATAAGCTACGTAGGCCTGCACCGGAGTGTCCTGGTCGAGGCCGGCGGTGTGGACATCGGCCACGACACCGATAATTTCCCGCCAATCCGGCGGCGTGCGGAAGCCGATTTCCAGGCGCTTCCCAATGGGATTCTGGCCGGGGAAATACCGGTCCACGAGCGACCGATTTACCACCACGACCGGAGGCGTGGCGGCCGTGTCGCGATCGGAAATCGCGCGCCCGCGCAGCACACGCATGCCCATCGCGTCAAAATAGCCCGGCGTGACGGCGAAGTAGTTGACCACGGGAGCCTGGCTGGGCGTTACGCTGGGGCGGCCCTCGAATCGCATGATGAACAGCGGATTTCCGAGCAGGGGCAGGCTGGTGGTGATTCCGACCGACTGCACGCCGGGCAACGCGGAAAGCTGGTGCCGGATGGTGCGGGCCAACTGGACTTCGAGTTCAGGATGGCCGCGATACTTAGGGAGGGCGGGAGCAAGCTGCATGCTCATGACGTGTTCGGGGTCGAAGCCGGCATCGACGTGTTCGATTTCGTAGAAGCTGCGCATCAGAAGAGCCGCGCCAGCCAGGAGAATCAGGGCGGCGGAGACCTGGCCGACAATGAGCGCGCTTCGCAAGCGGCTGCGGCTGCCGGCGCCGCGCGAGCCTTCCTTGAGCAAGGAATTGAGATCGGTGCGGGAAGTGTGCCAAGCGGGAGCAAGGCCGAACAAAAGGCCGGTCAGTACACTGATCAAGAGCGTGAACCACACTACGCGCCAATCCAACGCAACTTCGTTCACGCGAGGGAGATTGGCGGGCGCGAGGGCCATCAGGGCACGCAGAGCGGCAGCGGTGAAGAGCAGTCCGGCCAATCCGCCGGCAAAGGCTAAAACTACGCTCTCGGTCAGCATCTGGCTGAAGATCCGGCGGCGGCCCGCGCCGAGCGAACTGCGAATCGCGATCTCGCGCTGGCGCCCGGCTGCTTTCGCCAGCAGCAGGTTCGCGACATTGGCGCAGGCGATCAGCAGCACGAACGCGACCGCACCGAGCAAGATCAGCAGCGTGGAGCGAAGCTTGCCGACGGTGTCATCCAGGAGGAGATTCACCGCGACGCCCTCGTCCTTGTTGAACTCGGGATAGGCCTGCGCCAGGCGCGCACCGAGCGCCTGGAAATCAGACCGCGCGCGGTCGAGCGGCACATCATTTTTCAGCCGCGCGATCACGCGAAAGCGGTGGTAGTCGCGACGCTCGCGCGCCTCGTTATCGAATCCCAAGGGAGCCCACATCGTAGCCAAGGGCGGGTATTGGAAGCCCTCGGGCATGACGCCAATGACGGTGCGCGGTTTGGCGTCCACGGTGAGCGTCTGGCCGATGATGCTGGGATCGCCGCCGAGGCGCTGCCGCCATACGCCGTAGCTGAGCAGCAACACTCCATCGCGGCCCGCCTGCTCCTCTTCTTCGGTGAAAAGCCGGCCGAGCAGGGGCGACACCTGGAGAGTGTCGAAGAAGCCGCGGTCGCAGATCACGCCCACATAGCGCTCCGGAGCACCGTCGTTGGTAGCGATATTGAAAGTGCTGCCTTGGTAAGCACCGAGAGCGGAGAAGACCTTGTTCTGCTTTCTCCAGTCGTAATAATTGGCGGGCGCGACCGGGAATTGCGGAAGATTCCTTACGAAGTTCGTCTCCCAAACATTTACCAGGCGCTCCGGATGCGCAAAAGGAAGCGGCCGCAGCAGAACGCCGTCGATGACGCTGAACATGGCGCTGTTGGCCCCGATGCCGAGTGCCAGTGCGAGCATCGCCGTCAGGAAGAATCCCGGATTTTTGCGCAAGGTGCGCAACGCAAACCGCAGGTCTTCTATGAATGGCATAGGACGTGTTCCACCGGGGCGCGTTGGTGTGTAAGACGTGCCACCTAGAGATGGGTTAGGCAGGCGCGGTTATCGAATTGCCTGTCACAGCTCCGGGTAAAACTCGAAGAACGCGTCGAGGGATTGCATGAGCTGCTTACGGATTTGATCTTCCCCACCTTCGATCAGGTGCATGGTCACGTGCGCCGTATTGCCGTTCTTGAGCTTGATGTCCGCGTCCTCAATACCTTCGATCTCATCTGCGGGGAGGAGACGCATGCCGTACACGAGCGCGAGTTTAGCCATGCCTCATTCTATCGGGACGTGCAGCATCGGCGATTCAGCGTCGATCGGCGATAAATGAGGCAATCTGGATGTGGGAATAAGCATTGGGAGCGTGATTTCCGCATCCGCGGCCACATCAATGTCATCTGAGGTACAAGGTGCATGCGGTGCACGGGCAGTGACTCGATGGATGTTCATGCATTTACATGCGCAGGTTCGGCGTTTGAGTACCGATCGGCGCTAAAATGAAGGAACAATCGCGTACCGCTTGCTCGTATCTATACTCAAGCGGCGTTTAAGACCATGAGGACAGCAGCCGAATCTAGCGAACAAGACGCGAACGGCGCTACCTCGGCGCGCGTGGAGTTAAATCCGGAGTCGATTCGGGCTGCGCTGGACAAAATTTTAGGGAGCCCCGGGTTCGTAAACGCTGAGCGCCTGAGCCGGTTCCTGCGTTACACGGTTGAGGAAACGCTCAACGGCCAAACCGACAAGCTGAAAGAGACACTGCTCGGAATTGAAGTGTTCGGCCGGAAGCCGACCTACGATCCGCGGGTGGATGCGGTGGTACGCACGGAAGCGGTAAAGCTGCGTGCGCGCCTGCGCGACTACTACGAAGGCGAAGGGCGGGAAGACGAGGTTATTATCGACGTGCCCAAGGGTGGGTACGTGCCGGCATTTCGCCTGCGCGAGAAGGTCGCTGAAGCGCCTGCGGCAACGCCTCAAGAACCGTTCACCAATAGCCACAAAGGTCACGATTGGCGGCCCGCGATTGCGAGTCTTCTGATCGTTGCCATCCTGGGGTTCTCGATCTACATGACCTCACGGCGGCGGGCGCATGCCGCTGCAACGTCGGGTCCGGAGGTAGCGTCCATCGCGGTTCTGCCATTCGCGGATCTCAGTCCGGACCGCGATCAGGAATATTTCTGCGATGGAATGACCGAGGAGATCATCGACGCGCTAGCCAAGGTGGAAGGGTTCCGGGTGGTGGCGCGTACGTCTTCGTTCGCCTTCAAAGGCAAACAGCAGGACATTCGCGAGATCGGCAGAAAACTAAATGTTGGCGCGGTGCTCGAAGGCAGCGTGCGCAAAGACGGCAACCTGCTGCGGGTCACGGCTCAGTTGAACAGCGTCGCCGATGGCTACCATCTGTGGTCGCAGACGTACGAGCGCGAACTGAAGGACGTGTTTACGGTTCAGGACGAGATCGCCAAGGCGATCGTGAATACGCTGCAGTTGAAGCTCGCAAATCCGCAGCCGAAACGGCCGTCGGCGAACGTGGAAGCGTACGATTTGTATTTGCAAGGCCGGTATCACTGGAACCGGTGGCGGACGGAGGGGGCCGAGCGCGCGCTTCAGTTCTTCGAACTTGCTACGCAGAAGGATCCGAAATTCGCCGCGGCCTACGCGGGCATCGCCGATTCGTACGCCTGGCTGGGATTCTTCGGAACTCTTCCGCCGAACGAAGTCATGCCCAAAGCTCGCGCGGCGGCGGAAAAGGCGATCGCGCTGGACGATTCGCTGGCCGAGGCCCACACGTCGCTCGGATATGTAAAAGCGCTTTACGATTTCGACTGGCAGGGCGCCGAGCGCGAATTTCAGCGCGCCATCCAACTCGATCCCGGGCTTGCGGACGCGCACTTCGGCTACGGGATCGTCTATATGGCGCCGCAGGGCCGGGCCGACGAAGCGCTCCGTGAGATGCTGCTCGCTCGCGATCTGGATCCGCTCTCGCCCGTAATCAACACCTACCTGGCGCTGGCATATTTTTTCAATAACCAGGCCGGTCAGGGCTACGTTTACGACAAAAAAGCGCTGGATTTGGACCCTAATTTCGTGGAAGCACGGCTCGACATGGCGACGCGCGACTTGGATCCGAAGGATATGACCCGGTACTACAGCCAGCTCGACCAAGCCAGAGGGCTCGCGGCGGAGAGCCGCATCGATCTTCTGTACGCGTTCGGGTACGCTTTCCAAGGCAAAAAAGGCGATGCGCTGAGCCTGGTCCAAAAGTGGGAGAATCCGGCGCCAGGCATGTTCGTGCGGCCCACCTCGATCGCGATGGTGTACGCTCTGCTGGGCGATCGCGAACAGATGTACGCTTGGCTGGATCGCGCCTATGCGCAGCGTGATGGCATGCTGGCGTTTGTGAACAAGCAGGGGTGCTACCGGCGGTATCTCGGCGAGACGCGTTTCCTCGCGTTGGATCAGAAGCTAGGATTGCCGCAGGCCAAGTGAGCGCGCGGTGCGGCGTTGGTGCCGTGTTTCGGAGATTGGTAGGGACGGGCAGATTCGAACTGCCGACCTGTCGCTTAGGAGGCGACCGCTCTATCCAACTGAGCTACGTCCCCGCTACAGGGCAGTATAGCAACGCAGTCTTCGCGCTCTGCGGCGCGTTCACTCCGATGCAGCCTTAACCCGCGGCTCGGGAGTTCTAAGCGCATCGAGCAGCACTTTGCTGGATGCGGCGATTTCGGCCACCGCGCGGTTGAACGCTTCCTGATTGGCGCGCGACGGCTTGCGAAATCCACTGATTTTTCGTACGAACTGCAGTGCAGCGGCGTTCAGATCCTCGCTGGCAGCGTTCTGGCCCGGAACGCGCAGGACTTTGATGCTTCTACACATCTCTTTCAACCTAGCACGCTGGCGGACGATGCACGCTGCTCGCCGCGCTATGCTCGGAGGATATGGAACTTTCTGGAAAGAAGATTGCAATTTTCGTCGATACGGCATATCAGGAAATGGAGCTGTGGTATCCGTATTACCGGTTTCAGGAGGCGGGCGCGGAATGCAGCCTGATTGGGGCGGAAAAAGGCAAAACTTACACCAGCAAGTTGGGCTCTCCGGCCACCGCGCAGCTCTCATATGAGCAGGTGGACGCCCGTGATTTCGACGGCGTGATCGTTCCGGGCGGTTATGCGCCGGACCACATCCGGCGGCACGCACGGGCGAATCAGTTCGTGAAGGAGATGGATGCGCAGGGGAAGCTGGTGGCTTCGATTTGCCATGGTCCTTGGGTGTTGTGCTCGGCCGGGATTCTCAAGGGACGGCGGGCGACGTGCTTCTTTGCGATCCAGGATGACGTTATCAATGCCGGGGCTCGATACGAGGATGCCGAAGTAGTCGTCGATCAAAACCTGGTGACGTCGCGCAAGCCCGACGACTTGCCGGCATTTTGCCGCGCTGCTCTGCGCGTGCTGATTGAGGCGCCTGTGCTCGCGGGTTGATGCCAGGCGCGATATTCAAGCGTGCTGAATGGTGCCGCCTGCTAGGATAAGAGTTAGCCACGCTCCCCTATGAAGTGCCGCCTTTGCGAAACGCGCAAGCCGCGCCGCTACTGTCCTGGAATCACCGGCGACATCTGCACCGTCTGCTGCGGCGACAAAAGGGAAGTGACGGTAGACTGTCCGCTCGATTGCGCGTACCTGCTCGAAGCACGCAGGCATGACAAGCTACCGGAGATCAAGCCCGAAGACATCCCGAATCGAGACGTTCCGGTATCGGAAGAGTTCCTGCGCGAGCATGAGCCGCTTCTGATTTTTCTCGGTGCGAAGATCCTGGAAGCGGCGCTTTCGACGCCGGGGGCCGTCGACTCCGATGTTCTTGAGACGCTGGACGCGTTAATCCGCACGTATCGCACACTGCAGAGCGGCCTGTATTACGAAACCAAACCGGCGAACCTGGTAGCGGCGGCGATGCAGCAGAAAATACAGGACGCGGTCGGGATTTTACGGAAAGAGCTGAGTGAAAAAGGCGCGCCGGCATTGCGCGACGCTGAACTTCTGGGGACGCTGGTGTTCCTGCAGCGTTTGGCGATCGCCAATAACAACGGCCGGCCGCGCGGGCGGGCTTATGTGAGCTATCTGCTCGCGCATTTTCCGCATGAGCCGCAACAAGCGTCCGAATCGACGTCGCTCATTCAGGTATGACCGGACCGGCAAATATGACGGCGCCGGCTACTGGAGTAGTGGTATTTGCGCATGGCTCGCGCGTAGAAAGCGCCAACCAAGCGGTGCGCGACGTCGCGGCGCGTATGTCGATGAGCGCCTCGTATCCGGTGGAACCTGCTTTTCTCGAACTGGGCCAACCTGACCTGGCGGGTGCCGCGGAGCGGCTGGTCTCCCGCGGAGTAAAGCGCATCGTGGTGATCCCGTATTTCCTGACACTCGGAACGCACCTGCAGCGCGATCTTCCGCGCCTGGCCGGTGACGTGGCGGGCCGTTTCGAGAATGTCGAGATCCACATCACGTCTCCGCTGGACGGTCATCCGGGGCTGCTGCAGGCGCTGCTGGATCGCGCCGATGAAGCGGTGCCGAACAAAGCCGTATGAAGGCGAAGTTGGTGGAGTCCCACGAAATTGCACCCATGGTGCGGCATTTCGTATTCGAGGTGCCGGAGGTCGAGCAGCTTCACTTCAAGGCTGGGCAGTTCGTTTCGTTCACGGAGGTGTTGGGCGGCAAGAAGATCATTCGCCCGTATTCGATCGCGTCGCTGCCGGATGGGAATCGTTTCGAGTTGTGCCTCAACCTGGTTACGGAAGGCATTTTTTCACCTTTTCTGTTTTCGTTGAAGGCCGGCGACACGGTGGAGATGGGCGCGCCTCTCGGGTTTTTCACCATTCGCAATCCGGATCGCGAGGCGCTGTTTATTGCTACCGGAACCGGGATCGCACCGTTCCGCTCCATGGCACCCGACTATCTGCGCCACCCGCAGGCGAAGAATCTTACGCTGCTGTTCGGCGTTCGGCATGAAAACAGCATCTATTATCGCGACGACTTCGAAAAGCTGGCGCGCGAGCACCAAACGTTCGGATTTTGGCCCACACTGAGCCGCCCAGAGCCTTCCTGGACCGGCCGATCAGGGCATGTGCAGACGCATCTGCTTGAGGCGATCGGCGAGCGTCGCGACATAGACGTTTACATCTGCGGCCTGAAGGCGATGGTGGATGACGTGCGAGGCATCCTGAAAGCCATGGGATTCGACCGCAAGCAGATCATATTCGAGAAATACGACTGATGAATCGCGCCGCGACTCTGGCCATCGGGATGGTGCTGATTTTCGCAGGGTCGGTGGCGGTGTTGTTGTATGTACTGCCGGCGCCGCATAAGCCGACCGATTACCTGGTGACAGGCGCGATCGGCACGCTGTTGTGCCTGGTGTTGCTGTTCGTGGTCCTAATGAAGAGCGTCACCAAAGATCCTGGCAGTAAGGCCGATCCGGAACCGTAGGCCCGGCGGTCCTATTGGGTTCAACTGACGAAAAACATGCGCCAAGTGGTGACTACGAGCGCGTGCGTAACCATGCTGGCGCGAATGCTGCGGCTCTTTAGGAACGCAAGTCCGTAGAATACACCCGCGGCGCCACCCACAATCGCGAAACGCCAGTTGGGAAATGCTCGAAACCACAGGTGCGCCAAACCGAAGAGCACTGACGCGAGGATGAGGCCGGCCGTCTCGCTGCGGAACTGTTTGGCGAGCGATGTCTGAAGGAATGCGCGAAAGAAGAACTCTTCGGCCAGCGCCACCACCCACAAAAAGGCGAGAAAGGTGCCGATGAGCAGCAGCGCGAATTTCCACCATTCCAATTGCTGCGGGTGGAAATGAACGAACTTAAGCAGGTAAGCGAGCGCAACGCCCACTGGAAGGAACAAAAAATAGAATTGAATGCCGAGACGCCACTCGCGCGCCCGCGGGACGAATCCAAACTGGACGTTCGGCATGCCACGAATCGAAAGCACTGTCATGAGGCCCAGCCGGATCCACATCAGCTGGCCCAAAATGGCAAGCGCCACATGCGGCGCTGGATGTCCATAGCCGCGATCCAAAGACTTGCTCAGGTACACGGCGGCCATAAAAACCAGAAAACTCAGGTCGTACAAAAACGATGGACTCATGCCGATGTACCAGAAGCAAACCACCAGCGCAACGCCGAGCAAGGCGAAAAAAAACTGCGATGAGAATGTGCCGGTGAACGGAGCCTCTATGCTGTAGGGGATAACGGCGCTGAAGGCCAGAAGCAAGGCGCGCAGGGGCCTCGGAATGGCACGTTCGAAGCCGGCACGCACCTCAGCGAAACCCGGTGCGATATAGAACGCAATCTCGACCAGGAAGGCGGGCGTCACTGCCAGCGCGACCCAGGAAGGGATACCCTGTTGTTGAGAATAGATGTACGCTGCAATCGAAGCCGCCGTCCAAACCACGACCAGCGTCGTCAGGAACTGGCGCATCTGGTTCATCTTAACATCGCTGTTTTGCGCGGCTGCTGTAAGAGCCGCCGATCCGCCTTCTGACCTGGTGCGCCGCGTCGAGGCGCGTGAGACGGAAACGGCGGAGGCGCAGAGCAACTATACCTACCGGCAAACCGTCAGCATGACCGAACTGAGCAGTCAAGGTGCGATGCAGGGCGAATATCGAGAGGTCCGGGATATCATCTTCTCGCCGGAGCATGCGCGGACCGAGCAGGTTCTCGGTAAACCGTCAAACAGCTTGACCCACTTGAAGCTCACCGACGAGGATTTTCGCGACATCCGCGAAGTGCAGCCGTTCCTGCTGACGAAGGACCAAGCGTTCCTTTATGAAACCAGCTATCGCGGCGAGGAAAGCGTGGACGGAATCGATTGCTTTGTTCTTCGGCTTCGACCGCGGCAAATTCTGGACGGCGAACGGCTGTTCGATGGCATGATCTGGGTGGATCAGAAGGATTACTCGATCATCCGCAGCGCCGGACAGGCGGTGCCGCAACTGCTGCGGCTTAAGCAGGACAATCTTTTCCCGCATTTCACTACCGTCCGGCAGAAGGTAGAGGGCGGGTTCTGGTTTCCCGCCGTCACTTACGCCGACGATACTCTTCCGTTCAGGACGGGCCCGCAGCGGATCCGGCTGAATATCCAGTACAGCAATTACCGTAAATTCGGCGCGGATTCGAAAATCACATACGAAAAATAGCCAGGCCGCTTTGGAACTGACAAGCGCGGTTTGGCGTATGGTAGTGTGACAAACGGCACTCGGAGGCGAGCATGGCGCAACATGTCAAGATTTTGGGAATTCTGCACATCATCTATTCCGGTCTCGTTCTTCTGATCGGCATTGTGGTCCTGGTCGTTATGGGCGGCATCGCGGGATTCATCGGTGTGAGCGGAAACGCCGACAGCCAGGTGGCAACGCCAATCTTGGGACTAATCGGCTTTGGTGTTTTCATCTTTTTTGTGGTGTTAGCGCTTCCCGGAATTATCGGCGGCTTCGGACTGATGCAGTTCAAGCCGTGGGCACGTATTCTGGTCATCGTGCTATCGGCGTTCGAGCTAATTAGCGTGCCGTTCGGTACGGCGCTCGGGATTTACGGCTTTTGGGTGCTACTCAGCCGTGAGACGGAGGTGCTGTTCCAGCCGCGGACGCCCGTTTATCCTGTGATGCCGCAGCCCTAAATTATGGCCTCACTAAGGCAGCGGGGCCGGGCAGCCGATAACCTGCTAGGATCAATTGCCATGAAATTCTGGCTGCGGAGCGGGCTGCGTGTCGTAGCATCCGTAGCGATCGTGTGCGCGATCCTGGCGGTGGAGTTTCGTTTCCGCGGCATCCAGAGCACCACCGTCAATTATTCGCTACTCCTCGCCATTCTGTATTTCGCCGTTCGGTGGGACAGGCTGGAAACGATCATCGCGTCGGCCGTCGCGGCCTTGGGGTTCTTGTACTATTTCCAGCCGCCCGTAGGCAGCCTGAAAGCGTCTGATCCGCAATCCTACGTCGAAGTAGCTGCATTTCTGATTACGGCGCTGGTAGTGAGCCAGACTGCGCTTGCCGCCAGAAAACGCGCCGCTGAGGCTGTGGAGCGCAAGCGCGATACCGAGCGTTTGTACGAACTGAGCCAAGCCATGCTCGCCAGCGAGAGCTTGCAAACGACGGCCTGGATCGCCACCAACCAGGCGATGAGGATTTTCGGCGCATCGGGTGCCGCGTTCTATCTGCGCGCCAGTGGTGAATTCCAGCGGGCCGGAGAAAGCGAACTCCTCAGCGACGACACGCTGCGCGCCGCCGCAGTGCCAGGCGCGGCTCACGTCGACACACAAGCGTTACTGGCTATTGTGCCGGTGCTGGCCGGCGAGGAAGTGGCCGGGAGTTTCGGTATCTGCGGCGCGGCGCTGCCGGAGACTGTGCTCAAATCGATCGGCAGCCTATTGTCAGCGGTGCTCTTGCGCGTTCACGCCGCCGAGGAACTGGTTGCTGCTAATCGCGCGCTCGAACAGCGCCACAAAGAAGTGGAACAGCAAAAGAAAATTTCCGAGTCGCTGCTGCTCAACATCTTGCCGGGCGAAGTGGCCGATGAACTACGTGTGAAAGGCATGGTATCGCCGAAGTACTTCGAAGATGTGACCATTCTTTTTACAGATTTCGTCGGCTTTACGCTCTCCACCGAGAAGCTCGCGGCCGAAGAGCTGGTGGAGCTGCTGCACGATTACTTTACGGCCTTCGACCAAATCGTGAGCCGCTACAAGCTCGAAAAGATGAAAACGATCGGTGACAGCTACATGTGCATCAGCGGGCTTCCGGTGCGCAACCCGGCTCACCCGGTGGATATGGTCATGGCCGCGTTCGAGATGCTGCACGAGGTGCAATTGCGCCAGCAGCGCGAAAGCGCGCGCTGGAAGGTTCGCATCGGGATTCACACCGGGCCGGTGATCGCAGGAGTGGTAGGCATAAACAAATTCGCGTTCGACATTTGGGGCGATACCGTGAATTACAGCTCGCGCATGGAATCGAGCGGAGAGGCTAACCGCATTAATTTGTCGGAGCGCACGTATTCGCGCGTGAAGGACTTCTTCGCCTGCGAATACCGAGGCAAGGTGATTACCAAGGAAAAGCGGGAACTCGACATGTATTTCGCGAACGGCATTCTGCCCGCGCTGCTGAACGGGCCGGGGCAAATACCGCCCGCTTTTACGCGCCGGTATAGCGTGTACTTCCAAAAAGATCCGCCGGCGTTTCCCGCGTTTCTAAACGATGGAGCGCGCGAAGCAGGCGAAATTGCACCGGCCGCGGCCGCGCCCGCCCCGTGAACGCTTTAACCTACTTGCGACCAGCGGAAGCAGCGCCGTTCATGATCGTTGACCATGCCGGTGGCCTGCATGAACGCGTAGCAAATCGTGGATCCTACGAAGCGGAACCCGCGGCGGCGCAAATCTCTGCTCATGGCGTCGGATTCGGCGGTCCGAGCGGGCACCTCGCTGCGCGAACGCCAGTGATTTTGCCGCGGTTGACCCTCCACGAAACGCCAAATGTACGGATCGAACCCCGCGAATTCGTCCTGAACCTGGAGAAATGCGCGGGCGTTCTGAATGGCCGCGGAGATTTTCAGCCGGTTCCGAACGATGCCCGGGTCCTGAAGCAGAGCGGCCATCTTCCGCGCATCGAAGCGCGCCACTTTAGCAGGATCGAAGCGGTGGAACGCCTTGCGGTAATTGGCGCGCTTTTGAAGGATCGTATTCCAGCTCAATCCGGCCTGAGCGCCTTCCAGGATCAGGAACTCGAACAGTTTCCGGTCGTCGTGCAGCGGAACGCCCCATTCCTCGTCGTGGTAGCGGATCGACAACTCGCCGGTGGCCCAATCGCAGCGGTCCATAAAAGAAATAATAATTCTTAAGCGGGAGCAAGAAAACTGTGGCGAAGCTTCGCGTGCGCAATGTCTCGAAAGGCACCCTGCTGGCCGATTGTGCGGACATCGCCGACACCAGCAAGAAGCGCAAAACGGGCCTGCTGAAACATCCCGGGCTGCAGCCCGGCGAGGGACTCTGGATAGCGCCCTGCGAAGCAGTCCACACGGTGGGCATGAAGTTCGCAATCGACGTGGTTTTTCTCGACAAGAAGAGGCGCGTGATCAAGATTCGCGCTGCCATGCCGCGCTGGCGCATCGCGGGAAGTTTGCGGGCGCATTCGGTGTTAGAGTTGCCGAGCGGCGCCGCGGCGGCGGCGCAAACCACAGCGGGCGATCAGTTGGAGTTCGAAAAGTACGAGGAACCGGGCTGAATCCGGTTTCAGACAAAACCTAAACTTGCAAGCCGCGCCAGGCGGCCCCTGGATTCTGGTTCGCAGGCCGCCGCGGGGACTTGCGCTTCTGCGCGGCCGCCTCCGCCGCACAAAAATCCGCGCGGAGACGCATGGCTGCTTCGGTATAGGTGAAGGCGCGTTGGGAATCGCTCTCGTCATGCTGCTCCAAAATTCTGCGGCAGAGCAGCGGCAGTTCCTGCACTCGAATGCCGTACTTTCTCGATAGGGCGAGATCGGCTCTGACGCTATAGTCCGTTCGCACCCGGTCTTCGCCAATGCCCTGGAACGCGAACACCCGAAATCCGACGTCGTGAGTGAATCCAGTGAGGACGTATTGCATCTTAGCCCCTTTCATGCGCCGAGAATCATCCTGTTACCGGCCGGCGCCATGAACCCAGACCGGCAGGCCCGGGACGACACCGGCTGAAAGCGTCTCAAGACGGCTCCCCGTTCTTAAGCGGCCCCTTCCCCGTGGCTCGATCCGCTACCAACCGGATGCGGGCCGCAAGCTTTTTTCCCAGGTTCAAATCCGCGGAGTTGAAAGGCGAGCCGGGCAGCCTGGAATCGATGAACTCTCTCCGGAACAACTGATCGGAAACCAGGCTGCTGAGCAGCTTAAGTTCTTTTGCCGTGAATTTTACGGTGATGTGTGTCAATGGGAACCCGCCGGTCTTTGCAAACGATTCTCGGCTCGCGGAAATCCGCGCACTCGATCACGCGATTCTGTTCGCCTGTGACCGGTCCAGCTTTGGAGCATGCCGCCGCTGGGGCGGCGATCGGGAAAACAGCCTCGAATGCGCCCGAGTCGCCTACCAGCGATTGCGCGAACGGCCGCCACCACCGCCGCCGCCGCGGTAACCTCCGCCCGAGCCACGTTCCGGTTTGGGCCGCGCTTCGTTGACATTCAATGACCGTCCGTCCAGTTCTCTCCCGTTCAATTCGGCGATGGCCCGGTCTGCTTCCGCGCCGTTAGGCATTTCGACGAACCCGAAGCCGCGGGCTTGTCCCGTATCCCGGTCGGTGACGAGGTTCACGCGCTCAACAGCGCCGTATTGTTCAAACATCGATCGAACCGCATCTTCGGTTGCACCGTAGCTGAGGTTTCCTACAAAAATATTTTTCATTTTTCCCTTTTTGACTTGCAGATTGATTCGCGGCAGGATCGAAACGCGGGCCGGTTAAGCGGACGAAGCGAAAGAGCCAAAATTAGCAACTGCGACTACGCTTCAATGGTCGCACGAAATGGCCCGCGGCGCAAGAAGACCCCGGTTGACGCACTGTTCTGTTTACTGTTTGCTGTTTCGAGGGGATGCCAGGTGCGCCTCAACTATTAAGGCCAGATGTTATTGTGGACGTTGGTGCCGATCCGTAACCGGCGGACCAATTCAGCCGGTTGAGAGAGCGCATGCAACAACTGGTCTATACGATGCACTTTCGCGGGCAGGCTTCCCGCTCCGGTCAGGATCCGGTGATCATCAGGACCACCAGCAGTGGAACCAGCTGCAGGATTGAAACGGTGGTCGGGCCTACTGGAGTGGAGACAACGCTTCATCCGGCTCCCGGCGATTTGGCTTTTCTCGAGTACGAAATCCGGCTAACGTCGCAGGGCGCGTTCCAAGGTTCGGGCGTGCTTACATTCGGTGACGAAGGCGCGGACGCGATTCAATTCAGTAGCGAGCAAAAGGGCCAGTTTCTGCCCAATGCCGCGCCGGGCGTTATGGCGGGCGGCATCAGTTGGAAGGTGGAAGGCGGGTCCGGGCGCTTCGCTGCGGCAACGGGTTTTATTTCTTCCGCGTTCACGCTGAACGAATCAGGCCAGATGAACGAATATCATTGCGGGCTGATCTTCATCGGGAAATAGGCACTTAACGCGGACGAGCCGGAAGCGAAGGCTACGTGCAGTATCCAGTGATGTGTGGCGGAGGAAGAGGGACGAGAATCGACTAAAAGGCCCCTTCTGCATTGGCGCTTCTGGATCTCAAATCACAATTGATGCTGGCTGCTCCGGGTTTATCACCGCAAAACCTTCTAGCGCGGCCACCCGGCAGAGTTTCTGGTCGGCCGCTACGAACACCGTCGCAAGTCCTGCTTGCTTGAGCCCAAGAGCAATAGCGAGTTGTAGAGCGTCGAGCAATCGTGAGGCGGGAAATCAGGTGTTGGGACGCCGGCTCTGAGAAAATCCGATCGACGAAAGCACTGCCGGCCTCAGTACGATAAAGTTTGGCCAACGCGCTGGTGTCGAGGAAATATCTGGGCAATCAGCGCTCTCGGCGCTGTTCGAGGACAGCTTCCGAAAGAGAGCCATGGATAGTGGCTAGCGCTCGCCTGACTTCGTCGAGGCCAATGTCATCCTGCGCGGCGTGCGACCACTCGTCGGGAGAAACCAAAAGCGGATGATTCGCGGACACATCTATCCCGTCAGAAATGGTGACCGTCACCTGCTGCCGCTCCCCAAGCAGGAGCGGTTCCAAGGGATGGAGGACCCCCTTCTCGTACACCGCTTGAACGGTCTTCTCCATACCTCTAATTTAGTTGAAGAGCGCCAGGACTTGCATTGCTCTGCTCTGCCTTTGTGCAAGCTCGAAGGAAAAGGAATTCAGTGTCGAACGTCACTGAAAAAGGTTGCTTCGGCTGGGCGGCGGAGGCGTTGCGAGGAGCGGAAGTGCGGACTGGCCGCCAGGTGAAGCAACCGGGCAGTGAACTAAATCGCAGCGG